>NZ_JOAI01000017.1 GCF_000717715.1 Streptomyces sp. NRRL B-24484 | reverse complement strand
CCCCCTCGTCGGCATGGCCGCCGCCGTCGCCGTCGGCATCCTCGTCGGCGTCCTCAACGGACTGGTCATCGTCTACGGCCGCGTCAACCCCACCATCGCCACCCTGGCCGGCCTCGCCGCCTACAAGGGACTCGCCCAGCTCATCTCCGACGGCCGGAGCCCGCCGCGCCCGCCCGGGCGTCCCGGGCCGACGCGCCGCGGGCCCGCACCCCGGGGGAGGGGGTGCGGGCCCGCGTTTGCGCACGCTGCGGAGCGCCGACGGTCCGTCAGGCGGCCCGGTGGACGACCTCGCCGCCGAGCACGCCCAGCTCCACCCGGGCGTCGAGGAAGGCCCTCGGCTCCAGCTCGAACAGGTCGTCGGAGAGCATCACCAGGTCGGCGAGCTTGCCCGGGGTGACGCTGCCGAGCTCCTGCTCCAGGTGGACGGCGTACGCGCTGCCGAGGGTGTAGCCGCGCAGCGCGGTCGCCAGGTCGAGCGTCTCCTCCGGCATCCACGGCTCGCCGCCGGCCAGGCCGCGACGGGTCACCGCGGTGTAGAGGCCGACCAGCGGGTCCATCTCCGCGACGTTCCAGTCGCTGGACAGCGCGAGCACCGCGCCGGACCTGTGCAGGCTGCGCATCGGCCACGCCTTGTTCCAGCGGTGCTCGCCGACCGCCTCGGCCCAGTCCCGGCCCGGGCCGGCGATGTCCGGCGAGCAGTGCCGCGGCTGCATGCAGGCGACGACACCGAGTTCGGCGAAGCGCGGCACGTCGGCCGGGTCGAGGCACTCCACGTGGACGACCTGGTGCCGGGCGTCGTTCGGCCCGTTGACGGCCCGGGCGTGCGCCACCGCGTCCAGCACGGTGCGGATCCCGCGGTCCCCGGTGGCGTGCACGAAGGCCTGGAAGCCGGCCGCGTCCAGCCCGGCCAGCACCTCCGCGAACTCCTCCGGCGGGTAGAAGGTCTCCCCGCGGTGGCTGTGGTGCCCGGCGTACGGCTCCAGCAGGGCCGCGGTGTGCGGCTCCACCACGTCGTCGATGTACAGCTTCAGCGGTCCGACCCGGAACCGGTCGGAGGCGTGGCGCCGGGCGGCCGCCGCGAACGCCGCCAGGTCCTCGGCGGTGGTGCCGCGCGGGTGGAAGAGCCCGGCGACCAGCCGGGACCGCAGCCGGCCCTCGGCGAGCGCCCGTTCGAACAGCGGCAGGTCGTCGAGGGAGTTCTGCGGCTCCACCACCGTGGTGATGCCGTACCGGGCGGCCATGTCGAGGCTGCCGGCCAGCCGCCGGTACTGGCGGTCCGGATCCGCCCAGGGCGCGCCGGCCGCCCGCAGCGCCCGGTGGCCGTCCCGGGAGAGTCCGCGCACCGCGAAGTCGGTGAGGAAGCCCGTCGGTTCGCCCGTCGCCGGGTCCTTCTGCACGGTGCCGTACGCGGTCCGTTCGGTGCCGCGGCCGATCCCGAGGCGGCGCAGCGCCGCGGTGTTCAGCCAGGCGGTGTGCACGTCGTAGCTGAGCACGAAGGCCGGCCGGTCCCCGGTGAAGCGGTCCAGGTCGGCCGCGGTGGGCATCCGGCCGCCCGGGATCGCCGAGTAGTCGAATGCCTCGCCCTCGATCCACTCGGCGTCCGGGTGCGTGCGCAGCCGGTCGGCGATCCGGGCGCCGATCTCGTCGAGGCTGCCGGCGCCGGCGAGCTGGACGCAGTCGGCGTCGGAGCCCAGCCGGACGTGGTTGTGGCTGTCGACGAAGCCGGGCAGCACCAGCCGCCCGCGGGCGTCCACCGTCTCGGTGTCCGGGCCGGCGAAGGCGCGCCAGCCGTCGCCGTCGCCGACCCAGGCGATCCGGCCGTCGCGGACGGCGACGGCCTCGGCGCGCGGACGGGCGTCGTCCACGGTGTGGACGTGGGCGTTGTGGAGGACGAGGTCGGCGGGGCGGGTCACAGCCGGGCTCCGTTCAGCGGGGCGGCGGCGCCGTCGGCGCCGGCGGGCTCGGGTTCGCCGGCCACGTCGGCGGGCAGGCTGAGCACCCAGTGCGTGGCGCTGCGCGGCCGCAGGTACGCGAACCAGTAGCACGCGCCGGCGAGCAGGATGCCGCCGGTGATCAGCAGGTCGCGGGCGGTCTGCTGGGTGAGCGAGTAGCCGAGGACGGCGATGGTGACGAGCGGCACGGCCGGCCACAGCGGCATCCGCCAGGCGGGCACGGCGCGGTGGCGGGCTCGCCGGGCGGTCAGCGCGGCGCAGCCGAGCAGCAGGTAGATCACCGCGACCACGACACCGGTGAAGCCGAGCAGGGCGTCGATCGGCACCGCGAGGGCGAGGACGACGCCGGGCAGGCCGATCGCCAGCGTCGCGGCCCACGGCGAGCCCCACCGGGGGTGCAGCGAGCCGAGCACCCGGTTCACCGGGTCGGGCCAGGTGCGGTCGCGGGCGGAGGCGTACAGCACCCGGCCGTTCTGCAGCACCATGACGATCACCGCGTTGAGGATGGCGGCGGCGATGCAGAGGCTGACGAAGGTGCCGACGGTGCTGCCCGCCCAGGAGTCGACGACCGCGACGAGGTCGCCGGCGGCGAGCCGGTCGGGCGAGTCGACGCCCAGGCAGATCGCGGCGACCGGCACGGTGATCAGCACGACGCCGGCCAGCAGCGACCAGAGCACCGTGCGGGCCACCGTGCGGCGGGGGTCGCGGAGGTCCTCGGAGAGGTAGACGGCGGTGCCGAAGCCGTTGTAGGTGAACAGGGCGACGGCGAGGCCGGAGACCAGCAGGCCCGCGGTGAACGGGCCGGTGCCGCCGTGGCCGTCCGGGACGGCGGCGTGCACCAGGCTGCCCAGCGGCTGGTGGACGTGGGTGAGGCCGAGCACGCTGACCACGGCCGCGGCGAGCACCTCCAGCCCGAGGAAGAGGCCGGTGATCAGCGCGTTGGACTTGATGTCCAGCACGCCGACGGCGACGGCGAGGGCCATCACCACGGCACCGGTGACCGCGGGGTCGAGCGAGGCCACGGACGACAGGTAGCCGGCGGTACCGAGCGCGATGATCGGCGGGATCACCAGCAGCGACACCACGGAGATCACGAAGACCAGCCAGCCGGCGAGGCGGCCGAGCAGCTGCCCGACGATCGAGTACTCGCCGCCGGCGCTGGGGACGAGCGTGCCGAGCTCCGCGTAGCAGAAGCCGACGCCGAGGGAGAGCAGCGCGGCGATCAGCAGGGTGAGGACGGCGCCGCTGCCCTGGGTCTGCAGCAGCGGCGGCACCACGATGAACAGCGAGGAGGCCGGGGTCACGCAGGAGAGGGTCAGCAGGACGCCGCCGAAGACGCCGAGCGAGCGGGGGAGCGCGGCGACGCCGCTCCGGGGGGATCTGGACATCAGCCGTCCCGGCAGGGTGAGGGAGAGGGGGACGCCGGTCATTCAATGCCGGGCGAAAACACCGCGTCAATGGCCTGCGGGAACATTTCCGCAGGTGATTCGCGCCTTCACCGGCGATTCGTAGGGAGGTGCCGGTGGCAGCGACCGATCCGCCGGTCAGGCCGGGAGATCGTAGCTGTACGTCTCCTTCACGATGTCGAGGTGGTACCAGGATTCCGCGCGGACCACGCCCGGCAGGGCGCGCAGCACGTCCAGGGTGCCGAGCAGGGCGGCCCGGTCGGCGGCGTCCACCCCGCAGACCACGTCGAAGCGGCCGTGGCCCGCCGCCACGTAGTTCACCCCCGGCAGTCCGACGGCGAGCGCGGCCGCCTCCCGGGCACCGCCCCGCACCCCCAGCCCCACGCCGACCGCCTCCCGCACCCCGAGCGCCTGCGAGGCGACCAGCCCGGTCACGTGGACGGCCCCCGACTCCAGCAGCCGCAGCACCCGGGCCCGGGTCGCGGGCTGCGACAGCCCGACCCGCTCGGCCAGCGCCGCGAACGAGGCCCGCCCGTCCACCTGCAGCAGACCGAGCAGCACCCGGTCCGTCTCGTCGACCGGCGGTGGCGGCCCCTCGGCCGGCCGCGGCGCCGCCGGCCCGCCCGGCAGCGGCGAGTACGCGTCGCGCAGCAGCTCCGCGCAGCGGAACACCTCGATCCCGTGCACCCCCGGGACACCGCGCAACGCGGTGAACTCGCGCTCCAGCGCGCGGTCGTCCGCGACCCGGACCTCGGCCACCACCGCGCCGCCGCCCGCCGTGCAGGAGACGAACGACGTCGCGGGACGGGCCGCAGCGGCCTCGGCGACCGGCCGCGCCGGGCCCTCCACCGCGAGCGACACATGGGCCACGGCCGTGATGCCGACCACCGACGGCCGGACGATCCCCACCGCGCGCACCGCCCCGGAGGCGGTCAGCCGGTGCACCCGGGCCCGCGCCGCCTCCCGCGAGACGCCGAGCAGCTCGGCCAGGCGCTGGTAGCTCACCCGGCCGTCCCGCTGCAGCTCGCGCACCAGCGCCGCATCCAGCCCGTCCAGCACCGCCGCCACACCCTTCCCGCAGACCTGCGCACCACCGCTGCGCCGAGCGTAGTGCGCCGGGCCGGGACGGCCGCACCGGCCGCGGGCGGGCGGGGGGCCGGCGGGGATGCGCCGCAGGGCCGAGGGCGCCACCGCCGGCCCGCCGGCGCGGTGCACCCGGGGACGAGTCGGGCGCGCCGCGCCGGCGGTGTGCGGAGTGCGCGGGCCCGCACTGCGGGCAGGCCGAGCACCGCGTTCGCCCATCAGAAAACCCCACACTCCAACAGAACCGAACGCGCGGCAGCATCACACCGCACGCTCCGACACCGCGTCAAGGCCCCGTCCGGCCGCCCGCGTTCCCTCACGCACCCCTGTCGCGTTCTTGCTGTCGTACCGTCCCGCCCGCCACTCCCGTCGCCGTCCCGCCGCCCCGGCCGCCGACCGGGAGCCCGAACCCGCCCGAGGTCGCCATGCCCCGCCACCCCCTCCCCCCGAAGCCGGCCGGCGCCGTCGCCGTGCTCGCCGCCATCGCCACCCTCGGCGCCTGCACCGTCCAGGGCCCCGAGACCGGCCGGCCCCGCAGGATCTCCGTCGCCTACATCCAGAAGCAGGGCGACCAGCAGTACTTCCGGGACGAGGCGGACGGCGCCCGGGAACGGGCCTCCCGACTCGGCATCGACCTGGAGGTGGTGGATGTCGGCACGGACGCCGCCCGCACCCTCGACGCCGTCCGCACCGCCGCCGCCCACGGGGCGAGCGGCGTCGTCGTGGCGGTGCCCGACCCGGCGCTCGGACCGCAGCTGGTGCGGATCGCCCACGACGCCCGGATCGAACTGCTGGCCTCCGACGACCAGATCTGCGCCGACCTCGCCGACCCCGGCATCTGCGCCCGGCGCAAGCTCGTGCCCCGGGTCGGCTACAGCGGTGCCCGGATGGGGGAGGAGGTCGGCCGGCGCGCCGCCGAGGAGTACCGCAAGGCCGGGTGGAAGGCCGCGGACACCCGGATCGTCGCCGCGGCCAGGATGGACCTCAGCGTCTGCCGCGAACGCGTCGACGCCGCCAGGCTGGCCTTCCTCCAGGACGCCGGCCAGGTCCGCACCCTGAACGTCACCACCGACAACACCCCGGACGGCGCCCGAACCGCCGTCGCCTCCACCACGGCCGCCGAGGCCGGCAACCCCGAGCACTGGGTGGTGTGGGGCTGCAACGACGAGAACGTCCGGGGCGGTCTCGCCGCGCTGCGGGCCGCCGGCGTCCCCGACACCGACGTCATCGGCGTCGGGCTGGGCGGCTACCTCGCCTGCCGGGACTGGCAGAACGGGGACCGCTTCGCCATGCGGGCCGCCCTCGCGGTCAGCGGCCGGGACGTCGGCGCCCTCGCCGTGCAGACGATGTACGACAAGGTGCGCAACGGCAGACCCTTCCCCGCCGAGGCCTTCGCGCCCACCGCCATGGTCGACCCGGACACCTGGCGCGCCTCGGGCGCCGCCTGCGGCTGACCCGGAGCGAGGCTGCCCCGTGCGGCCACCGGGTGGCCCGTCGTCCCGTGGGAAAGCTCCTACCCCTCGCCCACGCCACCTGCGTCAGGTAGCCGCCCGAGGTGTGCAGGGGATGGCCTTCGGCTTCGCCGTCGTCCCCGAGGCGTACATGATGTACAGCGGGTGCTCGGCGTCGAACGGCTGCGCCTCGTGCTCCGGCGACTGCCGGTCCACCAGGTCGTGCCACCACAGGTCCCCGACGAGCGGCTGCCGGCGGTGTTCGCGGAGTTCCGCCGGGTGCTCGCCCCCGGCGGTTGCCTGCTGGTCGCGTTCCAGGTCGGCGAGGTGCCCCGGCGCCGGACCGAGGCCTTCGGCCACGGCATCGACCTGGTCTTCCACCGTCGCCGGCCCGAACAGGTCGCCGAGCTGCCGGAGGCCGCCGGCCTGCCGGTGATCTCCCGGACGCTGCGCGCCTGCGACGAGGACGGCCCCTTCCCCCGAGAAGACCCCGCAGACCTTCCTGGTGGCCCGCACATC
This sequence comes from Streptomyces sp. NRRL B-24484, assembly GCF_000717715.1. Lineage (GTDB taxonomy): Bacteria > Actinomycetota > Actinomycetes > Streptomycetales > Streptomycetaceae > Kitasatospora. The sequence continues at coordinate 132,470 of NZ_JOAI01000017.1, read as the reverse complement.
GCGGACGTCCGCCGCCTCGTGACCGACCGTCCGCGGACCGGACCCGGGTCGCCAGCCGGTCCGCGGGCCGGCACGAGGCGCGGCCCGGGCCGCGACCTGAGTAGGGGGCAGGGCGGCCGGGCCGGCGCGGAAGGGGCGGTGGCCCCTCCGCCTCCGACGGTACGGGCCGGACGGCGGGACGCGGTCGGACGCGCCGTGCGTCCCGCGGCTTCCACCCGTCGGGAGCCCGGTCGGGACGGGCTCCGCGGGGCCGCCCTCAGACCAGCCAGGTCCTGAGCGCGGCGGCGAGGTCGGCCGCGGAGGAGGCGGGGCGCCGGAGTTCGTCGGCCACGGCGGAGACCCGTTCCTGGTCGAGCTTGACGGAGACACCGCTCGCCAGCAGGTAGCCGTGCGCGACGGCGACCGCCACCCGGAGGTTCGACCGTTCCAGCCACGGCAGCCGGCCCAGGGTGTGGGCGAGCGCGGCGGCCCGGGCGAACGGCCCGTCATAGACCTCCTGCCCGGCGACCACGGCCCGGTGCCGTTCCACCGCGGAGATCGCGACCCCGTAGTCCACCGGCGCCGGATCGCCCACCCCGGCCCGCTCGGCGACCTCCAGGATCCAGGCGAGATCGACGTGGAGGATCACGCGGCCTCGATCCCGTCGAGCAGGTCCCTGTACTCGTCGAGCACCTCCTGCGCCCCGGCCATGAAGACCTCGCGCAGCTTCTCGTTGTCGTCCCGGATCAGCTGCGCGACGTAGTCGTTCACCGGCATCCGCCGGGTCTCGGCCGCGTGCCGGGCCATCTCGGCGACGGTCTCGTCCATGCGGAGATTCACCTGGGTCTTCGCCATACCTCGAAGATAGCAGGTGATAGCAGGGTGGAGGAGGGCGCCGGGGCCCGTTCCCGGGCGGGCGCCCGCAGGAAACTCCGGAGCGGTCCGCTCCGCGGGGCGGCCATAATGACCGGCGCCCGCCGGAGGTTCGTCTCCGGCGGACCGGAGACACCAGGAGAGACCTTGGCACGGCCCGCCGCCCGTACGGCCCCGGTACTGATCGCCCTGCTCGCCCTCGCGGCCGGCTGCTCGTCCGCACCCGCACCGGCCCCCGCGCCGGGAACGGCCGGCGATACCGCCGTCACGGCCCCGGCGCCGTCGACCGCGCGGCCCGGCACCGCGCCGTGGCGGAGCCTCGCGGCACTGTCCCCCGAGCAGTTGACGGACCTGCTGCTGTCCGGCGAGGACCTGCCGCCCGGCATCACCTCCCAGCCTGCCGAGGATTCCTCCGAGGGCGGTGCCGACGCGGTGGCCGCGACGGCACGGCAGTACCCGGCCTGTGCACCGGTCCTCGCCCTCTTCTCCGAGGAGGAATCGGTCGGACGCTACTACCACGTCACCGGGAACAACGTCCTCGGGGGCCTCACCCGGCTGGGCCTGCTCGGGGCCGCCGGGGGCAGGGAACGCTACGACGCCCTCGCCTCCGCCGTGTACGGCGGCGGGTGCACCGGCTTCCGGCTGGCGAGCGGACCGCAGGTGCAGGTCGAGGCGGTCGGGACCGAGGGGCTGGAGGCACCGGCCGTCGGGTTCCGGATCGTCACGGCCACGGGCGCGCAGCTCTCCCCCGGGGGCGTCACCCGGGACTACCTCTACGCGGCGGTCGGCGACAACCGCGCCCTCTTCCTCACCGCCGACGACACCGCGAACGCGCCGGTGCTGCGGGCAGACCTGGTGAACGCCCAGATCCACCGCCTCGTCGCCGCCGCGAGTGCCCCCGGGGCCGGTGCCTCCGCAGGGCACTGACGACCGTCGGCGGCCGTCCGCCCGCCGCCGTCCGGACGGGCTCCGAGGGTCGTCGGCGGGGTGCCGTAGGCTCGTGGTCGAAGATCATCGGGGAACGGGGGAGCGGGGCATGGGGACGGCGGCGTGGCGGCCGGACGGGTTTCCGGAGCGGCTGGCGGAGCATCAGGAGGCGCTCGCGGAGGTCGCCCGGGTCTACGGGACGGACGACGGTGCGGGGCCGGAGGAGTGGGCGGCGAGGCTGCGGTTCGCGGCCCTGGTGCGGGGTGACGGTGCGCTCGCCGCGTGGCTGGACGGCCTCGGCCTCGCGATGCCCTGGCGGGTGGTGTGGGCGCACTGGCGGCCGATCGAGGTGTGGGACACCGGCGCCGTCGCGCCGGGCTGGACCGGGCCGGTCGCCCTGCACGGCTTCCGGGCCGGCGGGAGCGAGGTCTGCCTGCGGTCGCGCTACGACCACACCTACCGGTGGTACGCGCTGGAGGACGGCGCCCCGCTCGGCGAGCCGTCGCCGGACGAACCGGCCCGGGCGGAGCCGCCGGCCGCCCCGGACTCGGCGCTGGACACCGGCGACCCGCTCAACTCGATGGTCGAGGTCACCGTCACCCGGGCCGGCGCGGCCACCGTCCACGCGCTCTACCCGGTGGCCCACGACGACGACGTCCACGTGCTGCCCGGCGACCGGGTACTGATCGCGGGTTACAGCGGCGCCGCGCTCTTCGACTTCGGACCGCCGGCCGCACCGTCACCGGCGGTCTCCGGCCAGGACGCGGCCGCGGGCGCGCACCTCCGGGAGACCGCGCCCAACCTCCTGCCCCGGGACGTCTGGTGGGACGCCGCGCGGCTCACGCCCGAGGACGTGCATCCGTACTACGGCGGCGTGGTCCTCGCCGACCCCGGGCAACTCGCCGCGGCGACCGGTGACGCGGCGCCGGCCCGGCCGCTGGCGACGTTCGGGCTGCCCCGGATCTCGGCGCTCGGCTGGCTGGAAACCGACCGGGCGATGAAGGAACTCACCGTCACCGACGGCCGCCTGGTGATCGCCGAGGTCCACGGCGAGCCGGCCCTGTGGCTCGACCTCGCGACCGGCCGGATCGTCGACGGGTACGGCGACACGGTCAACACCTCGTTCACCGCCTTCGCCGCCTGCCTGGCGATGACCGACTGGGCGCTCTGCCTCTCGGTCGGCCGGGCGACCCGTGGCGGCGACGCATTCGGGGAGCACTACGCCTTCCTCGCCTTCGTCCGCGACTCGCTCGTCCGGATCGATCCCGAGGCGGCGGCCGAGGCGGAGGACGACGAATGGTGGTGGCTGGGGCAGACCGAGGACCACTGCTACTCGCTGGGCGCCTGACGGCTTCCGCCGGCGCCCTGCCGGCGGCCCGCCGGACGGCCGGTCAGGGCAGCCGCACCAGGTGGTCGGCGACGGCGGCGAGCACCTCGTCCGGGTCGGCGGCCGGCCCGTCCGTGGCCCAGCAGACGTAGCCGTCGGGGCGGATCAGCAGGGCGGCCGCGCCCGGCCCCTCGGTGCAGGTGGCGCGGACGAGGTCGACCCGCGGCGGGAGCGGCAGACCCTCCGGGACGGCTCCCGCGAGGTCGAGCAGGACGGCGTGCCCCGCCGCGAACAGCGACGACAGCCGGACGGTACCGGCGCCGCCGGTGAGCTCGGTGTCCGGCACGCGCCCGCCGGTCAGCGGGTGGGCGCCGTTCAGCGGATAGCGCAGTGCGAGGCCGGACATCAGCCCCGCGATGTGGCGGTTGGCGTCGGGCAGGCGCAGCAGGTCGACGACGATGTCGCGCAGCGCGGCCACGTCCTCGCCCGGGTCCGGGTCCGCCAGGACGCGCTGGGCCGAGGTGTGGTGCAGGACCTGCGCGCCGACCGGGTGCCGCTCGGCGTGGTAGCTGTCCAGGAGGCCGTGCGGTGCGCGGCCCCGGACGGTGGCGGCGAGCTTCCAGCCGAGGTTGACGGCGTCCTGGATGCCGAGGTTGAGGCCCTGGGCGCCGAGCGGCGGATGGACGTGCGCGGCGTCGCCGGCGAACAGGACCCGGCCGGTGCGGTACTGGTCCAGCTGCCGGGTGGCGTCGCCGAACCGTGAGGAGTTGTCCACCGCGCCGAGCACGGTCCCCTCCCCGTACAGGGCCCGCAGTGCCTCGGCGATCTCCTCGCGGGTGACGGGGGTCTCGCGGGCGGGGGCCTCCTGGCCCGTGCGGCCGAAGGTGAAGCGGTAGCGGCCGTCGCCGAGCGGGGCCAGCACCGCCCAGTGGTCGCCCGCCCGGCGGGTCAGGGTGCTGATGTGTCCGAGTCGCTGCGGCACCGGCGGGGAGACGGCGGACAGCCGGATGTCGGCCAGCACCGCCCGCTGGGTGCCCGGCCGGCCGGGGAACGGGAGGCCGAGGAGGCCGCGCACCGTGCTGTGGCCGCCGTCGCACGCCACCAGGTGGCGTGCCCGCACCTGCAGGCCGTCCGCCGCGACGACCACGCCGTCCTCGTCCTGGTCGACCGCGGAGACGGCCGCGCCGCGCAGGATCCGGGCACCGAGGGCGGTCGCCCGCGCTTCGAGCACCTGCTCGATCTCCCACTGGGGGAGGGTGATCGGGCAGGGGTGCCGGGTGTGCCAGGGGGTGCAGTCCAGGGGCACCGGCAGGGCGGCGAAGTGTCCGCCGACCGGCTCGCCGGGGGCGGTCCGTCGCCGGATCGGCTCCAGCAGCCCGCGCATCTCCAGCAGTTCGGCGGTGCGGGGCTGGATCGCGCCGCCCTTCGCCTGCTCCACGCGCCGGGGCAGCCGCTCCAGCACCACGGTGTCGATCCCCGCCAGTGCCAGCTCGCAGGCCAGCATCAGGCCGGCCGGTCCCGCGCCGACGACGGCGACCTCGGTGTCGATCCCGGTCCGGGTCATGGTCCTCACTCCGCTCGTCCGATCTCTCGCCTCAGGGCAAATATATACCAGGTGCAGAAATATCCCCGGTTGCCGTCTCTGCTAGGTTGACTGCCGTGGACGGCGCACCAGGGCTGCGGGAACGCAAGAAGCGGCGGACCCGCGCGGCGATCTCCGACGCGGCGATCGCCCTCTTCCTCGAACACGGCTTCAACCAGGTCTCGGTGGCCCAGGTCGCCGAGGCGGCCGAGGTGTCCAAGCGCACGCTCTTCGCGTACTTCCCGACCAAGGAAGACCTCGTGCTGCAGCGCCTCGCCGACCACGAGGCCGAGGCCGCCCGCGTCGTGCGGGCCCGCCCGGCGGACGTCGACCCGCTGACCGCCCTGCGCGAGCACTTCCTGCACGGGCTGCGCGAACGGGACCCGATCACCGGCCTCAACGACCACCCGCACGTCCTGCGGCTGACCCGGATGATCCAGGACGCACCCACCCTGGCCGCCCGGATGGACCGCTTCAAAGCCGGTGCCGAGCGGGCGCTCACCGAGGCGCTCCGGGAGACGGCGGACGTCCCCGGGCTCGCCGCGCGGCTCGCCGCCGTCCAGATCGTCGCCGTCCAGTGGGTGCTGGCCCAGGACAACGCCGCGCTCCTGGCCGCCGGCGAACCCGCCGACGCCCGCTACCCGGCTGCGGTCGCCGACGCGGAGCAGGCCTACGCGCTCCTGGCGAACGGGCTGCGGGACCTGACGCCGCGACGGTGACCCGCGGCCGGTGTGCTGCGCCCGTCCTCCCCGCTGTGCACCCACCCTGGGCGACGTTCGTGTGATCAGCCGACCAATGGTCCGTCGAGGGGAACGGTTCGCGTGGGAACCGCCCGGGGTCGACCGTGCCGTCCGATGATGCTCCCGTCACCCGCACGGGCCTGCGGTCCTCAGCCCCGTCCCGCGGCTGCCGCGGCCCGTGCGTACCCGAAGGAGGTACCCCCTTGTCCGACCAGGACGAGAAGGCGGAGCAGAGCGTCGGCGCCTTCACCCTCGCGGCCCCGCTGGACTCCACCGCCCCCACCCCGCTCCCGTACCCCGTACCCACGCCCGACGAGGAGTGGCAGCTGCCCCACGGCTTCGCCCACGTCTTCTACGGCGAAGGCCACCAGGGCATCACCCGGCCCGTGATCATCGCCGACGGCTTCAACCTCGGCCGCAGCGACCTCACCTGGCTCTACGCCGGCCTCGACCGCGACTACCCCTTCCTGACCGAGCTGCGCCGGCGCGGCCGCGACGTCGTCCTGCTCGGCTTCGACGAGCGCTCCGCCTCGATCATGGTCAACGCCGAGGCCGCGACCGCCTGCATCATGCGGACCAACGCCGAGCAGCTGGGCTCCGCCGGGCTGACGGTCGGCGGCTTCAGCATGGGCGGCATCATCACCCGCTACGCCCTGGCGCGGCTGGAGATGCAGCGGATGGACCACCGCACCCGGCTCTACTTCTCGTACGACAGCCCGCACCGCGGCGGCGTCGTCCCGATCGGACTCCAGGCCTTCTCCCACTTCATCCCGGTGCCCAACGACTTCGCGCGGCAGATGGACAGCCCGGCCGCGCGGCAGATGCTCTGGCGCCACTACGACCCGGCCACGGGGACGATCGGCGTGGCCCCCGAGCGCATCGAGTTCCTGCAGCAGCTGGAACGGCTCGGCGGCTGGCCGCGCATCCCGCGGCTGATCGGCGTCGCCAACGGCCGCGGCGACGGCACCGGACTCGCCGTCGAACCCGGCGACATCACCCTCACCGTGAACCGGATCTACCCCGGCACCACCTTCTACGCCCAGGCCCAGGGCGACAACACCGTCGTCGCCGAACTCAAGCGCCGCTTCCCCAAGGCCGAGAAGACCGTCACCACCAACGGCTTCCCCGAGCTCGACGGAGCCCCGGGCGGCACGCTGCGCTCCTACGGCATCCTCGCCGACATGCTCGAGAAGTTCGGGGCCCAGGTCGACCTGCGCCACGAACACGTCTGCTTCGTCCCCTCCGTCAGCGCGGTCTCCATCCGGGACCTCGACGACAACAAGGCCCTGTACGCCACCATCGACGACCTGGACCCGTCCGAGAGCGACCTCGACGACTTCCTGTGCTCCAGCACCACCACCGAGCACACCGCCGTCACGCGTGAACTCGGCGAATGGATCCTGGACCGCCTGCCCGACTGATCCGAACCGCGCCCGGCACCGACGGACGCACCCCGGACCGACCGGCGCGCCCGCCACCGAGCGGGCGCGCCGCCGGCGTTCCGGCTGCCCGGCAGGACGTCGGCCGGTCGGCGTCCGGTGTGTACGCCAGGAGATCCCGCGCCGGGTGATCCGCGCGAGCGGTCATGGCCCCTCCATTCCGTCGTGCCGTCCCCGGCCGTCGGGCGGGAATCGCGTGCTCTGTTCCGAACGGATCGAAGCAGACGGTACGGACGACGGTCGGCCGCGGGGTGCCGAAAAGCGTTTGTCCGCCGCGGTGGTGGTGCTGCACAGTGGATCCATCGCGCCGCACAGGCCCAGGAAGGAGCGCGAACATGAAGACCCTCGACCGTGTCCAGTCGTATCGGCGCTCCTCGAGTTCCCGGATCGGCGGGACGTCCTCGTAGTGTGCTGACCGGCGCTGTTGCCGGGCCGCCCACGGGGAGCACCCCCGGCCGGGCGGCCCTTTCCGTGCGCCCGGCAATGCCGGACGGTGCAGTCGGAAGCACGCCTGACGACGGATCGGGAAGGCCGAAGTCGGAATCCCCGTCCGGCCGTGCAGTACCGGGAGAGTTGGCCGAGTGGTAAGGCGGCGGCTTGCTAAGCCGTCGTCGGGGTCGCACCCGCGCGCGTTCGATCCGCGCACTCTCCGCGCACGTTTCACGACCTCTTCCACCAAGGGCGAGCTGGGCAAAGGAGAGCCCAAGGGCCTGTAAAGCCCCCGCTCCGGCTGTGACGGTTCGAATCCGTCCTCGCCCACCCGCGATGCCGTCACCGACGGTCCGCCCCGCCGACCCGGCGCGTCGGCCGGTCGGGAGGCGGTGGCACTCCGCAGGGCTGTCAGTGCCGAGTGGTGCCGGCCGCCGTCGGGCGGCTCCCCGCGTCGCTGTCGGATCGTCAACTCCGGTTCTCTGTAGCGGAAACCGTTGGCCAAGGGGTCCGGATCCCGCAAATGGACGGGAGTGGGCGGTGATCGGCCGCACCCGTTCACGTTTCAAGCACAAGCTCTCGCACAGATCAACTCAACAACCATTGTGGCTACGCATGTTCGAAGGTAGAGTCCCGGTTCGCCGAGCGCGGAGTCGCTCGCGAGCATTCAATTTGGGGCGGGCATGTCAAAGATTCGAGGCGTCAATGGGGTCGCCTTCGACCTGTTTGACGCGTTCACGGAAATCGTCGCGCGATTTCCCGAACGTCCGGCGATCGTGCACGGCGGCCGCGTCGTGAGCTACCGCCGGCTGCAGGAGCTGGCGAACACCCTGGCAGTGCGCCTGGGGCCGGAGCCGGGCGCGGTCGCCGTGGAGGCGACGCACGCGCCGGGAACGGTCGTGGCGCTGTTGGGAGTTCTGGCGGCGGGCGGTGTGTACTGCCCCGTCGATCCGGCCTTCCCGGTCGAGCGGCAACGGGCGATGGCGACGGCGGCCGGTTGTCGGAGAATGGTCGCGGCGGCGCCCGCCGCGGCGGTCCGACTCGGCCTGGAATTAGTCGAGTCAGGCCCGTTCGAGGACCTCGCGGCAGACCTTCCGGGAAACCCGGGAGCCGACCGGCCGCATTCCCCGGTCCACGGCGAAGCGTTCCCGCCGGACGCGCCCGGGGCACCCGACCCGACTGTGCACCTCGGTGCCCACCGGCCCGACGCACCGGCGTACATCCTCTTCACCTCGGGCTCCACCGGGCAGCCGAAACCCGTGGCGACCCCGCGGCGTGCGGTGTCCGCCGCCGTCCACTCGCTGCGCGAACTCTTCGGCCTGGCACCCGAGGACCGCGTGCTGCAGTTCGCCTCGCTGAACTGGGACACCTGCTTCGAGGAGATCCTGCCGGCCCTCACCACCGGAGCGGCCCTCGTCCTCGACGACGACGCGTACGCGGGGTCCTTCCCCCGCTTCCTGCGGACGGTCGAGCGCAACGGGATCACCGTCCTCGACCTGCCGACCGCCTTCTGGCACGAACTCGTGCTGCACCTCGCCGAGGACGGGCTCGCCCTGCCCGGCTGCGTGCGGACCCTCGTCATCGGCGGCGAGGCCGCCGCGCCCGCCCGGCTGGCGGACTGGAGCCGACTCGACACCGGCCGGATCCGTCTGGTCAACACCTACGGCTGCACCGAGACGACCATGATCACGCACGCGGTCGACCTGCACGGGCCCGCGGCCCCGGCAGGCCTGCCCGCGTGGGACGGCACGGCGCGGGCGCCGATCGGCCGGGCACTCCCGCACGTGGTGCAACGCCTGGGCGAACAGGGCGAGTTGCTCATCGGCGGTCCTGCGGTGGCGCTCGGCTACGTCGGTCTCCCCGAGGCCACCTCGGCCCGGTTCACCGTCATCGACGGCGAGCGGTACTTCCGGACCGGCGACCGGGTCGCCGAAGCACCGGACGGCGTGCTCACCCACCAGGGCCGGCTGGACGGCGAGATCAAGGTGCGCGGCATCCGCGTGGACCCCGCGGAGGTGGAGGCGCACATCGCCGGCCACCCGGGGGTGGCCGCCGTCGCGGTGGCCGGCGCGACCCTCGCCGGGCGGTCGGTGCTGGTCGCCTACGTGGTGCCCCGAGCCGGGGCGTCGGGCCGCACCCTGGACACCGACGTCCTGTCGTACCTCCGCGGCACCGTGCCCGCCCACCTGGTGCCCGGCCGGATCACCGTCGTGCCCGCCCTCGTGCTCACCGCGAGCGGCAAGGTGGACCGGGCCGCCTCGCACCGGCAGCTCTCCGCACCGCAGACCACCCCGCTCGCCGCCCCGGCCGCCGCCGCCACCTGACGCGGACCCGCCCGCCTGCACCACCCGCCCGGCATCCGCCGCACCGCTGGCCCCGCCGGCCCGCACCGTTCGGCCCGCACACCCCCGCGCCACCCCGCACCGCGCCATCCGCACGCCGCCTGCGCCACCCGCACGCGGCACTCCGACGCACCGCACCGCCGCCGTCCGACACCCCGGTACGCGGCACCGACGCACCGCACCGCCGTGCCCGAAACCCGGCACGCGGCGCACGACCAGGTCAAAGGAGACCTCCATGAGCGTTGACACCACCGACGCCGCTGCCGGCGCATCCGCCGCTCCCGGTGTCCAGGCCCGCCCCGGCGACGGGGTCGAGGGTGTGGCGGCGATCTTCCGACGCGTGCTGGAGACCTCCGACGTCACGGCCGACTCCGACTTCTTCGAGCTCGGCGGCGACTCGCTGATCGCCACCCGGGTGCTGAGCGCCGTCGCCCGGGAGCACGGGGTCGAGCTCTCCTTCGAGGACTTCCTGCTGGCCCGCACCCCCGAGGGCCTGGCCCGGGCGATCGAGGCCGCCCGATGAGCGGCACCGGCCGTGGTGTCGGCGCCGACCACCTCGCCGGCGGCCCTCCGGCCCCGTCCGGCGCCCCGAGAGCGAGCAGAGTCCCGAGAGCGAGCGGAGCCCCGGGCGCGGGCAGCGCCGTCGTGGTCGGCGCCGGGCTCGCCGGACTCACCGCCGCGGCCGGCCTGTCGGCGCACGGCGTGGAGGTCACCGTGCTGGAGGCCCGCGACCGGGTCGGCGGGCGGATGCACGGCCTCCAGGTCGCACCCGGCAGCTGGGTCGACGCCGGCGCCGCCTACCTCGGTGAGCGCCACACCGAACTCCTCGCCCTGACGGCCGGCCTGGGCCTCAAGACCATGCCGACGACGATGCTCGGCGCCAGCCGCTTCGCGCTCGGGGCCGAGGACGCCACCCGGGACGGCCGGTTCCCGCCGCTGAACGCCGTCGCGCTCGGCGACCTGTTCGAGCTGCTGGACGAACTCACCGCCGCCGTCCGGCCGGACGCGCCCTGGCTGACCCCGGACGCCGTCCGGCTGGACACCACCACCGCCGCCGCCTGGGCGGACCGGCACCTGACGCACCCGGACGCCCGGCTGTTCTTCCCGCTCTTCCTCGGCGAGATGATGGCCGCCGACCCGGCCGACGTCTCCGTCCTGCACATGGCGTTCTACCTTCGCTCCGGCGGCGGCCTCCGCTACCTCAACGCCTTCGAGGGCGGCGCCCAGCAGGACCGGATCGCCGGCGGCGCCCACCTGGTCTGCGAGCGGCTGGCCGAGCGGCTGGGCGGGCGGGTGCGGCTCGGCGAGCGGGTCACCGCCGTCCACCAGGACGAGGACGGGGTCACCGTGCACGCCACCGGCGGCCCGTACCGCGCCGACGTCGTGGTGATGGCCGTGCCGCCGCTGCTCGCGGACGCCGTGGAGTTCAGCCCGGCCCCGCAGGTCGGCCGCGCCGGCGAGCGGACGGCCCGCGGCTGCGCGGTCAAGGTCAACCTGGTCTACCCGGCGCCGATCTGGCGCGAGCACGGCCTCTCCGGCTGGTCGGTGAACGCCGAGGGCCCGCTGCTGTCGACCGTCGACGACTCGCCGGCCGAGGGCGGGGTCGGCGTGCTGACCGGGTTCGTCACCGGCAGCGAGGCGCACCGCTTCGCAGCCCTCGACCCGGAGCGGCAGCGGGCGGCGGCGGTCGCGCAGGCCGCCCGGCTGTTCCCGATGCTGCCGGAGCCGATCGGCTTCCACGTCACGGACTGGGTGAACGAGCCGTACAGCCGCGGCTGTTACGCCGCCCTGTTCGGACCGGGGGACTGGCTCCGCAACGGGCCCGCCCTCACCGCGCCGCACGGCCGCGTCCACTGGGCCGGCACCGAGACCAGCACCGAGTTCTTCGGCCTGATGGAGGGCGCCGTCCGCTCCGCCCACCGGGTCGTCGCGGAGATCACCGCCCGCTGAGGCCGCCCCACCGCGGCGCACCCCGCCGCACCCCGTGCAGGCCGGCGCCACCATACGCCCCCACCTGCACCGATCCGCCCACCCGCACCTCCACCGGTGCCATGCACCAGCAGATCTGACGGATCGTCAGATTGTCCCGCCCACCTCAGGAGAGCGACATGAGCGAGCAGACGTCCATCGCCCCCCTCGCCGCCCGGCAGCAGCTGATGACCGAGCCCGAGCTCGGCGCCGGCAACTTCCTCGACCACGCCATCGCCGCCAACCCCAACCGGGCGGTGCCGTACCTGTACACCCACCGCACCGACCACCGCGGCGCCGTCGTGCTGCGCGGCCACAGCCTGCTCGACGTCGCCGCGCTCCGCGACCGCTACGCCGCCTGGTACGTGGCGAACGGCGTGCGCCCGGGCGAGCCGGTCGGCATCGTGGTCGGCGAGGGCCTGGAGCCGCTGCTGCACTTCCTCGCCCTCACCGCGCTGGGCGCCGTCCCCGCCCTGATCAACGACGCCATGCGGCACGACGTGATGGTGCGCTACCTCGACCACGTCGGCGTGGTCGGTGTCGTCGCGGACGACCCGACCCGGCTCGCCGCCGCCTACCGCGAGGACCCGCAGCGCCGCCCGCGGTTCATCGCGATGGCCGCCGAGATCCAGGCCTTCGACGCCTCCGCCGTGCAGCTGCCCGAGCAGTACCCGTACCGGCACGCCGCCGAGGACGTCGTCGCGCTGATCCACTCCTCCGGCACCACCGGCACGCCGAAGTCGACGATGCTGGCGCACCGCCAGTTCTGGGACGGCAAGCAGCCGCGGATGGTGCGCTTCCCCGCGGAGCCGTACGACCGGCTGATGTCGCTGATGCCGCACACCCACGCGGGCGGGCTCAGCTACTTCCTCACCGCCACCCTGCTCGGCCTGCCCACCGTCGTCATGGCCGACTGGCGGCGCGCCGTGGTCGAGCCCGTCATGGAGGCCTTCCGGCCGACCATGGTCGCGTCCTTCCCGCGGACCTTCGTCGAACTGGCCACCGGGGAGCTGCCCGTGGCCGGCGCGGCGAAGGTGCACTCCTGGTTCAACACCGGCGACAGCGCCCACCACGGGCACATCCGCAGGCTGGTCCGGCTCGGCGAACGCCCGACCGGCCTGATCAAGCCCTGGCTGCTGCCGCAGGAGCAGGCCGAGCAGCCCGCCCTGCCCGGTTCGCAGTTCATCGACGGCCTCGGCTCCTCCGAGATGGGCATGGCCCTGTTCGGCCAGGTCACCACGCCCGAGACCGTCCGCAACGACCGCTGCGTCGGCAGGCCGCTGGAGGTGGTGACCCGGGCCGCCGTGCTCGACGAGGACGGCCGGGAGGTCCCGGACGGCACCGTCGGCATGCTCGGCGTCGTCACCCCGTCCCGCACGCCCGGCTACTGGAACAACCCGCGGCTGACCGCCACCTTCGAACTGTCCGGCTACTGGCTCACCGGCGACGTCGCCCGCCGCGACGCCGACGGCGCGTTCTACCACCTGGACCGCACCGTCGACGTGATCGACACCGCCGACGGCCCGGTCTACAGCCTGCCGATCGAGGAGGTGCTGCTCGCCGACTGCGACGACCTGGTGCAGGACTGCTCGGTGGTCGGCGTCCCGGGAGCCGCGGGGGAGGGTCAACGGCCCGTCGCGGTCGTCCGGTTGCAGGCCGGGGCCGCCGAGGCCGCCGCCGAGGACGTCCAGCGGGCCGCCAACAAGGCGCTCGCCGAGGCCGGGCTCGCCGAACTCGCCGCCGTCAGCATCGCCCGGACCCCGGAGGACTTCCCGCTCGGGCCCACCGGCAAGGTGCTCAAGCGCGAACTCCGCACCCGCTTCGCCACCCTCTTCACCGGCCAGTAGCCCCTGATGGACCACCACACCGTCCGGCAGCCGTACCAGTACGTACGGACCGCCCTGGCCGAGCCGGACTGGCGCCGGCTGCCGGGCTGGCGCGACGTCACCGAGGCCCAGTGGCGCGACGCCCAGTGGCAGCGCGCGCACTGCGTCAAGAACCTCCGGCAGCTGCGCGACGTCGCCGGCACCCTGCTCACCGACCGGTTCTACGAGGGACTCGCCGCCGACCAGGCCGAGTCCGCCACCATGCCGCTGCTGCTGCCGCCGCAGATGCTCAACACCATGGCCCCGCACGCCCCGCACGACCCCGGGGCGTTCACCGAGGCGTTCCTGGCCGACCCCGTGCGGCGCTACATGCTGCCCGTGCGCGCCGACCGGCACCCGCGGTGGCCCAGCCACCCGAAGGCCGAACGCGACTCGCTGCACGAGGCCGACATGTGGGTCGCGGAGGGCCTCACCCACCGCTACCCGACCAAGGTGCTGGCCGAACTGGTCGCCACCTGCCCGCAGTACTGCGGCCACTGCACCCGGATGGACCTGGTCGGCACCTCCACCCCCCAGGTCGCCAAGACCCGGCTGGTGCTGCGGCCCGTCGACCGGCAGGAGCAGATGCTCGACTACCTCAAACGCACCCCGGCCGTGCGCGACGTGGTCGTCTCCGGCGGCGACCTCGCCAACGTGCCCTGGCCACAGCTGGAGTCCTTCCTCCTCCGGCTGCTCGACCTCGGCTCGGTGCGGGACATCCGCCTCGCCAGCAAGGCCGTCGTCGGCCTGCCGCAGCACTGGCTGCAACCGCACGTCCTCGCCGGACTCGGCCGGGTCGCGGCACTCGCCGCCCGCCGCTCGGTCAACCTCGCCGTGCACACCCACGCCAACCACGTGCAGTCGGTGACCCCGCTGGTCGCCGAGGCTGCCAGGGCCCTGCTGGACGCCGGCGTCCGCGACGTCCGTAACCAGGGCGTGCTGATGCGCGGCGTCAACGACACCCCGGAGGACCTGCTCGACCTGTGCTTCGCCCTGCAGGGCGAGGCGAACGTCCTGCCCTACTACTTCTACCTCTGCGACCTGATCCCCGGCGCCGAACACTGGCGGACCCCGCTCCACCAGGCCCAGCGCCTCCAGGAGGCGATCATGGGCTACCTGCCGGGCTACGCCACCCCGCGGCTGGTCTGCGACGTCCCGCACGTCGGCAAACGGTGGGTGCACCAGGCGGTCGCCTACGACCGCGAACGCGGCATCTCCTACTGGACGAAGAACTACCGCACCGCGCTGGAACTCCGCACCCCCGACGGCGCCCCCGACGGCACCGCACCCGAGGACCCGCTGGAGCGGCGCCACCCCTACTACGACCCGGTCGACACCCTGCCGGAGGCCGGCCGCCGCTGGTGGTCCGAGCAGTCCGCACCGCCCGGCGACCGAGCCAGCTGACGCACCCACCCGCCTGCCGCACCCCCCGTGAGGACGACGATGACCCCACCCCAACCGCAGCTGCCCGACACCGGACCCGGCACCGGATCCGACACCGCGCCCGGCGGCCCGCTGCGCCGGATGTGCTGGATCTTCCCCGACCGCGAGTCGACCCGCACCGGCGCCATGTGGAAGCACTACTTCTGGGACATGTACGCCGAGGTCGCCGAGTCGATGGGGATGAGCTGGACACGGCACGCGCCGGACGCCGTCACCGTCGACGGCACCGACCTCCGCCGGCCCCGGGTCTACGTCGACGACCAGGAGGTCACCCCGCAGGACACCCTCTTCGTCACCGCGCTCTACTCGCTGCCCTACCAGTCGATGGACGTCTTCAACCAGTACGCCCTGTACGCCGTGCTGGAACAGGCCGGCTTCTACCTGCCGTTCCCGCCGCAGATGTCGCTCATCGGCAACGACAAGCTGGCCACCCTGCTCCACCTCGCCGACTCACCGGTGCCGCCGATCCCGTCCGTGCGGATCGGCTCCGGCCGCGACGTCGGCAAGCACCTGTACGAGGTCGCCCTCGGCGGCATGACCTACCCGGCCATCGTCAAGCCGGCCGGATGGTGCGGCGGCGGCGGGATCAACCTGGCGCGCAGCGCCGAGGACGTCCGCGGCCTCGCCAGCCTCGCCCAGGGCGGCGACACCACCCTCGTCGTCCAGCCCTACCTCGGCGACGGCACCGTCGACCACCGGGTCTACGTCGTCGACGGCAAGCCGTACGCCCTGCTCAAGCGCATCCCCGAGGACGGCTCGCCGGTCGCCAACGCCAGCCGCGGCGGCACCATGCAGTTCGCCGACATCCCGGACGAGCTCGCCGCCGCCACCGCCTGGTTCGCCGAGCGGCTGCCGATGCCCTTCTTCTGTATCGACTTCCTGCACGACGGCGAGCGGTTCTGGTTCTCCGAACTCGAACCGGACGGCGTCATCGCCCCCGACTTCGACGACCCGAACCGCTCCGTCCAGCGGGACGTCACCCGCGCCCGCTTCACCGCCTACCGGGACGCCCACGCGAAGTGGCTCGCCGACCGCGGCGAGGCCCCCACCACCGCCGAGCCGGAAGCGAGCTGACACCCGTGTTCTCCCTCACCCCGGCCGCCGCCGCGCCCCGGCTGCACGTCGCCCGGCGCACCCTCGCCCGGCTGCGGACCGTCCCCGAGCTGGCCCCCCGCTACACCGGGCACGCCGACCCGCACGCCCTCGACGACCTGGCCGCGCTCCCGCCGCTCGCCAAGGACGACCTCAACACCGCCCTCGCCCACCTCGAACCCCAGGCCGAACACGGCGCCACCTGGCTCTTCCAGAGCGGCGGCAGCACCGGCGCCCCCAAGATCGGCTACGCACCCACCGGCTTCTACATGGCCGGCGTGCACGCCCACTGGCAGCCCCTCGACCCCGACGACGTGTTCGTCAACGCCTGGGGCGCCGGCCGGATGTGGGGCGCGCACTTCCTCGCCGCCGCCCTCGCCGACCTCTCCGGCTGCCGGATCATCGCGGTCGGCTCGGTCGCCGCCGACGAGTACCCCGACTGGCTGTCCTTCTTCGCCGCCCGCCGGGTCACCGCCATCGGCGGCACCCCGAGCGTGCTGCGGCTCTGGTTCGCCCACGCCCGCGCCGCCGGCATCACCCTGCCCGACCTGCGCAAGGTGCTCTGGCTCGGCGAGGCCTGGCAGCCGCAGCTCGCCGAGGACATGGCCGCCGTCGCCCCGCTGGCCCGCCGGCACGGCATGTTCGGCAGCACCGAGACCTGGGTGGTCGGCACCAACGGCCCCCGGTGCCCGGCCGACACCTTCCACACCCTGCCCGAGCAGCTGGTGCACGTCGGCCCCGACGAGCTGCTCGACTTCACCACCCTGAACCCCGAGATGCTCAACCCCGTGCTGCGCTACCGCACCGGCGACGCCGGCCGCCTGGTCGCCTGCCCCTGCGGCCGCCCAGGACCGGCGATGCAGGTGCTCGGCCGCCGCGACAGCGTCGTCCAGGTCCGCGGCCTCGGCCTGCACGTCCAGGAGGTCGTCGCCCGGGCCGAGGGCGAGCCCGGCGTGACGCAGGCCCAGGTCCTGGTCACCGAGCAGGGCGGCCGGGCGTCCGCCGTCGAGGTGCTGCTGCTCACCGCCGCCGGCGCCGAGGTCGACACCGAGCGGCTGCGCAAGGAGATCCTCGCCGAGACCTTCACCCTCAGCACCGCCTTCCAGCACGACCCGCAGTCGTTCCGGGTGCGCGCCGTCGCCGCACTGATCAGCAACGACCGCACCGGCAAGACGTCCGACCTCGTCGTCCGGGAGGACTCGTGAAACCGCGCCTGCCCGCCTCCCTCGGCCGGGGCTTCAACCTGTTCTGGGCCGGCCAGACCATCAGCACCGTCGGCGACCGGGTCACCGTCTTCGTCGTCCCCACCCTGATGATCTTCGTGCTGCACGCCTCCGCCCTCCAGGTCGGCATCGTGGCGATGGCCCAGTACCTCGGCATCCCGCTGCTCGGACCGATCGCCGGCGTGCTCGTCGACCGCTGGGACAAGCGGTGGACGATGCTCGCCTGCGACCTCGTCCGGCTGGTCGCCGTCGGCGTCATCCCGCTCGCCTACTGGCTCGGGTGGCTCTCCACCCCGCTGATCTTCGGCTGCGTCGCCGCGATCAGCGGCGCGACCATCTTCTTCACCGTCGGCTACCTGATCGCCGTCCCCGCCGTGGTGCCGAAGGACGACCTCGTCCGGGCCTACTCCCGCCTGGAGGGCAGCCGTTCCGTCTCCGAGGTCTCCGGCCCCTCCGTCGCCGCCGGCCTCTACGGCGCCCTCGGCGTCGCCGCGCTCCTCGTCGACGCCGCCAGCTACCTGGTCTCGGCGCTCTGCCTGCGCTCGATGCCCTCCTGGGGGGACCGCACACCCGTCACCGGCTCCGTCCGGGAGCGCCTCACCCTCGGCTTCCGGCTCAACTGGTCCGACCCGGTGCTGCGCCGGGTCGTCGTCGCCGCCATCACGCTGAACTGCGGCGGCCCGATCTTCGTCACCGTGCTGCCCGTCCTCGCCTACCGCGGACTCGGCGTCTCCGTCGCGGTGTTCGGCGCGGCCATGTCGGTCGCCGCGGTCGGCGCACTGCTCGGCGCGGTGGTCGCCCCCAAGATCAGCGAGCGGTTCGGCACCGGCCGGACGATGGCCTACGGCCTGCTGCTGCACTGCCTGGTCGGCCTCGGCGTGCTCGCCGCCCCCACCCTGCCGACCGGCCCGGTGATCGCCGTGACCATGGGCTGCTACGGCTTCTTCATGTCCTGCATCAACGTGTGCAGCGCACCCGCCCGGCAGTCCCGGATGTCCGCGCAGAACCAGGGCGTCATGCACGCCGCCTACCGCACCGTCACCTGGGGCGTCATCCCGCTCGCCGCCCTCGTCGGCGGCTGGGCCGTCAGCCTGCTGACCGACTCCCTCGGCATCCTCGACGCCGCCCGCGTCGTGATGGCCGGCGGCACCCTGCTCGCCGCGTTCTCCTTCCTGCCCGCGATCCGGATCCAGCCGCTGCTGGACGCCGCCGAACGCGAGAAGGCCCGAGCGGCGGCCGGGGACGGGACGGCCGACGCGGCCCTCGCGGAGCGCGCCTCATGACCACCACGCGCAGGACCGTCCTCATCACCGGGACCTCCTCCGGCATCGGCCTGGCCACCGCCGTCGCCGCCGCCCGGGCCGGGCACGCCGTGGTCGCGACCGTGCGCGACCCCGACCGCGCCGGCGCCCTGCGCGAGGCCGCCGCGCAGGCCGGTGCCGAGGTCGACGTCCGGCGGCTCGACGTCACCGACGCCGACTCCGTCACCGCCTGCCTCGACGCCGTCGCGGGCGAGTACGGGCGGCTGGACGCGGTCGTCAACAACGCGGGCATCTCCAACTTCGACCCCACCCTGGAGATGTCCACGATGGCCGCGCTGCGGACCAACCTGGAGGTCAACTTCTTCGGGGTGATCGCGGTCAGCCGCGCCGCGATGCCGCTGCTGCGCGCCGCCCGCGGCAGCCTGATCACCATCGGCAGCGTGCACGGCGTCGTCGGCCAGCCCTTCAACGAGGCTTACTGCGCCGCCAAGTTCGCCGTCGAGGGCTTCATGGAGAGCCTCGCCCCGGTCGCCGCCGCGCACGGCGTCCGGGTGTCCCTGGTGGTGCCCGGCTTCGTCCGCGGCACCAACTTCGGCATCTTCCCGGACGTCAACCGCACCACCGTCCAGGCCGCCTCCGGCCCCTACGCCGACACCTTCGCCGACTACGTCGACTGGGTCCGCACCAAGGGCTGGGAGGGCGCCGGCCAGCAGCCGCAGGACGTCGCCGAGGTCGTGGTCGACACCCTCGGCGACGAGCACCCGCCGTTCCGGATCCCGGCCGGCCGGTGGGCCGCCGACTACCTCGACCAGAAACTCACCGACCGCGACGGCACCCGCGTACAGACCCTCGCCCACACCTGGATCGGCCGCCCCGACCTGCCCTAGGAGTTTGTCTTCAAAGGCACTCGGGAGGTGCCCCCACGCGCCCCTGTGCGGCATCCGTCGCCTTTGAGGACACGCCTCAGCAACCGTCCCCGAAGGGCGCCCCTCGTGGCACACCCGAGCGCCCCCTGAAGAAACGACGCCCCGACACACCCGCCCGGAGGACCCGTGCCCGCCAAGTCCCTGCAGGAACTCGTCGACCTCGCCCGCACCCACTCGCCGTTCTACGCCGAGGCCTACCGCGACGTCCCGCGGACGGTCTCGCACCTCACCCAGCTGCCCGTCGTCGACCAGGACGCCTTCTGGGCCGCGACCCGCGAGGACCGCCTGCTCACCGGCCCGCTCACCGACGCCGGCGTCTACAAGTCAGGCGGCACTACCGGCGCCCCCAAACTCTCCCCGTGGACCCGCACCGAGCACGCCGAGGCGCTCACCGCCTTCGGCACCGGCATGGTGCAGGCCGGCCTCAGGCCAGGCCACCGGGTCGCCAACCTGTTCCGCGCCGGCGAGCTCTACAGCGGCTTCCTCTTCATCGAGGGCGCCCTGCACCACGCGCCGGTCGACAACGTCCGCCTGCCCGTCGGCGGCTCCGCGCCCAACGACTACATCGCCGACCTGGTCACCGGCTTCGGCGTGCACGTCCTCGCCGGCGAACCGATGAAGCTCAGCGCCGTCGCCGAACACCTCGTCCGCCGCGGCGAGGTCGCCGCCTCGGTCGAACTGCTGATGTTCGGCGGCGACCTGCTCTTCACCGACCTGCGGCCGCTGCTCACCCGGGCCTTCCCCAAGGCGGCGATCTCCTCGGTCGGCTACGCCTCCGTCGACGCCGGCCTGGTCGCCTCGCCCGTCCCCGGCGACGACGTCCGGGTGCACGAGGCCTTCCCGCACCGCACGCTGGTCGAGATCGTCGACAGCGCGACCGGCGAGCCGATCACCACCCCCGGCGTCCCCGGCCGCGTCGTCGTCACCAACCTCTTCCGCACCCTGATGCCGATCCTGCGCTACCCGGCCGGCGACCGCGCCGAATGGCTCGACGCCGACTGCCGCCGCTTCCGGCTGCTCGGCCGCTCCGAGGAGGGCGGGCGGGTCGGCATCGTCTCCATGCCGACCGAGGACATCCGCGCCGTCCTCGTCGCCGCCGACCCCGGCCGGCACATCGCCGGCATGCAGATGGTGCAGCGCCGCCGGGACGGGCGGGACGGCATCGTCCTGCGCCTCGGCTACACCGAGCAGCCCCCCGCCGACCTCGCCGAGCGCCTGATCGCCGCCGTCTACGCGGCCCGGCCCACCTACCCCGAGGAGGTCGCCGCCGGCGCGATCCACCCCCTCGCGATCGAGTGGGTGCCGCGCTCCGAACTCGTCACCAACCCGCGGACGGGCAAACTGCGCCAGGTCGTCGACGAGCGCCCCGAGGACTGACGCACCGCCGCACCGCGGACGGACCGTCGCGCTCCCCGGAATTCACCCGCCGTCGACCGGCTTTCCGGAGAGCGTGACGCTCTGCCCGCGGAATTCCGCGACGACCCTCCCGGTGGATTGCCGGACGGTCACGTCGTAGATTCCGTGCCGCCCCGAACGCGACCGTTCCGCCGCCTCCGCCACCAATGCGTCGCCGACCGCCGCCGGAGCGAGGAAGGTGACCTGCGCGGCCTGCGCGACGGTCACCGGACCGTAGCTGTTGCACGCGTACGAGAATGCCGCGTCGGCGAGCAGGAAGATGAAGCCGCCGTGCGCGATGCCATGGCCGTTCACCATGTCGGCGGACACCTCCATGCCCATGCGCGCGTGCCCCGCGGACACCTCGTCGAGGGTGATCCCCAGCGACCGGCACGTCCGGTCGCGCTCGAACAGCGCGGCCGTCCGGGAATTGTCGGCAACGCCCTGATCCGCATTCTCGTCCACATTCCCCTGCCTTCCCGGGACCGGCCCGGACCATTCGTCTATCCGTTCCCGGGAATTACACCGACCCGCACCGCCGGCTGTCAACGACGGTCCGATCGTCCGTCAGCACCCCGGGCCGTCGCATGAATTCCGGACGGGCCGGCCGCACCGCACCGATGAACACCGCAGGCCACCCACCCCGACCGGCCGCACACCGGAAGGTGTCCGATCCACTACCCTGAGTGCCGATCCGGCCGGGGAGGGCCGGATCGTCCAGGGGTGGGACGGAAGGGCGATCGACGATGTCCACGGACGACGGCCGCGTGGTGGCGGGCCGCTTCGAGCTCCTCGCCAGACTCGGCGGGGGCGGCATGGGGACGGTCTGGCGGGCCGTGGACCGCGAACTCCACCGGGAGGTGGCGCTCAAGGAGGTCAGGCCGACCGAGGCGGGCGGCGACCGGCCGACCGGGGTGATGCGCGAGCGGGTGATGCGGGAGGCGCGGGCACTGGCCCGCCTCCAGCACCCGCACGCGGTGACCATCCACCAAGTGGTCGACGCACACCCCTTCCCCTGGCTGGTCATGGAACTCGTCCGGGGCGAGTCGCTGCAGGACGTCCTCGACCGGCAGGGCCCCCTGCCGCCCGCCCGCGCCGCCCGGATCGGCCTCGACCTGCTCGCCGCACTCGAGGCCGCCCACCGGGCCGGCATCCAGCACCGCGACGTCAAGCCCGCCAACGCCGTCGTCCGGCCGGACGGAACGGCCGTCCTCACCGACTTCGGCATCGCCGCCGTGGCCGACCTGCCGGCCCTCACCGCCGTCGACGCGGTCATCGGCACCCCCGCCTACATGGCACCCGAACGCGCCGCCGGCGAACCGGGCGGCCCGGCCGCCGACCTCTGGTCCCTCGGCATGCTGCTGTACACGGCGGTGGAGGGCACCAGCCCCCTCCACCGCGACACGCCACTGGCGGCGCTGGCCGCCGCCCGTGACGGCCGCGTCCCGCCGCCCGTACGGGCCGGTGCCCTCGCCCCGGTGCTGCGCGCACTCCTGGTGCCGGAACCGGCGCTGCGCCCCGACGCCGGCGAACTGCGGCGGATGCTGGCGGCGGTGGCCGACGGGAGGGTGACCGGCGGGGCGCCCGGCGCGGGCGGTGACGGAACCGCCGACGCGGCCACCGTCACCGCCGCGCCCACCCCCGGACCGTCGGCCGCGGCCCGGACGCCGGTCCACCCGCCGGTCCACCCGCCGACCCACCCGGACGGGCCCGGCCGGCCCGGCCTGCCCACCGTGCCGGGCCCGGCGGCGCCGCCCGACCCGTCGGCGGCGACCACGCCGATGCCGGGCGCCCGACGCAGACCGGTGCCCGCCCTCGTGGCGGTCCTCGCCCTCGCGGCCCTCGGCGGCGGCGCGCTGACCACCCTGCTGCTCGGGCCCGCGCGGGACACCCGCACCCCGTCGCGGGCCGCCCCGGTGAGCAGCGCCCCCGCGGGCTCCCCGGCCCCGGCCCCGCTTCCGGCCACGCCGTCCGGCGCGCCGTCCGGGACGCCCGCGACCAGCGCGACCGCGACGACTCCGCCGTCCCCGGCGGGGTCCGCCGGGGACGGCCCCGGGGACGGCCCCGGGGTTGCGGGCGAGGCGAGCGCCGGCACCTGGATCGCCCAGCTCTCCTCGGTCGACGCCAGCCTCGGGCGCAGCGCGGCGGAACGCGAACTGGCGGCCGTCCGGCAGCAGATCCCCCAGGCGGTCCTGCTGCGGAGCGACGACTTCGCCTCGCTCCGCCCCGGGTACTGGGTCGTCTACGCCACCGGCCCCTTCGCCGACGGCCGGGCCGCCCTCGCCTTCTGCGCCGCCGGAGGCCGCACCACCGACGACCGGTGCGTGGGCCGCTACCTCACCCACCGTGCCGCCGACCTCGGGCTGATCTGCCGGCACGCCCCGGAATCCGCCGACAACCGCTGCCGCGCCCCCGGCGGCTGACCCCGCGGGCCGGCGCCACCGGGCCGTCGTGGCCGCGGCGGTGCATCAACGGCCGGTGGCGTCACCGGTGCTCGTGAGCGGTGCGGTCGTGAGCGTGCCGTCCGGGTGGAGCGTGAACCGGACGGACTCGGAGACGGCGGTGCGCGCATCGTTCGCGCCGTAAGCCCTGAGCTCGAGGTCCTCGGCCTTGCCGAAGTGCAGGTCGGCCTCGGCCGCGTGCGCCCATGCGTTCACCCGCACGTGGACGGACCAGTGCTCCACGTCCACCGTCCGCCACGCCCCCCAACTGGCCTCCGGCAGAGACCCCGCCGCCGCCCCGCCCCGCAGCCACAGGCCCGCGAGCACCAGGACGACGACCACCAGCAGACAGACCGCCCCCCGCAGCTTCATGATCGCCAAATTACCACCGGGCCCGCCCGTCACCCCCGACCCCGTGCCGCGTTGTGAGGGAGTGCGGCAGACTGACTGCGGACGCCCGCGAAACAACCGCACGCACGACGACGATCACTCTCACGGCAGGGGTGGCACGGTGGCAGACGGCACACGGCAGGCGGAACCCGCGATGAACCCGGCGGTGCGCGAGACGTACGGCCCGGCGGACCTGAGCCGGAACCCGGTCTTCGGCGGCGGATTCATCAACTTCGGCGACTGGCAGGCGATCGACCTCACCCGGCCGCTCGACGAGACCGACCGGATCCGCAGCCAGCAGGACCTCTACCGCCGCGTCCTGGCCGCCGCCGCGCCACCCGCCGAACCGGCGATCCTCGAGGTCGGCTGCGGCCTCGGCATGGGCTGCGCCCTGGCCCTCGACGCGTACGGCCGCGCCACGGTCACCGGCATGGACATCCACCCCGAGCAACTGCAGCGGGCGCGCGACACCCATGCCGACCTGCTGCGCCGGGAGCCGGAGCGGCTGCGGTTCGTCCAGGGCGCCGCCGAACACGTCCCGCTGGAGAAGGACGCCTTCGACGCCGTGATCAGCGTGGAGGCCGCGCAGCACTTCCCGGACCTGGGGGCCTTCGCCGAGGAGACGTCGAGGGTGCTGCGGCCCGGTGGCCGGGCGGCGGTCGTCAGTTTCTTCACCGTCGACGACGCACCCGGCCGGTCCGCGGAACTCGCCGGCCTCCTGGACACCTTCGCCAACGGCCTGGACATCGCCCGTCCGGTGCGCCACCTCGCGGACGCGCTCACCGGCGCGGGCCTCACCGACGTGGCCGTCGAGTCGATCGGCCGGCACGTCTGGCCCGGCTGGGACACCTGGCTGAGCCGGTGGTGGGCCCCGGAGACCTGGCCGCGCAACTTCCTGCGCGCCTACGAGTGCGGAATCCTCGACTACTACCTCGTCACGGCGCAGCAGCCCCGGTAGGAGTCCCGGCGCGCCGGCCGACGGGCGCACCCGGACGGCGTCCGGACGCGGTCGACGGGGACCGTCCGGTGGGGGAGGATCACTCCCGTGAGCCACCCCCTGCTGCCCCTGCCGGAGCCCGCGTACGTCCTGATCCGCGTCGAGGCTCCGCCCGAAGCACCCGCCCGGATCGCCGACCGCCTCCGGGAACCAGGCATCCCGGGCGGGCTGATCGGATACGAGTACCGGCCCCTGGGGGAGCCGCTGTACCTCGGAGCGGTCGGCGAGCAGGGTGCGGTCGCCGTCGCCGCATCGGGCCTGTTCGGCTACATCGCCGTGGACGCGGCCACCGGGCAGGTGGTCCAGGTGCCCCGCGCCGACTCGGCGGCGACCCGTCACGTGAACGGCGATCTGGACTCGTTCACCCGGTGCGTCGAGGCCGTGATCGCCCGCTTCCCGTTCTACGCGGAGGACGAGGAGGACCGCTTCGGCGAGGTGGCGGAGGAGCTCCGCGCCCTCCTGTCCGGCATCGACGGGACCGCCCTCGCACACAGCGGGTTCTGGGAGACGTTCTGCGACGACGTCGAGATGGGGAGTTACGCCGACGGCGACGACTGATCCACCGACGCCGGACACCCTGCCGCGTGCGGGCCTGCACCTCGACGGAGGGCACCCACGGTGGGCGCGCGCCGGGCCCCGCCAGGACCTCGACGGTCAGCGGCTCGTACTCGTACGGGCTCTCGCGGACGGTGAACCCGGCCGAGCCGGGAAACCGCGATCACCGCCGAGAGCATGGCCTCCTGCACCGCCCCGTAGTGACGGAACGCCGGATCGTGCCACTGCTCCAGGTCACAGGCCCGCGACAGACAGTCCTGAAGCCGCGGACGGCAGTTCCAGGAGACCGCCACCTCACTGGCGTCGTCGCCGACGGTCTCGTCGTAGCCGACCACGGCACCCGCGGACAGCACCGGGTCCCCGGTCACCAGCGCGGCCGGAAGGCCCGCAGCCGGCAACTCGTCCCGCACCCACCCGGCGAGCCGCTTCCGCGCCGACACCACCTCGGGACCCGCCTCCTCCACCATGCCCGGCACCCTGCGTCCTCCCTCCGACACCTCCCGGCCCGGTGGTGTCGGTGCCGGCCCCTACGGTGGCCCGGACCGACGGCGCACGGCCCCGCAACGCGGCCGCGCGCCGCCCCCCCGCCACCGAGGAGCCGCAGACCGTGGGATACCACACCGAGTTCACCGGC
This sequence comes from Streptomyces sp. NRRL B-24484, assembly GCF_000717715.1. GTDB lineage: Bacteria > Actinomycetota > Actinomycetes > Streptomycetales > Streptomycetaceae > Kitasatospora. The sequence goes on along the minus strand of NZ_JOAI01000017.1, from coordinate 106,641 downwards.
CGGATCGAGGTCGTTCCACCGCTCAACGCGGCCGAGCGGAGCTATCTGCGGAGGTTCGCCGGGAGCCGGCGGATGGACCGGGACGCCGGCCCCTACTACGTCGACGGCCCGCCCCACCGGCCGTTCGACCGCTCCGGGCGGGCCGGGAACGAGGATGTCCGCGACGCCAACAGTCCGCCGGAAGGACAGCCCGGCCTGTGGTGCCACTGGGAATCCGTCGAGGACGGGAGCGGCATCGAGTGGAACGGGGCCGAGAAGTTCTACTTCGCCGCGGAGTGGATGACCTACCTCGTCGACCACTTCCTCAAGCCCGGCGCGGCCGCCCAGGGCCACCCCGGATTCGGGCACTTCACCTTCGACCACGTCCTCAACGGCACGATCGAGGCGGTCGGCGAGGAACCGGGTGACGAGTGGCGGCTCCTCGTTCGGGACAACACCGTCAGCACCATCGCCCCCGACCCCGGGGAACCGGACTGGATGTGCGAAGCCTGTCTGCGGACCGTCGAGAGCGAGGACACGGCCTGCTGCGCCCACGCGGAGACCGTTCCGGTGTGGCCGGCCTGACGGACCGGGCGGCCATACTTCCGCCATGATCGGCAACCACGGCGCTTCCCCGGTTTCGGACAGCCTGCCGCCCGCGGCCCGGGCCGCGCCGGAGGCCACGGACTGGAGTGCCCCCCGCGGCCGGCGGCAACTCCCGCTACCGGTGGATCGCGCGCCGGTGCCTGCGGGCCCGGGGTGAGGAGATCGGCGACCCGGTCGCCGAGGAGGAGGCGGCGGCCCGCCGCGCGGCCCGCGAGGGGGCCGTCCCGGAGGATCCCTGGGCGGACCCGCAGGCCGTGGCGGACGCGCGCCGCCGGGAGGCCGAACGCCCGGAGGACACCGCGGAGTACGCCTGGCTCCGGCACGCCCGCCGGCCGGACCGCCGGTGACGAGGCGTACCTCGCCTGCGTCGCCGTCGACGCCGGACCGAGCTCCAGGTCGTGCCGGAGGGCACCCCGCTGGTCGGACGCGTCCCCTCGGAACTCGAACGGTGGCTGACCGGGCTGGAGGCGAACCGGTCGGGGCTGCTGTACACCCACGCAGGAGACCCCGGCTCCCGGGACCTCGGCCTCGTGCTGCGCGCCCAGCGGGCCGGCGACGTCGTCCGCTCCCGCCCCCTGTTCACGGTGGACCGCCGAGTGGAGGCCACCTGGGACTGCCTGCCGGCCGGCGAGCGGTCCCGCTGCTGACCGTCGCGGGCCCGACGTCCCCGGTCCTCGTCGGTCCTCGTTCACGGGCGACGGCCTCGCCCACCCCGAGAACCACCCCGAGGTCGCGGCCTTCGGCGGTGGCGAGTTCGGGCTCGGGCCCGCCCCGGACGTCGGCGTACTCGATCACCTGGTGGGCCGCAGGCTCACCGATCTCGGCGAGTAGGGCCCTCTGTTGGCCGGGGATGTGCCACACCGCGACCACGGCCGGGTCGGCACGGGTGACGTGCTCGCCCCACCCCGCCGACCAGGTCGTCGTACGTCACCACGGCGGGGTCCTCCCGGAGTGTCGTGGCATCGGGTCCGACGGCCGCATCGCCCGCCGACTGCAGGAGATGCGCCCCGCAGACCGAGGCCGCGGGAGCGTGAAGCCTCACCGCGGGCCACCGTTCGGCCCCACCCGGCCCACCCGGCCCACCCGAACGCGGGGGGCTGACCACCCGGTCCGCGGGGCCGGTGGACCGGTGCGCGCTTCGGCCGTCGTTCCGGCAGATCGCCGCGGTTCCGGCACGGTGATCCCAGGGTCGATCGGGGGACTTGATACAGCATCCGAGGCAGGACCCGCCGCCGTACGGTTCCGCCGGCGCCGCAAGTGACTGTCGCGGTCTCCGGGCAGGGCTCCACGGCATCCACGGGGCTGTGCGCCGGTCGGGGAAGTCCCGCTTCGGCATGGAGGGCATCGACCTGTCGGCCCTGTCTCCCCGCCGAGGGAGACCGCGTCTGCGCGGTCAACGACAACTCGCCCATCGGCCTGGCGACCGTCACCGCGGCCCACGACGACCAGGGCGGCTACGGCGAGCTGGACGTGGACCTGAAGGTCTGGAACCTGCGGCTCGGCCACTGACCGCGCACGCGCCCCGTCCCCGCGTCCCGGAGGCGCTCGGACGGCGCCGTGTCCGCGCACGCGAACGGGCCGGCCCCGGTACCGAGTACCGGGGCCGGCCCGTCCTGTTCAGGCCGTGGTGCGGCGGCTGGTCCGTTTGGCCGGCGTCGCCTTCTTGGCGGTGCGCGGTGCGGTCTTCTTGGCGGTGGCGGCCTTCTTCGCGGGAGCCGTCGACTTCTTCGCCGCCGCGGTCGTCTTCCGGGCGGTGGTCTTCTCGGCGTTCGCCGCGGTCTTCTTGACCGCGGTGGTGGCCTTGGTCGGAGCGGCCTTGGTCGCCGTGGACTTCGTCGCGGCGGCCCTGGTCGGGGTGGCCTTCTTGGCGGTGGCCTTCTTCGCGGTCGTCCGCTTGGCGGCGGCCGGCGCGGCGGCGGCGGCACCCGCGGCGGCCGTGCGCTTCACCGCGGCCCGCTTGCGGGTGGGCGCAGCAGCGGCCGACTTGCCCGCGGTGAGCGAGCCCTTGGGGGCCTTGGCCGTGGCCGGGCCTGACTTCGGCAGCTTCTTCGCGCCGGAGACCAGGTCCTTGAAGCCCTGACCCGGGCGGAAGCGGGGCACGTTGGTCTTCTTGACCCGCACGCGCTCGCCGGTCTGCGGGTTGCGGGCGTAGCGGCCGGCGCGCTCCACCTTCTCCAGCGTGCCGAAGCCGGTGACCTGCACCCGCTCCCCGGCCACCACGGCACGGACCATGGTGTCGAGGACCGCGTCGACCGCGTCCTCGGCGGCGGTGCGGCTGCCGAGCTGCCCGGCTACCGCCTCGACGAGTTGTCCCTTGTTCATGACGACATCTCCACAACCACATCGGGGATGGTTTGTCCTGTTTCATCCTCAACATAGAGGCCATTCAGGCCTTCCGCCCGCCCAACGGGGCGTTGTGGGCACAATGTCGCGATCGGATCGGCGTCGTGGCCGGCGCGGGGGTGCCGCCCGGCGCGGGGATCCGGGTCAACACGACCGGTGGACGGCCGTCGTGAGGCGGTCGTGCACCCCGCCGCGGCCGCTCCCGGTCGGCCCTTCGAACCGTGCGAACGGGGGCGGGCGGTCGGCGCGGCGGGGGAACGGATCGGGTGCAAGTGGCGGCCGACCACGCCCAGTCGGGATGCCCGACGGCGAGGGCGCCGGAACCTCGTCCGCCGCGCCCGGCCCTCGGCCGTCGAGGACCGGACGAGTACCAGACGGCCTCGCGGTGTTGGGGGGCGCGCTCACTGACGTGAGGGTGACGGCGCCCGCGGCCCGGTCCTGCACTCGGTCGGCGCGGCGGACTCCACCGTCCGCAGACCCGGCCGGCCCCCGCAGCGTCCGGACCGTTCGTCATCCCCCGGTGAGGTCGAGCCGACGGTCCACCGTCGGACCCGTGATCGCCGCTCCGCCCAACCGGCGTTGCCCGACCCTTTCCCCGTCCCGGACCAACTCCGCGAACCGCGACGGCTGCCGTTCGTGGTGCACCCGGAGATGGGGGCACAGCCCTCCGTCTTCACATCCCTGAAAGTGGAAACCGTTACATTGGGGGAGGAAAGGGGCGTCGATCCCGAACGAGGTGGCTGATGCACTCGATCACCGACTGGCTGTCCGGTCTGTCCGGCCCGGTCGTGTACGCGGTCGTGGGCGCCCTCGTCTTCGCGGAGGACGCGCTCTTCTTCGGCTTCGTCATCCCCGGTGAGACCGCCGCCGTCCTCGGCGGTGTCCTCGCGCACCAGGGCAAGGTCGCGCTCGGCGTGATGATCCTGGTCGTGGTCGGCGCGGCGATCCTCGGCGACTCCGTCGGTTACGAGGTCGGCCACCGGGCCGGTCCGGCGATCCTCGGCACCCGACCCATGCGGCGCCACGGGGAGCGGATCTCCAAGGCCCAGGACCTGATCCGCCGACGCGGACCGGCCGCCGTCTTCTTCGGCCGGTTCATCGCCTTCTTCCGCGCCATGATGCCCGCGCTGGCCGGCATCTCCCACATGCCCTACCGGCGCTTCCTGTTGTTCAACGCCCTCGGCGGCCTGGCCTGGGGCGTCGGCTTCACCCTTCTCGGCTACTTCGCCGGCGCCGCCTACAGCCGGGTCGAGGGCGTCGTCGGCCGTGCCCTCGCCATCGCGCTCGCCGTGGTCGTGGTGGTCGGCCTGATCGTCTGGCACCTGCGACGCCGCAGGAGCGAGTCCCGCGCGGAGAGCGGCGGCGGCCACGACGAGCAGTCCTGATCCCGGGCGGCCGGGCTGCCGGCCGGGTCACCAGCACGCCGAAGCCGCTCCCAGCGGAGCCGACCCGCGGCGGAGTTGACCGCAGCACCGGTCAGAGGGCCCCGACGGCTCCTCGCCCGACCCGTGGGCCGCCAGCACCTCGTCGACGGCCGCGTGCAGGGCCGCCCGGTCCTCGTAGAACGTCATGAACGTGTTGTAGCGGGCGTCGATCAGGCCCAGTGCCGCCGCCTTGGTCAGCTCCACGTTCTCGGTGTCCTCGGTGAGCGGGGCGCGCAGAACGTCGAGCATGACCGGCCGGAGCGCCGGGTGGTCCTGGTCCTGCACCAGCTGCACCAGGGCCACCCGTTGCATCCAGTCGTCCAGCGTCCAGTAGATCCGCGCGAGACCATCGACGTGCTCGCTCCGGACGCGCGGCCGCGCGAACTCGATCTCCACCCAGGACAGGGACAGGACCAGGGACCGGAACCGCTCCAACTCGTACATGCGCGGCATCCTAGGCCCTCGCACCCGGTGCCGGATCAGGCCCGGGCGGCGAGGCAAGTCGCGAAGGACCGCAGCACCGGGTCGAGTTCGCGGACGGCGTCGAGCTTCTCCCAGGAGACGGAACGCCGCCGTGCCGCGGACCGCCCGACCCCCGCCCGTCCAACCCCTCCCGTGCGCCCCCATCCACATGTCATCATGTGAAGACATCGGTTGATGACAAACGAGCGGAGAGGCGGGCCGGGCATGCGGGCGAGCGCGGTGACGGGCGCGTCGGGGCGTCAGCGGGCACTGGTGCCGGTGCTGGTGTTCCTCGGCACGGTGGTGGCCGTGATCAGCAGCCTCGGCGCGCCGATGATCCCGACCATCGCCGCCGTCGACCACGTCTCCCTCTCCGACGCCCAGTGGTCGTTGACCGTCACCATGCTGGTCGGCGCGGTCGCCACCCCCGTCATGGGACGGCTCGGGGACGGCCCGCACCGCCGCACCGTGATGCTCGCCGCCGCCGCGACCGTCCTCGCCGGCAGCGTGCTCGCCGCCCTGCCGCTGGGCTTCGGCTTCCTGGTGGCCGGCCGGGCCCTCCAGGGCGTCGGACTCGGCCTCACCCCGCTCGCCATCGCCACCGCCCGCGACAGCGTGCCCGGCGAGCGCTCCCGCTCCGCCCTCGCGATCCTCTCGCTCACCACCGTCGCCGGCGTCGGCCTCGGCTACCCGCTCACCGGTCTCGTCGCGCAGTCCCTCGGCGTGCACGCCGCCTTCTGGTTCGGGGCCGCCATCAGCGCCGCCGCCCTCACCGCCGGCGTCCTCGTCCTGCCGCCGACCGCGCACCGCCCGGCCCGCCCGCTCGACCTGCTCGGCGCGTGCCTGCTGGGCCTCGGACTCGGCGGACTGCTGCTCGCCCTCAGCGAGGCCGAACCGTGGGGATGGACCTCACCCCGTCTGCTCGGTCTCGCCGCCGCCTGCGTGCTCCTGCTGCTGTGGTGGGTCCGGCACGAGCTGCGCACGGCCCACCCGCTGATCGACCTCCGCTCGCTGCGCAACCGGGTGGTGCTCACCGCCGACGTGGCCGGACTGGTCGCCGGCGTCGGGATGTACCTGCTGATGTCGCTGGTCACCCGGTTCGTGCAGACACCCGCCGCCGCGGGGTACGGCTTCGGCGCCTCGGTCACGGTGGCCGGACTGGCACTGCTGCCGTTCTCCGTCGCCAGCATCCTGACCAGCCGGATCGCGCCGCGCCTCGCCCGGCGCACCGGCACCGCGGCGATCCTGCCGATCGGCTGCGCGGTCTCGCTGGCCGCGACCCTCGCCTTCCTGTTCGGCCGCGACCGCCTCTGGGAGCTCTTCGCGGTGATGGGCCTCGCCGGCCTGGGCGTCGGCCTGACCTTCGCCGTGATGCCCGGACTGATCGTCGGCGCGGTGCCCGCCCACGAGACCGGCAGCGCGATCAGCTTCAACCAGGTGCTCCGCTACGTCGGCTACTCCACCGGCAGCGCGCTGAGCGGTGCGGTGCTCCAGGCCCACACCCCGGCCGGCCACGCCCTGCCCACCGGAAGCGCCTACGGGACCGCCGCGCTGATCGGCTGTGCCGTGTGGGTGGTGGTCGGTGCGGCTACCATCGTGCTGCCGCGGCGGGGCTCCGCGGTGGCCGCCGGCACCACCGCCCGGCCCGCGGGCCGGGACACCGCCGGTGCGGACCCGGCCGGGGAACGGCCGCGGACCGCCGCCCGTGCGGCGGACGGCGAGGGCGAGACCGCCCGGGAGGAGGGAGCACCCGCGTGAGCGAGACGACTGCGGGGGAGCGGCGACGCGATGCGGCCCGCAGCCGGGACCTGCTGCTGCGAGCGGCCATCGAACTCTTCGCCGAGCGCGGCTTCGACCGCACCACCATTCGGGAGATCGGCGAACGGGCGGGCGTCGACCCGGCCCTGATCGCCCGCTACTACGGCGGCAAGACCCAGCTCTACCTGGCCACCGTGCAGGCCGAGCACGGCGACGCCACCCCGGCCGACCTGCTGGACGAGGAGCGCCTCGCCGGACTGCTCGACCGCTTCGAACAGCGCGGCCCCGGGCCCGCCTTCCAGACCGTGGTGCTGCCCTCCGACGACTCGGCGGTCCAGGACGCCGTCCGCGCCCACCTGCACCGCCGACTGGTGGACCCGCTGCGCGAACGCCTCGAACGCGAGGGCGTCGACCGCCCGCAGCTCCGCGCCGAACTCGCCGTCGCCGCCTTCACCGGCGTGGTGCTCGCCCGCAGCAGCACCGGCATGCCCCACCTGGCCGCCGCCGACCCGGCCGAGGTCCGCGAACTCCTGCACGACCTCCTCGCCGCTGCCGCCGGCCGGTCCCCGGACACCGGCACCGCCGGCTGATCCGGTTGACCTGGCCGACCCGGCCGGACGGCCCGGCGCCGATCCGTCGCGGGCGCGTTCCTCAGGACGGCGCGGTGGTGCGCTCGGTGGCATCGGCCGCGGCGGCGGTGGCTGCAGCCGGACGGGCCCGGAGCGGCGGGAGGCCGGCATGACCAGCGAGCAGCAGATGCAGGCGAACGAGCAGCAGATGTCGGCGAAGCGGTCGGTCGGTGCGGTGACGGCCGGCCCCTACAGCCACCCCCTCCATCCGATGCTGGTCACCGTCCCGATCGGGGCGTGGGTGGCCGGCCTGGTCTTCGGCATCGCCTCGCACGTCGTCGACGACCCGGCCTTCCTGACGCGGGGTTCGATGTGGTTGATCGCGGTCGGTGTGCTCGGCGCCCTGGCCGCGGCGGTGGCCGGCTTCCTCGACCTGCTCGCTGTGCCCCCGGCCACCAGGGCCCGGCGCACGGCGCTCGTGCACATGACGCTCAACCTGCTGGTGACCTGCGCGTACGTCGCCGGATTCCTCTGGCGGCACGCCGCCGGGAGCACGCAGGGCGTCGGCGCGGGGATGCTCGCCCTGTCCGCGGCGAGCCTGGCCGTGCTCGGCGTCTCCGGTCACCTCGGCGGCCGGCTCGCCCACCGCTACGGCGTGCGGGTGGCCGACGAGGCCACCCAGGCCGAGGGCTGCACCGGCACCGGCAGCAGCGCCGGACGACGCTGAGCGGCAGCACTCACCAACCGGGTCCGCCGGCCGGTCCCGGACCGATCCTCCAGGAGGCGTTCCCGTGGACACCGCACCTCACCTCATCGGGCCGGCCGTCGTACTCGGCGACCCGTCCCCGTGCGAGGCCGACCGTTCGGAGCCGCGCCCGATCACCGGCCGCCCGATCACCCGCCGTGGCGCTGCCCCGGTGCCGGGCCGGTGCCACGGCCCGGAGCGCACCGTGCGCGCAGGCGTCGCGGTCGTCGTGCGCAGGGTGCCCGCTGCGCCCCGGACCGGAGGTGCCCGAGATGCTCCAGCGCCCTGGTCCTGCACCGGGGGCCGGCACGGTCCCCCGAACGCCGTCGCTGCGGCCGGTGCCCCGGCCGACGGCCGACGAGCCGGTGGTCCGGCCCGACGGCGGGTCCGTGGACCGCCCGGCCGCCGGGTCCCTCGGCCGTGCCTCCGACGGGGCCGTGCCGCGGGTCGGCGTCGTGGCGGGCCGTGCGGACCTGGCCACGGCCGAACGGGCCGCCGCCCGGTTCCTGCACGCCCTCGGGATCCCCACCACCTCGGAGAGCCTGCGCGACACCCCCGGCCGGATGGCCCGCGCCTACGCCGAGCTCTTCAGCCCGCGCCCGTTCGACCTGACGACCTTCCCCAACGACGAGGGCTACGACGAACTCGTCCTCGCCCGCTCGATCCCGCTGCGATCGGTGTGCGAGCACCACCTGTTGCCGCTCGTCGGCACTGCGCACGTCGGCTACCTGCCGGGCGGCCGCATCCTCGGCCTGTCCAAGCTCGCCCGGGTCGTCGAGTTCTTCGCCCGCCGGCCGCAGGTGCAGGAGCGCCTCACCCGGCAGATCGCCGACTGGCTGCAGGGGCAGCTCGAACCCGCCGGCGTCGGCGTGGTCGTGGAGGCCGAGCACACCTGCATGACCCTGCGCGGCGTCCTGGCCACCGGCTCCCGGACCGTCACCTCCACCCTGCTGGGAAGCCTGCGCGAGGACGCCCGTGCCCGTGCCGAGTTCATGATGCTCGCGGGCCTGTCCCGGTGATTCCGGGACGGCCCGACCGTCGCCGGCGGGCTTCTATCTCCTACCTCCGTTGTTCCTAGAATGGGCGGATGGAGGACATCGACGCGATCGCCGTGCTGCAGGACCCGGTGCGGCGGCGCCTGTACGAGTACGTGGCCGCGCAGGGGCGCGAGGTCGGCCGCAACGAGGCCGCCGAGGCGGCGGGGGTGGCGCGCACGCTCGCCGCACACCACCTGGACAAGCTGGCGGAGGCCGGGCTGCTGGAGACCGGCAGCCGCCGCCTGACCGGCCGTTCGGGCCCGGGGGCGGGCCGACCCGCCAAGGTCTACACGCGGTCGCGGGCCGAGCGGTCGGTGTCGCTGCCCGCCCGCGACTACCGCACCGCCGCCGAACTGCTCGCCGAGGCGGCCGAGGAGGCCGGGCTGGACGCCGGTCTGTACGCGGCCGCCCGCCGCCGCGGCGAGGCGCTGCGCGGCTCGGCGGCACCCTGCGGCGGCCTCGGCGAGGCGATGGAGGTGCTGGCGGCCCGCGGCTACGAACCGCACCTCGAAGACCCCGAGGGCGGCGAAGGCCGCGGGCGCGGCGAGGGGGGCGGGCGCGGCGAGGGGGGCCGGTGCGTGGTCCGGATGCGCAACTGCCCCTTCCACGCCGTCGCGGAGCGCTTCCCGCCGCTGGTGTGCGGCATGAACCTCGCACTGCTGGAGGGGCTGCTCGGACCGGACGGTCCCGTCCGCGCCCGCATGGACGCCCGGCCCGGGGAATGCTGCGTGGTGGTAGAGGATTCTAAAAACAACGATGATTGACATAGAGAGAACGGCCGTGCTGGGATGAGGCCATGACCGCATCCGCGCGCGCCGCCCACCTCGCCCAACTCAACATCGCCACCCTCCGGCACCCCCTCGACGACCCGCGCACCGCGCCGTTCGTCGAGATGCTCGACCCGGTCAACGCGGCCGCGGACGCGGCGCCCGGCTTCGTCTGGCGGCTCGTGGGGGACGGCGAGGCCGACGCCACCGGACTCCGCCCGGCCGGCGAGGACGTCATCGTCAACCTGTCGGTGTGGGAGTCGCAGGAGGCGCTGTGGGACTTCACCTACCGCAGCGGACACCTGGAGGTGATGCGGCAGCGCCGTGACTGGTTCGAACGCCACGTCCGGGCGCACCTGGTGCTCTGGTGGGTGCCCGCCGGCCACCGGCCGACCGCCGGTGAGGCGCTGGAGCGACTGGCGGACCTGCAGGCACACGGGCCGTCCCCGCGCGCCTTCACCTTCGCCTCCTCCTACACCGCGGCGGAGGCCGCCGAGCACCTCCGGGCGGAGCCCGCGCCGCAGCCCTGAGCGGAGCCGCGGTCGTGCGCAGGTGCGGCCGGTGAGCGGTTCCCCCGTCTCCGGTCGAGGGGTTCGACGCGGGTATGGCCCGGAGGCGGGACGGCCGCCAATAATGGGCATGCCCATGACCTGTCGGACCGTCACCAGGAGGTTGATCCCTTGTCCCTGACCGGCACTCCGATCACGAGACGCACCTTCGCCCGCTCCGCACTCGCCGCCACCCTGGCCGGCGCGGGACTCGGTCTCGGCGCACCGCAGGCCTCCGCCGCCCGGGCCGCAGCCGTCCCCGGTGGCGCCGACTGGCTCGCCGCCTTCGGTGCGGACGCCGTGCTGTCCCGGCTCACCCTCCCCGGGACGCACGACACCTGCGCCCTGTACGGCGGTGCGCTGGTGCAGACCCAGACGCTGGGCGTCCCGGACCAACTGGCCGCCGGGGTACGGTTCCTGGACATCCGGTGCCGGGCGATCGACGGCGTGTTCGCGATCCACCACTCGCAGTTCTTCCAGAAGATCTTCTTCGGCGACGTGCTCAACCAGGTCGGCGCCTTCCTCGCCGCCCACCCGGGCGAGACCGTGGTGATGCGGGTCAAGCAGGAGTACTCCAGCGTCTCCGACACCGACTTCGGGGCGATCTTCGCCGACTACCAGCGCCGCTGGCCGGGCCTGATGTGGACCGAGGACCGCATACCGCGACTCGGCGACGTCCGCGGCCGGATCGTGCTGCTCGCCGACAACGGCGCGCTGCCGGGCATCCGCTGGGGCGGGACGCGCACCGACATCGAGGACGACTACGACATCGGCACGATCTTCGACTTCTACAACCGCAAGTGGCCGGAGGTCTCCTCGCACCTCGACGCCGCCCGGGCCTCCGGCGATCCGAACCGGCTGTTCCTCACCTTCACCTCCAGCTCCGGTTGGGGCCTGTGGCCGCGCCAGGCCGCCGACGCGGCCGCCTCGAAGCTCCGCGGCTACCTCGGCGGACTCGACCACGCCTCCCGGCCGGTCCTCGGCACCGTCCCGATGGACTTCGTGACGGCCGACTCCGTGCGCAGCCTGTACGCGCTGAACTTCGGCGGCTGACGGCGGGGCGTCCGCCCCGGCCGTCCACCGCACCGACGACGGCCATCGGGGCGGACGCCCGACGCGCACGACCCGCTCCGCGTCGTTCGCTGTCGCCTGCCGTCGGGCCTTCGGGGCCGTCGCCCAGGAGGCGCATCACCCGGCCCTCCTGACGGACGATCGGAAACGAACCGATCGGACGATCCGCCCCACCGGCCGAACCGGCAGGGTGGACCGCATGGACACCCAGACCCTCGCCGCCGCCCCGCGCGCCACGCACCTCCCCCGTACGGTTCACCGGGCCGCGGCACGGGCCGCCGCCACGTGGGTCGCCCTCTTCTCCCTCGTCCCCCTGTACTGGCTGCTCGGCGGTCGGGTCGGCCTGCCCACAGCCTCTCGCCGCGCGGCAACACCCCGCTCCTGGCCATCGACGTCCTGGCCGCCCCGCTCTGCGCCGGTGCGGCGGTGCCGGCCCCGGCGCTCGTCCGGCCCTGGGGCTTACGACTGCCCGGCCGGCTGCCCGCCGCCGGGCTGTGGGCCACCACCGCGCTGCTGCTCCTCCACTCCGTGCCGTCCGTCCCGGACCGGGCGGCCCCGGCCGTCGGGGCGCGGACGACCGCGGACCTGGACCCGATGGCCCGGTTCGCGACCCTGCTGTACGAACCCTTCTCCATGGTGGGCGGGTTGCTCTCCGCGCTCGCCACCCTCGGCCGGCGGTTGACGGCGCAGCCCCGCCCTGCGGCGAGCACGGCGAACCCGACCACCGCCCGTGAGCAGGCCGCGTCGGGACCACGCCTGGTACACGGTCCGTGATGGATTCGGCCCGGGGCGGTGCGCCGTGGTCAGGATCGAACGGAACCGAACGGGTTCCGGTCGCGTGCTGTGAGTGGGCTGCCCGCCGCGGGCGGCCGTTCATCGTTCGGGAGAGTTCTTTTGAAGATCCGTCATGTGACCGTGGCTGGTGCGGTGGCCTTCGGGCTGTTCGCGCTGACCGCCTGCGAGCCCGATGCCGGTTCGGCGGACTCCGCCGCAGCCGCAGCCGCAGCCGCCGCCTCCGCGACCCGGGCCGGTGCGCCGGCGCCGGCCGACGTGGTGCCCACCCTGACGGACGTCCCGGCCGACCCCGTGTGCGGAGGGCTCGGGCCGGGGTCAGACGTCACCGCCCAGCTGATCGAGCTGCAGGAGAGCGGCTCCCGGCACACCGCCCTCATCCAGGTCACCAACCACCTGCAGTTCGCGTGCAAGCTCTACGGGCCCGCCGACGTGCGGACCGACGGACCGGGCGGCTCGTACACCAAGCTCACCACCGGTGTGCTGGGATCCCTGCGGTTCATCACCACCCGGCAGCAGTCGATGGTGATCGGCCGGCACGAGTCGCTCTACCACGCCGTCACCTGGGTGTCGTCCGCACCGGCCGGCTCCGACGCCCACTGTGTCAGCGGCTCCCGTCTCGTACTGGCCCGCAACGAGGACAAGCTGCTCCTGAGCGTCCCGGTGAAGGACGGGCGGTTCTGCGCCGTCAGCGGCAACGGCTCGCCGCAGGTCATGCTCGGCGCTCAGCTCTACTCCAAGGACCAGGCACGTGCGCAGCTGGGGAGCCTGCCCACCGGATGACCGCCGGACTCCGGGGGAGCGCAGGGAGCCCCGCCGCCCGGGCATCTGGTTGCGGCGGGCGGCGGGGCTCCGGAGGACGGCGGGGCTTCGGCGGGACAGGGGAGCGGTGCGGCTCAGCGGTGCCGGGCGCGGGCCGCCCGCACACCTCGGACCCGGCGGGCGCCGGGCGTCGGAGCGGCCGGGAGAGCTCTCCGGTCGGGGGAACGGGTACGTCAGTGGAACCGGACGGCCAGCAGGGCGAGGACGAAGAGGAGCGCGACGGACCCGAGCCCGATCAGGCCGAGGCGCCGGCGCTCCCGCGCCGTCAGCACGGCGAACCACACGATGCCGCCGACCGAAAGGGCCATGGCTGCCAAGCCCGCCAGCACCTCCGGCCAGTACGGCCCGTACTGATCGGGCGTCGCGTTCGGGGCCGGGTCCGACATCCCCCCGGCGACGACCATCACGAAGCCGAGGAAGCCGCCCCCGCAGGCGACCACGGCGCAAGCCGCGGTGATCAGCGTCAGGAGCACCGTCCGGGTCCGTCCGACGGGCGAGTCCGGGCGCGTCATGGTGCTCCCACGGGGATCTCGACGGGTGGTCTCCAGGGGCGGAGCCCCGCCAGACGATCCCGCAGGGCCCCCCGGTCACGCAAGAGCTCCGGCAAGCCGCCCGGGTCCCGGCCGGCCGTGTCGGATCGGCATGTCGGACAGGCAAGTCGGTTCGCCTGCCGCGGGCAGGCCCGGGCTGCTCAGGAGAGTACGGGGCCGATCGCCGTCGTGCCCGGCCGGACACCTCTCGCTGCGCCGGGATCTGCCGCGCCGCGCCCGCGCGGTGCCCGCGCCGAACCCCTGCCGCGCCGGTCTCGTGCCCGAAGGGCTTCGCGGGCGGCCCGTGCTGCAGCCCCCGTCCGAGGAACCGGCGGGGTGCGCTGCCCGGCGAGGTCCGGGGCGCGGATGCGCTCCGTGTCCCGGGCCCCGGTCGGGTTGTCAGTGGTGACTGACCTGGAAGCAGGCGACGTCGTACTGGGACGGTGCGCCCGCTGCGTTGTAGGCGGCACCGCCGGTGCCGCCGTTCGTGCTGCCGAAGCCGGGCTCGTTGAACACCGAGCCGGGCGAGGTCCCGGAGTGTCCCGGCGCACCGGCGCCGGTGCCGGGGGTCTCGAAACTCTGGCAGGACTGGTTCGGGGGGCCGGTCCCGTTCGGGTTGGCAGCGGCCATGGCAGTGGCCGCTCCGCCGAGGCAGAACAGGCCGGCGAGGAGTCCTGTTGCCACGCTGCGCAGCATCTGTCCTCCATCGGTGAACACTCACGCGGGGCCGGACGGCTCCACGTCCCCCCGTCCAGAGGTACGTACGGGAGGCCCGTCGCGTTCAACGAATGCCGCCCGGGTTCGTCGGCGACGGGGGCGGGTCGCGCCGCGGGCTGGGCGCCGGCGAGCCGGTCGCCGGTACCGCGGAACCCGGACGGCCGGGCGCTCGGCGGTGCGTGCCGTCTCGCGGGCGGTGAGCGGAACCCGTCGCGCCGACTGCGGAAGCCGGGCCGCGAACTCCGAACGGGGAAGGGTCGCGATGACGGTGAGTGAGGTGACCTCGGGCGGGGTGCGTCGCCCGACGGATCGCGGCGGCAGGGTGGATGACGGTGAGAGCCGGCATCGCTGGCAGCGCCGCCGCCCGGGCTGATGATCACCTCGACTTCCCGCCGTCCCGGAGCGCATCGTGAACCGTCCCGCAGGTGCCGCCGTCCTTCTCCCGTCCGTGTTGATCGCCCTGCTTCCCGGCGCAGCTCCGGCTCGGGCCGTCGGCCACGGCTCGCTGACGACGACGGTCAGCGGCGTGCCGACCAGGTCGCCTCCGGCGGGAGCTTCGCCCGGGTGTCCGTGGGTGCCGTGGCAGCGGGCGGCTACGGACTCGGCGCGAGTGGAGCCATCGGCTACCAGCTGCCCGGTCCGTCCGGCGATCCGATCCCCGGGCACGGCACCTCGACCGCATCCAGCAGGCCCAGCGGTCCTTCACCTACGGCTCGGCGAGCGGTGGCGCGTCCCCCGCCCGGGCGGCATCCCCGCGGCGGCCGAACCGTCGCCCTCCCGTACCGGCACCGTGCTGGTCGCCACCAGCAGTTCCGGGACGACCGTCGCACCCCTCGCGCTCGGCATCGCGGCGTTCCTTGCCGCGGCCGCCGTCGGCACGGTCGCCGTCCTTTGCCGGTGTCGGGTCGAGCGGGGCGGACCGGCGGACGGCTGGGCGTCCCACCGCGCAGGGCTGTCCCCCGATGCGCCCTCCCGTCGGGATCGCCCGGCGGGACACGGCTGTCCTATTGCCGATCCGCACCCCGGGAACGATCCGCACTCCCGGAATGGTGGAACGGGAAACCTTCGGGTGTCCGACAACCGAACGACCGGCACGACGATTCCCGCGAATTCCTGGCGCGCCACGGGTCACGCTGGGTGCGTTCCCGCGCGGAAAGGCCGGGGGATTCGGTCTGTATACCGCCGAATTGTGACCATCTGTCACGCCTGTCGAGACGGCCGGTCCGACGCCCGCCCGGAAGCCCTCCCGGCGAACTTGATTGTCAATCACGGGAGGAGGAGAGTGAGGACGGAACGAGCCGCGCGCCGGGACGCCCGAATGCGCCGGGACGATCGCCGCCCGGAAGGCATGCAGGACGAGGCCGACGGTCCGCTCCGCCTGCACTCGCCCGTCCGGTTCCGGCCGTCGCGGCCGGCCCGCCGCGCGCACGCCGCGACCGAGGTGTCGGAGCCCTGAATTCCGCGACGGGACTGCGCGATGCGGTCGTTCGCGCGGTCGGTCGCGGTGATGCCGACGCTGCCGAAACGGCGGCGTCGCCCTCGGAGAATGTCGATTCCGGAGCAGGTGCGGCCGGGAGACGGCGTGGGCCGCGGCCCGCGCCGGTCGGCCGCGCGCCCGTGAAGAGGGATAGCCATGCCTGACGATTTCAGCCTCCCGCCACCCGAACTCCTGCGCGTCGACGTGGTGGACCTGGGCCCCGTCATCGACCCGCCGTTCACCGACACCAAGAGTTTCCACGCGTACCTGCCGAAGGTGCCCACCAAGCCGGTCGAGTTCGAACCGACGGAATCCAACCTCACCGACGACGGCACCCGCCGTGCGGTGGAGGTGGCGCTCGCCTCCGACGAGGTCGGACGGCAATCGGCCGGCAAACGCTGCGACGTCCTGGGCGTGGGAACGGCCGCGACCGGACGGAACAGCGAATACCCGCTGGTGACCGTCTACAACTACACCGACGGCCTGACCGTCGAGGTGATGGTCGACCTCGACACCGCACGGGTCCTGGAGGTCAGGACGGAGAACCGCCAGCCTCCCCTGGCCGACGCGGAACGCAGCCAGGCCCTGGACCTGCTCCGCGACGCCGGCGGCCTGGCGGACTCCGGCGTCGACCTCGACACCGGCATGGGCCTCATCGTCGAGGAGGCCGACTTCCGTGACCCGCGGTACGGGCACCGGCTCGTCGACCTGAGGTTCGGGCCCCGGGACAAGCGTCTGCCGACCGCCTACGCCGTTGTCGACCTCACCGACCGGGACGTCGTGACGGCCGGCCGGGTACCCCAGGAGGCGTCCTCATGACCGTGCAATCGTTGTCCGGCACCGCCCTCAGGTCGTCCGGCGGCCTGGTGCAGTGGCCACCGGAGGCCCCGGTGTGGACCTTCCAGTGGAACGTGGTCGACGGGGACAGTGAGGCGATCGCCTTCACCGACATCCGCTACAAGGGCCAGAAGGTCCTCTACAAGGCGAGCCTGCCGATGATCCGCGTCCAGTACGACGGCCCGGCCGGCCCGTACAAGGACGCCCTGAGCAGCGGGAACATGCAGGGGCCGGTCAAGGTCTACGAGGGGACGAATCCCGCCTACCGCTTCCTCGTGGTCGAGAGCTACCACACCATCGGCGCCTACCGGCTGACCAACCGGTGGATCTTCCGCAGCGACGGAATCATCCTGCCGCAGCTGTACAGCGCCGGTCTCCAGGCGCCGTACAACCACCGGCACCACGCGTACTGGCGCTTCGACTTCGACATCGTAGGCGCCGCGAACAACCTCGCGCTGGAGCACCTGCAGGTCAGCACCGACTGGGGCTACGGCCCCGGCTGGCTCCCGTACGGCACCGAGTCGGTGGTCGCGCGCACACCGCGGAGCACCTACGCGGTGCTGAACAAGTCGAACCCGCTGGGCCGGACGACGGGGTACCTGATCGCCCCGGGCCCGTTCGACGGCGTCGCCGACGGGTTCGGCCGCATGGACGCGGCGGTGCTCGTCTACCACGGAGCCGAGGACCTGCGGGGGAGGCTGGGGACGTCGCTGGACGACCAGATCCTGACGCAGGCCACCGGCGAAGGCATCGACGGCCAGGACCTGGTGCTCTGGTGGTGCGCCCACCTCGACCACCACGCCAGCGAGGGCGGCGACGAGTGGCACGTCTGCGGACCCATCCTGCAGCCGTTCGGCTACCCGTGACCGCGTCCGGCCCGCACCCCGCCCCCGCACCCCGCCCCCGCACCCCGCATCCCGTCCTGCGTCCGGCCCCGTGCGCGGCCGTCCGCAGGGCGGTCAAGGGGAGCCCCCGAGGCACCCCCGGGCCGCCCCGGCCCGGGGGAGTCGTCACCCGCCGCCGCCCGCCCCGCCCTGGGCGGCGATCATGGTCAGGTTCAGCCCGGACACCGCCTTGGCCAGCCCCGGCGCACGGTCGGCGAGCCGACCGGTCAGGGCGGTGATGCGGTCGGCGTGGGCCTTCCGGTCGTGGCGCGTGAGGACCAGCCGCAGGTGCCCGTGGGCGGCCAGCGCCGCCAGGGCCGCATCCGCGTACGGAGCCCCGGCGACCGGCTCGCCGCCGCGCACGAGCTCGGCCACCCGCACCTGCAGGTCCAGCGCCTCCCGCGGATCGTCCATCGTGACCGTGCGGTGCGGCGCCACCGGGCCGTACGGGTTGCGGTCCGCCATGGTCATGATGCCGAGCACCGCGAGCTGCTCCTCGACCGCCTCCAGGGTGGCGTCGCGGTCCCGTCGGATCCACGCCTTCCAGGTGCGCGGACGTCCGGCCAGTTCCGTGACCAGCGCGTCCAGCACACCGTCCCCCACGGGGTCGGCGGAGACCACCGCCACCCGGCCCGCACCGTCCTCGACGACGGCACCCCGGTGGGCGAGTTCGGCGAGAGCGGCCGCACGGAGCAGGAAGCCCGCTCGGGTACGGTCCTGCAGCGACTGGGCGCGGGTGTCGAAGGCCAGCAGGTAGGCGGCCAGATGCAGTCTTCGGCTCATGGCACCGACGATACGGCGCACCCCGCCGCCCGCCATCGACCCGCAGGACCATCCGCACTCCGCCCCCAGGCGTACCCGAACCGCCGCGGCCTCGTCCGAACGGCAGACCCGCGCCGGGGGAGCCCGCGGTGCCCGCCGCACCGCGACCGGCCGGCCGCGGTCACCGCCTGACCCGGCTGCGGACGGCGAGCGCGGCGAGACCGAGCAGGACGGGCTCACCGATCCGGGACGCCATCTCGACCACCGTCCCCGGCAGCGTCAGGTTCTGCCCGCTGGACCGGAACACCACGGAGTTCACCACCACCAGCGCGGCCTTCCCCGCCCGCTCCTCCGTGACCCGCCGCGACCAGGGGAGCGACAGCACCGGGTCCGGCGTCCTCGTCGCCAGCGTCACGGTGCCGCCGCCGTACGTCCCGGCGGTCCGCGGGTCCGGCGCGTCGTCCGGCAGCCCGAACAGCACCGTCAGGAGCAGGGTCGTCGCCATCGCCGCCAGCAGCCAGGAGAGCGCCCGGGAGGCCCGCAGCCCGTAGCCGGACGCCAGCCAGTACAGCCACAGCAACCGGCGCTCCGCCCCCGGCCGCCGCCGGTCGTGCCGGCGCATCTCCATCTCGCCGTAGTAGAAGTCCGCCGCGTCCGGCTCGTTGCTCGCCTCCTCGAACGCCTTCCGCAGCTGCTGGTACACCCCGGCCAGGTCCTCCGGCCCCGCCTCCCGCTCGGGCGTCCCCCGGTGGGGCCCCGCCGGCCACCCCCGGCCCCCCGCCCCCCCCCGCTGCGCCCGCCAGTGCTGCTCCTCGGCGAGGACCTTCCGCGGCGACCAGCGGGCGGGGAAGGGGCCGCGACGGTGCGGGGCGGCCGGCGGGCGGGCGAAGCGGCAGCCGAAGCCGATCCGGATCTGGTCCAGGTGGAAGGCGCCGGTGAACTGGCACCGGCTCAGATCGACGTCGGTGAGGACCAGGTGGGCCGCATCCACGCCCTCCAGCGAGGCGAGCCGGACCTCCGCCGGGGCACCGCCCGCGGCGAGCAGACCCTCGTCGAGCGCGGCGCCGTCCGGCCCGTCGAACGGCACGGGCCAGAGCTGAACCGCGGTCGGGGCGGACAGCGTGGCGCGGCTCAGCTGCAGCGTCGCGTACCGCAGGCGCAGCACCGCCGAGCCCTCGAAGGAGGCGCGCTCGCAGGTCACGGCGGCGGCGGACGCCTCGACGGTGACCTGCGACCCGGTGAAGCGGGCGCTGCCGAAGCCGACGGTGCCGGCGCAGACCAGCGGGCCCAGGTGCTGCAGGCCCTCGAAGGTGGCCCGGTCGAATCGGGCCGTGCCGGCGAAGGCGGCCGCGTCGAACCGGGCGGTTCCGGTGAAGAGGGCGGCGTCGAACAGCGCGGTGCCGGTGAAGGCCACCGCGTCGAAGCGGGCCGTACGGGTGAAGCGGGCCCCGGTGAACCGGGCGGTGCCGTGGAACCGCGCCGCGTCGAACCGGGCGTCGCGGACGAACTCGACCGTGTCGAACCAGGCCTCGCCGGTGAACGCCGCCTTGTCGAACCGGGCCGTGCGGGTGAAGACGGCCGAGTCGAACCAGGCGGTGCGGGCGAACGCGGCGGCGCCGAAGCGGGCGGTGCCGGTGAAGACGGCCAGGTCGAACCAGGCGTCCCGGGCGAAGGCCGTCGCGTTGAACCGGGCGTCGCTGTGGAAGGTCGCCTCGTTGAACCGGGCGTCGCCGCTGAACACGGCCTCGTTGAACCAGGCGTCCCGGGCGAAGGAGGCCGCGTCGAACCGGGCGGTGCCGGTGAAGGTCGCCGCGGTGAAGACCGCGGCGTCGTCGAAGTCCGCCGAGTCGAACGGGGCTTCGCCGGTGAAGACCGCCCGGGTGAAGTCGACCCGCCCGAAGCGGGGACGTCCCGTCCCGGTGTCGGTGCACGCGGAGCGGAGCGCACGCAGCAGGTGCTCGTCCAGCGTGGTGCCGCGCAGGTCGAGGCTGCTGCCGGGGGCGAGGGTGCCCAGAAGGGCGGTGCGGTCCGCGTCCGCCATGTGGCGCAGGCACCGGGTGCCGGAGCCGGCGCGCACGCCCGGGCAGCCCGCCGGGTCGCCGGTCGACGCCCCTTCTCCGCAGGGTTGCCAGGGGGACGCGGTGGTGCCGAGCACTGTCGTCATGGCGGTGTTCTAGCCGCGGCCCGGGCGTCCCACGCCACGGACGGGCGGACTGTGACCGATCCCGGACCACGCCGGCCCGGCCGGCGACCGCCGGACCGCGCGGGCCCGCCCGCCTCCGGCTCCTCGCGCGTGCGCGGCCCCGCCCGGCATCGGAGCGGACGGGGCCACGCACGCGTGGGGCTGCGGTCAGCCCATGCTCTTCGAGCCGTCGAGGGACTCGCGGATGATGTCGGCGTGGCCGGCGTGCTGCGCGGTCTCGGCGACGACGTGCAGCAGGACGCGGCGGGCCGACCACTTCTCGTCGGTGAACCACGGTGCCTTCGGCAGCGGCTGCGCGGCGTCCAGGTCCGGCAGGGCGACGACCAGGTCGTCCGTGCGGCGGGCGACCTCCTCGTACGCGGCGAGCACACCGGCGAGCGTCTCACCCGGCAGCATCCGGAACTCGTCGGCCCGGCGGGCGAAGTCCGCCTCGGTCATCGCGGTGAAGTCGGGCATCGCCGACGGGCCGTCCACGATGAAGGCCGCCCAGGTCCGCTCCACCGAGGCGACGTGCTTGATCAGGCCGCCCAGGCACAGCTCGCTCGCGGTGGTCCGCTGCCCGGCCTGCTCGTCGGTGAGGTCGCGGGTGGTGAAACGCAGGAAGTGGCGCTGCTTGGCCAGTGCCACCAGCAGGTCCGCCCGCTCGCCGGTGGGCGCGTCCGCGGCGGTGGTGGCCGCGGCAGTGGTCTCGTCGATGGTGCGGATCTCGGTCACGGTGTGCGCCTTCCGTCGGTACTGCTCTGTCGGTCGGGTTCCACGTTAGGGACCGTTCAGGTCAGCCCCTGACCTGAATCGCGGCGGAACTCGGAGAATCGGCGAAACCTGCGACCGGACACTGCGGCCGCCCGCTCCTGCCCCCTGACGGACGGTCGTCGGGCGCAGATCCGGCCGGGCTCCTGCGGACGCGCAGTCACCCGGCCGGTCAGGTGCGGAGCGGGACCGGCGGGCCGGTCCCCGCCGTCACGGGTTGATCTTGGTGACGGTCATCTCGATCGGCCAGCCGTTGCTGCCGCAGCTCAGCACGGAGGCCTGCTCCATGCCGCGCGAGCGCTTGCCCTCGGAACCGAGGTACGGGCCGTTGACCCGGCCCGGACCGGCGCACTTGGCCTTGACGTACCAGGTGCCACTGCCGCGGGTGCACCAGCCGACGGCGTTGTGCTCGTTGTCGTGGGAGACGTAGGCGGTGCAGCCGCTCGGGCCGCCGGGGGCGGCCTCGGCCACGGGCGCGGCGAAGAGGGTGGCGCCGGCGGCCACGACGCCGGCGAGCGAAACGGTGAGGCGGGTGATCCTGTGCGAACGGTTCATCAAAGTCCTCGAAACGAACGGGGAATGATCGGAGTGCGAATGCACTTGGACAAGCCTGGCAAGCGTCCGATCCGCATCACCTCGTACTTTGGGACGACTCTGCCCCCGCCGTCGGACCTGTGTCCTACCCGCCGGTAGGCGGGGGGGCGTACAGATAAGGGATCGCTGTACGGACAAGGGGGCGTTCCGGCCTTGCGGTGCCTCGCTCCGCCCGCCTGCCGGGCCGGGCGGCGGCCCGTCCCGGCAGGCGGGCGGTCAGCGGAGCGCGGGGACCAGCAGGGCGGCGGTACCGGCGATCAGAGCCTCGTCGGCGGTGGCGTACGGCTCCGGCCCGGTGGACAGGACGGAAAGGACCACGGGCGTCCGGTCTGCGGTCCAGGCGATCCCGACGTCGTTGGTGGTGCCGTAGCTGCCGGTGCCCGTCTTGTCCGCCAGCGCCCAGTCGGACGGGAGGCCGGCGCGCAGGCGGGCGGCGCCGGTGGTGTTGCCGAGCATCCAGGTGGTCAGCTGCCGCCGGTCCCGCGGTGCGAGCGCGGTGCCGAGGACCAGGTCGGTGAGCGTCCGCGCGATGGCGGCCGGACTGGTCGTGTCGGTCACCCGTCCCGGCTCGGCGGAGTTCAGCGCCGGCTCCCACCGGTCCAGGCGCGTCACCCGGTCGCCGACCGACCGGCAGAAGCGGGTGATCGCCGACGGGCCGCCCAGCTCGCGGAGCAGCAGGTTGTCGGCGGCGTTGTCGCTGTGGTCGAGCGCCGCCGCGCACAGCTCGGCGACCGTCATGCCCGCCGCCAGGTGCTCGGGAGTACCGGTGACCGGAGCGTAGCCGGAGTCGGCGACGTCCTGGGCCGTGTAGCGGATGCGCCGGGCGAGGACCTCCCCGTCCCGGTCGAGGTCCCGCAGCACGGCGGCCGCCGTCACGATCTTGTGCACCGAGCAGATCGGGAACAACTCGTGCGCGCGGTACCGCACCTGCGCGCCCGTCACCGCGTTCCGTGCGAACACGCCCAGCCGGGCGCCGTGCTCACGCTCCAGAGCGGCCAGCGCCCGGCCGACCCCGCCCCCGTCCTGCGGTACCCCGCTCGCCGCAGCAGCCCGCCCACCCGTCGCCACCGCGGCCGCCAGAACCGTCCCGGCCCCCATCCCCAGGACCGCCCGTCGGCTCGTACGCTTCCCCGTCGTCGTCATGCCGGTCTCCCTCCGTCGGACATCTGTCCCTGCCTGAGACGCCCCTGGACCCCGTTCAGTTCGTCGTACACGATGGATGGCCGTCGTGCGTGTCGCCGACACGGAGGAGGCCGGACCTCGTCGCCGTGAACCGATCAACAGTCAGGAGCCTTTCGGCCGGCCGGGGGTGGGGCAGGCCCCCGGGTGTGGGGGAGGGCGGCATCAGGGCGGGTCCGGGGGGCGGCCGGATCGTTCCGGGCGGTCCGGGCGCGAAGACTGTTCGGCATGCGAATCGTTCACGCCGCGGCCGCCGCCGCGCTCCTCGCCCTCCTCGGAACCGCCGTGCCGGCGAGCGCCGCCACCCTCCCGGACGCGCCGCCGGCCACGCAGTCCGCCGGGCCGAGCCCGCTCGCCTGGGGCGCCTGCGCCGACACCGCGGCCGACAGCCGCCAGCAGTGCGCCACGCTCGATGTGCCGCTCGACCACGGCCGTCCGGACGGCCCGCAGATCGGCCTCGCGGTCTCCCGGATCAACGCCGCCCGCCCCGAACTGCGCCGCGGCGCCCTGCTCATCGTCCCCGGCGGACCCGGCAACTCCGGCCTCAACGGCCCCACCAGCGCCGTGCGGCGGCTGCCGCAGTCCGTCCTCGACCGCTACGACCTGATCGGCTTCGACCCGCGCGGCGTCGGCCGCAGCAGCCCCGTCGACTGCCACCTCGCCCACGAGGACCTGTCGATGACCACCGTGATGCCCTGGCCGGCCCCGGACGGCTCCGTCACGGGCAACCTCGCCGCCGCCCGCCGGATCGCCGACGCCTGCACCCGCAACGGCGGCCCGGTGCTGCGCAGCATCAGCACCCGCACCGAGGCCCGCGACATGGACCGCATCCGGCAGGCCCTCGGCGAACGCCGGATCTCCGCCTGGGGCGTCTCCTACGGCACCTACGCCGGCGCGGTGTACGCCACCGTGTTCCCCGGGCGCACCGACCGGATCGTGCTCGACAGCAACGACGACCCCGACCCGCGCCGCGTCGAGCGCGGCTGGCTGGCGGCGTACGCCCAGGGCGCAGAGGACCGCTTCCCGGACTTCGCCGCCTGGTCCTCCGGCCCCGCCGCCGGCGATCTCCGGCTGGCCGACACGCCGCAGCAGGTGCGCGAGCAGTTCCTGCGGCTCGCCGCCCGCCTGGACGCCGCCCCGCTGCCCTGGCCCGGCGCCAACCCGGCCCGCCTCGACGGGAACGCCCTGCGCGCCGCCATGCTCGACGCCCTCTACGACGACGCCCGCTTCCCCCGGCTCGCCCGGCTGATGCTCGCCGCCGACGGCCGCGGCGAACTGCCCGCCGCCGCAACCCCGCCGGACGCCGCCGTGCAGAACACCGTCGCCGTCTCCGTCGCCACCCTGTGCAACGACGTCCGCTGGCCCCGATCCGCCGACGCCTACGCCCGCGCCGTCACCGCCGACCGGACGGCGCACCCGCTGACCGCCGGCATGCCGGTGAACGTGGTGCCCTGCGCCTTCTGGACGCAGCAGCCCGCCGAACCGCCGACCGAGGTCACGCCCGACGGCCCGTCGAACGTCCTGATGGTGCAGAACCTGCGCGACCCCGCCACGCCCTACAGCGGCGCCCTCCGCCTGCGGGCCGCCCTCGGTGACCGGGCCCGCCTGGTCGGCGTCGACTCCGGCGGCCACGACGCCTACGCCGCGCACGGCAACGCCTGCGGCGACCGCCTGGTCACCCGGTTCCTCGTCGACGGCCGCCGGCCCGACCACGACACCCTCTGCCCCGCCGAGCACTGACGCCCCGCCGAGCACCGGCGCCGCGCCCGACCTGCCTCTTCCGTGCCCGTCCCGCCCCCTCGTGCTCGTCGCGACGGCGGGTGGGACGGGCAGGCGCCGGTCAGCGCTGCAGGTACGGGAGCGTGAACCCGGGCGAGGCGTAGACCCCGGCCTGAGGCGCGTCCGGGTCCGCCGGGCGGTCGGCCCCGGGCACGTCGGCCGCGTACGCCTCGGCGTCGTCCACGGGCGTGTAGCCGAGGACCGCCGGATCGGGAAGCTCCCAGAAGCGGCGGGTGTTCGCGGAGACCGCGTACACGGCGGCGAAGCGGGTGGTGGGCGCGGCGGTCAGCGCCGCCCGCACGTAGCCGACGGCGTCCCGCGGACTGAGCCAGGTCGCCAGGTGGCGGGGCTCGGTGGGGACGGGCTCGAAGCTGCCGATCCGCAGACAGACCACGGACAGGCCGAACTTGTCGGCGTAGAGCCGCCCGAGCGCCTCGACCGCCACCTTGCTCACCCCGTACAGACCGTCGGGCCGGACGGGCTCCCGAGGCCCCGTCAGGTGACCCGCCGGGTAGAAACCGGTCACCCGGTTGCTGCCGGCCAGCACCACCCGTCCGATGCCGAGACGGCGCGCCGCCTCCAGCACGTGGTGGGTCCCGAGCACATTGGCGTCGAGGAGGTCCGCGAGCGGCGCCTCGTCCGGCACACCGGCAAGGTGGAGCACCCGGTCGGCGCCCGCGAGGGCGGACTCCACGGCGGCGGCGTCCCCCAGGTCGACGGTGTGCACCACCTCGTTGTCCGCCTCGGCCCGCAGCGGCACCCGGTCGAGCAGGACCATCCGCCCCGCCTCGCGCCGGAGCGCCCTGCGCACGACGGACCCGATGGTCCCCGCTGCGCCGGTCAGCGCCACCGTTCCCAGCTCCACCGCGGCCTCCCCCGTGATCGTCGGACCTCCGCATCCTCCCTGCCGGGCGGCCGGGGATCAAGCGGCGGCCGACCCGCACCGGCCGCCGTGCGGGCCGGGCGGCGCGGACCGGTCGGCGGCCGCGGTCAGGGGTGCATGCGCGCGCCCTTGAGGACCTTGTCCACCGAGTTCCGGGGCCCGTGGACGCCGACGCCGACGAGGTCGAGGTGGGCGGTGGGCACGGCCCGTACGGCGGCCCGGTTGTCCCGGTCGTTGCCGGTGGCGAACAGCTCCGAGGTGAACACCGCGACGGGCAGCGAGCGGGACAGCGCACGCCCGTGCGCGGCGCTCAGGAGCTCCTTCGTCCCCTCGAAGACCAGCACGGGCTGACGGAACATCGGCAGGTACCCGGTGCCGTCCGCGTCCTCGTACGGCTCGCCGATCACCTCCGGAGCCGCGGTGCCGAGCCCGCTCACCAGGAAGGCGGTCACGTTCAGCCGCTGCCAGGGTTCGAGGTCCTCCCGCAGCAGGACGGCGATCTTCGTGTCGAAGCGCACAGGGGCGTCGTCGGTGGGCGGCGCGGTCTCTGCCGCGGCGCGGGTGTCGGTCCGGTCCGTTCTCATGCCACGAGACTGCAGGCCGCCCGGCCCCGCCGTCTTGTACGTTCTTTGCATGGCACCGCAGCAGGAGGTCTCCGCCTGGCGACCCGCCGTCCCGGGGGTCGTGGAGGTCCTGCACGCCCGCTTCACCGAGCACGCCTACCCGATGCACGTCCACGACGCCTGGACGGTGCTGATCGTCGACGACGGCGCCGTCCGCTACGACCTCGACCGGCACGAGCGCGGCACCCCGGGCGGCACCGTCAGCCTGCTCCCGCCGCAGGTTCCGCACAACGGCTCGCCGGCCACCGCGGACGGCTTCCGCAAGCGGGTGCTCTACCTCGACATGACGCAGCTGGACGCCCGCCTCATCGGCCCCGCGGTCGACGGACCCGACCTCACCGACCCCCTCCTGCGCCGGCGCGTCGGCCAGTTGCACACCGCCCTCGCCGCCCCGGGGGACGAACTGGAGGCGGAGAGCCGGCTGGCCCTCGTCGTCGAGCGCCTGCGCCACCACCTGCGGCCCGGTCCGGACGGCCGCGCCGGCGGCCCGGCCCGCGGTCTCGCGCACGACCTGCGCGACCTCCTGGACGCCCGGCTGCTCGACCGCCTCACGCTGGACGGGGCCGCCCACCGGCTCCACGCGCACCCCGCCCACCTGGTGCGCGCGTTCAGCACCGCCTTCGGCATCGCACCCCACCAGTACGTGATGTCCCGCCGCGTCGACCTCGCCCGCCGACTGCTGCTCGGCGGCCGGCCGCCGGGCGAAGTCGCCACCGCCGCGGGCTTCTACGACCAGTCCCACCTCACGAGGCACTTCAAGCGCGTCCTCGGCGTGCCCCCGGGCCGGTACGCCCGCACGGGACGCCCGCCACGGAGCGGCTGAGGACGGCAGGGCCGCCCTGCCCCGGTCCCGGCGGCCGCACCGGCAGTCCGGTGGGCCGCCGGTGCGGGCCGGACTGCCGGGCGGGCAGCACCGCCGGGGTCAGTAGGGCCCGTTGACGTTGTCGATGGAGCCGTAGAAGTGGGCCGCGTAGTTGCAGGCGGCGGTGATGTTCGCGACCGGGTCGTAGATGTCCGTGGACGTACCGGCCACGTGGTAGGCCTGGAAGGTCGGGTCGATCACCTGGAGCAGGCCCTTCGAGGGGTGACCGGCGGCGGCGTTGGAGTCGGTGAGGTTGATGGCCTGCGGGTTGCCGGACGACTCCCGCATGACGTTGCGGTAGATCCCGTCGTAGGTGCCGGGGATGTGGTTCGCGGCCATCACGGTCAGCGCCTGGTTGATCCAGCTGTCGAGGTCGCCGGTGGCCTTGGTGGTCGGGGCGGCGGACGCCTGCGTACCCGTCGCCGCGGTGGCGGGTGCGGCGCCCTGCGCGGTGGACGGCGAGGTGGACTGCGTGCCGGCGGACTGCGTGCCGTACGAGCCGTGGCCCTGCCACCCGGTGCCGCCTGAGGAGCCCGTCCAGGTGTGGGTGGAGCCGGTGCTCCCGTCCCAGGACCGGGTGGCCGTGCGACTCGCGGCCGTCGTGGCCGAGCCGCCGGTTGTGGTCGACGCCGTGGTGGCCTTCGTGGCCGTGGTGGTCGGGCTGGTGGTGGCCGGTGCGGTGGTGTGGTGCGCGCTGTGTCGCCAGGTGGCCGAGGTGCCGTCCGACCCGGCGGTGCGCTGGGCGGGTACCCCGGTGCGGTGCGCGGCCCGGGTGGTCTGCGCCGAGGGGGAGGTGCTGCGCTGCGCGGGGACCGCTCCGGTGGTGCGGTGCGCCGCGGCCGTC
Source organism: Streptomyces sp. NRRL B-24484 (assembly GCF_000717715.1). GTDB lineage: Bacteria > Actinomycetota > Actinomycetes > Streptomycetales > Streptomycetaceae > Kitasatospora. Next base: position 78,794 of record NZ_JOAI01000017.1, on the reverse strand, counting down.
GTCGGACGGGCCGACGTGGCCGTGCTCCACGTCGTGGATTCGTGCTGGGAGCTCCCGCTGCTGGTCGCGGCGGTCGCTCCCGACCCGGTGTGGGCGGAGGCGGTGTTCGCGGTGGTGACCGCGACGGCCGCGGTGGCCAGGGCTGCGGTGGTGATCCACCGGCCGGACAGCAGAACGGCGGGGACTCGGCGCGGGCGGGCGTGCTTCGGCATGGGGGCTCCGGTACGCGGGGGCGACTGGTCGCACAAGGGGGAGAGGGGGACGGTGGCGGCGCACCGCACGCACGGGCAGGCTCGGGCGCCGTGCGGGGGCACGGGGTGTCCGAACGGATGCCGCAGGGGCGTGTACGGGGGAGTGGAGGCGCGCCGCGGGGGCCGGGCGGGCACGGCAGTGCCGGCGGGCCCGGGGCTCAGTGGGTACGGCGGGGTACGGCGGACGGCGCCGCGGCCGGGGAGTCGGCCGGTAGGGGGAGTGGGCCGTCGCGGGCCGGACCTGCCGGGAGGGACGCCGGTGGTGCCGGCGGTCTCGCGAAGGGTTGCGGGGACAGCGCTCTGCACGAGGCTGCCCCGAGGGGGCGGTGATCACCGCTCGGGGGCACGGTGCGGGCTCGGCGGAGGGCGGGGCCGTCCGGCGGTGGAGGACGGTTCGCCGTGCGGGGTGTCGGTGGTGGTTGTCACGGTGTCACCTCGACGGGAGGGGCGGGGTGGTGGGCACGCAGGGGCCACCTGGCCGGACGTGTCCGGCCGAGGCCGGGGCCCGGTGCCACACGGTTCCCTGCGGAAACTCGTCGGTGCACTGACCGACGGGGTTGCAGTTTTCTATCCTCCCGGCGGCAGCGGAGTCCAGACTTTTCCTGGAAAAGGGCCCAAAGGCGGCGGACGTCACAAAAGCGTGCGCGGATTGGGGTATTTGAGGGTTTTGGGCGATTTGCGCGGTGTGAGAGGAGCGCGCCGGAGGCGCTGGGGGCGCGGTACGGCGGTCGCACGGCGGCCCGCACCGCCGGGGCGATCCGTCCCCTCGGAGGGCCTCGCCCCGGGTCCTCGCGCGGGGTGGCGTCACCCCGTCCGTCCCGTCCGGGAGGTCGGTCCTCGTCGTCCGCCCGGGCACCCCAGCGGGCCCACAGGCCTCCTCGGCGGTGACCGGCCGCTCGGCGGTCGTGAGCTGCGTCACCCGCCGCTCGATCTCCGCCTCGTCCGCCTCCTGGTCGGGAAGGGGGCCGTCCGCCACGAACGCTCGCACCTCGGGGCGCATCCCCGAATGATCGACTGCGGCGGACCGCGCCGACAAACCGCCGTACTGCGGGGCCGGGACCCCGGACGACGCTCCGCGCCGGCACCGCTCCGCGCCGGCACCGCTCCGCGCCGGCACCGCTCCGCGCCGGCACCGCTCCGCGTCACGTCGGCGCCGCCCGCCCGCCGCCCTTCGCCCGGCACTCCGCCGACCGTGCACGCGCAGACCGGTCGGGTCGCGTGCACGCCGACCGGCTACTCTGCCCGCTCATGGACGAGGGTTTCGACGCGCGAGCGGTCAGGGCCGTACGGGGAATCGACGTGCGCGGCGTCAGGGCCATGCCCGAGGCCACCGCATGCCCGGAGTGCGGAACCGCCGTACGGGCGGCCGGCCCGGGGCGCCGGCCGGTGTACTGCACCCGGTCCTGCTCGTCCAAGGCGTACCGGCGCCGCCGCGCCGAGAACCACGACCGCGCGGTCGCGGAGGCCCTCATCGCCTCCCGCGCCGCAACCCCCGGAGGCTCCGACAGCTCCGACGCCACCGACCCCGCCGCCCGGCACCTGCTCGACCTCGCCGACGCCGTCCAGCAGGCCGCCGCCCGCTTCCTGGAGAACCTGCAGAACGCCCGGCACGACGGCCCGGACGAGAACGCCGGCCACGCCCTGGACCGACTGGAACGCAACATCGCCTCGGCCACCCAGGAACTGCTGCGCACGGCCCGCCTGCTGCGCTCCCGGATCCCCGCCGACCGCCCCGGGCCGGAGGGCGCCGACGCCGGCACCGGCACCGAACCGACTGGCCCCGACACCTCCCCGCGCGTCGGCCCGGACCCTGCGCCCCCGCGCGTCGAAACCCCGCCGCAGCCCCGGCCCCGACGGCGGTTGCACCACGGCCCGGTCCCCGCACCGGCCTCCGAACAGCCGGACTCCGCCCCGTGCGGCCGAGCCGCGCCGGACACGGACACGGACACGGACACGGACACGGACACGGACACGGACACGGACACGGACGCGGCTCCGGAGTCGCACGCCGGCTTCGGCGCGGGCACCGGTGCGGGCAGCGGCGCGCCGCTGCGTCTGGCGCTCGCGGCCGAGCGCACGTCCCTCTCGCCGCTCGCGCGGGGCCTGGGCGCCCCGACCGGGACGTGGAGCGTCGAGGACGGCACCCTGCTGGTCGACGGCTGGGAGGCCGATCCGGGTGTGTTCGCCGTCCGCCACCCCGACGGCCGTCCCGCCGGCTGGGTCGCCACCGTCGGCGAGGACTGGGGAACGTTCATCGACGGCCGCATGGTCACCGACGCCGCCGACGGCGAGCCCTGGCTGTCCCAGGACGCCCTCTACGCCGTCTCCCTGCTGCAGATGGCCCTCGACCAGCACCTCGGATGACCCCGACCCGGCTGCCGGCCTTCGCTGCGACCGGCACGCGATCGTGACACCGTTCCTGCCGGGTAGCCTCGGACTCGGCGCGCCGACGCGGGCCGAGACTGACGGATCGTCCGCCCGGCACCCGGCGTCCTCCGAGGAGCCGTCGGCGCGCGTGGCCGTGACGTGTGGAGCATCCCGGAGGTGAAGCATGCCGAGGCGTGACTACGTGGAAGATCCCGCCGCGCCGAAGGCGAACTCCCTGGTGCCCGCGGCGTCGGTGGTCGTGGTCGACGACCGCGGCCGTGTGCTGCTGCAGCGCCGCACCGACAACGGCATGTGGGCCCTGCCGGGCGGCGCGATGGAACTCGGCGAGTCCCTGGCCGGCTGCGGCATCCGGGAGACCCGCGAGGAGACCGGCATCGACGTCGAGATCGTCGGCACCTACAGCAACCCGCACCACGTGTTCGCCTACGACGACGGCGAGGTCCGGCAGGAGTTCTCCGTCTGCCTGCTCGGCAGGCCGGTCGGCGGCCGACTCGGCATCTCCGACGAGTCGCTGGAGGTCGCCTGGTTCACTCCGGCGGAGACCGACGAACTGCCCATGCTGCCGTCGATCCGCAGGCGCCTGGCCGACTGGCGGTCCGGGGCGATCCCGGTGGTCCGCTGACGGCCGCCGTGCCCGGCTGAAGGGGCGTCGGGTGGCCGCAGCCGGACCGGCCCGATGTTGTGTCGGCGCATGGATGGGTACGGTCCCGGCATGGAGAGGCTGACGGTCGTTCCCGAGAAGGTGGCCTGGGTTCTGGTACGTGGCGGCCGGGTGCTGGTGACGCGCAGCCACGGCATCGACGTCTTCTACTTCCCCGGCGGCAGGAGGGAGCCGGGGGAGTCCGACGCCGAGACCCTGGCGCGCGAGATCGACGAGGAACTCCGGTCCCGGGTGGACACGGCCACGATGGTGCACGTGGGCACCTTCGAGACGCGGAGGGATTCCGACGGAAGCACCGAGTTCCGGATGATCTGCTACACCGCCGACCACACGGGCCCGCTGGTCCCCGCCCACGAGATCGCGGAGCTGGACTGGTTCGGCTACGCCGACCGTGCGCGGGTCTCGGCCGTCGACCGGATGGTGTTCGACCTGCTGCACTCCTCCGGCCGACTGCCCTGAGGTGTGCCGGGGTGCGGGGCCGAGGCCGGTCCGGTGGGGTCAGGCCTTCTTGACCACGCTCGACTTGAGCTGCATGGCGCCGAAGCCCTCGATCCGGCAGTCGATGTCGTGGCCGTCCACGCCGTCGACCAGGCGGATGTTGCGCACCTTGGTCCCGGCCTTGATGCCCGACGGGCTGCCCTTGATCTTCAGCGCCTTCACCACGGTCACGGTGTCGCCGTCGTGCAGCTCGTTCCCGACCGAGTCCCGCACGACCCGCCCGCCGGGGGCTTCCGTGCCCGTGTCGGAAGGGTCCCACTCGTGCCCGCACTCGGGGCAGACCAGCAGCGCGTCCATGGCGTACGTGTACTCGCCGGAGCACTTCGGGCACGGGGGCAGGTACTCGCTCATGGACCGGGTCTCTCCGTCGGATGCGGTGTCTCGGGGAAAAGGTGCGGGTCCACCGCACCCCCTGGCGCAGCGGACCCGCGTCGGCAGCGCCTCCGGGCGCCACCGAGAACATGAGTTTAGCAGTTTAGAATTTCTGCAAGTCGCAGCGGCTCGCCGTCGGCCGTCGGGCGGACCGGCGATCGTCCACCCCGGGGCTCAGCGCGGCAGCACCCAGGCGGGTGTCCACGTCGACGTCCCCGCCGCGGCTCGGCCGGGCGCCGCGGTGGCGAGATGGGCGCGCAGGGTCGCCAGCGCCGGGTGCGGGTTGTCGCGGTGCCAGAGCAGCGAGTGCGGGTAGACCGGCGTCGGGTCGGTGACCGGGATGCGGCGCAGCCCGTGGCCGGCCGGCCAGACCAGGCGGGTCTGCTCGCCCATGAAGGTGGCCAGCGCCGGGGTGTCGGCGATGGTGTCGAGCAGCGCGTCCGAGCCGAAGTTCGGGCCGGTCGCCTCGATGGTCAGGCCGAACTCGGCGGCCAGGTCCTCGTAGTACGCGGCCCACTCGGTGCCCGGCACCACGCCCGGCATCCAGATCCGGTGCTCCGCGAGACGGGCCAGCGGCACCGACCGGGCGCCCGCGAGCGCATGGGCGGGGCCGGTGAGGAGCTGCAGCGGCTCGTCGACGACCCGGACCGACGCGATGTCCGCCGGAAGCGGCCGGCCCGGTGCGGCGACCGCGCGGAAGGAGGCGTCGATCGCACCGGACCGGACGGCGGCGACCGCCGCCTCGATGTCGAACAGCATCACCACGTCCAGTTCGACCTCGGGGTGCGCACGGTGGAACCCCCGCATCAGACCCGACGCCGCCACGCGCGAGGCGATCACGTCGACCCGCAGCGGACGGCTGCCGCTGCGCACCGACGCGACCGCACGCTCCGCGACCCGGAGCAGCTCGCTCGCGTGGGGCAGGAACGCCTGTCCGTCGATGGTGAGCTCCGCACCGCGAGGGGTCCGGGTGAACAACCGCACGCCGAGGAGCCGCTCCAGCGCGGCGATGCGCTTGGACACGGCCTGCTGGGTCACCGCCAGCTCTGCGGCGGCCTCCTGGAACCGCCCCGCGTCGGCGGCGGCGACGAAGGTCCGGACGGCGTCGAGATCCATGAGACCACCCTAGGGTCACAACCACCGGTTGTGGCCCGGGCGCCCCGGGGTTGTTTGATCCCCGGCCACAGCACCCGCTTGGATGCAACCGATCACCGATCGGTTGTGCGCTGGCGTGGCGAGGGGCATCGGACATGAGGAGCGGGCACCGGCTCGGCCGGAGCTTCGGACGGCTCTGGGGAGCGTACGGGACGAGCGCGCTCGGCACCTGGCTCGCCTTCGGCGCCTTCCCGCTGATCGCCGTCCGGGTGCTGCACGCCGGACCGGCCGAGGTCGCCGCGCTCTCCTCGGTCGGGGCCGCGGTGGGCGCGCTGGCCGCCGTGCCGCTCGGCCCCTGGGTGGAGTTCCGCCGCAAACGGCCGGTGATGATCGCGACGGACCTCGTCCGGTGCGCGGCGCTCGCCACCATCCCCGCCGCGTTCGCGCTCGGCGCGCTCACCTTCGTCCAGCTCCTGCTCGTCTCGGTCGTCGTCGCGGCGGCCGACATCACCTTCCGCACCGCCTCCGGCGCCCACCTGAAGACGCTCCTGCCAGCCGAGGACCTGCTCCTCGCCAACGCCCGGTTCGAATCCACCGCCTGGACGGCCACGATCCTCGGACCACCACTGGGCGGCGCCGCGACCGGACTCCTCGGACCGGCCGCCACCGTCCTGGCCGACGCGGTCAGCTACCTGCTCTCCGCCCTCGGCATCCGCTCGATCGGCGGGAACGAGCCGCCGCCCGCACCCCGCCCCGCCGCCCGTCCCCGGGCCCGCGACCTGCTCGACGGCTGGCGGTACATCCTCGCCGACCCGACCCTGCGCCGCCTCTTCCTCAACACCGCCGTCTTCAACGGCCTGCTCATGGCCACCGAACCACTGCTCGCCGTCCTGATGCTCGGCCGACTCGGCTTCGCCCCCTGGCAGTACGGCCTCGCCTTCGCCGTCCCCTCGATCGGCGGCCTGCTCGGCGCCCGGCTGGCCCGACCGCTCGCCGCCCGGTACGGACAGCACCGCGTCCTGACCGCCGCCGGCACGCTGCGCGCGCTCTGGCCCGTCGCGCTGACCCTTGTGGGGCCGGGCACCGGCGGGCTGCTCCTGGTGATGGGCGTCGAGTTCGGACTCATCCTCTGCTGCGCCGTCTTCAACCCCGTCTGCGCCACCTACCGCCTCGAACGCACCGCGACCGACCGGACCGCCCGGACGCTCTCCGCCTGGTCGGTGACCAGCAAGGCCTCCACCGCGCTCCTCACCGCCGTCTGGGGCCTGCTGGGAGCCCTGCTCGGCCCGCGCACGGCCATCGCCCTCGTCGGCGTGCTCCTGCTGGCGACCTCGCTGCTGCTCCCGCGGCGCACCCCTGCCCCGCACCCCCGGCCCGAGCCGGCCCCGGCCACCGCAGGGGCCGGAGACTCCTGACCCGACCGGCTCCCGGTCCGCTCGGCACGACGGACCGGCGTGGAGCCCGACCCCGGACGGAGAGCGGGTCAGAAGCCCTCGGGACACCGGAGGGGCGCTCCCGTGGCCGGGTCGAGCCCGGCCTGCCAGCGGTCCTCCCGTCGCACCGTGTCGTGCTCCCTCCCGGTCCGCCGGCCCCGGAGGGGGCGGGCGGGCGGCCGGTCGCTGCGGTCAGGCGGGTGTGGGGCGGGTCCTGGCCAGCAGGGCGCGCAGGGGCGCGGTGTCGGGGGTGTCGGCGACGGCCGCGTCCAGGGCGTCGTCCAGGTGCTCCTCCCACACGTCGGGCAGGGTGACACCGGGCCGGCCCGCCCAGGCGATGTCCGGGGTGGTCTCCCCGGCGGCCGTGAGGTGCAGCTGCACCATGCCGGCCAGCGCGTCGAAGATCTTCGGCCGGACGAAGTTGCGGGCGGACACCCCGGTCAGCCGTCCGGCCTGCGGCGGCCTGGGGAAGCGGTCGGCGATCGTCGGCCACAGCAGGCCCCGGTCGAACGCGTCGAGGATCCCGTCGAGGCCCGGCAGCTCGTCCGGCGCCGCGCCCCCGGCGCTCCGGTCCGCCGCCTGCGGAGTGTCCGTGTCCGGGTCCGACGGGCGCAGCGCCCGCGCCGTGGCCACCCGCAGCGGCCGGGACCAGCCCTCGGAGTCGACGGCGGCGCGGGCCGTGACGAGGTCGTCCCAGCTCATCCGCGGCAGCCGCGCCGCCTCCTCCGACAGGGTGCACGCCTCCAGCGCGGTGAACAGGCGGTCCGGGTCGCGCAGCAGGGAGAGCGCGGCCGGTCCGTCTGCCGGTCCGCCGTCCGGTCGGCCGTCGATCTTGGCGGGCCGGAGGCCGCGCCGCCGCGGACCGAACGGTTCGCAGCGGCGGCGCGGCTCCTGCACCCGACGGGGGATCAGCGGTGGGCGGTGACCAGCGCCTCGATCTCGGGGACGAGCGCGGCAGGGGTGGGAAGCGCGTCGTTCTGGGCCCGCAGGTCGTCCGCGGAGGCCCGCAGCACCGGGTCGGCGACGAGACGGGCGAGCAGCTCGGTGTCGACGTCCTCGGAGGCGCTGCGCAGCGCGGCGCCGGTGGCGGTGAGGATGTCGGCGACGGTGAAGTTGTCGGCGCCCTGGGGGAGCAGCAGTTGGGGGACGCCGGCCTGCAGGGCGGTCAGCGAGCTGCCGGAACCGCCGTGGTGGACGACCGCGTCGCACACACGCAGCAGCTCCGCCAGCGGCACCCACGGCAGCGCGCGGACATTGGCCGGAAGGGGACCGAGGTGGGTGAGATCCGCGTCACCGACCGCGAGGAGGAAGTCGGCGTCGACCGCCGCGGCCGCCTCGGTCAGCCGGGTGATCGCCTGTAGGCCGTCGATCCGGGTGATCACCGTGCCCAGCGTCACGGCGACCTGCGGCCGCTCGCCGCGGCTGAGCAGGCCCGCGGGGACCGCGCCGCCGCCGTTGAACGGCACGTACCGCATCCGCAGACCGACCGGGTCTCCGCCGAGCGCGGCCGGGACGATGTTCAGGGGCGTGGTCTCCGCCGGGGCGGCCACACCGTGCCGCTCGTACACGTCGGTGAAGTGACCGGCCAGGCGCGCGGCCATGTCGAGGCCCGAGCTGAAGCCGAAGTTCTGCAGCGCCGCCGGGATCTTCAGCTGCGCGGCGACCAGCTGCGCCGAGGCCAGGCAGGAGTCGTGCACCAGGAGGTCGGCCCCCCAGGCCCGGGCGGTCTCCAACAGGTCGTCGACCGTGGCGCGCGAGGCGTGCGCGAAGGCGGCCGCACCCAGGTCGAGGATCTGGTCCTGGGTCAGGTCCGGCCGGGCGTAGCTCATCCCGTGGTCGGTGCTGACGGCCTGGAACGACTCCTGCAAGGGCTTGCCGTCGCCGATCTCGACCGTCGGGAAGCCGGCCACCGCGAGCTGCTCCAGCGGCTGCGGGACGGCGAAGAGTATGTCGTGGCCCGCGGCCCGCAGGGCCTGCGCGGTGGGCACCATCGGGTACAGGTGGCTCGGAGCTGCCGGGCCGGTGAAGAGGACGCGCACAATGTCTCCAGGCTGTTGCATCGGTCGGACGTCTCACGGGGGCCGCCCCCGGCCCCGCGCGTCCGCTGTGAACGGCTCGGCCCGGGTGTTCGGCCCCGCACCGATGAACTGACTGACCGTCAGTCCGTGTTCCCGCCACCGTCGACAATCGGACGTTCCGTGAACCGGCGACCGTCGGCCGCCACGTCGGCGACGGGGAGGCCGCCCCGGACCGCGGCGCCCCGCGGAGCATGGCCCTGCGCGCGATCCCGCTGCGGGAGTGCCGGACGGGCACCCCCCGAGCAGTAGGGGGCCGGGAGGTCCGTGCCCCGGGGCCGGAGGCCGGTCACTCCGGCTCTGCCACGGCGTCCTTCTGCAGCTGCACGGCGGCAAGGAGGCTCAGCTTGGGCTCCGCCCGACGCAGCGCCCGCACCGCGGCGACCGAATCGATCGCACCCGTGAAGCCGGCGGCGGCCAGCCTGGAACGGACCCAGCGGGCGCGGACCTGGCCCTCGGTCGCGGCGGCGGTGGACGCCACCAGCGCGGCGGCACGCTCCAGGCCGGGGCGCTCCTCGGGCGAGGCTTCGGCCAGCGCCCGCTCCAGGGCCGCCGCGATCGAGTCGGCGTCCCGGATGAGCAGGACGACGTTGTGCTTGGTGTTCACTCCGAGGAATCCAGTCATGCTGATCATCGTGCGGGGCCTTGGCCGTGTACAGCAAGAAACTTGAGGAACCGCAGAGCTTCGACCGGAATGACGCACCGTCACTGCCACAGATCGGCAGTGCTGGTCACGAACGGCAGGCGGCGGTGCCGCGGACGGGGGCCGCCCGTGTTCAGGCGGTCGTCGGGCGGGCCGGTCGGCCGAAGCGGACCGGGACGCCGGGGGAGTGGAGGACGCTCACCGGCGGGCCGGCGGGGGAGGGCAGGCCGGCGGCGGCGATCAGGTCGTCCTCGCAGTGGAGGAGCTCCGCGCGGTGCAGCGGCCAACGCGGGTGGACGTTGGGCAGGTACAGCGTCCGGCCGAAGAACGCGCTGTGCATGCCCCAACGGGCCGTCAGGAAGTGGTCGAGGTCCGTCGGCCGGTCGATCCGCTCGCCGATCCGGACCGCGATCCGGCTGTGCGCTCCGCGCGGACCCGGCCAGCGCCGCCTGCTGGTGTAGTGGACGGTGTCCGCATCGCGGTGGATCGCCATCCGGGCCCAGGTGTAGGGCAGCCGGAACACCGTACGGGCGACGACCACCGGCAGCAGCCGCGAGGCCTCCAGCGAACGGAACACCACGCCGCGCTGTCCGTGCCCGTCCACCGAGTAGAGCCGCACGTTGGTCTCCGGGAAGGTGCCGAAGTACGGGACGCCCGGCAGGCCGAGCCAGCCCACCCGGTACATCCGGAAGGCCACCAGACCGACGTAGGTGAGCCCGTCGAGCGTGTCCGGCACGGTCCCGGCCGGCAGCAGCGGTGCCACGTCCGCGGGGTCGGCCGCCCAGTGCAGGAAGGACAGGTCGAGCCAGGACTGCGTCAGCAGGGTGTCCGGCACCTCGCGCACCGGATCGGCCGTGACCGGCTCCGCAGGGACAGGGACGGGCGACATCCCCTCAGCGTCGCACGCCCCCGTCCCGAGCGCCACGGCACGGCCCCGACGACCGCCCCGCCCGACGGGCGAACCCTTCGAGCGGGACCTGCCCCCGGAGCCCGGCGCCGGGCTCCACGATCCCCGGACCGCACGCTCCCCGACTTTTCATCAGGCCACGGCTCCCGGAGCACCGTCACCCGGGCGCGTCCTGGGGAACGGCCGTCAGTGCGGACAGCACCTCCGGGTTCGAGACCAGCGCCTCGAGGTCCGCCAGTGTCATCGGCTTGGACGGCAGCTGCTCCTCGCCCTCGCCCTGCGGCGGTGCGACCAGCGGCAGCGTCCCCATCCCGGCGATCCGGCCGTCCCGGGTGACCAGGCTGAACCGGGTGAGCGAGTACGGCGTGGACCAGTACAGCCAGCCGGTCGACCCGTCCGAGAGCGTCCGGAACGCACAGTCGGTCGCATAGACCGGCCGGCCGCCCTGCGGCTCGCACGGCGACGGCTCGCGGGTGCCCGGCGCCACGGGATTGCCCATGATCGTCGCCACCGCGGTGAACCCGCCGTCGGCGCGGACCAGCCGGAAGGTGGTCGGGCCGGCGCCGGGCAGCACGCCGGTGTACCCGGCCGGCAGGTGCGCGGCGAGCGCGGCCTGCAGACGGGCCTGCACCTCGTCCAACCGGTCCATGCCGTAGACCGAGGGCCGTGGCGTGGCCGGCCGGCCGTCCGCCGGCCCGATCCCCACCAGGTCCCGCAGCCCCGCCGTCGCCGAACCCGGCACGGCCAACGCCGCCGCGAACGCCAGCACCGGGACCGCCGCCAGCACCGTCGCGCCCAGAGCGAGCCGCCGCCGGGCCCGCAGCCGCCGACCGCCGGCCCGCACGGCCGTCAGCTCCACGGGCTGCTCCGGCTCCGGCTGGTCCAGCACCGCCCGGAACACCTCCGCCGCCATCCGGCGGTCGGGGTCGTCCCCACCGTGCTTCATGCCCGATCCCTCCCTCTCCCCACGCATCCCCGACCTCGCCCGTCCACCCGCTCACCCATCGGCCCGTCCAGCCGTCCGCGCACCCGTCCGCGCCGCCGTCCCTTCACGCCCCGGCGATCTCGTGCACCGAGTCGCCGAGGATCTTCCGCAGCTGCGCCAGCCCGCGATGGGCGTCCGACCGCACCGCGCCGCTGCTCCGCTTGAGGATCGCGGCGCACTCCTCGATGCTCTGGTCCTCCCAGTAGCGCAGCACCAGGACCGCCCGGTAGCCCGGCGTCACCTGGGCGAGCGCCGCCAGCAGCGCCAGCCGCCGGTCCGGATCGGTGCCCACCGCGGCCGTCTCCGGCGGTTCGGCACTGGCCACCTCGCCGGCCGAGCGGCGCCGCCGCCCGTCCACGAAGGTGCGCACCAGCGTCGTGCGGGCGTAGCCCCCGGCGGCGTCCGGGTCGTGCAGCCGGGGCCAGCGTGCGTACACCTTGATCAGGGTCGACTGCACCAGGTCCTCGGCCAGGTGCCAGTCGCCGCACAGCAGGTACGCGGTACGGCGCAGCGCCCCGTACCGACCCGCGGCGAACTGTTCGAACAACCTCTCGCGCTCCGGCGACATCCGTGCCCGGCCCCCTGTTCCGTCGTCCGTGCCGAGTTGCCCGCGGGGCGGTGGTGCCCCGCGTCGACTTCCACACGCGTCGGGGTGCCGGAAATGTTGCGTCCCGGCCGAACATCGTTGCGGACGAGTCGATGACGGCACGTTTGCGCCGGGTGCCGTGGGTGCGCAATGCCCTTCAGCGGCAGCGCTGTTGACGGGAACGGCGGACCGCCCGGACCATCCGGGCCGACCGCACCGGGACCGGGGGCGGCGGGTCAGAGCACCAGGTCGTCGTGGTCGTCGAAGATCCAGCCGTCCTCGTACAGCACCTCGAACAGGTGCCCGTCGGGATCGGTGAAGTACCCGCTGTGCCCCCAGGCGTTCGGTCCGGCCGGGCGGGTGACGGTGGCACCCAGCTCGGCGGCCCGGGCCATGACCCGGTACACCTCCTCGGCGCTGCGGGCCACGTACGCCAGGGCGAAGCCGGCGAAACCGCCCGGCCCCCGGTCGGGCAGACCGGCGTCCGCCGCGAAGGCCTCCCGGGACTGGAACGCGACCGCCACCCCGCCCAGTTCGAACAGCGCGAACTCCTCCGAGCCGGCCTCCGACCGTCGCCAGCCCAGCGCCCGGTAGAACGCGACCGAGGCGGCCACGTCGCGCACACCGAGCAGGATCAGGTTGAGCCGCTGCCGCATGTCTTCCTCCCAGGAGTCCGGCGCCCGGCCCGCGATCCTGCCACCTGCCACCGACACCGCCCGACCGGCCCGGTGACGGGGTCGACCGTTCGTGACCCGACGGCCCGCCCGCCTCCCGGCCGGGCCGGCCTCCGGAGGGACCCGACCCGCTCCGGCCGTGCTACCAGGCCACCCCCAGGGCCTCCAACTGCCCGAGCTGCTCGGCCGTGAGCTTCTCCCGCCGCGCCTTCGTGTTGTTGAGCCAGGTGCCCAGCGACGTCCCGCCCTCCTTGTGGGCCCTGGGAACCCGCGCATGCCCCTCCCGCTCCACGAACGCCGCCAGCGCGGCCAGCCCCTGGGCGAAGCGGTCCGCGCGGGAGGTCCTCGGCTTCGCCTCCGCCGCCGCCTTCGCCGCGACGAGCCCCGGGTCCGGCTCGACGCCGATCGCCGCCAACAGGTCCTGCTGGTCAGCCTCCAGGCCGGGCCGGCCGGCCCGCTGCGCCACGATCCAGCGGCCGAGCTGCTCACCCTCGAACACGGTCTCCGGCGGCAGCGCGGCCCAGTCCACCCGGCCGTCCGCCGCCAACCACCACATCCGCGCAGTCGCGTAGCCGCGCTGCCAGACGACCGGCCAGGACGGGCACCAGAACGGGTCGATCTCCTCCAACGCCCGGCGCCGGCCCGGAGCGAGCGCTCCCGGCTCACCCTCGGGCAGCTGCGCGGCGGAGCGCAGCTCGGCGAGCCACGTCCCGATCGCGTACCCGCCGACCGAGGCACGCGCCGGCGCCGCGAGGCTGCCGCCGTGCTCCTTCGCCCACACCCGCGCCCAGTCGAGACCCGCCTCGAACCGCGCGTCGGACACGGACCAGACCATGCCCAGCGCATCCAGCATCTCCACCCGGTGCGGCGCCAACTCGCCCGCGGCGTTCTCACCGCGCCGGTCGGACAGCCACTTCCCCAGCGGGAAGGACCCGTCCCGCCCGGCCGTCGCGGAGTAGGGGACGTCGAGCGCACCCGTCTCCCGGAACCAGCGCCGGGCGTGGCCGATCCCCTCCCGCCAGAACTGGTTCTCCCCCGTCAGCACCCGCGAGGCGACGAACAGCGCGAGCACGTCCTCGTCCACCCGGCTCCGGAACCGCACCGGCAGCACGAACGCACCCGCGCCCGCACCCGTCCCGCCGGCGTCCGACCCGCCCGCACCGGGCAGCCCCACGGCCTCCGCCCCCGGCCCGGCCGTCCACCGACCCGACCGCTGCGGCACCGCCAGGGCCTCCACCACCCGCGCGTCGTGACTGCGCAGTGCGGTCAGGACCTTGACCAGCGGACCGTAGGAGTCCGACGCCAGCAGGTCCCCGGGCTCCTCGCCCGGCCCGAGGAAGACCGGCACGATCAGCGACGCGGTCTTGCCCTCACCGGGCTGCATGCGCAGCGCACGGCCGATCGCCTGGACGACGTCCACCATGCTGCCCCGGCCCTGGAGGAGCACCGAATCCGCGTTCGGCATGTCGACGCCCTCGCCGAGGACCCTGCAGTTCGACACGATCCGGTGCCGCAGCCCGTCGTCCTCCTCGCCCGCCCCGAACCCGCCGATGACCTCGCGGCGGAAGTCCACGTCGTGCTCGCCGGACAGCCACTGCGACCAGAACTCGGCCGGGTACGTCCGCGGGTCCCCGGCGTGCAGCTTCTCGACCGTCTGGTTCAGCGTCTCGGCGAAGTACCGGGCCTCGATCGTGCGGGTGTGGAAGGTGATGCACCGCTGCAGCCCCCGCTCCACCACGGTCTTCACCAGCCCGGCCTGGACCGCCGCCACGTGCGCCACCGGCACCTCGTCCTCGCTGCCGTCCTCGGCCTCACCGGCACCCGCCCCCCACGGCACGCCCTGCCGTGCAGCACCGGTGCGGTCGCCGAGCGGGTCGCGCAACTCCAGGACGACGACCTCGAACGGCGCCAGGAGCTTGCGGTCGATGGCCTCGGCCAGACCCAGGGAGTAGACCTGCGGGCCGAAGACGCGCTGGTCGTCCATGGACACCGCCAGCTCCTCCGGCAGCGGTTGCCGGGCGTCCTCACGCCGCCGCACCGCCGCACCCGGCGGCGCCCAGATCCGCGGAGTCGCCGTCATGTACAGCCGCCGCTCGGCCGGGACCTCCGCCTGCTCGTGCACCACCGTCCAGGACTTCTCCACGCTGCCCGAGGAACGGTGCGCCTCGTCGCAGACCATCAGCGCCAGCGGCGGCAGCGGCTCGCCCCGGTGCTGCGCCCAGTGGGCGTAGCCGTCCGCGACCGCGCCCACCGAGGCGTACGTGGCGAACAGCGTGGTCGGCCGGCGGCGGGCGGCCGCGCGCTGCAGCCACAGGCCGATCATCAGCGGACTGGTCGTCGCGGTCACCCCGAACGGCAGCTCCGAGTCGGCCAGCGAACAGACGGCGTGCATCTCCCCGGAACGGCCGGCGGCCCGCCACGAACCGACCGTCTGCACCAGCAGGTCCAGCGTCGGCACCACCACCAGCACCGTCCCGTGCGGCGCCAGCCGCTGCCCCGCCGCCGCACCGACGTACGACTTCCCGGACCCGGTGGCCATCTGCACCGTCACCCGCAGTCCACCCGGCGGGACCGGCTGCCCGGGACGGGGCGTCAGACCCCGTACGACGGCACGGAGCGCCTCCTCCTGGTGACCCCGCAGCGTGATCGCGCCACGCGCCGGTTCCGTTGCTCGCACTGCGCGGTCTCCTCGCTCGGTCCGGGGGAGCGGGCACACGTCGACTCCCGCACCTCCCGGCGCTCGGCACCCTTCGGCCCTCCCACAGCCTCCCACGCCGCACCCCGGCGCGGGCCCGACGCCGACCCACGCGCCGACGGTGCCTCCGGGGCGGGCGGCCCGGTCCCCGCTCCCGTGATCAACTCCATGGACGGGGGCAGTGCCGCGCCGCTAGGTTCATCCCGCCCCAGCACCTGTCACCTGCACCTCTCCCCGCAGGTGACGAGCCCCGCGACCCCCTCCGGACGGACCACCATGCACTCCCAAGAACCCGGCGCCGCACCCGAGCCCGTGACGCCCGCGGTGCGCGACCCGCGCAGGCCCGCCGCCGTCGCGCAGGCCGCGATCTGGGCCGAACTGCTGGCACTGGCCGCGGTGATGGCAGTCGGCGGCAAGGCCGGCGAGGACCTCCCGGCGGCCGTGCCGATCATGACGCTGCTCGGCGCGGTCGCACTGGTGGCGGTGATCTGCTGGCTCCGCCGCTGCCGACACAACGCGGAGGCGTTCGCCCCGGGCACCCACCGGTACAGCCCGGGCTTCGCGATCGGCGGGTGGTTCGTCCCGGTGGCCATGCTGTGGATCCCGCGCCGGGTCACGCTCGACGTCCGCCGCGCCGGCGGACCCGTCGGCCGCGCCTGGCTGGTCGAGGCCTGGTGGTGGACCCGACTGGCCAAGGTCGCCGTGGCACTGGTCTGCGCCCGGTCCCTGCCGAACCCGATGTTCTCCCCGTACGTCGCACTGCTCACCGCCGCCTCCGGGATCATGCTGTCACTCGTGATCCGGGAGATCACCACCGCCCAGGTCGGGCGGATCACGGCGCGACCGACCGAAACCGCACCGCTCGCGGCGGTCTGAGGACAACGGCCGTCACACGGCGCGGGGGCTCTCGGAGCCGTCGGCTGAAGGGCGATCAGATAGTCGGCGCGAGCAGTCGGCCAGCCTCGGAGACCAGCGCGTCGCACACGAGCTTCGACTGCTGACGTCGATGTTCGACATCTGCGAGACTTTCGGCCTCCCGGATCGCGAAGGTCGCCTCGACGGCGCGCTCGGCAGCCCCCGCCAACGCTGGACACATGATCCGCAGGGTGACGCTCGGGCCCGTCACCGCGCTGCGGGTCTGGTGAACAACCGCGGTGTAATGCTCGTCCGCCACAGCGACGTCACCCCCCGAGGCGATGACCCGGGCCCTCCCCCTGACGCGGACCAACTGGGCTCGGCGATGGTCGTCGAGGGCTGCCACGAGTGCCGTCACCGTGGTCAGAACCTCTTGGCGACGGGCCTTGTCGTCGGCCACCGACTGCGTGGCACGGGAGGTGCGTCCGTGCATCCATCCTGCCAGCACCGTCCCGGCGAGCGTGCCGGCCACTGCCACCACACTCGTGCCGACCGTGGCCCATGTGCCGATGTCCATCAACAGGTCCCCTTCGTGGCTTCACGACCCACTCCTCACGTGTCGAGCAGCTGTGCGGGGCGCTGGTGAGAGTGTTTCCGACCTGCCTTGTTCTGAGACCTCATCAGGCATAAACGGGAAACGGGAAACCCATCTGATCCCCGCCTCTGCAGCTTGATCGCATGCCAGGATTCACACGGAACCGAGGAGGGACCCGCGGCCGACCGTGACAACGGTGGGTATGCGGGCCTCCGCAACCGGGAAACGGGGAGGGCATGCAGACGTCCATGGCGCCGTTGAACGAGTTCGGCCCGGAACTCCGAAAACGGCGGATCGCCGCAGGTCTCACGCTCACCCGCCTTGCTGGGCTCCTCAACTACAGCAAAGGCCACCTGAGCAAGATCGAACGCGGCGAGAAGGCCCCGCCGCCCGAACTCGCCCGCCGTTGCGACGCGCAGCTCGGCGCCGGTGGCGAACTCGAGCGGCTCCTGCAGGCGGGGCACAGCCGCAAGGCCCGCATCGCCGAACGCACCAGGACCGAACCAGCGGAGGAGCCACCGCTCCGGGGTCGGTACGGCGGCCCGCCCGGAGGCCTCAGGCGGCGGCAACTGCTCGCGGCAGGCGCATCATCCCTGTTCGGCGGCGAACTCGCTGCCTCCCTGCAGTCGTTAGCCACGGGCACGACCAGTGGTAAGGACGTGGCGGCGGAGTCCGCTCCGGTCGAGATCTTCCGGGCCCAGTTCGACCAGATGCGTCGCCTCGGCCAGACCAGCGCCCCCAGCACCCTGCTTCCCCTGCTCACCGTTCAGACCGAGACACTCGGCCGGCTCGCTGTCCAAGCCGACGCCGTGAACCGCAACCGGCTGTTCCTGCTCGCGGCCCGCTTCGCCGAGTACGCGGGCTGGATGGCCCAGGAGGCCGGCGACAACTCCTCGGTACTCGTGTGGACCGCCCGGGCCGTCGAGCTCGCGGAGGTGGGCAGCGACCGTCATCTCGCCTCGTATGCCCTGGTTCGGCGCGCTCTGGTCGCGCTCTACGCGGGCGACGCGGCCGCGACCGTACAGATCGTCGGGCCGGCGCAGGCCAGCAGCCTGCCGCCCCGGATCAGAGGTCTCGCCGCCCAGCGCGAAGCCCAGGGCCACGCCCTTGCCGGGGACCATCACGCCTGTATGCGCAGCCTCGACCGGGCCCGGGAACTGCTGGCCAGGGCCGATGCGGAGGACGCGGTCGGCACACCTGTTCTCGGCACCACCACGCTGGCGGACCCGGCAGCCATGGTGACCGGCTGGTGCCTGTACGACCTCGGCCATGCTGCCCGGGCCGCTGAAGTCCTCGACCGTGAGTGCCTGAGGCTTCCGTCGGACGCGGTCCGCAGCAGCGCCCGGTACGGCCTTCGGCGCGCCCTCGCGCACGCCGCCGCCGGAGAACCGGAGCGCGCCTGCGACATCGCGTCCGACCATCTGCCGCTCGTTCCGGAGCTGCAGTCGGCCACCATCCAGGCCGACGTCCGACGGCTCGCCCGCGAACTCCGCCGGTCACACGCCAACCGGAGCGTACTGAACCTCCAACCCCTGCTGGCCGCAGCGCTGCATCCGTAGACCGCCGGCCCGGCCGCCCCCCCCGCCCCCAACCCACGGGAGTCGTGAACCGCCATGCCCGACATCTTCGTCAACTACCGCACCAAGGACGAGGACTCCACCGCCACCCTGATCGAGAGGGACCTCTCCCGGCGTTTCGGCACGGATCGCGTCTTCCGTGCCAGCAAGTCCATCAGGATCGGCCAGGCCTTCCCGCAGGAGCTCCTGACCGCCGTCCGTCGCAGCAGCGTCCTCCTCGCCGTCATCGGCCCGCGCTGGTTCACGGCCCGAAACGCGGACGGACGGCGTGCGCTCGACGACCCGGAGGACTGGACCCGCAGGGAGATCGACGAGGCGTTCCAGAGCGGAGCCCTGGTCGTGCCGGTCCTCGTCGGGGCCGCCACACGACTCGACCGACACGCTCTGCCGGCGGGGATCGCTCGGCTCGCCGACTGCCAGTACCGCCGCTTCGTCAACCGCGACGCGGACTCCTGCCTCAGGCGCCTCGGCGACGACCTTGCCGAGGCGATCCCACACCTTGCGGAAGCGGAAGCGAGGATCAGCCGCCCGGCCGGTGGCACCGACGAGTCCCGGGAGGAGGACGGCCGGGGCGACGGGACCGTCGTGCGGGCGCGGGACTACCGGCACGAGCAGAGCGGGGGCATCGGCAACGTGGGGCGCGACGTCGGCACGTACATCAACCGGGCCGACGGGCCGGTGCACACCGGAAGCGGCACGCAGAACAACACCGTCCGCCAGGGCGGCGTCGAGTTCCACGGTGACGGCAACAGCTACGTCGAGCGCGGCAGTGTGAGCAACCAATTCCACGGGAAGCGCGGCCGCGACGGACGGCAGCGGTGACCGACCCCGGGCACGCGACGTGGATCGGCAGCGCCGCAGGACAGACGCACACGGGCAACGGAGCGCAGAACAACTACTACATCTTCGCGGCGGAGAAGCTCGTGCGTGGTGGCGCCGATCCGTTGCGCATGGCGGCCGACGGACGTCTGTGGCTCAGCCGTCGCTTTGCGAATCCACCTGGATACGGCGAGGCGGCGAGGCGGCTGGAGGGGCCCGGCACGGCCGTTCTGGTCTCGGGCCCGCCCGGCACCGGCCGCCGTACCACCGGCGTCGTTCTCCTGCACCGCACGGGTGGGCGGGACGCCCCGTTCCGCGAGGTGGCGCTGGACGACCGGGAGGACGAGCCTGCCGATCTGGCGCCGGGCGAGCGCGTCCTGATCGACCTGTCCAGCGTGTCCGAGTCGGAGTTCGTCGCTGCCCAGGTCCTGGTTCAGTCGTACTGGGACAAGGTCGAGCGGTTCGGCGGCCGGCTCGCGGTGGTATTGCCCGAGGACCGCGAGCACCTGCTGCAGGCGGACCTCCGCCAGATGTTGGTGCGGATCGGCCGACCCGACGGCCGCGCGGTTCTCGCACAACACCTGCGCTGGGCCGACGTCGAGGTGTCGCACACGGAATTACGCCGCTCGGCCCTCGGCCCGCTCCTTGACCGCTCCCCCATGCGGGAACTGCAGCGACTGGCCGAGCTGGTGGTCGAGGCACGACCACGAGGAGGCGGCTTCGAGGCCTGGGCCGAGCAGGCCGTCCTCGCTCTTCGGGAGCGGGGCCACGAGGTGGCCCGACAGATCGCCGCCCTGACCGACGGGCGTCAGCGGGCGCTGTTGTTCACGGCGGCGATGCTGGACGAGGCACCCGTGGATGCGGTGTTCCGACTCTCCACCGAGCTGCTGACGAAACTCGGCCACCCCGACGACGAGCGGCCTCGGCTCGACCAGCCCGATCTGACCCAGCGCTTGCAGGAGCTGGGCGTCAAGGTGACCGAGGGACGGATCCGTTTCGAAGCGCTGGCGTACGCCCCGGCCGTCCGATCCCACTTCTGGCTCTACTACCCGGACCTGTGCCCCGCTTTCGGGACCTGGGTGGCGGACACCGTCACGGGGTCGGACCGGCTGGACCGCACCGAGCGCCGGAAGCTCGTCGGCCGGTTCACCGAGCAGGCACTGCAGGCCGGCGACGTCCGCGTCCTGACCGACCTGGTCGAGTCCTGGGCCAAGGAGACCCGCTTGCTTCCCGAGGCGCTGGCGGTGCTCGACCAAGGGCTCAGGGGCGAGCGATCGGGAGCAGCCTTCCGGAGGAAGATCTATGACTGGTCGACGTCCCCCCGTGTGCAGCCGAACCTTGCACGAGGCCTCGCTCGCATCTGTGTCGATGTGATGGCGCCGCACCACCCCGACCAGGCGCTGGTCCGCCTGCACCAGCTCGCACGGAGGGAACCCGGACACGTTCAGCCCCATGCCCGGAGCTCCCTCCTCGAACTGGCTCGCACGCAAGAGCGGCTGTACGACCGGCTGCTCACCCGTGTGCGCGAGGGAATGGAGGGGCCGGACCGGTGGCCTCGAGACGTCACGATCTTCCTGGCGCTGGTGAATCCACCCCCGCCCGACGTCCGACGCGAGCAGCTGGTCAGGGGATGGCGCGCGGCCCTGTCGGCGGCGCCGTCCGAGGAGTGGGCGTCCGGGATCGAGGCGTGGCTCTCGGCCGCCCGGACGGAGCGGGACGGGGGTGAGCGGCTGACGGGCGTCCTCATCGAGGCTGCCGACGGTGGGACCCAGGTGCTCAGCCGCTACTACCTCTTGGCATGCCGCTGGGCGGCCGAACCGGACGACACCGTCGGTCGGACGAGCCGAGCCGATGTAGCGGCGCGATTCTGCCGAGAGATCGACCGCGCGCAGGGAATCGAACCGCTGGACCTGGCCTCCGCCGGGGCGACCGAGGGGAGCTGCACATGAAGGGAACGGGAAAGGCACCGCTCGTCGGGCTGGCCCTCCTGGCCGGTCTGATGACCGTCGTTCTCGGCAGATCGGCAGGGTGGCCGCTCTGGCTGTGGGTGGTGCCGGCGGCCGTCTCCGTCGTGCTGGCGATCCTGCTCGCGTCGGCGCGGTCTCCCGATCCGGAGCCTGAGCCGGCAGCGCCGGACCCGGACGAGCCGCAGTGGGAGGAGACCCGGGTGGACGATGTCGCCCTCCCGAGCAGGGTGCCGGACTACGACTTCCGCTTCTCGGCGACCGTGTGGTGGCGTCCGATCCCGAACGCGACCGGGCTGGTGCACGCAGACCCGGCCAGCCTGGCGATCGAGACGGTACTGAGCAGGGCCCGCGAGGTGACCGAGCGTGAGGTCCCGGAACGACTCGATCTGGTGATGCACAGGCTGAACGGCGTGCTCGGCACGCAGGTCCCGGATGCGTCGAGGCTGGTGGAAGCCATGGGCGGTCGGGTCGATCTCAGGCTGTCGGAGGAAGACCGGAGCCGGCTCGGAAAACTGGCCGAGGTGCGCAAGACCGAGGAGGTTTGGGAACACGAGCGGCGGTACGAGCAGAGCAAGCGGGCCTATCTGGGCGACGACGTCCTGAAGTCGCCCGGCAGTGCGGTGGTGTGGTGGTTGGCCCGCCACGACGACAAGGTCACTGAGGCGGTGGACCTGATCGGCCCGCTGGCGCAGCTCTCGGCGGCGGCCAACGACGAGCCGGTGGACGACCTGTACAAACACCTGGTCCCGCAACCGGCGGCGCAAGCGATCCCGTTCCTGGAGGGTGTGGCACCCTGTCGTCGCCGTGGCGACGAACCGGACGGTGGCATTGATGCAGGTCCGTGGGATCACCCGCCGACGGGCCCGACCGGTCCGACCAGGGGACCGCTGGTGATCGGTCCGCTCAACCAGTTGTTGGACGACGTCGAATTGGCTAGGGAATCCCCCGAGCGGGCGGTCTACGCCCACCGGGTGGCGGCGTTCACCGACGCCATGGGCCGGCCGGATCAGGCCCGACTGATCCGGGAGGGACTGCTGAGCGACGGGCACCCGGCTCCCGGATCAGTACCCGGCCAGCAGCGGATCAACGGGCAGCCGGACGAGGAGCCCGGCGTGCGAGGGAACGCAACGCGATGAACAGGCCGTCACCCGCGGCCGGCCGGGCCGGTCTCCGACGATCCGGCTGCGTGCCCCGCAGAGGCGCCGACTCCAACCCGGTACTGCTGGACGAAGTCGGGACTGTCGGTACCATCGGCTGCGCAGTCGGACGGCCAGGGCCGTCTGCCGTGGTCCGGCTCCTCAGGTCGCGTGCAGCATTTCGCGGAGCCAGGCGCCGGTGACGGTGAAGGCGGCGACGGCCAGGGCGATGGCGACCGTTGCCTCGGTCCGGCCTGTGAGGTGCCAGCCGGCCAGGGCGCCGACGGCGCCGAGGGCGGTGCCCGCGGCGGCGCAGCGAAGTTGCCAGCCGCGGGGGAGCGGGGCGTCGGTCACGGGCGGGGGGTCGGGAGCGTCGGTCCAGCCGCGGGGTTCGCGGGAGCGCAGGCGCCCGGTGGGGACGAGTGAGGTGCCGTCGGGCAGCACCAGGACGACGCGTCCCCCGAGTCGCCGCTGGTGGACGGTGACGCGGGCGCCACCGGCGGCGTCGCTCCCGGCTGCGGCGCGCAGGGCCGCCTCCGCGGGGCCCGACATGACCGGTTGCCACCCCTCGCGCGGCCGTCCCGACGCCAGCTGCCACTGGACGTGAACCACCGGCCGGGAGGACCGCCCGGTCGGGGCCAGGCCGACCCGGGCGCGCCCCTGCCGTGCGGGGGCGCGTCGGGTGACGAGGTGGAGTGCCGCCCTGGTCGTCCAGAACAGGCACAGGGCGATGCCCCCGACCACCGCCAGGACCAGGGGCACCAGGTCCTCGTCCCGCCGGTCGGCGAGGTCCTCGGCTGCGGCCGGCAGGGCGCTGGGCGACGGTGCGGCGGGGTCGTAGTGCAGCGGGTAGTTGTCGCCCGGGCGGTAGCGGTCGGTGTCCGTGAGCGGGAACCGCTGACGGTGCCGGACGCCTCCGGCGTCGGTCCAGGCCACCAGGACGGTCGCCCCGCGGCCGGCGTCGACCCGCTCCACCCGGCCGACGGCGTCGGCGCCGGCCCGGGCCCGCGCGTCGTCCAGGTCGGCCAGCCGCAGCCCGAACACCACCGCGACCGCGGCGCACAGGGCCAGCCCCGCCGCCAGCAGGCCGAACCCGGCCCGAACCTCCACCCGCAGGCCTGCCACCGGTGCCTCCCCGACTTGCGTCCGAGAAGTGTGCACGACCCAATTTCTCGCCCCGCTCCCGGGGGGGGCAGCCTGCGCGCCTGCCTCGGCCGCAGGCCATGCGGGTGCGGGGGTCTCAGGGCGTCCGGTCGGCGTTCCGCTTCCTGGGGGCGCGCTGGGCCGTAATCATGACAGCGAGGCCGGTGAGCAGCATCGCGGTGCCCGAGAGGGCACCCCACTGCCGGGTGCCGGGGGTGTCGATCACGAACACGAAGAACAGTTGCCAGCACAGCGCGAAGGCCGTCACCAACTGGCCCCAGCCGTGGCGGCGCGGAGCGTGGATGTGGCGCCGGTTCATCGGCAGCACCCAGCCGCGGCTGACCGCCGCCACACCGGAAGCGGCGATGAGCAGGGCCACCAGGAGCACGGGCACGGACAGGTAGAGCTTCACGGTTCCGTTCTTCCACCCCCGGTCACGCGCCGAAGGGCAGCGCGATCATGGCACCCGGCGAGCCGGGCGTCCATCCCCGGCCGGTCGTACGTGCCGGGTGCAGGGTGCCGGGTACCGGCGCGGCCCCGGCCGTGGACCGGTTGCTGCCGTTCAGGGAGACTGGCCTGCGCCGGCCATGACAGGCCGTCGGGTCATGGAAGTACGGGGGACGGGTCATCGCACACCATCACATGCGCCGGGTGTGGCCGACTGCGCTGCTCGGCGCGGCGGTCCTCGCCGGCTGTTCGACCGCGACGGGCACCGCCGGTGGCGTCGGCCCGTCCGCCACGGTCACCGCGTCGAAGCGTCCGCTGCCGGCCGACGCCATCGTTCCGGTGGCGGGGGCCGACCTGTGCGCGCTGCTGGGGCCGGCCTTCCTGGACCGGTACGCACCGGGTCACACCTCGGACGCCTCGCGGTCGGCCGCGCAGGTCCGTCCCGAGGACCGGGTGCTGCGCACGGAACGGGGCGGCACCGGCCCGCAGCTGAGCTCGGCCGGGTGCCAGGTCAGTACCGAGAACGGGCCGGGCGGTCTCGGAGTCTCCTTCACCCGCGCGTTGCCGGGGCCGTACACCAGCATGTCGCCGGAGCGGCGGTGCGCCCTGGTCGCCGAGGACCGGCACGACCGGGAGTCCGCCGAGACCTCGTCCTCGGCACCCGGCTTCACCTTCGAGGACATGCCCGCGCTCGGCCCCGGCGGCTTCCGCCAGGTCGAGACCAGGGACGGAAGGGTCCAGTTGGCCAGGGTCCAGGGCTGCCACGGCACCGACTGGGTCATGCTCTCGATCGTTCCCGGCCCGCAGAGCGACGGCAGCAAGGCCGCGAACGACGCGGTTGCGGCCCTGCAGGACATCTACCGTCGCCTGGGCGACGTCTGAGGCCCGCCGCATCCCGGACCCGCCGGCCCCGTGCGCGGTCGCGGGGGCCCTGCGGGAGGGCCGCGTCCCGGGTCGGTGATCCGGACCGGTTGACTTCGCGTGCACTCCAAGATCCACACTTCCTGCCGGGGGCCGTCGTCGGCGGCTCCGGAGGGAGGATCGGTATGGAGTACCGCACGATCGGCACCGACCCGCGGACCCGCCGGGAGGTGAGCGTCCTGAGCCTCGGCGCGATGTTGATGGGGACGCTGACGGACGAGGAGACCTCGTTCGCCGTGCTGGACCGCTTCGTCGAGGCGGGTGGCACGTTCATCGACACGTCCAACAACTACGCGTACTGGATCGACGGGAGTCAGGGCGGTGCGAGCGAGGAGGTCCTCGGCCGCTGGCGCCGCAGCCGGGGCGTGACGGACGAAGTGGTGATCGCGACGAAGGTCGGCGCTCGCCCGCTCGCGCCGGGCACCGGCTACGTGGAGAACGGGGAGGGCCTGTCGGCCGGGACCATCCGGGAGCAGTGCGAACGGAGTCGGGAACGGCTGGGGGTCGAGAAACTGGACCTGCTGTACGCGCACATCGAGGATGCCACGGTGCCCCTGGCGGAGACGGTCGCGGCGTTCGGTGTGCTGGTGAACGAGGGAGCGGTGGGACTGCTGGGTGTCAGCAACCACTGGAGCTGGCGGGTGGAACGGGCCCGCAGCCTCGCGGCGGCCGCAGGGCTGCCGGGGTACGAGGTGCTGCAGTACGGCCACAGCTACTTCCGGCGGCGGGCCGATCTGCCCGGGGCGCTCGGCCCCGACGGTGATCAGGGCGTGGTCGCGGGCGACCTGCTCGGCTACGTCCGCGAGGACCCCTCGCTGACGCTGGTGGCGTACTCGCCGCTGCTCGGCGGCGGGTACGTGCGGGCCGACAAGCCGCTCGGCCCGGCCTTCGACCACGCGGGCACCCGGGCCCGGCGGGCCGCGCTGACGGAGGTTGCGGCCGAGTGCGGGGCCACCGTCAACCAGGTGGTGCTCGCGTGGCTGATCGGCGGTGAGGTGCCCGTCGTGCCCCTGGTCGGAGCCTCCTCGGTGGCCCAGTTGGAGGAGAGCCTGGCGGCCGTCGACCTCACACTGACGGCCGACCAGCGGGCCCGGCTCGACGCGGCCCACTGACCGACGGTCCCGAGCCGTCCGTGGCCGCGGAACCGCGGAAAGGGCTCCCCCGGGGCGGCGGGGAAACCGGCTGCGGGCGCGGACCGGGCGCGGCTAGCCTGGCGGTCCTTGCGGACCGAAAGGGGGGCGCGGTGCTGGTCATGCCCGGTCGGCGGACGTCGACGATGGAGTTGCTGGCCGTTGAGGCAGCGGGACGGGGGATGGAGGTCCGGACAGCGGAGGACCTCGGCCCGGTGACGGGTCCGGCGCACTGGTACGGCGGGCCGATCGCGGGTGCCCGACTGGCCGGCGAGCTCGGGTTCGCCCTGCTCGAACCGGACGACGACTGGCTCGCCCGGCTGCCGGAGGAGTTCACCGGCCGTCGGATCCGGTCGGCCACCGCCGTGGACGCGTGGGCGCTCGACCGGCCGACGTTCGTCAAACCGCCGCGCGACAAGTCCTTCCCGGCCGACGTCTACGCCGACGGCTCCCGCCTGCCCGCGGACCTGGACCCGGCAACACCGGTGCTGCTCTCGGAGGTGGTGACCTTCGCGGCCGAGTACCGGCTGTTCCTGCTGGACGGGCGGATCGCCACGGCGAGCCGGTACGCCGTGTTCGGCCGGCCGGACCCGCGCCCACTGCCCCTGGACGGGACGGACGGCGCGGACGGGGGCGCCGCCGCGGAGATCGCGGAGTTCGTCGACCAGTTGATCGCCACGGCCGGCGACACCCTGCCGAGCGCCGTCGTCCTGGACGTCGGGCAACTGCTCGACCCGTACCTCCCGGGCCACCGCTGGGCCGTGGTGGAGGCGAACATGGCGTGGTTCTCCCACGCGTACGCCGCCGACCCGGGCCGCGTGCTGGACGTGGTGCTGCGCGCGGCGGGTCCGCGCGAGCGGGTACGTCCGGCGGACCTGGCGTTCGTGCGCGGCTGACGGCCGGGCGGCACCCGCTGCGGGACGCCGCTGCCCCGTCTCGGACGGCACACCCGCGGCCCCCGCGCCCGGGTCTGCGGGGCGGCGGCCTCACGCCGTGCAGGGGAAGGCGGAGAGCGTGTACGTCACGAACGCCTCCTCGCCGACGGCGCCCTTCTCGGCCGTGTCCATCAGCTCGAACGCCGGGTCCGCGACGAGGGCGGGGTACGGGGCGGCCGTGGCGGGTGTCTTGCCGATCATCCTGCGCTCGATGTCGTAGAGGAATTCCTCCTTGGTCACGCGCCCGTCCTGGTGGTCCCTTCCGTGTGGGTGGTGCCGGTGCGGAGAACTCTTCCGGCCCGACCGGAGTGATCACCGGTGCCACAGTCACGACGGGGCCCTGTCCACCCGACGGGGTGCGGGGTGACGGCCCACCGGTGGTCGAGGGGGTGGTGCCTGGGGGCCTCGCACCCGGCCCGGTGCCCGGACCGCCGTGCCCGGACCGCCGTGCCCGGGAACGCGGTGCTCCGTACGGCCGGTGCGGCCGTACGGAGCGGGTTCGCCGGGCGGTCGGGGGGGGTCAGTCCTTGCCGGGGGTCGCGAGGATGCAGAGCAGGGAGCAGGCCACCGCCGAGGAGGGCGCGGTGGTGGTGGGGGCCGTGCCCGGCGGCGAGTTCGCGGGGACGAAGCTCGCCGAGGCGGTGTTCTTCAGCGGCAGTGCCACCAGCAGGGAGTCGCAGTAGACCGCGCGGCTGGTCCCGGCCGCCAGGGCGAAGGTGCCGGCGGCCTGCCTGCAGGAGGGCGTGACCGCGTCGTTGACGGTCACCGCGGCGGCGTCGACCGGGCCGGCGTTGGTGACGGTGATCCGCCAGTGCGCGTGCCCGAGCAGGCCCAGCAGACCGACGGGGCTGGTCTTGGCCCAGGGGCCCGGGCCGCCCGGTCCGCAGTCGTGCGGGTTCCCGGAGCCGCAGATCTCCTTCTCGACGCTCACCCGGGGCTGGCAGCCGGCGCCGGGGACGACGGCGGTGGTGACGGTGTTGGAGGTGAGGGCACCGGTCGCGTCGGTGCCGGTCGCCGTGTTGGTGACGGACGCGGTCGCGCAGTCGGCCGTGACCGTGGTGCGGAAGCAGATCTGCGGGGCGTCGCCCTGGTACTCGACGACCAGCGCGGGGTGGTTGTCGGTGCCGAAGTCCGCGGTGGAGGTGAGCACCAGCTGCGCCGTGACGGTGATCGCCGGGTGCGCGGTCGTTGAGACGCCGGACAGGTCGACCGTGCCGTCCGCGGCGAGGGCCGGGGCGGCGACGGGCGTGCCGTCGGGGTCCGTGACGAGGGCGCGGGACGCCGCCAGGTCGACGTGCGAGAGGTCGATGTCGGTCAGCCGTGCCCGGGTGTAGCCCTGGACGTGGCCGGTGGCGCCGTCGCAGTAGAAGTCGGCGGGCTTGAGGGTGACGGCCGCGCCGCTGTGGACGCACGGGGTGGCACCGGACGCCGGGTCCAGGGAGAACAGGACGCCGGCGTCGCCGAGGCCGATCAGGCAGCGGGTCGTGGCGTCGTACGCGTAGCCGTAGTCACGGGTGGCTCCGCCGTTGACGCCCGGGTGGGACGCGGGCATCGGGAACCCCGCGCACGGTGCGGCGGTCGTCCAGTCGTGGCAGACCGTCGCCCCGGCCACGGAGCCGCCCCAGACGGGGAAGTAGCTGCGCGTCCCGGTGTCCGTGGTGACCGTCTCGGGGTTGAAGGTCAGCACGCTGCCGGCCAGCGACGCGAGGGTGGCGGGCGCGGCGTGCGCGGAGCCGTCGAGGCCGTAGCAGGTGGTCAGGACGTGGGCGCCGCCGACGGTGCTGGTGCAGACGCCGTCCGGGTGCCCGGCGGTGTCGTAGGAGGTGTAGGCGTCGTAGGTGTAGTAGCCGGCGTTCGGCCCGGCGGGGTGCGGGGACTCCCAGCCCGCGCAGACCGCCCTGGTGGCCGTGTCGAAGCAGCCGAGCGCGGGCGGTCCGGAGGCCGTGGAGCCGCTGCTCTGCGGCGAGGAGGAGGCGAAGACCTTGTCGCCCACCACCGTCAGCGCGCCGAGGTAGAGGGCGCCCGGGGTGCTCGGCAGGTCGTGGTTGGCGGCGACGACCGGCGCGAAGGGCTGCCCGGCGCACGGGGTGCGGTCGGCCAGCGAGAGGCACAGCACCTCACCGGTGGTCGCGACGCCGTAGACGCTGTCGCCGGCCCGGACCAGACCGGCCAGGCTGTTGGCGCGGCTCGGCGTTCCGCCGGTGTTCTCCAGGGCGACGAAGCCGCAGTTGGCCTGCGCGGCGAGGTCCAGGCAGCCGACGCCGACCGCGGTGGCGGTGACGGCGGGGTAGAGCACCTGGCCCGGATGCTGCGGGTCGAGCACGTACTGCGGGGTCAGCGGGCTGCCGATGTCGCCGGCGGCACCGCTGCCGAGCGGACCGGCCGTGGTGTTCAGCGGCCGCGGCCAGGGACCGCCGGTGCACGGCTGTCCGGTGGACAGGCTGCTGCAGACCGCCTGCGGGGCGGTGCGCGCGGCGTGGTGGTAGATGTTCCACGACTGGACCTCGCCGGACGCCGTCCGGTACAGGATCGGCGTGAACCCGTCGCCGCCGGTGGACTGCGGGGTCGGCCGGACGGGCGCCAGCAGCGGGGCGGCGAGGCTCGTCCCGGTGCCCCGGACCGTCGCGTTCTCCGCGCGGACCGCGGTCGTCGCGGTGCCCGGGTCGGTCGTGGCGAAGCTGCTGCCGTCGGTGGACCACGACGGCGTCCAGCCGGGCGGGACGCGCAGCGAACCGGGGACGTACGTCTGGGCCGTGCCCGCCCCGGTGATCGGGTCGGTGACGGTGGCCGCGGAGCCGGCGGCCGTCACGGCGCCGTCGTACCGGACGGTCCAGTTGACGGTGTCCCCGTGGTCGGCAGCGGCCGCACCGGGGTGGGTGACGTTCTGGGCGCTCTTCACCAGCGCGGACGCGGTGGAGCTGTCGTTCTCGGCCGCTCCGGCGGCACCGGGAGCGGTGGCTCCCAGCCCGAACAGGAGGAGGGCCGAGGAGAGAGCGGCGGCCGTGACGGCTCGCAGCGGACGGATCGGATGGGGCGGACGCGGGCTTCTCAGCACTGGTTTCTCCACCTCGGATCAGCGGCGGCCTGACGGAAGGTCAGGTTGGGCCGTTGATCAGGCTAAGTCGGTGGAAGAAATGTGAAGGGCCCAGTTTTTCGTATTGGTCTTATAGTGACCGAATCTGACTGGACGTCGAATCGAGTGCCAGGCATGCCGGGAGTGCGGCCGCGGCGCCGGCCGTGGAAAGGGCGGATCGGCGGCCCGGTAATTCGCGCACATCTGGGTCGAGCGTATATCTGGTCAGTGGTCCATGAGTTCGATGGCGATTCGAATCCGCGATGTCGGCGCCCGCTCGGGCGCACCGAAGCGGTTCCGGCGGTCGGGCCGGGTGGCGGGAGGGCGTGCTCCGGAGCCTCGTCGTGTCGATCGCCCCGGGTCGGCCGCCTACCGCACCACGCCGGGGGCGGCGCTCGACACCGGACCGCGGAGAGCGAGCTCAGGGCATGTTCTTGATAGATGTTCCAGCCGGTGCCGGCCTTGCAGGTCGAGGCGCAGAGGTACAGGTCGCCGTTGGCGGTGCGGGTGGGCATGTCGGGGCGGCGGTCGCGGCAGCGGCCGGCAGAAATACAACCGCCTCATCGCCACCGGCGACATCACCGGCATGACCACGGTCGGAGACCCGCCGGCGGGTACGGCGCGCCGTCGGCGGTCAGGACGCGCAGGCGTCCGCGGTGCGGTGTGGTCAAGATCCCCCTGGGGATCGAGCGGTGGGAGCCCGCCCGGGCACGTCGGCCGCGCCACCGGGGCGCGCGTCCATGCGTGAACGGCCCCCACCAACTGCCGCGGAGCGTGGGCCGCGCTCCCGGCGGCGGCAGTGGAACTCCAGCCCTCCCGAGCCTGCAGGAGGTTGCCGAGCCGGTGGCGCGGCTGCCCGGTCCCCGCGTGGGAGGGCCGTGGCCTCCGGCGGGTGGTGTCGTGGGCGGGCGAGCCGTCCGTGCAGGGGCTGATGTGCGGAGTGCAGTTGGCGCGGTACCGTGGGTAGTTCGTGCCCGGGGTTCGCACTGCAGCGCGTGGAAGCGAGGCGTCAATGGCCGCAGAGCCCACCACACCACCCGCCGACCTGGATCGTACCGTGGTGGATCCTGCCGATCCGGATTCTGCGGTGCCGGATCCGGGGCTCCTGGATTCCGCCGCATTGGACCGGGTCGATCGTTCGGTCTCGGTCCGGCCTTCGTTGGCCGCTCTTGCGGCCGATGAACGGACGCGCGAGCTGGGGCGGGCGCTCGCGGGTGGCGAGTCCGGCGAGGTGCCGGTCTCGGAGTTCTTGTCCGCGATCTGATCGCCGGGGTCGGGCCGCTCTTCCCACGGTGGCCGTGCGGTGCCAGAGTGTCGGGCATGACCGGTTTCACCGAAGTGGCCCTGAGTGACGGTACGTCAGTACTGCTGCAAGTATTCGACCTTGAGTCGGCATCGCCCTCGCCCTCGCCGTCGCCCTCGCCGTCGTCCCTGTCCGGGACCGGTGGACCTGGCGGCTCCGGGGGCGGCGGGGGAGCGGATCTCCCCGACGGGGCCGGTGAGGTCGTGGCGGTCGGGCGGTTGCGCGATGCTTCCCGTACTACCGGGGAGGCGTTGCGGGAAGCACTCCAGCCACTCGGTTCGGTGCTCGACCTGGTGCACGGTGCCGTTCGTTCGGCCGCCCGGCCGCCGGAGCAGGTGGAGGTCGAGTTCGGCGTCAAGTTGTCGAAGGATCTGAGGCTGGGCATCGTGGCAGCGGGTGGCGAGGCCGCTCTCACCGTGCGCGCGACCTGGCGGGTCCGCCCGGACCGCGCTGTGCCGCCGCCTGCGTCACCCGTTGAGGTGGCGGTGTCGACGGCGTCCTGACGTCACTCATCGGTGGGAAGCGTTGTGCAGGGGCCGGCTGCGGGTCGTGATCCGGACGCGCCCGTCAAGGCCGCGCATGTCGCCCTGTACCGGGCCGGCGAGGAACGGGCTTACGGCGGCGGTCTGTTGATTGCCGACGGCCGATTGCTGACCTGTGCGCACGTGGTCAACCAGGCACTGGGGAGGCATCCGTTCGAGCAGTTGCCGCCGCCGGTGGACGGACTGCGGGTCGCGCTGCCGGGCCAGGCCGCAGCCGGCCGGTTGCGGGTGGTGGTCGAGCAGTGGTGGCCGGCCCGCCGCAGCGGTGACCTCCCGGCGCGGGAGGGCGACAGCGAGTGGTCCGGTGATCTGGCGCTGTTGCGGGTGGTGGACCGCCTTCCGGACGGCGCGGCCACCGTCCCGTTCGGATACCACCGGTACGGGCCGACAGCGTTCGCCTGGTACGGGAGCGGGCACGCCAGCACGGTGGCTGCGGTCGTGGTCCAGGGCCGGACCGAGGACTGGCTGGTGCTCGACACCCCCGCCTCCGCCCAGGGGGTCGTGGAGGGGTACAGCGGCAGCCCGCTCTGGGACCGCGAACGGCAGTGCGTGGTCGGCCTCGTGGTGAGCCGCCGACGCGAGCGGGCCTTCGCGATCCCGACCGAGGCGCTCCAGGCCCTGCTGCCCGACCTCACCCCCGTCCCGGGCCCGGTCGCGGCCGGCTCGGTCGCTGCCGGACGCCGCGAAGACGCGCACGGGACGGACCGTGCGGCCCCCTACCATGCGACCATGTCGCTGCAGCTCATCGATCCGGTCGGCCGGATCCTCGTCGATGCCGCCGACCGGGCAGACTGCGCAAGGGAGTTCGCCGAGCAACTCGGCGTGGCACTGCCCACCGGCGACCCGTCGGCCGAGTGGTTCGTCCTGACCGCTCTGACCGCCCGGCACGGCATTCCCACACTGGCCGCTCTGCTGTCCGACCGCACCCCGGGCCCGAAGGAGCGGCTCGGTCTCCAGATCCAGGCGCTGTACGCGGCCCCCGACGAACTGCTGACCTGTGCCGAGAACCGTCAGCTGCTGGACCTCCTCGCCACCCACCCGGCGAGGCCGCGGCGAATCGCCGCCCGGGCGCTTCCACTCGGACCGGCACTCGACGACGTCGACTGGCCCGAACTGGTCCGGCTGCTGGAGAGCTACCGGCCGCGTTTCGGCAAGGTCCCGAGCCTGCTGCGAGTCGTCGAGTTCGCCGCGGCGGAGGCCGCCGACATGGCCGCCCGCAGCGCCCTGCGCGCCTGGAACGACGCCGTCGCCGCGCGACTCGAACTGGCCGAGGAGCTGGCCGAACACCGCATCACAGCGACAGAGGCCACCCACGGCCGCCGCGCCCGTACAGGAGACGAACCACCGGCCGTACAGGTCCAGCTGTGGCGTTCAGGAGCCACCGACAGCTTCGGCTGCACCGTCCGACTCCACGGCGCCGACGGCTCGACCGTGCACCGGAGCTTCCACGACGCGCCGATCGGCCGGACGGCGCTGCTCGATCTGCTGGCCGAGGTGCTGGCCCAGGTCACTCGGGAGAGTGAACCGGGTGCGCTGCCGCGCGTGGAGTTCTTCGTCCAGAAGGACGAACTCGACCTCGACGTGGACCAATGGGTCTACCGGCCCGACGAGTTCTTCCCCAGCGTCCTGGGCCAGGACTTCCTGGTCGTGCTGCGCTGTCCGGAGCTGCGCCGCCCGGAGTACTGGCCGGAGCTGCGCTACCGCTGGCAGACCCGGCACACCGGGGACGTCCTGGTGCAGGAACGGCGCGACCCGGCCGTCCAGGAACGGGGCCGGGCGACACCGGTGTGCGGCGTGGCCCTCTGCTGTGCCCCGCCCGGGACGAGACCGCTGCGCGCGATCGCCCTGGCGGTCGGAGTGCCCGGCGTCGTGTGGCCCCGGCCGGGCGCCGACCCGCGGGCGGGTACGCTGCTGCGCGAGTTGGCCGCAGGACTGACGGCATCCCAACTTCCGCGCGCCGTATACGAGGCGCGGATTGCGGCGGCCGGCGGCGAGGGAATAGGGCGGCATCTGGCGTGCGTCTGGGACGGCCCGACCGGAATTCCGGCGTCGCTGCCCCTCAGTGACCCTCCGGAGTGACAGAGTGTCGGTGGCAAATCGCCCGTGACGGGCCGAGCACGAAGAGAGGGTCAGCGAGAGATGAACGCCGATCGGGGAGACTGGCGGCTGTACCGCGCCGACCGGGTGCCGCGCCCCCGCCCCCTCCCGAAGGCCCCGCCCTGGCGGCGCTTCCCGGCCGACGACGTCCAACGGCACGCCCTCCACTACCACATCACCGATGCCGAGGCGGACATCGTGAACGCGGCGCTCCACCTCCGCCGCCCGCTCCTGGTCACCGGCGCGCCGGGCACCGGCAAGTCCTCCCTCGCCGCCTCCATCGCCTACGAGTTGGGCCTGGGCGACGTCCTGCGCTGGCCGGTCAACAGCCGTACCGCCCTCGCGGACGGCCTCTACCGCTACGACGCCGTCGGTCGCCTGCGCGACGCCAACCGGGCAG
The DNA here is from genome assembly GCF_000717715.1 of Streptomyces sp. NRRL B-24484. GTDB lineage: Bacteria > Actinomycetota > Actinomycetes > Streptomycetales > Streptomycetaceae > Kitasatospora. Next base: position 44,591 of record NZ_JOAI01000017.1, on the reverse strand, counting down.
GGCAGCACGGCGACGATTCGGACATCGGAAGCTACCTGCGCCTGGGCCCACTGGGCACGGCACTGGCCACCGGAACGCCCGGCCGGCCACGGGTCCTGCTGGTGGACGAACTCGACAAGGGCGACATCGACCTGCCCAACGACCTCCTGGTGGTCTTCGAGGAAGGCACGTTCGAGATTCCCGAGCTCGCCCGGCTCGGCGAGCGGCACACGGACGTGGCGGTCATGGTCGACGGCACCTCGGACCGCCACACCGTGCGCCACGGTCGCATCTCCTGCCAGGAGTTCCCCGTCGTCGTACTCACCAGCAACGGCGAGCGCGACTTCCCGCCCGCGTTCCTGCGCAGGTGCGTGCGCCTGGACCTTAAGCAGCCGACCGGCGAACAACTGCGCAGCATCGTGGCGGCGCACCTCGGCCCCGACGGCCTGTCGGCCGCAGACGACCTCATCAACACCTTCCTGGAACGTCGCGACACCGGCCAGGCCATGCTGGCCACCGACCAACTGTTGAACGCCGTCCACCTGAGGGTGAACGGTGTCGACCTCGAACGCGAGGGCCTGGTCGCAGCCGTCCTGCGCTCCCTCGACGAGGCCGGGCCCCAGGAGTGACCCGACGTTCCCCGGTGGAGCGCCTGCAGGACACCCTGTCCGCGGCCGGCCTCGGCCTGACCGCCCTCGAACTCGCCGAGGTGCTCTGGCTGGCGGCCCGCATCCCCGCGCCAGGAGCCGCCGGCGCCACCGGCACACCGACCGCCACCACGTCCCCACCACACCGCCCGCCCGGCAACCCATCCGGAGCGGACGCCCCTGCCCACGGTTCGGTTCCCGGAACCGCCGGAGGCACCGACGTGTACGCCATGGCGGGAGCCCCGGTCGAGGGCACCGCCGCCACCCCCGTACTGGTCAGGGCCGAGCGGGCACTACCCGCACCCAGGCGACTCGCCCGGGCCCTGCGCCCGCTCAAACGCCCCGTCCGCTCCCCGCGGGAACAGGAACTGGACGAGCGGGCGACGGCCGACCTGGTCGCCGACACCGGCGTGTTCGACCTCGTCACGCGCGCCCGGCGGGAGCGCTGGATGGACGTCGCGCTGGTGATCGATGACGGCCTCTCCATGCACATCTGGCGCGAACTGTCCGCCGAACTCCGAGTACTGCTGCAGAACGCCGGAATCTTTCGCCGGGTCCGCACCTACGGCCTCGACACCCGCCACCCCGAAGGACCACGGCTGTACAGCCGGCCCTTCGACCCGCACGGGGTTCGGCTCCCGGCCGGTTCGCCCTGCCCTTCGGACGGACGCGGCCTGGTGCTGGTCCTCTCGGACGCCGTCGGCGCCGGCTGGCGCGACGGCCGACTGGACCGGCTGCTCGCACACTGGGCCCGCAGCTGTGCCACCGCAGTGCTCCAGCCGCTACCGAAACGCCTCTGGCCCGGCACCGGGCTGCGAACCGAAACCAAACAGCTCCGGGCCGGCCGGGCAGGAACCGCCAACTCCGCCTGGCGCGTCACCGACCCCGTCCTGCCCGCCGACCTGGCGCCGTTCAGCGGACTACCCGTCCCCGTCGTGGAACTCGACCCCGCGTCCATCGCGGCGTGGGCCCTCCTGGTCGCCCACGGCACCGGGACCTCCGTCCAAGTCGCAGAGGTCACCCCGGCAGCACCGCAGGAGCGGCCCACACCCGCGCCGGCCGGCACCGGCCCGGCCACCGACATGCGCTCCCGACTGACCCTGTTCCGTTCCGCGGCCTCCCCGGAGGCCTTCCGGCTGGCCGGCCACCTCGCCGCCGTCCGCCCGCTGACACTGCCGGTCATGCGCCTGGTGCAGCGCGCCGTACTCGGCAACCAGGGCAGCCCCGCCCACCTCGCGGAAGTACTGCTCGGCGGCCTACTGCGCCGTGCCCCCGCCGATCCGGCACCGACCGGTCACCCCCACCCACAGCGTTACGACTTCCGTCCCGGACTGCGCGAACTGCTCCTCGAGTCCGTGCCCACCGGGGCGGCCCTGTCCACAGCGGCACTGGTCACCGACCTATGGCGCAGCCGGACCCCCGACGGACGCGACACACCCGCCCTGCGCGCCGCACTCCACGGCACCGGCGCCCTACCCCCGGGCGCCGGCGCCTTCGCCCGCACGGACACCCCGCTGCTCGGCCACTTCGGCCCCGGCGGCCCGCCCTCCACCGGCGACCCGATCGACGACGTGCCGTTCGGTGCCCTGGCCGACCACCACCCGCAGCTCGCCACCCTCGTCGCCGACCAGCGCTGGCCGGAGGCCGTCGAACTCGGGGAGCACGTCCTGGAACAGTTGCTCACCGAACTCGGCCCGCACCATCCGACCGTCCTGGGCGGCCGGTTCGACCTCGCCGAATGGATCGGCGCAGGAGGAGCCCAACAGACCGCCCTGCAACTCTGCCGTGAACTCTGCACCCACCTCGCCGCACGACTCGGTCCCGACCACGACCGGGTCCTGACCCTACGGGCGAGAACCGGCCACTGGACCGGCCTCGGCGGCGACCCGGCCGCTGCCGCTGCCGTCTTCCGCGAGCTCCTGCCCGACCAACAACGACTCCGCGGCCCCGACCACCCCGACTGCCTCACCACCCGCCACCAGATCGCCTTTTGGACGGCCCAGAGCGGCGACGTGACCACCACCCTCGCACTCTTCCAGGAGCTGCTACTGCTCCAGAGGAGAGTGCTCGGCCCGGACACCCGCGAGACGCTCAGTACCAGGGCCAACATCGCCTCCTACACCGGCCAGTGCGGCCGGTCGGCCGAAGCCCTGGAACTCTGGCAGGCCCTCCTGCCCGACATCCGCCGGGTCCTCGGTCCGGACGACCTGCTGCTGCTCGTCACCGAGGCCGAGATCGGCCACTGGAGCGGCATGACCGGCGACCCGGCCGCCGCTCTGCGACTGATCCCACCTGCCATCCCCCGCCTCACCGAGCTGCTCGGCCCGCACCACCCGTCCCCGTACGGCTTCCGCCGCAGACTCGCCCAGTGGACCGGCGAGCTGGGCGACACGACCGAGGCCCTCCGACTCCTGCGCGACCTGCTCGGAGACCTCGGCCGTGGTCTGGCCCCCGAACACCCCACCTTCCTCGGGGTGCGCGCAGAGTTCGCCTACTGGACCGCCCGGTCGGGTGACCTCGACACGGGACTGCGCCAACTGCGGGACCTCCTACCCGAACTGACCGGTATCCTCGGCCCCGACCACCCCGACACCCGCTGGGTCCGGGAGACGATCGACCACCTGACCACCCCGCAGGACTGACGGCCGAGCGGAACGGGCCCGCGTCGGCCGGGACGAGGCGGAAGGCTGACCCGGAGCAGGTGCCACCGTCCCGGCGGGCTCGAAGTGCAACCCGCCGTCCGGCCGGTCCGCGATGCGCGACGACGGTTCCGGGAGCAGCGCCCCGCCGTCACCGTTCCGGACGGTGATCGGCTCCCCGCGCGGTGTGCGGCATGATCGCGTCGTCCGGGATCACCCCGAGCCGGCCTGCCTCGTAGTCCTCCATGGCCTGGATGACCTCGGCCTTGGTGTTCATCACGAACGGCCCGTAGTGGAAGACCGGCTCCCGGATCGGCTCGCCGCCCAGGATCAGCACGTCCAGGTCGGCCGTGCCGCCGTCGGGCCGGCTGCTCGCCGTGACGGTCAGGGCGCCGCCCGGGCCGAGGACCGCGAGCTGGTGGGCGGCGAGGGGCCGGTCCTCGGCCCCGACCGAACCGTGTCCCGCCAGCGCGTAGACGAGGGCGTTGAAGTCGGGGCGCCAGGGCAGGACCAGGCGGGCTCCGGCGGTGATGGTGGCGTGGGCGAGGGTGATCGGCGTGAACGTCGAGCCGGGGCCGGCGTGTCCGTCGAGTTGCCCGGCGATGACCCGTACCAGCGCGCCGCCGTCGGCCGAGGACAGCAGGGTGACCTCGCGCCCCTCGATGCTCTGGTACTTGGGCGGGTTCCACTTGCTGGCCCTGGGCAGGTTCACCCACAGCTGGATGCCGTGGAACAGGCCGCCGGAGAGGACCAGGGCCTCGGGCGGCGTCTCGATGTGCAGGATCCCGCTCCCGGCGGTCATCCACTGCGTGGCGCCGTCGGTGATCAGACCGCCGCCGCCGTGCGAGTCCTGGTGCTGGAAGAGGCCGTCGATCATGTAGGTGACGGTTTCGAAGCCCCGGTGCGGGTGCCAGGGCGTGCCCTTGGGTTCACCCGGTGCGTAGTCGACCTGGCCCATCTGGTCCATGTGGACGAACGGGTCGAGCGACCGGGTGGGAACGCCGGCGAAGGCCCGGTACACCGGGAAGCCCTCACCCTCGAACCCGCTGGGCGCAGAGGTCACCGCCGTGACCGGCCGCTGCGGGGCGACCTGCGGATCGGGCTCGGCGATACGCGGCAGGTCCAGCACGTTTTCCACGGTCACAGCGGGCATGACACCCTCCCCGAGGGGGTCGGAAGGTCCGGTCCAGTCTAGTGGCCGGGCGGCCCGCGGGCATGTCACGTCCCGGGTATTCGATCTTCACGACCCGGGCCCCTGGAGCGTGCCACCGCCTCCGAGCGGTGGGTCCTGGCCTCCGTGGTCCGCGCGTCGCACCCCGGGTGGTCCGAGGTGTCGATCCGGGCACGGCCGAGCAGCTGCGCATGAACGGTCGATCCCCGGAGGGGACGTCGGGAGGCGTCCCACGGGTGGACCGCACCGCGCTGTCCGGCCGCGGCCGGTCGGGGCTCAGCCTGCCCGGACGCACTCCGCGCGGGCGGTGGAGAGGTAGGTGCCTGCGGTCAGGTCACCGCCCACGGACAGCATGTCGATCTTGTGCGTGCCGCCCGGGCCGTAGCCGAGCCCGGTGATCCGCCGGCACAGCACGAGGGTCTGCGCGCGGGTGGTGCCCCCGACGACGTTCACCATCAGGGAGCGCCGAGGCATCGCGGCGTCTCCCGTGGCGGCGGGGATCCCGCCGTGCGAGACCGACGGCAGGCATCGGATCTCGTCCGGGAGTCCCTCGCTCGCCAGGCCTTCGACGGACCCGGCGGACGGCTCGCCGTCGGCCCCGGACTTCGGTGCGCAGGTCGCCGGCGCCGAGCTGCTGCCCGGCGTACCGGCCGCGCCCGCCGTGCCCGTCCGATCGCCCGGCTCGTCCGCCTGGCATCCCGCCACTGCGGCCAGCACCGAGATCGCCGCGCACGCCGCCACCAACCGCCGTGCACGCACGCCGTGGACCCCCCGACATCCCGTTTCGATGATCATACTGGCGTCACGGCGGCCCCTGGCTCCCCGTCACCACCTCACCCGATCGAGGCGCGGGCCGTTCTGCACGGCGCCCGCACCCGGCCGGACCGTCGCCCGCCGGGGTGTTCGCGGCGGGGCCGCGCCGCGGTCTGACATACGGTGAAGGGGGCGCGGGGGACTCCCGGGCCGGGGGGAAGGGATGAGTTCGTGTGGGAGATCGAGGCGCGCCCGGGGACGGTGCGCGGTGCCGTGTCCGGGCCGGGGGAGGCCGGCCGTGGCGAGGCCGGGGACCCGCCGACGGCGGTGGGGCAGATGCTCGCGCTGTCCGGCTGGGTCGGCGGGGGCAGGCAGTTGACGACGACGGGGCAGCTGCTGCGCGCGGATGCGCGGGAGCTGGTCGAGCTGCTGGAAACCGGCAACGACGAGAGGGGTACGCGCTCGGTTGCGCCCCTGCGCGGCGTACAGGTGCTGATGGCGTGGGCGCACTTCGCCGGCCTGGTGACGACGGACGGTCCGTGCCTCGGCCCGGGGCCGGCTGCCGCGCGGCTGCGGGAGGATCCCGGTGCGCTGCGGGACGCACTGTTCACGGCCGTGCCGCGGCTGGAGGACTCCCGCAGCGGCTGGCAGTCCGTGCGCCTCCACCTGGAGGGCTCGGTGGACTTCAGCGCGGGCCTGCCCGCCCTGTGGCGGCGTCTCGACGCCGGGTCACTCACCGAGGAGGAGGCCGCGTGGACGGTCTGGGACGAGCTGACGGGCCGCCACCACGTCGAGGAGCGCCAGCCGCCGGGCCTGACCTCGTGGAGGGTGGTGGTCGCCCGGGACGTGGCCAGGGCGCTGGGCCTGTACCGGGCCGTGGGCGCGGTCCGGTTCGACGACGGCCGCATCGCTCTCACCGGCTACGGCCGCGACCGGCAGCCGGTGGCGGCGCGCCACGCGCCGGCGGGCGTCGGGGGAGCCGAGGGGGCTGTCCGGGGAGGATGAGGGGGTGTCGCCGACGGTGTCGTGCCTGGCGGGGTCCTGAAGCACGACAGCGCCGTCCTTCACGGAACCCGGGCTGATACCGGTGGCGGTCGCCGTGTCGGGTTGGGCGGTCACGGTGCGCCGGCCGACGGCGGGCCGACGGGCGCGGTCGACCAGGCCGACGCCCTCCACCGGCTCGCCGCCGGCTGCCCCAACGAGTCGCCCACCGTCACTCCGGCCCGCTGAGCCTCCTGGCCGGGCCGGCGAGGAGCGGGCAGGTCGGCGTGGTCCGGTGGAACGGCGGCCCGCAGCCGGGTGTGCTGCGGGCCGTCCGGGCCCGGGTGCATCGCATCGACGGTACGCACGGCCGGACCTCGCATCCGCGCATGGACCCGGTCGACTCCTCCGGCCCCTCGGAATGGAGAACCGGGGGGACCGGGAGGCGCTCTACCGGCGTACCGCCGAGATCAGTCCGCCGGGCCGCTCCTCGCGCTGCGGCGGGGTTTCGACCGGGCGGCCGTAGGCGGCCGCGCGCTCGCGCAGGGTGTGGCCGTCGGCCTCCCAGCCGTGCCCGGCCAGCCAGCCCACCGGGTCGTCGGGCATCTCCGAGACCCACATGGAGGCCGCCGATCCCGGCACGGCGTCCGAGCTGAAACGCTCGATCACGCCGCGCGAGCCCAACGTCAGCCCCAGCCGACTGCCTGCCGCCGACTGCGCACCGATCCGGGCCAGCAGCAGTTCCACCGCGTCCTCGGGCAGGTAGATCAGCAGTCCCTCGGCGATCCACACGGTCGGCAGCGCCGGGTCGTGCCCTGCGGCGGCCAGCGCGGCCGGCCAGTCCTCGCGCAGGTCCACCGCGACGGTGATCCGCTCGCAGCGCGGGACGGCCCGCTCCTGGCGCAGTACCGATGCCTTGAAGTCCAGTGGCACGGCGGTGTCGACCTCGAACAGCCGGGTGCCCTCGGGCCAGTCCATCCGGAAGGCCCGGCTGTCCATGCCGGCGCCGAGCAGTACGACCTGCCGGACCCCGGACGCGGAGGCCTCCAGCAACAGATCGTCGAGGAACTTCGTCCTGACGACGATGGAGAACGACACGGCCAGTCGGCGGCGTCGCGCGGCCTCGTCCTCGGGTGGCGGCGAGGACGGCCACAGCCCGCCGGCGGCGGCGAAAGCCTGTGCCAGTGGGTCGCGGAACAGCGGATTCTCCCGCTCCGTCTCCAGCGCCCGCACCCTGGCCACCCCCACCGCCGTGGCCCACACTCCCGACGGCTGCACCCGCCCCTGCTCATCAGTCACCCGCCCAGCCTAAATGATCGATTTCCAGGGCGACCTGATGATGAGTCGGATTCATTCGTGGCCGGCCGGTCAATCCGTGCACTGACCACCTACCGTCACGAAGTCGCCATGAGGCGACATCGACAGTCACCCTGCGTATGCGACCGTACGGCAGGGGGATCTCGTCGGATTGCACTGGTCCAGCGGGGAACCCGGCGCGCCGAGACCGGAGTTCAGATCGTGGGGCTCGTCTGCAACGGGCGGGGGGCGCCCCACCCGCCGTTCCGCGCGGGCCGTCCCGTTCACGGCGCCCGCCCGACCGTCGAGGAGCAACCGCCGGATGCCGAACCACACCACCGGCCCGGCCGCCCCGACCCCGGAGGAGGCCTGCGCGGACGCCCCCGAGCCGCACGTGGAGACGGCGGCGATGCTCAACCTCGCCCGCGCCCACCACGGCACCCCGCAGATGCACGACCGGGAGTGGGTGCCGCGCCACGCCGCACTGCTCGACCGCATGCTGCTGCCCGCCGGGACCCCGGTCGGGATGGCCGGCCGGCCGAACCCGGCTGCCGTCGGCGTCGCGGTGCAGCTGCGGCAGATGGATCGGCACGGCGGCACCGGCCGCGGCCCGCCCGGCCCGGCCGCGGCCGCGTGGGACGGCGAGGACTGCGAGGACGGCCCGATCGGACACCTGCGGCAGGAGTACCCGGCCCGGCGCAGCGGACAGCTGCCGGACGTGGCCGCGGTCGGGGCAGCGGTGCGCACCATGTCCGAGGTCGCCGGCGGCGATGTGGGTTCGGGGCGGGCGGCCCACCGCGCCGAACCCCGGCCGCACGGGGAGCTCCTCGATCTCACCCGGCGGCGGCTCGCGGCGTACGTGCGGGCGGTGGACTTCGGGATCGACGCGGTCGACGACCGGCGCCGCGCCGAGCGGGAACTCGGGGAGCCGGCGGCGGCAGCCGGCGACGCCCGCGCACAGGCGCCGCCGGCTGATCGGCCTCCGCGAGGAGTTTGCCGCCGGCGTCGACCTGGCCGACCTGTACGGCACCGAGGTCGAGGACGATGTCCGCCGCCGAGTGGAGACCCTTGCCGGGGTTGCGGCGGTGCTGCGCGTCGCCGGGGCGGCGGTTGCGGCCGGAGCCCTGCCCGACGGCCGGGATGTCGACCCGCCCGGCCCCCGTTCTGCTGCCCCGTCCGGGTAGGGCTGGGGTTGGGCGGCCGCGCCGCGTGGGACATGCGGGGGATGACGAGCTCACCTGCACAACGCCCGCAGCACCGCCGTCCGGCCCCACGCACCGCCGCGCCCGCCACTGAGCCGCCCGCGGCAGAGGCGTCCGGCCAGCCCCCGGCGGTGGTCTGCTGTCGGACCTGGAACACGGAGCGCCTGCTCCCGGGCGGGGCCGTGGTGGCCACCACGTGGCACGAACCGGTGTGCCCGGCCGCCCGGACCCGCCCGTGACCGGCGACGCCCCGGCGGAAGGTGACGATGCCGGCACCTGGGCGACGCCACGTACCGGCCGACTGCCCGGTGACATCGCGGCCAGGGTCCGGGCGGCTCGGGAAGCGGGCGTGGAGGAACGCCACATCCGCCTCATCCTCGCCGAGGCCTTCGCCGTGCCCGGTGCCGCTGCCACGGGACCCGATCAGGGCCGGGTGCGTGATCGCCGCTGAACCCTTGCCGGACACCGGGCCGGGGCCGAGCGGCCCCGGCCCTCGGACATCGCCGCCCACCGGCGCTCCGACGGGCACTCCGCGGTCGCCGGCCGACGGTGGTAGGGGCCGACGGTGGTAGAGGCCGGCGGTGTGCTGAAGGTTGCACCGGAGCAGGGCGAGCGGGCGTGCCGAAGTCGCCGGGGGACGGCCCGGCGACGATGACCAGGGCGGACGTACGACACGGCCGGGTGGCCGTGGTTCGCCTGTGCACCCTGCTCCGCCGGGACCCCGGGCGCCCCCGGCGGCGACTGCTCGGGACTACTGGCAGAACTCCTCGAACACGGCGGTGAGGTCGGCGGCGACCGCTCGCGCGTCGCGTCCTTCGATGCGGTGGCGGGGGATGAAGTAGACGAGCTCGCCGTCCTTGAAGACGGCGAACGACGGGTCGGAGGGCGGGATGTCGGGGAAGTAGCCGCGCATCTTCGCGGTGGCCTCCAGGTCCTGCTCGGCGAAGACCGTGAACAGCCGGTCGGGGTGCTTCCCGTCGCCCTCCAGGGCGAGGCGGACCCCCGGGCGGGCCATGCCCGCCGCGCAGCCGCTCACGCTGTTGACGGCCACCAGGGTCACGCCGGTGTCCGCGCCGTCCATGGCGGCATCGACGTCGTCCGCGGTCAGCAACTCCTTGAACCCGATCGACGTCAGCTCTTCCTTCATCGGCTTGATCAGCAACGGCGAGTACGGCATGGCACACGCTCCTCACGCAGAGAGATGGATCCTGCACGAAGAGTATCCGCGGCTCGGCCGCCGCGCCCGTATCCGGCTGCCCGGCCCGGCCGGCCACCGACTGCCTCGCGCGGGTGCCGGACGGGTCACCGGCTCACCGCTGCGGGCAGGGTGGTGCGGAACGAGGTGGTTCCGGACGGGTCGTCGACGACGGTGAGGGTGCCGCCGTGGACGGTGGCGATGTCGCGGGCGATGGGCAGGCCGAGGCCGGTGCCGCCGTCGTTGCGGCTGCGGGCGTCGTCGAGGCGGGTGAACCGTTCGAAGATCTTTTCGCGGTCGTCGGGGTCGACGGGCGGCCCGTCGTTGGTGACGTCCAGGACCGCCTGCCCGGATTCGCCGTCCACCTCCAGACGCACGGTGATCCGGTGCCGGGCGTGGCGCTGGGCGTTGTCGAGGAGGTTGGTCAGCAGCCGGCCCAGCCACAGCGGGTTGCCGGGGACGGTGATCTCGGTGGTCGCCCGCACGGTGACCGGGTGCTGTTCGGTGCCGCGGGAGCGGACGGCGGTGTGGACGAGTTCGGTCAGGTCGACGGGCTGATCGGGCCGGTCGTGCGCCCCGTCGAGGCGGGCGAGGAGCAGCAGGTCGGTGGCGAGGGCCTGCAGGCGTTCGGTGTCTTTCAGGGCGCCGGCGACGAGGTCGGCGCGCACCTCGGGGTCGGGGTGGGTGAGTGCGACCTCGAGCTGGGTGCGCAGGACCGCGAGGGGGCTGCGCAGTTCGTGGGAGGCGTCGGCGATGAACCGGCGCTGGCGTGCGCCGGCGGCTTCGAGGCGTTCGAGCATGGCGTTCATGGTGTCGGCGAGGCGGGAGATCTCGTCGTCGCTCCGCGGGTCGGGGACACGGCGGTCCAGGGCGCGGTCGCCGATGGCAGCGACCTCGGCGCGGATCGCCTCGACCGGCTGCAGTGCGCGGCCGGCGGCGCGCCAGGTGAGGAAGGCGACGGTGAGCAGCAGGACGGCGGAGAGGGCGGCGAGGGCGGCCGTGGCGAGGTCCTCGGCGGTGTCGGCGGTCCGCAGCGAGGCGCCGACGTGGATGGTGACGGGGCCGGTGGGGGTGCTGGTGGTGAGGGTGGTGACCCGCTGGTGGTGTTCGTCGCCGAGTTCGTCGAGGTCGTAGCTGGAGTGGCCGTTGCGGGGGCCGGCGGTGGTGAGGACGGGGCGGCCGGTGATGTTCTGGCTGGCGGCGACGACCTTGCCGTCGGCGTCGAGGACCTGGATGAAGTCGGTGCCGTGGTCGAGCGGGAGGGTGTCGGTGAGGTGCCCCTCGTTGGCGAGCCGGGCGACGGCCAGGGCCTGTTCGCGGGCGCCGGTCTGCACGGTGCGTTCCAGGGTGCTGCGCAGCAGCAGGAGGACCGCGGCGGAGGCGATGAACAGGACGATGGCGACGCTGGCGACGGCGGCGATGGTGGTGCGGGTGCGTACGGAGCGCGGCTGCAGGCGGCGGACGGCTGCGGCGACGCGGGGGTGCCGGGCGAGACGGTGCAGGACGGCCCGGACACGGCGCCGGCCGGCGCGCAGCGGCCCGCGTGCCGAGGCGGGGCCCGAGACAGGGGCAGGGGTCGAGCCCGAGACAGGGGGCGGGGTCGGGTCAGCCACCGTCGGCCGCCAGCCGGTAGCCGGCGCCGCGGACGGTCTGCAGCGCGGAGCGGCCGAACGGGGTGTCGATCTTGCGGCGCAGGGAGCTGACGTGGACCTCGACGGTGTTGGGGTCGCTGTCGGGACCGCTGTCCCAGACCTCGTCGAGGATCTCCCGCTTGGAGACGGCCTCGCCGGCCCGCCGGGCGAGGTGGTCGAGGATCGCGAACTCGCGGGGCGTGAGGGGAACGGTGACGCCCGCCCGCGTGCAGGTGCGGGCGGCGGAGTCGACCACGAGGTCGCCGAGGACGGTGCGCCGCGGTGCCCGGCTGCCGATCCGGCGGGCGAGTGCCTTGAGACGGGCGACGAGGACGACGAAGGAGAACGGCTTGGACAGGTAGTCGTCCGCGCCGGTGTCCAGCGCCTCGGCCTCGTCCCACTCGCCGTCCTTCGCGGTGAGCATCAGGATGCCGACGTCGTTGCCGGCGGCCCGCAGCCGTGAGCACACCCGGTAGCCGTTGAGGCCGGGCAGCATGATGTCGAGGACGATCACGTCGTAGGTGTGGTCGGTGGCCCTGGCCAGGCCCGACAGGCCGTCGTGGGCGATGTCGACGGTGAAGCCCTCGGCCGTCAGACCGTGCTGCAGGGCCAGGGCCAGCCGCTGTTCGTCCTCCACCACCAGTACGCGCATGACCACCAGCGTCGCAGGTCGCAGCCGCTGGAAGCTGAAGGAACCTTCAGGTCTTCAGCGGGTCTTCAGCAGCGTTTCGCCATGCTGACCTTGTTGCCCGGGGTCGGCCCGGGCCATGCCGAAGATCGGGGTGGGTACCGTGAGCGAGTCCGTTGGCACCGGGGGACCGCAGGAGCAGCCGGGACGCAAGGCGCGCGCCGGCCGGTGGGTGCGCGGCCGCTCGGCGCGCTGGGTCGCGGTCGGCGCGGCCGTGGTGGTGCTCGGCGGCGGCGCGGCCGCGGCCGCGATACACCACGAGGAGGAGGGCCACGGCGACCGCCACAGGGTGTCCGCGGCCGACGGCAGGCACCACCGCATGGTGACCGGGGGCGACGAGGAGGCCGGCGGCACCCGCGGTCCGGAGGACGGTCGCAGGGGCCCCGACGGCGAGGCCCGGGACGAGGTCGGCGCGAAGGCCGCCCCGGCGCCGCTGCCGTCGCTGGCGGCGGCGGACGCGCTGGCCAAGGCCCAGGCCGCCGTTGCCGGCGGCCGGGTCGAGTCGCTGACGACGGTCGCGCAGCAGGGCGGCGGCCGGGCGTGGCAGGCGGTCGTCGTCGGCCCGGACGGCGTCCGGCACGTGGTGACCGTCGACGGCACGAGCGGCGCCCTGACCGGCAACACGGTCCTGAACGGCTGACTCGACGGATCGGCGCGGCGGGGCCGCGCCGTGCAGAAGGGAGTGCGCCGTCTTGGGCGCCACGACAACCCCCATCGCGGCCCACCGCCGCCAGGACCTGTCCCCGCGGCCGGTGTGGAGCAAGGTTCCGCAGGTCACGGCCGTGTTCTGGATCGTCAAGATCCTCACGACCGGGATGGGCGAGACCACCTCCGACTACCTCGCCCGCACGCTGGGGCCCGTCCCGGCGGTCGGTGCTGCCGGTGTGCTGCTGGCCGTCGCCCTGTTCGCGCAGGCCCGCACCCGCCGTTACGTTCCGGTCGTGTACTGGGCGGCGGTGGTCATGGTGAGCGTGTTCGGCACCATGGCCGCCGACGTCGCGCACGTCGCGCTCGGCGTGCCCTACACCGCGTCCGCGTTCGCGTTCGCCGTGGCCCTCGCCCTGGTCTTCGCCGTCTGGCGGTGGACCGAGGGCACCCTCGCGGTGGAGAGCGTCGCCGGCGGGCGCCGCGAGGTCTTCTACTGGCTGGCGGTCATGGCCACCTTCGCGCTCGGCACGGCCGGCGGCGACCTCACCGCCGCCACCCTCGGCTGGGGCTACCTGCCCTCCGGGCTGCTGTTCGCCGCGCTGATCGCCCTGCCCGCGCTCGCCCACCGCCTGGTGCCGGGCCTGTCGCCCGTCCTCGCCTTCTGGTGGGCCTACGTCCTCACCCGGCCGCTGGGCGCGTGCTTCGCCGACTGGGCCGGCGTCAGCCACCGGCGCGGCGGCCTCGACCTCGGCACCGGGCCGGTCAGCCTCGTCCTCGCCGTCGTCATCGCCGCTGCCGTCGGCGCCCTCGCCGCCGGCGAGCGGCGCGCACCCGCCGCGGCCTGAACCCACCGGGTGAGCGGGTGCGACGGGCACGCCGCACCCGCTCACCCCCCAGGAAAGGCGCCCATCGATGCACCTCTCGTCCACCCTGCTGGCCGTCAACCCGCTGGACGCGGGTTCCCTCCTGGGCGCGTTCGGCGCCCTGGGCATCGCCGCGGTGCTCTTCGCCGAGACCGGCCTGCTCGTCGGCTTCTTCCTCCCCGGCGACTCCCTGCTGTTCACCGCCGGCCTGCTGTGCACCACCGGCGCCCACAACGGCCCCCACCTCGACCTCGCCCAGGTCCTTGCGGCGGCCGCCGTCGGCGCCCTCGCCGGCGCGCAGGTCGGCTACCTCATCGGCCGCCGCGGCGGCCGCACCCTGCTCGCCCGCTCCCGCAACAAGCACCTCCACGAAGGCGCCGTCCGTGCCGAGGAACTCCTCGACCGCTACGGCCACGGCAAGGCCGTCGTCCTCGCCCGCTTCGTGCCCGTCGTGCGCACCGTCCTCAACCCGCTCGCCGGCGCCCTCGGCGTCAACGCCCGCACCTTCACCCTCTGGCAGGTCGTCGGCGGCCTCGTGTGGACCTTCGGCCTCGTCCTCGCCGGCTACGCACTCGGCTCCTCCGTACCGAACGTCGACCACTACCTGCTCCCGATCGTCGCCGTGGTCGTCGTCGTCTCCCTGCTGCCGCTCGCGCTGGAACTGCTGCGCTCCCGCCGCCAGGCGAGGGCGCGATGACGGCCGCGCACAGTCTGCTCGCCTTCGACGGGCGCCCGATCGACGGCGGCCTGTACCTGCGCGCGGACCACTTCGCGCAGCACCTGCCCGCCGCCGCGCGGGAGGCGGTCGCGGTGTTCTCCGCCTGGGGCCTGGGCCTGCTGGCGGTACTGATGCTCGCCGCGTGGTGGCGGGCCCGGCGCACCGACAGCGCGGCGATGTCCCGGGCCCTGGCCGCGCCGCTGTGCGTGATCGCGGCGTTCGCCGCCGACACCCTCCTCAAGAGCGTGCTGCGCGAGCCTCGCCCCTGCCAGGTCCTGCCCGCCGGACCCACGCTTGAGGCGTGTCCCGCGCCGGGTGACTGGGCGCTGCCGAGCAACCACACCGTCATCGTGTTCGCCGGCGCGGCCGCCCTGTGGCTGGTCGACCGCCGCATCGGCGCCCTCGCCCTGCTCCTGGCCGCGGCCATGGGCGTCTCGCGCGTCCTGGTCGGCGTGCACTACCCGCACGACGTCGTGCTCGGCGCGCTGGTCGGCACCGCAGCGGGCTACGGCCTCGGCCTCCTGGCCGGCCGTGGACGGGCGCTGGTCGACCGCGTCCGGTCGGGCCGCCTGCAGTGGTGGCTGGCCGCATGAGTGGCATCGGGCGCGGCGGCCCGGCCGCCGGGAAGGCGGCGCCGGCCACGGGTGTCGCGGGTGTCGCGTGGGCGGGCTTCGCGGCGCTGGCCGTGCTGCTGGCAGGCCACGGACGGGCACCGTTCGGCTTCGAGCAGGACGCCGTCGACTGGGCCGTCGCACACCGGCCGCCCGCCGCCCGGGCCGCGGCCCTCGCCCTCACGTCGCTCGGCACCGGCGTGTTCCCCTACCTCCTGGCCCTGGCCGCCGGAGCCGTCACCCTGCGGGACGCACCGGGCCCTCGATCCCGTGCCCGCACGGTGCTGCTGCTGGCGGCACCGGTGCTGTGGCTGATCGCGGGCCAACTCCTGCGCCAGGGGTTCATGCACGCCTTCGGCCGTCCCCGCCCACCGGCAGCCGACTGGGCGACCGCGGCGGCCGGCTTCGCCTTCCCCTCCGGGCACGCGTTCACCTCGGCCGTCAGCGCCGGCCTGCTCGCCCTGGCCGTCGCCCGCACCGGACCCGCCGCGGCCCGGACCGCAGCGGCGATCGCCGCCGTGTTCGCCGCCGCGATCGGACTCAGCCGGATCTACATCGGCGTGCACTGGCCGCTGGACGTCCTCGGCGGCTGGCTCCTCGCCACCGGCTGGCTGGCCGCCGCCGTGGCGCTGCGCGGCCGCTGGGGTGCCGTGCCGAAGCCTCGACCTGCACCGACGGAACCCGGCGACGGTGACGGCGCCGGTTCCGTTCACGCACGGGGCCGGTCCTGACACCCCCGCGCCGGTCCTGACACCCCGTGCCGGCCCTGCCGCTGACGCTCGGATTCCTCGGCCGCGGTGACGCGGGCTGCCCGATCCGCACGGCCCGCGACCTGTCCCGGCGTGACCGGGGGTTCCTCAACCCGCCGGGCCGGCGGGTCGGTTGGAGACGGTCGGTGGTGCGAACAGCGCCCGGACGATGTCGGTGGCCGTCTCCCGCAGCCAGGTGTGGGCGCGGTCGTCGTCGTAGCGCTGGTGCCAGAGCAGGTACAGCGGGACCTCGGGCAGCGGGAACGGCAGTGGCAGTGTGGCGAGGCCGAGGTGTTCCCGGGCCGCGCGGGTGACCGCGTGGGGGAGGGTGACGACCAGGTCGGTGTCGCGGGCGAGCTGCAGTGCGAAGGCGGCGGTGGGCCCGGCGGCGACGACGCGTCGCTCCAGGCCGTGGGTGGCCAGGGCGTCGTCGATCGGGTCGTGCAGGCTGCCGCGTCGCGAAACGGTGAGGTGTTCGGCGGCCGCGTAGCGCTCGATGCCCAACGGGCCTTCGGTGAGCGGGTGGCCCGGTCGGACGGCGACCACCAGCCGGTCGCTGCCGACGAGGCGGTGGCGGATGTCGGGGAGCGTCGGAGGGCCGGCGCTCGATTCGAGGTCGACCTCGCCCCGACGCAGTTCGGCGTCGTCCGTGCCGGGTTCGGCGGACAGACGGAGCCGGACACCGGGAGCCCGGCGGTGAACGGCGGTGATCAGGGCGGTGCCGCAGGCGGTGGTCAGCGCGTCGTGCCAGCGCACGGTGAACACCCGGTCCAGCGCGGCCAGGTCGAGTTCGTGCTGCGCGGACAGCAGCTGGTGGGCCTGCTGCACGAGGGTGTGGACCTGGGCGCGCATGGCCAGTGCGCGGGTGGTGGGGACCATGCTGCGGCCGGTGCGGACCAGGATCTGGTCGCCGGTGGCCTTGCGGATGCGGCCCAGGGAGCGGCTCATCGCCGGCGCGGTGACGTGGAGGCGGTCGGCGGCGCCAGCCACGCTGCCCTCCTCCAACAGTGCGTCCAGGGCCGTGAGCAGGTTCAGATCCAATTGCATGAAAGTCAATCTACAACTGAACAGCATGCACTTGTTGTTAATGATCCGGGCGCCTACCTTCGAAGTGCAGGCGCGGGGCAAGCCGCCCGCCCACATCGAATCCAGGGAGCCCCTCATGAGCACAGCCATGCCTTTCGCCGCCGACACGACGCTCCTGACCGAGGTGACCGCCGCGGTGGAGACCGCGGGCCGCACCCTGCGCGACCGCCACACCCCGCACGCCCGGGGCGTGAGCCTGGACGAGGTCGTCGCCGAGATCCACGCCAACGACGACGCAGTGCTGGACGTCCTGCGGGAGCCGCTGCTGCGGGCCCGGCCCGGATCGCAGTGGGCCGAGGACGAGCTGGCCGGCGGTGAACTCCCGCCGGGGGAGTGGTGGGTCGTCGACCCCGCCGAGGGCAACATCAACCACGTCCACGGCATGGAGGACTGGGCCGTGACCGCCACCCTGGTCCGCGACAACCGGCCGGTGCTCACCGTCGTCCACCTGCCACTGACCGGCGACACCTACACCGCCGTCGCCGGCGGCGGCGCCCGCCTCAACGACCGACCCCTGACGGTCTCCGCCAAGACCGATCTGGGCGCCGCCCTCGTCGGCACCGGCCAGGGCCGGCCCGGCGAGGACGAGCGCACCTTCCGGCGGATCGGCGACTCGGTCACCGCCATGCTCGTCAACGGCCTGGTCGTACGCGTGTCCGTGCCCGCCACCATGCAGCTCATCCACGTCGCCGCCGGACGCACCGACGCCTTCTGGCAGTTCTCCGACGTCCGCTCCGGCCTCGTTGCCGGTGCGCTGCTGGTCTCCGAGGCCGGAGGCTCCGTCACCGACCTGACGGGCGAGCCCTGGAACACCGGCAGCCGCGACTTCCTCGCCGCCGCCCCCGGCATCCACCCCGCCGCCCTCGAAGTCCTGGCACCGATCGCCTGACCGGACACCCCGGACCGCCCCCCTCACACCGCAAGGAGCATCACCGCATGACCAGCATCGGCATCCTCGGCGCCGGCCGCGTCGGCGCCAACCTCGCCGGCAAGCTCTCCGCAGCCGGACACCGCGTCACCCTCGGTGTCCGGAACCCGGAAGTGACCGCGGCCCTCGCCACCGGCATCGACCCGCGCATCGCCTTCGCCGACCAGCGCACCACCGCCCGCACCGCACACATCGTGATCAACGCGACGCCCGGCGACACCTCCCTCGACCGCCTCGCCGGCCTGCGCACCGAGCTCTCCGGCAAACTCCTCGTCGACGTCTCCAACGCCACCCACGACGCCGAGGACGGCCTGCCCGGCGACCTGTGCTACCCCGGCAGCAGCCTCGCCGAGCGACTCCAGGCCGCCCTCCCCGACACCCAGGTGGTCAAGACCCTCAACACCATGCTGTTCATGGTCATGACCGCTCCCGACCTCCTGGCCACCCCACCGACCGCCTACCTCTCGGGCGACGACCAGAACGCGAAGAGGACCGTCACCGGCCTGCTCGGCGACCTGGGCTGGCAGCCCGCATGGATCGAGGACCTCGGCGGCATCACCACGGCCCGCGCCACCGAGGCGATGGTCCTCGTGGTTCCCCCCGTCCTGCGCCGACACGGCTTCAAGCCCTTCGCCGTCTCCCTCGCCCGCTGAGCCCCACGTGACGCCGGTACTCCTCGGCAGGAGCGCCGGTCAGATCGCGGTCGGTGCCTGCTCCTCCAGCTCCAGGCCCTCCGGCAGGGCCGCACGGTGCACCACACCCAACCGCTGCGTGGCGCGGGTCAGGGCGACGTACAGCTCCGCGCGGCCGAAGTCGGCCGGCTCGACCACCAGCACGCTGTCGAACTCCAGGCCCTTCGCCTGTGCCGGGGAGAGCAGGACCACCGGGCGGGCGAGGTCAGGCTCGGGCCCGGAGTCGGCCTCCGGCAGCGCCGCCGCCAGGCCCCCGAGCAGATGCCTCGGCGCCACCACGGCCAGCCGCCCGCCCGTCCCGTCCGCCGGGACGGGCTCGGCCGCGACGCACGCCGCCACCACGTCGGCCAGCTCCGCAGCGTCCGCCACCCGCCGCGCCCACGGGCGGACACCCGTGGACCGCACCGAACGCGGCGGCCGGAAGCCCGGGTCCGTCGCCCGGACCACGCCCGCCGCGACGTCCATGATCTCGGCCGGGGTCCGGTAGTTGACGTCCAGCAGCACCCGCTCGAAGCGCTCGCCCACGTGCGGGCCCAGCGCGGCCGACCAGGTGCCGCAGCTGCCCGGCTCGGAACTCTGCGCCGGGTCGCCGACCAGGGTCATCGAACGGGTCGGGCAGCGCCGCATCAGCAGCCGCCACAGCATCGGGGTCAGCTCCTGCGCCTCGTCGACGATGACGTGGCCGAAGGCCCAGGTCCGGTCCGCCGCCGCACGCTCCGCGGCGCTGCGCCCGTCCGCCTCCTCCTGACGGTCCGCCAGCCGTTCGGCGTCGATGAGGTCGTGGGCGGCCAACTGCTCGGAGTCCTCGTCCTCGCGGTCGGCGAACTCGTGGCTGCGCGAGCCGTAGGAGAGGTCCAGCACGCCCTGGGCGTAGGCGATGGCCTCCTGCCGCTGCGCCTCCTCCGCGGCGAGACGGGCGGAGTCGTCCTCGCCGAGCAGTTCCGCCGCCTCGTCCAGCAGCGGCACGTCCGCCGGGGTCCACGGCCAGGCCGTGAAGGGACCGCACGGGGCGCGGCGGATCGCCGCCGTGTCGGCCTCGGAGAGGTGGGTGGGCTCCTCCAGGAAGTCGGCGACCAGTCGCTCCGGCGTGAGCAGCGGCCACAGCTCGTCGATCGCGGCGTGGACCTGGGCGCTGGCGGCGACGCCCTTGCCGATCAGGGCCCGGTCGTCGGCGCCGAGCAGGTTCGGGCCGCCGTAGGGGTCGGCGCCGATCCGCTCCACCAGCTGGGCGGTGAGCCCGTCGATGACGGCGAAGGCGAAGTGCGGCCTGGCGAGGTTGTGCGGCAGGTGCGTCCTGCGGGCGCGGTCGCGGGCGGCGGTGACCAGCTCGCGGTCCAGTACGAGCTCGCCGTCCTCGTGGTCGATCCGCAGCTCCGGCCAGCCGGTGGCCTGCCGGTCGCTCAGGTGGGCGGCGAGGGCGTCGGCCATGGCGGCACCGCCCTTGACGGCCGCCGCCTCGGGCGTGTCCGTGCCGGTGGCGCGCACGCCGGGGAAGAGTTCGCCGGGGGTGGCCAGCAGCACCCCGGTCTCGCCGAGTGCGGGCAGCACCTGGCCGATGTAGCCGAGGAAGGCCGGGTTGGGCCCGACGATCAGCACCGCGCGCCGGGCCAGCAGCTCGCGGTGGGCGTAGAGCAGATAGGCGGCGCGGTGCAGGGCCACCGCCGTCTTCCCGGTGCCGGGACCGCCCTCGACGACCAGCACGCCGCGGTGCGGGGCGCGGATGATCCGGTCCTGCTCGGCCTGGATGGTCTGCACGATGTCGTGCATCCGGCCGGTGCGCGCGGCGTCGAGCGCGGCGAGCAGCACGGCGTCGGCGGTCGCGCCCTCGTGGCCGGTGCGTTCGGTGTCGTCGAGGTCGAGGATCTCGTCGTGCAGGGCGGTGACCCGGTTCCGCTCGGTGGTGATGTGCCGCCGCCTGCGCAGGCCCATCGGCTCGTGGCCGGTGGCGAGGTAGAACGGGCGGGCGACGTCGGCGCGCCAGTCGACGACCAGGGGCGTCCGTTCCTCGTCGTCGGCGCGGATCCCGATCCGGCCGATGTGGTGGTCGGCCCCGTCCCGGAAGGCCAGCCGGCCGAAGCAGAGCCCGTGCTCCCCGGAGGAGTACAGGGTGAGCAGCCCGCTCTGCTCGGCCACCAGCACGTCCCGCTCCAGCAGCATCTGGGCGTTGGTCGCCCCCTGCGCCAGTGCGGCACCGACTCCGGCGGCGGCCCGCGCCTCCAGCTCGGCGAGGCGTCCGCAGAGCAGATCGATGAATTCCTGTTCCCGGAGAATTTCGCCGTTTGACAATTCCGCTCCCGCTCGCATATACTTACGCCATAAGGTTTCCGGAGTTCGCATTTCGGGTCGTTCCGAATGAACTCGTGGAACCCACTAATCTACGAGGGAAATGCCCGGGACGCCAGTGCGCCCGGGTTTCTTGTTGTCCGGAAACCGTGCCTGTTTGCCCGGAGGCCGCGTCCGGCCGCGGGTCGGCGCGGGCGGTCACGGCTCGACGGACAGGACGCGGATGTCGTCGCGATGGCGGCGGCGCCGAACTCCCGCTCCGGGGTGTTGAAGCGGGTGGGGGTTCGCGTCCGGCGGCATGCCGGTGATGGCCATTCACGTGGCGCCGAAACGCTGCTGGGCCGTGATGCCCGCCACGTCGAGGCCATGGCCGGCGATGTCGGTCGACCGACATCGACGTGATCTCCCTGGAGGCAGCCCGGTCCCGGATGCAGGTCGCCGGCGAACTCGGCGAAGCCGGCTGTCCGCGCGAGGTCGGACCGGGTGTGTGGGGTCTCCGTTCCCCGTGGATCCCGGGCGCCGGGGAGGTCGTGGAGGTGCTGCGGGGCCGGGCCCGTCGCGATCCCGGCCGACCGGCTCCGGGCCAATTCGGACTGCGGTCTGAAGGCCTGCGGGTGGCCGGAGACCCGTGCATCGGTGGACTGCCTCGTTGCCGCAGCCCGGCGCCTGCGCAGGGAGCTCGCGACTGACCCGCCGGCCGGCCTCCGCGTTGCGACTCAGGACACCGGCTGTGGCGAGTGGGCCGGCCGTGATCGATCAGAACTTTGCCAACAGTTGTTCCTCATGTCCTGGATTGTTCAACATGGAACCTTTACGGTTGTTTGCATGCAGATAGCCTTCCTGGCCCCAGCCTTCGGCAGCAGCCCGTCCGGTCCCGCTCCGGCGCGGGACTGCTGTGGGTGCAACGGCTGGGGCACCCTGGTCGCGCCGGACGGTCGAGGGCTGATCGTCTGCCCCGAGTGCCGGGGGAACGGCCACTGACCGGTGCCCCACCGGGCGGCCGCGCCGGCTCGCTGTGCTGCCGCCCTGTGACGGCGGCTCCGGTCCCGGCGTGTGGGCGGTTCCGGTAGGGCGCTGCTGCAATGCGCCCCCCGGCGTGGAACTGGTTGCCGGCCCGCCGTCCGCGCGCCACCCGCCACGCCTACGGGTCGGCTGTGCTCGTCGTCGCCGCCCGCCAGGTGGTCGACACCGCGCCTGACGACGTCCCCGCCGAGTCACTGCACCGGCCCGCCCGGCTGGCGGCCGACTACGACCGGCAGCCGGGCGCCCCGCCGAGGGCGGCACCTCCGGCAGGGTGAGCCGCGCGGCCGCCGGGAGCGTGTGCGCCCTCGGGGGCGCGGCGAGATGGCGGGCGATGTTCGGCGACGTCGTCAGCGTGTGGGGGGTGTGGGGATCTGTTCGACGAGGGTGGCGGTGGCGCGGTCGAGGAACTCGCAGAACTGCCGGTGTTCTTCGGGGCCGAAGCGGTCGGTCGGGGCGCGTTCGAGCGCGATGACCTCCCGGTAGGCGCGGTCGAGGAGGGCGCGGCCGGTGTCGGTGAGGGTGGCGAGCATGACCTTGGCGTGGGCCTCGGGCGCGGTGCGGGTGATGAGGTCCTTGGCCTGCATGCCGTTCAGGACGGTGGCCATGCTCTGCTGGGAGGCCCCGCAGGCGCGGGCGAGCTGGGCACCGGACCGGCCGTCGCCGCGGGAGAGGGCGAGGAGCACCGTGTACTGCGTCATGGTCAGCCCGTAGCCGCGCAGGACCGCCTCGTGATGGGCCATCAGGGCCTGTTCCGCGACGCTGGGCAAGAGCATCGTCCGCATCCGGTAGCGCCGCACCGCCGCGTCGGCCGCAGTCCATCGGCCGTGCGGAGAGCGGCCATCGTGCCCACCGTGACCGCGCCGCGTGGGCCTGACGTGGGCGCCCGCCCCAGGCCCAGCCGGGACGGGGCCACCCGCACGGCCGGCGCAGCTGGGCCCGAGGGCTCCGCGTCGTGGTGCCCGGGCTCCTGCTGTCCGGGTCCGGCCAGAGCCCGCAGCGCGCCCGCGGGCCCGGCTCGATGCCGATCGCGGTCAGCAGGTCGTACTGGCCCCTCTCCGGGCCGGGCCGGGCCGGCCGGCTCGCTGCGCCCGGACCCGGCGGCGGAGCTGCTTGCCCTCGCACGCGGTCTCCTCGGGCAGCTGCGCCCAGTCCACGTGGCCGTCAGTCCGACAGAGCGGTGGCCAGTGATCGTCTGCGCCACGAGCTGCTGCAGCTGCTTGCCGAGCTCGACCGGGTGGGACAGGTCTGCGGCGAGCAGGCCGGTCCGGGCGCCCGGTGCGCCGTAGCGCGGAGCGCTCGGCGGAGTTGCCGAGCCGTTGGATGCGTCACCTACTTCTCGTTCGCGCAGACATAGCCCCGATCCGGCGTCGTGGGCTGATCTCCCGAACACAGGAGGGTGTCGTACAGGTTGGCACCCGCGAGGTCTGCGTTGACCAGATAGGTACGGTCGAGGTCTGCTCCATAGACGTAGGCGTTCTTGAGGCTCGTGCCGGAAAGGTACGCGTCGGTGAGGTTCGCACGGAGGAGTTGGGCATCGTCCAGGTGTGCATCGAGGAGCGATGTCTTCGTGAGGTCCGCATTGTTGAGGACTGCCTCGCTGAGGTTCGCCTGGTCGAGAACGGCGCCCGCGAGGTGCGCATACTGGAGATCGGCGCCGGCAAGGTTCACGGCGCCGAGCTTCGCAGCCTCCAGGTGCGTGCTCTCGAGAATGGTGTTCGTGAGGTCCGCGCCGGTGAAGTTCGCGTTGGTGAGATAGGTGCCGGTGAGGTCTGCGCCGACGAGGTTCGCGTTGGCCAAGTCGGCGTCTGCGAGTTGAAGACCGCTGACGTCCATGTGGGAGAAGTCGGTGCCGTGCAGGTCGATGGACGCATAGGCGTCGTGATCGGGGTTACGGCCGCTGAGGACGTCGAGAGCGGCGTCGACGTCGGTGGGCGGGCTGTTGACGGTGGCGGCGCCGGGGCTGCCCGGCGCGTGATTGCGGATGAAGGCGCACAGGACCGAGACGATGGTGGGCTGGTCCGCAGGGGAGTTGTTCATGATCCGTTGGAGGGCGTAGATGCCACCCAGCCGGACGTCGGGGACGGTGGACCCGAGCTGGCTGATGGTAGCCGTGTACCGCTGGGTGATCTGGCCCTGCTCGGCGATGCTGTTCTGATGGGAGTTCTGGCAACTGGTCAGGCCGAGCGAGATCGATGTGAGGACTAACGCGCCGATCGCGGCGATGCCGGTGGCGGTCTGCCCCCAGCGCCCGTCCGAACGGTCCTCCCGCTGGCGCCGACGGTGGATGCGGGCGCCCGGCCACAGGCGTCTGCGCCTGACAACGCGGGGCTCGTGTTCGGGACGGCGTGCGTTGCGCGGCCCGGGACGTGCGGCCACGTTGTCACCCCCTGGGCGGCCGTGGGAGCGTTTGTGCCTCTTTTCCAGCGTGCGCCGGGTCGGTCGACCGCTCCACTTGAGACAGGTCGCGGACCGTGGTGTCCAGCAGTGGAACCCCGTCCACGAGACCGCCTGGTACCCGGGAGGCGTCCGTACCGGCACCCGGACCCCGACAAGCCTCACCCCCGCCAAGGCCCGCCTCCTGGGCATCGCCGGACAGCCGCCCACCACACCCTGAGCAGCCGCCCCGAAGCCCGCGAACGCCCCCTTCGCCCCCTGGGTACGACGGGCCGGGGGAGGGGGTGCCCACGGGCCGAAATTCCCCTGCGCCCCTGGCCTCGACCAGGCCGCGCCACCGTCCCGAGAGCACAACCTCAGCCCGCCACCACGGACCGCATCGACCGCTTCCGCAAGAAGGGCTGGACGACCGTCGGCACCATCACCTACGCCGCCGGGAATGAGGCACGCCGCGTCGAGTGGACCGTCTCGCGGAAGCTGCGCACCGAGAACGAGCTCACCGCCCACCTGACCCTCGCCCAGACGGCCGCCGTGGGCGGCAGCACGGAGGCCTTCGACGCCCTGGACCTGCCACCGGCAGCCCTGTCGGATCCGGTCCTCAGGGCCGCCGGGCGGGTTACGGTGCAGCACCCGACCGGACCTCGGTCAGTCGATGCCTTCGACGATCCGGAAGTCGCGCTCGACGCCGTCGGAGAGGGCGACCAGCGCCTCCTGGTAGGCCGCGCTCTCGTGCGCCGCGACGGCCTGCTCGAAGCTGTCGAACTCGACCAGGACGGTGCGCTCGGCGATTCCGGCGTCATGCGCCACGACCCGACCGCCGCGGGTGAGGACCCGACCGCCCCCGGCCGCGACGGCCGGGCCGGCCAGCCTGTTGTAAGCAGCCAGCTTCTCGGGGTCCGAAGTGGCGCGGTAGGCGCTGACCCAGTAGCCCTTGGGCATGGAACCTCCAGTGTTGGGACGAGTGCGTCCGACTTACGGGTTGGTCGCGGACGGGCGTCGGCGGGCGAGGGCGAGGCCCGTCAGCATCGTGATCGCCATGGCGCCGATGCCGACCAGCGCCGCGGTGGTGTAGGCGCCGTCGTCGGGGAAGAGGTGGCCGGGGCCGGTGCCCGCGGCGAGGATCAGGCCGCCGACGGCGCTGCCCAGGGAGTACCCGACGCTGCGGACGACGTAGTTGAAGCTCATGGCGCTCGACGTCTCGCTCTTGGGGGTGACGGCCAGGATGACGCCGGGCATCGCGGCCGAGAAGCCGCCGACGCCGAAGCCGAGCACGCCCATCGCCGTGAACAGTTCGGCCAGGTCCGACCGGGCCGCCGCGAACAGGGCGAACCCGCCGCCGACCACGACGGCGCTGCCGGCCAGGAGCAGGGGGTCGGCGATCCGCGTCCGGACCCTCGGCGTGAGCCTGCCGGCGACGAACCCCAGCACCGAGAACGGGATGAGGACCAGCCCGGCGACGAAGGTCGTCAGCCCGAAACCGTAGCCGGCGTCGTACGGCGTCTGCGCGTACCGGGTGATGAGCGTGAGCAGGAGGTACATGCCGATCCCGCCGACGAACATGGCGAGGTTCGCCCCGGCGACCGCCGGGTGCCGCACCGCCCGCACATCGACCAGGGGCGTCGTGCTGCGCAGCTCGATGACGGCCCAGACGCAGAGCAGCACCACCGCGACGACCGCGAGGCCCGCCGCCACGGCGAGGTGCCGACCCCACAGATCCCGTTCGCCGGCGAGGAACAGCACCAGGAGCAGCGCAGCGGCCAGGACGACCGCGCCTGCCACGTCCACGCGGGCGGAGCGGCCTTCGGGGGCTTCGGGCACGGAGCGCCACGCGGTCAGGAGGGCGGCGGCGGTGACGACCAGACCGAGGCCGTAGGCGGCCCGTACCCCGCCGAGCTCGGCGAGCAGTGCGGCCAGCGGGTAGCCGACGCCGGCCCCGATGATCGAGACCACCGAGATCAGGGCGATCACGGCCGCGCTGCGCTCCTCGGGGAGGTGGTCCCGGGCCACGCCCATCATCAGCGCCGTCAGCCCGAGCCCGACGCCCTGGGCCGCCCTGCCGGCCAGCAGCCACCCGAACGGCAGCGGCAGCACGGTGAGCGCGCTGCCGGCGACGACGACCGCCAGCGTGGCGAGGATCGTGACCCGCCGGTGCGGGCCGGCTCCGAGCCGGCCCAGGACCGGCGTGGCGACGGCGCCGCTGAGCAGCGCGACGGTCAGCGTCCACTGCGCGCTGCCGAGCGGGACGTGGAACGAGGTCGCCACGCTGGTGATGAGCGGCGTCCCGAGGCTGGCGACCGCCGCCACGACCAGGGCGATGAACAGCAGGGCGGGGACCAGCAGCCGCGCCTCGGAACGCGCCACCGGGAACGCCTTCGCCGCGACCCCGCCGGCCGGCTGCCCGGTCACTGCTTCGGCCCTTCGCGGTCCTGGCTCTCGAGCTCTGCCAGATGCTGCAGCGCCGGAAGGGCCGCCACCAGCGCCTCGACCTCGTCGCCGGTGAGCCCGCCGATCAACCGCTCGAACGCGTGGACGCCCGCCTGACGCCGCGTCCGGACGTAGGAGGCGCCGGCCTCGGTCAGGCACACCAGCGCGACCCGCCTGTCGGACGCGTCGCCCCGCCGCTCGACCAGGCCGGACTCCTCCATCACCCGGACCAGGGCGGTCATCGCGGGCTGGGTGACGCCCTCGACCGAGGCCAGATCGGTGATGCGCCGCGGCCCGGTCCGGTCCAGGGTGGCCAGCGTGGCGGCGGACGTCAGGCTCATGTCCCGCGGCAGGCGTCTCGCGGCCCTGGTGGCCAGGCCGTAGAGGGCTGCCCCGATGGCGGCGGACGCGCCAGGAGCGGTGTCTTGACGACTCATGGCCGAAGCATAGAAGTTTTATATTCATTGTTTATGTAAGTGCCCGGCCGGTGCGGGCTGCGGACGTGCTGCCCGGCCGAGTGCCGGACCGCGTCCCGCCGCAGCGAGGCCGCCCGGCGGCGATCCGGTCGCGGTCCGAGGCGGGCGAACGGCGGCCGTACCGGTGACGGGACGCCGACGCGGCGGCGGAGGCTGCCGAACGTCCTCGGTCCGCCGGTTCCTGCGCGGTCCGGGGCCGTCCGCGCCCACGCGGCGGAGTCGCCGGTCGACGGAGTCCCCGGTCCCCGGCGGCATCGCCTCGGCGCCCGCGGTGCGTCGCGCGCTACGGCAGCGCTACCGGGACGATACGGGCCGTCCCGATGATGGGGCCGCAGCCGCCGGGAGGTCGCCGACGGGACCGCTCGGACCGAACGCCGGAGGTGCCGGCGTCGTAAGGAGGAACCGGATGCGTATCAGGAAGCTCCTCACCGCGGCCGGCGTGGCCGCCGCCGTTGCCACGACCGGCCTGGCCACGGCGGACACCGCCTCGGCGATCAACTACGACTGCAGTGGCGAGACCCACGCCGTCTGCCTCTACTACAACTCCAGCGCCTACGGCTACGGCGCCTACTTCCAGCAGAGCGGTGACATCCACGACTACGGGGCCTACTGGTTCCAGCCCGGCCTCAACGGCAGCAACGGTGTCGGCAACACGGTGAAGAACCACGCCGCGGCCGTGGACAGCTGGTACGGCGGCAACTTCGTCGTCTACTACAACAGCTGGTACGACTGCAGGTACGCCTGCCAGACCATCCCTGCCTGGAAGACCGTGGACCTCAACAGCGCGCTCAAGAACAACAACGCCTCGGGCGCCTTCCACTGAGTCCGTCGGAGCCGGCCCGGGTCCGCGTCCGGGGCCGGGCGGCTCCCGCGGTGGTCCTCGGCCGTCCCACCGGCCGAGGACCACCGCGGCTGCCGATCCACCGAGTCCTCCTCGCGAGAGAGATCCGACCCGTGTCACGACGCCCGCGCCGTACCGCCCTGCTGACCGCCCTGCCGCTCCTGCTGGCCGGTTGCGCGGGCGCAGTTGCGGAGCCGAAGCCCGGCACTGCCTTCCCGTCGCGCACGGACCCCGTTCCTTCGGTCCCCGCCGTGCCGGTGCTCGACTCGGCCAACGACAAGCCGCTGCCCCTCGACGGCTACCTGCTCACCTACGAGCAACAGACCCAGGTCGAACAGGCGCAGGCCAAGCTGGTCACCGCCTGCATGACCCGGCTCGGGTTCACCTTCACCTTCCCCGCGTCGCCCAGGGAACTGCGTGGCAGCGACGCTCCCACCACGCGGATCGACGGCCGCTACGGCCCGCAGAACGCCGCGACGACGGCGACCTGGGGCTACCACCCGGAGGGCGGCGTCCCCGCGGAGAAGATGCAGCCCCGTTCGGCCCCGGCGCCGACGTCACGGGAGGAGACGGTCGCGGAGACCGGCTCCTCGGACCCGAAGCAGCGGTTCGGCCCGGGAGGCCAGGTCGTCAACGGCCGGAAGGTGCCCGACCACGGCTGCTTCGGTGAGGCCAACCAGCGGCTCACCGGTGCTGTGGACGGGCAGATCGGCGACCCGCAGACGGCCGTGACCCTCAAGTTCCGCACACTGAGCGAGTCCCAGCAGGACACGCGCACCCAGGCCGCGTTCGTCCGGTGGTCGCAGTGCATGAAGGGGAGCGGCTTCGACTACCCGGACCCGGTGGCGGCGATGGGCGACCCGGAGTGGAACAGGACGCCCATGCCCACCCCGCACGAGATCCGGGTGGCCGCGGCGGACGCGGCCTGCCGGCACGAGCACAACGTGGTGGGCATCTGGTACGCGGTGGACTACGCCTACCAGCAGGAGGCGATCGCCGCCGAGGGGAAGGCGATGGCCGAGACCAAGGCCGCCCTGGAGACCCAGATCCGGGCCGCCCGTCAGGTCCTGGCTTCCTGAGAAGCCATCTCATGCGGGCCTGTGGGCTGCTCGCGTGGCGATCGTGGAGCGCCCGGTGCCGGACGAGTTGGGGGAGTCGTTTCGGCGGGTGGTGCCGGTGGCGCCGACGCGCCCGCAGGGCGGTGGCCGTCGGCGTTGCGGGATCGGGAGGCCGGCGGCGATCGTGTTCGTGGCCACGTCCGTGTGCACGAGGGAGCAGTTGCCGCCCCGTTGTGGGCCGTCCGGGCCGACCGCGCACCGCCGGTTCGCGGAGTGGACCGCGGCCCGGGTGTGAGCGAAGCTCCACCGCCCGGCCCCGGGCGAACTCGGCGCCCGGGGCGGGCTGGACCGGTCGAGGTGCGCGGTCGACTCGGTGAACATGCGCGCCACGAAAAAGGGGACCTGACGGGTCCGAATCCTGTCGATCGGGGCAAGTTCGGGTCGAAGATCCACTTGCTCACCGAACGCACCGGTCTGCCCGTCTCGCTCGCGATCTCCGGCGCGAACCTGCACGACAGCCAGGCCCTGATCCCGCTCGTCGAGGCGATCCCGCCGATCCGCTCCCGCCGCGGCCCGAGGCGCCGCCGGCCCGGCAAGCTCCACGGCGACAAAGCGTACGACCACCGCTTCATCCGCTCCTACCTGCGACGACGGCAGATCACCCACCGCATCGCCCGCCGCGGCATCGAGTCCTCGACTCGCCTCGGCCGACACCGCCGGGTCATCGAGCGGCCGTCGCCTGGCTCGGCGGCTTCCGCCGACTCCACCGCCGCTACGAACGCAAGGCTGACCACTTTGCGGCCTTCGCCACCATCACCGCCGCCCTCATCTGCCACCGCAGAATCACCAAATGAGATGACTTCTTAGCGCGGCCAGTCGGGTGCGGGGTCGGTGGCGAGCAGTGGACGGACGGCGCCCAGCACGGCGCCGATGCACACGTCGCGCAGTTCGGCCCGACTGCAGGTCTGCTGTGTGAGCCAGTCCACGCACAGCACCTGGACGAAGACCAGCCAGCTCTTCAGGACGCCGGAGACCGCCTCGTGAGCGCCGTCGTCGGCGAGGGGGAGCACGCCCAGCAGCCGGGTGCGGAGGGCGTCGAGCTCGTTGGTCATGATCGTCTGGATCACTGGGTCACCGGCCAGCACCCGGTTGGCGGCGAGTACGGCGTTGCGGTTCGCGACGAAGTAGTCCAGGTGGGCGTCCAGGCCCTGGCCGAGCTGCTCGACGAGGGAGTCTGCGGGGTCGAACCGGGTCTCGGCGAGCAGCTGGTCGGCCGCCTGCTGGTAGACCGCCGCGAAGAGCTCGTGCTTGCCGGCGAAGTGACGGTAGAGCAGCGCGCGGGAGACGCCGGCCTGCTCGGCGACCTCCTCCATCTGCACCTCGTCGTACGGGTGGGCGGCGAAGAGCTGCGCGGCGACGGCGAGCAGCTGGGCGCGGCGGTCGGCGGGGCTGAGCCGTTGGCGGGGAGACACGGCTGAAGGTTACTTGACACGTGTCTACCGGCGCGCCCTACCCTAGTAGACGTGTGTCAACTAATGCTGGTGGCGGGACTCGGGGAGGGGCCATGGCCAGGACGCTGAGGGTGCTCGTGCTGATGATGGGGATCTCGTGCGTGGCGATCGGGCTCGGACATGTGCTGCTCGGCAACGCCTCCATCCCCGGCGCGGGCGCCGCCGGGACGACGATCGACAGTCTGGGGCGCTTCTTCGGTGCGATCTTCGCGGGGTACGGACTGGCCTGGCTGTGGGTCGCCCGGCAGCGGCCGATCCCGGCGACGGCCGTGCGCCGGCTGGCTGGGGTGTTCCTGCTGGGCGGGGTGAGCCGACTGCTGTCGCTCGCCCGGTACGGCTGGCCGCACTGGTTCCAGGTGGTCCTGACGGTGATCGAACTTGCTCTGCCGCCGGTCTACTTCTGGCTGGCCGACGCCGAGGAGCGGGTACGTGCGGGGCGCGCCTGATCCCCGCCCGTCCGCGGCGCGTGGCGCCGGGTCGAGTACGCGCGGGACGCCTCGGTGGCCGTCGGCTGCCGGCGCGGAGTCATCCTGTGGACAGGGCCCGGGCTTGTCGGGGTCGGCCAAGGTGTACCGGGCCTGCCGAGTACGTGGTCTCGCACCGGCCTGTGCTGGTGGGTCCGGCTGTTCGATGTTGCGGAGCGCCGGGAGATCGGGGGCTCCGCCGACGGCCGCAGCCAGGACCAGCCTGGTGGGTTGTGCGACTGTGCACCTGTTCGCCCTGTGCAATTGGTCCACAGGCGCAGGCGCGCACCGACCGCGGTCGGCGTCGGCGGTTTCGGTGGCCGTGGGGAACCTTCGCGTCGCTTCTGCGGGTGCGCGGTTCTGTCTGCGGTGGGGGTCGGGTCGGGTGGCGGTCCGTGCCGGTCGTGGCCGGCCGGGCCGCCGGGCAGGTGCCTGGTTTGCGGGTGTGGTCGCTTGCGGTCAGTGGTCGGCCTCGGCACTTGCGCGGGTCTGTTGGTGTGGTTGCCCGGGGGTTGTCCGGTCGGGTTTCCGTGGAGGACTGCGCTCGGTCCGCGCAGGGGGTCGGGTTCGTGTCGGCCTGCCGGCCTCCGTGGGTTGATGTGCCGGGGCCGGCCGCCCCTTGTGGGGGGTGGCCGGCGGTGGTGGCTGGTGGCGTGAGTGGGGGTCAGAGGGTGAGTACCTGGTCGGGGTAGATGAGGTCGGGGTTGTTGCCGATGGTTCGGATGTTGTTGGTGTACAGGCTCTGCAGGTCGGTGTGGAAGGTGTGGGCGATGTCGCTGAGGGTGTCGCCGCTCTTGACGGTGTAGGTGCCGTCGGGGGTGGTGTTCCTCGGGGGGTTGGTCGGGGCGGGCGAGGTGGTGCGGGCGGAGCGCGTGGCGTCGGCGGAACTCGGGTCGGACTTGTGGGCGGGCCGGTTCTGGGCGGGCCGGGACTTGGCGGGCTTGGGTGCGGTGGGCTTGGCCTTGGTGGTGGTGTCGACGTGGGCGGGTGCGCCGCCGCGGGAGAGGCCGGCTTTGTGGGAGCAGACGGGCCAGGCGCCGGGCCCCTGGGAGGCGAGGACCTTTTCGGCGACGGCGATCTGCTGGGTCCTGCTGGCGCGGTTGGCCTGGGGGGCGTAGGCGGTGCCGCCGTAGGCGCGCCAGGTGCTGGCGGTGAACTGGAGGCCGCCGTAGAAGCCGTTGCCGGTGTTGATCGACCAGTTGCCGCCGCTTTCGCAGCGGGCGACGGCGTCCCAGGTGGTGGTGGAGGCGGCCGAGGCCGAGGGGGCCGGGACGAGTGCGGCCACCGGGAGTGCC
The DNA here is from genome assembly GCF_000717715.1 of Streptomyces sp. NRRL B-24484. Taxonomy (GTDB): domain Bacteria; phylum Actinomycetota; class Actinomycetes; order Streptomycetales; family Streptomycetaceae; genus Kitasatospora. The sequence goes on along the minus strand of NZ_JOAI01000017.1, from coordinate 12,345 downwards.
GCGACGGCGGCGCCGGCCACGACGGCGGCGCGGAGTCGGTTGCGCTTGGTGGTGATCCTGGTGGGGGTGGTGGCTGCGGTGGTCTCGTGACCGGGTGTCATGAACGTCCTCTCGACGCGCCCCGGGCGGGCGTGCGGAACCAGGCCCCGGTGGGGCCCGTGTTCCGTTCGCCTCTCTCGACGGGCGGCGGGCACGTGGTGGACGTGCCGTGCCGCGCCGGTCTCCCCTGTTCGCCGCCGGCCGTTGCGGGCTCGGCCGGGCGGCGGGCGCGGCCCTGGTGCCGGGGGTCGGCCGGCGGGCCGTGCGTCGGGGTGGACCCGGGTGGTGCTCGTTGCACCGCCCATGAAGCTACGGGTGATTGCGGTCGGTCATCAAGCAATTCCTTTACGGTGCAGGTCAGTTGACTGTTACCGGCGGTAGGGATCAAGAAATCGTGCCGGGAATAGAAGCTTTTGCGGCGTTTTTCTTGATCGAAAGGGCCGTGAATGCGCCCCCGGTCACACCAATGCCTCGGCGAAGCCGCCCGCCGGCTCGACCCGAAGTGGCCGTCGTGTGACGTTCCGTCACGGATGTGGGTGGAGTTCCCGGTTCCGGTGCCTGTCTTGGTGGCACCGGCCACAGCAGTCACCCGTCGCGCCCAAGGCCGTCACGGGATGTGATGGCCCGTCGGGCTGAGCCCGGCGCAGTGGGCCGGGCGCCGCGCCTCGGGCGGGAGGCGTGCGCCCGTCGACGCCCCCCGGCCACCACCGGGAACTGCCGTCACGTCGGCGATGCCACGCACGCCCCGGCCGCGACCCCGGCCCCCACCCACACCACCCCTGTGGGCCACGCTGCCAACCCGGTCGGCCGTGGTGCCGGCCCTGCCGTGTGCGGCCGTCGCGCCTGCGGGGACGCCTGCACCTGCGTGGACGCCGGCCGGCGCAGCTCCCGACGGCCCCCCATGCCGCGACTGTCGTCCGCCTGCGTGGGCGCCGGCCGGCGCAGCTCGCAACGGTCGGCGTGCCCCGATCACCACCGGCGGGAGCGCCGCGACCGCCGGCGTCCACGGCTGGAACCCGGCGGGCGCGTGCGACGGCTGCGCCCCGGCCGGGTGTCGTGCGAGCGCCGCGCACCGCCGGGGGACACGTGGGAGGGCCTGGGCGCGCCGGGTGAACGGCGCCGCTGTTCGGGATGGTTCTGTGCTCGGGCTCGATCGGTGGTCGGATTGCGTGTTGAGTGGCGGGGTGGCGCGGGTACGTCGATCCGTTCGGGCCCTCACCACTCGTCCCGCAGTACTCGTCCCGGAGTGGACTCCGTGCGGCCGGTCGTCCTCGCCTTTGTCGACGCCTGCTTGATCGTCGGAGCTGTCGCCTGCGGTGCGGCACCGACCGGTCCCGCCTGGAGAGCGCTGTGGTGGCCGTCATCGACCGGCTTGGACCCCTGCCGTTGGCGGCTCTTGTCGTGGCGGGTGGCGGGGCGCGCGATTGCTTGAACTTGTTGATGCAGCGTCCGACGGTGTTGCGCTGTGTGTGGGCCTTGCGGTCGAAGGCGGGCGGTTGCCCGCCGTGCGCCGGGGTTTCGGCGTTCGGCGGTCTGGTGGGTTCGGGTCGTTGTCGGTGTCGGATTGTGCAGGGAGTGGAGTGCGGTGAGCGCGTGCTCCCGGGTCTCCCGTGCGCGGCCCGGGTCTGCAGCGGGTTGTGGGCGTCTTTCCGGGGGCCGGACTCCGGGGGTGGGGCTGTCTGCGGTGCCCCGTGCGGCAGGTCCGTGCGATCGCGTCGTTCGCCTGCCGGTGCCCCCGCCGGCGCCCGCCCGTCCTCGGCGGCGGGTCCGGCAGCAACGGCTCTGTCCGCGTCCACTGCGCTGCGCATCGGGCGACGGCACACGTCGACCGGCGTTCGGATGATCCGGAGGTGACTGCGTATGGCTCCGCGGCGCCGAGTGGCGGAAGGCCCTCGGCGCCGCTACCACTGCCTGACGGCCGCGCAACTTCCGCAGGTGCCGGTTCTCATGCTCGGGCTGGTGCGACAGGGTCTGGGCCGCCTCGTGGTCGGGCCTCGGGCTCGGCGCCCGGGCCCGTTGGAGAGATGCGTCGGTATGTCCTTCGGCCCTGGCGCCTGGACCTGTTCGGGGACGGCGTCGGGATCTCGGGGGCAGGTTCGGCAGCGGCCCGGCTGTTGCAGTTCGGGTGCAGTGTCTGTGTTCCGGTGTCCTGTCGGGTCGGTGGTGTGGGTCCTGATGGTGTGTGGCCTGATGGTGTGTGGCCTGGTCAGCCTTCGGCGTAGACGGTGTCCTCGGGTTGTGCGGTCATTCGGACGGCTGTGTCGTTGATGATCTGGACCAGGGGCGCGAGGCTCAGCTGTTTCGTCCTTGTCGACAGGATTTCGACGTTGTCCTCCTTGCCGGCGAGGTAGGCGGGGAAGCAGGTGAGGGATTGTTCGACGAGGTTGAAGTGGTCGACGAGCCTGCGGAACAGCTTGGGGAGGATCACGACTTCGGTGAGGGAGGGCATTCCGGTGATCGGTGCTCCGCCCGGGGTGGTGGTGGTGTCGAGCGGCCACAGGCCGAGGCCGGCTTCGCGTGCCTGGCGGGTGACGGCGGCCAGTTCTTCGCGGAGGTTGCGGAACAGTTTGTCGTAGAAGCCGGGGTAGACCAGGCCCGTCTTGAGCAGGTGGTGGTTGACGGTGGTCTGCAGCAGCGGGGTGTCCACCTGTACCTCGGTGCCGTCGGCGCCGGGAGGGGTGCCGGTGCCGAGCAGGGCGACGCAGCGCTTGAACGGGTCGCCGCCCTGGGTGAGGACCCATGCGGGGGTCTGTGGCGGGTTGGCCGAGACGACCTTCTGTCCGATGCGCTGGACGTCGGTGAATCCGAGGAAGGTCAGGAGTTCCTGTGCGGCCCTGTCGCCGAACTCGGCGGGCTGGCGGATCCTGGGCCCCGTCCGGTCGTAGTGGGTCTCCAGGGCGTCGATGCCTTCGAGTCTGAGCCTGGCGATGCCGTTCTTGACCTCGACGGGGGCGTCCTTGAGCTTGTCGAAGGCCAGCGGGTTGGTGGGGACGAAGTGGATGGTGTCGCCGTCCGGTTCGGTACCGATGATCCGGCACTCGCCGAGAACAAGCAGCATGGACATGGCATCCCCTTGGATGGGAGGGCGGCGCCGCATGCGTGATCTGTCGGCGTCCGCCGGTTCGTGCGGTGTAGTTCACCGTGGGTGTCCGCCTCGTCACGGGATGACGAAGGCGTCGCCACTGTACGTTCGTATCCGATCGGCCTCAATGACCGCCGCGCCGTCGGCGGATCGCGGAGCCGGGTGGTGCCGGCTGCGGCGGCGCGGGTTGCGTCGGTGTGGGGCGGCCCGGTCGGTGTTCGGCGGTCGGTTGCCGGATGCGCTCGGCGCGGGGTGGGCCCCTCGTGTGGTCTCTCTTGCGGCTGTGGGCGTCGTGATGTCCCGGTGTGGCGGCGGGTGCACGGCATGCAACCGCGCCCCGTTGGAGCTGTGTGCGCCGGCGGCCGGGAAGGAGTCGGCGACCTGGTGGGGCCGGTATCCGCTTCGGTTCGGTGCGGGGCTGCGACGCCGGGTCGCCGGTGGTGCTGGTGCAGGCCCGTCATGGCAGGGAACGTCACGCCCCTGGCGGGGCCGGCTGTAGGCGGTGCGGGCAGCCCCGCAGCCGGGCACCGGCGACAGCCGGCCGACCCGGCCGGGCGGCTTGGCGCCCGTTCCGGCTACCGGCCGCCGTGCGCCGGCTACCGGCCCTCGGCCGCCGTGCGTGGTGCGTGGCGTGGATCTGAGTGCGCGTCACCGGGGCGCTGCCCGGCGCGGTCCCACTGTGTGCCGGGCAGCCCTGCGAGGCCGGCTCTCCGTCCGGCGGTGTCCGCGGACTCGATGGCCGGCGAGCGGTTCGCCGGGCTCGGCCCTGCGGAGCGGGCGGCTGCCTTCCCGTCGTTGTCCGGTGTTGCGCCGCTGCCGAGCAGGAGTCGGCCGCCGAAGGGGCACATGGTGGCGCAGTCCAGGTGGTGCACTCACAGGGGGTCTCCAGGCGTCTCGGACGCCTGCGGGCGTCGTAACCGGCCACCGTGACCGGTCGTCATGAGCTGCGGACGGTGCAGGGCGTCGATGCCGCGCGGCTGCGTACCGGCGGGTAGGAACCGGCGGCACCCACGCATGCCCGGCGGCCGCGCCCTGCACGCCCTGCTGCCGGCCTTCGCGACCCGGACCGGCATGCTCGGCGGGCGGACGGCCGGGGACATCGTCAGCCGCTCCGCCGGCGGCGCCGGCCATGCCGGGTCCTGGGCCCTCGGCTCGGAACGCGGCAGCCCCGGCATCTGAACCGGCGGCCGGGTCGTCGGTGTCACCGCTTCGGTGCCACTACTGGGCGAAGTGCTTCTCGAGCCAGGTCAGGAGGGTCGCGAACGCCGGGGACATGGCCGCGTCCGACTGGGTGAGAACCGTCAAACGGCCGCCCTCCTCGACCGTGATCGTGTAGCTCATCGCATCCCTGGCACGGCCGGTCCCACTCTCCTGGGGCATCACGGCGGCCTCCGCAACCAGCCGGGCGAGTTCCGTTGCGGTGTTCTCGGGCAGGGCGTCGCTGTCCAGCGCCCTGGGCCGGTGGCCTTGGTCGACCGCCGCCGCCAGCCCGCCGTGCTCCGCCAGCGTCACCTTCATCGCGCACTACCTCCCGGTCGATCGAGCGGCGCTCCTGCCGTCACGATCGTCCGAGGACCGGTCCGCGGCAATTTCTGGTGGTCACCCGGCCCGCTTCAGTGCGGCAACTTCCCTGGCCAGTTCCGTCACCTGTGCGCTCAGCGCCCCGAGCTGCCTGTGGACGCCTGCCAGGCCGTCCTCCCGACCCGCGGCACCGTTCCTGTCGACCTCGAGGATCCGCGCCCGGGCGACCCCGGCCGGGATCCCGCTGATCTGGATCCCCACTTCCTGCCATGCCGCCAGCACGGCCAGCTGCTCGGCGCTGCCGTCGCCGTAGAGCTCCCCGGCCTTCCGGTACGTGACGTCCGCGAAGTCCTGGAACTGGAAGTGCGCTTCGGAGGCCTTGAGCGACTCGTACCAGAGGTGCCCGGCACGCTCCCAGGCGTACCCGCCGATGCGCATCGCGGTCAGGTAGAACGCCTTGTTCGGAATGCCGGAGTTGTAGTGCACGGCGCCGTTGTCGCCCTCCTCGGTGTCCGGCATGTGGACAAACTTGCTCATGCGGTCCGGCTGCGGGTCCCGGCCGAACAACGGGTTGTCGTACGCCGTGCCCGGGGCCTTCATCGACCGCAGGGCGTCGGCGTCGATTCCCGGGGTCCACACCTCGGTCCCGATCAGCCAGTCCGCCTCCTCGACCGACTGCTTCAGCGCCCACTGCTTGACCAGCGTCCCGAAGACGTCGGAGATCGACTCGTTCAGGGCGCCGGACTGGTTGTGGTACTCGAATTCCGCGGTGAAGTCGGTGACTCCGTGGGTCAGCTCGTGGGCGATCACGTCGAGGGAGCCGGTGAAGTCGCCGAACTTGACTCCGTCGCCGTCACCGAAGACCATCTCCTGTCCGTCCCAGAACGCGTTTTTGTACTTCACGCCGAAATGTATGTACCCGTTCAGACGCATCCCCCGGCCGTCGATCGAATTGCGCTGGAACACCTCGCGGTAGAAATCCCGGGTCAGACCGAGGGCGTCGAACGCCCGGTTGGCGGACGCGTCCGCGGACTCGGGTCCGTCCTCCGACCGGGCGAGGTCGGCGAGGTCGAGGAACCTGCTGTGCTTGCAGTCGAAGATGGTCCGCCGACCGTCACCGGGGGCGGCCGCGCCGGCGAAGGACGACCGGACCGCCCGCTCGCCCCGCAGGCGGGCGGTGGTCAGCAGGGTGTCCAGTGCGTCCTGGCGCACGTCCCTGTCGTCGCTCTCCAGGAGCTTCTCGAGAATGTACGGGGGGATGATGCAATTGACGGGGCGGGTCCCTGTCATGGGACACCTCCTGGGAATGGAAGCGGAGGTTGAAGGATTAACGGCTCCGGCTGCGGGCTCGCGCATGCTCATGTCGCCGCCCGGGCAGGTGGAGCTCGAGAAAGCCTTCGGGCCGGCGAACGCGGGATCGGCGACCGGCTCTCACCACCGGCGCACGACCGGTTTCAGCGGCAGGGCCACGCTGATATCCCCAGCTTCCTGCCGCCGGTGGCGACCGGCAAACGAAACGCGGGACACAACGGATCAATTCCGCGCATCTCCGGGAGAATTCGACTACGCAGCGGCAGCGGTTCCGTGGTGACGGGACGTCGACCCGACCGGCATGATCCGTCGACCGGTGCCGACAACGGCCTCGTACCGGCCCTGCAGCGGCCCGCGGGTCGTCTCCGGGCCGGGAGCGGGATTCCCCGACGGTCACTCACCGGCACCCACGCGCAGAACGTAAAGATCCAGCAAAACATCCCGCGGCCCGCGGCGAAGGTTGCCGGCATCGACCTTGCTGCCCGGTGCCGGGCGTGCGGCGGCGACCATGAGTCGGGTGTCGGCCTCGATGACGACCTGCACGTTCGCCGAGAACCGGTAGTTGCGGCCGGAGGCCCCGACGGTGCGGTCGCGCACCGGGACCAGGGTGCCGTCCACGATCCACAGCCGCTCGACGCCCGGCTGCCGCCGTAGTGCGGGCTCCAGCGCGAGCAATGGACCGAGGCGCTGCACCACACGGCACACCGTGGCGGTGGAGATCCCGAACAGCGGCGCCAACTGCCGCATGGTGAGGTTCGTGCGGTAGTGGACCGCCACCGACAGCACCCGGTCCGCCAGCGGCAGACACCACGGCCGACCCCCACCCGGCCCGTTGCCACCCCGCTCACGGACCACCCGCACCAGGCCCTCGAACTGCCGCATCCGCAGACCCGTGAACGTCTCCACCCACACCGACTCGGCCTTCAACACCCCACCAATACAAGGGAGATGCCCCCCAGAGACATCTGCAACAAGCTTTGGGGCGAGGTGATCGGGCCCTGTGGGACGGCCGCAGGGTCGCAGTCGGCGCGCCGGCCAACGTGCCGACCGGCGAGGTGTGCGGCTGCGCGCAGCGGCCGCGACGGGCAACTGGGCTGACGTGCTGTTCGCGGCCGGGCCCAGGCGCGGGAGGCGCCTGCAGCGGCCGGCATTTCGTGCGGCTCGACCCGGCGGGACGCCGGACTTCGGCGCCGGACCTGCATCCTGTGGAGGTGCCTGGCGCCTGGGATCACAGAATGGGAGTCCGGCAGGGTGGCGTAGAGCGAGCCGACGGACCGGCGCGGGTGAGAGGCGCTCCAGCCTGCCTGCACGCTGGGAGGATCGCGGTGGCCACGGGCACGGTCGGACGCCCGCTCGCCAACGATTCCCGGCCGCCGTCCATGGCGGGGGTGGTCGTGTCGAGTCGGCCGGCTGCAGCCGTGACCGGCAGCCGATGATGGAGCACCCCGGGTGAGTGGGCGTCAGGACAGGCGGAGGGCCCGTCCCGTGTTCATGGACGTGTGGCCGGTGTCCGTTGCGCGTGGTCACTGCTCGTGGGCGGCTGCGCGGGTATGCGCCCGGTTCACCGCACCTGCAGGTCCCGGTCGGTTGATGTCCCGGCAGGTCGGTGTGCACGCTGCCGGCGCCGGTCGGGCCGCCCGACTGCTGCTGTCCGGCGAGCACGGCCGGGTCGCCCGATGAGGAGCAGGCGCGTCATACCTGCTCTGCCCGCTGTCCCCATCTCGTACCGGCCGCCACACATGCGGATACCCAGTCAGGCGGGGCGGGCCAACCTGTGCCGGAAGGAGCCGTGAGGCGTCGACCGGACCGTACGGTCGGCCGTGTAGTAGCGCTGGGTAGACTTGTCATGTACCTTGCGTAGCGGCGATGGGCAAGACGAAGGCCGCCTCTGCCTCCGTGGGGGGAGCGCTGGGCGGCCCTGGTCCCTCGCCTGGGCCCGGCTGTGTGTTCCGTGGGGGAGTGCCGGCCGGGTCCGACCTTTGACATACCCGTTCGAACCCCAGGCCATGCCGACGACCGCGGTGTCGGCCCGAAGACGCTGTCGCCCGGGGCCGGTTGCTGCCCCTCGACAGGTACAGTCCGCGGTCCGACAGCGCCGGCTCCGGCGGAGGGGCCACCCCGGAACCGCCCTGCTTGTGCGGCCCGAATCGAGGTCCAGCACATGGCAGCGGGCCCACCATCGGTCTTGGACCGAGCCGGCCGGCTGGTTGCCGCAGGGTTGGCCCGATTGAAGCGATGTCGCTCTACCCGGTGTTCTGGCTGAGAATCTTCGAGGGGCGGGGCGACGGGGTCGGGCGCCGGTGACGTCGGTCGGGGGGAGTCGCGGCCGATCGGCGGGACAACCGTCCCCTGGCCGAACCACCTGGGGAAGATTCGGCCGCCTGCGATACAACGGCTGCGTGTTAGTCGGACGGCGGTTCCGGCCACGGAATCGCCAGTGTGACGGCGATCGGACGGCTCGGCGGTGGAGCGGCGTCGGTATCGCCTCGGCACCGAAGGGCGGCCCGCCTCCTCCCGGGGCACAGTGGAGCCAGCACACCCGGTGGGTGAAGCCACCGACGTGGGACCGGGAGGTCACGATGACGTTCGTGCAGATCGTCGAGTGTCGCACGGAGCGGCCGGACGAGCTCAACCAGCTGATGGACACCTGGATCGAGCAGACCCAGGGCAGGCGCACCGCCACCCACGCGATGGTCGGATCGGACCGTGAGGACGGCCGGCACATCGTGGAGATCGTCGAGTTCCCCTCGTACGAGGCCGCGATGCGCAACTCGGGCCTGCCGGAGACCGACCGGATCTTCCGGGAGATGGTGGCCCTGTGCCAGGAGCCGCCCACGTTCACCAACCTCGACCTGGTCCGCGACGAGCAGCTCCTCAAGGACGCGGCCCGCCGACTGCTGATGGAGCCCGCGGCCGGCGACATGACCGCCATCGACGAACTCGTCGCTTCGGACTACCGGGACCACGACCCGTCGATGGACGCCGACATGGTCGGCCCGGCGGCTGTCAAGGAGATGATCGAGGGCTACCGCCGCGCGTTCGACTTCACCTTCGACATCCAGAGCCAGATCGCCGAGGGGGACCAGGTCGTCACCCGCTGGATGTGGCGTGGCACCCACATCGGCGAGTACATGGGCATGCCGGCCAGCAACAAGACAATCGAGGCCGCAGGCATGACGATCTGGCGGTTCGAGGACGGCATGGCCAAGGAAGGCTGGTGGAGCTGGGACGCCGTCGCAATGATGCGGCAGATGGGCATGATGCCCGGCTGACCGGAGCCACCACACCCGCCTGGCCGCGAGCAGTGTGAGCAGCAGGTGAAACGCGGTCCGGCGAGGCTGCTGACCGGCGCCGCCTCGCGCGAATCCCACCACTTTTTCCTGCGGGTGGAGAGTGAGGAGGACGTGGTCGCCGTCGTGGTCTGCCGCAAGTCCGCCCACGCCGCGATGCTGTTCGCCCGGGGCAGGCGGGTTGTGAAGCGCCACGGCCACATCTGATGCGCCGGCCGTGCCCCGCGTTTCCGGTCACAAGGCCGGGGCCGCAGGGCGCGGCCGCGATTATGCGAGGCACGCCCGGCACACACGCCCGTGCCTCGCCGGATGTGGACAGTGGTCGGGGTGCCGACGAGGAGATGTCCGTGCGTCGCCGGCACGGCACCATGTCCGCGGTGACTCGCACGCACGGAGCCACCTCGGCGCTTCACTGCCGAGGCGAGCCCCGGGACAGGTGCAGGTCCGCGCACGGTCCCATGGCGCCGCGGGCGGATGAACCAAGGCCCGACCGCGGCTGTGGACGTGTGAACAGACGGTCACCCCCGCTCACGCTCACACTTCGGTCCCGACCGTGTGGCAGGCAGCCCGCGCCCGCGGACATGATCGCGTTGCCGGTGGTGATCGTTTGGCTCGGCTGCGTGACCTTCGTCTCTTGCCGGGGCGCGGGTGCCATGGTTTGATCACGACGCGTTCCCGGCCGGTGACCGCCGGAGGTGGGGCATCGGGCCGGGGACCTGCTGGTGTACGGCGGCGTTGTCGGGGGTGAGTGGTTTGTTTGCGGATGCCGAATCCGCCGCAGGCGATGGTGAGCCGACGCCTGCGGAGTTGCGGGATCTCCAGGCCCGCGCCGACGCACTGGCGCGGGACGTCGCCGCCGTGCGGGAGCGACTGAAGCAGCAGACCGGTCTGCCGCGGGCCGTGCGAGGAGCGCTGCCGGGCGATGTGGGCGAGACGCTCACCCGGGCGGCACGGCGGATCGGGGAGGCGGCGGAGAAGCTCGCCCGGGTCCGGGCCGCCCAGTGGCCCGGGTCGTGCACGGCGTGGTGGGGAGTATGTCCGCGCTGCGGACCGACGCTGAGAACCGAAAACGGTCGCTCGTGGTGCGAGGAGTGCGGCGCGGGATGGGGCTACGACCGTACCCGGAGCCCGTGCGGTGAACCGGCGACCTTCCTGGCGATGGACACGCAGGGCGGCACCGTCGTCGTCTGCGCCGCGCACGGCCGACACATTCAGGACCGCCTCGAAGGCGGCCTCCTCCTGGTCATGCCCACGTCCTGACGCCACGGTCCGCCCCGCGGCCGCGCAGGCGGACGCCCGCCCAGCCGTGGGGCGGTGGACGCCCACGAAGCGGCGCACGCCGGACAGGCCAAGAGCCGGCCCGTCCCGGATCAGGAGAGCCGGCCGATCAGAGCCTCGGCGAGCCGCTGCAGGCTCTGGTCGTACGCGGTGGGCGGCCACCCGGTCCGGGCCGGTGCGCGGGTGGTCGCCACCGCACAGGGGCAGTCGGTACCACCACGGCGCCCGGCGACAGGCCGCCCGTTCCCGAGAAGCCGTCTGTTCCGGGGGAGCCGAGCCGCCCCGCGCCGTCGACCCGGCGCTGCAGCGGCAGGTTCGCCATCACCGGTGCGCCGTTGGCGTCGGTGCCGATGGTCGCCGGCTCGGGGTGGGGGCCGGGACGTCGCGGGGCCTCGTCCTTGCCGAGGAAGGGGGCGCGGCCGCCGCGGCTGCCCCACCGGTCGGCGGGGCGGCCGGTGAACGAGCGAGCGGCGCGGCGACTCCTTCGCCGGCGGTCAGGATTTTGGCACCTCGTCCTCGCCGCCGACGGCGCCGCACTGCGCGAACGCCTGCTCGGGCTCCTGGCCGCCGCCCCCTGGCCACCCTCGCCCCGCAGGGCCAGCAGGTCCTCCACGGGTTCCTGGGACGGGCCGTCACCCGACCTGAGCGGCTGCACGCCGGCCCCCGGCCTCCGGACGCCGAGGGCGGCGTGACCAGGGGCCGGGGGCCGGGCGGCGGCGGGGGATCAGCCGCCCTGTTGCTGGAGGATCGAGGAGGCCTCGGCGACGTCCTCGATGACCTGGGAGATGAAGGCGTCGAGGTCGGCCACGGCGAGGTTGTTGACCCCGGCGAAGAACGTCCGGATCTCGCCGGAGGGGGTCACCAGGTAGCCGGCGACGGTCTCGGCACCCACCGCCAACCGCTCGTTCAGGGCGTCGAAGCCGGCGACCGTCCCGGTCTTGGCGAAAACCTTGCCGACGCCCGCGCAGCCGGTGCAGAAGCCGTCCAGCGTGCCGTCCTCGCCGAGGACCGGCAGGGTGTCGCGGAACGCCTCGGCGTCCGGGGTGTGCAGCCAGTACCGGAGCAGCTGGTTGGCCGCCGCGGGGGTGGCCCGGTCGACCGGGTCGCCGCCGCGGCCGTCCGCGAGCTGTACCTGCTCGCTGTCGACCCCCGCGGCCTCCAGGAACGCCCGGAGCACCGGGAACCCGGCCGCGCAGTCGGTGCTGCCCGCGGTCACCGCCATGAGGCAGAGGCCGAGGTTGGCGCCGAGGTTGTGGCTGACCTTGAGCACCAGCCGGGCGTACTGGCTGAACGGCGGCGACACGTAGGAGGCGACGTCGGAGCCGGGCGCGTACGCGGCGGGCAGGCCGTCCTCGTCGTTGGCGCCGCCCGGGTCGGCGGTCACCATCACGCCGGCCCGGGTGAGCGCCTCGATCAGGGCCGTCCGTCCGAAGGCGGCCGGGTCCACGACCGGGCTCACCCGCAGCACGGGTGCCGCGTCGGCGGCGATCGTCCACACCATCACCGACCTGGTTGCGCTCCTCGACAGCCCCGCCGCGGGCAAGCCGCAGCCCGCCGACGACGAGGGCGACGAGGACGGCGAACCGTGGGGCGCCCTCGGCTGGGACCTGGCCATCGCCGAACTCTGCCTCGCCGACCCGGGAACCGGCGGCCCGTCCGTTGACGAGGACCCGGCTGATGTCGACCAGGAAGCCGAAGCCCACGCCAACGGCACCCTCTGATGACACTGTGGCCCGGGGGAGTGGTGTGGTGCTCGTGGGTGCGCATCCCCGCTCCCGTGGAACCGCCGGAGCGGGGATGCGAGGGGTGCTGTGCCGTCCCTGT
>NZ_JOAI01000016.1 GCF_000717715.1 Streptomyces sp. NRRL B-24484 | reverse complement strand
GCCGACACCGACCCCGGTGCCCGAGCCGACCCCCACGCCCGCGCCGGAGACCCCGCAGCACGCGGCGCCCCCGCCCGCCCCGCTGCCGGCCGAGCCCGTACCCCCGTCCCCGGCCACGGCGCCCGCCGCGGAACCGCCGGAGCCGGAGCCCGCGCCGCCGGCCCCGCCCGTACCCGCGCCGCGGAAGATCCGGATGCCTCCGGCCCAGCCGGCCGTCGCACCCGCCCGGCACCGCAGCAGTTCGCCGGTGACCACGATGATGATCGTCACCGTCCCCGCGGTCCTCGCCGCCGCGGCCGCCAAGGTCCGCGGGAAGGCCGCCGCCCGCGGCGGCCGTTCCTGACCGGACGGCCCCGCCGCCCCCGACCGTCCGTCGGCCGGTCGGCCATCCAGTGCTGAACAGGAGTTGTCATGTCGGAGTGGCTCGCCCTGGCGATCGCCATGGCGGCGTCCGTCCTGGTCGTCGTCGCCGTGGTGGTGCTGCGCCAGCGACGGGTCGGGGAGGACGACGACCCGTCCGAGACCCCGGACGTCATCGAGTACATCACCATGATGATCGGCGTGGTCTACGCGATCGTCCTCGGCCTCGCCATCGCCGGCGTCTGGGAGGCCCGCAGCGCCGCGCAGGACGAGGTGCTGAACGAGGCGCAGTCGCTGCACGAGGTCAGCGCCCGGGCCGAGGTGTACCCGGCCGACTTCCGGGCCCGGGTCCGCAGTGACGTGGACGCCTACGTGACCTTCGTGGTGAACACCGAGTGGGACCACATGCGGGAGAACGGCGAGATCTCGCCGCGCGGCACCGAGCTGCTCGCCAAACTGCGCCAGGACGTCGCCTCGCGGGCGCCGCAGTCGGACCTGGAGGCGCAGGTCTACCAGCCGATCATGGACCGGATCGCGGCGGCCGACGAGTCCCGCAACACCCGCGGCCAGAGCACCGGCCCGACCATGCCCGGGGTGGTGTGGTTCGGCCTGATCGTGGGCGCGGTGGTCACGGTCGGCATGGTCTTCGCGCTGCAGATCCGGCGCTCCCCGCGGGAGTTGATCCTGGCCGGTACCTTCAGCGCGCTGATCGCCTTCCTGCTGTTCCTGATCTGGGACTTCGACGATCCCTTCGGCCGCGGCGTCTCGGTCTCCACGCAGCCGTTCCTGGACCTCTTCCCGTCGCTGCACTGAGCGTCCCGTCGCTGCACTGAGCGTCCCGTCGCTGCACTGAGCGCGGAGACGTCCCGAGGGGCGCGGGGAACCCTACGGTTCCCCGCGCCCCTGTCGGTCCTCGACCGTCAGTACGGCTTCACCAGCACGTGGGCGGCGCCCGGGATGCCGACCTCGAGGAGTTCGTCCTCCTCGGGCGTGGTGGGCGTGCCGGTCTCCTGCTTGAGCACGGCCCGGGACAGCGCCTGGACGAACATCGCGCGCGGACGGCGGCGCTCCTCCCAGACCCGCAGCGCGGCGGGCACCGAGTCCGCGGCGTCCAGCTCCTGGGCGAGCACCAGGGCGTCCTCGACCGCCATCGCCGCGCCCTGCGCCAGGTGCGGGGTGGAGGCGTGCGCGGCGTCGCCGGCCAGCACCACCCGGCCGACGTGCCAGGGCTCGTCCACGGTCACCTGGGAGATCCGCGAGTACACCACCGCGGCCGGGTCGGTGACCCGTGCGAGCGCCTCGGCGACCGGGCCGCCGAAGCCGGCAAGCCGCTCGGCGAGCTGCTCGTGGGCCCGCTCCGGGTCCGGGCGGAAGTCCTCGGCCTCGGCGAACACCGCGCCCAGGTACATGAGGTCGTCGGTGATCGGGGTGAGCAGGGCCTTTGCGGCGAGGTTGCCGGTGCTCATCACCACGCCCCGCACCTCGGACTGCCGGGGCACGGTGACCCGCCAGTTGGCGAAGCCGGTGTACTCGGGGCGGTAGCGGTCGCCGTAGAGGCGGGTGCGCAGCGGGGAGCCGATGCCGTCGAAGCCGACGACGAGGTCCCAGCGGCCGGTGGAGCCGTCGGAGAGCGTGACGTCCACGCCCTCGCCGTCGTCGGCGAGTCCGGTGATCGTGGTGCCGAAGCGGACGGTCGCGCCGGCCTCCGCGGCGGCCCGGCCGAGCACCTCGGCGAGGGCCGGGCGGGGTATGCCGTTGTTCGCGGGGGCGTCGTCCATCCGCGGCTGCGGGATCTTCGCCAGGGTGGCGCCGGACGGGTCGCAGATGGTCAGCACCTCCCACTCGAAGCCGGCCTTCAGGCAGTCCTCCAGGACGCCGAGTTCGCGCATCACGTGCAGGGCGTTGGAGGGCTGGATGATGCCGACGCCGAGGGCGTCGAGCTGCTCGCGGAGTTCGGCGACCTCGACGGTGTGGCCGCGGCGGGCGAGCGCGACGGCGAGGCCGAGCCCGCCGATGCCGCCGCCGTGGACGAGGACGCGCAGGGGTGTTGCCATGGTCTCTCCGTTGGTTCGGGGGACGGCCGGGCAGGGGAGGCCGGCCGCGTGGTGCGGGAGGACGGCGGGGACGGGTGCTGTGGTTCTGCGGGCGCGCGGGCCGGTCAGCCGGCGACCGGCAGCGCCATCAGGTGGTCGACCAGGGCGAGCAGCACGTCCCGCCCGAAGGACCGTTCCCGGACGTCGCCGACCAGCATCGGCACGTGCGGGTCGAGGTCGAGGGCGGCCCGGATCTCGCCGGGGGTACGGGTGTTGACGCCGTGGAAGCAGTTGATCGCCACCACGAACGGGATGCCCCGGCTCTCGAAGAAGTCGATCGACGCGAAGCTGGTCTCCAGCCGGCGGGTGTCGGCGATGACGACCCCGCCGAGCGCGCCGTTGACCAGGTCGTTCCACATGAACCAGAACCGCTCCTGGCCGGGCGTGCCGAAGAGGTACACCACCAGCTCGGGGCTGACGGTGATCCGGCCGAAGTCCAGGGCGACGGTGGTGGTGTCCTTCTGGTCGACCCCGGCGAGGTCGTCCACACCGACGCTGGCGGTGGTGAGGTACTCCTCGGTGCGCAGCGGGGCGACCTCGCTGACGGCACCGACCATGGTCGTCTTGCCGACGCCGAAGCCGCCGGCGATCAGGATCTTGACCGCGGCGGCGCCCGCCTGGGTGGTCGTCATCTCAGAGCCTCCTCAGTCCCTCACGTACGGCGGCCAGCAGGCCGCGGTCGGCGCCGCCCGCGGCCCGGGCCACCGAGATCGGGGCCCGGGCCGTCAGGAGGCCCTGCTCGACGAGGTCGCCGAGCAGGATCTTGGTCACCGAGACCGGCAGGTCGAGGTCGGCGGCGACCTCGGCCACGGCGGCCGGCGTCCGGCACCGGTCGACGATCATCCGGTGCTCGGGCTGCAACCGGCCGGGCCGGACGGGCGCGCCGTAGGCGTCGACCGGCTCCCGCACGGTGGTGAGCAGGGTGATGAGGGTGAAGTCGTCACGCTCGGGCGCGGTCCGGCCGCGGGTGATGGTGTACGGCCGGACCATGCTGTCCGCGCCGTCGTCCCCCTCGTCCTCGTCCCAGTTCGCGGTCACCCGCGCTGCCCGCCGCGGGCCGCGAAGGCGTCGAAGTCGCCGCGCTGCGGGGTGCTGAGCTTCTGGCCGACCTGCTGCACCAGGTTGTGCATGGCGAGCGACATGACCTCCGCGTCGACCTCCTGGGAGGCGACGACGGCGAGGTGGGTGCCCTGCCCGGCGGCGATGACGAACAGCCAGAGCTCGGCCAGTTCGACGATCACCTGGTGGACGGGGCCGCCGGCGAAGAGCTGGCCGACGCCGCGGGCGAGGCTCTGCTGGCCGGTGGCGACGGCGGCGAGGCGCTCGGCGTCGGAGCGGTCGATGGTGCGGGAGTGGCTCACCACGAGGCCGTCGTCGGAGAGCAGGACGGCGTACCTCGTCCCGGCCACCGAGTCCACCAGGCCGTCCAGCAGCCAGTCGAGGTCCTGGTGGGTGGCGATTGTGCGCGTCATGACCGGTCTTCTCTCGTCGGGATGGTATGGGTGTTCCAGGTGTCGCCGGGGCGGGGCCGCCCGTCCGGCTGCGGGGTGGTCTCCGCAGTCGGTGGAACGGCACCGGACCGCGCCTCCCGGGACCGCCGCTGGAACGCACCGATCGCCGCTCCGGCCCGTCGGGGGGCCGGCCGGAACAGCGGGTTCTCGTCCCAGCGCGGCGGCGCGGGGGCGGCCGGCGGACCGGCCGGGTCCATCCGCAGCTCGTCGACCAGGCTGGCCTGGCGGACGCGGCGCGGCAGCGGCGGTTCGCCGCCCGGCAGGGCGGGAGCCGGCAGGGCCGGGGCCTGCGGCGGGTAGGACGCCGCGGCGGGGGCGTGCCCGGGCGCCGGGGCGGGCCCGGGGGCCGCAGCGGGGAAGGGGGCCGCAGCGGGGAAGGGCGCCGGGGCCGGGAAGGGCGCGGGCACGACCGGGGCGACCGGCACCGGCGGCGCGAGCTCGGCGGGTGCGGGCACCCGGCCGGGCCAGGAGTCGGCGGTGACCGGCTCGGGACGGTACGGCGCGGGCAGCCCGTAGGGGGCGGGCGCGCCGTCCAGGGGCGGCACGGCGGCGGGGAAGGGCTGCTCGTGGCCGGCGGCCCGGTGCTCCTCGGGCTGCGCGGCGAGCGGCTCGTGCTGCGGGTACGGGTCACCGGGGGCGTACGGGTCGCCGATCGGCACGTACGGGACCTCCTCGGACACCGGGCGGAGCTCCGGGGGTGCGCCCATCGGGTCGGGGGCGCCGGGGAGTGCGGTGATGCCGGCGAGCGCCCGGCCGCGGGACCTGGTGGGCAGGCCGCCGGCCGTCTGCGGCGACGCGACGGCGGTGGGCCGGGCTGTCGGGTCGGGGACGATCAGCTCGTCCGGGACGAGCACCACGACACGGGTGCCGCCGAAGGCCGACTGGCGGAACTCGATCCGCAGGCCGTGCTGGTCGGCGAGGCGCGCGACCACGTAGAAGCCCAGCCGGATGTCGTCGCCGCGGGCGAGCACGTCCGCCCGGGGCGGACGGGTCATCAGCCGGTTGGCCTCGTCGATCTGCTCCTCGTCCATGCCGAGGCCGCGGTCCTCGACCTCGATCGCGACGCCGCGGCTGACCCGGCCGGCGCGGACCTCGACCGGGTTCGGCGGGCGGGAGAAGCTGAGCGCGTTCTCGATCAGCTCGGCGACCACGTGGGCGACCGGGCCGACGGCGCGCTCGGAGAGCCAGGGGCTGCCGTCCAGGTCGATGACGACCCGGCGGTAGTCCTGCACCTCGCCCTGGGCGGCGCGCATCACGTCCAGCAGCGGGACGGGCTTGCGCCAGCGGCGGTGCGGGGTGCCGCCGGCCAGGATGACCAGGTTCTCCTCGTAGCGGCGCAGGCGCGCGGTGAGGTGGTCCAGGTCGAAGAGGCCCTCCAGGATCTCCGGGTCCTCGTGCCGGCGCTCCAGCTCGTCGAGCTTCTTGAGCTGCTGGCCGATGAGCAGCTGGGTGCGGCGGGCGATCCGCTGCAGCAGCCGCTCGAAGCCGCGGTGCTGTTCGGCCTGGGCGACGGCGGCCTGCAGGGCGCTCGTCCGGGCCAGGTTGAACGCCTCGCCGAGCTTGGCGAGTTCGTCCTCGGTGCGGGCCCACGGGTCGCGCTCGATCGCCCGGGCGTGCTCCTCGACGTCGATCTGCTCGCCGTTGCCGAGGCGTTCGACCACCTCGGGCAGGGCGTTCTCGAGCTGCTCGGCGTGCTGGTGCAGCCGGCCGATCCGGCGGCGCAGGGTGCGGGTGAGCCGCCAGCTGGTGAGGGCGACGACGACGACGGCGATCAGGCCGACGACGGTGGTGAGGAGCAGCCGGACGGCGAGGGTGATGATGCTGCCCTTGCCCTCGTCGACGACGAGCCCGGTCCGGTGCTCCAGCAGCCCGACGAGTTCGGGGGTGAGGGTGTCGATCGACTGCCGCCAGGCGTCCTTGTCGACGCCGAGGGCGATCCGGCCGTTGCGGTCGGGCGCGGCCGGCTTCAGCAGGTCCTGCTCGGCGCGGGTCTTGGCCTGCCAGGCCGGGCTGGTGGCGATCCGCTGCCACATCGCGGCCTCGTCGGCGGGCAGGTAGGGCGCGACCTTGGTACCGAACTGGAAGTCCTGCTCGGCGACGGCCTGCCGGAGCTGCTGGTGGTCCTCGGCGCTCAGCGAGCCGCTGGGCCAGCCGCGGGCGAGCAGCGCGTCCGAGCGGGAGATCATCTCCTTGCCCCAGAACAGGTCGACCAGAGGCTGGGAGATCGTGGTGATCCGGCCGTTGTCGACGTGGCTGAGCGAGGCGAACAGTCGCAGGTCCACCGCGATGAGGTCGGTGTAGTACCGGTAGACCGCGGCCTGCTGCTGCTCGCTGCCGCTGTCGACCAGGGCGCGCTGCGCGGGCAGCTGGTTGATCGCCAGCCGGGCCTGCTGGACGGCCTCGCGCACCTCGGTCGGCGCGTCGTCGGCGGCGACGTCGGACAGCTTCTGGAAGTCGCGGACGGCGTCGTCGGTCTTGGCGCGCTGGGTGCGCAGCGCGTCGCCGACCCCGTTGTGCGTGGCGAGGGCGTCGGCGCTCAGGCGCCGCTCCTCCTGCAGGTTGTAGTAGACGATGTTGGACGGCTGGCCGGCCTTCTGCGCGAGCAGGCCCTGGGCGGCCTGGCGCTGGAAGTCGAACAGGAGCTGTCCGCTGGTGACGGCCCACAGGGCGGCCAGCGCCACTCCGGGAACGATCGCCAGCACGAGCAGGGTCGCGCGGAGCGACAACCGGCCCGTTCTGATCCGCCGAGGCGCGCGCGTGCGCAGGGCATTCTCCTTGGAGATGACACCAGTCGTTCGGAACTGGTCGAATCTGATAAGGACTCTGACGGATGGATATTAGCCACACCGTATAACGACAAGGAAAGTCGCCATGGCGGTCCGGCGCACGAACGGCGCCGCCGCGGTGCCCCAACACCCTTTCCGACCAGGCACGATGAGCAGCCGGTGGGTCCAACGTCCCGATGTTCGGCGGCTCTTCACTGCGAACCGGATCCGGTCTGCGTGAACTGCCCGTTCCGGCGCCCGAACTGAAGCTTCGCCCGGTGCCGGACCGACCCGCGAACCATCCGTCAGGGCCGCCGGCCGAGCCGCTCGGAGTCTAGCGCTCCACTTGCCGCCGGGTGAGGTGATCCTGTCAGAATGTCTCGGAAATCGAATCCGGACGGTCGGAATCGCCCCGAACGGTCCGCGAATCTCCCAGGATGAATCAGAGATTCACACGATCGGCGGAGAACACCGTCCAGGCCGCCGCGAACATCTCGTGCAGCGGCCGCGGCGGCAGCAGCCGCAGGAACGGACCCGAGGTCTCCTTCCGGAACTCCCGGCCGGCCAGATGGGTCGCCAGCTTGGCTGTCTCCAGCGGAAGTTCGGGTGATTTGAGCTCCGTCCAGGGCCCGGGGGCGAAGGCCGTGCGGCCGGCCCGCGACCGCCTGCCGGTCTCCACCAGGCCCGCCGCCACCAGCTCGGCCTGCGCCGCCCGGTGCCGGGCCGGCGTCCAGCCGTTCCAGCGGCGGACGTTCCGGTCCGTCGGCCGGGCCAGGGTGAGCAGCTGCAGCAGCAGGGCGGCCGCGTCCGCGCCCACCGCGAGCGCCGCGGCCGCCTCCGCCACCAGTCCGGGCACGCTCAGCGCGGGATCGGCCTCGTGGCGGCCGGCCGGCACGGGGGTGTCGGCCGCCCGCGCGGCCATCCGCTCCAGACCGCCGCCGGCCAGCAGCAGGTCGATCCCGTGCAGCCGGCGCAGCAGGTCGTCCAGGCCGTGCGCGGCGCAGTACGCCTCCAGCCGGCTGCGGGCCGCCGGATCCGCCAGCCGGGCCGGCCGCAGGCAGACCGTGCCGTATCCGGACCGCGGCACCAGCAGCAGGCCGTCGTCGAACACCGTGGTCGGCTCGGCGCCCCGGCCCACCGCGGACGGTGCGAGGGGGACCGCCAGCACGCCCGGGCCGAACACCGCGGCCCGCTCCTCCTCGCCGCCGGGCAGCCGGTGGGTCCCCAGCGGCACGATCACCTCCCCGTCCGCGAGCTCGGCCCGCAGCCGGGCGCACTTCTCGGCCGCCCGGGCCGCCGCCGGGTCGCCGACCGGACGCGCGGTCAGCGCCCAGACCAGCGCGGCCGCCCTGGCGGCGTACTGGTGGCGGCCGCCCGCGTACCAGGCGCCGGCGGGGCCGCCGTCCGGGCCGACGGTGTGCAGCACGACCGATCCGTACGCGGTCACCGCCGGGACGAGGCGGCAGGGGGCGCCCTCCGCGCCCTCCGCGGTCTCCCCGGCCGGTGAGAGCAGCATCCGCAGCCACGGCTCCGGCAGCCCCGTCTCCGCCTCCAGCTCGCGGGCGGCCTCCTCGTCGAGCGGCTGCTCGGTGCCGACCAGCCGGGCCCAGGCGTCGGCCAGCCGGACCGCGGCGGCCTCCGGGCCGCCCGGCCGCCACAGCTCGGCCGGGTCGTCCGGGAGGGCCGCGGCCAGCAGGTCGAGCCGCCCTGCGCCGCCGAGCCGGTGCAGCACGGTCTGCAGCACCTGTGCGTCCCGCTCGCCCGCCCCGTACCGCTTGGAGGTGAGCAGCCCGCGCCGGGCCGTGCGGTCGGCGCCCTCGGGCAGGCCGTCCAGAACGAACAGGGCGGTCGCCCGGCGGGCGCCGGTGCGGGCGACGAAGGCGTCCACCGCCTCCGGGCCGAACCGCACCGGGCCGTGTTCGGCGAGCAGGTCGAGCAGCCGGGCCAGCCGCCCGGCGTCGTCCCGGTCGACGGCGACCTCCCGCAGCTCCGTGGCGCCCTCCGGCACGGGATCCGCGGCCCGCTGCAGGAAGCGGTGGGTGAGGGCCGGGTCCAGCGGCCGGGCCGGGTCCGGTGCGAGCCCGGACAGCGCGTCGGCCCGGACGGCGGGCACCCGAGCGCCCGCGGCCCGGCGCACGGCGAGCGCGACGCCGGTGGCCTCGCCGAGCCGCCAGCGGCTGCCGGCCGCCGCGAACGGCTGCTCGGACCAGCTGCGCACCAGCTCGGCCAGGGCCGGCCGGTCCTCCTCGGCGGTGACCGCGGTGACCAGGCGCCAGGCCACGGCGTCGATCCGGCCGAGCAGCGGGGTCCAGTCCCGGGCACGGGCCGGCGGGCTCGTCCGGCGCTCCGCCTCGCCGAGCCGTCCGGCCAGGTGGGCGCCGTCGGCGGCCAGCGCCGTGAGGGTGGCCGGCTGCGGCGAGGCGGGCTCGGCCCGGTAGTACCCGGGCACGTCCAGCAGGCCGCGCAGCGCGGCCAGCAGCCGGACGTCGGAGGTCTCCGCCAGCGGCGCCAGCCGGCCCGAGCGGACGGCCGCGACCCGGGCCGAGAGCTCCTCGCGGCGGTGCAGCGCGGCCCGCGCCGCCCGCACCGTCCGGGCCGCCCCCTCGGCGATCCGCCGGTCCGTCACCCCCGGCAGCAGACGGGCGATCCCGGCTGCCGTCGCCTCCCCGTCGGCGGCGGCCAGCAGCTCCGCGGCCGCCTCCGGCCCGGCCGCACGGAGCGCCCGCGAGGAGACGGGATCGCGCGGGGCGAGGAAGTGCCAGAACGGCGGCGGGGGCAGCACCGGGACCTCCCCGCCGGCCCGCCACAGCAGCGAGCCGTCCTGCGCGTCGCGGCAGTGCACCCGGTGCGGGTCGGTCAGCACGCACTCGGCGCCGCCCCCGGGCATCCGGGCGACCGCCCATGGCTCGCAGACGCTCGCCGTGCGCAGCCCGGCGGTGCGGCCGTCGGTGCCCTCCAGCCGGTGGTCCCAGCCGTGGGCGTCCTTCTGCGCGCTGCGCAGCACCCGGAAGCCGGCCAGCCCGGCGCGGTGGCCGAGCGGGGAGGCGTCGGCGTCCACGTCCGGCGGCAGCGCGACGAGCGAGAGCAGGTGGAGCCGGTGGCCGTCCGGCACGGGCACGGCGGCGAACGCCGGGCCGTCGGCCGCGCCGGTGCGCCCTCCGGTGGCCGGGTCGAGCCGGTCCCACTCCTCGTCGCCGTGCGCGCTGCGGCTCCACACGGTGGTGCCGTCGGAGAGCTGCCGGGAGGCGGCCAGGCCGTCCCGGTCGCCGGGGCGCAGGATCCGGGCGCCGTCGTAGCGGCCGGTGCGGTCGGCGGTCTCGAACTGGCAGGCGGTGGCCGACCAGGTCCGCAGGCCGGTGGCCAGGGCGGGCTCGAAGACCTCCCCGGGCCGGGACGCCCAGTACGCCCGCCAGCTGTACGGGTGCCTGGTGTCGGTCGTCCACGCCACCAGCAGGTCGCCGCCGGCGTAGTTCACCGCGTGCAGCGCGGCGTCCTCGGGCAGCGCGAGGGCGTGGTCCGCGCGGCGACCGCGGTGGTCGACCGCGATCGCGCGCTCCCGGGTGTACAGGGTGAGCACCGGCCAGGTGGCGGTCGTGCCGGCCGGCGGGGCGCCGAGGTCGGCGAGGGCCTCGTCCAGGGCGGGCCAGCCGAGTTCCTCCGGCAGGCCGGCGCGGAGGGTGCGCAGGAGCGGACCGGTGAGGTCGACGGCGGCGAGCGCCTCCTCGATGCCGTCCAGGGCCGCGGCGGTCGGCCGGTCGAGCAGGGTCTCCAGCACGCCGAGGGCGTCCTCGGCGGCGCCGAGCCCGCCGTCGGCGAGTTCGTCGAGCAGGCCGGTGATCCGGGTGCGGACGGCGCCGGCGATCGCCGGGTTCCCCGGCAGCCGGGTCACCGCGGTGCCGCGCCGCAGGTCGGCGTGGACGGTGCCCTCCAGCCGCGGGCCGAGCACCGGGTCGGCGGCGAGCGCCCGCAGGTCACGGCGGGACTCGCCGCCCCAGAAGACCAGGGAGACCGTCCGCGGCGGCGTCTCCACCGGGACGCCCTCGGCCAGGCAGGCGTCGGCGAGGTCGGCGTCCAGCCCGGACGAGCGGTACTGCGCCTCGTGCAGCCGCACCGGGACGCCCTCGGCACGCAGCCGGCCGGCGAGCACCGGCAGCACGTCGAAGAACTCCGGCGGCAGCGGACGGCGGGTGATGCCGCCACCACCCACCCGGTTGTAGGCGTAGGTGTACGGCAGCCGGCCGAGCCAGCCGGCGAGCCCCCCGGACGGGGTGAGCCGGCCCTCGGCGAGGGCGTCCACCGCGCCCGCGGCGCGCAGCAGGCGCAGCCAGGCCCCGCCGCCGGCGGTCGGTGCGAAGCCGAGGGCGGTCACGGCGGGCGGGAACATCTCCAGCAGTCCGGAGCGGACCGCGTCGGTGGGCGGGTGGGCCGCGAGCAGGGCGGCCGCGGCGTCCAGCAGTCCGTCCGGCACCGGGCGGCCCGGGCCGCCGGCCAGCACCTCGCCGAGCAGTGCCGCGTCCTCGCCGGGGCCGACCCCGGCGGCCTTCGCGGACGCCCTCAGCCGGGTGTGCAGGTCGGCCGGCGGCACCGCCCCGCCCGACGCCCAGGCCCGGACGTACCGTACGAACTCCCGGTGCGCCTCCGCCGGCGGCAGGGCGGCGGCGAGCCGGCGCTGCTGGGCGGCGAGCTCCGCCGCCGGCAGCACGCCGAGGCCGGCCGCCAGGACGGCGTTCGCCCGCTGGAAGGCCGGGTCGGCGGGCCCGCCGACCTGCCGTTCGGCCTCCCTGGCCAGCTTGTACGCCTGCCCGGCCTGCCGCGGCAGGGCCCGGGCGAGCCGGTGGCCGACGGTGTCCCAGAACCACGGCAGGTGCTCGGGGGGCAGGCGCCTGCTGCGGGACTGCAGACCGCCGAGGTACTGCGCGGGCCTCCGGTGGGCCTGCGGCGGGATGCCGTCGAAGACGTCCGCGAACTGCTGCCGTGCGCCCGCCTCGGCGCCCGGGGACCTGACGGACAGCCAGTCCAGGTAGACCGTGGAGGAGGTGGGGTCGGTCGGCAGCGACACGCTCGGCTCGGACATGCGGGCGATCCTGCCACGCTCCCCCGACACCCCGTCCCGGCCTGTGGCACCGCTGTCGGCAGTGCGGGGGCCCGAGCCCTCGGCCTCCCAAGCGGCCTCCGCTCAGGCCGACACGGCCGCTCCGGGAACGCGGGCGCCTGCGAAGGTCACCGTCCTCCGGGCCCGGAAGCCGAGCGACTCGTAGAGCCGCAGAGCACCCAGGTTGTCCTCCGCCACGTGCAGGAAGGGCCGCTCGCCGCGGGCCCGGATCCCCGCCGCGACCGCCCGGACCAGCCGGGTGCCGAGGCCCTGGCCGCGGTGGGCGTCGTCGGTGCAGACGGCGCTGATCTCGGTGTGGCCCGGCGGGTGGAAGCGCTCGCCGGCCATCGCGACGAGCACGCCGTCGCGGCGGATGCCGAGGTAGCGGCCGAGTTCGACGGTGCGCGGCAGGAAGGGCCCCGGCCTGGTCCGCTCGACCAGGGCGAGCATCTCGGGCACGTCGTCCGGGCCGAGCCGGACGGCCTCCGGGTCGGGGGCCGCCGCCACGTCCTCGTCGACGAGCTGGACGCCCTCGATCCGGAAGGTGACCTGCCAGTCGGCGGGCGGCGGGACGGAGACGGCCGCGGTCACCACGTGCCCGCCGGGGCCGGCGAGCGCGGCGGCGTCGGCCCAGTCCTCGGCCCCGGGCGCGTCCGGCATGCCGAGGAAGGGGGTGACGTCCGCCGGGTAGTGCAGCAGGCGGCCGAGCCGGCCGGCGAACAGCGCGTGCGGCCCGGCCAGCGCCGCGCGCACGGGGTTGTCCAGCGGATGGGTGCCGTTCGTGGTGGACATGCGTTCCCCTGCTCGGATCGGTGGTGTCGATGACAGCACCGGGGGCGGCCGGATCCTTCCCGCCGGCCCGCGCCGTTCACCCGTCGGGGCCGGTCAGGCCGCGTCGGGCGCCGGGCCGAGGACGTCGTTGACCTCCGCGAGGAACTCCCGCCAGGGCTCGGAGGCGCTGTCGCCGCCCTCCTGCTGGGCGGCCGCCCAGGTGTGCATGATCCACCACCGGAAGCCGCTCCAGAGGTGCTCGTTCCCGGGCGGGAGCAGCAGGTGCGCCTCCGCCAGCCGGCCGAGCATCGCCGGTTTGGTCTCGGCCAGCGGCGCCCCGTCGTCCAGGGAGCGCTGGTAGTCGCCGAGTTCGTCGAAGAGGACCCTCAGACGGGCCAGGTCGGTCATCCGTCACCACCTCGTGCACGTGGGGCGCCGCATACTGCCGTTCGCGGGATCAACCCCAAGTCGTCACGCTGTCTGCGCAGTTGTGGCCGTCATGCTAGGCCGGTCGGCGGCGGGCCCACCGGGATTCCGGGCTTTCGCACGGAATCGGACCGAACCGGTCCAGATCGGTCCGGCCTGCGGGCCATACGGACCAGGCCCTGTCAGTCGGGTCGGTGCAGCAGGGTCCGGAAGGTCACCGAGACCCGGCGTCCGCGTGGCACCCGTCCGTCCGGGCCGGGGTCGCTGCGGCGGGCGGGGATCGCGTGGCGCCAGTCGTACCGGGCCGGGCCGGTGAGCACGGTGAGGCCGCCCGGCGCGAGCGGCACCGGCACCCGGGCGCCGCCCGCCGGGTCGGTGAAGTCCATGACGGCGGCCGAGCCGAGGGAGAGCGCGGCCACCACCGGGCCGAAGCAGGGGACGCAGTCCACGTGCGCACCGATGCCCTGGCCGGGCAGGTACTCGTTGACGATCACCTGCTCGGCCGGGGCGTCCAGGTGCCCCTCGTCGAGGAGCCGGCCGGCCAGGCCGAGCGCCCAGTCCGGCAGCGGCGGGGCGGGGTCGGCGGCCGGCCCGGCGGCCAGGCCGCGCCGGCCGTAGTCGTACCGGTGGCCGTAGTGCTGCACCCGCCGCCGCAGCTGCGCCGACCAGGGCCCGGCGTCGATCCGGGCCAGCAGCCCGGCGCAGCCGCGCTCGGCCAGCCAGCCGTCCACCCGCACCAGCCCGGGCACGCCGGACACCGCCGCACTCCCCCGGTTCTCGGACATGCCCGCACGCTAGCCCTGCCCACCGACATCAGGCCCTTGCCGACGGACGGGTACGGTCGGTCGTCGATCACGATCTTCGGAGGGGGAGCATGGAGACGGACGAGACCGCACGGCCCGGCCGCGTCCGCTGGACGGCGGTCGTGCTGGCCGATCTCCTCACCGGCTGCCTCGGCGTGCCCGCGCTGGTGATGGTCCTGCTCTTCGTGCGGAGCTACCCGCTGGTGTGGATCGGTCTCGGCAGCCGGGATCCGAACGACAACGACGGGATCCTGCCGTGGATCCTGGTGGTGGGCCCGCTGTGCGCGGTCACCGTGGCGGTCTGGTTCCTCGTCAACCTGGGGGTGGCCCGGCTGACGGGCCTGCGCGGCCGGCGGTTCTGGTGGACGGGCGCGGGCTTCTCCGCCGTCCCGACCGCGCTGCTCGCCCTGTACAGCGCGATCTGATCGGGGCGCTGGGACCGGCTCAGCAGGCGATCGGGGACGGGCCCAGGGCGACGTCGTCGAACCAGAGGGTGTCGTCACCGACGCCGTAGCTCTCCCAGCCGAGGCGCAGCGTGGTCGGGCGGGGCGGGGTGCCGCGGGTGAGCCACTGCGCGTCCACGTCGGGGGTGGGCACGGTGTCGAGGTGCAGGCCGGGTACCTCGGTGTCGTCCAGGTGGGTCTGCATGGACTGCCGGGTGGTGTCGATCCGGAACCGCAGGCAGACCCAGCGGTCGGTGGGCAGCGGCGCGCTCAGCGCGACGCCGGCCGGGCTCTGCACGGGCAGCGTCGCGTCGTCGGACTCGCGGTTCCACTGAAGGGCGCCGTTCTGTCCGCCGATCCGGAGGTCCTTGCCGCCGTCGCGGGAGTCGGCGAGCGTGACGGCGGTGACGTGGTTCGCCGGCAGCGCGGTGGTGTGCCGCACCCGCAGCCGGGCGTAGAGCACCGGGCCGACGGCGGAGACGTCCCGGGTGGTGCCGGCGAAGACGTGGTTGCAGTACCCCGCCCGACCGTCGATCCGCAGCGAGCGGGTGCCGTGGTACGCGACCGTCCGGTCGATCACCGCGGCGCCGGTGCCGGAGCAGTTCGGGGTGACGGTCTGCCAGTCGCCGGCCGGTGCCGTGCCGGTCTGGTCCTCGAAGCCCGAGCAGACGACGGCCGCGGCATCGCAGCCCGGGTCGGGGCCGGTCGGGCTCGGGCTCGGGCTCGCCGTGGGCGAGGCGCTGCCCGACGGCGAGGCGCTGGCGGACGGCGAGGCGCTGGCGGACGGGCTCGGGGACGGATCCGCCGTGGGACTCGCGCCGCCGGTGCAGGCCGTGCCGGCGAGGGTGAACCCGGACGGCGGCGGGGCGGCGGCGGACCAGGTGCCCTGGACACCGAACTCGGTGGTGGCGCCGGTGGCGAGGCTGCCGTTCCAGGCGGCGTTCACGGCGGTGACGGCGGCGCCGGTCTGGGTGACGCCGGCGTTCCAGGCGGAGGTGATGCGCTCGTCCCCGCCGTACGTCCACCCCAGCCGCCAACCGGTGAGCTGCGGGCCGAGGTTGGTGATCCGGACGGCGGCGGTGTAGCCGCCCGTCCAGCGGTTGGCGATGTAGTCGACGCGACAGCCCGGGGTGGCGGCGGCCGAGGCGGCGGGCAGCGGGACGACCGCGGCGGCGGCGAGCAGGGCGGCCGCGGCGGCACCTGCGGCAGCGCGGGGCCGGAGGGCGGCCGGGTCGCGCGGACGGGAACGGACGGCGGTGCGGGGCATGGCGGTGCGTCCTTTCGCAGACCTGGTGGGTGGCCGTACGGGGCACTGGACCGGGTGCCCCGCACGGCCGGCTGCGGGGGCCGGTGCGTCAGCTGCAGGCGGCGCCGTTGAGCGTGAACCGCGTCGGCGGGGTGTTGCTGCCGGAGTAGCTGCCCTGGAAGCCGAAGCCCGCGGTGGCCCCGGGGGCGAGGGTGCCGTTCCAGCCGGCGTCCCTGGCAGTGACGGCGGCGCCGGTCTGGGTGACGCCGGCGTTCCAGGCGTTGGTGATCCGCTGGTCGCCGGGGTACGTCCAGCCGAGCGTCCAGCCGTTGACGGTGGTGGTGCCGGTGTTCCTGACGGTGACGGTCGCGGTGAAGCCGGTGCCCCAGGCGTTGTCGACCTTGTAGGCGACGGTGCAGGCGGCGGTGGGCGGGGCGGTGTCGTCGTCCGCCTCGGTGGCGGTGAAGGAGCCGGCCCCGACCCCGGTGCCGCCCGCGGTGAAGAGGGCGCTGCCGTTGGCGGTGTCGGCGTCCTGGGCGGCGGAGACGGTCACCTGCCGGGCGGTCGCCCAGTTCGCGGGCGTGAACACCAGGGAGGCGGTGGCGGCGAGGTCGGTGTCGCCGGAGGTGCGGGCGACGGTGACGGTGACGTCCTGCGCGGGGGCGGCGGACAGCCGGACGGCGACCGCGGCGGAGCCCCCCTCGGGGACGGTCACCGAGGCCGGGGTCACCTGCACGGCGGGCACGGTCGGCTGCGGGCCGCCCGGGTGCTCCGCGGCGAAGGCGGCGAGCCAGGCCAGCGGGGCGTTCCAGTTGATCGCGACCTCGTTGGTGGAGTACGAGCCGATGTCGTCGACGTAGCAGGCGGCCGGGGCGCAGCCGGCCAGCTTCTCGGCCGCGACCGGGTCCTGGAGGCCCGAGTTCGGGCCGCCGGCGAAGGAGCCCGCGGGCGGGTGCGGCAGCGAGGCGTCGTTCTGGTGGGCCCAGAACCGGTGGTGCTGGTTCTCGGAGGCGTTCTCGCCGTAGCCGGTGACGTAGGAGCGGTCGAGCGCGTTGCGGCCGAGCAGGTAGTCGAGGGACTCCAGCGCGCCCGCCCGGTAGCGCTGCTGGCCGGTGAGTTCGTAGGCGACGGCCATCACCACGGCGTCGTCGGCGACGGAGCTGTTGGAGCCCCAGACGTAGCCGTCGGCGGCGATCGGGACGGCGTAGCCCTGGCCGGCCATGGTGGCGAGGTAGCCGTCGGCGGCGGCGGTGAGCCGGCCGCGGAGGCGGGCGAGGTCGTCGGCGGGCAGGGCGACGCCGGGGACGGTGGCCAGGGTGATCCGGCCGAGGGTGGCGGTGCCGCCCCACCAGAAGGCGTCGGCGGGGGCGGTGTGCAGGGCGGAGGAGGTGACGGCGTCGCGGTACTGCGCCTCGCCGGTGGTGGCGAGGAGTTCGGCGGCGGCCCAGTAGAACTCGTCGGAGACGTCGGTGTCGTCGTAGGCGCCGCCGCCGGTGCTGTCGGTGCCGGGGGCGAGGACGTTCGGATCGGCCTTGGCGGCGGCCCAGGCGCGGCGGGCGGAGTCGAGGCACCTGGCGGCGAAGGCGGCGTCGTACGGGGCGTAGACGCGGGCGCACTGGGCGGCGGTGGCGGCCAGGTTGAGCGTGGCGGCGGTGGACGGCCGGTGCAGTTCGCGTTGCTGGGAGTCGAGTTCGGGGCGGGTCGGCAGGCCGGTCCACTGGGCGTCGTGGACCTTGTGGAAGGCCATGCCGGCCATCGGCTTCCCGGCGGGGACCTGCATCCGCATCAGGAAGTCGAGCTCCCAGCGGGCCTCGTCGAGCACGTCGGGGACGCCGTTGCCGCGCTCGGGCACCTTCAGGGTGGAGTCGCCGAGGGCGGCGTCGGTACCGGCCCGGTGGGCGCGTTCGAAGGAGTTGACCAGCTGCCAGGTGGCGATGCCGCCGTTGACCACGTACTTGCCCTGGTCGCCGGCGTCGTACCAGCCGCCGCGGACGTCGAGGCTGTAGTCGCAGACCCCGGCCTGGCAGGGCACCGAGGTGTCGCCCCTGTTCGGGGCGACGCCGAGGTGGCCGGCCGGGCGGGCCCAGGCGGCGCCGGCGAGCGAGGCGTCGATCGGGATGCCGCTGCGCTGCTGGTAGAAGAAGGACATGCTGTCGGCGCGCAGGCCGTCGTAGAGCGCGGCCGAGATGTCGAAGGGGTGGCTGGCGCGGCCGTCGACGACCAGGGTGTAGCCCGTCCCCGCGGTGCCGTAGGCGGTGAAGTCGACCAGGTGGGTGGCCTGGCCGGAGGCCGCGTCGGCGCCGTGCACGGTGGTGGAGCCGGAGGCGACGGCGGTGCCGGCGGCGTTGCGCAGCTGCCAGGCGAGCGGGGCGGTGGCACTGCTGACCACCGTGGCGCGCTTGGGCCCGTCCGGCAGGTAGCCGAGCTGGTTGACCCGGACGGGGGTGTCGGCGGCGGCGGAGGCTCCCGCGGTGGCCGCGGTGGCGGGGGCGGCGGCGAGCGCGCCGGTCAGCCCGGTGGCGGCCAGGGCGAGGCCGGTCAGGACGGCGGCCGCGCGGCGCGGCAGCCGGCGGGCGGTGGTGGCTGGAGGCACGGGTGGGGGGCCTTCCTGGGACGGGGATCTGGGCGGGGATTCCGGCAGCTTAGTGTGGGAGCGCTCCCAAACCCAGTGAAGCCAGTCCGCCGAGAGCACGTCAAGAGGCGTGCACACAGCGGCTGTTCGGCGATCCAGAAGGGAGCGCTCCCGCCCCGAAAGCGAGTAGACAGTGTCTACGGGCGTGGTGTAGACACTGTCCACCATGAACGAGGAGAACATCGGCCTGCGTGAGCGGCTGGTCGGGGCCGGGGTCGAACTGCTGGCCGCCGAGGGGGTGCAGGCCCTCACCCTGCGCGAGATCGCCCGCCGCGCCGGGGTCTCGCACGGTGCGCCGCGGCGGTACTTCCCCACCCACCTGGAGCTGCTGTCCGCGATCGCCCGGCGGGGTTTCGCCGAACTCGCCGCCCGGGCCGTCGCCGCGGCCGCCGGCACCGGGGAGGACGCCGGTCCGCGGGAGCGGCTCACCGCGCTGTGCCGGGCCTACCTCGACTTCGCCCGCACCGACCGCGGCATGTTCGAGCTGATGTTCCGCCACGACCTGCTGGCCAGCGGCCGGCTGGGCCTGCGCGAGACCAGCCTGCCGCTCTTCGGGATGCTGGTCGACCTGGTGGCCCGGGCCCGTCCGCGCACCGGCGCCGCCCCGGAGGTCGCGGCCGCCGCGCTCTGGGCCAACCTGCACGGCATCGCCCAGCTCCGCGAGTGGGGCAGCCTGCAGCTCGCCACCGGCTCCGAGGACGTGGAACCGCTGCTGCACGCCGCGCTCGACGCCCACCTCGGGGCGGTGCGGCCGTGAACCGTCCCGTCCCCGTCCTGGCGCTGAGCATCACCGGCGCCGTCCTGGTCGCCGTGGACGGCACCGTGCTGACCGTCGCCCAGCCCACCCTGCAACTCGACCTGCACGCCACGTTCGCCCAGGTGCAGTGGACGAGCACCGGCTACCTGATCGCCGTGGCGAGCCTGCTCGTCCTCGCCGGGCGGCTCGGCGACCGGTACGGCCACCGCCGGGTGTTCGCGCTCGGCACCCTCGGCTTCGGCGCGGCCTCCGCCGGGATCGGCCTGGCCCCCGGCATCGGCTGGGTGATCGCCCTGCGGATCGTCCAGGGCGTGTGCGGGGCACTGCTGCAGCCCGCCACCCTCGGCATGCTGCGGGCCGCCTGCCCGCCGGACCGGCTCGCCACGGCGATCGGTGTCCGTGCGAGCGCCATCGGCGCCTCGACCGCGGTCGGCCCGGTGCTCGGCGGCGCACTGATCAGCTCCTTCGGCTGGCGCGCGGTGTTCGCGCTGCAGGTGCTGCCGGCCCTGGCGGTCGGTGCCCTGGCCCTGGCGCACCGTGCACCGGACGGGCCGGCCCGCGGGGCCGTGCGGCCCGTCCGACTCGATCCGCTCGGTGCGGTGCTGCTCGGCACCGGCCTGGCCTGCCTGGTGCACACGCTGGTCGCCCTGCCCGACTCCGGCTGGACGGTCTCCGCCGCGCCCGGCACCGCCGCGGCGGCCGCCGCCTTCACCGCCTTCGCCGTGCACGAGCGGCGCACCGCCGACCCGCTGCTGCCGGGCGATCTGGTGCGCTCCCCCGTCGTCGGCGCCGCGCTCGGCGTCCTGGTCGCCGCCTCGGCCTCGCTGTTCGGCACGCTCTTCCTCACCGGCTACGTCCTCCAGGAGGTGCTGGCGCTGGACCCGTTCGCCGCCGCCCTGCGGGCGCTGCCGCTGCCGCTCGCGATGGTGCTCGCCGCGCCGTCGGCCGCCGTGCTGCAGCGGAGGTACGGCCCGCGCCGGACGACCGCGACGGCGGCCGCCCTGCTGGCCACCGGGGTCCTGGTGCTCTCCGGACTGGACGGGGCGTCCGGGGTGTTCCGGACCGGCGCCGGATTCCTGCTGCTGGGGACCGGGTTCGGCACGGTGATGGTCACCGCCACGGCGGTGGTCGTCCGGCGGGCCGCCGCCGCGCACGCCGGGGTGGCCGGCGGGCTCCAGCAGACCGCGATGAACATCGGACCGGCGCTGGGCGTGGCCGCCGCGACCACCGCGGCCGGCCTCGCCACCGGCAGCGCCCACCCGGCCGGGCCGGCCCTCGGGGCGGCGCTGGGCCCGGCGCTCAGCCTGCTCGCGCTGCTCGCCGCGGCCGGCGCCGCGCTCGCCCTCGCCCTGCCCCGACGCACCGGGGCGGACGGCCCCGAGGAGGGAGCGGCCGTCCCGGCGGAGCCCACGCCGCACCCGGCCCGCTAGGGTGGCGCGGACCGTCCACAAGATCGACAACGCCGGGAGCCCTCCGATGAGCCCGAACCGCAGCAGCGCCCTGTTCGCGGCGGGACTCGCCCTGGTGGTGCTCGTCGGCGGCTGCGCGGTCCTCTCCGACCCGGAGCTGGCCGACACCAACGACTACGTCTCGCACGAGCCGCTGCGGGTGGCGGGCTACCCGTCGGCCGCGACCCTGGCGGTGGTGCAGCAGGCCGTCTGGCGGCTGGCCGACGGCGACGCCGGGCGGCTCGCGGCGATGGCCACCTCCGACGGGTCGAAGACCCAGGCCCTGACCAACGCGAAGCTCTGGGTGTCGGCCTTCGGCAAGGACGCCCGCGGCAGGGTCACCGCCGAGTTCCTGGGCACGGCGGACGAACGGCAGACCGTGCTGGTCTACTTCCACGACAGCGGCCGGCGCAAGGACCTGCACCTGCGGGTCGACGGCACCGCCGGCGAGGACGGCTGGCGGATCCGGATGAACGACACCGACCCGGCCTCGGCCGCCGCCGAGCCGACCTGGGCGCCGCGCACCCCCGGCACCGGCGAACTGCCGCCCGGCTGACCGGGGTTGCCCGCAGGGGCGACGAAAACGGATGGATCGGGCCCGGGCCGCCTCCTACAGTGACCTGGTCCCGACCACCCGACCAGGAGCGGATCATGCGCGTGAGCTACCCGCGGACCCCGCACCTGCCCTGGTCGCCGGGGGCCTGTGCGGACGACGTCCGGGCGGGCGGCCTCGACGGGCTGCGCGGCCGGGAGGTCGTCGTCACCGAGAAGCTCGACGGCGAGAACACCACGCTCTACCGGGACGGCCTGCACGCCCGCTCGCTGGACTCCGGCCACCACCCCTCGCGCGCCTGGGTGAAGGCCCTGCAGGGCCGGATCGGCCCGGCCGTCCCGGCCGGCTGGCGGGTCTGCGGCGAGAACCTGTACGCCCGGCACTCGCTCGCCTACCGCGAACTGGACGGCTGGTTCTACGGGTTCTCGGTCTGGGACGACACCGGGCACTGCCTCGGCTGGGACGACACCGTGCGCTTCCTGCGCCGCCTCGGCGTCCCGGCCCCGCGGGTGCTGTGGCGCGGCGTCCTCGACGAGAAGGCGCTGCGCGCCCTGCGGTTCGACACCGAGCGGGTCGAGGGGTACGTCGTCCGCACCGTCGAGGGCTTCCCCCACGGGGAGTTCGCGCAGCGGGTCGCCAAGTGGGTGCGCCCGCACCACGTGCGGACCGACACCCACTGGATGCACGCCGCGGTGGTGGCGAACGGTCTCGGCCCGGCGGCCGCCCTCTGGGCGGTGCGCTCCGGCGCGCCCGCCGACCTGCCCGCCCTGCTCGCCGCCGCCGGGCTCGACCCGGAGCCGGTACCCGCCGCCGCGGCGGCCGCGGCCGAGGTCTCCGCCCGGCTCGACGTCCTCGGCCGGCGCGGCGACGCCCGGCTGGCCGGCGTCCTCGCGGCGGCGCTGCCCGGCAGCAACCGGGCCCGGCTCGCCACCGCGCTCGCCGGACCGCTCGGCATGCCGCTCGCCCGCAGGGTCGCCGACCTGGTGGGCCTGCACCCCGCGGTGCAGCGCCCCTACCCGGACGAGGACCGCCGGGCCGGCCTCGTCCGGCTGGCCCAGGCCGCGGACCTCGGTGTGCTGCACGCCGTGGCCGCCGCCGTCACCGCCGGCCGGACGGACGCCGAGGCGACCGCCGCCCGCGAGCAGGCCGAGTGGTCGGCACTGCACGCCGAGGACGCCGGACTGCTCGGCGAGGCCCCGCTCGCCGCCCTGCGGACGGGACTCCGCGAGGCGCTCGCCGGTCTCGGACCGGACGCCGCCGACCGCTGCTGGGCCGAGGCCCGGGAGGCGTTCGCACTCGGCCGGGTCACCGGGGTGGAGGACGCCGCGGCCGCGGCCTGGCGGTGGCGCTCCGGCGCCTTCCCGCACCTGGTGCAGCTGGTCGGCCCGTCCGGCAGCGGCAAGAGCGTCTTCGCGGAACGGCTGCCCGGCACCCCCGCCCGGATCTCGCTGGACGGGCTGCGCGAGGAGCGCGGCGACCGCGGCGACCAGCGGGCCAACGGGGACGTGCTGCGCGAGGGGCTGGACCGGCTGGACGCCGCGCTCGCCCGCGGCGGCACCGTGGTGTGGGACGCCACCTCGCTCAACCGGCAGCAGCGTTCGCTCGTGCAGGGCGTCGCACAGCGCCGCGACGCCCTGGTCACCCAGGCGGTGCTGCTGGTCGGCGAGGCCGAGCTGGTCCGCCGCAACGGGGTGCGGCCGCACCCCGTCCCGGCCGGCGTCCTCGCCACCCAGCTGCGCCGGTTCGGCCCGCCGTACGCGGGCGAGGCGCACCGCACCTGGTACGTGGGCGCGGCCGGCACCGTCGAGGACACGGCGGGGACGATCGGCGGGGAGGACGCCTGATGCGCACCAGCGAGGAGATCTACCACCGCGTCCGCTGGGACGCCCGGTTCGACCCGTCCCGGTTCGTGCTGGTCGTGCAGCAGCGCGGCGCCGACCCGAAGCGCGTCCCGCTGGACGGCTTCGCGCCCGGCGGCGACATCCCCTGGCACCGGGTGCTGTCCGTGGAGGCGGACGGCGAGACGGTGTGGGACCGCGCCGCGGGGCTGGACCGGCTGGACACCACCGAGGCCGGCCGGGCCGGCGACGGTCGGCGGCTGCACGCCCCGTTCTTCACCGCCCGCACCCCGCACACATGGGACGGCACCGCCTGGCGTCCCGCCGACCGCCCGGCCGACGGCAGGCCGCGCGGCACCGTCCGGGTCGTCACCTGGAACACCCTCTGGGACCGCTACGACGGCGAGCGGATCGCCACCGCGCGCCGCCGTCCGCTGCTGCTGGCGGCGCTCGCCCGCACGGACGCCGACGTGATCGCCCTGCAGGAGGTCGAACCGGCCCTGGTCGACCTGCTGCTGCGCGAGCCCTGGCTGCGGGACGGCTGGACGGTCGGCACCGACCCCCGCGGACGGGACGTGCCCGACTGCGGACTGCTGCTGCTCAGCCGGCTGCCCGTGCTGGAGGCCGGCCGGCACCTGCTCGGCCCGCACAAGGCGCTCGCCGCGGTCGTCGTCGACACCGGCACCGGGCCGCTCACGGTGGCCGCCACCCACCTGACCAGCGACCACACCGAGGACAGTCCGGCCCGCCGTCGGGCCGAACTGGCCCGGATCGCCGAGGGCCTGGCCGGCGTCGAGGGCGACCTGGTGCTGGCCGGCGACTTCAACGACGGCCGCGGCAGCGCCGAGGGCCCGGCCGCCGTCCTCGGGCTGCAGGACGCGTGGAGCGCGGTGCACGGCCCCGAGGACGACACCCCGACCTTCGACCCGGGCGCCAATCCGCTGGCCGCGGTCTCCTCGCTCTCCGGCCGGGCCTCCCGGCTGGACCGCGTCCTGCTCCGCCCCGGCGGCCCGCGGGCCCGCTCGGCCGTCCTGCTCGGCGACCGCCCGACCGCGGACGGCCTCCACCCGTCGGACCATTACGGTGTGGAGGTCGAACTGGGCCCCGGCGGGGCCGCACCCGGCGGCGTCTTCGACGTCGGCCCGTCGGTGCGCACCGCCCTCGCCTGGCTGCCGCCGGACACCCTGTGGCCCGCGATCCAGGCCGTCCGGGCCGAGCACGACCCGCAGATCCACCGCTGGCCGCCGCACGTCAACCTGCTGTACGGCTTCGTCCCCGAGGCCGAGTTCGAAGGCGCCGCACCGCTGCTCGCGGAGGCCGCCGCCGAGGCGGCCCCGTTCACCGCCCGGCTGGCCGGGGTGCGCAGCTTCCGGCACCGCAGCGGCTCCACCGTCTGGCTGGACCCGGCCGCCGACGGCGCCGGACCGTGGGAGGACCTGCACCGGGCCCTGCTGGAGCGGTTCCCGCGCTGCCGGGGGCGCTCGGAGGGCTTCACCCCGCACCTGAGCCTCGGCCGCACCGCGGACCCGCACCGGCTCGTCGCCGAGTGCGCCGCCCGGCTGCCCGCCGCCGAGGCCCCGGTCGGCGAGCTGGTGCTGCTCTCGCGGCGCGGCGAGGAGCCGATGCGGCCGCGGGCGGTGCTCGCCCTCGGCACCGGGGAACTCCGCCGGCTCCCGGAGTCCGCCGCAGCGGCCCCCGACCCGGCACCGGACGCGCTGGCGGACCGCACCGCCCGCCGGCTGGCCGAAGCCCTCGGCGAGGGCGTGCTGCACCTCGCCGGATCACGCCGGACGGGCTGCGCACTGCCCGGCGCCGACCTTGACCTGGTCGCCGCACTGCCCGGCGAGCCCGACCCGCCTGCACTCGCCGCCCGGGTGGCGGCCGCGCTGCCGGAGGCCGTCCGGCTGCGGCAGGTCGTCGGAGCGCGGGTGCCGGGCCTGCGCTTCACCGTCGACGGACTGGCGGTCGACCTGGTGGCCGTGCCGACCGGATCCCTGGACCCGGCGGAGGCGGTGGACCGGCGGGCCGAGCTCGGCGAGGCGGCGTCCCTCGCCCTCAGCGCGGTGTCCGACGCGGACGCCCTGCGGGCCGCCGTCGGCCCGCGGCACGCCGCCTTCGCCGCCCTGGCGCGGGAGGTGAAGGCCTGGGCGAAGGCCCGCGGCCTGGACTCGGCGCCGTTCGGCGGCCTGCCCGGTGTCGCCTGGGCGGTGCTGGCCGCCCGAACGGTCCAGGAGGCGCCGGACCTCGACGGTGAGGGCCTGCTGCGGCACTTCTTCGGCAGCTGGGCGGCCTGGGACTGGCGCGAGCCGGTCGGCCCGGCCGTCGGCCCGGCCGGGCCGGTCACCGTCACGACCCCGACCGCCCCCGTCCGCTCCTGCACCGCCCAGGTCACCGCCGGCGGGCGGGACCTGCTCGGCCAGGAGCTCTACCGGGCCTGGGAGGTGCTGGAGACGGCGGCCGCCGCCGGTGCCGACCCGCGGCCCGAGCTGCTCGCCCCGCCGCCCCTGCACCGGCGGCACGCCGCCTGGGCGGTGGTGACGGTACGGCCGGGCCGGGCCGAGGAGTTCGAGACGCTGCTCGGCCTGGTCCGCGGGCGGATGCGCGCCCTGGTCGCCGCCCTCGACGAGGCCGGTGCCGCGGAGGTGCACGCCTGGCCGCACCCGTACGCCACCGGCCCCGCCACCGCCCGCTTCGCCGTGGGCCTCGGCCGCACCCCGCCGGACGCCGACACCCTCGCCGCCGTCGCCGGCCGCTGGACACGCGGCCTCCCCGGCGTCGACGTCACCCGGACGGAGGGCGGCGGGGTGCCGACCCTCTGCTGACGGCCCGTCGGTCGCCGACGGCCCGTCGGCCCTGGAACCGGC
Source organism: Streptomyces sp. NRRL B-24484 (assembly GCF_000717715.1). Lineage (GTDB taxonomy): Bacteria > Actinomycetota > Actinomycetes > Streptomycetales > Streptomycetaceae > Kitasatospora. Next base: position 114,671 of record NZ_JOAI01000016.1, on the reverse strand, counting down.
CGTCAGCCGGCGACCGTCCGCGCCTCCCGGAGGTCGGCGAGCGCGGCGGCGTACTGCCCGTCCACGGTCCGCAGCAGGGCGCGGTCGGTGAGGGCGGTGGCCAGCGGTCCGGTGCCCTGCCCGGGGCGGTGTGCGTGCAGGGCCCGGGCCAGGGCGACGCCCCGGTCGAACAGCGGCTGCAGGCGCTCCTGGAAGCGGTACCGGTGCTCCGCCTCGAGCACCGCCTGCCGCACCGCGCGACGGCGGTGCAGTGCGACGAGTTCGACCGTCGGTCCGGCGGCGTCCTCGGACGGCAGGTCGTCCAGTGCGCGTCCCAGCTCGGCGGTGCGCTCCTCGTAGCGCTGCCGCACGTCGGCCGACCAACGGTGCAGCTCGGTACCCAGGGGCGGAACGGGCCCGGCCTCGGCCGCGTGTTCGGCAGCGGCTGCGTCCACCGCGAGGAACCGGGCGAGGTCGGACTCGGAGGCGCGCGTCCTCGCGTCCTCCGCGGCGAGCGCGTCCAGGAGTGCCTCGGCCTCGGACCGTACCCGGCCGGCCTCCGCGTCACGGCCGCCGCACCGCTCCAGCGTCCGCGCGAGGTGGAACAGGGCGTGGAACACGTGGGGACGCATGTCCTGGTCCGGCGCCGAGGGCTTCCGTGCCCGGTCGACGAGTTCGGCGGCGACGGCGACCGCCTCGTCGTGCCGCCCCGCCGCGGTGAGCTGGGCGTGCAGGGCGGTCCTCGACCCGTCGCGGGTCGCCGTGCCGTCCGCCCGCACCGCCTCGGCGTACACGTCGGCGGCCTCCGTGTGCCGCCGTTCCTCGGCGAGGCCGGCCGCCCAGGTCTCCAGGCCGCGCTCCCACCCTCCGAGCCCGCCCGGCACGGCCCGCTCGATCGCGGCCATCCGGGACCGGTCGGCGAGGCCGGCGGGCCGCCGCCCCATCTCGAACAGCAGCCGCTGGCGGGTGTCCAGGACGCTCACCAGCGTGCGGGAGCGGTGCGGGTCGTCGGCGGCCACGGCCTCGGCCGCCGCGACGGCCTCGTCGAGCAGGACGAGTCGGGCCTCCGGCAGGTGCCGGGCCTCGTAGCTGAAGGTCGCCAGCGTGCGGGCGAGTTTCGGCAGGTGGACGGCCGGGCTGACCTCGGCCAGGATCCGGTGCGCGGCGACCTGCTGGGCCAGGCTCATCCGGCGGACGTCGAGCAGTGCCACCCGGGCGCGCACGATCGCGTCGTTGTCCATTCGTTCCCCCTCGTTCCGCCACCCCGTTCGGCCCGACCCGCCGTCAGGGCAGCACGGCGGACGCCCCGGTGCCTCCGCAGGGGAGTCCGGGCGCGTGGGAAGGGGTGGGTCCGTCGAGTGTGCGGGGTGCGCGCCACCCCGGACAAGATCGAACCGGGGTGCTCTCCGTCCTACCGCCGGACCCCTCCGACCCGGCATGATGGACTCGACACTCTCCCGGCGGCCCTGTCGACGGCCCCCGTCGGCGGCCCTGCGAGCCCCCTTCCCCACTGACCGTTCGTCAGATCATCGCTCCGCGCAGCCTTGACGCGGCCACGACGGGGTTGCTTCGCTGTCCTGGCTCACTCAACACCGCCCCCACGCGGAAGCCGACGAGCGTCAACGTGCCGTGGCCGACGGGTGGCGGGCGCACTCCGTACACCCAGCCATGGAGGACCGTTGAGCACCATCAGCACCCTGAGAGTCGGCGCGGTCGGCGCCGTCCTCGCCCTGGCCATGGGGGCCGCCGCGCAGACCGCGAGCGCCCGGGCGGAGGCCCCGCCGCAGCCCGGCCGCGCACACTCCGCCGTGCAGGCCGTCGAGGAGGAGACCGCGCGGGCGGTGGCCGCCTCGCTCGGCGACTCCGCCTGGCGGGACGGCCTGCGGGCCGCCGTCCGCGGTGGCGCCGAGGTCGACCCGGGCACCCTCGCCGCGCGCACCCCCGGCGCCGCCGCCCACCGCCTCGCCGCCTCCGTCGCCGACGGCAACGCCCGCGTCCTGGCCGCCAAGGGCCTGGACGCCGCGACCGGCCCGCTGCTGCGGCTGCGGCTCGGTGACCCGTCGATGCGCGCCGCACTGGACGCGGGCACCGCGCCCTGGGTCGCGGCCGCGCCGGCGAGCGACCGGGCCACCACCCTCACCGCCTACGACGCCCGCGGCCGGGCGCACGTCCTGGACGCCACGCAGGTGCCCCGGCAGCCGGTCTACCTGGTCGACCTCGACGTGACCCGGGCGCTGGCCGGCGGCGCCGAGATCCTCCGCCGCACGCTGGGCGGCGCCGCGGTGAGGCCGCAGGCGGCCGCCGCGGACGGCTGGTGGGGCACGAAGATCGACGCGATCGAGGTGTCCGACGACGAGGAGCCGTGGTTCAAGGGCGCGGCCGAGATGTACGCCCTGGTCACCGGCTTCGGCACGGACGGCAAGGTGCGGGTCGACCCGGTCGACATGCCGTACCTGGACTACGACGGGACGGTCTACCGGCCCAACCAGATCCTGGTGAACTGGTCGAACTACAAGTACGACCTGGCCGACGTGGTGCTGATGGAGGAGGACGGCAGCACCGACTACCAGGCCCTCGCCAAGGCCATCGCGGCCGTCCTGCTCACGGTCACCGACCAGGGCGCGTACATCCCGCTGGTCACCGCGGTGCTGGACGCGATCCCCACCGAGTGGTGGACGGACGACCCGGACTACGTCGACTCCTGGTACACCCTGGCCCGGACGTCCTCGGGCCGGCTGAACGGCGCCCGGGGCAACGGCTGGATGAACGTCTCACCGTACTGGGTGTCCGCCTTCTGATCTGCCCTGATCGGCAGCAATTCCCGTGGAAATGTGGACAGATCGGATAGATTGGTCCACGGAACACCCGGCCGCCGCGCGACGGGCGGGGCGGCCGGGCCCATGACGAGGGACGAGGGAGTGCTGCTCTGATGGCCCAGCAGGTACGGGGTGTGATCGCGCGGTCCAAGGGTGCGCCGGTCGAGGTGGTGACGGTGGTGGTACCGGACCCGGGGCCGGGAGAGGCCGTGGTGAAGGTGCAGGCCTGCGGCGTGTGCCACACCGACCTGCACTACCGCGAGGGCGGTATCAACGACGAGTTCCCCTTCCTCCTCGGCCACGAGGCCGCGGGTGTGGTGGAGTCGGTCGGCGAGGGCGTCACCGACGTCGCCCCGGGTGACTTCGTCGTCCTCAACTGGCGCGCGGTGTGCGGCGACTGCCGGGCCTGTCGGCGCGGCCGGCCGTGGTACTGCTTCGCCACCCACAACGCGAAGCAGAAGATGACGCTGACCGACGGCACCGAGCTGTCGCCCGCGCTCGGGATCGGTGCCTTCGCCGAGAAGACGCTGGTCGCGGCGGGCCAGTGCACCAAGGTCGACCCGGCCGCCTCCCCCGCCGCGGCGGGCCTGCTGGGGTGCGGCGTGATGGCCGGTCTCGGCGCGGCGATCAACACCGGCGGGGTGGGCCGCGGCGACTCGGTGGCCGTGATCGGCTGCGGCGGCGTCGGCAGCGCGGCCGTGCTCGGCGCCCGGCTGGCCGGTGCGTCCCGGATCATCGCGGTCGACGTCGACGCCCGCAAGCTCGCCGCCGCGCAGAAGCTCGGCGCCACCCACACCGTGGACTCCTCCGCCGCGGACGCGGTCGAGGCGATCCGCGAGCTGACCGGCGGCAACGGCGCGGACGTGGTCATCGACGCGGTCGGCCGCCCGGAGACGTACCAGCAGGCCTTCTACGCCCGCGACCTGGCCGGCACGGTCGTGCTGGTCGGCGTGCCCACCCCGGAGATGCAGCTGGAGCTGCCGCTGCTGGACGTCTTCGGCCGCGGCGGCGCCCTCAAGTCCTCCTGGTACGGGGACTGCCTGCCGAGCCGGGACTTCCCGATGCTGATCGACCTCTACCTGCAGGGCCGCCTCGACCTGGACGCCTTCGTCAGCGAGACGATCCCGCTGGACGGCGTCGAGCAGGCCTTCGAGCGGATGCACAAGGGCGAGGTCCTGCGATCGGTGGTGCTGTTCTGATGGCGGCACGCATCGAACACCTGGTCACCTCCGGCGAGTTCACGCTGGACGGCGGCACCTGGCAGGTCGACAACAACGTCTGGATCGTCGGCGACGACGAGCAGGTGCTGGTGATCGACCCGGCCCACGACGCCGAGGCGGTGGCCGCCGCGGTCGGCGACCGGCGGCTGCTCGCGATCGTCTGCACGCACGGGCACAACGACCACGTCAACGCGGCCCCCGGCCTCGCCGACCGGACGGGCGCGCCCGTCCTGCTCCACCGCGAGGACGGCGTGCTCTGGCAGCAGACCCACCCCGGCTTCAAGCCGGACGCCGAGCTCGCCGACGGGCAGCGCCTGTCGGTGGCCGGCACCGAGCTGACCGTGCTGCACACCCCGGGGCACAGCCCCGGCGCGGTCTGCCTGTACGCCCCCGGCCTCGGCACCGTGTTCAGCGGGGACACCCTGTTCGCGGGCGGCCCGGGCGCCACCGGCCGGTCGTTCTCGGACTTCCCGACGATCATCCGCTCGATCCGCGAGCGGCTGCTCGTCCTGCCGGCGGAGACGGTCGTCCGCACCGGCCACGGCGACTCCACCACCATCGGCGCCGAGGCCCCGCACCTGGAGGAGTGGATCGCCCGGGGGCACTAGGAGCTGCCCTCAGGGGCGCGCGTGACGGGAGGCTCCGCGGTGGTCCGCCGCGGTGCCTCCCGCGCCTACGTGCGGGGGCGGGCCGCGGTCGCGGCGGGCCCCCGTGCGGCGCCGTCCGGATCACGTACGGCGCCGCCCGTGGTGAGCCTGCCGCACCGGGTGCACGGCCCGGAATCCGGAGACCGGGTTCCACGGATACGCAATCAATCCGGCTCGGCCGCGGAGGCCGCCCGCGGCACGGCGGTGAGCTGCTGGCGGGAGTGCGCGCCGGTCTTCTGCAGGGCCCGTGCGACGTGCTGCTCGACCGTCCGCGGGGACAGGTGCAGGGCGGCGGCGATCTCCCGGTTGGTCATCCCGGCGGCGGCGAGCCGGGCGACCTCCTCCTCGCGCGGGGACAGCAGGTCGCCGTAGGCGGGGCGGCCGGGCCCGCGGCGGTCGTCCGGCGGCCGGTGGCCGCGCAGTTCGGCCCGGGTCCGGGCGGCGTCCCAGGTGGCGCCGAGCGCCTCGAAGGCGGCCGCGCTGTCCGCGAGCGCCTCGACCGCGGCCCCGGCCCCGGCGTCGCCGACCGCCAGGGTGCAGCGGGCGGCAGCGGCGGCGGTGAGGGCGGCGTGGTACGGCCGGGGCAGTGCCCGGTACCCGGCGGCGGCGCGCCCGTAGTCGGTGCGGGCGGTCTTCGGGTCGCCGGTGGCCTCGGCGAGGGCGGCCCTGGTCCAGTGCAGGGCCGCGTCGGCCGAGGGGGCGTCCCGTCCGTCGAGGCCGGCGGCGAACTCGGCGGCCATCTCGCGGGCCGCCGCGACCGCTCCGGCGCGGGCGGTGGCCTCGACGGCCCAGGGGGCGAGTTCGGCGGCCCAGGCCCAGACGCCCTTGGCGCGCAGCCGGTCCCAGGCGAGGGTGGCCTCGGCGGCCGCGCCGGCGGTGTCCTCGCGGGCGAGGGCGAGCCGGATCAGCGCGCCGGACGCGGCGGCGGACAGCGGGACGGGGCCGTGGTCGCGGTCCGGGGCGTCCGGGCCGGAGAGGTACTCCTCGGTCTCGGCCCAGGCGCCGCGGGCGAGGGCGAGCAGGCCGAGGACGAGCCGCGCGTCGGAGGCGATGAACGGCATGTCCCCGGCCTCGGCGACCAGGGCGGCGGCCCGGCCGGCGAGTCCTGCCCAGCGGCCGGTCGCCCAGTCGAGCACGAGGGTGCAGCCGCGGCCGGTCTGCTCGGCGTAGGAGGCACCGCTGCGGGCGGCCAGGGCGACGCCCTCGCCGAGCAGGGCGCGGGACCGGTCGTAGTGGCCGATCCAGACCGCGGCGTCCGCGGCGTTGCACAGCCCGCGGGCGGCCTGCTGCCGGACGGCGACGGGTTCGCCGTCCCGGGGCAGCGCGTCGACCAGCGGCCAGGCGCCGGGGTCGCCGATGTTGAGCAGCACGCTGACCCGGTTGGCGGCGACCGCGGCCCGCACGACCGGGTCGCCGACCTGTTCGGAGACGGCGAGGGCGCGCTCGATCCAGGCGACGTTCTCGGCGAGCGGCGCGCCCGGCCAGTACGGCATGGAGAGCGCGGACATGGCGCGGGCGAGCAGCACGGGCTGTTCCTGGAGCTCGCCGACGGCCCGTTCCAGTTCGGCCAGGCCGTCGGTGCAGCGGCCGATCTGGTTGCAGAGCAGCAGGCCGAGGTCGAGCCGGATCTCGCCGCGCAGCGCGGGGGCGAGGCCGTGGTCGGCGACGATGTGCTGCAGCACGGTGAGCGTGCGGTCGGAGCGCAGGCCCATCACCGCGCAGCGGGCGAGCAGGGTGACCAGGCGGGAGCGGGCGTGCTCGGGCACCGGGCCGGTGGCGAGCGCCGACTCCAGCAGGGCGACGGCGCGCTCCAGGTCGCCGCGGTCGGCGTGCCGCTGGGCGGCCCGTTCGACCGCCTGCAGCCAGCCGCGTTCCCGGCCGCAGGCCCGGCGGTGCTCGGCCACGCGCTCCCAGGGCACCGGCTGCCGGCGGACGAGCAGGTCGGCGGCGCGGCCGTGCAGCTCCTCCCGGTACGGTCCGGCCGGCTCGGCCCGGACGGCGGCGGCCGCGAGCGGGACCCGGAATCCGTACCGGCCGTCGCCGTGGTCGTGCAGGGCGGCGGTGCGCAGCGCCGCCTGCAGGGCGGTGCGGCCGGTGTCCTCGTCCAGCCCGGCGACCTCGGTGAGCTCGGCGGCGGTGGCGGGGTCGCCGAGGACGGCCGCGGCGTGCACGACGGCGCGGTGCGCGGCGGGCAGGGCCGCGGTGCGGCGCAGGGCGAGGGCGGCGAGCCGGGGCGGGGGTGCGAACGCGTCCGGGAGCGGGCCGTCCTGGGCGGCGAGCAGGTCGAGCAGGTCGGCGACGACCTGGGCGGTGCCGCCGGCGGCGCGGTGCAGCCGGTCGGCGGACTCGGGCGGGCAGCGTTCGGCGCCGAGCGCGGCGGCGGCCATCCGGCGGACGTCCTCGGGGCCGAGCGGTCCGAGGAGGTGGCGGACGACGGTGAGCCCGGCGGGGTACTCGGTGTCGGGGCCGAGCGGCAGGCCGGGGTCGTCGAGTTCCTCGGGGCGGTAGCCGAGCACGCAGGCGAGGCCGGCCGGCGGGTCGGCGAGCAGGGCCCGCAGGGCGGCGCGGCGCTCGGGCGCGGCCCGGTGGACGTCGTCGACGAGGAGCAGGGCGGGGCCGTCGGCAGGGCCCTCGGCCGGGGCTGCGGCCTGCGGATCGGTGCGGACGGGCACCGGTACGCCGCGGGCGAGCCGGGCGAGCAGGCGGCTCTTGCCGGTGCCGGCCTCGCCCTCGACGAGCAGCAGGACGGCGCGGCCGCCGCCGTCGGCCGTCCAGGCCCGGGCCAGTTGCCGCCTCAGTGCGGTCTCGTTGAGTGCGTCCACGCCTGCCACCCTGTCGGAGTTCACCGGATCGCCGGACGTTCTTTGCGTATCCGTACTTCAGTCTCCACTGATTGTCGCGACCGTGGGAGTGCGGGCAGCGTGGTCCGGGTCATGGCCTCGCGGCCCGTGGGTCGGCGGGGGCCGCCGCCGATGCCGCCCACCGCGCAGGCAGGAGCCCCGCGTGAGCAATTCGATCTCTTCCAGAGCCGTCGCCCTGGCCCCCGGGCCGGACGTCCCGGTCCGGTCGGCCCGCCTGCGGGCCTCGGTCACCCTGTCCGCCGTGCCGGAGTCGGTGCCGCGGCTGCGCGGGACGGCGCGGGCGCTGGTGCGCAGCCGGCGGTTGCCGGCGGACGTGGCCGAGGCGCTCTCGGTGATCGTGACCGAGCTGGTGACCAATGCGGTGCTGCACAGCGGCAGTGCGGACGTGTCGGTGCTCTTCGAGGTGTGCGAGTCGGCGCTGACGGTGCGCGTCCGGGACTGGGGCCGGTGGCGGGAGCGGACCTCTCCGCGCCGCGAACCGGCCGACGTGGACGCGGCGTTCGGCCGCGGCCTGGACCTGGTGAACGCCTTCGCGGTGGACACCACCGTGGTCCGCTCCGCCGACGGCACCCTCGTCGAGGCCGTGATCGCCCTGTAGGGCACGTCCTCGGCGGACGGCGGACGCGGGTGCCCGCTGCCGCGGTCGGCGCGGGGCCCGCGCAAAGACCCGGCCAAATCTGTGGCATGCCCCCTTCAACAGAGGGCCGGGCTGCTGTCACCCTTCTTCTCGGCCTCGCGACCGGCGGGCCCCGATCCCCGCCGGTCGTCAACGTGCCTTCCGTACGGGCGGGTTGACCCTTCGTCCGGCACGGGAGGGTCCCCTACCCGAAGAGGATCGATGAGAAGCACCCTTCTCCCCCTGGTCGCTGCCGGCGCGCTGCTCGCGGCCGCCGTGGCGGCGACCGGCGCCACCACGGCCACGGCCACGGCGACCGCGGCGGCGTCCTGCACCCCCACCCAGGTGGTCGCCAACGGCGGTTTCGAGTCCGGCAGTTCGCCCTGGTCCGCATCGAGCGGAGTGATCACCACCGGCGGCGGCCAGACCGCGCACGGCGGCAGCTCGTTCGCCTGGCTGGACGGCTACGGCTCCTCCCACACCGACACGCTCTCGCAGTCGGTGACGCTGCCCGCGGGCTGCACCTCGGCCACCCTCAGCCTCTGGCTGCACGTGGACACCGCGGAGACCACCGCCGCCATCGCCTACGACAAGCTCACCGCGAGCATCGGCGGCACCACGCTGGCGAGTTGGTCCAACCTGGACGCCCGCCCGGGCTACCTGCAGAAGACCTTCGACGTCTCGTCGTTCGCCGGCCGCACGGTGGCGCTCTCGTTCACCGGCACCGAGGACTCCGGGCTGCAGACCAGCTTCGTGCTGGACGACGTCGCCCTGGACGTCTCCGGCGGCGGCACCCCGACCCCGACGCCCACTCCCACGCCGACGCCGAGCCCCACCGGCACCCCGGCGCCGGACGCGACCCGCACCCCGGCCGCTCCGGCCTACACCGTCTCGCTGAGCAGCGACGCCTCGGGCGCGTCCTGGACGGGCCACGAGAGCGTCTCCTTCACCAACGCCTCGGCCACCCCGCTCACCGAGGTCTACCTGCGGCTGTGGGACAACGCGCACGGCAGCTGCCCGAGCACCCCGATCACCGTCACCAACGTCACCGGCGGCACGGCCGCCGCGCTCTCGGTGGCCTGCACGGCGATGAAGGTCACCCTGCCCGCGCCGCTCGCACAGGGCCAGGGCGGGACGGTCGGCTTCGACCTCGGCATCACGGTGCCGAGCGGAGCGGACCGCTTCGGCCACGACGGGGCGTACAACTTCCTCGGCAACGCACTGCCGGTGCTGGCCGTCCGGGACGCCGCGGGCTGGCACCTCGACCCGTACACCAACAACGGGGAGTCGTTCTACTCGCTGGCCTCGGACTTCGACGTGACCCTGGACCACCCGAGCGGTCTGCTGGTGCCGGCCACCGGGACCTCGGTGGACACCCCCGGCGGCACGGGCCGCACCGTCACCCGGGCCACCGCGAGCAAGGTGCGCGACTTCGCCTGGGGCGCCGGGCCGTTCACCAGGATCAGCGGCACGTCGACGGCGGGCGTGAAGGTCAACGTCTACGCGGTGAGCGGGATCTCCTCCGGTGACGCCCAGTCGATGCTGGCCACCGCCGAGTCCGCGGTGGACGCCCACGCACAGCGCTTCGGCGCCTACCCGTACGCCGAGTTGGACGCGGTGCTCGACAACAGCTTCTGGTTCGGCGGCATGGAGTACCCGGGCTTCGTGCTCGACCTGGTCTCCACCACGGCGCTGACCCACGAGATCGCGCACCAGTGGTTCTACGGGATCGTCGGCGACGACGAGTACAACGGCCCGTGGCTGGACGAGGCGTTCACCGACTACGCCACCGACCTGGCGCTCGGCAAGACCGGCAGCAACTGCTGGAACAGCGTCTCCTGGGCGTCCTCCGCCGAGAAGATCACCGACTCGATGGCGTACTGGGACGCGCACTCGTCCCGGTACTCCACCGTCGTCTACGGCTACGGCAAGTGCGCCCTGCACGACCTGCGGCGGCTGATCGGCGACGCCGCGATGAGCACCCTGCTGCACGACTACGCGCAGTCGCACTGGTACGGGGTGAGCACCACCGCCGAGTTCAAGGCGGCGGCCCAGGCCGCGGCCGGCACCGACCTGACCTCGTTCTGGACCCAGCACCGGATCGAGGGCTGAGGGCCGGACCGCCCCTGACGCACGCGGCACCGGGCGCCCCCGTGGAGGGGGCGCCCGGTGCTCCGCCGTTCGGGTGATGCTCCGCACGGTGCGAAGACCCGGACGGCCGGTCAGGCCAGCAGTTTCGCCTTGGCCTTCTGGAACTCCTCCTCGGAGATGGCGCCGGTGGTCTTCAGGTCGGCGAGCTTGGCCAGCTGGTCCGCGTGGCTCGGGCCCGCACCGCCCCCACCCCCGCTGCCTCCGCCGCCGTCGGCGGCCGCACGGCGGATGTACGCCTGGAACGCCTCGTCCGTCCGCTGCGCCTGCTCCAGATCGCGCTGGGCCATCGAGCCGCCGCGCGCGATCAGGTAGACCAGCACGCCGATCAGCGGCAGCAGGATGACGAAGATCGTCCAGCCGGCCTTGCCCCAGCCGCCCATGTCCTTGCTGCGGAAGATGTCCGTGATGATCTTGAATAGCAGGAAGAACCAGAGGATGAAGACGAAGAGCTCCAGCATCGTCCAGAAGATGTTGAGCAGCGGGTAGTCGTCCATGGCACTCCGTCCCAGCCGTTCGCCGGCCGACCGGCGGGCTGTCGGTCCACGGCGGCGCCCCCGCACCGCCCGTCCCCGCCGCTTGGTCCGGACAGGGGACAGAACGAGTCATACCATCACACTCCGGGCGCGGCATGCGGCGTGTCGGCCGGTCGGGGGGGGTGCCCACGACGGCCGACGGGGGCGCCACGGCGGCGCCCGGCCGGTCACGCCCCGGCAAGCGCACGGTCACGATTCGGCCGACTGTCGCCGAGGCGGCCGGCCGTCCTTGTGCGGGCCGGTCAGGATGACTTTGACTAGCACTGCTAGTTAAAAGTCGACGAGGGAGCGCCCGTGAGACCACCCGCCCCGGCTCCGCCCGCCGCCGCACCGACTGGCCACGCCCCGAAGCCCCGGCTGCGCGGCCTGCCCGAGGAACCCCCCGCCCGGCGGCCGGTCCGCTCCCGGGCCGACACCGCGTCCGAGCAGCTGCTCCGCCGCACCGCCGCCCACCTGCTGCAGGACGTCGACGGACTCGCCCGCGAGCTCGTCGCGCAGATCAGCTCCCGGGAGCCCGCCTACCCCGCCACCATCGGCCCGGAGGAGCTGCGGCTGGAGGTCCGCACCTCGCTGGAGAGCTCGGTGCGCACCCTGCTCGACCCGCCCGGCACCTGGGAGGCCGCCCGGCTCTGCTCCTGGCGGATCGGCGCCCGCCGCGCGCAGCGCGAACTGCCCCTCGACGCGCTGCTGCACGCCTTCCGGCTCGGCGGCGCCCTGGTCTGGCGGCGCCTCGTCGAGACCGCCACCCGCCGCGAGCCGGACGACGCCCACCTGCTGCTGCACAGCGCCGCCGGCATCTGGAGCTTCGTCGACGAGCACTCCGACCTGATCACCCAGGCCTACCGGCTGGTCGAGAGCCAGACCGCCCGCGAGCACCGCGAACGCGCCCGCGCCATGGTGCAGGCCCTGCTCGACGGCACCACCCGGATCACCGACCTGCCCACCGTCGCCGCCGCGCTGGACCTCCCCGAGCGCGGCCGGTACGCGGTCGCCTCGCTCGCCGGCCCGGCCGGGCCGCCCCGCCACCCCGCCGAGGCCGACCCGGCGCTCGCCGAACCGCCCCCCGGCGTGCGGATCGTCCGGCACCGCGGGGCCGACGGCGAGCACGCCCTCGTCCTGCTCGGCGACGCCGAACCGGCCCAGGTCGCGGCCTGCCTCGGCCACCACCGGGGCGGCCGGGTCGGCATCGGCACGGTCGTCGAGGAGCTCGCCGAGATCGGCGCCGCCCGGCGCTCCGCCGACATCGCACTGCGCACCTGCACCGCCGACGGCGACGTCGCCCTGCTGCACGAGCGGCTGCCCACCGCCCTGGTCGTCTCCCTCCCCGACTTCGGCACCGCCCTGGTCGACCGGGCGCTCGGCGCCGTCCTGGAACTCGACCACCAGGACCGCGAGTCCATGCTCAGCACACTCGACGTCTGGCTGGACAGCGCGGGCTCCGCGCAGCGGGCCGGCACCCGGCTGTTCTGCCACCGCAACACCGTGCTCAACCGGCTGCGCCGGTACGAGCAGTTGAGCGGCCGCAGCCTCAACCACCCCCGCCACCTGGTCGAGTTGTCGCTCGCCCTGGACGCGTACCGGCTGCTGCCGTCCTGACACCGCGGCGCCGCCGCCGGGGCCGTCCTGAAGCCCCGGCGGCGGACCTGCCGTGCACTCTCCCCGCTCCCGGACCGCTCGCGCCGCCCCCGGCCGCCGGTACTGGTCGAGCTCACAACGCGGCCCGCCGGGCACTGTGCAGCCGCAACGCGTGCCCCGCCCGCCATGGACCGGCGCTCGGCCGCCGTGGTGTCCTGCCGCTCACCCAGAACCGGGCAGACGCCCTCGTCGCCCGAGCTTCCCACCCTCCCGAGCGGCTGCTGCCCCGTGTGCGCGGCCCGGCACTCGGACGCAAGGAGCACCATGAGCCCACCCGAGCGGTCGAGCGCGCTGACCGTCGAGAATCTGCACGTCGCCTACGGGCGCGCCGTCCGGGCGCTGCGCGGGGTCTCGCTGGACCTCCCGGCCGGGCGGATCACCGCCGTCCTCGGCGCCAACGGGGCCGGCAAGAGCACCCTGCTGCGGGCCGTCTCCGGCACCCTCGGCCTGCACCGGGGCGCGGTCACCGCCGGGACGGTCGCGGTCGACGGCCGCCCGCTGGCGGAGGACGCGGCCCTGGCCGTGCGCGCCGGCGTCGTCCAGGTCCCCGAGGGCAGGCGGGTGTTCGCCGACCTCACGGTCGAGGAGAACCTGCGGGCCGGCGAGCTCGGCCGCGGCCGCCGCGGCGCCGCGACCCGGCGGGAGGCCCGCGAGCGGGTCTTCGCCCTGCTGCCGGTGCTGGCCGAGCGCCGCCGCCAGCGGGCCGGCCTGATGTCCGGCGGCGAGCAGCAGATGCTCGCGATCGGACGCGCGCTGATGGCCGATCCCCGCGTGCTGCTGCTGGACGAGCCCTCGCTCGGCCTGGCCCCGCGGATGGTGCGGCAGATCGGCGCGATCGTGCAGGAGATCAACCGGCAGGGCACCTCGGTGCTGCTGGTCGAGCAGAACACCGCGATGGCCCTCGCCGTCGCGCACCGGGCGCTGGTGCTGGAGAACGGGCTCGTCCGGCTGGAGGGCACCGCCGCGGAGCTCGCCGCCGGCGACGAGGTCCGCCGGCTCTACCTCGGCGCCGCCGAGGAGGACGGCCCGTCCGCAGCCCGTCCGCCCGTCCGGGAGCTGCGCAGGTGGACGGCATGACCGCCCCCGCCGCCGCCCGGCTGGAGGTCCGCGGCATCACCGTCCGGTTCGCCGGCCTCACCGCGCTCGACGACGTCTCGTTCACCGTCGAACCGGGCACCGTGCACGCCCTGATCGGCCCGAACGGCGCCGGCAAGTCCACCTGCTTCAACGTGCTCTCCGGCGTGTACCGGGCCGCCTCCGGCAGTGTCGCCTACGGCGGGCGGGAGATCACCGGGATGCCGCCGCACGCCGTCACCGGGCTCGGCATCGCCCGGACCTTCCAGAACATCGTGCTCACCGCGGGCACCGTCGCCGACAACCTGATGCTCGGCCGGCACCGGCTCACCCGGGCCGGATTCGCCGCCACCGCGCTGCGCCTGCCGGGTGCCGTCCGCGAGCAGCGGCGGCACCGCGCCCGGGCCGCCGAGATCGCCGGGTTCCTCGGCCTGGAGGCCCACTTCGACCAGCCGGTGGGCGGGCTGCCGTACGGCGTGCGCAAGCGGGTCGAGCTGGCCCGGGCGCTCTGCGCCGAACCGGGGCTGCTGCTGCTCGACGAGCCGGTGGCCGGGATGAACCCCGCCGAACGCCTGGACATGGCCGGCACGATCGCCGCGATCCGGGCCGCCCTCGGCATCTCCGTCCTGCTGGTCGAGCACGACATGGGGATGGTCATGCGGCTCGCCGACACCGTCACCGTCCTGGACTTCGGCCGCCGGATCGCCGACGGCACCCCGGAGGCCGTCCAGCAGGACCCGGCGGTGCTCCGCGCCTACCTCGGACAGGAGGGAGCAGCATGACCCTGCTCGTCGGAACGCTGCTCGACGGGATCGCCCTCGGCTCGGTGTACGCCCTGGTCGCCCTGGGCTTCACCCTCGTCTTCAAGGCCTCCGGGGTGATGAACTTCGCGCACGGCTCGGTGCTGCTGCTCGGCGGCTGGGTGGTCACCGCCACGCACGGCGCGGTCGGCTTCCCGCTCGCCGTGCTGCTCGGCGCGGCCGCCGCGGCGGCCGCCTCCGGCCTGCTCCACCTGCTCACCGCCCGCGGGCTCCGCGGCGCGGGCGCGCACGTCGCGACCATCCTCACCATCGGCGCCGACCTGGTGCTGCTGACCGCACTCGCCCGGGCGATCGGCGCCGACTACCTGGCCACCGGCGACCCGTGGGGCTCGGCCGTGGTCCGGATCGGCGGGGTGCACGCCGCCGAGGCCCGGCTCGCCGGGATCGCCGTCTCCGTCGCCCTGATCGGGGCGGTCTTCGCCGCCTTCCGCTGGACCCGCTGGGGGCTGGCGATGCGGGCCGCCTCCGCCGACGAGGAGGCCGCCGCGCTGATGGGCGTGCGGCTCGGCCGGATGCGGCTGACCGCCTGGTGCGCGGCCGGTGCGCTGGCCGCCGTCGCCGCGGTCTTCCTGGCCGCCTTCCCCGCGCCGGGCCTGGACCGCTCGACCGGCCAACTCGCGCTCGCCGCCTTCCCCGCGGCGATCCTCGGCGGCCTGGACTCGGCGGCCGGCGCCCTGGCCGGCAGCCTCGCCATCGGCCTGGCCGGCGCCCTCGCCACCGGCTACCAGGACGCGTTCGGCGCCTTCGGCGCGGGACTGCCCGGCATCGCCCCCTACCTGGTGATGGTCGCCGTCCTGCTGGTGCGCCCCTCGGGGCTGCTCGGTTCGAAGGAGGCCGTCCGTGTCTGAGCTGCTCACCGGGCGCCGCGCCGCGGCCGCCGCGGGCGTCCTCGTCCTGCTCGCCCTGCCCTTCTACGCGGACGGATTCTGGCTGCAGAGCGGCCTGTTCGCGATGGCCGCCGTGCTCGGCGCGATCGGCCTCGGGCTGCTCACCGGCACCGCCGGGCAGCTCTCGCTCGGCCACTCCTTCTTCCTCGCGGTCGGCGCGTACGGCTACGTCTGGTTCTCCGGCGGGGCGTCCGGCAGCGGCCCGTCCCGGCTCACCGGACTCGGCCTGCCGCCGCTGCTCGCCCTCGTCCTCGCGATCGCGCTGGCCGGCGCCGCGGGCGCGGTGTTCAGCCCGATCGCCGGCCGGCTGCGCGGAATGTACCTGGGTGTGGCCACCCTCGCCCTGGTCTTCCTCGGACAGCACGTGCTGCTCGACTCCCGCAGCGTCACCGGCGGTTTCAACGGCCGGCCGGTCGAGCCGATGGAGCTCTTCGGCTTCTCGTTCAGCGACGCCTCGCCGCGCGGACTGGCCGTGCTCGGCGTGCCCTTCGGCGGCCTCGAACGGCTCTGGTACCTCGGGCTGGCCCTGGTCGCGCTCGGCCTGTTCACCGCCCGCAACCTGCAACAGGGCCGCCCCGGGCGGGCGTTGGCCGCACTGCGGGACAGCGGCACGGCGGCCGCCGTGATGGGCGTGCCGGTCGCCCGATACCGCTGCGCCGCGTTCACCGTCTCCTGCCTGTACGCGGGGGCCGGCGGGGCGCTCACCGCGCTGGCCTTCAAGCGGGTGGTGCCCGACCACTTCGGGCTCGCCCTGTCGATCGACTTCCTCGCGATGATCGTGATCGGCGGGCTGGGCTCGGTCGGCGGCGCGGCCGCCGCGGCCGTCCTCGTCTCGCTGCTCCCGCAGGTGCTCACCGTGTACGCGGACCGGCTGCCGCTGATCGCCCCCGCGGGCTCGGACGCCTTCGGCGCGACCCCCGGCGAGGCCGCCCGCTACCTGTACGGCGCGGCCGTCGTCCTGATCCTCACCCTCGCCCCGGACGGACTGGCGGGCCTGGCCCGCCGGTACCGGCCGCGGCCCGCACCGGCCGCCGCGCCCGCGGCACCCCCTCCCGTACTCGTCCCCCGCACCACCACCCGTCCCTCGCCCGGCAAGGAGCCCGCCCCGTGACCGACCGCAGACTGCTCAGATCCGCCGCCGCCCTCGCCGTCCTCGCGCTCACCGCGACCGGCTGCAGCACCAAGGCCGACACCTCCTCCGACCGGGTCGGCGAGGACGGCGTGAAGATGGGCCCCGGCGTCACCGGGACGACCATCACCCTCGGCGCCCTCACCGACCTCAGCGGCGTCTACGCCTCGCTCGGCAAGAGCATCGTCAACGCCCAGCAGCTGTGGGTGGAACAGACCAACAAGGTCGGCGGCATCTGCGGCCGCAAGGTCGAGATCAAGGTCAAGGACCACGGCTACGACGTGCAGAAGGGCGTCGCCGCCTTCGCCGAGATCGAGCCCGACTCGGCGATGCTCACCCAGGTGATCGGCTCGCCGGTGGTCGCCGCGCTCAAGCAGGAGATCGAGAGCAAGAAGATCCTCACCCTGCCGCTCGGCTGGTCCTCCACCCTGCTCGGCCAGAACTACATCCAGGTGGTGGGCCCCACCTACGACATCGACATGATCAACGCGGTGGACTTCCTGACCCGCAAGGCCGGACTGGCCGCGGGCGACAGGATCGGCCACGTCTACTTCGAGGGCGAGTACGGCGAGAACGCCCTCGCCGGCGCCGAGTACGCGGCGAAGCAGCACGGCTACACCGTCGTCGGCCAGAAGATCAAGGCCACCGACACCGACCTCGGCGCCCAGGTCACCGCGCTCAAGCAGGCCGGGGTGAAGGCGATCCTGGTCAGCGCCGGGCCCAAGCAGTCCGCCTCGCTGGTCGGTCTGGCCGCGGCCCAGGGCCTCACCGTGCCGGTGGTGGGCTCCGCCCCCGGCTTCGCCCCGCAGCTGCTGGACAGCGCCGCCGCCCCGGCCCTGGAGAAGATGTTCTACCTGGTGAGCGGCTATCCGGCGCCCAGCGCCGACACCTCCCGGATGCGCCAGCTGGTGCAGGACTACCAGGCGAAGTACCCGGGCGCGCCGGTGGACAGCGGCGTGGTCAGCGGCTGGGTGGCCGCCCAGGTCGCCGCCGAGGCCCTCAGCAACGCCTGCACCGCCAAGGACCTCACCCGCGAGGGCATCGTGGCCGCCCACCGCAGCCAGAAGGCGCTCAACGTCCTGGACGTGCCGCTGGACTTCACCGACGCCGCGAAGCCCTCGGCGTACGGCTCGTTCATCCTCAGGCCCGCCAAGTCGGCCACGGGCGGACTGGCCGTCGTCGAGCCCGCCCACGAGGTCGCGGCCACCCGCGGCTACCCGCTGCCCAAGGGCTGAGCCCGCCCGGGGCGGCCGGGCCGACCGGCCCGGCCGCCCCGGTCCCTGCTGCCGAATCCCCTCCTGCCCGACCGCCCGACCGCCCGACCGCCCGACCGACGAAAGGTGCCAGCCCCGTGTCGCTCTCCCTCGCCTGCGTCCTCGCCGAGGCCGCCCGCCGGTACCCCGACCGCACCGCCGTGATCGACGGCCCGCTGCACGAGACCTACGCCGAGCTGTGGGCCGGTGCGCTCGCCCGCGGCGGCGCGCTGACCGCGCTCGGCGTCCGCCCGGGCGACCGGGTCGCCCTGATGGTGCCCAACACCGTCGAGTTCCCGCGCGCCTACTACGCGATCCTCGCCGCCGGTGCGGTCGTCGTCCCCGTCCACCTGCTGCTCACCCCCGCCGAGGCCGCGTTCGTCCTGCAGGACAGCGGCGCCCGGCTGCTGCTCGTCGACCGCACCCTCGCCGGGGCGGGCGCCGAGGCCGCCTGGCTGGCCGGGATCCCCGCGGTCGGCGTCGGCGTCGGCGGCGCGGCCGCGGAGCCGGAGCCCGCGGATCCCGCCGCCGGGGAGCCCGCGGCCGATCCGGGCTGGCAGGGCGTCCTGCCGCGGCTGGAGGACACCACGGCCGCCCCGCTGCGCAGCTACGCCACCCGGCAGCCGGCGGACCCGGCCGTGCTGCTGTACACCAGCGGCACCACCGGACGGTCCAAGGGCGCCGTGCTCACCCAGCTCAACCTGGTGATGAACGCGGTCGTCAACGCCTTCGACGCCAACGACGTCACCCCGGACGACGTGGTGCTCGGCTGCCTGCCGCTGTTCCACGCGTACGGCCAGACGGTCGCGATGAACACGACCTTCCGGGTCGGTGCCACGCTCGTCCTGATGGGACGGTTCCGGCCGGAGCGGGCGCTGGAACTGATGGTCCGCCACCGGGCGACGGTCTTCCACGGCGTGCCCACCATGTACGCGGCGCTGGTCGAGGCGGCCGCCCGCCGGCGCCCCGAGGGGCTGGCGCTGCGGATGTGCGTCTCCGGCGGCGCAGCCCTGCCGCTCGCCGTGCTGGAAGGCGTCGAGGAGCACCTCGGCGCCCCCGTCTTCGAGGGGTACGGGCTCTCCGAGACCTCGCCGACCGCGGCGGTGAACCAGCCGCACTTCGGCCGCCGGGCGGGCACCGTGGGCCACCGGATCTGGGGCGTCGAGGTCGAGATCGCCCGGCCCGGCACCGGGCCGCTGGAGCTGCTGCCCACCGGGGACATCGGCGAGATCGTCGTCCGCGGCCACAACGTCTTCGCCGGCTACCACGGCCTGCCGGAGGCGACCGCCGAGGCGACGGCGGACGGCTGGTTCCGCACCGGCGACCTCGGCACCCTCGACGCGGACGGCTTCCTCACCGTGGTCGACCGGACGAAGGACGTGGTGATCCGCGGTGGCTTCAACGTCTACCCGAGCGAGGTCGAGGACGTGCTGCTGCGGCACCCGGCGATCGCCCGGGTCGCGGTGATCGGCCTGCCGCACCCCCGGCACGGCGAGGAGGTCTGCGCGGTCGTCGTCCCCGTCGACCCGGCCGACCCGCCCTCCCCCGCCGAGATCACCGCCTGGGCGTCCGAGCGCCTCGGCCGGCACAAGTACCCGCGCCAGGTCGAGATCGTCGCCGAACTCCCGCTCGGCCCCAGCCTGAAGGTCCTCAAGCGCGAACTCCGCCGCACCGTCACCCCGGCCACGGGCTGACCCGCACGGGTCAGCCGGCCAGCGCCGAGCGGAGGGGGGTGCGCTGGGCGGGGACGGTCGGGGCGGTGGTGCGGTGCCGGGCCCGCTCGCGGGCGTAGGTGCGCAGCAGCGGCTCGTAGCGGTAGCGGCCGGGTTCGCGGGCGGTGAGCAGGCCGGCGTCGGTGAGCCGTTCGAGGACGCGTTCGGCGTGGGCCGGGGGCGCGCCGAGCAGGCGGGCGGCGGTGCTCAGGCCGACGGTGTCGGTCGGGGCGAGGGCCAGCAGGTGGAAGGCGCGGGCGGTCACCGGGTCCAGGCCCTCGCAGCCGGCCTCGAAGGCCGCGCGGACGTCCAGGCTGCCGAGGCAGAGCTCGTCGAGGGCGCGGCCCTCGTCGGCGAGCCGCTCCACCAGGTGCCGGACCGTCCAGGAGGGACGGGCCGCCAGCCGGGCGCCGCAGATCCGCAGGGCGAGCGGCAGGCCGCCGCAGGCGGCCGCGAGCTGGGTGAGGGCCCGGGGTTCGGCTGCGGCGCGGGCCGGGCCGAGCAGCCGGGTGAGGAACTGCCGGGCCTCGTCGGCGGGCAGCGGGCCCAGCGGGAGGGCGTGGCTGCCGCCGAGGTCGGGCAACCGGGTGCGGGCGGTGACCAGTGCGGAGTTGCCGGGGCCGGCGGGCATCAGCGGCCGGATGTGGGCGCTGTCCCGGGCGTCGTCGAGGACGACCAGCATCCGTCGGCCCGCCAGCAGCGAGCGGAAGAGCGCCGTCCGGGAGTCGGTGTCCGGCGGGACGGCGGCAGCGGGCACGCCGAGGGCGGTCAGGAAGCTGCCGAGCACGGCGTGCGGGGCGGCGGACCGCGGACAGCTGCCGCGCAGGTCGGCGTAGAGGGTGCCGTCCGGGTGGGCGCCGCGGGCGGCGTGCGCGGCGTGCTGGACGAGGGCGCTCTTGCCGGCACCGGGCTGGCCGCTGACGACCGCGATCAGCGGGGCACGGCGGGACTCGGCCGCGAGCAGCCCGGCGAGGTCGGCCGACTGCTCCGACCGTCCGGTGAAGTCGGTCAGGCCGGGCGGCAGTTGGAAGGGCGTGACGAGCACGGCGCGGGTGCGGACGGCCTGCCGGGCGGGTGCCGCGAGCGCGGGGTCGGCGCGCAGGATGCCGCCGTGCACGGCGCGCAGTTCGCTGCCGGGGTCGACGCCGAGCTCGTCGGCGAGCACCCGGCGGACCTCCCCGTACACCGCGAGGGCCTCGGACTGGCGGCCGCTGCGGTAGAGCGCGGTCATCAACTGGGCCCAGAGCCGCTCGCGTTCGGGGTGTGCGACGGTCAGCATCCGGAGCTCGCCGAGGAGTTCGGCGTGCCGGCCGAGGGCGAGCGCCGCCTCGGTGCGGCCTTCGAGGACGTCCAGGCGGGCCTCGGCGAGACGCCCGGCCTCGGCCCGGCGGAGCGCCTCGGAGGGGATGTCGACGAGGGCGGGGCCGCGCCAGAGCGCGAGGGCCGCCTCGTAGTGGGTCGCGGCCCGCTCGGCGTCCCCGGTGCGGAGCCGGTCGTGGCCGAGGTCGCGCAGCCGGGTGAACCGATCGGCGTCGAACTCCTCGACGGCGACCGCGAGGAGGTAGCCGCCGGCCTCGGTCGCGAGCCGGGGCCCGGCCTCGCCGAGGGCCTTGCGCAGGCGCATCACGTAGTTGCGCAGGGTGGTGGCGGCGGTGCGCGGCGGCCGCCCGTCCCACACGGTGTCGGCCAGCACGTCGGCCGGCACGACCTGTCCCCGCCGCACGAGCAGGGCCGCCAGCAGCGCCCGCTGCTTGGCCGCCGCCACCGGCCGGTCGCCCCCGCTGTCCCGTACGAGCAGCGGCCCGAGTATTCCGAACTCCATCGCTCACGCCCCCCAACACCTCGGTCTGGTCGGCCGGGCGGCGGTGCCCGTCCCCCGGTCCGCCGCCCGGCGCGACTCCGTTCTATGCCGGTGCGGGGTTGACCGGTGGATCATGCGGTGACGGCCAATCAACTCCGGGCATGGAGCCGTCGTCCGAGGTGGGCGTGGGGGTCGCGGCCGGGCGGCGCCGGGCTCCGGGCATGCTCCGGGGCGGGTTGCGCGGCGCGGGTGCGGGCGGCGGCGGTGCCGATTGGCCGGGCCGCCGCCCGCGCCGGTCAATCAATTCCGGTCAACCGGGGCTCAGCCGCAGTGGCTCCAGCCGCTCGTCCAGGTGGTGCCGCGGTAGGAGCCGCCCCAGTCGACGCAGGTGCCGGCGGCGTCCAGGGTCACCGGGCCCGCGTAGTAGGTGTAGCTGCCGGGGTTGTCGGCGGCCACACCGCCCTGCACCTTGAGCGTGGCGTCCATCGGGACGGCGCCGGAGGGCCGGTCGGCCAGCGTGACCACGCAGTTGCGGCCGCCGGAGGCCTCGTACAGCAGGTAGGCGGTGGCGCCGCCGAGGGAGTGCGAGTCGATCACGCCGAAGCCGGGGCCGCAGACCTGGGCCGGGCTGTACGGGTTGGCGGTGGAGGTCACGACCGGGGTGATGTAGCCGTCGATGCGGTAGCCGTGGCCGGGGTCGACCGTGCCGGGCACGCTGCCGACCGCGCGCTGGGCGGCCGGGACCGTCAGCGACACCACGGAGGAGCTCTTGGCGAAGGCGGGCTCGTCGGCGGCGTTCGGGGCGCCGTTCCAGTCGCCGTTGGCGGTGACCACCGAGCCGTCCGCGCCGACCGAGGTGACGATCCCGACGTGGTGGACGACGGTGCCCGAGCCGGTGCCGGTGCCGTAGATCACGGCGTCCCCGGGCTGCGGCTGGTAGGAGGCCTCGGTGTGCAGCGTGCCGTTGTTCTGTCCGTAGGTGCGGAAGCTGACCGCGGAGGCGTCGAGTCCGGTCACGGCGAGGCCGGCGTTGCGCCAGGCCCAGATCGCGAAGTCGGCGCACCAGTACTCGGGGACGCCGGCCCAGCCGACGCAGCTGTTCTCGAACTGGGCGCCGCCCAGGGTGTTGCGGGTCGGCTCGTCGGCACAGGTACCGGCGGAGCGGCCGACGTTGGCGGCGGCGAGCCGGGCGGCCGCGCTCGCCGCCGCCGCCGTGGTGGCGACCGGGGCGGGAGCGGCCGGGACGGCGGAGGCCGTGGCGGCAGTCGGAGCGGCCGGGGCAGCGGAGGCGGACGGCGCCGGGGCGAAGGCGGTGAGGCCGAGGGCGAGGACCGCGGCGACGGCCAACGGAGCTGTCCGGCGCAGGACGAACGTGGGTATCACCGTTCTCCTCAAGGGCGAAGGGGCGAAGGGGCGTTGTGGGGCCGCTGCGGGACGGCGGCGGGATCGCTTCCTCCGCCGCACCGCAGTGGTCCGCATCCTCCGCCGCCCGCGTAGCGCCCCGGTCGCGCGGCCGGAACCCGCCCGACGAAACGGTGGTGATGTGCCGTCAGAGTCCTGGCTCCGCCTCCTCGCCCTCCTCGGCCTCCTCGCTCCCCGACCCGTTCCGGCGGTCCGGACACCCCGTGGACGAGGAGCGTCAGCCGTGCCCCTGGTCCGGGTAGCGGCAGGCGGCCTTCCGGGCGCGGGCCAGGTCCGCCTCGGGGAGGTCCGCCGGCGGCAGGCCACCGGAGGGCACGGGCTCGCCGATCAGCCGGGCGTCCGCGACCGCCGTCGCGCCGTCACCGCCGAAGCAGGCCACGGCCACCATCGGCACGGCCGAACCGTTGCCCTCCCCCTTGCCCTCGGCGGGGGTGGGCCGCCAGGTCAGTTTGAAGCCGGTGGCCGCCTCGGAGGTGAAGCCGATCTGCTGCCACTGCGGCATGGCGCTGCCCGATCGGGGCAGGTAGGCGGCGTAGCCGACGATCGCCACGTGGTCGCCGGTGGCGTGGAGTTCCACCGCGCCGGGTGCGCCGGCGGGGGCTGCCGCGGCGAGCGCGATCGAGGACGGCGGGGCGACCCCGTCCGGGCAGTCCGCGGGCCGCAGGCCGGCGGGCGGGTTGCCGTGGACGACGGCGGAGGAGACGTAGCCTCCGGAGGCGACGCGGAACCACCGGACGTCGGGCGAGCCCGAGGTGGTGTCGACCACGACGTCCCCCAGGCAGAAGCCGGTGAGGGCGAGCCGGCACCCGCTCGGCAGCTGGGCGACGACGTCCGCACTGAGGCTGGCGCCGGCGCGCACGCGGGTGGTGGCGTTGTACGTCTCGCCGGCGAAGAGCGCGGCGGAGGCGCCGTCCGGGGCCGGGCAGCCGACCCCGGAGGCCGCTGTGGCGGAGGAGGACACGGCCGCGGCCGGATTGGCCTCGTGCTGCTTCGCATCGGAGGAGGCGGACCGCACCACCACCATGACGAGGACGACGGTCAGGGCGAGCACGGCGGCGGTGCCCGCGGTCGTCCAGCCGACCGGCCACCGGCGTGCGGGGCCGGACTCGGCGAGGTCCACGGGGAGTCCGGACCCGGGGGCGGGCGGCGCCGGATCGGCTCCGTCCCCGCCGGGGTCGCCGGCGGCCGGCACGGCGGCGGTCGCGTCGGTCGGCACGACGGCCGTGGACGGGGCCGCCGGTGCGGGTCCGGACACGGTCGCGGCTCCGGCCCCCTCTTCGGCGGGTGACTCGTCACCGGGTGCGGGCGTGGCAGCGGGCGGGGAGGCCGGTGCGGGCTCGGCGGGGGCCGGTGCCACCGCGTCGGAGGCCAGCCGTTTGTCGACCTCGTGCCAGCGTTTGGTCCATTCGGTCACGTCGCCGCCGCAGGCGCCCACGTACGCCTGGGCGACCTCCAGGCTGGGGAACCGGACGCCGCCCGCGGCGTCGCTCAAGGTGGTCGCGCCGAAGCCGGCCCGGTCGGCCAGAACCCGGTAAGTGGGGTTCCCTGCCCGCTCCCTGACGAGTCGCAGGTCGAAGGCGAAGGCCTGTACCGGGCCGTCGGCCGGATCGACGGGGCGCGGTTTGCGGGCCACAGGGTCTCCTCAGCTGACGGGTCGACAGTTCGCTCGGGAAACTCACGAGATGTGTCCGGTGTTCCTTCACTGTGTGTACGGATGGTGTGAATTCGATCACTCATGCACACGCCACATTCGTGACATGGACATAACTGATCATGGTGCCTGTCGCGCGGCGCCGCTACCCCCGCGCTACCGCGCGGATACGCGTGGTGGCGAGACTTCGTCAGGGGCCGCGCCCGGCGCCGCACCGGGCGCGGCCCCGGCCGCACCGACTCACCACCGGGGATGCCCTTGTCCTACGACACCGCCACCACCGGGGCCGACGACCGCGGCGACGCGGACACGGCCGTGGTGGACCTCCTCGTCCGCAGCTACCCGCCCGAGCTCGTGGACGCGGCGGTCGCGGTCTGCGGGCGCACCGAACGCAGACGCCGCCTGCTGCCGGCCCGCCGCATGGTCTACTTCGTGCTCGCGATGGCCGCCTTCTCGCCCGCGCCCTACCTGGACGTGATGCGCCGCCTGGAGGCGGGCCTGCGCCGCGCGGGGCTGAGCCAGCCCGGCCCGTCGGCCGGCAAGGCCGCCATCTTCCAGGCGCGCGAACGCCTGGGCAGCGGCCCGATGGAGGTGCTGTTCCGCGACTCCGCGCTGCGCACCGCCCACGGCGTCCACGGCACGCAAGACGTCCAGGACTGCCACGACCCCGACGGCTCCCACGACCCCCACGGCTCCTACGGCGAGCCGGTCGCACCGGGGCGCCGCGGCGCGGCGCCGCACTGGCGGGGCCGGGCCCTGCACCTGCTCGCCGAGCAGCGCACGGCGGCCGCCCGGCACGTCTCCGCCGCACCGCGGCTCGCGGTCACCGGGCTGCTGCACGGCGGCACCGGCGAGGTCGTCGACGCCGCCTGGGACGGACCCGGCGCAGCCGCCACCCTGCTCCGGTCGGTCGGGCCGGACACCCTGCTGGTCGTCCAGGGGCCGGCCCCGGACCACGCGCTGGCCGCCGCGGCGGCGGCCCGCGGCACGGGCCTCGCCTGGCGGATGCCGACCGTCCGGCTGCCGATGCAGCCCGAACGGCGGCTCGCGGACGGCTCGTTCCTCGTCCGGCCGCGCGGCGTGCCGCTGCGGGTCATCGCGGCGGGCCTGGTGACCAACCTGATCGACCCGGCCGAGGCCCCGGCGGGCGAACTCCTGGCCGCCGCCGACGCCGTGCCCGACGGCCGCCTCCTCGGCGACGCCCTGCTCTCCGCCGGGCCGGACGCCGCACCGCTCACCAGTCGCACCGCCGAGGGCATCGACCAGGAACTCTACGGGCGGCTGCTCGTGCACAACGCCCGGCTGCGCGCCCGCGAAGTGTCCGCATTCACCTGCGAGCCCTGCCGGTGATCCCAAGGTTCGTTCCTAAGCAAACGGCTTTGCCCGCCGGCAAATCGCACGGTTAGCGTTCTTCGGGTCGGCACCCGGATGCATGCGATGCGCACCAAGGCTGCTCCCGCCGTCGGCCTCGGCGGCGCCCTCGCCACGTTCGGCCGAGTCACCGCCGGCCGGCACCGCCACGGACCGCCCGCGCCCATCCGCACCCGCCCCCGAGGAGCACCCAGGCATGCCCGGACCATCCCGCCTCCTGACCGCGCTGGCGGCCGCCCTGGGAGCGGCGGCCGTCCTCGCCTCGGCCACCGGCTGCTCCGGCTCCGCCGACGCCGCCTCCGCGGCCGCCACCCCGGCGGCCACCCCCACCGTGACGGACAGCGTCGACCTGCACCTGCCGGTGGCCGACTACCTGCTCGCGCCGGCGGAGCAGCTCAAACTCGACCGCGCCGCTCGGAAGCTGGTCGACCAGTGCATGCACCGCTACGGCCTGGCGCTAGCCGACCGGCCGGTGGCGGCCCGCAGCGGCCCCACCACGCTGACCCAGATGCGGTACGGGGCGACCAGCGCGCAGCAGGCGAGGACCACCGGGTACCACTTCGGCCCGGCCGACCCCGGCTGGCTGGCCACGCCCTCGGCCACGCCCTCGCCCGAGAACTCCGACCCGGGGTACGGGCTCGTGCTGCACGGCAGCGGGAAGCCCGGCGACAACGACGGCGTACCCGCGCCCTACGGCTCCGGAACGGTTCAACCGGGCGGCTGCACGGGCGAGATGACGAGGCAGCTGTCCGGGCCGGCGGCCTTCCTCGGCGACGCCCCGCTGGTGCGCGAGATCGCCGCCAGGAGCCTCACCGAGTCGCAGCAGGTGCCCGCCGTGAAGGAGGCCTTCCGTGGCTGGTCCGCCTGCATGCTCGCCAAGGGCTTCCACTACGGCACGCCCCTGGACGCCGTCAACGATCCGGCCTTCGCGGGGGAGAGCCCGGGCCGTGACGAGCAGCGGACGGCCGAGGCGGACGTCGCCTGCAAGCAGCAGGGCAACGTGGTCGGCATCTGGTTCGCCGCCGAGGTGGACCGGCAGCACGCCCTGATGGCCGAGCACCGGGACGAACTGCGCACGATCCGGATCCGGATGCAGGAACAGGCGGCCCGGATCGACGACACCCTCA
The DNA here is from genome assembly GCF_000717715.1 of Streptomyces sp. NRRL B-24484. Classification (GTDB taxonomy): domain Bacteria; phylum Actinomycetota; class Actinomycetes; order Streptomycetales; family Streptomycetaceae; genus Kitasatospora. The sequence continues at coordinate 87,965 of NZ_JOAI01000016.1, read as the reverse complement.
ACACCGCGGGCTGATCCCGCACCGACCCCGGCGGGGCCGCACGACGGTTCGGGTACAGTGCGGAGCCATGGAGACATGGGGGGCGGCACTGTACGGGGACCCGTGCACGGCCTGCGGCTTCGCCTGGTCGGCGACGCCCGCGGAGTGCATCGCGGTGGTGGGTGAACTGCCCGGGCGGTTCCGGGAGTTGCTGGACGGCCGGACTGGCCGGGAGCTCCACCCGGAGCTGGAGTGGTCACCGGCGGCCTACGTCAGCCACGTCACCGACAACCTGCGGATCTGGGCCGAGCGGCTCGCCGGCGCCCGACTGGCCGGAGCGGTCGACGTCGCCGGGTACGACCCCGACCTGGTCGGCCGCGGCCGCCGCTACTCCGAAATCGCCCCGGCCGCCGCCCTCTGGTCGCTCGACCACGCGGTGCGCGCCTGGACGGAGTCGGTGACGGCCGCCGTCGAGGCGGGCACGGTGCTGCGGCACGCCACCCGCGGCCCCCAGCCCGCCGGGACGATCGCCCGCAACAACGCCCACGACGGCCACCACCACGTCCACGACGTCCGTCGCATCCTGCAGCACACCGACACCCGGTGACCGGGGCGTCCCGCGGCTGGCGGCGGCGGGACGGGCCCCGGGTCACGCCTGCTTCGGGGTCCAGTGCGGGTCGCGGCCGGAGGCGGCGAGGGCGCGGTGGAGCAGGGGGGCTCCGGCGGGGAGCGGGACGGGGTCGGCGAAGCCGCCGAACTGCCGGTAGAGCTCCGCGTTCTCCTCGACCACGGCGAGGACCAGTTCGGCCAGGTCGTCGGGCACCTCGACCTCGGTGCCGGTGGCGCGGGCGACGTCCCAGCCGTGCAGCACCATCTCCTTGATCAGCATCTTGGCGATCGACTCGGCCGGGACGGGCGTGCCGCCGAGGTCCACCTCGCCCTCCCAGGCGGCCGGGTCGGCCCACGCCCCGACGGCCCGGTCCAGCTGCGCGGCGTAGGCCTCGGCCCAGCCTGCGTCGGTGGTGAAGTCCGTCGCCACCAGGTCGTCGGGGAGCGGGGTGCGCAGGGCGCGGTGCTCCAGGCCGTGCGAGGTGTACAGCACCCAGTGGTTGACCAGGGCCCGGGTGTCGAAGTCCGTGCAGGGGGTGGGCCCGTCCAGGTGCTCGGGGCGCACGCCGCGGGCGATGCGGGCGGCCTCGGCGGCGGCACTGGACATCCGGGGGTGCAGGGGGTGACCGTTCATGCGGTCGATCCTCCGCCGGCACCCCGGCCGCGGTCTTGAAGAAACGCGACGGCCGGGCCGCGCCGTGCGGACTACCCTGGCCGGCATGACAGCACCGGACCTCGGACGCGGGGTGCTCCACCCCGGCCGGGCCGCGGCCGTGATCGAGCTGGACCGTCGCGCGCCCGCCCCGGGGGCGGACCGCTTCGCCGAGCTCTACTGGCTGGTCCGCTGGGACCGCCGGGGCGGCCCGCCGTACGAGCAGAAGGTGCTCGCCCACCCCCATGTGCACCTGGTCTTCGAGGAGCCCCGGGCGAGGGTCTACGGGGTCGACCGTTCGCTGTTCGTCCGCCGGCTGGAGGGGCGCGGGCACGCGCTCGGGGTGAAGTTCCGGCCCGGCGGTTTCCGGCCGTTCACCGACCGCCCGGTCTCCGGCCTCGCCGACCGGTCCGTGCCCGCCGCCGAGTTCTTCGGCCCGGAGGCCGACCGGCTGAACGAGGAGATCACGGGCGGCCCCGCCGACCCCGAACGGCTCCGCGCCCTCGCCGACGCCTTCCTGCTCGCCCGGCTGCCGGAGCCCGATCCGACGGCCGACCGGGTCGCCGCCATGGTCGAACGGATCGCCTCCGCCCCCGAACTGCACCGGGTCGACGACCTCGCGGCGGAGTTCGGCCTCGGAGTACGGCAGTTGCAGCGTCTGTTCGCCGAGTACGTCGGCGCCTCGCCGAAGTGGGTGCTGCGGCGGGCCCGCCTGCACGAGGCGGCCCGGCACGCCGACAGCGGCGCGGACGTCGACTGGGCGGCCCTCGCCGCGGACCTCGGCTACGCCGACCAGGCCCACCTCACCCGCGACTTCACCGCCGCGGTCGGCACCCCGCCGGCCCGGTACGCCCACGGCTCCGGCTGACCCGTCCACGGCCCCGACCTGCGGCCATGCACCGCGGCGTCACGCTGTGCTACCGTCCGGCTACGGATCAAAAGTTGACCCCGGCGGTGCGCCAACACCCCGGGGCCCGGCACGGGAGCAAGACCTCCACATGCACGTCCACTTTATCGCGCCCGACCGGTATGTCCGGGCATCCCACGAGATCGTCCGGCACCCGCGTCTGCGGTCCACCGCCAAGACCCTGCTGCTGTGGGCGCTCTCGCTGCCGCCCGGCTCCCGGGAGACCGTCCTGACGATCGGTCACCGGATGGCCGAGGGACGCATCGCGGTCTCCCGCGCCCGCAGCCAGCTGATCGACGAGGGCTACCTGCACGTCCGCCGCCACCAGCACCCCGTCAAGGGCACCTGGACGACGGACGTCATGGTCACCTCCGTCCCGCTCCGCACCGCCGAGGAGATCGCCGCCGCCTGGGAGGGCGCCGCCGCGAACGACCGGACCGCCGCGAAGGACCGCACCGCGGCGGCCGGGGACACCCCGCCGTCTCCTGCGCGTCGGATCCCGGCACTCGGCCGGTCGAGGGGTCGGCAGGTCGGCACTTCACCCGATTCCAAGACTGCGGAGAACACTCCACCCCCCGACGGGGCCTGCGGGCCCGAGGCCCGACTGCTCCTCGAACTCGCCCGGCACGACACACGGTTGCGCCTCAGTGCGGCCGAGGCCGCTGCCCTCGCCCCGCTGGCGGCCGACTGGCTCACCCGGGACGCCCGACCGCACCGCCTCCTGCACACCCTGCTGGCCGGCCTGCCCGAGCGCGTCCACTCCCCGCAGGCCCTGCTCCGCACCCGTCTGCAGCGCGGCATGCCCGCGGCCGCGCCCGCGGCGGCACCGGCACCCCGGGGGCTGCCGCCGGACCTCCCGCCCGCCCGGGTGGACGCGGCCGCCGCGGAACGCAACCGGGTCGGCGCCGGCCACGCCCGCGAACTGCTCCGCGGAGCCCGCATCCCCCGCCCGGCACCGGCGCCGTAGCCGTGGCCGGCCAGCCGGCTCCTGGAGGTTTCCCTGCAGAAGCAGCGGGACTGGGCGCTCAACGGCACGGTCGCGGCGCCGGTAACCGGCGACAGGCGTGCCACAACGGCGTCAGGTGTTCGGCGACGGGGTGCACATGAACCTGGCCGACGAGCCGCGTCCGGGTCGCCAAGACGGCGGTGGGCCGGTACCGACAGGTGTCGGTACCGGCCCACCGCCGTTCCGTGAGAAAGCAGGCTCAGCGGCGCGGAGGCACTACCTCCGAGCAGACGCCCTCGATGCAGATACGGTCACCGTCGCGGACGAAGGAGTCGACGGAGTTGAGGAGGAATTCAGCAGGGACCTCCTCGATCTTCTCGCTCCCGACCACGCGGTCGAGTCCGCGGAGAATCATCCACTGGTCCTGATCACTCAGATCAGTCTCCGACGCCACATCGGTGAACCACCTTCCCGTCGTCGCCGGGCCCTCGATGACGACCCGGTATCGGTGGCCGCCAGGATAGGGCGACTGCTGTCGGAGGCGCTGGGTGTGGCCCAGCGAGATCTCCGTGCCGTCCACCGTGAGAACCACCATGTCGCCTCTCTCAGCCGAGCGGGATCGGAAGGTACTCCGCACCCTCGATCGATTTCCTAAACATCGTGACATTGTCGGGATAATGCAGGCTGAGCGTGATGCCGGTCTCAGCCTTGAAGTCGTCCTTGATGGACTGGATCGTCTGATCTATCCAGGCTTGGTTCCTGCCTGTCAACTCGGCAGGGTCGATGGTCGCCAGCAGATCGAGGTCGGAATCAGGCGTGGGCCCGTCAGGCCTCCTGAACGTGCTTCCAGCCCTTGAGCCGAAGGCCTCGACGGAGAAGACGATTCGCTTGTCGCCGATCCGGAGATTGCTCAGCCTTGCCATCACACGGTCGAACGCGGCTGCCGGAACACCGATCAGCGGGCAAGCAGAGCCGGAGTTGTGCACCAGGACCGCGGTGGTCCCGGCCATCACGTGGTAGGTGTGCAGTTCGTCGACGGTGAGGTTGTATGCGGCTTCGAGTCCGCTCCACTTCCGGACCGAGGACACGGCGACCGCGTCGCCGGCATCGGTACGGAGCGTGTCGCCCGGGCGGATGTTCGCGGCGTCGGTCCACGTGGCGGTGGATCGGACCCAGAACGGATGGTGGGCGGTGGCGGTGATCTTGCCCGAGGTTCCGTCACCGTGCGTGACTGTCAGTTCCGCGAAGTCGCGATCGTCGGGAGTGTAGATGGTGGCCGTCACCGCCCGGGGCCCGCGGGCACCGGTCAGCGGATCGGCCGCGAGGACGAGGTCACCGACCCGGACGGTCTCGATTGCACGCGCGGTGCCGTCCGCCATGAGGACCTTGGTGCCTGCCGGGAAGCTATTGCCGGTCGGGCAGGACGCCCGAATCACATCGGTGAGCTTCTTCTCCGTCTCGAGCTGACGGAGGGTCTCCGGGGCGATGCTGGGGTTCTTGCGGAGGGCGGCAAGTGACTCGTCAACGCCCTTGCCGTCCTTCAGAGTCAGTCGGAACGCGGCGATGGCATCCGCGGTGGCCAGCAGTTTGCCGACGGTTGCGTCCTTGAAGCCCTCGAGGCTGGCCTGGAGGGCCAGTTTGGCGTCCTCGAGGGCGACGCCGGTCTCAAGCGCGTAGCGGAAGGCGACGACGGCCTTGGCGCCCTTGGCGAGGGTGCCGTAGGGGATGAAGTTTGAGGCCGCCCAGGCGCATGGACCGTTGAGGCCTGGGTTGTTCCAGCACTTGACGAAGTCGCTGGTGATCGCTTCGAGGATGAACTGCCTGGTGCTCTTGTACTGCTTCTCGACGGTGGTTTCGTAGTGCTCATTGCTGAGCGTGCGGGTGTCGAGCAGGATCGTGTCCCACGTCGAGTACTTGCCCTGGCAGGCGGCGATGGTGAGGTTGGGTTCCGGGCAGGTCTTCAAGTAGTAGTCGACGGTGCCGGAGACCGTGACGGTCACGGGCTGGTCGCAGTAGAGGTGCCCGTCCTTGCCCTCCTTCCAGTTGCTGAGGAGGACGGCCATGAATTCCGGGTCGTACTCGACGCAGTTGGTCCCGTGCTCGACGTAGTCCTGCTTCATGTCGGGCCGCTGAACCACCATCACGAAGGAGACCCGGCCGTTGTCGTCGACGACGGCCGTCTGGCTCTGCATCTTTCCTTCGTCAGTAGTGACCTGACGGTTCTTCCACACCTCCGCCCAGGCCTGGTCGGCAGCCTGACGGGCTTCTTCGGCGCTCTTTCCGGCGGCGATCGCCGAGTTCCGGGCCTGGTCGGCGTAGGTCTTGGCGTCGCTGGCGTCCTGCCGGGCCTGCCGTGCGTATCCGGCGGCAGCACTGGCGGATACGTCGGCGCTGCGGGCCGCCGCCTCGGCGGACGCGGCGGCGGTGCGGGCCTGTTTGGCGTAGCCGGCGGCCTGTGTGGCGGAGGCCTGGGCCTGGCGGGCGGATTCGGCCGCCTTGGCGGCCCAGTCGGCGGCCTGGGTGGCGGAGGTCTGGGCCTGGTTGGCGTAGCCGGCGGCTTCGCTGGCGGCGCCGCGGGCGGTGGCGTACGACTGGGCCGCCTCGGCGGCGTACTTGCGGGCCAGGGCGACGTTGCCGTCGATGGCCTGCAGGTAGGCGGAGACGGTCGCGACGTGGGCCGCGGTGAAGGCGTCGCGTTGGCGGGCCTTGGGCAGCCCGACGGTCAGGAACGGTTCGAGGCCGGAGGCGGGACCGGACAGGACGGCCTGGGCCGCTGCCTTGACCTCGGGGCCGCCGGTGGACATGGCCTGGGTGATCAGGACGCGGTTGTCGTCGTTGCGCGCGGCGTACTGGCCGGTGGCCAGGAACGCGCGAACGTCCTCGATGGTGCCGTTGAGGGCCTTGTTGGCGGCCGCTCGGACGCCGGGTCCGCCGGTGGACATGATCTGGGTGGCCCGGACGCGGTCGTCGTCGTCCTTGCCGGGGTAGGCGCCGGTGGCCAGGAAGGCTCGGACCTGTTCGACGGTGCCCACTGCTGCGGTCTCGGCGGCGAGCCGCTGTTCCAGCTTGGTGGAGCCCTGTGCGAGCGCCAGGACACTGGCTCGGTCGTCACGCTCGCGGGCCAGCGGGAGATCGGTGTTCAGGAAGGCGAGCACGTCGCCGTCGTGACCTTCGAGAGCTGCCTGGGCTGCGCTCTGGAGCCAGGGGCCACCCGTGGTGAGAAGGCGGACGGCGGCCTGGCGGCCCTTGGCGACGGCGGTGGACTGCTCGACGCCGGCAGCGGTGGCCTCGGTGATGAGGCGTTCGGTATCGGCGGCGAATGCAGTGGCCTTGCCGGACTCCCACGCAGCGGCCTTGGCCTTGCGGGCCTCCTCGAAGTAGGCCTCCTGGGCCTTGGCGACCTCCGCGGCCTGCTGCGCGGCCAGGCGTTCCTGGTCGGAGGCGCGGGCGATGTCGGCGACCTTGTGCGCCTGGGTGGCCGTGTCGGCCGCCGTGTCGGCGGCTGCCGCCGCCTCGGTGGCGGCGGCCTGCGCCGTGGCGGTGGAACTGGCCGCGTCCCCGGCGTGCTGGGCGGCGGCATCGGCGGCGGCGGCGGCCGCCGCGGCGTGCGCGGCGGAGGCGTCCGAGGCACGCTTGGCGTCCCCTGCCGCCGCCTCGGCATCGGCCGAGATCTTGGCGACGGCGTTCGCGGCCCGCTTGGCCTCGGCCGATGCGGCCTTGGCCCGGTCCGCGGCCTGCCGGGCCCGGTCGGCCGCCTCGCCGGTCACACCGGACTGGTTCGAGGCTTCGAGCGCTGCTGCTGCCGCGGCGTCCGCGTTGTCACCGGCAGACTTCGCCGCCTGCGTGGCCAGCTTCGCCTGAGACGCGGCACGGCCGGCCCACGCGGCAGCCTCGCCCGCGCTGCCGGCGTACCTGGCAGCATCGCGGGCAGCGACCGCCGCCTGCTTGGCGATCTCGGCCTTCGAGGCGTCGTCGGCCGCCTTCCCTGCCGCGGAACGGGCCGCGGTGGCGGCGGCGCCCGCGAGCTCGGAGGCCTTGGCGGCGTCGGCGGCCGCACTGGCCGCCTGCCGGGCCGCCTCGTTCGCGGCAGCGGCAGCGTCGGAGGCCTGCCGCGCGGCCTTCGCCGCCCTCTCGGCGGCGTCCGCGGCGCGACCGGCGGCGTTGGACGCCTTGCCGGCCTCGCCCTGGGCGGCCTTGGTCTCGGCGGCGGCCCGCTCGGCGGCCTGCTTGGCGAGCGCGGTCGCCTCGACGGCCTTTGCCGCGGCGTCCTTCGCGGTCTTGGCCTGCTCACCGGCCCGGCTGGAGGCGTTCTTGGTCAGGTCGGCCAGCTGAGCGACCGTCAACGTCTCCTGGTCGTGCGCGGCTGCGGTCTGGTAGCCGTAGCGCAGGAATTCCCGTACGTCGTCGATCGACCCGTCCAGGGCGATGTTGGCGGCCTTCCGCACCTCCGGGCCGCCGGTGGACAGCAGTTGGGTCGCCTTGACGTGGTCGTCGTCGTCGCGTGCCGTGTACTGGGCGGTGTTCAGGAACGCGTTGACGTCGTCGATGGTGCCGTCGAGGGCCTTGTTGGCGGCGGCGCGCACGCCCGGTCCGCCGTTCGACATGATCTGGGTCGCCAGCACGCGCTGGTCGTCCTCGAACGGGCGGCGGAAGCCGCTGTCCATGAACTTCTGCAGGTCCGCGGCGGATCCGGCGAGTGCCTTGGTGGCCGCCTCCCGCACGCCCGGCCCGGAGACCGCGATCAACTCCTCGACCCGCGAACGCAGGTCCTGTTCGGCCGCGGCCGTCCTGCCCGACGACACAAACGCATGCACGTCCGCGTCCGAGCCCGCAAGTGCGGTCTCGGCAGCACGCTTGACGGCTGGCCCACCGTCCTTCCACGCCGCGACCGCCGTCACCCGGTCCGCGACCGGCCCGGCCGCCGGAGCGGTGTCGGCCGCGGCCGGCACCGCCAACAGCCCTGCCAACAGGCCTCCGGCGACGAGCCCTACGGCACCGCGTCGTAGGCCTGTCCTTCGGTTCTCAGTGACTTTCATCAGAGATCTGAAATCCCATCATGTCGACCACCGGCTCCCCGGCCGGTGATGCCAAACGCTCATGTCGCAGCGACATGTCGCACGTCCCGCCGATCGCCCTGGTCTCGGCACCTTCTTCAGGCCCGAGCCTTCGCACACACGAGCTTTCCTCTGTGTGCCCGCTGTGGAACTGCCGCCCCGGTCCGTCCACGGGCGCGGTGATGCAGGGCCCGGATGCCGCCGTCGCCAGGAAGCGGAGGCGGCATCCGAACCTGCCGTCAGATCTTCCAGACCTGGTCGGCCCACTCGGGGTTGCAGTCGTACTGGAGCACCGGTGCACCGTCCTCGGGCGTGCGCCACGAGACGTACATGCAGCGGTTGGTCACCGAGTTGCGGATCTGGTAGCCGCCGCTCGCCACTGGGTCGAGGTACCAGACCTGGTCGCCCCACTCGGGGTTGCAGTCGTACTGGGTCACCGGCACGTTGTTCCCAGGCGTGCGCCAGGACACGAACAGGCAGCGGTTGGTCACCGGATTGCGGAACTGGTAGCCGCCGCCCGTGACCGGTTCCAGCTTCCACACCTGGTCGGCGAACTGCCGGTCGCAGCCCACTTGCTGCGCCGGACCGCCGTTGTCGGGGGTGCGCCAGCTCACGTACAGGCAGCGGTTGCTGAAACTGTTCGCAACCGAAGCGGTACGGAACCGGGTCTGCTGGACCCACTGGCCGAGGTCGTCGATGCGGGAACCGGTGGCGTTGGTGCGGGTTTCGACCGACGGGGTGCCCAGGCAGCCGCCCCGCCAGGACCGTGAGACCACGCCCACCAGTTCGGTGGTGCCGTTGCGGTCCGCGAGGAGCGGCGCGCCGGAGTCACCGGCGCAGACCGGTGCGGCACCGTTCGCGGGGGTGATGTCGAGACCCGTGGCCGAGACCGCACCCAGGGTCTGGGCGGTGGTACGGGCCTTGGTCGACCACCAGTCGGTGGCGGTGCGGCCGAAGCCCGCGACCTTCACGCCCGCACCGCTCGCAGGGGCGGTGGTGGCGAGCTTCACCGGGGCGATGTCGGTGACCGGGGCGGCGAGGCGGGCCAGGACGGCGTCCCGGTCGGTCCGGGGGGCCAGTTCGCTGATGTCGACGGCTCGGCCGCCCACGGTGAAGGTGCTCTTCGCCGCCGGTGCGCCCGCGGCCAGAGAACCGGGATTGTCGGTGAAGCAGCCCGCCGAGGTGAGCACCCACAGCGGATCGACCAGCGTGCCGGTGCAGCCCCGGGAGCCGGCGTGGCCGGCTGCGCCGACCGCCACCGAGCCGACGGCCGCGAACTCGCCGGACGAAGCCGCCGCCGTTCCACCACCGGCGGAGAGTTCCAGCAGAACGGACTTCTGCTGGCCGGTCGGCGAGTCGCCCTCGCCGACCGAGGTCCACTCGTTCTTCAGGATGTCGACGCTGCTCACGGTGCCGTTGGCGTCGAGCATCGCCTTGACCGCGTGGTCGTCGCCCTTGATCTTGTAGACCTGGGAGATCTCCATCGCGAGGTAGCCGGAAGCGCCGGTGACCTTGAAACAGACATCACCGCCCTGCCTGCGGGAGACCCACACCAGGCCCGACGCCGCATTGCACTCGGCGAGCCGGATGTTCCCGTCCCCGGTCTTCAAGGTGATGTTCTGCTCCGCCAGGAGCCGCGCCGCATCCGGGTAGGCGAACCCCTCGACCGCCAGCGGTGCGACGACATCCGCGGCGGACGCCGGCACCGAGCCGACCGCCCCAGGTATGGCCAGCGCGGCCGCGAGCAGCCACGCCGATCTGTGAACCCTACGCACAAGCACTCCAGAAATAGACATTTCGGGAGGCGCGACGCCCCCCGCGCCGGTTCGAACAGGCGGACGCTATCGACTGGGTTTCACGGCGTCAAAAGATCAACTGATGGTTCGTGACCAACGACCGCCCGGTTCCCGCCAATCGCTCCAAAGAGATTGGCCATGACCGGCAACAGAGGTGACGGATCGACAGCGATTCGGAGGCGCCCGGATGTCCTGCGGCTGACGATCAGTGGAGTGGGCGGCATCCGCGCCGGGCAAACGCCCGCGGCGATCGGGCTTCACCGGGCGGCCGCCGTGCCCGTACCGTGCGGGTCCGCCGGACGTGCCTCACGGAGCAATTCGGTGTGACGACCGAACGGCGGCCAAGGGCGGATCCGGCATGCGGCCGGGCGTGCACGAGACACCGGCCGACCTCGGCCCGTTCTGTGCGACCGTCTGCCGCACCGTCCGCCAACGAAGAAACGCGGGCCTTGTCCCGAAACGATCGGCCAGAAGTACCGTGGCAGGCCCACGAACCGTCCGAATCCCGTCCGCACGCGGCATTCCGCCGGCTCCTGACAAATACCCCGGCCGGCAAGCACCCCGACTGCGGCTGCGCCGTCCGCGCACCCAGGCGGTGAGCGGCTCGGTGTCGAGCACGACACCCACCGTCTCCGGGATCGCCGCCTCCCGGCCGAAGGGGACGGCGAGCCTGCGCTCGTGCTGCCGTGGGCGCCCAACGTCCTCCCACTCGACCGCGGAGGCCGAGGTCGGCCCGGGGGCGGCACCTCGGCGGTGGTGTCCCTCACACCCGGGGGCCGATGCGGTGGACGAGGGCGGCGCCGAGGATGGTGGCGGCGGCGAGGACGGGCCACAGGAGGTGGGGGCCGGCGGCGAGGAGGGCGGTCAGGGCGGCGGGGGCGGCGGCGCGGCCGAGGCCGCCGGAGAGCTCCCAGCGGGCGAGGGCCCGGCCGAGGCGGGCGGGCGGTGCGGCGGCGACCACCAGGGCGGTGCCGGTGCCGGTGTAGAGGATCTCGCCCGCGGTGTAGAGCACCGCGACACCCGCGACGGCTGCGGCCCCGGCGGTGCCGCCGAGCGTGCCGGCCGCCCAGAAGCCGAGGTAGGAGAGGGCGAGCACCAGGCCGGAGGCGGCCAGGACGGACCGCCGGGAGCGGCGGGAGATCCACAGCACCACGGCGAGCTGGGTGGTGATCACCAGCACGGTGTTGCCGACGAAGATGCCCGAGGACCAGGCCGGTGCGACGTGCAGGGTGGTCACCAGCAGCGCGGGCAGGGCGACTTCGAGCACGTCGAAGCAGAAGGCGTACGGCAGGTTGGCCAGGCCCAGCAGGCCGGTGCCCGTCCGCCCCTCAGCGGCCGGCCCGTCGACCGCGGTGGCCTCCTCGGCGGCGGTCGGCGGCACGGCGAGCCGCAGCGACCAGACCAGGCCGGCCGCCAGCAGGCAGGCGAGCGCGGTGCCCAGGGCGAGGTTCCGCAGGGCGCCGGTGCCGCCCGCCGTCGCCGCGGTGGCGGCCAGCGCCCCGACCCCGAGGCCCGCGTTGCGCAGCGCCCGTCCGGCGGCGAGGGCGGCGTCCCGCAGGCGGCCCTCGGTGAGGGCGGCGACCACCGCGGCGTGCGCGGTCGGAAAGGCCTGGCTGCCGACGCCGAGCAGCACGGCCGCCGCGGTGAACCCGGCCGGTCCGGTGGCCGCCAGCAGGACGGTCACCCCGGCCGCGCGGACGAGCAGGGTCGCGGCCACCGGCAGGCTCCGCGCACCGCGGTCGATCCAGCGCCCGGTCAGCGGCACGGCGGCGAGGCCGGCCAGCATGCCGGCGGAGAGCGCGAGTCCGGCGGTGCCGACGCCGAGGCCGAGCACCCCGACACCGTAGAGCAGCAGGAAGGGGCGGAGCAGGCCGGCTCCGAGCGCGTCGACGAGGACGGCGAGGGCGTAGCGGCGGCCGCCGGCGATGCCCAGCAGCCGGGCGGTGCCGGGGAGTTCGGTGGCCGGGACGACGGCCGGGGCGGCGGGGCGGGCGGGGCGGTGGAGGAGGGTCATGGCGGCCACGCTGCGCCGCGGGGCGTGGCGGTGGCACGCGGATTGACGGTCCCCGTCAACCGTCGGCGGACGGGCGGGGGCGGAATGGCAGGATCGCCGGCATGAGTCTGACCATCGACGTCACCGGCCTGCCGGCCGAGGCGCTGCTGTTCGCGCCGTCCCCGCTGGCGGAGCTGAACGCGATGCTGCACGTCCTCGCGGAGCCCGCGCACCATCCCGAGCTGCACGGCTGGGCGGCGGCCACCACCCGGGCGCTGCCCGCGGGTCTGGCGGACCGGCTGCTGGAGGCGGACTTCCTGTGGCGGTCCTCGCGGGCCGACTTCCTCTTCCCGGCCCTGCCGGGTGCCACGCTGGCGGAGGAACTGGACGCGGTGGACCGGCTGGAGGACGAGCTGTACACCGCAGCGGCGCTGGTCACCACCTGCGGTTCGTCCCGGCTGTCGTACCGGCCCGCGGGTTCGCCGCTGGTCGACCCGGTGGCGGCCGAGCGGGCGCGGGACCTGGCGGCGGCCCGGGGGCCGCGGCAGGCGGCCTTCGCCGACCGGCTGCTCGGCGATCCGCCGGCCGCGCGGGCGGCCGTGCGCCGGCTGCTGGAGGACTGCGAGCGGGCGTTCTTCGCGGACGCCTGGCGCCGGGTGCTGCCCGCGCTGGCCGCGGACGCCCGGCAGAAGGCCGACCTGCTGGCCCGGCGCGGCCCGGCGGAGGCGCTGGCCGCGGTCTCCCCGGTGGTCGTGCTGGACGAGGCGGAGCCGGGGCGGCGGCGGATCGTCGTCGACAAGCTGCAGGACAACGCGACCAGTGCGGTCGCGGCGGGCGGGGTGACGTTCATCCCGAGCGCCTTCGGACGGCCGCACCTGCCGGTGGTGTACGCGGCCGGGTGGCGGCCGGTGCTGCAGTACCCGATCGCCGAGGCGGGCGGCACCGACCCGGTGTCGCTGGCGCTCGTCCAGCAGCGGCTGGAGGCGCTGGCCCACCCCGTCCGGCTGCGGCTCGCCCGGACGATCGCCCGCGGCCCGCACACCACGGGCGAGCTCGCCAACGCCTGGCAGCTCACCGCCCCCGAGGTCTCCCGCCACCTCGCGGTGCTGCGCAGGGCCGGGCTGCTGACCACCCGCCGCCGCGGCCGCTACGTGCTGTACGAGCTCGACCTCGCCACCAGCGCCCGGCTCGGCGGCGACCTGCTGGAGGCCGTGCTGCGCTGAGCCGGGTCCGTACACCGATCGGTTTCCCCGCGGCGGCGCGGGCGGTAGCCTCGGCGGCATGGACACCCAGGCGAAGCCCTCCCCGCGCGACCGGCTGCTCGACGCCGCGACCGAGCTCTTCTACCGGGAGGGCGTGGGCACCGGCATCGACGCGCTGTGCAAGGCCGCGGGGGTGTCCAAGCGGTCCATGTACCAGCTGTTCGACAGCAAGGACGAGGTGATGGCGGCCGCCCTGGAGCGCCGCGCGCCCGGGTACGCGTCGCTGCTGCTGCCCGCGGCGGACGACCCGCGCCCGCCCCGGGCCCGGGTGCTGCACGTCTTCGAGCGGCTGGAGGAGCTCTCCCGCGCCGAGGACTACCGCGGCTGCCCGTACCTGGCCGTGCAGGTCGAACTGAAGGACGGGACGCACCCGGCGAGCGCGGTCGCCGCCCGGGTCAAGCAGGCGCTCACCGACTTCTTCCGGGCCGAGGCCGAGCGCGGCGGCGCCGCCGATCCCGCGCTGCTGGCACGGCAGTTGACGCTGGTCTTCGACGGCGCGAGCGCCCGGGCCGGGGCGGCCGGGGAATCACTGGCCGGCCTGGCGGTGCCGACGGCGGCCCTCCTGCTGGACGCGGCCGGGATGCGCCGAGCCCCTGCCGCGGGCCGGGGGCCGCAGACCGTTCCGCCAGAAGTGACTCGCGGGTAACATGCCCTGCACGGTCAGGCACCCGAGGGAGTCGAGCATGCACGGCACGGACGGAACCCCGGTCGGAACGGGCTTCTTCGACTCGGTCGACGAGGTCGCGGCCCGGCTCGCCGAGGTCGGCTACCTCGCCTCCCCCGCCGTCGCCACCACCGTCTTCCTCGCCGACCGGCTCGGCAAGCCGCTGCTCGTCGAGGGCCCGGCGGGCACCGGCAAGACCGAACTCGCCAAGGCCGTCGCCCGGCTCGGCGCCGCCCGGCTCGTCCGGCTGCAGTGCTACGAGGGCATCGACGAGGCCCGCGCGCTCTACGAGTGGAACCACGCCAAGCAGCTGCTGCGGATCACCGCCGGCCGCGACGAGAGCTGGGACGAGGCCCGCACCGACGTCTTCGGCGAGGAGTTCCTGCTCAGCCGGCCGCTGCTCACCGCGATCCGCAGCGAGGAGCCCACGGTGCTGCTCATCGACGAGACCGACAAGGCCGACGTCGAGGTGGAGGGGCTGCTGCTGGAGGTGCTCAGCGACTTCCAGATCACCGTGCCCGAGCTCGGCACCATCCGGGCGGCCCGCCGCCCCTTCGTCGTCCTCACCTCCAACGCCAGCCGGGAACTCTCCGAGGCCCTCCGCCGCCGCTGCCTCTTCCTCCACCTGGACTTCCCCGACACCGAGTTGGAGCAGCGGATCGTCCGGCTCAAGGTGCCCGGCCTGGACGCGGTGCTCGCCGGGTCGCTCGTCCGGGTGGTCGCCGCCCTGCGCGCCATGGAGCTGCGCAAGGCGCCCTCCGTCGCCGAGACGATCGACTGGGCCCGCACCCTGCTCGCCCTCGGCGCCGGGACGCTCGACGGCGCCGTCCTCCGCGACACCCTCGGCGTGGTCCTCAAGCACCAGGACGACCTGCTCAAGGCCGCCGAGAAGCTGGCACCCGCGTGACCGGCCCACAGGCCCCGGCCACCCGCACGGACCCGCCCGACCTCGCGGCCCGGCTCACCCGCCTCGTCCAGGCGCTGCGCGGCCACGGCCTGCGGATCGGCCCCGGCGAGACCGCCGACGCGGCGGCCGCCCTGGCCGTGCTCGGACTCGCCGACCGGGAGCAGGTCCGGGAGGGTCTGGCCGCGGTGCTGCTGCGCGCCGGCGGCCAACGAGCCGTGTTCGACGCCGTGTTCGACCTCTTCTTCCCGCTCGGCGTCGGCACCCCGCACGGCGCCGGGCAGCCGCCGGACCTGCCCGTGGACCGGCCCGCGGTCGTCGCCGAGCTGCGCGACCGGCTCGCCGAGGCACTGGCCGCGGGAGACCGGGCGGCGGGCGCCCGGATCGCCGGTGAGGCCGTCGAGGCCCTCGGCCGCTACGGCACCCCGCCCGGCACGGACGGCTGGTCCGCCTACCAGACCCTCGGCCTCCTGCAGCCGGAGACCCTGCTCGCCCGGGTGCTCGCCGCCCTGCGCACCGGGACGGCCGACCGGGCGGACGACGGGCTCGCCGACCGACTGGCGGAGGACGAAGTCCGGCGGCGCATCCGGGAGTTCGGCGCCCAGGTCGGCACCGAGGCGCGCCGCCGGGTCGCCGAACTGCGCGGAACCGAGCGGATCGCCGAACGCGCCGTCGCCCCCGCCCCGGACCGGGTCGACTTCCTCGCCGCCGGACCCGACCAGCTCGCCGAACTGCGGCGCACCGTCCAACCGCTGGCCCGCAAACTGGCCACCCGGCTGGCCGCCCGCCGCCGCCGCGCCGCCCACGGCCGGATCGACCTGCGGCGCACGCTGCGGCGCTCGCTCTCCACCGGCGGGGTGCCGATGCGGCCCGCGTACCGGCAGCGCCGCCCGGCCCGCCCGGAGATCGTGCTGCTCTGCGACGTCTCCGGCTCGGTGGCGGGCTTCGCGCAGTTCACCATGCTGCTGGTGCGGGCGATGCGCGACCAGTTCACCCGGGTCCGGGTGTTCGCCTTCGTCAACCGCACCGACGAGGTGACCCGGCTGGTCGCCGGCGACACCGACCCGGCCGGACTCGGCCACCGCATCCTCACCGAGGCCGCGGTGGCCGGCTGGCACGGCAGCAGCGACTACGGCGCCGCCCTCGGCGAGTTCGCCGAACGCCACCTCGACGCGGTCGGCCCGCGCACCGCCGTCCTCGTCCTCGGCGACGCCCGCACCAACGGCTGGGACCCGAACCTGCCCGCCCTGCAACGCATCGCCGACCGCGCCCGCCGGGTGATCTGGCTCAACCCCGAACAACCCGCCCTCTGGGGCACCGGCGACTCCGCAGCCCTCGCCTACGCCACCGCCGTCGAGATGCACCCCTGCCGCAACGCCCGCCGCCTCACCGACCTCGTCGCCCGCCTCCTCCCGGTCTGACGTCCCGCACGGCCACGGGCGGGCGTCAGGCGGCGAGTTGGGGGTAGAGGGCGGCGAGGTCGCCGGCGAGGGCGGCTTTGACGTGGCGGGAGAGGTCGTCGGCGAGGACCTCGTGGGCGTCGGACTCGATGCCGTCCAGGGCCTGGCGGGCCACCTCGGCCGGGTCCGCCTTGGGGGCGGTGACGCCGGCGGTCAGGTCGGTGTCGACGTAGCCGACGTGCAGGCCGGTCACGTGGATGCCGCGCGGCTTCAACTCCAGGCGCAGCGAGTTGGTCTGCGACCAGAGGGCCGCCTTGGAGGCGCTGTAGGAGCCGGCCAGGCCGATCCAGGACAGCACCGAGTGGACGTTGAGGAGGTGGCCGCCGCCGTTGCGCTCGATCACCGGGACGAAGGCGCGGGCGGTGAGCAGCGGGCCGTAGAAGTTGGTCTCGAACTCGCGGCGGACGTCCTCCACCGGGGAGTCCAGGAAGGACGCGTTCACCGCGGCGCCGGCGTTGTTGATCAGGACGGTGACGTCCCGGGCGCGGGCGGCGGCGGCCGCGACGGACGCCGGGTCGGTGACCTCCAGTGCCAGCGGGACGGCCTCGGGGTGGGTGACCGTCCGCGGGTCGCGCGCGGTCGCGTAGACCTTGGCGGCGCCGCGTTCGTACAGCGCCTCCACCAGTGCCCGGCCGATGCCGCGGCTGCCGCCGGTGACGAGGACGGCTGCGCCCTTGATCGCGGTCACGGGATTCTCCCCTCATAGGAAACCGATCGGTTTCCACCAAGGTAAACCGATCGGTTTCCTGCCGCAAGCGGCCCGTCAGTCCGCGCCGACCGCGCGGAGCACCGCCAGCACCAGCGTCCGCGCCACCTCCGCCGTCTCCCGCACCGACACCTGCTCCCGCGGACTGTGCGCCACCCGGACGTCCCCCGGCCCGAACTGCAGCGTCGGCACCCCCGCCGCCGCGTACAGCCGCAGGTCGCTGCCGTACGGTGCACCCCGTTCGCGCAGCGCGGGCCCGCCCACCGCGTCCGCGTGCGCCGCCCGCACGAGCCCGCCCAGCGGATGCCCGGCCGGCAGCCGGCCGCTCGCGAACAGCCCGCCCGGCCAGGTCACCGAGGCCGGGTGCTCCCGCAGCCACGGGTCCGCCGCGCAGGCCCGGGCCACGCACTCCTCCAGGGCCGCCATCGCCGCCGCCGGGTCCTCCCCCAGCCGCACCCCGAGCCGCCCCTCCGCGACCAGCCGGTCCGGCACGCTGCTCGCCCAGTCCCCCGCCCGGACCTTCCCCACCGACAGCGCGTACGGGATCGGGTACTCCGCCATCAGCGGGTCCGGATCGTGGTTGCGGGCGGCCTCCAGCCGGGCCAGCGCGGCGTGGACCGGCAGGTAGGCGTCGACGGCGCTCACCCCCTCGTTCCGGGTGCTCGCGTGCGCGGCCCGGCCGTGCACCTCGATCCGGAAGGTCAGCGCACCGGCGTTGGCCGTCACCAGGGTGCCGCCGGTCGGCTCGGTGATCAGGCACGCGTCGCCGGTGTACCCGCGCCGCAGGGTGCCGAACGCCCCGAGCCCGCCGTCCTCCTCGCCGACCACGAAGTGCACCGCCACCCGCCCCCGCAGCCGGGCCCCGCTCGCCCGGATCGCCGCCAGCGCAGCGAGGTGCGCCACCAGACCGGCCTTCATGTCGCAGGCGCCGCGGCCGTGCACCACGTCCCCGGCCACCCGCGGCACGAACGGGTCGCCGACCCACTGCGCGGCGTCGCCCGGCGGCACCACGTCCACGTGCCCCTGCAGCACCACCGTCGGCCCGTCGTCGCCGCCGGTGCCGGCCACCAGCCCCCAGGCCTCCTCGCGCGGCGCCTCCGTGCCGGGGAAGTCCGGGTCCGCCCGCAGCGCGGGCAGGTCCATCGACCACAGGTCGGTCTCCAGACCCAGGCCGTCGAGCAGGCCGGCGAGGTGGTGCTGGATCTCCGACTCGGCGGCGCTGCCGGTCACGCTGGGGATCGCGATCAGGTCGAGCAGGGTCCGGGCGACGGCCGCCTCGTCGACGGCCGCCAGCGCGGCGGCCTCCCGGGCGGTGAGGTCTGCGGTCACGGGCGGGCCTTCCGGTCGGGACCCGCCAGGACGCCGGAACTGGCCGGTCGACGGGCGGGCCGGTGGGTCGCCGCCCAGCCTGTCAGAGTGCCCCGCCCCGGTCACGGGTCCGACGCACGCCCTCGCCGTGCCGGTCGACCGGGCCGGTCCGGCACGGGCTCAGGTCCGGCACGGGCTCAGGTCCGGGCGAGGTCGGCGGCGCCGAAGCCGACCGAGAAGCGGTGGCACCAGATCACCGCGCTGCGGACCCGGTCCAGGTCGGTGCCGGCCGGCACGGTGTAGTTCTGGTTCCCGAGGTTGCCCTTGAGCCGGTCGAGTTCGACCGCGCCCTCGCCGAGCGAGTCCAGCCGCGACTGGGCGGCGGGCAGCGCCGACAGGTACACCCGGACGTCCGGGCCGTCCGAGGTCCGCAGCCCCTCCAGCCGCAGCACCACCGTGCCGTCGGGCAGCCGCACCAGCCGGGCCGTCCCGGTGGTGGGGTGCTCCCCGGAGACGAAGCCGCCCCGCGCCAGGTCGACGGGGGCCGCAGGCGCCGCCGGGGCCATGGACGCCGCGGAGGCGGCAGCCCGGCTCGCGGGGGCGGACGGCAGCGCCTCGTCCACCGCCGTGCTGGTGAACGCCTTCCACGGCGCGAACAGGTACAGCCCGAATCCGGCGGCGACCAGCACCGGCACGGCCAGGGACACGGTCACCCGCCGGGCGGGCCTGCGGCGCAGCGGTGCACGGAACTTCACGGTCTCTCCCAGGGGTGCGTCGGACGGCGGCCACCTCCAGAGGTACCGCCCCGCCCGCGGCCCGCACCACGTCCGCGGCCCGGCGGTAAGAACCCCGTAAGCTGCCCGGCCCGCCCCGGGGTTCAGTCCCGCGGCGGCCCGTCCGCGCCCTCCGACAGGTCCTTCACGAAGGTCGTCGCACTGCGCCGCACCGTCATGCCCACCCGCTCGTACAGGCCGAGGGCGCCGGTGCCCGAGTGCGTCCACAGCGTGCAGGAGCGCCGGCCCGCCCGGTGGAACGCCAGGAAGGAGTGCCGCAGCAGCAGCCGCGCGATCCCGCGGTTGCGGTGGTCCCGGTGCACCGCGACCCGCTCCACGTACCCGTCCCGGGTGTCGGGGAGGTCCAGCGCGAGGACGGCACCGACGACCTGCCCGTCGACGAAGGCCAGCGAGGACATCGCCGGGGCGAACGTCGGCCGCTCCACGGTGTGCTGCGCCCACTCCTCGTACTCCTTGCGGCGCGGCTGCCACTCGGCGAAGGCGTCCTCGGTCAGCCGGTGCACCGCCGGGCCGTCCTCCGGCCCGAACGGCCGGACGGTGACGCCCGCCGGGGCCTGCGGCAGCCCCGGCTCCTGCGGCATGTCGAACTCCAGCAGCCAGGCCCGCACCAGCGGCCCGTAACCGCGGGAGCGGACCAGCGCCACGGCCCCCGCGTCGGAGTCCGGGACGGTCTGCACGATCCGCCCGGTCCCCGTCTGCCGGGCGCGCGCCTCCGCCCAGTCCAGCAGGGCGGCACCGAGGCCCCGGCCCCGGTGCTCCGGGTGCACGTCCACCTCCGACCGCCGGTCGACCCAGGCCCGCGCCGCCGGCCGGCCCTGCGCGTCGTGCACCAGCACCGTGTCCGCGCCCAGATCCATCCCCGGCCGGGCCAGGTCCGCCGCCACCCCGCCCGGATCCGTCTCCACCTGCCCGTACAGCTCGTCCTCGCACGCCGCCACCAGCCCGTGGATCACCGGCGCGTCCTCGGCGCACGCCGCCCGTCCCCGGTACCCCGCAGGCAACTTCGGCACCACACCCGTCATGCCCCACACTCCCGCGCAGCAGTCCCTCCGGTCCCGGCCCGGCACCGCGTCAGTCTCCGCCCACCCCCGGACCCACGGCAACGGATTACCCGAAGCCCACCACACCCCCGCACCTGCCCACCTAGGCTCCGGCCATGCACAAGGGCACGAGTGCGGCGAAGCAGGTGGCGGCGGACCGGTTGGACGCGGTGATGCGGGAGGTACTGCTGCCGGCGGAGGTGCGGGCGGCGCTGGGTGTCTGGGTGGCGGGGGACGAGGGGGCCGCGCTCGCGGGGGCGGTGGGCAGCGGGGTGCACGCGGTGGACTGCGTGCCCGCGCACTGGGCGGGCATCGGGCCGTGGCCGGAGGTGCTCGGGGCGAGGGGCTCGACGGGGGTCGTGCGGGTGAGCCGGTCGCAGGTCCGGCGGGCCGTCGGGGCGGCGCTGGACGGCGGGCGGTGGGAGGAGGCGCTGGTCGTGCCGTACGTCTGGGGCCGGGGCAGCCGGCCGTGGCGCGGGCCGGCCGTGCTCGCCCGGATCCTCGCGCACCCGGCGACGGGCGGGGCGCTGGCTGGCGCCGTGGCGGCGCTGATCTCCGAAGGGGCGGTCGCCGGCTACCGGAGGCTGGACGGGGCGGTCCCCGGGCTGGGTCCCGCGTTCTTCACCAAGTTCCTCCATTTCGCCGGGCTCGCCCGCGAGGACGCCGTCCCGGGCCCGCTGCCGCTCGTCCTGGACTCCCGGGTGGCGGCGGCACTGCGCGCCCTCGCCGTCCGGACGGGCGGCGGCGCCGGGCTGCCGGACACCGAGGCCGTCGCCCGCTGGACGTGGTCCGCCGGCGGGTGGACACCCCACCGCTACCGCATCTACCTGGAGTGGATGCACGCCGCCGCCGACCGGCTCGCCGCCGACTGCCCGGCCTGGCCCGCCGGACGGCCGGACCTCCTCGAACTCGCGCTGTTCAAGGGCGTCTGGAAGGGCTGACCGGGAGCCGGCCGTTCACAGGGCGCGCGCAGCTCCTCCACTGGCGCCGCCGGGCCGCGGCCGGAGGGGGCACCGGGTGCGCCGCGAATGCGGGATGCCGCTAGGTTCTTGACCGGCCGTCCGATGTGCCGGGCGGCCGGTCGGCCCGGGACGGAAGGACGTTGGCGTGCAGGGACAGCTGCTGGGTGAGCGCTACGAACTGCTGGAGCGGCTGAGCCCGACGGGGGCGGCCGAGCGGTGGCGGGCGTACGACCGGCAGCTCGGCGTGCCGGTGGAGGCTGCCGTCCTGGCCGGGCCGGGCACCGCGCCGGAGGAGGCCGAGCGGCTCGCGGCGGCGGCCCGTGCCGCGGCCGAACGGCCGGAGCACCCCCACCTGGTGACGGTGCTGGACGCGGGCACCGACCCGGCGGGCGGCACCGTCTACGCCGTCCTGGAGCAGGTCGACGGCCGCACCCTGGAGGACGTCCTCGCCGCCGACGGCGCACCCGGCACCGCCCGCGCCGCCGAGTGGACCCGGCAGATCTGCGCCGGCCTGGCCGCCTCGCACGCAGCCGGCGCCGTGCACCGGGACCTCCGCCCGGCCCACCTCGTCCTCACCCCGGACGGCACGGTCAAGCTGCCGGGACTGGCGGTCGACGGACCGCCGGGCGGGCAGCCGGGCAGCGGTCCGGCCGGTGCGCTGGCCGCCGTGCCGTGGATGTCCCCGGAGGCGGTGCGCGGCGCCGAGCAGGTCGACGCGCGCAGCGACCTCTACGCGGTGGGCTGCCTGTTGTACCAACTGCTCACCGGCGCGCCGCCGTTCGGGCACCGCGAGCCGACCGTGCAGTTCGGCGCGCACCTGCGGGAGGCCCCGGCGCCACCGAGCCGCCGCGAGCCGGGTGTCCCGGCCGGGCTGGACGAGCTGGTGCTGCAGCTGCTCGCCAAGGCGCCGGAGGAGCGCCCGGCCAACGCCGACGCGGTAATCGCCCGACTCGACGCGCTCGCACCGGAGATCGCGGCCGCCGGCAGCGGACCGGCACGGGCCGCCGCCGGCGGGACCACCGGCGCCGCACCGCACGCCGCCTTCCCCGCCGCGGCCGCCGCCTCCCCTGCCGTCTCCGCCCCTGCCGCCTTCTCCCCCACTGCCTTCTCCCCCGCGGCGCAGCCGCCCGCACCGGCGCTGTCGGACGTCGACGGCTGGGAGGAGGACCGCCGGACCTCCTGGTGGCAGGGCTCCGCCGGCCGCCGGGCGGGCCTGGTGGCGGGCAGTGCCGCGCTGGCCCTGGCGCTGGTCTCGGGGATCACCTGGGCGGTGGGTTCGCAGGGCGGCTCCGGGGGCGGACGGCCCTCGGCGGCCGGCACCTCCGCGCACGCCGTCCCGGCCTACGGCGACGCCGGCTCCGACGGCGACGCGCCCGTGGAGAACACCACCGGGACGGGTCCGTCCAGGGCCGCGGCGTCCGGCTCGGCCACGGCGGCAGCCGGCGCGAGCGCAAGCCCCGGCACCCCGGCCGGTGCCACCCCCGGCGCGCCGGCCACCGCCGGCGGCCCGCCCGGTGCGACGACCGCCCCGGGCACCGCCCCCACCGCCCCGGCCACCGCGGGGCCGACCAAGGTGCCGCCGTCCCCGGCGACCTCGGCGGGGACGTACGGCTGCAGCGGCGGCCTGACCGACAGCTACCCGGTGACCACCGCGTCCGGCGTGGTGTTCGGCTACTTCTACGTCTGGTTCGACGCGGCGAGCGGCAAGAACTGCGCCGCCACGATCAAGACGGTCAACAGCGGCTACGGGACGGCCTCCGCGGTGAGCGCGAGCATCAGCAAGTGCACGCAGACCACGGCGGCGGCGAGCTGCAGCAAGGTCGCCGGCACCACCGTCACGGACCAGGGCAGCTTCGCCAAGTTCGCCGGCCCGGTGCGGGTGGCCGCGGTGAAGACCTGCATCAACGGCTCCGGCAGCATCACCTGGGCCGGACAGACCGCCACCACCCGCTCGCTCGGCAACCGCGCCGTGCACTGCGGCTGACCGCCCGGCGCCGGCCGCCCTCAGTGCAGCACCAGGCTGCCGGTGCGGACGGCCCGGCGCAGCGCGAGGCCGAGGGTGAGGTGCGCGGCGACGCCCCAGAGCAGGGCCACCGCCGCCTCGGCGAACAGCGGCCCGTACGAGAAGGGGCCGCCGGCGGCGAGGGTGCGCATCAGGGCGAGGCCGTGCGTGATCGGCAGGACCTCCGCCAGCTGGGCGGGCAGGCCGTGCTGCGGCACGGGGGTGGTGATGCCGCAGAGCAGCAGGTAGCCGATGGTCGTCCCGGCCGTGAGGTACATCCGGGCCTCGGGGTGGCGCAGGGCGATCCCCGCGAGCGTCAGCGCCAGGCAGTAACTGCTTAGGGAGACCAGCAGGTTGACGGCGAAGACGGCGGGCAGGGCGGACGGGTGCAGCGGCACCGGCAGCAGCAGCGGCACGACGGCGAGGGCGACGGACGAGGTGAGCATGCCGTCCAGCACCCAGTGCAGGCCGCGGGAGGCCAGCACCAGGAAGGGGTTCGCCCGGGTGACGAGCAGGAACTCCAGGGTGCCGGAGCGCCGTTCGCCGACGGTCGAGGAGACCACGCCGAGCGCGGCGAGCGGCCCGAGGGCGGCCGCGTTGCCGAAGGCGATCTCGCCGGTGGCCTGCGCGGAGCCCAGCAGGGTGCCGAGGGTCGCGAAGAAGAGCACCTGGCAGAGCAGTCGGACGAGCCAGCCGCCCGCCCAGGAGCGCCAGGTGAACATGGCCCGGTAGTCCTGGTGGCTGCTGAGCAGCCCGTGCCCGAACTGCCGCAGGGCGGTCGACAGGGCGGCGGCGGTGCTGCGGCGCTCAGGCATGGAGGGCCACCTCTCCGGAGCGGACGGACGCCAGGACGCGGCGCAGCACGAGCAGTCCGAGCAGCAGGTGCACGGCGACGAGGGCGGCGAGCAGGGCGACCCGCGGGCCGGCGGCCTGCGCGGTGCCGGCGGCGGCGTCGCGCAGCAACTGGGCGCCGTGGGCGAGGAAGAAGCAGCGGGCGACGGCCCGGACCGGCCCCGGCAGCACCCCGATCGGCACGATCAGCCCGGCCAGCAGGTAGAACGGGTAGGTGAGCGCGTTCTGCAGGGCCCGGGCCCCGCGGACGAGGATCATCACCCCGCTGATCAGCAGGGCGGTCGCGGCGACTCCGAGCGCCGTCAGCACGGCCACCAGGAGGCAGAGCCCCGGCTCGGCGATCCGGACGGGCAGGCCGAACCCGAAGCGGCCGATCAGCAGCACCTCGGCGAGCACGGGCAGTCCGAGCGCGGTGGTGGTGCCGACCCGGACGGCCAGCGCCGCGAGGTAGCGGCCGGGGGTGAGCAGCGAGGGCTCCAGGGTGCCCTCCCGGCGGTCGGTGTCGACGGTCTCGGCCGCGACGAAGACGGCGTGCGACCACAGGCTCATCAGGAAGGCGGTCAGGGCGACGGTGGTGGCCGCCGACTCCCGGTGGTGGTGGACGAGCGCGGTGAAGAACACCAGGGAGTACAGCGGGATGACGGCGAGCGTGGCGAGCAGGTCGGGCGAGCGGAGGATCAGGACGGCCTGCATCCGGGCGGCGGCGATCAAACGACGAACTCCCGGTCCTCGATGACGGATCGGTAGACCTCGGTGAGGCCGGGTGCGGCGACGGAGATCTCCTCGGCACGGGCCTCCACGAGCACGGCGAGCACCCGGGTCAGCGCCTCGGCGCCGTCCGGGCGGACGGTGACCGACCCGCCCGGCCCGCGCTCGACCTCGGCGCCGGGCAGCCCCGCGAGGGCCTCGGCGGCGTGCGGCGGGACGCCGGTGGCGGTGACGGTGCGCCGGGCGGAGACCTCGGCGAGCAGGGTGTCGGCCGCGCCCTGCCGGAGGATCGTGCCGTGGTCGATCAGCGCGAGGTGGGAGCAGAGCGCCTGCGCCTCGTGCATGTCGTGTGTGGTGAGCAGGACGGTCGTGCCGGCGTCCCGCAGTTCGCGGACGAGAGTCCGGAAGCCGGCCGCCGAGTGCGGGTCCATGCCGTTGGTCGGCTCGTCCATGATCAGCACCTCGGGGTCGCCGAGCAGCGCCCGGGCGAGGTGGACCCGCTGCACCATCCCGCGGGAGAAGGTCTCCACCCGGTCGCCGGCGCGGGCGGCGAGCCCGAGGCGTTCCAGGAGTTCGCCGGTGCGCCGTTCGGCGGCGCGCGCGTCCAGGCCCTGCAGGGCCGCCCAGTACGACAGGTTCTGACGTGCCGTCAGCCTGCCGTAGAGGCCGCGGTCGCCGCCGAGCACCAGGCCGATCCGGCGGCGCACCTCGCGGGGCCGGCGGACGACGTCGTGGCCGGCCACCCGGGCCGTGCCGGAGGTCGGCAGCAGCAGGGTGGTGAGGATCCGCGAGAGGGTGGTCTTGCCGGCGCCGTTCGGCCCGAGCAGGCCGAGCACCTGGCCGCGTTCGACGGTGAGGGTGACGCCTTCGAGGGCGGTGACCCGGCGTCCGCGCCGGGCCGTGAACGTCCGGCCGAGCCGGTCGGTCTCCACGACGGCCACGGTTCACCGCCCCCCGGTGCCGGCCGCGGCGGGCCAGGCGTCGAGCCGGTCGAGCTCGTCGAGCGCCCGGGCGTGGCAGGCCGGGTCGACGAGTTCACCGGTGGCCATCAGGAAGTCGGCGACCGGGGTCCGCGAGATCAGCCCGCCGTCGAAGCGGTGGTGCACGGCGGCGCGGGGGGCGCCGTCGCGCAGCGCGGTCAGCGGCAGGCCGTGGATGGTGCGGCCGGCGGCGAGCCGCTCCTCGGCTCCCCCGGCGGACTCCGCGAGGTCCGCGGGTGCCGACAGGGCGGCGCGGCGGTGCAGTTCGGCCGCGGCGGGCTCGCGCAGGGCGGTGGTCAGCGCGGCCGGGACGGCCTCCCCGAGGCCGGGCCGTCCGGCGGTGAGCTCGCAGAGTTCGAGCAGTTCGGGGGCGAGGCAGTGGGCGGCCGCGGCGTCCGCGAGCGGGCCGGGCGCGGGCGCGAGCGGCGAACTGAGGACGAGCGCCAGGTCGACGGAGTCCCGGACGGTGAACGGGCGCTGGAACCGCTCCTCGGCGAGCGCGAGCAGGTCCGCGTGCACCCGGTCGGCGGGCAGCGCGGCCCGCACCGGGACGATGCCGGACTCGCCGGCGAAGGCGAAGGTGGCCACCTCCACCTCGGCCTCGTGGTCCAGCAGCGGGTCCTCGCCGTGCCACCAGAGGCCGACGAAGCGGTGGTCGACGCCGTCCTGGCGGAGTTCGGTGTAGACGGCGCCCTCGAAGGCCTGCCGGCCGCCGAGCAGGGCGACGGCCTGCCAGAGCGCCGTCTCGTCGGGGACGACCAGGTCGAGGTCGCCGGGCGGGCGGAGCAGCCCGTCCGGGTAGTACCGGGCCAGCGACGGCCCCTTCATCACCCGCAGCCCCTCCACCCCCGCGACGTGCTCGGCGAGTTCGCGGTAGTGCGCGGCGCGGCGGAGCATCCGGTCGAGTTCGCCGCGCGAGCCGGTGCCCATCGGGACGCCGTCCCGCGCCGCGAGCGAGAGGACGAGCGGGGCGAGCACGCCGCGGACCCGCCGCGAGGCGGCGAGCAGCGGCCGGACCCCGTCCTCGGGGTCGGTGCCGAGCAGCTCGTGGAGCAACGGCAGCGTGAGCGGGAAGTCGGACTGCGGATCGGCGGACATGACGTCTCCAAGGGGCGGTCGGCACGGACGGGTGCCCGGGTCGGGGCAGCTCCTCAGGGGCGCCCCTGAGGGCGGTCGGCGCGGCGGTAGCCGTAGGACTCCTGCCAGCCGTGGCGGCGCAGGGCGGCGACCACCGCGGTGCCGGGGTCGGGGGGCAGGCCGGGTCCGGTGCGGTGGTGGCAGACGTGGCCGACGAGCGGCAGCCCGCGCCGGGCGGCCTCGGCGGCGGCGACGGCCACCAGCGCGGGCTGGGCGGCCGGGACGTGCGCGGGCTCCTCGATCAGGATGTCCACCAGGTCGACGAACGGGGTGCCCGCGGCGTCGTCCTCGGCGTCGGTGACGGTGGTGGCGTGGCCGATCGGACGGTCGTGGCCGTCGGCCCAGACGAGCCAGGTCCGCCGGGCCGGCGTCCGCAGGATCTCCTCGACCGCCGCGCGGACGGCCTCCTCGGCCACCTCCGCGCCCAGGTCGGCCTGGGCGCCGGAGACCGCGGTCGCCAGCCAGCCGCGGACGAGGCCGCGGTGCTCCCCGTCGTCCTCGGTGATCCGGACGGCGGGGGCCGCGGCCCGGGCGGCGGCCCCCGCGGCGGCCTCCGGGGTGAGGTGGAGGTAGCTGATCAGCGGGTGCAGCCGAGGGTCGCCGGGGGTGCCGGCGGGGGTGCGCAGCACGGCGGCGGTGCAGTCGGGGTGACGTGCGAACAGCTCGGCGAGCAGCCGGCCGGGGTCGGCGAGCAGCGCCGGGTCGGCGTGTTCGACCAGGCACTGCGCCTCGCCGGTGAGCGGGTCGGTGTACGGGCCGGCGACCACCGGCAGGCCGTCGAGGCGGTGCAGCAGGCCGGCGTCCTCGGCGGCCGCCAGGTAGCCGGGACGGACGGCGAACAGGTCCTGGCCGGCCGCGGCACGGTCGGCGGCGGCCTGGCCGGGGGCGGTGTTCACGCCGCCTCCGGGCGGACGACGACGACCAGGCCCTCGGCCAGCTCCCGTGCGGCGGCGGCGACCTGGGCCCCGGTCACTCCGCGCAGGGCGGCGATCTCCTCGTCCGGGTCGAGGTCCGTCCCGGTGAGGGCGCGGCGCTCGGCGAGGGTGACGGCGCGGTCCAGCGGGGACTCGGCGGTGAGCACCGCCTCCACCACGGCCTGGTGGACGGCGGCCTCGACGGCCTCCTGCCCGGCCCGGCCGTCCGCGGTCTGCGCGAGCACCTCGCGGAAGGCGTCGAGCACCTTGGGGGCGTTCTCCGGCTCGGCGCCGGCCAGCATCCGCCAGGCACCGGTGTCGCGGTAGCTGCGCGACCAGGAGCGGAAGGAGTAGGCGAGGCCGTCCTCGTTGCGCAGCCGCGCGTACAGCAGGGAGGCCGGGCTGGCGCCGAGCAGGTGGGCGAGGACGGTGTGGGCGTGCCGCCGCGGGTCGGTGGCGTGCGGGGCGCGGCCGCCGGCCAGCAGCCAGCAGAACTCCTCGGGCCAGGCGTCGGCCTGCCCCGGGCGGACGGGTCCGGGGCGGTCGGGTCCGTCCGGGCCGGTCGGGGCGACGGCGGGCAGGTCGCGCAGGCCGCCGGCCTCCAGCGCGGCGGCGATCCGGTCGGCGGGCAGGCCGCCGACCACGGCGACGGCGAGCGGCGCGGTGGCGAGGGCGGTGCGGTGCGCGGTGCGGAGGTCCTCGGTGCCGATCCGCTCGACCGTCCCGGGGCGGCCGCCGACCGGCGAGGCGAGCGGGTGACCCTCGAACAGCCGCGCCAGGAAGGCGTCCTGGACGGTGTCGGCGGGGTCGGCCGCGGCGGCGGCCAGTTCCTGGAGGACGACCCGGCGTTCGGCGTCGAGTGCGGGCCCGGTGAGTTCGGGGCGGAGCAGGGCCCGGCAGACCAGTTCGGCGACGCGCTCGGCGTCCTGGTCGAGCACCTGGGCGTGGATCACCAGGGAGTCGGGCCCGGTCGCGGCGTTGCAGGTGCCGCCGAGGCGCTCGATGTGCTCGCACAGCGGGACGCCGTCGGCGAGCGGGACGGACATCACCAGGTGTTCCAGGAGGTGCGCGGTGCCGGCGGCGTCCGCCGGGTCGTGCCGGGCGCCGTGGCCGAGGGCGACGGCGAGGCTGGTGGTGCGCAGGTGCGGCTGGTGCTCGACCAGGACGGGGACGCCGCCGGTCCAGGGGGTTTCGATCACGGTGCATCCCGTCGTGGGCGGGGGGCGCCGCGCACCGCGGCGCCGCCGGGGGCGGTGCGGGCCGGGGTGCCCGGGCGGCTGTGCGCCCGGGTCACCCCGGCCGGCGACGGCATTACTTGCCGGCGCGGACGTTGACCTTGTCCAGACGCGGACGCAGGCCGACCTTGTGGTTGCGAACCATGGTGTTTTCCTCCTCTCCAGGGGTGAGGGGGTGGCCGGGACACCTCTCGGTCGTCCCGTCCGCCGCGCTTTCTCGGCGGCAGCGAGAGAACATAACCATGACCATCACTCAGGAGTCAATAAAGCCAGTCACGATGATGGCCGCGGCCCGCCCTACCAGGGCGTGATGACGCCCTCCAGGATGGAGTCCTTCACCGCTGCCAGCTGCTCGAAACACTCCTGAGCTGCGGCTTCATCGATTCCGACCGACTCGCCCGCAACCTCGACGGGCCCGGCTCCCTGCTCGTCCGACGTCATGACTCTCCTTGCGCAAGCCCTCCGGAGCACCGGAAGACAGTCTCGGCGCACCCGGTCGGGCACACCGCCACAGCGATACTGACAGAACAACATGACTGTGATAGTCAATTTGACTGTGACTGTGTCAATATCAATGGGGACGGCCGCCGCGGGTCCCGTCCTCGGCCATGCCGGGGCCGCCGCCGCGGCCCGCGCGCACGCGGCCGCGCTCGGCAGGCCCTTCCGAGCGACCGCCACCCGGCAGGAGCTGCTCGGAGCCGTCGCGGCCGCCGCCGGCGGACCGGCCTTCGTGCTGGCACCCGAGGACGGCCTCGACCTGCGCCTGACCGGCGAACTCGCCGAGACCGCGCGCGCCCACGCCGTCCGCCTCGGCGTCCTGCCGCTGCCGCCCGACCCCGCGGCCGCCGCCCGCCTGCTCGACCGGTCCGCCCGGGCCGTCGGCGCCGGACCCCGGCACCCCCACCGCACCCTGCACTACTGCGACTTCCGCAGCGAGGCCGTCCCCGGCCCGCGGCACTCGTACGGCTCCGCCGACTCGGACGCGTTCGTCGACCGGCTCGCCGAGGGCGCCGAGGCCGTCGTCCTGCACAGCCACGGCAACGGCGCGGACTTCCGGGTCGGCCGGCACGTGCTCTGCCTGCAGGCCGACCCGCTCCGCCCCGCACCGGGCCGCCCCGGCGAGCAGTACCTGCCCTGCCAGGCCGGCGGCCCCTGCCGGCTGGAGCACAAGACCGGCTTCCGCGCCTTCCACGGCGCCGGCGCCGTCCGCACCCGGCTGCTGGTGCTGCTCTCCTGCTCAGCGTGGCAGCCCGCCGGCGGACTGCTGGGCGCGCGCTTCCAGCTCGCCCGCCGGCTGCTGGACGGCCCGCACGTGGCCGGCTTCGTCGCCTCCACCCGGATCAACCACGGCACCCCGCAACTGGGCGCCGCCGTCGAGCGGCTGCTCGACACCGGCGCCCCGCTCGGCGAGGTCGCGCTGCGGATCAACCTGCTCGCCGGCGAGGGCCTCGCCTCGTACGTCTGCGTCGGCGACCCGGAACTCCGTATCCCGGCCGAGGCCGGACCCGGCACCCCGTCGGCACCCGCGGCCGGCACCCGGGCCCCGGCCCGCAGCGCCGCCCGCCCGGCCGCGGCCGTCGCCGCCGTGACCGCACCGGTGCCGCTCCCGGACGAGCCGCGCGCCGCCCGCCGACTGGTGCAGTCCCGGATCGTCCGCCGCGCCGTGGCCGCGGGCGACCGCCCGGAGGCCGACCTCGCCCTCGCCGACCGCCTGGCCGCCGCCGGCCGGCCGGACCCCGCCCCGGACGGCGAACTCGACCGGACGCTCTGCGAGTTCCTCGCCGCCACGCTCGCCCACCGCGGCCCGGACGTGCACGACTACCTCAGCGGATCGGTCGGCTACAGCCCCGAGGAGCCCACCGAGCTGCGCCACCACTGCGGCCACCGGCTGCTGCGGCTGCGCGTCGTGCCGCGCGACCTGCCCGCCGGCGCCCTCGCCCTGTACGTCTGCGAGCGCTGCGGCTCCGCGCACACCCTGCCGCCCGGCGGCGAACCGCCCCGCGTCGTGCTCGGCCCGGAGACGCTCACCCTGCACCTCGCCCGGCCGCTCGCCACCGGAGGCCGGTGCACCGCGGCCCGGCAGCCGATCGGCGGCCGGCCCGAAGCCGCCCTGCCGGTCACCGAACTCGCCCCCGGCACCCGGGAGGTCACCGTGCCGCTGCCGCGGGACGGCGCCCCCGGGCTGCGCCGGATCGCCGTCGCGCTGGTCGCCGACGGCGAGTTCTCCGTCCACCAACTCCCGCTCACCGAAGCCCGATCCACCCGCACCGCACCACGAAAGGCAGGCCGGCCGTGCTGGACGCCCTGACGACCCGCTGGGACAAGGACCACCGAGACGGCACCCACCGCTCCCGGGCCCCCGCCGACACCCTGGCCGACTACGGCGGACGGATGGCCCGGCTGGGCATCACCCGGCTGGCCAACATGACCGGCCTGGACTGGCTGGGGATCCCGGTCTACAACGCGATCCGGCCCAACTCCCGTTCGCTGTCCGTCTCCCAGGGCAAGGGTGCGACGCACGACGCCGCCCGGGTGTCCGCCCTGATGGAGTCGATCGAGTACTGGCACGCCGAGTTCTTCGAGGGCGCGCTGCGCCACGAGTCGTACCGCGAACTCGCCCGCCGGCAGCCCGTCCTGGACGTCTCGCGGCTGCCGCTGCGCGGCGGCCTCGACACCGTCGGCGAGGGCTCCCGGGAGACCCCGGCCCGCGCCGGACTCCGCACCGACCTGCCGATGCTGTGGACGGAGGGCTTCGACCTGCTCGCCGGCTCGCCGCTCTGGCTGCCGTACGACAACGTCCGGCTGAACAAGGTGGGCATCGACTACGCGGCGACCACCTTCCGGGTCAGCTCCAACGGCCTGGCCTCCGGCAACAACCTGGTCGAGGCCGTCATCCACGGCATCTGCGAACTCGTCGAGCGCGACGCGCTGACCATGTGGTGGCAGGGCGTCCGCACGGCCGCCGACATCGCACGGACCAAGCTCGACCTCGACTCGGTCACCGACCCGGTCTGCCGCGGGGTGCTGGACGCCTTCGAGGAGGGCGGCATCGAGGTCGCCGTCTGGGACGTCACCTGCGACACCGGCATCCCCACCTACCAGTGCTGCGTGGTGGAACGCGCCGACCGGGTCGCCTGGCGGTCCTTCGGCGCCTGCTGGGGCTACGGCACCCACACCTCCCCCGCGGTCGCCCTCTCCCGCGCGCTCACCGAGGCGGCGCAGAGCCGGATCACCGTCATCGCGGCCAGCCGGGACGAGAACTTCCGCACCATGTACAAGGCGCAGAACGACGAGCGGACCCTCGCCCGCACCCGCGAGGTGTTCTTCGCCGCCCCCGGCACCCTGCCCTTCGACACGAGCCGCGGCATCGACCACCCCACCCTCAACGAGGACCTGCGCGCCGTGCTGGACCGGCTCGCCGGGGCCGGCATCGAGAACGTCGTCGCCGTCGACCTCACCAAACCGGAGATCGGCATCCCCACCGTCAAGGTCGTCGTACCCGACCTCGAGTTCTACTCCCTGTTCATCGGCTACACGCCGGGCCGCCGGGCCCGGCGGCGGCTGCTCGGAGCCCAGGAGGCCACCCGGTGACCGTCCACGTCTTCCTCGGCCCCAGCCTGCCCGTGGAGCGGGCCCGCGCCGTCCTCGACGCGCAGTACCACCCGCCGGTCAGCTGCGGCGACGTCACCGAGCTGGTGCTCGACCGGCAGCCGCCGGAGGCGATCGTCCTGGTGGACGGCCTGTTCGAGCAGGTGCCGACCGTCTGGCACAAGGAGATCCTGTTCGCCCTGGAACGCGGCGTGCGGGTCTTCGGCGCCGCCAGCATGGGCGCGCTGCGCGCCGCCGAACTCGCCCCCTTCGGCATGGAGGGCGTCGGCGGCATCTACGAGCGCTTCGCCTCCGGCGAGTACCAGGACGACGACGAGGTCACCATCGTGCACGCCCCGGCCGAGGACGGGTACCTGCCGCTCTCCGAGGCGATGGCCAACCTCCGCGCCGGGCTGGCGGCCGCGCTCGCCGCGGGCGCGGTCACCGCCGCCACCCACGACCTGCTGGTGGACGCCGCCAAGCGGCGCTTCTACCCCGACCGTTCCTGGGGCCGGCTGTACGCCGACGCGAAGGCCCTGGGCGTCGCGGCGGAGGAGACGGCGGCGCTGCGGGCGTACGTCCGGGAACACCGGCCGGACGCCAAGCGGGCGGACGCGCTCGCCGTGCTGCGGCACGTCGCCGGACTGCTCGACGGCGGGCTGGAGCCGCCGGTCGTCGACTTCGCGCTGGAGCCCACCTACTACTGGGAGAAGCTGCTCACGGTCGTCCGGCAGCAGCGCGCCGAACGCGAGCTGCACGAGCGGCTCGGCGCCGGGCCCGCGGAGGTCTACCGGCACCTCGCGGAGCACCGGCCCGCCGTGCTGCGGGCCGCGCTCTGCGACGTGCTCGCCGGCCAGGAGTCCGCCCGGCTCGGCCTGCTCGTCGCCGAGGAGCGGACCGCGCACCACCGGACGGTGCTCGACGGCACCGCACTGCCGGAGGCCCTGCGCGACGGCCTCGCCGTCCGCGAGGCCACCGCGGAGGCGCTGACCGGCCGGCTGCGCGCCTCGCTCGCCGGACCGGTGCTCGCCCGGCTGGAGCAGGAGGGCCTGGCCGGGCCGGTGGCCGCCGCACTCGGCGCCCCGGACGCCGCCGGTGCCGCGGGCGGCAGCCCGGCGGACGGCGTGCCGCTGCCCGCGGGCCGCCGCGAGTGACCCGACCCGGCAACGGGACCGCCCCCGGCACCGTGCAGGTGCCGGGGGCGGTGTGCGTGCTGCGGGCGGATCAGCCGCGGCGGGCGGCGGCGACCAGGCCGGCCACGTGGCCGACCGCGTCCGCCACCGGCACCTGCACGGTCTCGCCGGAGGCCCGGTCGACGACCTCGACCAGGCCCTCCTTCAGACCGCGCGGGCCGACGGTGATCCGGTACGGGATGCCGACCAGCTCGCAGTCGGCGAACTTCACGCCCGGGCGCTCGTCCCGGTCGTCCAGGACGGTGTCCACGCCGGCCTCGCGCAGGTCCCCGTAGAGGCCCTCGACGACCTTGGTGGTGTCCTCGTCCGCCTTGCCGATCGGCACGATCACGACCTCGAACGGGGCGACCGGGACCGGCCAGACGATGCCCTTCTCGTCGTGGTGCGCCTCGACCACCGCGGCGATCGCGCGCTCGACGCCGATGCCGTAGCTGCCCATGATCGGCTTGACCCGCTCGCCGTCCGGGCCGAGCACGGTGATGTCCAGCGCGTCGGTGTACTTGTAGCCGAGCTTGAAGATGTGGCCGACCTCGACGGTGCGCACCACCTGCAGCGGCTCGCCGCAGGTCGCGCAGGGCTCACCGGCCGAGATCTCGCGGAAGTCCGCCCAGCCGGTGGCGGTGATGTCCCGGGCGACGTCGACGCCGCTCAGGTGGACCCCGTCCCGGTTGGCGCCGGTGGTCATCGAGCGGCGGCCGCGCAGCGCCTCGTCCACCCAGACCGCCGGGCCCTCGACGCCGACGGCGCCCAGGCTGCCCGGGGCGGCGCCGAGCGCCTCCTTGATCTCCTCGGGGGTCGCCGGGCGCACGGCGCGGGCCGCGGTGGCGTCCAGGAGCTTCTGCTCGACCAGGGCGTGGTCGCCGCGCATCAGCACCAGGGTGAGGGCGCCGTCCAGCACGTAGACCAGGGTCTTGATCTGGCGGTCGGCGGGCACGCCGTGCTTGGTGGCCAGCTCCTCGATGGTGCGGGCCTCCGGGGTGTCGAAGGGCTCGGGGGCG
The DNA here is from genome assembly GCF_000717715.1 of Streptomyces sp. NRRL B-24484. Taxonomy (GTDB): domain Bacteria; phylum Actinomycetota; class Actinomycetes; order Streptomycetales; family Streptomycetaceae; genus Kitasatospora. Next base: position 53,322 of record NZ_JOAI01000016.1, on the reverse strand, counting down.
GCGGGGCCCTCCGGGTCCTCGACGGCCGGCAGGGCGGCCGCGGCCTTCTCCATGTTGGCGGCGTAGCGGCAGGCGGGGCAGTGCACGACCAGGTCCTCGCCGGCCTCGGTCGGCGACATGAACTCGACCGAGGCGGAGCCGCCCATGGCACCGCTGGAGGCCTGCACCGGGATCGCGGGCACGCCGAGGCGGGCGAAGATCCGGGTGTACGCCTCGTGGTGCAGGTCGAAGGAGCGGTCCAGCCCGGCCTGGTCGAGGTCGAAGCTGTACGAGTCCTTCATGGTGAACTCGCGCACCCGCAGCAGGCCGGACTTCGGCCGCGGCTCGTCACGGAACTTGGTCTGGAACTGGTACCACATCTGCGGCAGCTGCCGGTACGAGGCGAGCTCGTCGGCGAGGGTGGTGAAGATCTCCTCGTGGGTCATGCCGAGGGCGATGTCGGCGCCCTTGCGGTCCTTGACGCGGAACATCTCGTCGCCCATGACCTCCCAGCGGCCGGACTTCTGCCAGATCTCCGCCGGGTGCATCGCCGGGAGCAGCCACTCCTGCGAGCCGATCCGGTCCATCTCCTCGCGCACGATCCCGACGACCTTCGACCGCACCCGGACGGCCAGCGGCAGCAGCGAGTAGTGGCCGGCCATCAGCTGGCGGACGAACCCGGCGCGGACCAGCAGCCGGTGGCTCGCCGCATCGGCGTCGGCCGGGTCCTCGCGCAGCGTCGGGGTGTACATCTGGGACCAGCGCATATCTGTCTGTCTTTCCTGTCTGGGTGTCAGAACTGTCCGGTGGAAGGCGCCGTGGCACCCGGGCCGGCGTCCGTCGTCCGCCCCGGCGGTGCGCGGGGCCGGGCCCGGACGCCCGCCGGCCGGCTGCCGCGGCACCGGTGCGGCCGAGGTGAACGCTACTGGATCCGGCAGCCGGGGTGGGCGCGGACGGCCGGGAGGCACCCGTCCGGTCAGGCGCCGCGGAGTCCGTCGAGGCCTTGCCGCAGGGCCTCCCGCAGCACCGCGAGCTCGTTGCCGACCGCGATCAGGTCGAAGCCCTCGGCGGCGTACTGCCGGGCCTGCTCCGGCCCGCCGGCGAAGATCCCGGCGAGCCGGCCGTGCCGGCGGGCCGCGGCGAGGACGGCCGCCCGGGCCCGGTCCATCGCCGGGCCCGTCACCACGCCGGGCTGGCCGAGCGAGCAGGCCAGGTCGCCGGTGCCGACGAAGAGGCCGTCGACGCCCGGCACCGCCGCGACGGCCTCGGCGGCCGCCACCGCCTCCGGCGACTCGATCTGCACCAGGCAGGTGGTGCGCTTCGCCGCGTCCGCCAGGTAGCCGGGCACGTCGTGGAACCAGCCGGAGGCGCGCGCCGGGTTGACGCCGCGGGTTCCGAACGGCGGGTACCGGCAGGCGTCGGCCGCGGCCCGCGCCTCCTCGACGGTGTCGACCTTGGGCACCATGACGCCGGCCGCGCCGAGGTCCAGCGCGTGCTCGATGTGGTGCCGGTGCAGGTACGGGACGCGGACGAGCGGCGCGCACGAGGAGCCGGTCAGCGCCTGCAGCATCGGCAGCAGGTCGCCCTTGGACATCGGCGAGGCCTCCAGGTCGAGCACGGCGAAGTCCAGCGGCAGGGTGCCGCAGAGCTCGGCCACCGTGCTGCTGCCGCTGAGCAGGAAGAGGCCGAGCGAGGGCCCGTCCGGGCCGGTGCGGCGGGCGAGCGGCGGCCAGCCGTCCAGCAGCGGGTGGCGGCGGGTCTCGGGTGCGGTCACGAGGGGGTCCTCCGGGTCGGGTCGGCGGGTCGGTGCTGCGGGCGGGCCGCCAGGGCGGCGAGCTCCGCCCAGAGCCCGGCGGGCACGGTGAAGGCGTCCGGCGTCCCGGCGGTCCCCGCCGGGGCACGGCCGGGCAGCCGGGCGGCGGGACGGCCTGGGGCGGTCGGGACGGTCCGCAGGTGCGCCTCCAGCCGGGCGGCCTCCCGGCCGACGGCGGCCGCGGAGCGGCCCAGCGCGTCCACCGGGAAGGCCACGAACAGGCCGCCGTTGCCGGTGCCCCGGGGCCGCGCGGCGTGGCCGGCCCCGGCGACCGCCCCCGCCAGCACCTCGACCAGGGCGGCCAGCGCGTGGCCCTTGTGCTCGGCGGCCCCGCCGAGCGGGCGCAGCGCGGCCCGCGGCGGCTCGGTGTAGAGCAGGGCGGGGTCGGTGACGGGCCTGCCGTCCGGCCCGGTCAGCAGGTCCGGCGGGACGGGCCGGCCGGCCAGCAGCGCCGAACGGACGGCGCCCTCGGCGGCGGCGCTGGTGCTCATGTCGACCACCAGCGGCGGACCGGGCGGGGCCGGGCAGGCGAGCAGGACGGGGTTGGTCGCCCACACCCCGGCGGTGCCGCCGGCCGGGGCGACCCGGGCGCCGGCGCCGCGGAAGTTGACGAAGCCGAGCAGGACGAGCCCGCGCTCGGCGACCTCCCGGCCGAGCGGGGCGAGCCGGCCGAGGTGTCCGGCGCCGCGCAGCCCGACCACGACCGGGCCGAGGTCCGCCGCGCGGGAGAGCTCGGCGACCAGGCGGCGGCGGACCTCGGCACCGGGGGCGTCGGCGCCGAGCAGCAGCGAGCCGGTCGGACCGGTGCGGCGGACCCGCGGCCGGGCTGCCGGGGCGAGCCGGCCGGCCGCCGCCTCCGCGAGGTACTCGGGTACCCGCAGCAGGCCGTGCGAGGGCCGCCCGTCGAGTTCCGCGGCGACCAGGTCGTCCGCGGTCGCGGCGGCCGTCCGGGCCGGGAAGCCCGCCCCGGCGAGGGCCGCCCGGCAGACCGCGGCGGCCTCCGCGGCGGTCACCCGGCGAGCGGGTGCGGGGGCCGCAGGCACAGCAGGCGCAGCAGGCGCAGCGGGTGCGACCGCCCGGGGGGCCAGGTCGGCGGCCTCCCGGGCGGCGATGGTGTCGACCACGCCGTCCAGGGTCAGCCGGTCGGTGTCGACCAGCCGAACCCCGGGGACGTCCGGCACCTCGGCGTCGAGATGGCCCCAGGCGAGCCGGCCGTCGGCCTCCTGCATCTTGTGGTCGCCGCGGATGCGGGCGGCGAGCTGCCCGGGCCCGGCCCGCAGGCCGTAGAAGACCCACTCCAGGCCCGGGTCGGCGAGCAGGTCGGCGAAGCGGTCGAGGGTGCGGCCGGGCAGCATGACGCCGCTGACCACGACGACCTCGGCGCCCCACTCCCGGTAGGAGGCGAGCAGGGCGCGCAGGTTGCGGTCGATCAGCGCGTACTGGCGCTCGTCGGCCCGCCAGGGGTAGACGTCGGCGGCGGTGTCGGTGTCGATCAGTGCGGCGGGGCCGCGGTAGCGGCGGACCAGCCGGCGGCCGACCTCGGTCTTGCCGGCGCCGGGGGCGCCGGTGACCACGACGACCCGCAGCGGGGGCGGGCCGCCGGGCCGGGGCGGGGCGGTCACGTCCGCGGCGAGATGTAGGCGACGGAGGTGGTGGGCCGCCCGGTGGCGGCGCAGGGCGCGGCCTCGGAGGCCTCGCGGAAGCCGAGCACCTCGCCGAGTCCCCAGCCGGCGACCTCCAGGACGCTCTCCCGGGTGTCGGCGAGCGGGGCGACGGCGACGCCGCGCTCGGCGAGCACCTCGCGGGCGGCGTCGGCGCGGTCGACCGGCCGGCACTGGCGGCGGGCGAAGCCGCGGGCCCGCCGCAGGTAGCCGGCGCCGACCTCGGCGACGGCGGCGGGCAGCAGGGCGGCCAGCGAGCCGAGGTCGTCGGGCAGCAGCACGGCCTCCTCGCGGGTGTCGCAGCGCACCACGACGGCCCGGATCCGGTCGCCGGGGCGCCGCCGCGGCTGCAGGTAGACCCGGAGCGGCACGCCCTGGCGGCGCCAGCGGCGGTGGTGCCGGCCGGCGGCCGTACGGCCCTCGCCGGCCCGCAGTTCGCAGCGCAGGCCGCGGGCGGTGAGCAGGTCGACCAGCCGGCCGGCCTCGGCCTGCTGCTCGGCGTCGTCGGTGGTGAGGGTGAGCGCCACGTGCACGGGGGCGAGGTCGGGGTGGACGAGCAGCCCGCCCTCGGAGTCCATGCCGAGCATCAGGTGGGTCAGCACCAGGCGGCGGGTGAGCGCGCCGGTGACGTGGTGGGTGTGCCGGCGTTCGGCGCCCTCGCGGAAGCCCACGTCGTACAGCTCGGAGAAGCGGCTGCCCTGGCCGTAGAGGCAGCCGGTCTGCAGGGTGCCGCCGTGCGGCAGCGGCACGTCCCCGCCGATGGTGGTCTCGGAGACGGCGGTGTTGTTCGTCCACGGCGGCCGCCGCGTCCACAGCACCGGGACGTGCATGTCGGTGCAGAGCCGGTCCGCCATCGCGACGGCGTCGACGAGGCCCTCGCGGGCCTGCGCGGCGTCGGCGAAGCAGGCCTGGAACTCGTAGATGTCGGGGGCCTCGATCGCCCGGAAGACGCTGCGTCCGGAGCGGGCCGGACGGAAGTAGCGGGCCCGGCGGTAGGTGCGCAGCGGCAGGTCGTGGCGGGAGCGGACGATCCGCGCCCAGTGGGTGTAGACGGCGCCCTCGCCGGTCGGGGTGAGCACCATGCGGCGCCGGTCGGCGGCCCAGTCGCCGTCGTCCCCGGCGTACAGCAGGGAGCCCTCCAGCGACATGAGCCGCCGGGTGGGTTCGAGCACCGAGTCGGGGACGAGCATCGGGTAGTCGTACTGCTCGTAGCCGTGCCGTTCGTAGGTGCGCATGGCGATCTCGTCGAAGCGGCGGATCAGCCGCATGCCGTGCGGCAGGGTGACGGTGGCGCCGGGCAGTTCGATCGGGTCCTGGTCGAGGACGTCGGCCTCGCGCAGCCAGCGGGCGAACCGGCCGAGGTCGAAGCCGCCGTCCTGGAGCGGGGTGTCGACGAGCGCCCGGACCCGCGTGCCGTCGTGCGGCGGGTGCCAGGGCAGCGCGGGCTCCGGGACGGGCGGCGGTTCCGGCAGCACCTCGCCGTGGTGCGGCAGCAGCGGGGCGGTGTCAGGCCGTGGCGGTCGCACGGGCACCCCCGTCCGTGCTCGCGGCGCCGAGTTCGGAGACGCACAGGCGGAACTTGCCGGTGGAGGACTCCGGCATGCGGGTCAGGCTGTCGAACTCGACGGTGAACGGGTACCCGGTGTGGTGGCGGATCCGCTCGGTGAGTTCGGTGGCGGTGCCCTTGCGCAGGCCGTCCGGCGTGTAGACCTTGATCTGCAGGCGGTCCGGCTCGCTCTGCACCACCTGGAACCAGTGCACCTCGGGGAAGCGCATGAACAAGTAGGAGAACAGGTAGGCGTCGATGTGGTCGCCGGACGGCGTCACGATGAGGTCCTGCAGGCGCCCGGCGACCGGGGTCATGCACGGGTAGGGCAGCGCGGAGGTGTGCGGCAGCGGCGCCGCGAGGTCGCTGGTCTCGTAGCGGATCAGCGGCATGGAGCGGTTGTTGAGGGTGGTGAGGACGAGCCGGCCGGTCTGCCCGTCCTCGCAGGGGTCGCCGTTCTCGTCGAGGAACTCGACGAAGACGTTCTCGGACTGGATCAGCATCGGCCCGCCGCCGGGCTGTTCGTGCGACACGATGTTGGTCTCCCGCATCCCGTACTTGTCGTAGACGTCGCAGCCGAGCACCCGGCCGATGGTCTCCCGCAGGGCGGGCGGCAGCGGTTCGGAGGTGCCCTGGACGGCGCGCAGGCCCGGGATCCGGACCTGGCGGCGCTCGGCCTCCTTGGCGATCAGGTGCATGGCGTTGGAGTAGGTGCTGACCAGGGCGGGCCGGAAGCGGACGAGCCGGTCGAGCACCGACTCGATCAGCTGCGGGGACAGCCGGAAGGTGTTGAACTCCCGCCGGTTGGTGAGCAGGTTCTCGGCCCGGTCGGTGAGCTGCTTGAACGACCAGTAGATCTCCGAGCCCCACAGCAGGACGAACGGGTCGCCCAACTGCCAGCCGCTGCACCACTCGTAGGTGCGCAGCTGGTGGGCGCGCATCCACAGCCGGAAGTCCGCGTCCTGCTGGAACTGGGCGCGGCGGCCGGTGGAGCCGGACGAGAAGTTGGTCTGCAGGGTGGCCCGGTCGGCCTCCGAGGAGAGCAGGGCGTCCTGCTCGCGGAGCAGCACGTCGCGGCTGAGCACCGGGAGCTTGCGCAGGTCGGCCGGGGACTCCAGGTCCCGCAGGCCGCGCTCGTCCATGATCCGCCGGTAGTACGGGACGGTCCGGTAGGCGTGCCGGACGGTGGCGCGGAGCTTGTCGAACTGCAGCTCGGCGATCTCGGCCGGGGTGCGCTCCTGGTTGGCGCGGAGCCACTCCAGGCGCTCGCGGACGGAGCCGCGGCCGCGCAGGCGCTGTTCCTGCCAGTAGAGCGGGCCGGCGATTCCTCGGGGAAGATGCATGACTGACGGCCTTTCAGCGGCGGTGGATCCGCCGGTAGCGGGTCAGGGGCAGCGGCGGCGGGCCGCTGGGGGCGGCGCACCCCGGGCGGTCGGCGAGCCAGGCCGCCCGCCGGTGCGCGAGCTCCTCGATCCGCCCGCCGAACCAGGCGGCGAGGATCGCCGAGTGGCTGTACGAGGTGCGCGGGTCCTCGATGTCGTGGTTGTCGTCCCAGTCGTAGAAGACGGCGTCGCGGCCGGCTGCGAGGGCGCCGGTGATCTCGGCGACGACGGTGTCGGGCACCAGCCGGTCCAGGACGTACAGGTAGGCGGGCAGGTAGACCAGGTAGCGGGCGGTGACCAGGTCGGTGGGACGTCCGGCGAAGCTGACCGTGGAGGCCGCGTAGTCGAAGCCGGGGCCGCGCCGCTCGTCCGGCGGCCGCTTCTCGGCGGGCCGGGCGAGCAGGCTCAGGTCGGTGCGGCCGTCGACGAGTTTGAGCGCCTGCCAGACGTTCTCCAGCGACTGGGAGGTCTGCGCGGTGCCGGGCACCGGGATCCGCCAGCGGCGGTCGCGGTGGAAGGGGTTCATGGTGGCGAACCGGCGCATGGACGCGGGCGCGGCCTGGCAGGTGTCGACCAGCAGGCCGGCGCCCTCGCCGAGGGCGAGGCCCTCGGCGCGGGAGACGGCCCGGGTCGTCCCGGCACCCGCCACGGCACCCGTCACGGAGGTCGTCACGGAGGTCGTCACGGCGGTCATCGGGGTGCGGCGGCCGGCCGGGCGGCCGGGTCGGCGAGCAGGTCGGCGGCGGCCCGCCCCGGGTCGGCGAGCAGGTCGGCGGCGGGACGCAGCTCGATCCAGCGGCCGTGCCGGCGGACCTCGTGGTACCGCTCCGGGGTGCTGCGGCAGCGCAGTTCGGCGTCGTCGAGGGCGGCCGCGGCGCCGTCGGACGGCCCGGTCGGCACCAGCCTGATCCGGTCCTCGCGCACGTAGGCGGTGAGGCCGTCGGACTCGGCGACCGGCCGCCACTGCGGGCGCGGAACGGGGTAGGCGTTGCCGCGCTCCCAGTCGACCAGCCGGACGCCGGCGGCGGACGCCGCCCGGCGCAGCGGCTCGGGCAGCTCGGCGAAGGGCACCACCACGACGGCGGCGCCGAGGCCGGCGTAGACGGCGAGCTCGTCGGTGCGCGGCAGGTCGGTGAGGTACACCACCAGCGGCCCGGCGGGCAGTTCGGCGGGCATCGCGGAGGCGAGCGCCTCGGCTAGCCGCCACTCGCCGTCGTCCTCGGCGGCGGCGAGCGGTCCGGCCGCGGCGCCGCCGCCGGGGACGACGGCGTGCGCGCGGGAGCGCTCGGGGCTGCCGAGGACGGACTCCTGCAGCGGCCGGAGCCGGTCGGCGTGGGTCTCGAAGGACCAGGCGTAGTCGAGGTCCTCCTTCTCCAGCATCAGCGTGCTCATGTTGTGGACGTCCAGCGGGGCCTCCAGCGGGGCCCGCTCGACGGTGAAGCCGGCCTCCTGCAGGAAGGTCTCGCGGCGGCGGTTGTTGCTGAGCAGCTGCACGGAGTCGACGCCGAGGTGGCGCAGGATCGCGGCGACCGGCTCGTAGGAGCGGGCGTCGACCGGGGCGTCGAGGCGGCGGTAGACGGCCTCGGTGTCCAGGCCCTCCTGCTGGCGCAGGGCGTAGATGGCGAAGTGCGCGGCGATGCCGAGGCCGCGCGCGTCCTGGTCGATGCCGTAGAGCAGCAGGCCGCGGCCCTGCCGGGCGAAGGTGTGCATGGCCTCGTCCAGCTGGTAGCCGCAGTCGCACTGGGCGGAGCGCAGCACGTGGCCGAAGAGGCAGGCGGACTCGATGCGCAGCGGCACCGGGGTGCCGTCGTGCAGGTCGCCGGTGTGGACGGCCGCCCAGCGCTCCCCGTCGAAGTCGAAGTGCCAGAGGACGAAAGGGGTTTCGCCGCCGGCCCAGCGCAGCGGCAGGTGGGCGGGGCCGTCCGGGCGGGGTGCGGTGGCGGTCATCGGGCGGCCGCCTCCTCCAGCGCCCCGCCGGCGAGGAGTTCGTCGTCGCGGACGAGCACCATCCGGGTGTGCGAGTCGATCGGGTGGTGCGGCACGCCGAAGGCGAGGAAGTCCAGCGGGTTGTCGTCGATCGGGCCCTGGACGCCGTGCGGGTACTCGGCGGGGACGTAGATGGAGTCGCCGGTGCGCAGCACGTAGTCCCGGCCGTCGATGTGCAGGGCGCCGCGGCCGTTCAGCACGTACAGCAGGTGGGCGCCCTCGTGGACGTGCAGCGGGAAGGCGGTGCCGGGCTGCATGGTGATCCGGTCGACGCCGATCGGCAGGCCGCCGGGCAGCACCGCGCCGGCGCCGGCCACGCCGGTGATGTCGGCGAGGCGCACCCCGGCGTCGTCGTACATCGTCCGGCGGGCGCCGTCGAGGACGTTGAGGATGTGTTCGTCGGGGCGGAAGACCTGGTTCATGGGGCAACTCCTCGGAGGGACTGGGGTGCGGCCGGGACGGGGATGCGGTCCAGCAGGCCGGACTCCTCGACGTAGCGGGCGCGCCGGTCGTAGAGCGTCCGGAGCATGTCGGTGGAGCCGTCGTAGCCGGCCGGCAGCGGCGAGTCGGCGATCGCGGCGAGCATCGGGAGGCCGGTGGCGGCGGTGAGCCGGCGGGCAGTCGGCGCCACCCGTGCGGTGCCGCCGATCTGGTTGAGGACGAACCCGTGCAGCAGGGCGCGGAGTTCGGGGACGAGCAGGGCGGTGAGCCCGGCCAGGGCGGCCAGGTGGCCGGAGCGCCGCGGGTTGGTCACCAGGACCACCGGCAGGCCCGCCCGGGCGGGCAGCACCTGGTTGGCGAGGTCGTCGGCGGGCTCCAGCTCGCCCGCGCCGGCGGCGCCCTCGACGAGCAGCCAGCGGCCGCCCGCGCGGACCTTCTCGTAGCCCTGCAGCACGGCCTCCTCGCAGTGGCGGCGCAGGGCGGCGGGCAGGGCGGCGGCGTCGAGGCTGTCCTCGCCGGCCACCGGTGCGGTGCCGACCAGCCTGCCGCGCACCCACAGGTCGCCCTCGGGGGCGCCCGGGTACGGGAGGTCGACCAGCACCGGGTTGTTCCACCACCGGACGGGGAGCCCGGCCGCGGCGCAGTTGTGCAGGACGCCGCGCCGCCAGGGGGCGGCCGCCGCGTAGGCCGGGTCGTCGGGTGCGACCACTGCGGTGGCCTTGAACGGCTCGCAGGGCACCCCCCTGGTGTGCAGGGTGCGCAGGATGCCGATGCCGATGCCGGTCTTGCCGGTGCCCGCGGCCGCACCGAGGACGGTCATCCCGTTCGGCGCGGGCGCCTGCTGCGCGGGATCCATGCGGTCACCGTTCCTTCGCCGTGTCCGGACCGGCCGGTCCGGGGTTCCGGGAAGTCCGTGCACGGCCCGCGGCACGGCACTCCCCCTGTACGCCGAGCACACTCGCAGGTTTGTGACAGTCGAGTCAAGTAGGTAGTCACATTTCTGGCGACGTCCCGTCGAGGGCATTTGACAGATGGCATGACCAGAGGTGTCATAAATGCGCGACAGCACAGACGGAACAGTTCCAGGCCCGCGGCCCGACCGCGGTCCGACACGGAAGGACGGCCGGCCTTGGCCGAATTCGACTACCGGCGCACCGCACTCCTGGTCATCACTCCCGACGCCGTGCGCCGCCATCTGGCCGGGCGGGTCGTGGCCCGGGTGCTGGCGGCGGGGTTCACCGTCGCCGCCCACCGGCTGTGGCCCGCCGCACCACCGGGGCTCGACCCGTTCCACCGGCGCAACGAACCGGTCGCCCGCGACGCCCGGCTGCGCCGCACGGTCGAGGAGCTCTTCGACCTGGGCCCGCTGCTCGCCCTCGCCGTCCAGGAGGGCCCCGGCCGCCCGGCCGAGGGCGTCCACCGGCGGCTCGCCGAGCTCAAGGGCCGCGGCGACCCGGCCTGGTCGGCGCCCGGCTCCATCCGCAAGGACCTGGGCTCCGTCAACACCGTGCTCAACGTCGTCCACTCCTCGGACGACGCCGGGGACACCGCCCGCGAGGCCGCGCTCTTCGTGGAGGCCGGCCCCGGACTCCCGGAGACCGGGCCGGCGGCCCTGCACGCCGCCGTCCGCGCGGCCGAACGCGGCCGGCCCCGGGAGGACCGCGGCCACGACGAGGTGCTCGGCGGCGTGCGCGCCCGGGTGCTGACCGCCGTCCGGCCCGGCCTGCCGCCCGAGCTGCGCGAGCGCGCCGACCGGTGGTACGGGCAGCACGGCACCGCCGGACTCGCCGGACCGGCGGGCGGCGCCCTGCTCGCCGGCCTGCTGCCGCCCGGCCACGGGATCGACGGCATCCTCGCCCCGCCCCCGCCGGGCAGCACCCCCACGGGCCCCGTCCCCGAGGTCGAGACCGCCGCCCTCGCCGACCTCGGCGTCGTGCTCGACCCGTGGGAGCACCTCGTCCTCGGCACCTCGCGCCACTACCCGCCGCCCGCGGCCGCACCGCCCCGCACCGCCGCCGTTCCCGCACCCGCACCCGCCCCGACGACCTAGGAGCCGACCCGTGACCGACCTCACCCGGCAGCAGCGCGACAGTTACCGCGAACAGGGCTTCCTCGGCCCGCTCACCCTGATGTCCGTGGCGGAGATGGAGGCGCTGCGCCCCGAACTCGCCGCCGTGCTCGACACCCCCGGCCGCGCCCCGGCGCCCGCCGCCGAACTGGTCGAGGGACGGCTCGCCGGCCTGGTGGCCGGCCGCGGCAACGGCGAGAGCCCGGTGCCGTACATGGAGAGCCGCCACCTGGACTCCCCCGCCGTGCACCGCCTGATCACCCACCCCGCGCTGCTGGCCGCGGCCCGCGCGCTGTACGGCGAGGACCTGCTGGTGTGGCGGTCGACCTTCATCGCCAAGGCCTCCGGCGGCCCCGAGTTCCAGTGGCACCAGGACTGGGGCGGCGTCTACGCCCCCGGCGAGGAATACGGGCTGGAGCCGCCGCTGCACTTCACCTTCTGGATCGCCATCAGCGACGTCACCGAGGACAGCGGCTGCCTGCGCTTCGTCCCCGGCACCCGGGCCGTGCTGCCCGCCCGGCCCTCCGGCCCGGGCCGCCGGGCCACCCTGCTCGTCCCGCCGGAGCACGTGGACGAGAGCCGTGCCGTCTCGCTGCCGCTGCGGCCCGGCCAGTGCGCCGTCTTCACCGACCGGGCCCTGCACGCCTCCGGCGTCAACACCTCGGGCGGCGAACGGCTCGCCCTGGCCGTCCGGATGACCGTGCCCGCGGTCAAGGTCCGCCCGCACTTCCCCGGCCACGCCTGCACCCTCGTCAGCGGCGAGGACCGGGCCGGCCTCAACCGGCTCGCCGAGCCGCCGCGGTGACCCCGGCCGTCCCGGGCCCGCCGGCGCCGCTCGACCCGGCCCTGCTCGCCCCGCTCGACCCCGAACAGGCCCTGCACCTGCTGGACGGACTCACCTGGCTGCCCGCCGACGGCCCCGACCGCTGGCGGCGGGTCGCCGACCACCTCGCCGCCCGGCTCCCCGACCGCCCGGCGCCCGCACCGCGGGACTGCCGGGACGCCGCCCGGGCCCTGGCCGCCGCCCTCGGCGGGCCGGCCGCCGAGGGCGGGGCGCCGGCCGGCACCGCGGCGCTGTACCGCGCGAAGTACGACCTCATCGCGCTGCTCCACCCCGACCCGTGGTTCACCTTCCTCAACATGGGCCACTGCACCGCCGGCCCCGACGGGCCCGACCGGTGCGCCGACCCGGAGCTGCCCGGCACCGGGCGGCACGGCGGCGCGCTGTACGACCTGACCGCCGCGCCCGCCCCGCTGGAGGGCGCCGCGGTGCTGGACGTCGGCTGCGGACGGGGCGGCGGCACCGCCCGGCTCGCCCGCACCCGCCGCCCGCGCACCGTCACCGGCCTCGACGCCTCGCCGCGGAACGTGGCGCACTGCCGCCGCGACCACGCCGCCCCCGGGCTCTCCTTCCGGTACGGCGAGGCCGACCGGCTGCCCTTCCCCGACGCCTCCTTCGACGCCGTGGTCTCGGTGGAGTCGGTGCACTGCTTCCCCGACCCCGGGCGCTTCCTCGCCGAGGCCGCCCGGGTGCTCCGGCCCGGCGGACACCTGCTGCTCGCCGACGAGTGGCCCGCCGCGGACGTGCACGGCCCGGCCCGCGCCGCCACCGCGGCCGGGCTGCGCGTCGAGGCGGTCGAGGACGTCACCGCCGGAGTGCTGCGCTCGCTGGAGCGGCTGCCCGCGGAGGCCGCACGGCTGCTCCCGACCCTCGACGGGGCGCGCCGCGACAGCTACGCGCGCTTCTTCGCCGACCGGGTCGGCCGCGACTCGGCCGGGCTGTACCGCTCCGGGCGCTGCGTCTACCTGCGGGTGCACGCCCGCCGGCAGGGCTGAGCCGATGGCGCCCCGCGGCCCCGTCCGCCCGGCCGGAATGATCGGAACCCTCCTTGACAGCGCTCCGCGACTGATAGTCTCGCGATCGAGTCAAGGAGGGGTGCGCCGTGGCGGACAACCAAGAGCTCGGCAACCGGATCCGACAGCTCCGGCGGGCCGCGAAGCTCTCCCAGGCCGACCTGGCCGGGGACGACCTGTCGCCCAGCTACGTCTCGCTGCTGGAGGCGGGCAAGCGGGTTCCGACGACCAAGGTGGTCGAGCAGCTCGCCGAACGGCTCGGCTGCGACCCGAAGGCGCTGCTCGGCCTGATGCCGCGCGCCCGCACCGAGGACATCGAGGTCGAACTCCGCTACGCGGAGATCATGCTGCGCAACGGCGACAGCGAGGGCGCCCTGCGCGCCTACGAGAAGGTCTCCGCCGAGGCCTCGGACGCCGGCCAGGACGACATCGCGGCCCAGGCCGAACTCGGCACCGCCCAGGCACTGGAGCTGTGCGGGCGGCTGGAGGAGGCCGTGGTGCGCTACGAGCGGCTGCACGCCGGCGGCCGGCCCGCCCGGCAGGGCGCCGGCCGGCTCACCGTGGTCGTGGCGCTCTGCCGCTGCTACCGCGAACTCGGCGACCTCGCACACGCCGTCGACCTCGCCGAGACCACCCTCAACGAGGTGCAGCGGCTCGGCCTGCTGCCCACCGTCACCGGCATGGAGCTGCTCTCCACGCTGGTCGGACTGCACTCCGAACGCGGCGACCTGCACCGCGCCTCCTACCTCGCCTCGCTCGGCCTGGAGCAGGCCCGGCAGGTGGAGGACCCGAAGGCGCTCGGCGCGGTCTACTGGAACGCCAGCCTGGCGGCCCACCGCAGCGGCGACTCGGAGAACGCCCTGATGCTGGTGCAGCGGGCGCTGGCGATCTACGCCGAGGGCGAGAACGAGCGGGCCGTCGCCCGGCTCCGCAACGCCTACGCCACCGTGCTGCTGCAGCGCGACGAACCCGACGTCGAGGCCGCCAGGGACCTGCTGCGCCGCAGCGCCGACACGCTCGTCCGCGAGGGCAGCAGCATCGACCTGGCGTACTGCGAGACCGCGATGGCCCGCGCCGAACTGCTCGCCGGCGACCCGGCGGCCGCGGCCGAGCACGCCCGCAGAGCCCTGGAACTGCTCGGTCCCGGCCACCGGCTGGAGACCGCCCGGACGCTGCTCGTCCTCGCCGCGGCCCTGCAGGAGCAGGGCGACGAGGCCGGCGCGCGGGAGTCCTGCGAGCGGGGTGCGCTGATGCTGGAGGCGTCCGGCGCGGACCGGCAGGCCGCCTTCGCCTGGGCCGAGCTCGCCGAGATCCTCGACAGAGCCGGCGAGAGCGAACGGGCCGTGCACGCCTACCAGCAGGGCATGCGCTGCCTGGGGCGGCGGGGCAGCCTGCTGCCCCACCGCCCCGGACCGGCCCGCCGCCGCTGATCAGCAGCAGGCCGGGAAGTCCCCGGTCGCCGCGTCGGTCGACACCACCGCGCCGTCCGCGGTGACCGCGCCGCCGGCGACCGGCGACGCGGCCCACCCGAGGACGGCCAGCAGGGCGAGGACGAGGCCGGCGCAGGCCGTGCCAACCGGGATACGACGCATGACAACTCCTGAGTACCGAGTGCGGGACGGGGGTCCGGCCGGTACGCCGGACACCCCGGTCGGAGCCGGCCCGGGATTCCCCGAGCGGCTCCGGAAAGCACCCGCCGGAAGGCATTCCGGCGGTCTTCCGTGCCGTGGTCGACGGCACACAGGAACGCTATCCCGCGCACATCTACAACCGATGTACAACCCGATAAACGCCGCCCGGAGAAGGCGCTTGCACCCGGAATTCTGACGCCGGTGCGACGCGCGCCCGACCGGCGGCCGACAGAAAGGCGGACCGGAGATGAAGAAGGCGACGGAAATGCGGCGGACCCTGCGGCGGGCGCTGCTCACCGGTGCGGCGGCCTGCGCGCTGCTGCTCGGCGCCGCGGGCACCTCGGCCGCGGACATCCCGATCGAGTCGTGGAACAACACCGGCGCCTCGGCCGGCGACGGCTCCACCGGATCGCCGGCGCACACCGCGGGCGTCCCGTCCCGGGAGATCCACATCGCCTCGTGGAACAGCACCGGCGCCGACTACCACCGGCCGCCGACCGTCTCCTGACCGTCCGCCGACGGCGCGTCCCGGGTACCGGGCACCCGGGACGCGCCGTGCGACGGGCCCTCAGACCGTCCGGGCCGACACCAGGTCGGCCACCAGGTCCGCGTGGTGCGCGTCGACCGGCAGGCCGAGACCGGCGAAGAGCGCCTGGGCCCGCAGCAGGCAGGACCGGGCCCGGCCGTCCTCGCCGAGTTCGGCCAGGGCCCGGCCCAGCACCAGCAGCGCGTGCGCCTGGTCGCGTTCGGCGCCCAGGACCTCGCAGGCGGCGAGGGCGGCCTCGGCGTGCCCGACGGCCTGCCGCAGCCGGCCCGCCGCCCGCAGGCTGTCGGCCAGCCGGTAGCGGGACTGCGCCGCCCGCACCTCCAGACCGAGGCCGGCGGCCAGCGCCATGCTGCGGCCGAACCACTCGGCCGCCTCCGGGTGGTCCCCCCTCGTGTGCAGGGCCAGGCCCAGCACGTACATCGCGTAGGCCCGGCCGGGGCCCTCCTCCGCCGGGCCCCCGGGCAGCCCACGGGCCAGGTCGGCGAGGACCGCCCGGCAGACCGCCGCCCCCTCCTCGGCCCGGCCGCCGTACACCCGGGCCAGTGCCACGTTGACCCGGGTGACCACCTCGCCGGCCCGGTGCCCGAGGCGGCGGGCGAGTTCGACCGCCTCGCCGTAGAGCGCGTCGGCCTCGTCGTAGTCCGCGAGGTACTGGGCGACCAGCCCGCCGTCGTTGAGCACCTGCCGCAGGATCGCGGTGTCCCCGGCCGCGCGGCTCGCGGCCGCGGCAAGCCGGGTCTGGCGGCGCGCCTCGGAGAGCCGGTGCAGGTCGAGCGCGATGTTGCCGCGCAGGAAGCGCGCCCGGCCCTCGACGCGGGCGTCGCCCCGCCGGACGGCCGCCTCGGCGAGCGCGTCCACCGCCGCCACCAGTGGGCCGCGGTGCGGACCGAGTTCGAACGGGCTCAGCATGACCAGCAGGTCGACCGCGCCGTTCAGCCGTTCCCGGTGGTCCGGGTCGGCGCCCTCGCCGTCCGGCGGCTCGGCGCCGATCCGGTGCGCCAGCGCGACGGCCGTCCCGGACTCCGCCGACACCCAGGACTGCGCCTCGACCCGGTCCGCGAAGGACAGGCCGGCGGCCGACGGACGGGCGAACACCCGGTCGATCTCGTCCCCCGGGCAGCCCTGCCGGAAGGCCTCGTGGCCGGTCGCGGCCAGGAAGCCGAGCAGCCGGTGCCGGGCGGCGGCGGCCTCACCGGGGTCGGTGCGCCGCGAGGTCCGCTGCGCGAAGGACCGCAGCAGGTCGTGGTAGCGGTAGCGGCCGATCCGCGGCGACTCCACCATCCGCACGTCCACCAGGGACTCCAGCAGGTCCTCGGCGTCGTCCGGGCCGACCGCGAGCGCCGCCGCCGCGGCGTTCAGCCCGATGTCCGCACCCGGCACGGCGGCGACCAGCCGGAACGCCCGGGCCTGCTCCGCCGAGAGCTGCCGGTAGCCGAGCGCGAACGCGGCCTCCACCGCGAGGTCGCCGATCCGCAGTTCGTCGATCCGGCGGACCTCCACCGCCAGCCGGTCGTTCATGCTGGCGACCGTCCACGCCGGACGGGCGGCGAGCCGGGCCGCCACGATGCGCACCGCCAGCGGCAGGTGGCCGCAGGCGGAGACGAGTCCGATCGCGGCGGGCCGCTCGGCCGCCAGCCGCTCCGGACCGATCACCCGGCCGAGCAGGCCGAGCGCCTCCTCCGGCGTGAACAGCTCCAGGTCGGCGTGCAGGGTGGCGAGCGAACTCGCCGCCCCCGTACGGCTGGTGAGCAGGACGGCGGAGCCCGGGGTGCCGGGCAGCAGCGGACGGACGGAGGCCGCCTCGTCCGCGTTCTCCAGCACCAGGAGCAGCCTGCGGTCGGCCACCAGGGAACGGAAGAGCGCGGACCTGTCCTCCGTCCCGTCCGGCACCGCCTCCGGCGCGATGCCGAGCGCCGTCAGGAAGTTGCCCAGCACGGCCGCCGGGCGGCCGCCGGCCGGGCCCTCCCCCCGCAGGTCCGCGTAGAGCTGCCCGTCCGGGAAGAACCGGCGGACCTGGTGGGCGACGTGGAGCGCCAGCGTGGTCTTGCCGACCCCGCCCATGCCGGCCACGGACACGATCGCGGGCGTCCCGTTCACCGGCGAGACCAGGGCCTCCCCGAGCCCCATCACCAGCGTCTCCCGCCCCACGAAGTCCGCGGTGTCCGGCGGCAGTTGCCCCGGCACGGGCAGCACCGGGGCGGTCCGCGGCGCCCGCCCGGGCAGCGGCGCGGCCGGTGGCGCCACCGCCGGTGCGGCGGCCGACGTCGGCGCCGGGACCGGGGCCGGGACCACCGGCTGCGCCGGCGCCTCGACGGAGCCCTCGCCGGCCAGGATCCGGCGGTGCTCGGCCTCCAGCTCGGCACCCGGCCCGATTCCCAACTCACCGACCAGGGTGCGGCGTACGGTACGGAAGGCGGCCAGCGCGTCGGCGGTGCGGCCGGCCTGTGCCAGCGCCCGCATCAGCAGCAGGTGGACGCGCTCGCGCAGCGGGTGCGCCGCGGCGAGCTCGGTCAACTCCGGGACGCAGCGCCGGTGGCCGCCGAGCGCGAGGTCCAGGGCGATCCGCTCCTCCAGCAGCGCCAGCCGGCGGTCGGCGAGCAGCCGCCGCCACCGTTCGGCGAACGGTCCCGGGATCCCGGCGAGCGGTTCGCCCCGCCAGAACTCCAGGGCCCCGTCGAGCAGATCACGGGCCTGGGCGGTCTCGCCGTCGGTGCTCGCCCGCTCCGCACAGGCCGCCGCCTCCTCTGCGCGGAATACGTCCACCGCGGAGGTCGGCAGGTCGAGCCGGTAGCCGTCGCCGCCGGTGGCCAGCACCGGCGGGCCATCGCCGTCCTCCAGGACGCGCCGCCACCGCCAGGCGTACGTCCGGATGATGCCGGTGGCCGTGCCGGGCGGCTCGTCGCCCCAGATCGCCTGCGCCAACTCGCCCGTACCGACCGCGAGTCCGCGCCGCAGCAGGAGCACCGCCAGCATCGCCTGCTGCTGCGGGCCGCCCGTCCTGAGCGCCGCCGCCCCCCGCCGCACCTGCATCGGCCCCAGGACGGAGAGCCTGAGATCGTCCATGGATTCGTGCCCTTTGCTGCTGATCCGCCCCACCCCCGGGGTCAGGCTAGCCCCGGCCTCCGGCGGGCACCCCCGTCGATCGACTGGAATCCCGGGCGCCCCGTCGACAGGACGCGGACAACCGGCGCCGCGGTTCGCGCCTCGTCAGGCCCGCCCGAGCCGGGTGCGCCGCGGTTCGCGCCTCGTCAGGCCCGCCCGAGCCGGGTGCGCCGCGGCCCGGCGCCGGGCCGGCCCCGCCGGACGCGCCCCCGGCCCCGCACCGGGCCTGACGGGCCGTTCGGGAACACGCCGGTGAGCTGAGCCGATCGAGTGAAGTCGCCGACCCCCCGCGCGCCGCCGAGAACCTCGGATACGAAGAATCCCGGAACCCCGCCGAATTCGACGGGATTTTCGACCTCCGGACCGTCCGGCATTGCCGTGCGAATGCAGGCACTATTCACGCGAAATCGATCACCCGACGTATCCGGTTCCTTGCTCTGCGTCGCGGCGCCGCCGTAGTGTCCAGCTCCGTCGGACACCCGTCCGACCGGGGCGGCCGAGCCGCGGCCGCCCCGAGCGCAACCGTACGGAGAAATGGATCCTCATGATCGACATGTCCGTCCTGGAGACCGAGACCGCCGAGCTGCTGCCGAAGCGCGAGGCGCTGAGCCGCTTCAGCTTCAACCTCCACAAGACCACGGTCACCAAGCACGCCGTCGTCTACGCGGAGAACAACTCGGTCTCCTACAACGACCACTCCTGGGACTCCCTGGCGGGCTCGGAGGCGAACCAGTACATCTCCATCCACCAGTGACGGATGTTCCGCCGCTGACGCCCGGCCGCCCGTGAGGACGGCCCGGGTGCTGTGAACGGAGGGCGGCCGGCAGGGCAGCCGGCACGCGGCCGGGCCCCCGACCGGCATTTCTGACCCGTTCACGGAAATCATGCGGAAAGTGTTTCCGGTGGCGCCGGAATCGCCGCCGGAAACACTTTCCGCACTTCCAACGACTGCCAGCCCGGAAGGTGACGTGACCGAGAGCGGACACGGCATCGGCAGCCGGACCCCCACGGCCGCGGAACGCCCGGCGACCGTCGGCGACACCCGCCGGCCGGCCGTTCCCGACGCCTGGGCGCGGCCCGGCACCGAGCCTCCCACCGACCCACCGACCGACCCCGGCCAGGCCGGCACCGCGCTGCGGACCGACCCCGGCCCGCACCACGGCCCGGACGCCCCGCACCACTCCCCGGAGGATCCGCACGGCACCGCCGAGGACGTCCCGCGGCCCGCCGCCGGACTCACCCTGCAGGGCGAGTACCGCGACTCCGGCTTCACCGCCCCCCGCTACCTCGTCCGCCGGGCCGACGGACAGATGGTCCAGCTCAGCCGCCTGCTCTACCTGGTGGCCGAGGCCATGGACGGCACCCGCACCCGACGCGAGATCGCCCACCTGGTCGCGGCCCGCTCCGGCCTGGAGCTCGGCCCCGAACACATCACCCACCTGCTCGACCACAAGCTGCGCCCGCTGGGACTGCTCGCCCCGCCGGACGGAACCGAGGCGGACGCACCCGTCCCGGTCACCGACCTGCTGCTCGCGCTGCGCGCCCACAGGGTCCTGCTGCGGCCGCCCTCGGTCAACACCGTCGCCGCCGCGCTGTCCTGGCTGCACCGGCCGGCCGCCGTGGCGGTCGTCCTGCTGTTCACCGCCGCCGCCGACGTCTGGCTGTTCGCGGTGCACGGCGCGATGACCCCCGTGCTGCACACCGTGCAGGAGCCCGCCCTGCTGCTGGCCGTCCTCGCGCTCACCGTGCTGTCGACGGTCTTCCACGAGTTCGGCCACGCCTCCGGCTGCCGCTACGGCGGCGGACGGCCCGGCTGCATCGGCTGCGGCATCTACCTGGTGTGGCCGGCGATGTACACCGACGTCACCGACGTGTACCGGCTGCGCCGGCCCGACCGGCTGCGCACCGACCTCGGCGGCGTCTACTTCAACGCGGTGTTCGTCGCCGTGCTGTTCGCCGCGTACTTCGCGACCGGTAGGGACTTCCTGCTGGCCGCCGTGTACGTCGCCCACTTCGAGATCGTCGAGCAACTGCTGCCCGTGCTGCGGCTGGACGGCTACTACATCCTCGCCGACCTCGCCGGCGTCCCCGACCTGTTCGGCAAGGTCCGGCCGATCCTGCGCAGCATGCTGCCCTGGCGGCCCGTGCCTCCGGAGGTCGCCGGACTGAAGCGTTCCTCCCGCGCGATCGTGACGGCCTGGGTGCTCGCCATGGTCCCGCTGCTGGTGGCCGAGGTCGTCTACGTGCTCTGGAACGCGCCGCGGCTGCTGCGGACGGCGGTGGACTCCTTCACCGGCCGGCTCGCCGACACGGCCGACGCCTTCGCCGCGGGGGCGCCCGCCGCCGCGGCCCTCGGTGTGATCGGCCTGGTCATGCTGCTGCTGCCGACGGCGGGCCTGGTCTACCTGGTGGTGCGGCTCGCCCGCCGGGCCGGACGGGCGCTCACCCGGGCGCACCGCACCCCGCGCGGCCGGGCGGCACTCCTGCTGACCGCGGCGGCCTGCACCGGCGCGGCCCTGGCCCTCGCCTGGGGCCACCGGGCCGCACCGGTACCGCTCGCCCCGCGGCCGCCGCCCGCCCGGGCACCGGCCCCGGCGGACCGGACCGAACTGTCCGTCACCCCGTCCGCGGCCCTCGCTCGTCCGCCCTCCGCCGCCGCCGCACCGTCGCCGACGGACGGCACCACGGCAGCCGCCCCGCAACGCGGCCGGCCGAGTCCGGCGCCCGCCCGGACTCGGGCCGGCCGGACCACCTCCGCCGCCACCGCGCCGGCGCCCGCACCGGGCAGTCCGGCCGCGGCGGCCACCGCGGCCCCCTCGCCGACCTCGACGGTCCCGGCCGGGGGCGGCACCGCCACCGCACCGTCCGGCACTCCGACCGGCACGCCGACCGGTGGGCAGGCGTCCGGTGAAGCACCGGTGACCGCCGCTCCACCCACGTCCGCCCCGACCACCCAAGCCACTTCCTGAACCCCGCCTGGAGCACCTCGTGAACCGATCGCACCGCACCACCCCGACCCGCCGGCTCGGCCGCCTCCTCCGCTCGGGCCCGCTCGTACCCGCGGTGGCCGCCGCCGTCCTGCTGGTCGGACCGGCCGCCGCCACCGCGGACGCCAGCCAGGTCCGCTACGAGCGGACCCACGCCGTCGCCGTGGCCAGCCCGGTGCGGACCCACAACACCGACGTCGCCTTCGAGATCCGCCAGTTCGGCCGGACGAGCGGGCTCGACGTCGACAACCGGGCGGTCGCCACGGCCCGGTACTGCAGCGAGGGACAGCACTGCCGCGCCGTCGCGCTCTCCTTCCAGATCGTCACCACGGGCGGCAGTGACGTGCACGTCGACGCCGACAACAACAGCAAGGCGACCACCGTGCACTGCGGCGGCTGCCAGGCCGTGGCCGGCGCCTACCAGTTCGTCATCAACACCCCGCAGCCCGTCCGGCTCGGCCAGGACACGCTGCGCAGACTGGCCGCGGTCGAGAAGGCCGTGCGCTCGGCCGCGCGGACCCAGGACCCGGCGCAGCTGAAGGCCACCGTCGACGCGAAGGTCGCCGAGATCACCGACATCCTGCAGGCCGCCGTCGCCGCCCAGCCCGCCGCCCCGGCCGCCCCCTCGAACCGCAGCCTGGCCGAACGCCCCGGCGTGACGGTGCACCGCATGCTCGACGGCTGGCCCGGCAACGACTAGGACCGGGCACGCCCCCAGGGGCACCGGAGACCCCAGGGGCGCTGGGGGCACCCCCCACGCGCCCCTCACCCGAGTTCCGTTCGAAACGGTTCCTACGGCGTGCCCGACGGGCCGTCACCACGGTTCCGCGTCGCCACCTCGGCCCGCCGTCCGGGCGGCGGGGGCGGCGCGGTCGAGGCCCGGACGACCAGCCGGGTGGGCAGCAGCCGGCGCACCGGCTGCTGCTCGCCGCGGATCGCCGCGATCAGCGCCCCGGCGGCCGTCCGGCCCTTGGCCTCGGCGTCCTGCCGGACGGTGGTGAGGGCGGGCCTCGTCCGGGCGGCCTCCGCGAGGTCGTCGAAGCCCACCACCGACACCTCGCCGGGCACGTCCACCCCGAGGTCGCGCAGCGCCTCCAGGGCGCCGAAGGCCAGGATGTCGGAGAGCGCCAGGATCGCCGTCGGCGGCTCGGGCCCGGCCATCCACCGCCGTACGGTGCGTCCGCCCTCCGCGCGGCTGATCGGCACCTCGGCGAGGTCGACGTCCGCCATGCCGCGCCCCGCCTCGGCGAGCCCGTCGACGAGGCCTGCGAGGCGGCGGGCGAGCGGGCCGCGGTAGCCGCGGACGGCGGCGTCCGGCCCGGGGTCGAAGGAGAGCACGGCGATCCGGCGGTGGCCGAGCCCGACCAGGTGGCGGACGGCCTCCCGGGTACCGCGCCGGTCGTCGACGTCCACCCCGGGTGCGTCGGACTGCGGGTCGCCGTCGACCAGTACCACCGGGGTCTGGTGGCGGGCGAGTTCGGCGACCTCGCCGCGGTCGGTCTCCAGTCCGCAGACCACGAAGCCGTCGACGGCGGCGTACGGGATCGCGTCGAGCATGGAGTCCCGCAGCGGCGGGGTGAGCAGCAGGGTGTACCCCTCCCGGTCGCACACCTCGCCGACGCCGCGCAGGAATTCGGTGTAGTAGGGGTTGCGCAGGATCGCGGCGAGGCCCTGCGGCAGCAGCACGCCGAGGGCGCGGGTCTGGCCTGCGCGCAGCATCCGGGCGAGCGGGCTGGGCCGGTAGCCGAGCTCCTCGGCGACGGCGAGGATGCGCTCGCGGGTCGCCCGGGACAGCTGGTCCGGGCTGTTGAACGCGAAGGAGACCGCGGTGCGGGAGTATCCGGCCGCGGCCGCCACGTCCCCGGCGGTCGGTTTGCCCCGTCCGCCGCCGGTTCTCCCTCCGGGCATGGTGCTGCCCTCTCCCTCTCTCCCCCGTGTCCGCCCGTGCCCGGCCGTCCGGTCGTGCCCCCGCAGCTGCCCGGCGGACGGGGAGAGCCCCGCCCGCCGGGCACCCGGGACCGCTACTTCAGGTACGGGCCGTCGGTGCCGATCTTGCCGGGTGCGGCGTTCTTGCCGCCCAGGTCGAGCACGTAGACCCGCAGGTTGCCCTTGCCGGGGGCGGCGACCGCCAGGGTGCCGTTGGTGACGGTCTTGACGTCACCGGTGACAGCGTCCTTGTAGGTGCCGTTGGGGATCCCGCTGTAGGTGGCGCCGTCGGTGACGGCGACCAGGGCGAAGCTGTCCACGCCGGTGGCGGTGTCGGTGTAGCGGCGCTTGAAGTTCATGCCGCCGCCGCTGATGCCGTCGGTGGAGTACTGGCCCATCTGCAGGGCGGGGATCGCCCGGCGGATCTGGTTGAGCCGCTGCAGCTGCTTGACCAGCGGCTGCTGCAGGGTGGTGGCGACGGCACCGGTGGCGCCGGAGACCACCGAGTAGTCGCTCGCGGTGACCGTGCCGGCGATCTTGTCGCCGTAGTAGGCGCGGCCGGTGGTGGCGAGCGGGCAGGACGGGCCGCAGTCGATCTGCTTGCCGGACTGGAACTCGATCTCCGAGCCGTAGTACAGCGTCGGGATGCCGCGGAAGGTCCACATCAGGGCCATGTTCTCGGCCCAGGCGTCGGTACCGCCCGCGTACCGGGTGCTGGACTTGTTCGGGCCGAAGTCGTGGCTGTCGACGTACACCACGTTGTAGGTGGCGTCGTTGTAACTGTCGTCCGAGTCCTTGCCGTTGTAGTAGGCGTTGTGGGCGTCCCCGAAGTTCATGTGCATCCGCATGTCGATGACGTTCATGCCGGAGAACTGCGAGTGGTCCGGGGTGTGGTACGCGTTGCCGCTGAGGAAGGCGTTGGTGGAGGTGGGCTGGTTGCCGGTGCCGAGCTGCTCCTCGTAGTTGTACTGGTCGAGGGCGGCCTGCACGTCGTCGGCGGTGTAGTCCTTGCGCTCCTTCCAGGTGAAGAACTGGGCGGAGTGGTTAACCGAACCGCGGTTCCACTTGTCGTTGACGAACGCGCCGACCTCGCCGAAGACGAAGAAGTTCTGCGCCTTGGCCGGGCCCCAGTCCTGGGTGATCCGCTGCTGGATCGCGGGCAGGAAGCGGCGGTTCCAGGTCACCCGCGGGACGTGCACGGCGGTGTCGACCCGGAATCCGTCCACGCCCATGTCGATGTACTTGTTGTAGGCGCCGATCAGGTAGTTCTGCACCTCGGGGCTCTCGGTGTTGAAGTCCGCGAGGTCCTCGTGCAGCCAGCAGGAGCGCGAGTCCTCGCCCTCCCAGTTGCCGATCCAGCACTGGTGGTAGTACTTCGACGGGAACATCCCCGAAGTCGGCGAGGGCCACTGGCAGTTGTAGACGGTGTAGCCCTCGGCGCTCTTGTTGCCGGTGGGCGTGCCCCAGCCGACGCAGGTGGAGCCGGCCGGCTTCTCGGTCGACCACAGGTCGCCGTTGTACCAGGACTTGCCGGTCTTCGGGTCGATCGTCAGGCCGTCGTACTCGAAGCCGGTCTGCTTCTCGTCGTAGTACCAGGACCACTGGGAGTCCCGGACGCCGTAGACGGCCGGCACGAACAGGCCCTTGGCGCCCCACCGGGAGCTGTGGTTGTAGACCACGTCCTGGTAGATCTTGATGCCCTTGGCGTGCGCGGCGTTGATCAGGTCCTGGTACGAGGCGCCGGCGGACTCCAGCCGCGGGTCGACCTTGTAGAAGTCCCAGCCGTGATAGCCGTGGTAGTCGTAGTCGGAGCGGTTGAGGACGACCGGCGTGATCCAGATCGCCGAGAAGCCGAGGCCCTTGACGTAGTCGAGCTTCTGGACGAGGCCCTTGAAGTCGCCGCGGAACATCGGGTCGTTGTTGGCCGCGTTGCCGGACTTCACGTCCTGGCTGCCGCCGCGGTTGTTGCTGCTGTCGCCGTCGTTGAAGCGCGCGGTGAGGACGAAGTAGATCGGGTCCTTGCGCGGGTCGGTGCCGACCATCTCGCCGTTGGCGGGCTGCGGCGGGGCCGTGCCGGTGGTGGCCACGGCCGCCGCGGAGACCGCGGAGACGTTCCCGGCCGCGTCCTGCGCCTTGACGGTGTAGGTGTAGACGGTGTTGGCGTCGAGGCCGGTGTCCGAGTACACCGTGGAGCCGGTGTTCACCACGACGGTGCCCTGGGTGCCACCGGTGCGGGTGACCTGGTAGCCCGTCACCGCCTTGTCGTCGGTGGACGGGTCCCAGGTGAGGACGATCGAGGTGTTGGTGGCGGTGGCCGCGACCTTGGACGGCACGGTCGGCGCGGTGGTGTCCGGCACCACGGCGGCGCACGGGTCGGCCGCGTTCGCCGTCACCTTGCCGTTCTGCACCGTCACCGTGCCGGACGGGACGACGTAGTTGGCGCCGTTGTTGTTGTCCCAGGTGCCGTTGCCGTTGTTGAAGGTCGCGGCCATCGTCGAGGCGGAGCCCAGCGAGACCGTCTTCTTGAACCAGCCGGTGCAGGCCGCGTCCATCCCGATGCCGGGCACGGTCGTCCAGGAGCCGCCGGCCGGTGCGTAGTGCAGGTTGACGGTGCTCCAGCCGACCACCGCGGTCGAGTAGTAGACCGTCGAGGTGGTGCCGGTGGGGGACGGGCTGGGCGAGGGGCCGGTGCCGCCGCCCGCGCACGGGTCGCTGTGGGCGATCACGCCGTCCTTGACGGTGATCGAGCCGGTGCCCAGGGCGTAGTTGCGGCCGCCGTTGTTGTCCCAGGTGCCGGAGCCGTTGTTGAAGGTGGCCTGCAGGCCGGTGGCCGAGCCCAGGTCGACGGTCTTCTTCACCCAGTCGGTGCAGGCCGCCTCCATGGCGACGCCCGGCACGGTCGTCCAGCTGCCGCCGTCCGGGGCCCAGTGCAGGTTGTACGTCGACCAGTTGCGGGTCTTGGTGTAGTAGAAGACGGTCGCCGTGTTGGAGGCCGTGGCCTCGGTGGTGGCCGCGTTCGCCGCGCCGCCCAGTGGCGCCGTGGACAGCAGGGTGGCCGCGAGACCGGCCGCCGCGGTCAGGGCGACGGCCGTGGGCCGCCGCCGGTGGCGTGATCGCGATGTCACAGTGAACCCCTCGGGTAGTGCCGCAGGCAGGGGGGAACCCGGCTCCACCGCACCCGGGGACACGGGAGCAGCGTGGGGGACGGAGGCACGGGGCTGCCGGAGCGGCAGGAACAGGTGGGTGGGTGGTGCGGGGTGGACGGCGGCGCGGGCAGGGGGCCGGCGGCCGGGCGTCTGCGTGCGGCTCCCCGAGCCGGCGGATGCGCCGGCTCCCCGGGCGGGACGCCGCGGTGGGCGGCCGCTCCACCGTGGCCGCCGCTCCTTGCGCAATTCACTGCAAGAAGCATCAGGAGATTACCGAGCGGCACCCCCTCTGTAAACCCTCACCGCAGCGGTCCGGACGCACGGCGCAACCGTCCTGACCTGCCGTCGGATTTCTGAATCGAGCCAGAACGGCCTCTGACCCGATTCAGGAAGAAATGTCTTGCAGAAACTTTCAGATTTCCCCGGCGAACACCTTGACCCGCCCTTTGCCGCCACGGCATTGTCCTCAGCGACCGGCACCACCCCTGCCGGCCGCCCGCCCGCCGGTCTCCCCCACGCCCGGCGGGCCGCGGGCCCCACCACCCGCACCCGTCACCCGTCACACCCGCACCCCGACACCCGACCGGGAGGCGCCCGTTCCCCCACCCCGCACCACCGGGCGGCCGGCCCGTACCGTCAGCGGCCGCGGGGCTTCCCGCGCCGTGCGCCGCCCGAGCCGCCGGAGGCCCCGGCACCGCCCCGCGCACGGCCGCCGGCCGCCGCGGGCCGCTTCGGCTTCTGCTGCGGGGTCTTCTGCTGCCCCGGCTTCTGCTTCGCACCGGCCTTCTGCTGCGCGGCCGACTTCTGCTGCGCGGCGGGCTTCTCCTGGGGCTGGGCGCCGCGGCCGCGCGAGCTGTTCACCGTCCGCCCGCGGACGATGCCGATGAACTCCTCGACCAGGTCGGTGGTCCGGTCCTCGCGCCAGGAGAGCACCACCTGCGACTGCGGCACGTCCGCGAGCGTCCGGTAGGTGAGGTCGCGGCGGTGGTGGAGCCGCGCCAGCGACTGCGGCACCGCCAGCACGCCGATGCCGGCCGCGACCAGCTCGATCGCGTCGGCGGTGGTCGCCGGCCGCTCGAAGGCGGGCAGGCCCGGCAGGTTCTCCCAGCCGAGGGTGTCGTCCAGCGGGTGCAGCACGATCTCCTCGGCCAGGTCCGCCACCGCGACCTCGTCGGCCGCGGCCAGCCAGTGGTCCTTGGGGATCACCACCACCGTGGTCTCGGCGTAGAGCGGGATCGCGCTCAGCACCGTCCGGTCGACCGGCAGCCGGACCAGCCCGGCGTCCGCGGCACCGGACACCAGGGCCTCGGTGCCGCCCTCCGCGGGGACGGCCACCAGCACGAGCGGAACGTCGGGCAGCCTCTCCCCCCAGACACGCACCCACTTGGTGGGGGTCACGCCCGGAACGTACGCCAGCCGGAAGGAGGAGGGGGTCGCCTGCATCTCAGTCACGGAGCCCAGGCTACCCACCGTGATCGGGGCGGGCCTCCGCTCGCTTACCCTTGTCTCCATGACATCGCGCAAGCCCCGGACGACCCAGACGATGAAGCCCGCCACGGCGGCGAAGAAGCTGGGCGTCTACCTCGAGGCCACCCCCGACGAGTTCCGGGAGGGCGTGGTCTCCCGTGACGAGCTGAACGCGCTGCAGACCGAGCCCCCCGCGTGGCTGGAGGAGCTGCGCCGCAACGGCCCGCACCCCCGCCAGGTGGTCGCGGCCCGGCTCGGCGTCTCCGTCTCCGGCCTCGCCCGCGGCGGCGTCAGCGAGGCGCTCACCACCGAGCAGATCGAGGCCCTCCGGGACGAGAACCCGGAGTGGCTGCAGAAGGAGCGCACCATCCAGGCCGAGGTCCGCCGCGAGACCGTGCGGATCAAGGAGAAGCAGGCCAAGGAGGCGAAGCAGGCCCAGCAGGCCGCCGCCCGCAAGGACCGCTGAGGCCGCACGCCGCCCAGCGCAGTACAGCACCGCACCGCATTCCACGGGCCCGTCCGGCAGCTGCCGACGGGCCCCGCGCGTGCCGGCGGCGTCCGGCACACCCGCCGCGGGGCCTCTGCCGCCCGGGGGAAGGAGGACGGCGGAGGCCCCGCGGCGACGCACCCCGTCAGCAGGTGCCGTTGTCGCGCCAGACCGCCCAGGAGCCGGGGTCGTTCGGCACCGCGCCGGTCGAGTAGTAGGTGGCGCCGTACCGGTGGCCCGCGTAGGCGACGCTGTCGCCGGGCACGTAGGACTTCGCCGCGCTCCAGGCGGCCGGGCAGGCGGTGCCGCCGCCCCCGCCGCCGGTGGCGGCGGTGGTGGTGGTCGCGGTGACGGCAGCGGACTGGGTGCCCGCCTTCCCCGCGGAGTCCACCGCGGCGACCGTGTACCGGTACCCCGTGGCAGCGGTGAGGCCGGTGTCCTTGTACGAGGCACCGGAGGCGGTGCCGACCTTCGTGCCGCCGCGGTAGACGGCGTACGAGGAGGCGCCCGGGACGGCCGTCCAGGCGAGGGCGACGCTGCTCGCGGTGGTGGCGGTGGTGCGCAGCCCGGCGGGGGCGGGCAGGGCGGTCGTACCGCCGCCACCGCCCGTGCCGCCGCCGGTGCTTCCGCCCGTGCCGCCGCCGGCCCCGACGAACTTCCAGGTGATCCCGGAGACCACGCCGACGTCCAGGTCGGCGAGCTTCTGGAAGGCGGTCTTGCTGAGGTCGATGTGCTCGGCGCTGCAGGACGGGCACTTGTCCTTGACCGGGACGGTGATCGTCCGACCGTTGTAGCTGACCTGGACGGAGATGCCCTTGCAGAGGTCGTCGTTGTTCGGGTTCGCCGAGGTCCACCAGGAGGTGGAGACGGCGACCAGGTCCTCGGCGGCCGCGTTGAT
Source organism: Streptomyces sp. NRRL B-24484 (assembly GCF_000717715.1). Taxonomy (GTDB): domain Bacteria; phylum Actinomycetota; class Actinomycetes; order Streptomycetales; family Streptomycetaceae; genus Kitasatospora. The sequence continues at coordinate 24,401 of NZ_JOAI01000016.1, read as the reverse complement.
CGCCGTCCCGCAGGCCCCGTAACCGGCGTCGTCGTACCAGGTCATCTTCCCGGTCCTGGACTGGCCGACCGGTATCGAGGCCAGCGCCGATCCGATGCCGACCACCGTGAGCATCAACGCACCGACCAGGCCGGCGATCCACCGTCGACGGATCCGTTTGGGAGCGGAGTGCACGCGTCCTCCTGGAGGGATGGGGGGTGTCTCTCGTCGTGCCGGCAGGTCCGCGCACAGCTCCGACTGACTGGCCACCATCAATAGCCGTCCCCGCTCCGCCCGGTCAACGCCCGCCCGCCGTCCGCCCGTTGGCCCTCCGCGCCCGCTCCCCCACCATCGCCGCAGGTCAGGGCCTCCGGCGCCTGTCCACTGCCGCACCGGGGCCCCTCCGCGGCCGGAACAGCCTTATGCGCCCGTTAAGTTCGCGACAAGGTCGGACGGAGCCGCCCGGGGCCCGGTCCGGCGCCCGGCGCCGGGGCGCGCGACGGCCCGTCGAGGAGGCCGTTCCGGGATGCGCGAAGACGCCGGAAGGGCCGGAGGCAGCAGCCTCCGGCCCTTCCGGTGACCGTCGTCATGACGGTCGGAGCGTCCGTCGCGGATCAGACCGCCGGAGCCGGGTAGGTCGGGTACTCGACGCCCGAGACGTGCTGGACGACCCGGATGACCTGGCACGAGTAGCCGAACTCGTTGTCGTACCACAGGTAGAGGATCGCGTTGTCGCCCTCGACCTTGGTGGCGCCGGCGTCGACGATCGAGGCGTGACGCGAGCCGATGAAGTCGTTGGAGACCGCGTCGGGAGCGGTGGTGAAGTCGATCTGACGCTTCAGCGGCGAGGTCAGCGAGACCTCGCGGAGGTACTCGAGGACGTCCTCGCGGGTGGTCTCGCGGGCGAGCTGCAGGTTGAGGATCGCGATCGAGACGTCCGGCACCGGGACGCGGATCGAGCTGCCGGTGATCTTCGCCTTGAGGTCCGGCAGGGCCTTGGCGACGGCCGAGGCGGCACCGGTCTCGGTGATGACCATGTTGAGCGGCGCGGAGCGGCCGCGGCGGTCGGCCTTGTGGTAGTTGTCCAGCAGGTTCTGGTCGTTGGTGAAGGAGTGGACGGTCTCCACGTGGCCGCGGAGCACGCCGTACTCGTCCTCCATCGCCTTGAGCGGCGGGACGATCGCGTTGGTGGTGCAGGAGGCGCAGGAGAGGACCCGCTCCTCCGGCTTGATCGTGTCGTGGTTGACGCCGTGCACGATGTTCGGGACGTCGCCCTTGCCCGGCGCGGTCAGCACGACCTTGTCGATGCCGGGGCGGAGGTGCTTCGACAGGCCCTCGCGGTCACGCCACTTGCCGGTGTTGTCGATCAGGATGGCGTCGTCGATGCCGTACGCCGTGTAGTCGATCTCCGACGGGTCGTTGGCGTAGATCACCTTGATCTCGTTGCCGTTGGCGACGATGGTGCTGTTCGCCTCGTCAACGGTGATGGTGCCCTGGAACTGGCCGTGGATGGAGTCGCGGCGCAGCAGCGAGGCGCGCTTCACGATGTCCTGGTCGCCGCCCTGGCGCACGACGATGGCGCGCAGCCGCAGGCCGTGGCCGGAGCCGGCCTTCTCGATCAGCAGGCGGGCAACGAGGCGGCCGATGCGGCCGAAGCCGTAGAGGACCACGTCGCGCGAACCGGAGCGCTCGATCTTGTTGGCACCCGTGGCACCGGCGACCGCCTCGGCGGTGAACTCCGCGATCGACAGGCCGCGGTCGTCGGCCCGGTAGGTGGCCGCGAGCATGCCGATGTCGATCTGGGAGGGGCCCAGGTCGAGCGTGGTGAGGGCCTGGAGGAACGGCATCGTCTCGGTGACCGAGAGCTCCTCGCCGGCGATCTGGCGGGCGAACCGGTGCGTCTTGAGGATGCTGACAACCGACTTGTTCACCAGGGAGCGGCTGTGCAGCAGGACAGTGACGTCCCTCTCCCGGTGCAGTCGGCCGATGATCGGGATCATCGACTCCGCGATCTCCTCGCGGTTCATCCAGTCCGTGAACACGTCGTCGTTGACAGTCACAAGTCCATCTTTCGAGCTAGGAGGGTGCCTCCATGCTAGCTTTCGAAAGTTGTTGATCATTTGGGCGGCCCCGCGCCCGGCCCCCTCCCGACCGATCCCGCGGGCAGGTCGCACACCGTGCCGCCCCGGCCGACCCGCCGCCCGCCCGGAGGCGCTCGGGCCGCCCCCGACCGGGCGGGAGCCGAGCTCAGCGGGGTCGGCATCACCCCGCTCCGGTCGACACGACTTGAACGATGACCCTCCTACCGGCGGGGTCAATCGTTCACTACATGACGTCCAGGGCGGGACCGCTCCACCGCTCCGCGCCTCAGGCGCGGCGGATCGACAGGCGCCACGGCGCACCGTCGCAGACACCACACACCACCCGCGTTCACTTCACGGACGGACTCCGGGCGGACACGAAGTGATCGCCGGCCGCTCGCGGCGCCGGCCGTGCACGCGGCCGAGGCCCTCGCGGCGGATCCGCCCCACCCGGAGTAGACGCGCGTAGACTCCGGCGGCCGCCCTGGCGCCGGCCGCCGTTCCCGCGGCGGCCACCGTGGCAAACCTCACAGGCCGACCGGCCCGGGCCGCCGGGTCAGCCGGCCGCCACCCGGGCCGCCGCCCTCACCTGGGTCTCCACCGCCGCCTTCGCCTCGGCCATCGCGGCGGCATTGGCCGCGATCACCTGCTGCTGGTAGCCGGCGTCGACGGCGTACCAGACACCGACCACGTTGTGCGCGTGCCGGCAGCCGGCGTCCGCGGTGGCCACCTTCAGCTCCTGCGGCGTCGGAGTCGGCGACTTCCGCCACTGCGGGTCGCCCAGGGCCGCCAGCGGGTCGGCGTAGTCGAAGCCCGCGTCCTTCATGCACTGCGACCACTGGCGGAACACCGCCTGCGTCCGCGGGTCGTTCCGGGACTGCTCCAGCGTCGTGAACTTGGCGTCGTCCGCGAACTCGGTGTCGCCGATCCCGCCGTCCGGGGACCCGGTCAGTTCCTCGACCGCCTCGCCGACGCAGCCGCGCGCGGACACCGTCCGGCCGTTGACGGTCCGCCCGCCCGACCCGGCCCGAGCCGCCGCGTCCGCCGTTCCCCGCAGGACGAGCTCCATCTCGGGCGACACCGACGGGCCGCTCGGCCTCGCGCCCGCCCCCGCCGGCACTCCGCCCTCGGGGTGGTAGCCCCACTTCGCCATCAGCGCCGCGTTCTGGTGACCGTAGCGGGAGTCCACCCGGGTCTTCGGGGCGTCGCTGTCGCGCCGGCTTCCGCTGCCGGACGGCGGGGCGTAGCTCAGGCCGAAGGAGGCCATGCAGCGGACGATGAGCTTCTGCTGCGCCCTCTCGACCGCGGACTGCTGCTCCGCGTTGAGCAGGTAGGGGTCCAGCGGCAGCGGTTCGGCGTTGGCGGAGTCCAGCTGCGGCGTCGCGCCGACCGTGGGCGGTGCCGCGGCGGTCCGCACGCTCGCCCTCGGGCTCGGCGGTGCGGCGTCCGTGTCGGGGGAACCCGCCGCGCTCGCGCAGCCCGCCAGGAGCAGCGGCAGCAGGGTGAGCGTCACGGCGGAGCGGGCGGAACGGCTGGACACGGGCGGGTCTCCTTCGGAACGGCGCGGCCGGCGGGGACGGGCGGCCGTGCGCCGGCCCCCGGCCGCAGCGGGGCGGCCGGGGACCGGTGCGGGGTGCTCGGTGCTGACGGGTGCCGTCGGATCACGGGCCGACGAGCTCGCCCGAGGCGTTGTTGTTCTTCAGCTGGGCGTTGAGGTCCCGGTGAGTGTTCATCGGGATCGGCTGGCAGGCGACGCTGCAGTCCCAGCCGCTGTTGTAGAAGACGTTGAACGTGCCGTACCAGTGGTTGTCCACGGCGGCAGCGTTGTTCTTCACCGCGACGCCGGCGCCGGCGCTGCCGTTCTTGCCGGCCTTGAACGTCAGGCCCGCGTAGTTCTCGATGCTGGTGGTCTCGATGTACACCGCGCCGTAACCGTGGGCGCTGGAGTTGTAGTAGAGGCAGACCTGGCCGCCCTGGCAGTCGGCAGTGAGGGCGGAGGCGCTCCCGGCGGACGCAAGTCCGGCCGTCACGACGGTGCCGGCCACGAGCGCGGCCGAGATGAACTTCCTGATCGCCATGGTGTTCCTTCCGTACAGGGCTCCGGAGCGTCCGGCGCCCTCCGCGGGCGACCGTCCGGTCCCCGCAGCGTGATGCCGGCCGCCGTGTTGATCATGGCGGCCGGTGGCGGATTCATGCTGGCGAAGGGCGGTATCGCGGCCGTAGCCGCCCGGTGGCGCGGCCCGTCCTGACCCCAACTCCCGCTCAAGGGACGGCCATTGAGGCATGACCTCGCTGCCCGGGCGACTCCGGACGCGATACGGGCGCGCTATCGGCACCTCCTAGCGTCTTGGACGAAACGAGCCCCGACGCGGGCCCGGCGACGCAATCCCCTTGCACCCGTGGCCCGTTCAGAGCGGACCGATCCCTCTTCGAACCCTCACGTGCCGTGCGACCACGGCCGCTGCCCCGTCGACGGCCGCAGCGACCGGCGGTGCCGCTCGGCGCCGCGCCGGTCGGGAGCCGTCCGTCGGAGCCCTCACCCGCCCGGTGCCCGACAGACAGCGGGACGGGGTCGGGCCGGATCCTCCACCGAACCGAAAGGAACCACCACATGGCATCCGTCATCAAGACCCGGAGCACCGCCACCCGGCTGCTCGCGGCCGTCGCCGTCCTGAGCGGCCTGGTGGCGAGCGCCGCACAGGCCCACGCGGCAACCCCTCCGCCCCGGACCGAGGCATCGGCCGCCACCGCCGCCGCACTGCCCGTGGTGGACATGGAAGCCACCGTCAAGGCCGCCCAGATCGACCCCCGGCGCGCCGACAGCACGCTGACCCCGGGGGCCAAGGACTCGGTCCTGGCCGTCGAGCGGGCCCTGCAGGCCCGTAACCTCCTCGACGCCCGCTGGGTGGACGGGTACTTCGGCACCACCACCATCACCGCCTACGCCGCCTTCCAGCGCTCCCTCGGCTACACCGGCCTGGACGCCAACGGACTGCCCGGCGCCTCCTCCCTCGCCGCACTCGGGCAGGGCCGGTTCACCGTCACCGACAAGATCGGCCCCGGCGCGAAGCTGCAGCGCGACGGATACACCGTCGACACCCGCACCCAGAACATGCTCACCGAGGCCGAGCGCATCCTGGGCTCCCACCTCACCCTGTCCCAGGGCTCCTACAACCCCGGCGGCGACCCCACCTCCGCCGGCACCCACGACGGCGGTGGCGTCGTGGACATCAGCGTCGACGGCATGTCCAGCAGCACCCGCACCGCCGTCGCCAAGGCACTGCGCCAGGTCGGGTTCGCCGCCTGGGTCCGCAACCCCAACCAGGGCAACTGGCCGTGGCACATCCACGCTGCGGCGATCAGCGACACCGATCTGTCCACCCAGGCCCAGAACCAGACCGGTGACTACTACCTCGGCCTCAACGGCCTGGCCAACCACGCCGCCGACGACGGCCCCCGCATCCCCATCCAGACCTGGGAGGAGTACCAGCGCACCCACTGACCGCGCACGGCACCTCCCGAGCACGACCGAAGCACCCGCTGACGACACCTCACCGAGAGAGAAGACCATGAGGAACATACGCACCACGCTCACCATCGCCGGCACCGCACTGGCCATGGCCGTTCCGCTCATCGGCGCCACCTCCGCGCCCGCCTTCGCCGCGTCCCGCGACGGATCCTGCGACACCGGCGAGTTCTGCCTCTACTACAACAGCGACCAGGCCGGTTCGGTCTCCGACTTCACCGGCTCCATCAGCGACTACGGCGCCACCCAGCCGTCCTGCTACGAGTTCAAGAGCGCCGGCAACGGCCAGGGCGTCTGCGTCAAGAACAACGCCGCATCGGTGTGGAACCGCTCCGACAAGACCGTCCGCGTCTACTTCAACAGCGGCTACGCCGGCGCCAGCCAGGACTTCGCCCCCGGCGCCAAGGGCAACCTCAACTCCACGCTGAAGAACAACGAGGCCTCCCACCAGTTCCTCGGCAGCACCGGCGGCGGCGGCAGCAACCAGAGCCCCACCAACGACTTCGACCACGGCACCCGCGGCTTCGCCGCCGACAACTGCACCGCCTTCGCGGCGTACCGCATCGCCAGCCGTCTCGGCGTCCCGAACTTCAGCAACTCCTGGGGCGGCACCACCTGGGGCAACGCCGCCACCTGGGACGACGCCGCGCGCCGCGTCGGCGTCACCGTCAACACCACGCCCACCGTCGGCGCCATCGCCGTCAACGACACCCACGGGGAGTACGGCCACGTCGCCTACGTCAACGCGGTCTACTCCGACGGCTCCTTCGACGTCGAGGAGTACAACTGGAACAACCGCCTCGCCTACGGCACCCGCAGCCACCTCCGCGTGAGCAGCGCGGAGAACTCCTTCCAGCACATGCTCCACTTCTGAGCAGCCCCCGGCACACCCGCGCCCGGGACCACCTCGCAGCCGGGGTGACCTCGCGAGCGTGCAGGTGACGGCGGTGTGACGACGTGCGCCGGAGCCGCAGCGACACACGGCGAAGCCCCGTCGGGCAGATGACCCTCCCAGGTCGCCCCTGCCCGACGGGGCTTCGCCGTGCCGCCGGTCCGAGGTCGGGCACACGGCGGGCTACGGGCGCGCTACACCGGACCGGTAGAAGGTACGGGCCCGGACAATCCGCGCGCACCGACCCAGGGAGCACCCACATGCGTACGACACTCTCCGCACTGGCCGCCGCAGGCCTCGTGCTCGTCGGCGGCATCACCCTCGCACCGCAGGCGAGCGCCGCCTCGACCTACGGCTGCAGCGGCAACCTGGTCGACAGCTACGACCTCAAGACCGACAACGGCACCGGCACCAAGTACGGCGAGCTGTACCTCTACTACAGCAGCGCCAACGGCGGCACGAACTGCGCGGCCGCCGTCGACACCCACTTCGGCTCGGGGGTCACCAAGTACCAGTCCGTGTTCATCTGGCGCTGCGTGGCCGGCACCAAGGCCGGCGAATTCTGCGACTACGACAAGTCCGACAGCAACGACGGCACCTTCGCCTGGTACGCCGGCCCCGCCAAGATCACCGGCACCGCCAACCGCTGCATCATGGTCTACGGCCGGGTCGACGACCCCCACAACAGCAAGGTCGCCGAGAAGAGCACCCTGGCCAGCCACTGCGGGTGACGCCAAGTCAGATAGTCTGCGGCAGGCGCCCCCGGAGCGGATCGGGAACGGGACGGGAACGGCCGGCGGGAGGCTGCGGGGAAAGCCCTGATCGAACAGGAGAGCCCCCATGCCTCTGCCCGTGCGCACCGGTCCGCGCCCGCTCGTCTCCGTCGAACCGCCCGTGGAGCAGATCACCCAGTGCGGCCCGGCCCCGTTGCGGGCGGCCCTGGAGCAGTTGCTCGGTGCGCTGCCCGGGGTGCGCCCCGGGCCGTCCTTCGACTGCGTGGCCGGCAGCGTGGGCGGACACGTGTCCCCGACGCTGGCGCACGGCCCGGCGCAGGCGTTCCTGGCGGTCACCGAGTTCGGCCACCTGCACCCGCCCTACGACGGGAGCCTGCACCTGATGCTGCCGCCCGGACTGGCCGCCGAGGTGGTCGGCAGCGGCTGGGGCACACCCAGCGCACCGGCCGGCTCGGTGCTGGTCTACGGGCCCCGGGACGAGCAGGAGGCTGAGGTCGCAAGGCAGTTGCTGCTCGCCTCGTACCACTGGGCGTGCGGCCGGGACGCCGCCGCGGACGACACACCGACGGGCGGCGGCACCCGGGAGTGATCCCCGGCCGGTCGGGCCCGCTCCCGCGGTACCAGGGCGGGGGTATCGCAACGGGAACGGAGCGGGAACGGCCGTCGCGAGCATTCGGGGTGTCGGAACAAGGCACCACAACGAATTGCTGGGGGAACGATGAAGAGCAAGCTGGTCGGCCTGATCTCGGCCGGTGTCCTCGCCGCGCTGGCGCTGGGCCTGTCGGGCGCCGCGCACGGGGCGGTCGACGCCGGCCGGGGCCGCGGGGAGGCGGCCCGGGTCACCCTGGCGAGCGACAACCCGACCGGGAACGTCATCGGCTCGCACTGACCCCCGGCGGATGCCGGGGCCGGTCAGCGGCGGAGCGCCGCCGGCCGGTGGTACTGCTCGGGGACGCCCATCCGGTCGAAGAGTCCGTCCGCCCGCCGGCGGTGTTCCCGGGCGCCGTCCGGGTCGCCGAGGGCGAGCGCGGTCAGGGCCAGCCCGTCGAGGGCGTAGGCCGCCTCGATCCGGGAGCCGATCTGCTCGGCGAGGCGCAGGGCGTGCCCGTGCCGCTCCTGGGCGAGCAGGTGTTCGTCCAGGTCGTACTGGATGCGGCCGAGGATGTTCTCGGCGGTGGCCTTCCAGGTGGTGAGGCCGCTGCTCCAGATCAGGTCGAGGGCGCGCAGCCCGTTCTCGCGGGCCTCGTCGAGCCGGCCCAGCCGGTGGTGCGCCTCGGCGAGACGGGCCAGGACCAGGCCGGTGTTGGCGGACTGGCCGAGGCGCAGCTGGATCTCGTACGCCTCGCCGAAGGCCGCCATGGCGGAGTCGACCTCGCCGAGGCCGAGTTGGGCGGCGGCCAGGTTGATCAGCCCGAGTGCGCCGTTGTCCGGCTCGCCGAGACCGCGGTGCAGGTCGACCCCGCCGCGGGCGGCCTCGGCGGCCTCCGCGTAGCGACCGAGCTGGACGCTGGCGGAGCTGATGCTGACCAGGGTGGCCGCCTCCTCGCGGGGGCTGGCCGAGGCCCGGTGCAGCGGCAGCGCCCGGTGCAGCAGGTCCAGGCCCTCGGTGTACTCGCCGAGGCTGTTGTGGAAGATGCCGAGGCGGCTCAGGCAGGCGGCCTCGGCCGCCCGGTCGCCGAGCCGGACGGCGAGTTCGCGGGCCTCGTTGAGGCAGGCCACGCCTTCCTGGATCCGGCCGAGCGGCCACAGCGCGACGGCGAGGTTGGTGAGACCGAGGCGCAGCAGCTGCAGGTCCCCGGCGGCGCGCGCGGAGTCGACGGCGATCCGTCCGACCTCCTGGTTCTCGTCCGGGCAGCCCTGCAGCCGGAGGTAGGAGGTCAGTCCCCGCGGCAGGTAGGCGGCGTGCCAGTGCCGTCCGGAGCGGGCGGCGAGGCGGACGGCGGCGAGCAGGGAGCGGTGCTCGCCGCGGAACCAGCCGAGCGCGCTGTCGGTGTCGGGCAGCGGCGGCAGGTCGACGGCCACGGCGGGCAGGTCGACGCCGTAGCTGAGGCGGCCGGGGAAGAGCCGTTCGCAGGCGGCCTCCACGGCGAGCACGTAGTAGTCGAGCAGCCGGGTGAGCGAGGCCGCGTCGGGCTCGGCCGTGTCGGCGCCGCGCAGGCCGTGGGCGAAGCTGCGCACCAGGTCGTGGAAGGAGTACCGGCCGAACTCCTGCTGCTCCAGCAGGTGGGCGTCGAGCAGTTGCTCCAGCAGGTCCTCGGCCTCGGCGGAGCCGACGCCGAGCAGGGCCGCGGCGGAGTGGACGTCCACGTCGGTGCCGGGGTGCTGGCCGAGCAGCCGCAGCGCGGTGCGGCACTCGGGTTCCATGCTCAGGTAGGACAGCCGGAGGCTGGCGGCGACGCTGCGCTCGCCCGCGCTGAGTTCGGTCAGGGTGCGGGTCTCGTCGGCGAGCCGGTCGACGAGGTGGCGGACCGTCCACAGCGGGCGCTTGCGCAGCCGGGCGGTGCTGATCCGCAGCGCCAGCGGGAGGCGGCCGCACAGCCGGACGAGCTCCGCGGTGGCGGCGGGGTCGGCGGCGGCGCGCCCGCCGTCGAGGGTGCGCTCCACCAGGGCGGTGGAGTCCGCGACCGACATCAGGCCGAGCGACATCGACTCGACGCCGTCCAGGTCGACCAGCCGGACCCGGCTGGTGACCAGCACCAGGCAGTCGGCGGAGGCCGGCAGCAGGGCACGGACCTGCTCGGCGTCGGAGGCGTTGTCGAGCACGATCAGCAGGCGGCGGCCGGCGGTCACGACCCGCCAGAGGGCGACCCGGCTGGGCAGGTCGTCGGGGATCTGGTCGCCGGGCAGACCGAGGATGCGCAGCAGCACGTCGACGGCCTCGGCGGGGGCGAGCGGCGGCTGCTGCGGGGTGAAGCCGTGCAGGTCGATGTGGAGCCGGCCGTCGGGGTACTGCCCGGCGAGGCGGTGCGCGGCGTGGATGGCGAGGGCGGTCTTGCCGCTGCCGCCCATGCCGTCGATGGCGATGATCCGGGTGCCCCGGTCGCCGGGTGCGGCGGCGAGTTCGAGCAGCCGCTCCAGTTCGTCCTCGCGGCCGGTGAAGTCGGCCAGGTCGTAGGGGATGGCGCTGGGCGCGGGGCCGAGCGCGTGCGGGCCGCGCTGCGGCGGTTCCTCGGCGGCCGGCCGGGGCGGGGCGGCGAGTTCGGGGCTGCCGCGCAGGATGGCCTGGTGCAGGGCGGCGAGTTCGGGGCCGGGGTCGATGCCGAGTTCCTCGGCGAGCAGTTCGCGGACCCGGCCGTACTCCTCGATCGCCTCGGCCTGCCGTCCGGAGCGGTACAGGGCGAGGATCAGGCGGCCGCGCAGGGTCTCCCGCAGCGGGTGCTGCCGCGCCGCCTCGCGCAGGTCGCCGACGAGTTCGGCGGCCTCGCCGAGTTCCAGCCGCAGGTCGAGGAGTTGTTCGGTGGCGGCGAGGCGGCGCTCCTCCAGGGCGGTGGCGGCGGCCTGCAGCACGGGGGTGGCGAGCCCGGAGAGGACGGGGCCGCGCCACAGGTCGAGGGCGGCCCGCAACTGGTCGACGGCGTTGGCGCGCAGCCCCGCCGCCACCGCCTCCCGGGCGCGGTCGAGGCGGACTCCGAACAGGCCGAGGTCGAGCTGGTCGGGTTCCAGGGCGATCCGGTAGCCGGGGCCGTCGGTGAGGATCAGCTCGACGCCCGCCGGCAGGCGTCTGCGCAGGTCGGCGATGATCTTGCGGACCTGGTGGGGCGCAGTGCCGGGCGGTTCGTCCTCCCAGGCGGCCTCCACGAGGCGGGCGACCGGGACGAGCCGGCCGGCCTCCAGCAGCAGGGTCGCCAGGACCCGCTCCTGCAGGGGCCCGCCGAGGCGGATCCGCTCCTCGCCCTCCCAGCACTCGAGCGATCCGAGGATCTTGAAGCCGATCCGGCGCCGCTGGGGACCCTCCCGCATGTGCCAACCACCCCGTCGTCCGAAACCCGCAGGTCATCGACCTGGCGGCAGATCATAACCCGGGTAGGTCGGACGGGAACGGATGGGGACCGGAGGGGTAACGGCGACCCGGATGCTGCTCCATGACAACGCCGGAGACGTTGGGGAGGAGACCCGACCATGCTCGACTTCGCAAACCTGGACGAGACGACCGTCACCGTGTACCGCACCCGCGTCGCCCACCCGGCGGCCACCGCCGCCGAGCTCACCGCCCTGCTCGGCCTCACCCCCGCCGAACTGGACCACGCCGACCGGGCGCTCACCTCGCTGCGGCTGCTCAGCCCCGCGCCGAACGACGGCTGGGTGGCGGTCAGCCCGGAGACGGCGTCCGACCTGCTGCTGGCCGAGGCCGAGCAGGAACTCCTCGCGCAGCGCGCCGCGGTGGCCGGCACCCGGGCCACGCTGACGGCGCTGACCGCCGAGTACCTGGACGCGCGCAGCCGCCGCGCCGGGTCCGGCGGCCTGGAGCGGGTGGAGGGCGAGGCCCGGCTGCGGGCCGTCCTGGACGAGCTGGGCCGCTCCTGCCGCTCCTCGGTGGACGCGATGGTGCCGGTCGGCAGCGACCGGCCGCTGCTGCCGGAGATCCCGCTGGGGCTGGCGCTGCTGGAGCGCGGGGTGGTCATCCGCACGCTGTTCCAGCAGGTCGGCTCCGGCCACCGGGCCACCGTCAGCTACGCCCGGACGATCTCCACGGCCGGCGCGCAGGTGAAGAGCATGTCGCTGCTGCCGGCCTGCCTGCTGGTGTACGACGGGAAGACCGCGGTGCTGCCGCTGGAGCCGGGCCCGGCGGGTGCGGACGCGGTGGTGATCAGCGACCAGGCGGTGCTGCAGGTGCTGGTGACGCTGTTCGAGCGGCACTGGGAGCAGGCCGGGGACTTCGGGGCGGCCGAGCCCGACCCGGTCGCCGGCCCGAGCGACCTGGAGCGGGCCGTGCTGCGGCTGATGGCGGCCGGCAAGAAGGACGAGGTGATCGCCCGCCAGCTGGGCATCTCGGCCCGGTCGATCAGCCGGATCGTGGCCTCGCTCATGGAGCGGCTGCAGGCCGCGGGCCGCTTCCAGGCCGGGGTGCGGGCCGCCTCGCTCGGCTGGCTGGCCTGAGCCCGGCCAGCACCCGGACGCGGCGGCCGGCCAGCCCGAGGATCTGCCTCATGCCCGCCCCCGGGTCGGCCAGTGCCGCATCGCGGGGACGAAGGCCAGCACGATCAGCAGGTTGAGCGCGCCGCCGACCAGCCAGGGGGCGCGCAGCCCGTACGAGGCGGCGACCAGGCCGCCGGCCACTGCGCCGAGCGGGATCGCACCGAAGCAGACCATGCGGGTGCCGGTGGAGACCCGGCCGCGCAGCTCGTCGGGGACGAGCCGCTGGCTGACCGACTGGGCCATCACGTTCCACAGCGACAGGCCCGCCGACCAGACGCAGAACAGCGCGGCCACGACTGCCGCCTGACGGCCGATCAGGCCGATGACGAGCAGGCTGGCGGCCCCGGCGGTGGACACCGTGACGGCCACCGCGCGGGCGCCGCACCGCTCGACGACCCGGCTGCTGGCGAGCGCCCCGAGCACACCGCCGACGGCCATCGCCGCGACGAGCAGGCCGTAGCCGCCCCGGCTGACGTGCAGGGTCTGCTCGGCGAACAGCACCAGCACCGACTGGGCCATGGTGACGCAGAAGTTGCTGGCGGCGGCGAGCACCACGATGGTGCGCAGCACGGGGTTGCGGAACAGCAGCTTCAGCCCCTCGGTGGCCTCGGCGAGCATGCCGCGCGCGTCGAGCGGCGCGGCCGTGCGCCCGGGCCGGAACCCCTCACCGGTGCCGCGGATCCGGGAGATCAGCAGCAGCGAGCCGAGGTAGGTCAGGGCGTCCACCCAGAACGGCAGCGGCAGCAGGAGGGCGAACAGCGCGGAGCCGAGCGGCGGCCCGACGAACTGCCGGCCGAGGGTCTCGGCGGTGACGCTCCGCCCGTTGGCGGTCTCCAGCGCGGCGCTGGGCACCACGGTGGGGATGACCGCCCGGTTGGCGCCGATGAACAGGACGTCCCCGGTGCTGAGCCCGAAGGCGAGCAGGTAGAGCATCCAGATCCGGGTGAGGTCGAAGGTGGCGAGGACGGCGACGGCCAGCAGCAGGACGGCCTGGACGGCCTGGGTGCCGATCATCAGCCGGCGCCGGTCGAACCGGTCGACGATCACCCCGCCGGGCAGCGCGAGCAGCAGCCACGGCAGGCCCTCGGCGAGGACCACCCCGGACACCAGCCGGGGGTCGCTGGTGATCCGGCTGGCCAGCAGCGGCAGGGTGGCGAGCAGCACGCCCTCGCCGAGGGTCTGCAGCGAGTAGGCGGACAGCAGGTACCGGAAGTCGCGGCCCGGGCCGGTGCGCGCGGCGGTGGCCGCGGGCGGGGGCAGGACGGTGGTGGCCATGCGTCAGTTCTCCTCGGTCGCGTCGGGGTACAGGAAGACGCCGGCCAGCTTCTTGCGCGCCGCCTCCAGGGTGAACGGTTCGCCGGAGGGCACCAGGCGGCTGCCGCCGCCGGCGAACCCGCCGGGCATCCAGTACAGGCCGAGGCAGGAGTCCCAGTCCTCGGTGCGGCCGGTCGCCGGGTCGTGGACCGGCTCGCGGCGCGGCACGACGCGCTGCTGGACGACCGCGCCGACCTCGGCGGCCTGTCGCAGCGCCCGCTCCCACTGCCGGTCGTCGACCAGCCAGCCGCAGGTGATGCCGGAGCCCGCGAAGCCCTCGTTGAGCTTGAGGATCAGGTCGGCGCGGCGCTCGCGGCACTCCTCGACCGTCGAGCGGTCGGCGCCGCGGCCGGCGGTCAGCATCCTCGTCCAGGGCAGCACCCGGTCGACCGTCGCCCGCTCCTCGGCGGAGAGGTGGCCGCGCAGGCTCGGGTCGGAGAGGTACGCCATCCACCGCTTGTTGGCGTGCAGGTCGGTCTCCAGGGGGCTCCACAGCACCACCCGGCCGTCCCGGTGGGCGTCGCGCAGCCGCTCGGTCAGCGCCCGGCCCTCGGGGTGGTCGACGACCTGGTCGAGGTCGAAGACCCGGTACACCAGGTCGACCGGTGTCCCGTCGAAGCGGACCCGGCCGCGGTCGACGGTGAGGTCGCCGATCTCGCCGAGCCGGCACTCCAGGCCGTGGCCCCGGAGGATCCGCTGCAGGGGGCGCCAGGCGTGGCCGTAGCTCGCCATCCCGCCGGGCCCCTCGACCAGCGCGACCACCGGGTCCCGCCCGGAGGTGACGGCGGAGGCGGCCGCCCGCAGCGAACGGGCGAGTTCCGCCGTGGTGTCGACGTGGTGCAGACCGTGGGCGCCGGCGAACTCCCGGAAGGCGTCCTGCTGCAGCAGGGCGTCGGCCACCGCGCCGACCCACTCCTGGCCGCCGGTCTGGCTGGAGGCGTTGAACTCCAGGATCCGCAGCGACTCGCCGTCGTGGTAGGCGTCGATCCGGCCGAAGCGCGGCGGCTTCGTCTTCTGGAGGTCGCCGACCAGTGCGGCCTTGGCGGGGCTCAGCCCGAGGGCCTCGCACACCCGGGCCGTGTCGCCGTCGAAGAGCCGCTCGGGCAGCGAGGTGAGCAGGTCGACGGTGCCGAGCAGGTCCGCCTCGAAGCGGCGGATCTCCTGCTCGCCGAAGAACACCGGCCGGTCCAGGTAGCGGTAGCCGAGGGCGGCGAGCGCCGGGTCGGTGCCGGAGTTCAGGTCGACGGCCGCCAGCGGGCTGCCCGGCCGGGCGAGTTCCCGGTTGTAGCGCCGGGTCATCCGATCAGTCATGGGTCTTCCGTTCTGCGTCCGGCCGGTGCGCGGGTCCGGCGCCGGAGGTCGTGGTGTCCGACGGTCGTTCAGGTGAGGCGCCGGTCGATGACGGTCTTGATCTTGCCGCTGACGGCGTTGCGGGCCAGCTCGCCCTCGGCGTGGCACTCCACGACCAGCTCGAAGGGGTTCAGCGAGGCGTCGAAGGAGTGGTGGTCGCTCAGCACCTCGAAGCGGTCGGCCAGGTGCGCGTGCACCGCCTGCGGGTCGAGCGGGGCGGGCGACTCGGTGCGGACGGTCACGGTCTCCCGGGCGTCCGAGGAGTTGATCTCGACCTGGAGCTGGGAGACCTCGAAGCGGGCCAGCTCGGCCATGATCTCGCCGTACAGCACGGTGCGGCCCTTGACCTTGATCTGGCCGTCCGAGCGGCCCAGGTACTCCAGCACCCGGCCGGTGACGCCGCAGCCGCAGGTGTGCCGGACGATGCGGCCGAGGTCGCCGATCCGGTAGCGGATCAGCGGGCCCTCGAACTTCTGCATGCTGGTCACCAGCAGCTCGCCCGCGGTGCCGTCCGGGACGGGGCGGCCCTGCTCGTCGACCACCTCGATCAGGTTGTAGTCCTCGCACAGGTGGTGCAGGGTGCCGCCCAGTTCACCGCACTGGTAGCCGAGTTGGGCGCCGTCGTTGGCCGCCAGCACACTGGCGATCACCTCGGTGCCGAGCTCCTCGCGCAGCCAGCGCTTGTCGGACTCCTGCATCGGCGTACCGCCGTAGACCACCTTCTCGATCCGCAGCCCGGGGTGGCGCGCCTTGGACTCGCGCAGCACCGGCAGCAGCAGGGCCGGCTGGCCGAGGACCACATTGGCGTCGAAGCTGCGGGTGAGCATCAGCACGTCGTCCGGGGTGATCATCTGCGCGGTGCTGTACGCCTCCACCGGCATCCGGGACAGCTCCATCGCACTGGTGATCAGACCTCCGTACAGGCCGCCGCCGAACAGCGAGTTGATCACCCGGTCGCCGGGCCGCAGCCCCAGCGCGTAGAACAGCGGCACCGCCTCGCGCATCATGTTGTTCCAGTCGCCGCGCGAGTAGACGATGTAGCGCGGTGCGCCGGTGGTGGCGCCGCTGCGCAGCACCTCGCCGCTCGGCCGGGCGCCGCTGCTCAGGCCCCGGGAGGCCGGCAGCGAGTTCCGCTCCAGGTCGGCCTTCTCCAGCACCGGCAGCTTCGCCAGGTCGGCCCGCTCGGCGATCGGCGGCAGGTCGCGGTAGTACGGTGCGCGGCGGGCCTGTTCGACCAGGTAGCGCAGCTTGGCGGCGAGCCGCTCGTCCTCCTGCGCCGCGTCCGCGCTGCGGGCGTCGGCCAGGCGGGTGCCCATCAGGTAGTCCTGCCGGTACAGCTCGCCCACCCAGGCGGAGCGGCAGTCCAGGCGCAGCGCGCCGGCGGCCGGCCGGGCGGCGGCGTCCGGGCCGCGGTCGGCGCCCACCCGCACCCGCAGCGCGGGCACACCGGGGCGCTCGGCGGCGGTGGTGACGGTCCCGTCGGCCAGGTCGACCGGGACGAGCAGGTCGGGCACGGTGACCGGGTGACCGTCCACGGCCGCACCGCGGGGCGCCGTCCGGGCGGGCGGCAGCGGCACGCCGGCCGCCCGCACCTCCGCGACGAGCGCGGCCCAGAACGGCTCGCGCACGGTGCGGATCACCACCTCGTTGCCGGCCGCCCAGGCGAGCAGCAGGCCGCGCAGCGTGTTGCCGGGCCGCAGGTCGTCGAGGACCACCGTGCCGACGGGCGCGTACTCCAGCACCTCGTCGGAGTCGACCAGGTGGTGCCACGGGTACTGGGCGAGACCGTCGAACAGCTCGTCCAGGCCCTCGGCGAGCTCCGCCGAGTCCCACAGCGCGGCCAGGCCGGCCGGGCCGATCAGCCGGGCCGCCGCCGAGTCGGGCCGCTCGGCGAGCTGTCGCTCGACGTGCCGAACGGCCAGCACCAGGTCGGTCGGGTGGAACCGGGTCGCCTGCTTCGTGGGGGTGGCGTTCTCCGTACGGTCCGCGTTCTCCGCGACGGTGGCGTTCTCCGCACCGTCCGTGTTCTGCGTACGTGCGGTGTTCATGCGGTGGCTCCCGCCAGGACGCACTGCTCGACGGTGATCTCGCGCAGGCAGCGCTCCAGGAACTCCCGCAGCACGGCCGGGTCCTGGTGCGAGGCCTCGACGAACAGCGGCACCTCCCACTCCTGGTAGCTGACCGAGCCGGTCGCCGGTGCGGCGTCGCCGTCCTGCTCCAGCAGGTGCAGCCGGTCCACGCAGGGGTGCTCGCGCAGCTCGTCCGGGATGTCGACGGCCACCCGGGCACCGGGCTCCAGGTGGTGCCCGGGGAAGATCAGGAAGCCGTGGTAGCGGCCGCTCGGCCGCTGCGGCTCCGGCCGTTCGAAGCCCAGCCGGATCGCGATCTCGTGCGAGGGCAGGTGCACGCCGGTGTGCCGCAGGTGAGAGTCGACGATGCCGCCGCCGCCCAGCCGGTTGGCCACCTCCAGGAAGACCAGCTCGCCCTCGGCGGTCTCGAAGAACTCCAGGTGCAGGCAGCCCTCCTCGATGCCGAGCGCGGTCACCACCTGCGCGGCGAAGCGGTGGTGCCGCTCCTCGTGGGGCAGTTGGCCGGAGCCGATCGGCTCGCCGGCCGCGAAGTCCACCGGCTTGCCGGCGTACCGGCTCACCACCAGGTCGGAGAGCCGGCCGGCGGTCACCAGGGCGTCCGCGTGGAACAGCTCGCCCTCGATGTACTCCTCCAGCTGGTGGTCGCCCGGCTCGGCGAGGGTGCGGTAGTGCTCGACCGCCTCGCGGGCCGTGTCGTGGACGGTCACGCCCTCGCTGGAGGCGCCCTGCCGGGGCTTGACCACGGTCTTCCCGGTCCACGGCAGCGGGCCGCAGACCGGCGGCGCGGCGACGAAGCGCGGGTGGCGCACCCCGGACTCCAGCAGGGCCCGCTTCATCGCCACCTTGTCGCGGACGTTCTCCAGCTGCTCCAGCGAGGGGCCGGGCACCCCGAGGTGCTCGCGGATGCGGTGCGCTCCGAGGATGCCGGACTCGGACAGCGCCAGCACCTGCTCGTAGCCGTCCTCCCGCGAGGTGCGGGCGACGACCTGCTCGGTGAGGTCCAGGGCCGGGTCGATCAGCAGCCGCTCGCAGCGCAGGCCCTCGGGCAGCTGCGTGTTGCCGATCGGCCCGCAGACGTACGTGACGTCGTGCTTCTCGTGGTCGATGCCCAGGTGGTACTGGATCTTCCGGTACGGCACCTGATTCATGATCAGAATCTTCATCGGTGATACTCCAAAGCAGTGATGCCCCAGCTGAAGCCCATGGCGCTGGTGGCCAGCAGGATCAGTTCGCCGCCGCGCAGCCGTTGCTGGGCGCGCAGCCCGTCGAGGGCGATCAGGGTGTCGGCTCCGCCCATGTGGCCGAGCCGGTGGTAGTTGAAGACGCTCTTCTCCGCCGGGAGTCCGAGCTCCGCCAGCAGCCGCCGGTGCATGTCCCGGTCGCCCTGGTTGATGAGCAGGTGGTCGACGTCCCCGGGCTTCGCGCCGATCGCGTCCAGGGTCTCGTCGATCAGCGCCGTGAAGTTCTCCACGTACGCGGCGGCCAGGCCCGTGCGGTGCGCGGCGCGGCGGATCGCCACCTTCCCGTCGCGCAGCTCGCCGGCGTAGTAGTCCGACCAGCTCGGGTCGGTGCGCATCGCGGTGTGCAGCAGCCGGAAGGGCGCGTGCCCGCGGGCGACCAGCATCGCGGCCGCCGCGTCGCCGAAGTTGAACAGCGCCTTGGAGGCGGGGTCGGTGTAGTCCACCATCCGGCTGAGCCGGTCGCCGACCAGGACCAGGGCGTACCCGCCGGTCTCCGCGGGCGCCGAGTCCAGCCGGTCGGTGGCGACCTTCAGCGCGGCCATGCCGGCGTTGCAGAAGTTGGCCACCTCGAAGCAGTGCGCCCGGCCGATCCCCAGGTGGTGCGCGACCTTCGCGGCCGGCGACCAGAACGGGCGGTCCCACTGGCCGGAGCCGGCGTAGATGACGTACCGGATCTCCTCCCGCGCCACGGGGGTGCGCTCCAGCAGCTCGGCCGCGGCCTGCGCGGCCAGCTCCCAGGCGGTCTCGCCGTCCCCGAGCACCGGGAACCCCTCGGCGTGGGTGATGGCGAGGATGTCGGCCAGGGGCACCCCGGAGGCGGCGTGCATCGCGTGCACGTCGGCCCGCCCCCGGGGGAAGCCCACGGCGAAGTCCAGGACGCCGCTCACTGCACCTTCTCTTCGACCGGCCCGACCTCGGCGTCCGCCGTCTCGATGCTGACCCGGTACACCGTCCGGCCGACGCCGGGCTCGACCTCGGTGGCGACGTGGTACGCCGTGCGGGTCTTCCAGATCACCAGGTCGTTGGTCGTCCACACGTGGGTGTAGACGTGCTCCTCGTCGTGGATCAGACCGTCGAGCAGCGCGAAGAACTCCTCGCTCTCGTTGAGGTCGAAGCCCACCACCGAGTCCATGTACTCGCGGGAGCCGTAGACGTACTCGCGCCCGGTGAACTCGTCCTTGCAGATCAGCGGGTGCTCGACCGGGGGGTGCTCGATGTCGATCACCGCCTTGAACTCCGCGACCGACAGGCCCACGTGCTCGGGGCGGATCCGCAGCCGCTTGGCCACCGTGTGCACGCCGATCCGGTCCGCCAGCCGGGCCTTCCACTCCTCGGGCAGCCGGTCGTAGACGTCCGCCGCGTTGGCGAACTTGGTGTGCCCGCTGGTCGACGGCACGTTGAGGCCGTGCAGCATCGTGTACGGCGGCGGCGCGGCCGTGAACGAGGAGTCCTGGTGCCAGAAGTTGCCCACCCGGGCGACGCCGATCGGCTTGCCGTCCTTGAGCTCGTTCGAGGAGATCATGATCTCCTCGAACTCCGGGTGGCGGTACTTGCTGATGACGAACGGCACCGGACGGCCGAGCCGGCCCGCGAGCTCGATCTGCTGCTGCGGCGTCAGCTCGATGCCCCGCACCACCACCAGCTCGTGCAGCTGGACGCCGTCGACGACCTCCTGCCAGACCTCGGGACGCTCCAGGTCCTCGTAGCCGACACCGCTGATCTCCACACCGATGAACGGCGTGATCTGCTTGACCTGCACTGTCCTTCTCCTCTTTCTCTGTTGTGTTCGTCCGGCCGTCAGGCCAGTTCGAGGCAGCGCTGCATGGCCTCGGCGAAGTACGCGATCTGCTCGGGGGTGCGGAACGGCGCGACCGTGACCCGGAAGCGCTCGCCGCCACGGGCGACCGACGGGAAGTTGATCGGCTGGACGTAGATGTCGTAGTGCTCGCGCAGCAGCTCGGAGACCCGTCGCACCCGCTCGCCGCCGGGCACCATGACCGGCACCAGGTGGCTGTCCGCGTCGAGGAAGTCGATGTTCCTGGCGCGCAGTTCGGCCTTCATCAGGGCGACCTTGCGGTACAGCTCGGCGCGCATCCCCTCGCCCTGCTGGACGATCGAGAGGCTCTTGAGGGTGGCCTCCATGGCGGCCTGCGGCAGCGAGGTGGTGAAGATGAAGCCGGGAGCGTGCGAGCGCACGTAGTCGAGCACCGTGTCGGGGCCCGCCACGTACCCGCCGACGGTGCCGATCGCCTTGCCGAACACGCCCTGCACGAAGGTGGCGCGGTGGTCGTCGAGCTCCTCGCAGAGGCCGGCGCCGGTGGCGCCGCGCACGCCGATGGAGTGCGTCTCGTCCAGGAAGGTCAGCGCGTTGTACTTCTCCGCGAGGTCGAAGATCGCGCTCGCCGGGGAGGTGTCGCCGTCCATCGAGTACACCGACTCGAAGACGATCAGCTTGGGGCGGTCTGCGTCGTACAGCGCGAGCTTCGACTCCAGGTCGGCCAGGTCGTTGTGGGCGAAGACGTGCTTGCGGGCGCCCGAGCGGACGATGCCCTCGATCAGCGAGCGGTGGTTCAGCGAGTCGGAGAACACCACCACGTCGTCGAGCGCCGCGATCAGGGTGCTCAGCGTCTCGAAGTTGGCGACGTAGCCGCTGGAGAAGATCAGTGCGCGCTCCTTGCGGTGCCAGCCCGCCAGTCGGCGCTCCAGCTCGACGTGCGCGGTGCTGGTGCCTGCGATGTTGCGCGAACCGCCGGTGCCGGTGCCGTGCTTCAGGGTCGCGTCGACCTGCGCGGCGATGACCTCGGGGTGCTGGCTCATCCCCAGGTAGTCGTTGCTGCACCAGACCTGCACCGTGCGGTCGCCGTGCCGGGTGTGCCCCCGGTCGTTCGCCAGGTGGCCCACCGGGAAGAACTCCCGGTACAGCCGGCTCTCCTTGAGCTCCTCGATCCGCTGCTCGAAGACGTCGAGCACGGCGTCCTGCCGCACGGCAAAAGTTGAAATAGACATGACACTCCTCTGGAACGTGCCGGGCCGCAAGGCGATTCGACGGTGTGTGTGACGACGGCCCCCGGAAGCCGTCCGGCCCCCTCTTTCCGACACCCATCCTGCTCCACCGCCAACACCCCGACCTAGCGATTCACCTGGCATGACCTCGCCTGGCGAGCCCCTGCCAGCGGGATGCCGAAGTCGGCCTCGACCAGGGTCGGGCGGTCCTCGGAACCCGCCTGCAGGAACGGGCCCGCACGCCCCTCGGATTCGGCCCGGCCCGGAGCAGTTGCGGTCGGCTTCCGTCCACTGCCGACCGGCGCTCGCGTCGCGACTCGATTCGGGGCCCGTGGCGGCACAATGAATCCACGTGACGCACTCCGGCCTGCAGCAGCCCCCGCTCTACGGCCCCCCCGCGGCCGCCGGGCCGGCGATCTGGTCCCGCAACTTCCGCTACTACTTCACCGCGCGCACCGCCGGGCTCCTCGGCCACACCATGCTCCCGGTCGCGGTCTCCGCAGGACTGATCGGCTCCGGCCACGGGCTCGGCAGCGTCGGCCTCGCACTGGCGTGCCTGACGGCACCCTTCGCCGGCCTGGTCCTCTTCGGCGGCGTGCTCTCCGACCGGTTCACCGCCCGCCGGATGATGATCGGTGCCGATCTCACCAACCTGGTCACCCGGTCCCTGATGGCCGTCCTGTTCTTCCAGGGCATCGACCGGCTCTGGCAGTTGTACGCGCTCATGGCGGTGGCCGGCGCCGCCGCGGCGATGTTCCAGCCCGGCGCCGCGAGCACCGTCCCCCTGGTCGCCCGTGACGTGCAGGGCGCCAACGGCGTGCTGCGCACCTCCGAGGCGCTCACCGCGCTGCTCGGCCCGGCCCTCGCCGGCCTGCTGGCGGGCGCCGCCGCCACCGGCTGGGTGATGGTCATCGCCGCGGCCACCTACGGCGTCAGCGCCTGCGGCCTCTCCGCCCTGAGGCTCGCCCCCGCGACCACCCCGGAGCAGGACGACAGCCTCTGGCGGAACCTGGTGACCGGCTGGCGCGAATTCCGGTCCCGGACGTGGCTGTGGGGCACCATCGTGGTCTGGATGTTCTACACCGTCGCCTCGACCGGACCGCTACTGCCCGTCGCCGCCGGCGTACTCGTCCCCGCCTACGGGGCGACCCTGTTCGGGCTGCTCAGCTGCGCCTTCGCCGTCGGGACGGTGTGCGGAGGGCTGCTCGGGATCCGGCTCAAGCCGCCCCGACCGCTCGCGGCCGGCGCGGTGGCGCTGCTGGCCGTCCCGCTGTACCCGTTCGGGATCGTCCTCGGCTGGCACGTCCCGGCGCTCGCCGCGGCCCAGGTGCTGGTCGGCACCGGCGCCACCTTCTGGGGCGTCATGTGGGCGACCAGCGTGCAGACCCAGGTCCCCGGGCAGGTACTCAACCGCATCCACGCCTACGAGGTTGCGGGCTCGGTCTGCATGCTCCCGGTCGGGAGCGCGCTCGCGGGCCCGGCAGCCGCGTCCTTCGGCCCGAACGCCGTGCTCGCCACGGTGGGAGCGGCCGCCCTGCTGGTCGTCGCGGCCCTGCTGCTCAGCCGCCCCATCCGCGAGCTGCGGCGGGTCCCCGGCACCTGAGGGGGAACCCTCGGGCCCATCGACGCCACTCCGCACCACTGGCCCTCGATCGCCCCAAGCGCAGGCTCTCGTAGCCGAGTTGGTTTCTCATGGGCCGCGTGGCGGGCACCTAGAATCGTGGATGCCGTCGGGTCGGGTGCGGGCCGACGGCCGGGACTGGGGGGAACCGGATGGAGAGCAAGCAGCGCGTCGTTCGCCGGAACATGCTGCTGTCCAGACTGCTGAACGCGTCGGCCGCAGTGGCGTTGGCGCTGTTGGCCTACAGCGTCGTCCGCGACAACCTCTCGGCGACGCTCCAGGACGCCTGGCCGTGGAAGCTGAGGCTCCTGGACATCCAGAGCGCGACCACCGCGGCCCTGGCCGCGGTGGGGGCGTCACTGGCACGCGCCCAGTACGCCAGGACCGTCAAGCCCGTACTCGTGCACTCCGGGCGGGCCGTGGACGGCATGGCCCCCTTCGGCCAGCGGGTCTGGGCGTGCAGCCTGACGAACGCCGGCCCGGACGTCGCCGTCCTCTCGGAGATCAGCTACCTGGTCACGTTCCTGCCCGCCGCGCCCGACGCACCACCCCGCGCGTCCGGCACCTGGGGCACCGCCCTGCAAGCGGTCGACTCGATCGCCGCCGAGGGCCTGGAGATGCGGAAGGACTTCATGCTCACGGTCATCACGGCGGGCAGCGCGCTCCCGGCCCAGGGGATGAAATTCCTGGGATGGTTCACCGAGAAGGCCATGCGCACGGTCGACGAGGTCTACATCCGCATCCGGGTCGTCGACCGGGTCGGCGACACCCACGAGCGGATCATCGCCTGCCTCAAGGCCGCCGACCGCACCCCGGCCCACACGGACCCGGAGCTCTCCTGACAGGGACGGGCGAACCCAGCATCGAGTGAGTGTGACAGGCGCACAGAACAGCGGCACCGGCGCAGTTGCACAGGCGTACCGCGGACAGGGCGCCGTCTCCGAGACCAATGGAAGCACCACCCGGGCGAACCGCTACGGCCCCTGCATCGTCATGCGGCCGACGCCACAGAGGCGCCGGACCCGACGCCCATCACGCGCGGCCTCCCCACCAACGCCGTCCCGGTCGCACGCGCCCGACGTCACCTGCAGACGTCCGAGGGCCGGAGGCATGCGGCTCCGCCCCGTGGAGCAGTGTCGGGACCCCGGGTGAACCTGCGGCCCATGGCCCCGACCACGCCTCCTGGCAGCGCCTTGGCCCGTCCTGGAGCAGGCGGTCCACACCGCCAGGACGATTCTCGCCGTTGGCCCGTGCGCGTCGCCTTTGTTGTCAGCGGTGTTGTCAGGCATCGACCCCCACTTCCCGCACCCACTGACACGCCATCGGCACGAGGCACCTAGTGTCCTGAGTCTGGAATTTCATTCATAAATGTAGACTGAGCTTGTGGCGCGGACGGGGCGGCCGAAGGCCGAGTTGATGTTGTCGGACGATGAG
>NZ_JOAI01000015.1 GCF_000717715.1 Streptomyces sp. NRRL B-24484 | reverse complement strand
CAGTAATGGGTGGAGTTGACCGGTACTAATAGGCCGAGGGCTTGTCCTCAGTTGCTCGCGTCCACTGTGTTGGTTCTGAAACCACGAACAGGCCCATGTCTGTGTCGGAGAGTTTCATAGTGTTTCGGTGGTCATGCCCGGTTACATTCCGAACCCGGAAGCTAAGCCTCGTAGCGCCGATGGTACTGCAGGGGGGACCCTGTGGGAGAGTAGGACGCCGCCGAACAATTCTTCATGGCAAAGCCCCCACCCATCAGGGTGGGGGCTTTGTTGTTGTAAGGTCAATGCCGCACACGTTCACGGCGGTACAGCTGGCAGGAGGATCCCAGGTGGAGGTTCAGGAGACGCGCGTGCAGACGGACCGCGTCCTCACCATCCCCAACCTGCTGAGCATGGCACGGCTGGTGGGCGTGCCCATCTTCCTGTGGCTGATCCTCTGGCCGGTCTTCGGCGGGCCCGAGAACGACGGCTGGGCGATCGTCGTGCTGATGCTCAGCGGTGTCAGCGACTACCTGGACGGCAAGCTCGCGCGGCGCTGGGGCCAGGTGAGCCGGCTGGGCCAGATCCTGGATCCGGCGGCGGACCGGCTCTACGTGCTCTCCACCCTCGTCGGTCTGACGTGGCGTGAGATCCTGCCGCTGTGGGTGACGATCGTGCTGCTGGCGCGCGAGCTGTTCATCGGCTCGCTGCTTCCCATTCTCAACCGGCACGGTTACGGGCCGCTCCAGGTGAGTTTCCTGGGGAAGGCGGCCACGTTCAATCTGATGTACGCGTTTCCGCTTCTGCTGCTGGGCAACGGGGAGAGCTGGCTCGCCACGGTGGCCGAGCCGGTCAGCTGGGCATTCATCTGGTGGGGCACGGTGCTCTACTGGTGGGCCGGCATCCTCTATGCCGTCCAGGCCCGGCAGCTGGTGCTGGCGGACCGTACGGCCGCCGTTTGAGCGGGCCGTTTGCACGCTGCTGACAAGATCTCCACGTCCGACTTGCCACGACACGGTGAGTCGGACGTTTTTATCCGGGTAGAGAAGCTCTGGAACGGTTTGATGGATCTGCAGGGTTCACCACCGCGAAGGAGGACGCACCCGAATGAAAGCCGTTGTGATGGCAGGTGGCGAAGGCACTCGACTCCGTCCGATGACGTCGAGCATGCCCAAGCCGTTGCTGCCGGTGGCCAACCGGCCGATCATGGAGCACGTACTACGGCTGCTACGGCGGCACGGTCTCACGGACACCGTGGTGACCGTCCAGTTCCTGGCCTCCCTGGTGAAGAACTACTTCGGGGACGGCGAAGAGCTGGGGATGAACCTCACCTATGCCAATGAAGAGATCCCGCTCGGTACCGCGGGCAGTGTGAAGAACGCCGAGGACGCGCTCAAGGACGACTCGTTTCTGGTGATCTCCGGTGACGCGCTCACCGATTTCGATCTTTCCGAGCTGATCGCCTTCCACCGGGAGAAGGGTGCACTGGTCACCGTCTGCCTGACCCGGGTGCCGAACCCGCTGGAGTTCGGCATCACGATCACGGACGACGAGGGGCGGGTCGAGAGGTTCCTCGAGAAGCCGACCTGGGGCCAGGTCTTCTCCGACACCGTGAACACCGGCATCTACGTCATGGAGCCCGAGGTCTTCTCGTACGTGGCGGCCGGCGAGTCGGTCGACTGGTCGAGCGACGTCTTCCCGCAGTTGCTCAAGGAGGGCAAGCCGGTCTACGGCTACGTCGCCGAGGGCTACTGGGAGGACGTGGGCACCCACGAGAGCTACCTGAAGGCCCAGGCCGACGTCCTGGAGAGCAAGGTCGACGTCGAGCTGGACGGCTTCGAGATCTCGCCCGGCGTGTGGGTGGCCGAGGGAGCCGAGGTCGACCCGGAGGCGGTGCTGCGCGGTCCGCTGTACATCGGCGACTACGCCAAGGTCGAGGCCGGGGTGGAACTGCGCGAGCACACCGTGCTGGGCAGCAACGTGGTCGTCAAGCGCGGCGCCTTCCTGCACAAGGCCGTGATCCACGACAACGTGTACGTCGGGCCGCAGAGCAACCTGCGGGGTTGCGTGATCGGCAAGAACACCGACGTGATGCGGGCCGCGCGGATCGACGAGGGCGCGGTGATCGGCGACGAGTGCCTGATCGGCGAGGAGTCGCTGCTTGCGGGCAACGTCCGGGTCTACCCGTTCAAGACCATCGAGGCCGGTGCGGTCGTCAACACCTCGGTGATCTGGGAGTCCCGCGGCCAGGAGCACCTCTTCGGTGTGCGCGGCGTCTCCGGCATCCTGAACGTGGAGATCACGCCGGAGCTCGCGGTGCGGCTGGCCGGTGCGTACGCCACCACCCTGAAGAAGGGGGCGACCGTCACCATCGCGCGTGACCACTCGCGCGGTGCGCGGGCGCTCAAGCGGGCGATGATCTCGGCGCTGCAGACCAGCGCGATCGACGTCCGCGACCTCGAGAACGTACCGATGCCGGTCGCGCGGCAGAACACCGCGCGCGGCAGTTCGGGCGGCATCTTCCTGCGGACCACACCGGGTGTGCCGGACTCGCTGGACATCCTCTTCTTCGACGGGGCCGGCGCCGACCTCTCGCAGGCCAGCCAGCGGAAGCTGGACCGCGTGTACGCGCGCCAGGAGTTCCGGCGGGCCTTCCCCGGTGAGATCGGCGACCTGCTGCATCCGTCCAGCGTGTTCGACTCGTACGCGCGGAACCTGCTGCGGTCGGTCGACACCAGCGGGGTGCGCGAGGCCGGTCTGAAGGTCGTCGTGGACGCCGCGCACGGCAGTGCCGGGCTCGTCCTGCCGAGCATCCTCGGCCGGCTCGGTGTCGAGGCGCTCACGGTCGACAGCGGTCTGGACGAGGCCCGGCCGACCGAGGACGCCGAGGAGCGGCGGGCCGCGCTGGCCAGGCTGGGCGAGCTGGTGGCCTCCTCGCGGGCCGCGTTCGGCGTGCGCTTCGACCCGGTCGGCGAGCGGGTGTCGTTCGTCGACGAGCTCGGCCGGGTGATCCAGGACGACCGGGCGTTGCTGGTGCTGCTCGATCTGGTCGCGGCCGAGCGCCGCAGCGGCCAGGTGGCGCTGCCCGTCACCACGACCCGGATCGCCGAGCAGGTCGCCGCGTACCACGGCACCCAGGTCACCTGGACGACCACCTCGCCGGACGACCTGGCGAAGGCGGCCGCCGAGGAGGGCACGGTGTTCGGCGGCGACGGGCGCGGCGGGTTCGTGGTGCCCGAGTTCAGCGGTGTGCTGGACGGTCCGGCGGCGTTCGTCCGACTGGTCGGCCTGGTGGCCCGCACCCAGCTCACGCTGAGCCAGATCGACGCCCGGATCCCGCAGGCGCACATCAGGCGGCGCGACATCGCGACGCCGTGGGCGGCCAAGGGCATGGTGATGCGTTCGGTGGTGGAGGCGGCCGGCAGCCGGCGGCTGGACACCACGGACGGCGTGCGCGTGGTCGAGGCGGACGGACGCTGGACGCTCGTCCTGCCGGACCCGGCCGAGGCGGTCACCCACCTGTGGGCGGAGGGCCCGGACGACGAGGCCACCGAGCAGCTGCTCGACGAGTGGGCGGCGGTGGTGGACTCGGCAGGACGCTGAGGGACGCCGCCCGGTGACACGGCCGGGGCGCGGTGGCAGCAGGCCGCCGCGCCCCGGCCGGTCACGGTTCGGTGTCCGTCCGGGGCGGTAGCGCGGGGGCTGTGCGTACGCCGCCCCGGCGACATGGGACGATGTCCTGCATGCCAGCAACGCCGACGCCGAGTGACTCGAACGGACGGTTCAACCGTCCGGACGCCTCGATGTCCCTGCTGACCAACGTCATGGACCACAGCCTGGACGAGGGCTACGCCGAGGCGGCCCGCCGCGGGGACGGTCCGAGCAGGCTGCCGACGAGCCTGCGGGGCAAGCTCACGCTGGCGGTCGGGCTGGCCCTGGCGGCGACCGTGGTGACCGTGGGCGGGGTGAACGCCTCCAAGGCCGAGCCGACGCTCGCCAAGGAGCGGGACGCGCTCGTCCACCGGGTCAACGACGCCACGAAGGCCGCGGACGCGCTGCAGCGGCAGGTCGAGGACCTGCGCACCCGGGTCGGCACGGCGCAGCAGCAGGCGCTGCCGGTCGGCGGCGACAACGCGCTGGCGGCGCTCGCCGCGCGCACCGGCACGGGGGAGATCAGCGGCCCGGGCATCAAGCTGGTGATCGACGACGCGTCGGGCACCGGGGCAGGCGGGTCGGTGAGCAACCCGCGCGAGGCCGAGGGGTTCAACAACACCGGCCGGCTGCGCGACCGCGACCTGCAGCTCGTGGTGAACGGGCTCTGGCTGTCCGGCGCCGAGGCCGTGTCGATCAACGGCCAGCGGCTGACGACGCTCTCCGCGATCCGCGCCGCGGGTGACGCGGTGCTGGTGGACAACCGGCCGCTGGTGCCCCCGTACACCGTGCTGGCGGTCGGGGACGGGGAGCGCTTCGCGCAGGCGTTCGACTCCAGCTCGGCCGGGCGCTACCTCAAGCTGATCCAGGACAGCTACGGCATCAAGTCGACCGTGTCCGTGCAGAAGAAGATGTCGCTGCCGGCCGCGCTCGGCGTGACGCTGCGGACGGCGAAGCCGGGCGGCGCCGAGCCGTCGGCCGCGCCGAGCCCGTCGGGCAGCCCCCCGCCCTCGGGCACTGCCTCGCCCCCGAGCAGCGCGTCGCCCTCGCACAACGCCTCGCCGACCCGCTCCACCAAGTCGACCCCCACCCGGACAGGAGTACCTTCACCGTGATTGCCGTTCTGGGGCTCGTGATCGGCGTCGTCGTCGGCCTCTTCGTCCAGCCCGAGGTCCCCGACGCCGTGGTGCCGTACCTGCCGATCGCGGTGGTGGCGGCCCTGGACGCCGTGTTCGGCGGTGTCCGCGCGATGCTGGACGGGATCTTCAACGACAAGGTCTTCGTCGTCTCGTTCCTGTCGAACGTGGTCGTCGCAGCACTGATCGTCTTCCTCGGCGACCAGCTCGGTGTGGGGGCGCAGCTCTCCACCGGCGTCGTCGTGGTGCTCGGTATCCGGATCTTCTCCAACGCAGCCGCGATCCGGCGGCATGTGTTCAGGGCGTAGGGAGAGACACGTCGTGGAACAGGACGACAAGCCGAACGGCCGGCCGGTGCCTCCCCCGGGGGAGGGCGCGGCGTCCGAGGTGCGCGAGGCGCCCGGGAAGCCTGCGGAAGCCGCAGAACCTGCAGTACCCGCGGAGCCTGCGGAAGCCGCCGGAACCGCGGAAGCCGCGGGGCCCGGCGAGGGAGCCGCCGCGGACCCCGGTGCGGCGGTGCGTGAGCCCCGGTCGGAGCCGGAGAAGCCTGAGCAGAAGCCGCTCGACCTGGCCGAGGGGAGCGGGCCGGCGGAGCCCGCCGGGGAGGCCGCGGGCACCGATGCCGCGGGCGCAGAGGCGGTGGGCGCGGATCCGGCGGACACCGGTGCTGCGGACGCCGGTGCAGAGGACGCCGAGGCCGTCGAGCCGGCCGACTCGCGACGCAGGCTGCGGGCCGCGCTCTGGCCGCCGCGGATCTCCCGAGGCCAGCTCGTCGTCGCCGTCCTGCTGTTCGCCCTGGGTCTGGGCCTGGCGATCCAGGTGCGTTCGACCAACGACCACAACCAGCTGCGCGGGGCCCGCCAGGAGGATCTCGTCCGCATCCTCGACGAACTGGACAGCCGCCAGCAGCGTCTCCAGCAGGAGAAGACGCAGCTGGAGCAGTCGCTGACCCAGTTGGAGAACAGCTCCAACCAGGCCAAGGAGGCCCAGGAGCAGACCAGGAGGAAGGCGACCGAGCTCGGCGTGCTCGCCGGCACGGAGCAGGCAACCGGGCCGGGAATCGTCTTGACGATCAATGATCCCCAGGGGCAGGTGAAGGCGGATATGCTGCTGGACACCCTGCAGGAACTCCGAGCGGCTGGAGCGGAGGCGATTCAGATCAACGACGTGCGTGTCGTGGCCGGCACCTACTTCACCGACGCTGCCGACGGCGGTGTGCAGATCGACGGCAAGAAGGTGTCGCAGCCGTTCCGCTTCACGGTCGTGGGCAACCCCCAGGACCTGACGCCGGCGCTCAACATCCCGGGCGGCGTGGTGCGCACCCTGGAGAAGGAGCAGGCGACCGCGGTCATCACCCAGCAGCAGAAGGTGGTCGTCGACGCGCTCGCCGAGCCGAAGCCGCTGCAGTACGGCAAGCCGGCGGCGAAGTGACGGGTCGACTGTCCTACGGTCCGTCAGGTGCGCGCCGCCCCCGGTGGCGCGCCGCCGGGCAGCCTGAGGCACACTGGGATGTTCCACCCCGGCGGTGCGCTCCGCCGCCTGCTCGGGCCCGGCCGGATGCCGGGCCAGCTGCCTGTCCGAGCCTGTCACCCTGCCCCGCGGGCGGGTCTGTCACACGCAAGGGGATTCGCCCGTGAGTCTGTTCTCGAAGCTTTTCGGTCGCAACAACCGCCAGGAGTCGGCGGACGCGCCCACCGCGCGCCACCGCCGCCCGGGTGAGGAGGCCGCCGTCCCCGGCATGCGGCCCGCGCCCGAGGCGGACCAGTACGCCGAGCGTCCGTTGTTCCGCGACGGCCACGGCGCGGCTCCGTACGAGGGGAATGCTCAGGGCTACGGCGCGTCGGTTGAATCGGGTGGCGCGCCGCGCATAGGTTTCCCGGCAGCACCCTCAACCTCCGGTGGAGGGTTTACCCCGGACCCCTACGCCGGGCACGCCCAGCAGGGTGTGCCGAGCCAGGAGGCTGTGACCATGGCTGGTACGTCCCCGTGTCCGCGGTGCGGCAACCAGAACCCGGTCACGGCCCGGTTCTGCTCCAACTGCGGGTCGGCCCTGCGCAGCGCGCCGGTGCCGGAGCGCGCCGCCGAGACCACGTCGACCATCTCGATCTCCGGGATCGAGTCGTACGAGCCCGGTGCCACCTCCACCGGCGCCACCCCGGCGCTGTCGCCCGAGGTGCTGGCCGCGATCGACGCCCTGCCGCCGGGCTCCGCCCTGCTGATCGTGCAGCGCGGCCCGAACTCGGGCAGCCGCTTCCTGCTGGACTCGGACGTGACCACCGCGGGCCGTCACCCGCAGGGCGACATCTTCCTGGACGACGTGACGGTCTCGCGCCGCCACGTGGAGTTCAGGCGGCTGCCCGGCGGCGGCTTCTCGGTGGCGGACGTGGGCAGCCTGAACGGCACGTACGTCAACCGGGAGCGGATCGACGAGGTCACGCTCAGCAACGGCGACGAGGTCCAGATCGGCAAGTACCGGCTGGTGTTCTTCGCCGGTCACACCCGGGGGTACTGAATCCGACGTCGGCAGGAGCCCGAGTGACCGCGAACCCTCCCACCACCCTCGGGGCCACCCCCGTGCCCGCCACACGCCGTGCGGCCGAGGCACGGGGGAGGGGCGGCGACGAGCTGCTCTCGATCGGCGCCGTGCTGGCGTTCCTCCGGGACGACTTCCCGGAGGTCACCATCTCCAAGATCCGCTTCCTGGAGGCGGAGGGGCTGGTCGATCCGCAGCGCACCCCGTCCGGCTATCGCAAGTTCAGCGCCGGGGACGTCGAGCGGCTGGCGTACGTGCTGCGCATGCAGCGCGACCACTACCTGCCGCTTCGGGTGATCCGCGAGCACCTGGACGCCATCGAGCGCGGCGAGGCGCCGCCGGCGCTGCCCGCGCCGGAGACCCGGCCCGGCCCGCTGGAGGAGGCCGACCGGGAGCTCGGCGCCGCGGCCGGCGCGGTCGCCGGGGTGCGGCTCGGACGGGCCGAACTGCTCGCCGCGGCCGAGGCCGAGGAGGCGGAACTCCGGGAGTGGGAGTCCTACGGACTGGTGACGGCGGGGACGGACGGCGGCTACGACGGCGAGGCGCTGCAGATCGCGCGGCTGGTCGCCGAGCTCGGCCGGTACGGCCTGGAGCCGCGCCACCTGCGGGCCATGAAGGCGGCGGCCGAGCGCGAGGTGGCCCTGGTGGACCAGGTGGTGGCCCCGCTGCGCCGGCACCGCAACCCGCAGACCCGGGCGCACGCCGAGACCACCGCCCGCGAGCTGGCGACGCTCTCCGTCCGGCTGCACGCGGCCATGGTCCAGGCGGGCCTGCGGGCCCGGCCCAACTGAGCGGCACCTGCGACACCCCGGGCCCGCGCACCTGACCAGGCCCGGACGTGCTGCGCTTTCCTATCGGCGGCGCGAGCCATAGGGTTGCCAGTGTGAATGAGCTCGACGTCGTGGGTGTCCGGGTGGAGATGCCCTCCAACCAGCCGATCGTGCTGCTGCGGGAGGTCGGGGGCGATCGGTACCTGCCGATCTGGATCGGCCCCGGCGAGGCGACCGCGATCGCTTTCGCGCAGCAGGGCATGACCCCGGTGCGCCCGCTGACGCACGACCTCTTCAAGGACGTCCTCGACGCGTTGGGCCAGCAGCTGACGGAGGTCCGGATCAGCGACCTGCGCGAGGGCGTCTTCTACGCCGAGCTCGTCTTCTCCGGCGGTGTCGAGGTCAGTGCGCGGCCCTCGGACGCCATAGCGCTGGCGCTGCGGACTGGGACGCCGATCTTCGGCAGCGAGAACGTGCTCGCCGAGGCGGGCATCGCGATCCCGGACGAGCAGGAGGACGAGGTCGAGAAGTTCCGCGAGTTCCTCGACCAGGTCTCGCCGGAGGACTTCGGCGGCGGCCAGCAGTAGCCGCCGGCGCCCGCCGGGCCCCTCCGCGTACTGCCCGCCACCTGGCGCTGCAACCGTGCTTTGCAAAAGCGGCCACTGCTACCCACACTGAGGGCACGAAAAACCACTCTTCGGAGTGACATCCGACCGGAGCCCCGGCGTGGCGATCGTTGACGGGCCTGTGGTGACTGCCTACCGTCAAGGGAGGTTCCGGTCGGCCTGCGCCGTCCGGCGCCCGGAGAGCCGCAGGACCGAGTGGACGGAGGCCAGGCATGAGCGGTACCGGCGACGACGCCACCGCCGGGGGCCTGTGCGCCGTGCACCTGCCTCGCGCCGGCCGCGGACCGGCCCCGCGGGGCTGGGAGGCCCCGGCCGCGTCCGGGCACTCCGCGGACGCCGAACTGCCCCGGGTGGGCCGCTTCCCCGCCGTCCAGGCCGGGCAGCCCGCGATCGAGCGCATCCCGCCGACGTCCGCGCTGGTCGGCTACCGCGGGCCCACGGCCTGCGCGGCCGCCGGCATCACCTACCGTCAGCTCGACTACTGGGCCCGCACCGGACTGCTGGAGCCCAGTGTCCGCACCGCCTACCCGGCCGGTGCGCAGCGGCTGTACAGCTTCCGCGACATCCTCCTGCTGAAGATCGTCAAGCGGCTGCTGGACGCCGGCGTCTCGCTGCAGAACATCCGCGTCGCCGTGGCCCACCTCCAGGCGGCCGAGCCCGCCGACCTCACCGGGCTCACGCTGATGTGCGACGGCGCCACCGTGTACGAGTGCACGAGTCCGCAGCAGGTCGTCGACCTGATCGGCGGCGGCCAGGGCATGTTCGGGATCGCGGTGGGTGCGGTCTGGCAGGAGCTGGAGACCGCCCTCGGCCGGCTGCACGCCGAACGCACCGACACCGGGGAGACGCTCGTCGGCCACAACCCGGCCGACGAACTCGCCCAGCGCCGCAACCGCGCGGTCTGACGCAGCCGACGCGCCCACGTCCCGCAGCCCCGCGGACCCCGTGCCACGGCGAGGCCCTGCGGCCGACCGGCGGGCGGCGGAACCGCACCGGCCCCGGGCGGCGTCCCGCCCAGTGTGTCGATCAAGGATGTGAAGGCCCTGCGCGGCGCCGTGGCGCGGCTGCGGCGGATCCCCGGGCTCGGCGACCGGGCCGGCCGACGGCGCTGGTTCCAGGGCGCCGTCCTCGCCAGCGCCCTCGTGCTCGCGCCGAGCGCCTGGCTGTGGACGGGCGAGAGCGGGCGGGTCCGCACGGTGGCGGACGCGCCGGCCGCCCCCGTCGCCGTCGTCTTCGGCGCGGGACTCTTCGACGGCGAGCCGTCCCCGTACCTCGCGCACCGGCTCGACGCGGCGCTGAACCTCTATCAGCAGCACAAGGTACAGGCGATCCTGGTGACCGGGGACAACAGCACCACCGCATACGACGAGACCGATGCCATGCGGCACTACCTGACGGCCCGAGGGGTCCCGGACGTCCGGGTGGTCGGCGACTACGCGGGCTTCGACACCTGGGACTCCTGCAGCCGGGCCCGGCGCGTCTTCGGCGTCGACCACGCCCTGCTGGTCAGTCAGGGCTTCCACGTACGGCGGGCGCTGGCGCTCTGCGAGGCGGCCGGCATCGACGCGTACGCCGTCGCGGTGGACGAGCCGCACGACACCACCTGGTACTACGGCGGGATGCGCGAGATCCCGGGAGCGGGCAAGGCGGCGCTGGACGCCTGGCTGCGTCCCGACCCGCAGTTCCTCGGCGCGACCGAGGCCGGCGTCACCCGCGCCCTGGCGGACGCCGCGAAGTCGTAGGGCGTGGCTGCGAGGGGCGGCGGTGCACCTTTGGGGCCGCCCTCGCGCGCCCCCTGACGTGACCGTCCGACGCCCTTCGAAGACGGCCCCCGGGTCTGGCGCGGTCGCGGAGCGGTGCCGGGCGCCCCGCCTCGAACGGATTGTCACAGCCGTGCGCGATGATCGCGGTGTGCGGACTGTGCCGAGCATCATCCACCTCGACATGGACGCCTTCTTCGCCGCGGTGGAGCAGGCGGCCAAGCCGAGCCTGCGCGGCAAACCCGTGGTGGTCGGCGGCCTCGGCGGCCGCGGCGTCGTCTCCACCGCCTCCTACGAGGCCCGCAGGTTCGGCGTCCACTCGGCCATGCCGATGGCCCAGGCCCGCCGGCTCTGCCCGAACGCCGCCTTCCTGTCCGGCCGCTTCGCCGCCTACCGCCAGAGCAGCGACATCGTCATGGCCCTGCTCCGCGAACGCTCCCCGCTGGTCGAGCCGCTGAGCCTCGACGAGGCCTTCGTCGACCTGGAGGCCGGCCCGTACGGCCCCGCCCTCGCCGATGCCGGCCCGCAGACCGGTGCGCAGCTGGTGCTCGCCGTCGCCGAGGACCTGCGCGCCGACATCCTCGAACGGACAGGCCTCACCGCCTCGGTCGGCGCCGCCGGCTCCAAGCTCATGGCGAAGATCGCCTCCGAGCAGGCGAAGCCGGACGGCCTCGTCCTGGTGGAGATCGGCTCGGAGCGGGCCGTGCTCAGCCCGATGCCGGTGCGGGCGCTGCCCGGCATCGGCCCGGCCACCGAACAGACGCTGCGCCGCGCGGGCCTGACCACCGTGGCCGACCTCGCGGACGCCGGCGAGGGCGAACTCGTCCAGCTGCTCGGGCGGGCGCACGGCACCGGCATCCACATGATGGCCGTCGGCCACGACGAGCGGGCCGTGGTGCCCGACCGGGACGCCAAATCGGTGTCGGTCGAGGACACCTTCGAGGTCGACCTCGCGGACCGCGACCGCATCCTGCACGAGATCGACCAGCTCACCGCGCGCTGCGTCGGGCGGCTGCGGGCGGCCGGCCGGTCCGGCCGCACGGTGGTGCTGAAGGTGCGCCGCTTCGACTTCTCCACCCTGACCCGCTCCGAGACGCTGCGCGCGCCCACCGACGACGAGACGGTGATCGCGGAGACGGCCCGCCGGCTCGCCCTGCAGGTGGACACCACCGGCGGGGTGCGGCTGCTCGGTGTGGGCGTGTCCCAGCTGGCCGACTACACCCAGGAGGACCTCTTCGCCCAGGCCGCCCAGGCCGCGGAGGCGCAGACCGCCCAGGCCGCCGGGACCGGGGCCGGGACGGAGGAGTCGGCGGAGGTGCCTGCGGAGGCGTCGGCGGGGGCTGCGGGGGCCGGGGGAGCGGATGCCCCCGGTACGGCTCCGGGCGGGCGGGCGCCGGCGGAGCCGCCGTCGGTGCTGCGCCGCTGGCTGCCCGGGCAGGACGTCCACCACGCCGAGCACGGCCCGGGCTGGGTGCAGGGCAGCGGTGTGGGCCGGGTCACCGTGCGCTTCGAGACGCCGTACGGTCCGCCCGGCCGGGTGCGGACCTTCGCCGTCGACGACCCGGACCTGGAGCCGGCCGACCCGCTGCCGCTGCGCCGGGTCTGAGCGGTCGGCAGAGGACGTGTGGCGGCGTCCGCGTGGCAGACGGGGGTCCTGTGCCGAGGTCCGAGCGGGCCGCGGCGCCGGGAGCCTCCCCGGACATGGCGAGCGGCCCCGCACCGTCCCAGTGCGGGGCCGCTCGGCGGGCCGGGCCGTGTCCGTGGTCGCATGCCCACACCCGTCCACGGGGGCCCGGCCCCCTCGCGCCTCGTCCCCTGGCGCGAGGGAGACGCCTCGTCAGGCGTCGGTCTTGACCAGCTCGGGGCTGGAGGAGGTGGCCTCGGCCGGGGCGGCCGGGAGGTCGGCGGCCTTGATCCGGCGGATGGCGAACGGCACCAGGCCGGCGACCACGCACATCACGGCGGCCGTCCAGTAGGCGTGCTCGTAGGCGGTCAGCGTCGGCAGCGCGATCGGGATCGGCAGCTTCATGGTGTCGCCGGTGAGGATCGCCGCCATGACGGCGGTGCCCACGGCGCCGCCGACGGTGCGCAGCACCGCGTTCATGCCGTTGGCGATGCCGCTCTGCTCGGCTGGCACGGCGCCGTTGATGTAGGCGGGCATGGCGGCGTAGGCGAGGCCGACGCCGAGGCCGAAGACGGCGGAGGCGAGGTAGATGTCGATCTCGTGGCTGTGCCGGACGGCGAGGTAGGCCATGGCGACGGCGCCGAGCAGGCCGCCGGCGACGAGCGGCAGGCGCGGGCCGCGGCGGGCGATCATGAGGGCGCCGAGCGGGGCGGCCACCATCGAGCCGAGCGCGGACGGCAGCAGCATGATGCCGGCGTGCAGCACGGTGGCGGTGAAGCCGTAGTGGGCGAGCTTCTCCGGGGTCTGCGCGAAGTTGCTGATGACCATGAAGGAGCCGTACATCCCGAAGCCCATGAGCAGGCCGGAGATGTTGGTGAAGGCGACGGCCGGGCGGGACATCATCTTCATGTCGACCAGCGGGTGGCTGACCTTGACCTCGATGAGGATCCAGACGAGGGCGACCACGGCGGCGACGGCGAACAGGCCGAGGGTGCGGTTGGAGGTCCAGCCCCAGTGGTTGCCCTGGCTGACGGCGACCAGCAGGGCGGAGAGCCAGCCGGCCAGGGTGAGCGCGCCGAGCGGGTCGGCGCCGCCCTCCTTGTCGACGACCGGGTCCTTGGGGACGCGGATCGCGACCAGCGCGACGGC
The DNA here is from genome assembly GCF_000717715.1 of Streptomyces sp. NRRL B-24484. GTDB lineage: Bacteria > Actinomycetota > Actinomycetes > Streptomycetales > Streptomycetaceae > Kitasatospora. Next base: position 129,162 of record NZ_JOAI01000015.1, on the reverse strand, counting down.
GACGATGCCGAAGGCCAGGCCCATCCAGAAGATCGACTTGTAGCTCCAGTGCTCCAGCAGCAGGCCGGTGGCGACCAGGCCGAGGCCGCTGCCGACGCCCATGGAGGCGCTGATGGCGGCGACGCCGCCGGTGACCTTGGCCTTGGGCAGCTCGTCGCGGACGATGCTGATCGCGAGCGGCAGCACGCCACCGCCGGCGCCCTGCAGCACGCGGGCGACGACCAGCCAGGTGAAGGAGTGGGTGCCGACCGCGAGGGCGGAACCGGCGACCAGGCCGGCGAGCGAGACCAGCAGCATCGGCTTGCGGCCGCGGAGGTCACCGAACCGGCCGAGCAGCGGCGTGAGCACGGCCGCGGAGAGCAGGTTGGCGGTCATCAGCCAGGTGATGCTGGAGCCGGAGACGTCCAGCTCCTTGGCGAGTGACGGAAGGATCGGCACGACCGCGGTCTGCACCACGCTGAACGCCAGCATGGCCAGCACGAGCGCGGGGAGCACCCGCGCACTGCTCGGCTTCTCGTCCGTGGCGGCGGGCTGTGGGGCCTCACTCACGGTGGGTTTCCTCCCGTTCGGGACGCCGGAAGCCGGTCACTGCTTCAGGCAAGCGATAGTGAATGAACTGAAGTAACGATGCAGGTCGATACTTCAGTCTGTCAAATATCGATCGGTGAATCTTTGGCAAAGCGCAGGTCCCGGCCCGCCGCAGCGGACCGGGACCCGGGGGAGACCGGCTGTCGGAGGATCAGACCGGGCGCAGCGGCTCCGGCCGGGGCGGCTGCGCCGCGGCCGCCCGTGCGGCGACCTGGACGGGCGTCGGGCCCGACGCGTGCGGCGCCGGCTGACCATGTGCCGGCTGACCCTGGGCGGGCTGAGAAGGCTGAGATGGCTGGGCGGGCCGGGCGGGCTGAGAAGGCTGCGCGGGCTGTCCGTCGGCCGGCTGCCCGTGCGCGGGCCGGCCGTTCGCCGGTGCGTGCCCGGCCGGGGCGCTCGCGCGGTCGGCCGGCTGGGGACCGAACGGCCGACGCCCGGTCTCGTCGTGCACCTCGACCTGCTCGCGCCGCAGTTCCTCGCGGACGAGCTCCTCCTCGGTGTACCGCTCGACGACCAGGCGCACCCGCTCGACCGGCGCCAGGTACTTGCGCACCACCGGCCGCTCCTCGCGCAGGGTCACCTCCTCGACCGCCTCGGCGATCTCCTGGTCGCTCAGCGCCGCCCGCTCGGCGTCGCTCACCGGCACCCGCTCCACCCGCACCCGCTCGCGGACCACCGGCACCCGGCGCTCCACCGCCTCCGAGGTGACGTACTTGCGCAACCGGGCGGTGCCCAGCACGTGCCACTCCGTGCTGATGTCCAGCCGCTCCTCGCGGCAGACGATCTCGACCGGCCCGTGCGCCGAGGCCTCGCCGCCCTGCTGCCGCTCGGGCCGGTGCGCGGCGGTCGGTGCCGCGAGCGGGCGGACGGCGCCGCCGGCCGGCACCACCGGGAGCTGCATGGTGTTCTCGGAGCTGTCCTGCCGGGAGCCGTCCTGCCGGGGCCCGTCGTGGCGCGCCCCGCCGTGCTGCCCGTCGGCGTGGTCCGTCCGGCCCCGCCCGTCCGCCGTCCGCCCGTCCGTCGCCGGCCTGCCGTTCGCGGCGGGCTGCCCGGCAGCCGTGCGCGCGACCGTGCCGAACTCGGCGTCGCCGGTACGCCCGGCCGACTGCGGGGCGGCCTCCGGGCCCGGCCGGGCGCCGCCGGAGACGTCCAGTCCGTAGTAGCGGTAGAGCTGCAACTCCTGGGCGGGTGAGAGGTGCTGGCCCACCCCGAAGTCGGGTGACTCCTTCACCAGCGACTTGTCGTAGGGGACCTTCAGCTCCTCGCCCGAGAACTCGCTGGTGGTCAGCGGGACGAAGGCGTCCCGGCCGAAGATCCCGGTACGGACGGCGGCCCACTCGGGCTCACCGGTCGCGTCGTCGAGATACACCTCGTCGACCGTGCCGATCTTCTCACCGTTCCGGTCGACCGCCTTGTGCCCGATGAGGTCTCGCGGATCGATATCGGTCTGCACGCTGTCCTCCAGTGCTACTGCTCCTGTGTGTACGCGGAGGTCGGGACGGCTGGAGGAGCTGGCCAGACGCCATCTACACAGAACGCCATGGACCGGTCACCGGCGAGCCGGGAGCGGCCGTCCGGGCCGGTGATCGGCCGTCCGGGGGAGGGCCGCGACCGGCGCGCACCCGGACGGGTGCCGAGGACCGCCCGTCCGGCAGTGGGACGCCGGTCACAGCGCCCGTCATTCCCGGTGGTCCCGCTGGTACCCTGGGCGGCGACCGCCGAGCCCGCGCGGGAGAGTCCCCGACCCCGCTGAGCTGGGGCAGGGGCGCCGAAGGAGCAACTCCTCCCCGGAATCTCTCAGGCACCCGTACCGCGTGGGCCAGGTCACTCTGGAAAGCAGGGCAGGACCGCCGGCACAGGAGCCGTCGGCACCACCCTCACCGACGGTGCAAGCCGACGAGATGCCCTCGGGCGTCGGGGCGGCGAAGCTCTCAGGTACCGATGACAGAGGGGGAGGCCTGACGGGTTCGTACGTCTCCGGCTCCCCACGGCGGCCGACCGGCGTGCGTACCCCCGCCGGTCCGTGACCAGGAGGCCTCGACCCCCATGAACGCCCAGCCGAACCTCACCGAGCTCGAGCAGGCCAGCCCCTTCGAGACCCGCCACATCGGCCCCGACGCCGCCGCCCAGGAGAAGATGCTGGCCCAGGTGGGCTTCGCGTCGCTGGACGAGCTGGCCGACGCGGCCGTCCCCGAGGCCATCCGCAGCCTGACCGCGCTGGACCTGCCGGCCGGCCGCAGCGAGGCCCAGGTCCTCGCCGAGCTGCGCGAGCTGGCCGACCGCAACCGGGTCGCCACCTCCATGATCGGCCTCGGCTACTACGGCACCTTCACCCCGCCGGTGATCCTGCGCAACGTGCTGGAGAACCCGGCCTGGTACACCGCCTACACCCCGTACCAGCCGGAGATCTCGCAGGGCCGCCTGGAGGCGCTGCTGAACTTCCAGACCCTGGTCGCCGACCTCACCGGCCTCGCCACCTCCGGCTCCTCGCTGCTCGACGAGGGCACCGCCGCCGCCGAGGCGATGGCGCTGGCCCGCCGCGTCACCAAGGTCAAGGGCGGCGTCTTCCTGATCGACGCCGACACCCTGCCGCAGACCGTCGCCGTCATCGAGACCCGCGCCGTGCCGACCGGTGTCGAGGTCGTCGTCGCCGACCTGTCCGAGGGCATCCCGGCCGAGATCGCCGAGCGCGGCGTCTTCGGCGTGCTGCTCCAGTACCCGGGTGCCACCGGCGCCGTCCGCGACCTCACCCCGGTCATCGAGCAGGCCCACGGCCTCGGCGCGGTCGTCGCCGTCGCCTCCGACCTGCTCGCCCTCACCCTGCTCAAGTCCCCGGGCTCGATGGGCGCCGACATCGCCTGCGGCACCTCGCAGCGATTCGGCGTGCCGATGGGCTTCGGCGGCCCGCACGCCGGCTACCTCGCCGTCCGTGCCGAGTACGCCCGCAACCTGCCCGGCCGCCTGGTCGGCGTCTCCGTCGACACCGGCGGCAACCGCGCCTACCGCCTGGCCCTGCAGACCCGCGAGCAGCACATCCGCCGCGAGAAGGCCACCAGCAACATCTGCACCGCCCAGGTGCTGCTCGCCGTGATGGCCTCGATGTACGCCGTCTACCACGGCCCCGACGGCCTCGCGGACATCGCCCGCCGCACCCACCGCTACGCCGCCGCACTCGCCGCGGGCCTGCGCGCCGGCGGCGTCGAGCTCGCGCACGGCGCCTTCTTCGACACCGTCACCGCCCGCGTCCCGCAGCGCGCCGACGAGGTCGTCGCCGCGGCCCTCGACGCGAACATCAACATCCACAAGGTGGACGCGGACACCGTCTCGATCTCCTGCGACGAGACCACCACCCGCGAGCACCTCACCGCGCTGTGGGCCGCGTTCGGCATCACCGGCGCCGAGCTCGACGAGACCGCCGACGCGCTGCCGGCCGCCCTGCTGCGCGACGACGAGTACCTCACCCACCCGGTCTTCCACAGCCACCGCTCCGAGACCGCCATGCTGCGCTACCTGCGCCGTCTGTCGGACCGCGACTACGCGCTGGACCGCGGCATGATCCCGCTGGGCTCCTGCACCATGAAGCTCAACGCCACCACCGAGATGGAGCCGGTCACCTGGCCCGAGTTCGGCCAGCTGCACCCGTTCGCCCCGGCCGACCAGGTGCAGGGCTTCCTCAGCCTGATCCACGGCCTGGAGCAGCAGCTCGTCGAGGTCACCGGCTACGACGCGGTCTCCATCCAGCCGAACGCCGGCTCCCAGGGCGAGCTGGCCGGCCTGCTCGCCGTCCGCGCCTACCACCTGGCCAACGGCGACACCCAGCGCGACGTCTGCCTCATCCCGTCCTCCGCGCACGGCACCAACGCCGCCTCCGCGGTGATGGCCGGCATGCGCGTCGTCGTGGTCAAGACCCTGGTCGACGGCGACGTCGACGTCGAGGACCTCAAGGCCAAGATCGAGCAGCACCGTGACCAGCTCTCGGTGCTGATGGTCACCTACCCGTCCACCCACGGCGTGTACGAGACCGAGATCACCGAGATCTGCGCCATGGTGCACGAGGCCGGCGGCCAGGTGTACGTGGACGGTGCCAACCTCAACGCGCTGGTCGGCCTCGCCAAGCCGGGCAAGTTCGGCGCCGACGTGTCGCACCTGAACCTGCACAAGACCTTCTGCATCCCGCACGGCGGCGGCGGCCCCGGCGTCGGCCCGGTCGCGGTCCGCGCGCACCTCGCGCCGTACCTGCCGAACCACCCGCTGCAGCCGGAGGCCGGCCCGGCCACCGGCGTCGGCCCGATCTCGGCCGCGCCGTGGGGCTCCGCCGCGATCCTGCCGATCTCCTGGTCGTACGTCCGCCTGATGGGCGGCGAGGGCCTCAAGCGCGCCACCCAGGTGGCCGTGCTGAACGCCAACTACATCGCCAAGCGGCTGGCCCCGCACTTCCCGGTGCTCTACACCGGCCCCGGCGGCCTGGTCGCGCACGAGTGCATCATCGACCTGCGCCCGCTCACCAAGGAGACCGGCGTCTCGGTCGACGACGTGGCCAAGCGCCTGATCGACTACGGCTTCCACGCCCCGACCATGTCGTTCCCGGTGGCCGGCACCCTGATGATCGAGCCCACCGAGTCCGAGGACCTGCACGAGATCGACCGCTTCTGCGAGGCGATGATCCAGATCCGCGCGGAGATCGAGAAGGTCGGCTCCGGCGAGTGGTCTGGCGAGGACAACCCGCTGCGCAACGCCCCGCACACCGCCGCCAACCTGGCCGGTGACTGGCAGCACCCGTACACCCGCGAGGAGGCCGTCTTCCCGGCCGGCGTGAACCCCGCGGACAAGTACTGGCCGCCGGTGAACCGGATCGACGGCGCCTACGGCGACCGCAACCTGGTCTGCTCCTGCCCGCCGCTGGACGAGTACGGCAACTGATCCCGTAGCGGACGGCGAGGGCCCCGGAGGATGCTTCCTCCGGGGCCCTCGCGGCGTTCCGGCCCGGCCGCGGTGGTCGTGCGCGGGCGGCGGCCGTACGCCGCCGGGGTGGTCCGGGGTGGTCCGGTGTGGGTGTGGTCCGGGGTGGTGCGGTCCGGTCAGGCCGCTACGGCGAGCGGGCGCCGCGGGGCGATCACCCTGCCGTCGGGCAGCAGTTCACCGGTGTCCTCGAAGAGCAGGACGCCGTTGCAGAGCAGGCTCCAGCCCTGCTCGGGGTGGCGGGCCACCGGTTCGGCGGCCTCGCGGTCGGCCGACTCGGCCGAAGGACACTCAGGACGGTGCTGGCACATAGCTCGTACCCTCGCTTCGCTCGGATCCTGCCCCGCCGTACGGCACCCCCGTGGCGCGCCGCCCTGCCGGCGGATCATCCTCGCCGGCCCAGGTGTGAACCGGCGCTCCGGTGGGTAGGACAAGCCCCCACATCCGCTGGTTCCCAGTGTCGGCATCCCGGGTCCTTCCCGCAGCCTTTTTGTGACATGAGCCACAACCCGTCGTCGGAGATCACCCGTTCAGGCGGCCGACCGGCGCCGGAACGGCCGGACGGGCCACCGGTCTCCTGACCCTGGTAGGTCAGGACCGATGGCCCGTCCGGGTGATGCGGTGGTGCGGTTGCGGCGGTCGCGCTCCGGTCGGCCGCAGCGGGGGCCCGGACCGTCGGGCCCGGCCCGGCGGCGATCAGCCCTGGCTGAGCAGCATCGCCGCGCCGCCGAGCGGCGGACGCTCCAGCGCGGCCAGCAACTCGCCCGCCCGGTAGATCCGGTGGGCCGTCACCCCGAGCGGCGCGGGGGAGAGCGGGATCAGCAGGTCGTCCCCGCCGTCCGGTGCAGAACCGTTCAGCCACAGCGCCGTGGCGTAGTGCCCCGGCATGGTCAGCAGCCGGGGCAGCCGGATCGTCCGCGAGCCCTGCGCCAGCTGCCAGGCCTGGCGCAGCGCCCGGACGGTGGAGTCGAGGTAGGGGCCGGCGGCGAAGTGCGAGAAGGTGTGCCCCGCGGCCGTCTCCGCCACCTCCGCCGCCGCGACGACACCGCCGCTGCCCTGCTTGATGAGGAACCGCCAGCCGGTGCGCCGCGCGGTGCCCAGCGCGGGCCCCTCCAGCACGTACACGGCCAGCGGATGCGCGGGGAGCAGCGGACCGGCGGTATGGCGCAGGGCGGCGGCTGCGGGCTTGCTGAGCGCACCCTCGTCGTCGAGGGCGGCCAGCACGGCGCGCAGGGCGCTCGGCGGCGGCTGGGGGGTCTGCAGAGTCATGGCGGGTCGCCTCTCTGTGCGAGATCGGCGTGCGAGTGCGGCATACCGGCGTGGCGGGACCTGGCCGTGTCCGGTTGGGCATGATCGCGGTGCGGGCACGGAACCACGCGTGCACGAGGTTGTCGTGCGGCGGGAAACCGGCCGGGAGCGCAGTGCGAATTCTACTCGAACAGGTGCGCAGGGTGACCTTCTTATCACGTTCGGTGTGGGGCGGCAAGTCCGACCAGAAGTGACGGACCGTCAGTTTCGAGCCTCGCCAGCGCGTTCGGGACCTCGGGCTATCGATCTTCCGGATGGGCATGATGCATGCACGGTCGACCTAGGGGAGGAGGACGCTCATGGGCGAGAAGGTCGCGGCCACTCGCGCTGAACTGTCCGACCGGCAGCTGTACCGGCGCAAGCTCCAGTCCTGTCTGGACGTGTTCGAGCGGATGCTGCGCGAGGGACGTTTCGACCGCCCCAGAGCGATGATGGGCCTTGAGATCGAGCTCAACCTGGCCGACGAGCAGGGCATGCCGGTCATGCGCAACTCGCAGGTCTTGGAGTCGATCGCCTCGGCCGACTTCCAGACCGAGCTGGGCCGCTTCAACATCGAGGTCAACGTCGCCCCGCGGCGGCTCGGCGGGCACGTCCTGGAGGAGCTCCGCGAGGAGGTCGACACCTGCCTGCGCTACGCGGACCGGCAGGCCGCCGAGGCCGGCGCCCGGATCGTCATGGTCGGGATCCTGCCGACCCTCGACCTGGACCACACCGGTCTGGACGCCATGTCCCACGTCAACCGCTACAGCCTGCTCAGCGACCAGATCCTGGCCGCCCGCGGCGAGGACATCGCGCTGGACATCGAGGGCGTCGAGCACCTCGCCGTCGAGTCGGTCTCGATGGTCGCGGAGGCCGCGGCCACCTCGCTCCAACTCCACCTGCAGGTCACACCGGAGAAGTTCGCACCCGTGTGGAACGCGGCCCAGGCGGTCTCCGCCTGCCAGGTCGCGCTCGGCGCCAACTCGCCGTTCCTGTTCGGGCGCGAACTGTGGCGCGAGACCCGCCCGGTGCTCTTCCAACAGGCCTGTGACACCCGTTCGGCGGAGCTCAAAGCACAGGGCGTGCGCCCCATCACCTGGTTCGGGGAGCGCTGGGTCGACTCCGCGCTGGACCTGTTCGCCGAGAACCTCCGCTACTTCCCGGCCCTGCTGCCGATCTGCGACGACGAGGACCCGGTCAAGGTGCTCGCCTCCGGCGGCGTCCCCAAACTCGCGGAGATGCGGCTCCACAACGGCACCATCTACCGCTGGAACCGCCCGGTGTACGACGTCGCCGACGGCATCGCCCACCTCCGGGTGGAGAACCGCTGCCTGCCGGCCGGCCCCACCGTCACCGACGTCCTCGCCAACGCCGCCTTCTACTACGGGCTGGTCCGCGTCCTCGCCGAACAGTCCCGGCCGGTCTGGACGAGGCTGCCCTTCGAACGCGCCGACGAGAACTTCCACACCGCGGCCCGGCACGGCATCGACGCCGTCCTGCACTGGCCCCGGCACGGACGGGCCGGCCGCGGCGGCACCGCCCCGACCCCCGTCACCGAGCTCGTGCTCAACGAGCTGCTCCCGCTCGCCCACCAGGGCCTCGACGAGTGGGGCATCGAACCCGCCGACCGCGACCGCTACCTCGGCGTCATCGAGCAGCGCTGCCTGCGCCGCACCAACGGCGCCTCCTGGCAGGCCGCCACCGTGCACCGGCTGCGCGAGCACTTCGGCATGGACCGCACCGCCGCCATCGCCGCGATGACCCGCAGGTACGTGGAGTACATGCGCACCGGCGAACCCGTGCACACCTGGCCGGTGGGCTGACCGGCGGCGCCCCGCCGCGCGACCGGTGCCCGCCACCGGCGCTCGCGGCGGGGCGTCCTCATCCGCGTGTGCGAGGATGATCGGCCCGGAGGCCGTCCGCGGCGCCGGGCCCGCACGCCGGCCGGCGGCGGGGAGCGAGCCGCCGCGCGGGAGACCAGGTGACCAGCGTTACGACCGAGCCGGAGACCGGCACCCCGGCCCGCCGCCTGCTCGGCGTCGAGCTGCTCATCGTGCTCGGCCTCTCCCTCGGGGCCAGCGGCGTCGCCGCCCTGATCAGCTTCGCCGACTCGCTGACCCAGCCGATCGCGCTCGGCCAGCAGGTCGCCACCCTCAACGGCTCCCGCGCGCCGGGCCGGCCGTGGATCGACCTCGCCTGGCAGCTCTACTACATCGCCCGCGGCCTGATGCCCGTCGTGCTGGTCGGCTACCTGCTGGTGCGGGAGGGCACCTCGCTGCGGGTGCTCGGCTTCGACCTCCGGGACAAGGCGCGGGACCTCGGGCGCGGCCTGCTGGTCGCCGCCGCGATCGGCGGCACCGGCCTCGGCCTCTACCTCGCGGCCCAGGCCGCCGGCTTCAACCTCACCGTCGCCCCCTCCGGCCTGCCGGCCGTCTGGTGGCGCATCCCCGTCCTGATCGGCTCGGCCTGGCAGAACGCGATCCTCGAAGAGGTCGTCGTGGTCGGCTACCTGCTGCGGCGGCTCGGCCAGCTGGGGTGGTCCTGGCCGGCGGCGGTGGCCGCCAGCGCGGTGCTGCGCGGGTCGTACCACCTGTACCAGGGCGTCGGCGGGCTGGTCGGCAACATGGTCATGGGCGTGGTCTTCTGCCTGCTGTACCGCCGCTGGGGCCGGGTGATGCCGCTGGTGGTCGCCCACGCCATGATCGACACCGTCGCCTTCGTCGGCTACGCCCTGCTGGCCGGCCACGTGAGCTGGCTGCCGACGCCCTGACGGCCGGCCCCGGAACCGGGTTGCGGTGGGGGCGGTGGCCGTGCGGAGGATGTGTCCATGGACAGTGCGGCGGACGAGGTGGAACAGGCGATCGCGGGGGAGCTGCAGCTCATGGATCCGAGGGTGTGCTCCTCGCCCGAGCTCGCGGGGCGGCTCCTCGACCCGGAGTTCGTGGAGGTCGGCGGGTCGGGGCGGCGGTGGACGTACGCGACGATGCTCGCGGAGCTGGCCGGCCACCCGGGGAGCTCCGCGGACGGCCCCCGCTACGAGCCCTCGGGGATCACGGGGGCGCGGCTCGCGCCGGGGCTGGTGCACCTGACGTTCGAGACGGTGCTCGGCGAGCGGCACAGCCGGCACAGCTCGATCTGGCGCAGGGGCCGGGACGGCGGCTGGCGGATGTACTACCACCAGGCCACCCGCGTCCCGCCCGGCGTCGATCAGTGACGCGGGCGCCGGAAGGTGCGGGGCGGGCGTCGGAGCAGGCGGTCGACGTGGTGGCGTTCGAGGCCCTGGTGGGGGTCGACGGGGATCAGCAGGCGGTCCGGGCGCAGCAGCGAGTTCCGGACGAGCCGGGGCGGGATCACGTCGTCGATCCAGGCGAACGGACGGCCCGCCGCGTGCCGGAGGATCGGTGCCCACTTGAAGCCGGAGAACAGCTCGGCGAGCCTCGTCCGCGGGTCGCCTGGCTGCCGGACGTAGCGGTTGACCCCCACCACCGGCAGCTGCGGCAGCCCGAGCAGCGGTGCGAGGTGCTCGTTGGCGGAGTCCTGCCAGGTGGTGGCCCAGCACAGCTCGTACGTGCCGGACAGTTCCCGCAGCCACGCGCCGTGCTCGGCGGAGAGCAGCACCTCGTACCCGAGCAGCTCGTGCCGTCGGAAGCCGTCCGCCGGGTACGGGTCGGCGGGGTTGAGCACCCCGTCGACGTCGATGTACAGCAGCGGTGCTTCCGGCATGCGCTCCCCCTCGGTCCCTACCGGTGTCGGACGCACCACCGGCACCGCCGGTTGCTCGGACCCCGAGCGGCTCAGACCCCCAGCGGCTCGGGGGCGGCGGCCGGGGCGGGCGGGGGGACCGGACGGCTCAGCCGGCGGACCTCGGGGACGACGAGGACGGCGGCGGCGAGCGCGAACGTGACCAGGGCGCACGTCCACAGCGCGCCGTCCAGGCCGAGCGCGTCGGCGGCCGGGCCGGCCATCGCGGTGCCGAGCGGGGTGAGCGCGATCGACCCGAGGTGGTCGTAGGCACTGACCCGGGAGAACATCTCGGACGGTATCTCCTGCTGGAGCGCGACCATCCAGTTGACGCCGAAGACGGTGACGCCGGCGCCGGAGACGAACATCGCCGCGACCAGGACGGGCAGCTCGGCGCGGGCCGCCAGCGCGAGGCCGGGCAGGGCGAAGAGGAAGACGCCCCCGTTGCCGGTGAGCAGGATCCGGCGCGGCTGCCAGCGGGTCATCAGCACGCCGGCCGCGACCATGCCGACGCCGAAGGCGGCCATGGCGAAGCCCCAGGCCCGGGCGCCGCCGAAGCGGAGCTCGGCGACCACCGGCCCGTACACCGTCTCGACCGCGCCGACGCAGGCGACCACCACGGAGAACTGCAGCACCACCGCCCAGAGCCACCGCCGTGAGGCGAACTCGCGCCAGCCGAGCCGGAGTTCGTGGACGAGCCCGCTGTCGTGGGCGGCGTCGCGCGGGGCCGGGACGACCTTCAGGAAGACCCGCAGGCCGCCGGCGACGGCGAAGCCGACCGCGTCCAGCAGCAGCACCCAGCCGGGCCCGACCGCAGCGGTCAGCGCACCGCCGAGCGCCGCGCCGCCGATCTGCGCGCCGTTCATCGCCATCCGGTAGACCGAGAACGCCCTGCCCGCGTGCTCGCCGGCCACGCTCTCCATGATCATGCCCTCGGAGGCCGGTGCGTAGAACGCCTGACCGGCGCCGCCGGCGGCGGAGAGCAGCACCAGCGCCCAGACCGGCGGCGCGCCGGACAGCACCAGGGCCGCCAGCACCGCCTGGGAGAGCGCGTTGAAGAGGTTGGCGGCGACCATCACGTGGTGCCGCGGCAGCCGGTCCGCGAGCGCGCCGCCGACCAGCAGGAAGAGCACCAGCGGGACGAGCCGCGCCGCCGTCACCCAGCCCACCTCGGTGGTGGAGCCGCCCGCCTCCAGCACGGCGAACGCCGTGGCGACCGGCGCGGCGGCGTTGCCGAGCCCGCTGACCACGGTGGCGGCGGTCTGGATGCGGAAGTTCCGTCCGGCCCAGGCGAACCGGCGGGGTGCGAACGGACGAGGTCCGGAGGGGGCGGCGGGGTCGCTCGTGGGGGAGGCGGGGGAGGTCACCCGGAGACTATCGGCGTTCCGCCGCGCGATGTCCATCCGGTTTCCGGTACCCGCCGTCCGGTGGGGGCGGTCGGCCCGGGGCGCGGCGATCCGGCGGTCGGACGGGTCGGCCCGGTCAGCCCAGGTGCCCCCAGAGGAAGCTGAGCGTGCGCTGCCAGGCGATGTCGGCCTGCAGCGGATCGTAGGTGCCGGCGTGGTTCTCGTCGTTCATGAAGGCGTGCCCGGCCGGGTAGAAGTGGATCTCCGGCCGGCGGTCGGTGGCCTCGCCGATGAGCATCGCGGCCTCGTCCACCGCCTCCTGCGGGATCGAGCGGTCCTCCTCGCCGTAGTGGCCGAGCACGTGCGCCGTCAGCCCGCGGTAGTCGAAGTCCGGGATCCTCGGCAGGCCGTAGAAGGGCACCACCGCGGCGACCCGGTCGCCCTCCTGCGAAGCCAGCACCAGGGCGAACCCGCCGCCCATGCAGAACCCGACCACGCCGACCGCGTCCCCGACCACGTGCGGCAGCCCGAGCAGGAAGTCCACCGCACCGCGCAGGTCGCGGGCGGCCCGGTCGGCCGGCAGCTCGCGCAGCATCCGGGCGGCCTCCTCGCGGTCGTGCGTGGTGGCACCGCCGAACAGGTCCGGCGCGAGGGTGACGAAGCCCTCCGCGGCGAAGCGGTCCACCGTCGACACCATGTGCGAGGTCAGACCCCACCACTCCTGGACGACCACCAGCGCCGGACCAGTGCTCTGCGGCGGCATCGCCAGGTAGCCGTGTGCCGTCCCCCCGTTGCTCGGGAAGGTGACGTTCTGCGGGGCACTGCCCATGGCCTCTCCGGGGGGTGGGCCGCGTGCGCGGCGGGCGGCGGGTGCGGGGACGATGCTATGCGCGGCGGCGGTGCGGCACGCGGGACGCGCACCGCGCCGATCGGGTGAGCGCGGCCGCCCCCGTCAGCCCATCTCCTCCAGGGCGCGCCCCTTGGTCTCCCGGATGAAGAGGACCACGAACGGGATGGAGAGCAGCGCGAATCCGGCGTAGATGGCGTACGTCGCCGACAGGTTCCAGTCGGCGAGGTCCGGGAAGGAGACGGTGATCGCCCAGTTGGCGAGCCACTGTGCGGAGGCCGCCACCGACAGCGCCAGTGCCCGGATCCGGTTGGGGAACATCTCGCCGAGCAGCACCCAGACCACCACGCCCCAGGAGAAGGCGAAGCAGAACACGAAGACGTGCGCGGCGACCAGGGCGACCGTGGCGTAGGTCTGGTCGAGCGTCGCGCCGTCGCCGGTGCCCTCCCGGTAGGAGAAGGCCCAGGCGGCGGTGCCCAGGGCGACGGCCATGCCCACCGAGCCCGCCAGCGCCAGCGGCTTGCGGCCGATCCGGTCGACCAGGGACATCGCGAGCACCGTGCCGATCACGTTGATGATCGAGGTGGAGAGGCTGATCAGCAGCGAGTTGGACTCGTTGATGCCCACCGACTGCCAGAGGAAGGAGGAGTAGTAGAAGATCACGTTGATGCCGACGAACTGCTGGAAGACCGAGGCGCCGATGCCGATCCAGACGATCGGCAGCAGCCCGAACCGCCCGCCCAGCAGGTCCTTCGCCCGCGGCTTGTGCGCGGACTCCAGCACCGCCCGGATCTCGGCGATCCGCGCGTCCAGGTCGACGTCCGGTCCCTCCACCTCGGCGAGCACCTCGCGGGCCTGCTCCTCGCGGCGGTCGGCGATCAGGTAGCGCGGCGACTCCGGGATGGCCAGCGCCATCAGCCCGTACACCAGCGCGGGGATCGCCTCCACGCCGAGCATCCACTGCCAGGCCTGGATGCCGCCGAGGTGGTTGGTGGACTCGCCGCCGGCCGCCTGGTTGAGCGCGTAGTTGGCGAGCTGGGAGATGGTGATGCCGAGCACGATCGCCAGCTGCTGGAAGGAGGCCAGCCGGCCCCGGTAGGCGGTGGGCGCGACCTCGGCGATGTAGGTCGGTGCGATCACCGAGGCGATGCCGATCGCGATGCCGCCGACGACCCGCCAGAAGCCGAGCAGGCCGATGCCCGGCGGGAACATCGACCCGACGCCGCTGATCGCGAACAGCACCGCGGCCAGCAGCATCGTCCGCACCCGGCCGAGGTGGTCGGCGAGCCGTCCGGCGATCACCGCGCCGAACGCCGAGCCGAGCAGCGCGATCGCGACGACGAAGGCCGTCGTGCCGTTGCCCACCTCGAAGTGCTGCTGAATGCCCGTCACCGCACCGTTGATGACGGCGCTGTCGTAGCCGAAGAGGAAGCCACCCATCGCGGCCGCGGCCGAGATGAAGACGACGTGGCCGAGGTGGTCCTCGGCGTCCGGCGGAGAGGTGGACACGCGAGCGGCTCCTCGGCGGTCGGCGGCCCTCCTGCTCGGCCGGATGGACAGGGCACGTCCCACAGTCCATCAGCTCCGGGCCCCCGCCGCCCGCCGGGCCGGGCCGCCCGGGCGACGTGTCTTCAAAGGCGACGGGTACCGCACGCACCCCTGTGCGGTGTCCGTGCGCCCGTCGAAGACACGTCCTACGGCCGAGCGGCCCGGCCGGGGTGCGGGCCGTCCGTCGCGGCCGTCCGCAGGGTGTTGCGCCGCAGCAGCTGCGCCCGGGCCCCGGCGTCCAGCCCCGTGCCGCGTTCGGCGAGCCGCTCGGCGAGTGCCGCCTGCTCGGCCACCGGCTTCTTGTCGTCGTACTTGAACTTCGCCCGGACCTCGCGGACCGTCAGCCGCAGCCCGCGCAGACCGCTCAGCAGCGGCCCGAACGGCGCCTCGCCGGGGGTGACGTCGAGCGGTGCCTCCGGCTGGAAGTGCGCCAGCTGGCGGCGGAGGATCGCGGCCTTGCCCGCCGCGTCCTCGACGATCTCGGCGGTGCAGTGGAAGTGCACCGAGGCGTACAGGCTGGTCGGCGTGCCCGGCTCGGCCCGCCAGTAGCCGGGGGCGTAGGCGTAGTCGTCCGTCACCGCCAGGGTGACGTGCGGGTCGGCCCGCAGGGCGGCCCAGACCGGGTTGGGCGCCGCGAGGTGGAGCAGGACCTCGCCGGCGTCCGCGTCCAGCAGGAAGTGCGTCGGGACGAGCACCGGGCCCTCGCCCTCCGGCCCGTTGGCGGCGAGCACCCCGAAGTCCCGGCCCTCGGCGAGCCAGGCGCGCCACTCGGCGTCACCGCCGCGGTCCCACGGCCGGATCAGCACGGCTGCCCACCGGCGACGAAGTCCGCGAGGTAGCCCGGGACGGGGCCGGTGGTGCTCGCGTGCGGCTCCGGCGTCCCGTACGCCGTGCGCACCGGCACCACGCCCGACCAGTGCGGCAGCGCGAGGTCGGCCTCGTCGTCGTTCACGCCCCCGGCGCGGCACTTGAGGGACACCTCGTCCAGGTCGAGCCGGACGACCGCGGTCGCCGCCAGCTCCTTGGCGTTCGCCCGGCGGGCGTCGGCCGAGCGGCCGGGCACCGCCCGGTCGACCAGGGCGTCCAGCGCCACCGCCAGCTCGTCCGGGTCGGTGACCTGGCGGGCGACCCCGTGGGCCACCACCGAGCGGTAGTTGACGGAGTGGTTGAACGCCGACTTGGCCAGCACGAGGCCGTCGACCAGCGTGACCGTCACGCACACCGGCAGGCCCTCGTCGGCCCCCGCGCCGCGCAGCGGCCGGCTGCCCGTCGAGCCGTGCAGGTAGAGCGCGTCGCCGACCCGGGCGTAGATGGTGGGCAGCACGACGGGCGCGCCGTCCGCGACGAAGCCGAAGTGGCACACCCAGGCGCTGTCGAGGACGGCGCGCACGGCCGCCCTGTCCCAGCTGGCGCGGTCGCGCGATCGGGTGGGAACGGTGCGGGGAGTCCGGGAGTAGGCCGTGTCCGACATGACAACCTCACTGCACTAGTGCATAATCTTCTTTGTGCTAGGAGACTATACGATCAAGGGGCGGCGGGCCAGCGAGATTGCGGCCGACGTCGAGGCGGCCGTCGCCGAGGGGCGGCTGGCGCCCGGCTCCGCGCTGCCGCCGCTGCGCGAGCTCGCCGTCGAGCTGGGCGTGAATCCGAACACCGTGGCCGCCGCCTACCGGCTGCTGCGGGACCGCGGCGTGATCGAGACGGCCGGCCGCAAGGGCAGCCGGATCCGCCCCCGCCCGGTCACCACCCCGCGCGACGAGGTCGGCATCGCCGTCCCGCCGGGCGCCCGCGACCTCTCCGCCGGCAATCCGGACCCGGCACTGCTGCCCGGGCTCGGCCCGGCCCTCGCCGCGGCGGCCGCCGGCCCGCCGGTGCTGTACGGGCACCCGCCCGCCGATCCCGGGCTGGTCGAGCTCGCGCGGGCCTCCTTCGCCGCGGACGGCGCCCCGGCCGGCGCGATCGCGGTCTGTTCCGGCTCGCTCGACACCATCGAGCGGGCCCTGCTGGCCCGGCTGCGCCCGGGCGACCTCGTCGCGGTGGAGGACCCGGGCTGGGGCAGCCTGCTCGACCTGGTGCCCGCGCTCGGCCTCAGGCCGGTGCCGGTCCGCACCGACGACGAGGGGCCGCTGCCCGTCGAGGTGGCCAACGCGCTGGCGCTGGGCGCCCGCTGCCTGATCGTCACCAGCCGGGCGCAGAACCCGACGGGCGCCGCGCTGAGCCCGGCCCGCGCCGCCGCCCTGCGCGAGGTACTCGCGGGCAGCCCGGGCGTCCTGCTGATCGAGGACGACCACGGGCACGGCATGGTCGACCTGCCGTTCCAGTCGCTGGCGGCCGGGCCGGACGGCGTCCCGATCACCGAGCACCGGCTGCTGGTGCGCTCGGCGGCCAAGGCCTACGGGCCGGACCTGCGCCTCTCCGTCGCGATCGGCGACGAGGACACGGTCGGCCGCATCCTGGGCCGGCAGCGCCTCGGCGCGGGCTGGGTCAGCCACCTGCTGCAGCGGGCCGTCGCCGAGCTGTGGCGCAGCGACGCCGCGCCGGCCGCCCGGGTGGCGGCGGCCTACCGCGAGCGCCGGGACGCGCTGCTGCGGGCGCTGGCCGCCCGCGGGGTCGCGGCGCACGGGCGCAGCGGGCTGAACGTCTGGATCCCGGTGCGGGACGAGACGGCCGCGGTGGCGGGGCTGGTGCAGCGCGGCTGGGTGCCCGCGCCCGGCGCGCGGTTCCGGATGCACTCTGAGCCGGCGATCCGGCTCTGCGTCGCGACCCTGGAGCCCGGCGAGGCGGAGCGGCTCGCGGCGGACGTGGCGGAGGTGCTGGCGGCGGGCCGCGGCGGCGCGCGGGGGGTCTGAGCTGGGGCGCTCCCGCCGCGGCGGGAACGAACGGACGGCGAGGGGCCGGCGCAGGGCCGGCGAGGGGCGGTGACGCAGGGAGAAACCCGGTCACTGTCCGAATTGTGGGATGCAGATACCTGGCGGTAATAACCGCGTCCATGCCATCTTCATCGCGCCACCGGCCGGCGGTCCACCCTCACCAGCCCCGCGCACCCACAGCGCGGGGCCGTCCGCAGGAGCTTCGCCGTGCCCGAGATCCGCCCTGCCCGAAGAAGAAGCACCACCGCCCGAAGAGGACCCGGCGTCCGCCGGTTCGCCGCCCTGTGCGGGGCCGCGACCCTCGCCCTGCCGCTGATGGTCACCGCCGCCGCCCCGGCCGCAGCCGCCGGTCCCACCGCCGTCGTCTCGATGGGCGACAGCTACATCTCCGGCGAGGCCGGACGCTGGGACGGCAACAGCGACACCGCGAGCGGCAGCCGGGACGGCACCGACCGCGCCTGGACGGGCAGCGGCTACGACCCGACCCGGGTCTACGGCACCACCTACGCCTCCGGCTGCGACCGCTCCGACTCCGCCGAGGTCCGCTCGGCGTCGGGCGTCGCGCAGACCCAGATCAACCTGGCCTGCTCCGGCGCGACCACCGCCAACGTCTTCCGTGCCGCGAACGGCGGGCAGTCGTTCAAGGGCGAGGCCCCGCAGGCCGACCAGCTGGCCGCCGTCGCCGCGCAGAACACCGTCAAGCTGATCACGCTCTCGGTCGGCGGCAACGACCTGGGCTTCAGCGACGTGATCTCGACCTGCGTCCAGGACTACGAGGTCTGGTGGTCGTACTGCCACGACGACCAGCAGGCGGCCGTGGACGCGAAGATGAACGCCGCCATGGCCGGTGTCGGCAAGGCCGTGGACGAGGTCCGCGCGGTGATGTCCGCCGCCGGCTACGCGCCGTCCTCGTACCGGCTGGTGCTGCAGTCCTACCCGTCGCCGATCCCGCGCAGCAGCGAGAACCGCTACCCGGAGAGCGGCTGGAGCCGCACCAGCACCGGTGGCTGCCCGTTCTGGGACCTCGACGCCGACTGGGCCCGGGACTCGCTCGTCCCGCAGATCTCGGACCGGCTGGCCGCGGTCGCCGCCGCGAAGGGCGCGCAGTTCCTCGACCTGCGGGACCTCCTGCAGGGCCGTGAGGTCTGCTCGAAGGCCACCCGGCTGGCGGCGCCCGGTACGGCGCCGTCGGCGACCACCAGCGAGTGGGCCCGCTTCCTCGACATGGGCACCACCACCCAGGGCGCCCTGCAGGAGTCCTTCCACCCCAACCACTACGCACAACTGGCCCTCGGCCGCTGCCTGACCCTGCTGAACACGCAGCCGACCGGCAACTGGTCCTGCCGCAACACGCCCGGCCGGGACGCCGCCGGGATGTACCTGACGGCCCGCTAGCGGGGCTCAGCGCACGGCGCCGCGCATCAGCTTGCCCTCCGTGGACAGCAGCCCGGAGCGGTAGTCGAAGCGCGGCGCCGCCGCGAACATCAGGTACAGGTACTTGGGGTTCTCCGCGAACCAGTAGCCCGGGGTCAGGTCGCCGCGCCGCAGCGGGGCGGTGGTGACGTCCTCCGCCACGGTGTAGCCGCCCGGCACCCGCAGCTGGTCCCGCAGCCCGGCGAAGTAGCCGTAGGCGGTCTCCTTGTACTGCCGGTCGCCGGTGAGCATCCACAGGTCGAAGGAGGAGTTGACGTACTCCGGCCGCAGGTCGTTGCGGGCCGAGCGGACGGTGGCGTTGCCGTAGTCGATGGCCTCCGGCACCACCGGGTTGTTGTCCAGGATCATCGTCCAGGTGTTGTAGTAGTCCACCGCCGCGTCCATGTCCCCGCCCTTGCCGAGCAGCCCGGGGTAGAAGGAGCCGAGTTCGGAGGCGCCGCGGCCGGTCGTCCGCCCGGTGGCGTAGTCGACCTGCTTGTACCAGGCGTAGCCGCCCCGGTGCTCCAGCTGGTAGCGGAGCACCGCTCCGGTCAGCAGCTTGTACCAGTCGCGGAGTTCGCCGTCCCCGAAGAGTTCGGCGCCGGCCCACAGGTACTCGTAGTACGAGTCGACCGGCGGGTTCGGGGCGCAGGAGGTGGTGTCCGTCCAGCGGCCGGTCTCGATGTTCAGCGAGGTGCCGAGCAGGCCGAGGGCCGAGCGCCGGTCGAAGACCGCCCGCATGGCGCGCTTCGCCGCGTCCCAGTACTTCTGGTTGCCCGTCAGCTGCGAGAGCATGCCGAACTCGAGGATGTTGGAGCCGATCTCGGCGAGCGGGCTGGTGCCGCCGGAGACCGCCCCGGTCCGCAGGTTGACGTACCGGTAGGGCATGCCGGTGGGGGAGCGGGTGAAGGCGGGCAGCAGCCGGTCCGCGAGTTCGCGGCAGCGGTCGAGCAGCGGCCGCCGGCCGGTGCAGAGGTAGCCGGAGACCAGGCCGCCGACCAGCCGGATGACCGTCTCGAAGACCTGCACGTCGGCGTCCTGGGTCGGGTCGAACTCCTGCTCGATCCAGTCGGCGGCGCGGGCGACCTCGTCGTCCAGCTCCATGAGCCACAGGGTGTCCAGCGCCTCGACGATGGACAGGCCGAAGGTGTGCCCGTCCGCGAAGAAGTCGTTGCGGCCGCCGGAGACCGGCCGGACCTCGTCGTAGCCCCAGGCGGCCCGTTTGTACCCCTCCCAGCTGTGCACGAACTCGTCGCGGACCTCCCGGGCGGCCGCGGCGTCGCTGGGCATCCCGACGGCGGGTGCGGCGAGCGCGGGCGTGGCGGCGGCGGGTCGGGCGAGCGCGGCCCCGGCGGTGGCCACGGCGGCGGCGGAGAGCACGGTACGGCGGCGGGGCAGGGAGAGTGATCGCATGCTGCCGGACGGTAGCGATGCGCACCTTCCGTGGTCCGACAATCACCTAACGACGCGTGTCGGCGCTACCGCCCAGGTCAGGGCGGTAGCGCCGGCTCCGGTTCGACTGCCGGATTCACCCGACAGGTGCGCTGACCCTCCGTCAGGTGGCGGATCCCTTCGCCAGCAGCATCTGCGCGTGCTCGCGGACCTGGTCCTTCGTCAGATAGGCGTCGGTGTACTCGAAGTCCTGCAGCCGGGCGGGCTGCCGGGCGAGGAAGCCGGTGCGGACGAAGTCGTCGCCGGCGGTGGCGTTCAGCAGCCAGTTGGCGCCGACGCGGAACTTGCCGGAGTTGGTCCGCATCGCCATCAGGTGGTACCCGCGGGCGACCAACTGGGCCGGTACGCCGTGCAGTTCGACGCCCGCCGGCTTGGAGACGGCGTCCTTGCCGCCGAGGTCGACGACCAGGCCGAGGTCCTTGTGGTAGTAGGGCTCCAGCGGCTGGTTGTGCATCGCGGCGACGACGTTGTCGGCGACCGCCTTGCCCTGCCGGGCCGCGTGCTGGGCGGTGGGCGGGCAGACCGCGCCGTCGCCCTTGGCGAGGTCCGGCACCGCGGCGGCGTCGCCGAGGGCGAACACCCCGTCGAACTGCGGGACCCGCATCTCCGCGGTCACCGCGATCCGGCCCCGCACGGTCTCCGCGTCCAGCGTGGCGATCAGCGGGCTGGCGACCACGCCGGCCGTCCAGATCAGGGTCCGGCAGGGCAGCAGCCGGCCGTCGGTGAACTTGACGTTCTCGGCGCCGACCTCGGCCACCGACACCCCG
The DNA here is from genome assembly GCF_000717715.1 of Streptomyces sp. NRRL B-24484. Classification (GTDB taxonomy): domain Bacteria; phylum Actinomycetota; class Actinomycetes; order Streptomycetales; family Streptomycetaceae; genus Kitasatospora. The sequence goes on along the minus strand of NZ_JOAI01000015.1, from coordinate 108,344 downwards.
AGCGAGACCTCGATCCCGCGTCCGCGCAGGATCTCCAGCGCCGTGGTGCCGAGCTTGTCGCCGAGCTCGGGCATCAGCTTCGGAGCGATGTCGATCAGGTGCCACTTGATCAGCCGCGGGTCCAGCCTCGGGTAGCGGCGGATCGCCGCCGTGGTCAGCCGCTGCAGGCAGGCCGCCGTCTCGGTGCCCGCGTAGCCGCCGCCGACCACCACGAACTGCAGCCGGGACTCCCGCTCGCGCTGGTCCAGCGTGGTCGAGGCGAGGTCCAGCTGCGCGATCACGTGGTCGCGCACGTACGCGGCCTCGGCCAGCGTCTTCATCCCGCGCGCGTAGTCCCGCAGCCCGGGGATGTCGAAGGTGCGGGTCACGCTGCCCGGGGCGAGCACCAGGTGGTCGTAGCGCTCGGCCACCACCTCGTCGGTGATCTTGCGGACCACGATCACCTTCGACCGCGGGTCCACCCCGATCGCGCCGCCCGGCACGATGTGGGTCCGCCGCAGCGTCCGCCGCAGCGACACCGCCACCGACTGCGGGGTGAGCACCCCCGCCGCCACGTGCGGCAGCAGCGGCAGGTACAGCTGGTAGCTGAACGGAGTGACCAGGGAGATCTCGGCCTCCGCCGGCGCGAGCTTGCGCTCCAGGCGGCGTGCACACTCCAGGCCGGCGAAGCCGCCGCCCACGATGACGATTCTGGGTCGCTCCATCGTCCATCCCTTACGTGCTCGTCCGTGCCGTGCCGGGACATCGTTTTCCCCCAAACTCGCACGGACGAACGGGGCCTGCCACCGCAGCACGGCACGGGGAGTAGCCGGGCGCCGATAGGCTGGCCGGATGCTCCCCGAGGTGACGGCGGTCCGGTACGTGACGCCACTGCGAGAAGGCGGCTCCATGCCGGGCCTGGTCGAGGCCGACGACCGGCGGCTGTACGTCCTCAAGTGGTGCGGCGCCGCGCAGGGCCGCAAGGCGCTGATCGCCGAGGTGCTGGCCGGCGAGCTCGGCCGCGGCCTCGGGCTGCCCGTGCCGGAGCTGGTGCTGCTCGACCTCGACCCGGTGCTCGCCCGCAGCGAGCCCGAGCACCAGATCCAGGACCAGATGCGGGCCAGTGGCGGCGCGAACCTCGGCATGGCCTTCGTCAGCGGGGCCCTCAACTTCGACCCGCTCTGCTTCGACGTCGACCCCGCGCTCGCCGGGCGGGTGCTCTGGTTCGACGCCTTCGTCGGCAACGTCGACCGGTCCTGGCGCAACCCCAACATGCTGATGGCGGCCGGCGGGCTGCGGCTGATCGACCACGGCGCCACCCTGATCTTCCATCACCACTGGGCCGGCTCCGCCGGCTGGGCGGGCCGCCGCTACGACGCCGGCGACCACGCCCTGCTGCCCGCCGCGCCCGACCTCAAGGCCGCCGACGCCGAACTCGCCCCGCTCGTCCCGGCGGCCCTGGAGGCCGCGGTCACCGCCGTCCCCGAGGTGTGGCTGGCCGACGAGCCCGGCTTCGACTCGCCCGACGCGGTCCGCACCGCGTACCGCGACCTGCTGACGGCCCGGCTGGCGGGCCGCCGCGACTGGCTTCCGGAGGTGGCCGGCTGATGGCCGAGCCGACGCGCGACGACTACGAGTACGCGGTGATCCGCGCCGTTCCCCGGGTGGAGCGCGGCGAGTTCATCAACGTCGGGGTGCTGCTCTACTGCCGGCAGTCCGGCTACCTGGGCGCCCGCACCCACCTCGACCAGGGCCGACTGCTCTCGCTCGACCCGGTCGCCGACGTCCACGCCGTCCGCCGCGCCCTGCACGGGGTGGAGGCCGTCTGCACGGGCGGCGAGGCCGCCGGCCCGGCGGCCGGCGACAGCGCGGGGCAGCGGTTCCGCTGGCTGACCGCGCCGCGCAGCGCCGTCCTGCAGCCCGGCCCGGTGCACACCGGGCTCACCGGCGACCCGGAGGCCGAGCTGCGGCACCTCTTCGAGCAGTTGGTGCTCTGAGGGCGTTCTGACGGGCGGGCAGGCGCGTGGCCGGTGTGCCGCGCGCCACTCGGTGCTTGCCGTCCTCGAAGCTTGAGTCGCTGAAGAATACCGGCGTACGCTGGCCGCATGGTCACGACAGGGTCCACCACCGCACCGTCCACCGCCGACCTGATGGAGTCGGTGGCGGCCGTCGGTGCCGCCTACTTCCAGGACTTCGCCGCCGCGGCCGCCCGGCACGGACTCAGCTCCTCGCAGGCCAAGGCGCTCAAGTCCGTCCAGGAGCCGGTACCGATGCGGGCGCTGGCCGGCCGGCTCGGCTGCGACGCCTCCAACGTCACCGGCATCGTCGACCGGCTGGAGACGCTCGGCCTCGCCCAGCGCGAGGCCGCGGCGGGCGACCGCCGGGTGAAGATCGTCGGCATCACCGAGCAGGGCCGCGAGGTGCTCGACCTGATCCGCACCGACATGGTCCGCACCCACGAGGCCTTCGCCAGCCTGGACCCCGAGCAGCGCACCGCCCTCCAGGAGCTGTGCCGCCAGGTGCTGCCGCTGCTCGCCGAGCGCTGAGCCGTATGCCGCGGGCCCGGTGCCCCTTGGGCGGCGGGGCCCGAGGTGTCCGGGGCGTGGTGTCCGAGGCGTGCGGTGCGGGGTGTGCGCCGTCCGAGGGCCGGGACGCGTCGGCGGGCGGCGCGGGCCGCGCCGACCTCGGCTGTTAGGCTTGCCCAGCGTGAGCGCGAAGCCCCAGATCCCCAATGTCCTGGCCAACCGGTACGCCTCGGCGACCCTGGCCCAGCTCTGGTCCCCCGAGCACAAGGTGGTCCTCGAGCGCCACCTGTGGCTCGCCGTCCTCAAGGCCCAGCAGGACCTCGGCATCGAGGTCCCGGCCGGCGCCGTCGCCGACTACGAGCGCGTGATCGACCAGGTCGACCTCGAGTCGATCGCCGCCCGCGAGCGGATCACCCGGCACGACGTCAAGGCCCGCATCGAGGAGTTCAGCGACCTCGCCGGGCACGAGCAGATCCACAAGGGCATGACCTCGCGCGATCTCACCGAGAACGTCGAGCAGCTGCAGATCCGCCAGTCGCTGGAGCACGTCCGCGACCGCACGGTGGCCGTCCTCGTCCGCCTCGGCCGCCTCTCCGCCCAGTACGGCGAGCTCGTCATGGCCGGCCGCTCGCACAACGTCGCCGCCCAGGCGACCACCCTCGGCAAGCGGTTCGCGACCGTCGCCGACGAGCTGCTCGTCGCCTTCCGCCGGCTGGAGGAGCTCGTCGCCCGCTACCCGCTGCGCGGCATCAAGGGCCCGGTCGGCACCGCCCAGGACATGCTCGACCTGCTCGGCGGCGACGCCGAGAAGCTCGCCGAGCTGGAGCGCCGGGTCGCCGGCCACCTCGGCTTCGACCACGTGCTCACCAGCGTCGGCCAGGTCTACCCGCGCTCGCTGGACTTCGAGGTCGTCTCCGCCCTCGTCCAGCTCGCCGCCGCGCCGTCCAGCCTCGCCAAGACCATCCGCCTGATGGCCGGCCACGAGCTGGTCACCGAGGGCTTCAAGGCCGGCCAGGTCGGCTCCTCGGCGATGCCGCACAAGATGAACACCCGCTCCTGCGAGCGCGTCAACGGCCTCGCGGTCATCCTGCGCGGCTACGCCTCGATGACCGCCGAGCTCGGCGGCGACCAGTGGAACGAGGGCGACGTCTCCTGCTCCGTCGTCCGCCGGGTCGCGCTGCCGGACGCGTTCTTCGCCTTCGACGGCCTGCTGGAGACCTTCCTCACCGTCCTCGACGAGTTCGGCGCCTTCCCCGCCGTGATCGAGGCCGAGCTCGACCGGTACCTGCCGTTCCTCGCCACCACCAAGGTGCTGATGGGCGCGGTGCGGGCCGGCGTCGGCCGCGAGACCGCGCACGAGGTCATCAAGGAGCACGCCGTCGCCTCCGCGCTCGCCATGCGGGAGGGCGCCCGCGAGAACGCGCTGCTCGGCCGGCTCGCCGAGGACGGGCGGATCCCGCTCGACCGGGCCGCCCTGGACGCGCTGCTCGCCGACCGGCTCTCCTTCACCGGCGCGGCCGGCGCCCAGGTCGCCGAGGTGGTCCGCCGGATCGAGGCCGTCGCGGACGCCTACCCGGAGGCCGCGAAGTACGCCCCGGGCGACATCCTGTAGCAGCGGCGGGTTCGCCCCCAGGGGCGCGGGGACTGCAGAGTTCCCCGCGCCCCTGTTCTGTGCTCGGCCCTGGTCGGTGCCCCCACGCGTCCCTGGGGTGGACCACGCAGGGTCATCCGGGGTCGGTGCGGTGGGCGGGGTGGCCGGGGTCGATGGGTGGGGTGGTGGTGTCGCAGCGCCAGCCGCAGTTCGGCTCGGCGATCTCCCGTTCCGGCTCCAGGGCGTCGCTGCGCACGGTGGCCAGTGCCAGCAGGCCGCCCGTCGCGAGCAGTCCGGCGCAGATCAGCATCGCGGTCTCGAAGGCGTCGTCCACCGCGGCCGGCACCCGGTAGGCGTTGCCGCTGAGCCCGGCGAGTGCCGGCAGGGCCGCCACCGCCAGCAGCCCCGCGGCCCGGGCCGCCGCGTTGTTGACCCCGCTGGCGATCCCGGCCCGCCGGACGTCCACCGCCGCGAGGACGGTCGCCGTCAGCGGTGCCACCAGCAGGGTCATCCCGCAGCCGAGCACCGTCACCGCGGGCAGCACGTCCGCCCAGTACGAGGCGTCCGGGCCGATCCGGAGCATCAGCAGCACACCCGCCGCGCAGATCACCGGCCCGAGGAAGAGCGGCAGCCGCGGTCCGACCGCCCGGCCCAGACGGCCCGCCCGGCTGGAGAAGGCCAGCATCAGCACGGTGATCGGCACCAGCGCCACCCCCGCCGTCAGCGGGCTGAACCCGGACACCACCTGCAGTTGCACGGTCAGCAGCAGGAAGACGCCGCTGAACGCGCCGTACACGCACAGGGTCACCAGGTTCACCGAGGTGAACAGCCGGGACGAGAACAGCTCCAGCGGCAGCATCGGTTCCTCGGCGCGCCGCTCGACCAGGACGAAGGCCACCCCGAAGAGCACCCCGAGCAGGCCTGCGACCGGCGCGAAGGTGCTGCCCGTCTCGGTCAGGGCGTACGTCACCCCGGCGAGCGCCAGGGCGGCGAGCGCCGCGCCCAGCACGTCGAACCGCCCCGAGCGGTCCGGGTCGCGGGTCTCCGGCACGTGGCGGGCGGACACCGCGACCACCACCACCGCGACGGGCACGTTGATCAGGAAGATCCACCGCCAGCCCGGCCCGTCGACCAGCCAGCCGCCGAGGAACGGTCCGACCGCGGCCGCGACGCCGCCCAGCCCCGACCAGGCACCCACCGCCGCGCCCCGGTCGTCCGGGTGGAACACCGCCTGCAGCATGGCCAGCGAGCCCGGCGTCAGCAGGGCCCCGCCGATGCCCTGCAGCGCCCGGGCGGCGATCAGCACCTCGATGGTCGGGGCCGCCGCGCAGATCGCCGACGCGGCCGCGAACCAGACCACCCCGATCGTGAAGACCCGTCGCCGCCCGTACCGGTCGCCCAGCGAGCCGCCGAGCAGGATCAGCGCGGCCAGGGTCAGCAGGTAGGAGTTGACCGTCCACTGCAGGGCGGCGAGCGAGGCGTCGAGGTCCTCGCCGATCCGTGGCAGGGCCACGTTGACCACCGTGCCGTCCAGCATCGCCATGCCGGAGCCGAGGACCGTCGCCAGGAGCACCCAGCGCGCCCGCGCGGTGCCCATCCGGATCGCCAATGCCGCCCCATCGCCGCTCATCCTTCGATCCTGCTCCGCACCCGGGGCCTCCTGCACCCCCACCGCGCCCGCGCCACCCGCCGTGGCCGCGACACCCCGCATCGCGACACCCATGGTGGTGACCGGCCCCGCCGGGCCGCCGCCGTGTTCCGGGGCGGCGGCCCGGTGAGCGCCTACGCCGGGCGCATGTCCGCCCCCGGCCCCGACCGGGCCACCATCGCGCCGGGCCGGGACCCGGCCGCCCGTACCGACCACGACGACGAGGCCGCCGAGGCGGAGCTCGCGGCGATCGGCCGCACCGCCGGGCGGGTCGCGGGCGGCGGGATCCGGGCCGCCGTCCTCGGCGTCAACGACGGGCTGGTCAGCAACCTCTGCTTCATCCTCGGCATCGCCGGCGCCTCGGTGGACGCGGCCACCGTCCGGCTGTCCGGGCTCGCCGGCCCGGTCGCGGGGGCGCTGTCGACGGCGGCCTGCGAATGGGTGTCGGTCCGCGGCCAGCGCGAGGTCGCCCGGGGCACGGAGGACTCGCTGCAGGACGCCTGGCGGCACTCGCCGCCGGTGGTGATGGCCCACCTGGCGCGCAGCCTCCGCGAGCGCGGCCTCGACCCGGTCACCGCCGTCCGGGCCACCCGCGGGGTCGTCTCCGCAGGCCGGACGGCCCGGCAGACCAGCCTGCGCATCCTGTTCGGCGTCGGTGCCGAGGACGCCGGCTCGCCGGCGGTGGCCGCGGCCGGTTCGCTGCTGCTCTTCGCGCTCGGTGCCCTCGTCCCGCTGGTGCCCCGGTTCGTCACCGAGGGCGCCGCCGCGGTCGTGGCCCCCGCGGTGGTGACGGCCGTGGCCTCGCTCGCGGTCGGCGCGGCCCTCGGTCTGGGCTCGGGCCGCAGCGCGGTGCGCACCGCCCTGCGGCAGCTGCTCATCGTGGCCGCGGCCTCGGCCGTCACCTACGCCCTCGGTACGGTGGCCGGCGACGCCGTGCTCCGAGCCGGGCGGGCCGGGGGCTCAGTCGAGCAGGCCGGCGCGGCGCCACCGCGGGGCCGTCCGTTCGTCCACGATGCCGAGGTCGGTGAAGAACACGAGCGCCTTGCGGGCCCACTCGACGCGGGCCAGCCGCCAGTGCTCGTTGGCCGCGGCGGCGCGCTCCGCCTCGCGGACGTCCAGGCCGCAGAGGGCGTACACCCGCGGGTGGACGAGCTCGGCCACCGCGAGCCGGGCCAGCACCAGCAGGCCGCGCCGGAAGACCGCGCGCCGGGCCGGGCCCATCTGCGCCCAGATCCGCTCCAGTTCGGGCTTGGCGTAGCCGATGTGCCGGGCCTCCTCGACGACGTGGATCCGCGCCACCGCCCGGGCCAGCGGCTGCAGCGACTCGTCGCGGACCATCTCCCGCTGCATCGCGTCGGTGAACTCCTCCACGAAGATCGCCCCGGCGAAGGTGATCGCGGTGTCGTTCAGCAGGAAGTGCAGCTTGCCGCGCCGGTGCGCCCTGGCCGTGGGCCGGGCCGACGGGTAGCCGGTGGCGGCGATGTACCGGGCGAACATGGTGGAGTGCCGGCACTCGTCGGCGACCTCGGTCAGCGCGTACTGCGCGTGCCGGGTGGTCAGGTCGCCCTCGTAGACGTGCCGGATCAGGCCCTCCATCAGCACCAGTTCGAACCAGATGCCGGCCGCGGTCGCCGAGGCCAGCTGGTGCACGCTGAGGCGGGCCCGCTGCCGCGGCGTCAGGGTCTCCCACAGCGGGGTGCCGTAGAGGGTGACGCGGTGCTGCGGCAGGGCGAAGTGGTCGGGGTCGATCGGCGCGTCCCAGTCGATCTCGGTCAGCGGGTCGTGGGAGTGGCGGGCGGAGGCGCGCAGCAGCCGGGCGGCGTTCTGCTCGCGGCGGTCGGCGTGCGGGGCGGGGGCGGTGTCGCGCATCGGTCGGCTCCGGTGGGGTCGGGGGCGTTCGGGGATCGGCTGCACCGACGGGAGCAGTGAACCAGTTAGACGACCTGTCAACAAGGGGTCGCGCGCGGCCCGGCCCGCCTTTGGCGACACTGGCCCCATGGAGCCAGTCGCGGCCTTGGAGCGCATCGCCTTCCTGCTGGAACGCGAGGACGCCTCCCCGTACCGGGTGAAGGCCTTCCGCACGGCGGCCGAGGCCGCCCGCGCCCTGCCCGCCGGCCCGGTCGACGCCGCCCGCGCCGCCCGGCTGCCCGGCGTCGGCCCGAAGACCGCCCAGGTGATCGCCGAGGCCTCCGCCGGACGCGTCCCCGGCTACCTCGCCGAACTGGAGGAACGCGCCGGGCCGCTCGCCGAGGGCGCCGACGCCCTGCGCGCCGCCCTGCGGGGCGACTGCCACCTGCACTCCGACTGGTCCGACGGCGGCAGCCCGATCGAGGCGATGGCCCGCACCGCCCGCGACCTCGGCCACGCCTGGGCCGTCCTCACCGACCACTCGCCGCGGCTCACCGTCGCCCGCGGCCTCAGCGCCGAACGGCTGCGCGAACAGCTGGAGGTGGTCGCCGCCCTCAACCGCGACCTCGCGCCCTTCCGGCTGCTCACCGGCATTGAGTGCGACATCCTCGACGACGGCTCGCTCGACCAGGACGAGGACCTGCTGGCCGGACTCGACCTGGTCGTCGCCTCCGTCCACTCCAAACTGCGGATGGACCGCGCCCCGATGACCCGCCGGCTGCTCGCCGCCGTCCGCAACCCGCTGGTCGACGTCCTCGGCCACTGCACCGGACGCCTGATCGGCGGCCGCACCCGCCCGGAGTCGCAGTTCGACGCCGAGGCGGTCTTCGCGGCCTGCGCCGAGTCAGGCACCGCGGTCGAGATCAACTGCCGCCCCGAGCGCCGCGACCCGCCGACCCGGCTGCTGCGCCTCGCGATCGACACCGGGTGCGTCTTCGCGATCGACAGCGACGCGCACGCCCCCGGCCAGCTCGACTGGCAGCAGCACGGCTGCGCCCGGGCCGCCGACGCGGGGATCGACCCGGACCGGATCGTCAACACCCGCCCGGTCGAGGACCTGCTCGCCTGGACGGCCGCCCGAGGGGGCAGGCGCCGCGCGCTCAGACGGTGAGCCGCTCCCGCAGGTGGCCGATGGTCTCGTCCTTGATGCCGAGCCCGGCCCGGGCGTAGCTCTCCACGTCGCCCCAGCCGTCCTCGACGGCCTGCCGGGCCGCGGCGAGGTACGCGGGGTGCGCGCCGAACACCGCGTCCGCGATCTCCGGGTCGCCGCCCGCGGCGGTGAACTCCGCGATCACCGGCGCGAACGAGGCTTGCACCGCCGCACCGACCGACAGGTACTCGGCGGTGACCGTCCGGTCGTCCGCACCGAGCAGCAGCAGGACCAGCGCCGCGCCCCAGCCCGTGCGGTCCTTGCCCGCGGTGCAGTGGAACAGCACCGGACCGCCGTCCCGGTGCGCGAGCGCGGTCAGCAGCTGACGGTACGACTGGCGGGCGGACTCGGCCGTCACGAACGCGCGGTAGTCCTCGACCAGGGCCCGGGCCGCCCGGCCGCCGCGGAACTCCCGGTTGGCGAGCCGCGGGTCGGTGAAGGCGACGGCCAGCCGGGCCGCGGTGCCGGTGCCCACCGGGTCGGCCATCACGTCGGCGACCAGCAGGTGCGCCCCGCCCGGCACCCGGTCGGGACGGGCGGTGCGCTCCCGCTCGGTGCGCAGGTCAACGACGGTGCGCACGCCGAGGGCGGCGAAGACCGGGTCGGAACGGACGTCCAGGCGGTCGAGCCCGCCGGAGCGGAACGCCAGGCCCGACCGGATCCGGCCGCCGTCGGGCAGCGCGACACCACCGAGATCGCGCAGGTTGGCGACGGTGGTGGAGCCCACGATCTGCGAGCACTGCATGGCTACCTCCAGGCAGGGGACGCGACTCATCTGCACGCTAGGCCCTCGGCCGACCGGGCGCCCGTGGAGCGCGTCCACCCGGTCGGACGCCCGCCGGCCCGCGGTGGGGCGCACGGGGGGCGCACGCCGGCGCACCGGGTGTGTGGCGTCCGTGCCTCGCGCGCCGCATTGCCCGACGGACCGTCAGGCGGCAGGGTGTGTCGGGGCTCACACGGGGTGGGCGGAGGAAGGACGGTACCGCCGGACATGGCAGCCAAGATCCTGATCGTCACCGGTGACGCGGCGGAGTCGCTGGAGGTGTTCTACCCCTACCAGCGGCTGCGCGAGGAGGGGTACGAGGTCCACATCGCCGCGCCCGCCAAGAAGACCCTGCAGTTCGTGGTGCACGACTTCGTGGACGGCTTCGACACCTACACCGAGAAGCCCGGCTACACCTGGCCCGCGGACGTCGCCGTCGCCGACGTCGACCCGGCCGACTACGTCGCGCTGGTGATCCCCGGCGGCCGCGCCCCCGAGTACCTGCGCAACAACGCCGACGTGCAGCGGATCGCCGCACACTTCTTCCAGGAGGACAAGCCGGTCGCGCAGATCTGCCACGGCCCGCTGATCACCCTGGTCGGCGGCACCCTCAACGGCCGCACCACCGCCGCCTACCCGGCGCTGGAGCCGGACGTCGCGGCGGGCGGCGCCGACTTCGTCGACGGCGAGGCCGTGGTCGACGGCGTCGTGGTCTCCGCCCGCGCCTGGCCCGACCACCCGGCCTGGATGCGCGCCTTCGTCGAGGTGCTGCGCGAGAAGGCACCGGTCGAGTAGCACCGGTCGAGCAGCACCGTCGGACCCGGCGAACCCGGGCGGCCCGCCGGCCGGGTGCCGGCGGGCCGCCGCCGCGTCGGACGCCCGCGGTCGCCGGCCGTCAGAGACGGTCCGCCCAGGGCGGGTTGGGGCCGGGCACCGCGCAGGTCAGCGCCGCCACCCCGGCCGCGAAGCGGCACGCCTCGGCCACCGCCGGCACCGTCAGACCGTCCAGCCGCCCGCCGAGCACGCCCTGCTCGTCCAGCCGGTGCAGCAGCCCGGCCGTGAACGCGTCCCCGGCGCCGACGGTGTCCACCACCTCCACCCGCCGGGCCGGCACCGCGATCCGCTCCCCGTTCAGCGAGGCCAGCGCGCCCTGCGCGCCGAGCGTCACCACCACCAGCGGCACACCGGCCGCGTGGAACCGGTCGCAGACCGCCTCCACCCCGGTCTCCGGGTACAGGTGCACGAGGTCGTCCGCGCTCAGCCGCAGGATGTCCGCCCGCTCGCACCAGCGCGGCAGCCGCGCCCGGTAGACCGCCGGATCGACCAGCAGCGGACGGACGTTGGGATCGATCGAGACCGTGGCGCCCGCCGCGGCCCGGGCCAGGTACGCCTCGATCGCGGCACCGCCCGGGTCCCGCACCAGCGCCAGCGAACCGGTGTGCACGCAGACCGGGCCCGCCGGCGCGGACCCCAACTCGGCCTCCGTCCACTGCCAGTCCGCCGTCCCCTCGGCGTGGAACGAGAAGCTCGCCCGGCCCTCCGCGTCCACCTCCGCGACCGCCAGCGTGCTCGGCTCCGCCGCCGCCACGCAGCCCGACAGGTCGACCCCGGAACCGGCCAGTTGCGCCCGGAACAGCCGCCCGAAGACGTCGTCCGCCAGCCGTGCCCGGAAGGCCACCGGGGTACCCAACCGGGCCAGTGCGACGGCCGTGTTGGCCGGCCCACCGCCCGGGTGCACCCGCAGCGCCAGCTCGCCCGGACCGCTCAGGGCGGCATCGGTGAAGGCGTCGGCGACGCACTCGCCGATCACGGTGACGCGGACCGGACTGCTGGACACGGCGGGACCTCCTGGGGCCGGCGGTGGTGAGGAGGCCATCATGCCGGGTGCCCGGCCCCGCCGAGCAGTGCGGCGACGAACCGCCGCCGCTGCGCCGGGTGTTCGCCGAACCACCGGCCGAGCTGGTGGACGGCGTCCGGCAGCTCCAGCCGGGTGTGGTCGGAGCGCGCCGCCAGCGCCCGTCCGACCGCCGCGGTCACCTCCGCCGGGATCACCTCGTCGTGGCCGGGCACCGCCAGCACCGAACGCCCGCCGAACGCCCGCAGCGCGGACAGCGCCGCCGAGTCCCGCCAGCCGCCGGGCCTGCGGATGATCCCGGTGAAGCCCGCGCCGAACGGAACCGGCCAGGCCTCCCGGGCGTACACCGCCGGAGCGCACAGCCCGACGGCCCGTACCCGCGGCCCGTACCGCGCCGTCAGGTCGGCGACCGTCTGCCCGCTCATGCTGAAGCCGACCAGCACCAGCTCCCCACCGCCCGCGTGCCGGTCGATCAGGGCGGACGCCTGCCGCAGCCGGCGTTCCAGCGACAGCTCCGCGAGCCGCCCGGAACTCGCGCCGTGCCCCGAGAAGTCCAGGGCCAGGGCGCGGCACCCCCGCGCGGCGAGGTCCCCGAGCAGCGGCAGCAGACGGCTGCTGTCGCTGTCGCCCGCGCCGTGCATCGCGACGGCGGTGGGCCCGGTCGGGGCGGCGGGCGCGAACGCGACGGCGGCGAGGCGCTCGCCGTCGGCGTCGAGCCGCAGTCGTTCGATCCGGCACCGGTCGATCCGGCACCGTTCGGGCTGCGGTCGTTCGGGCTGCGGTCGTCCGGGCCGGGGGGCTTCAGGAGGGAAGCGGTCCACGGACCGGGTGACGTCCGGGGCGGCCGGTCGGTTCCTCCGGGGTGCCGCGTCGTCCGATCGGGTGAAGGGTGGAGGCATGGCAGAGCAACCCGAAGCCGTGCTGAAGCTGTTCGCCGACGCGCAGGACACCTTCGGCCGGCACGTGCGCAGGGCCGCCGCCCACGACGCGTGGCAGGCACCGACGCCCTGCACCGACTGGACCGTCCGCGACCTGGTCGGCCACCTCACCTCCGAGCACCTGTGGGTGCCGCCGCTGCTCGACGGCCGCACGGTCGCGGAGGTCGGCGACCGGTTCGACGGCGACGTCCTCGGCGACGACCCGGTGGCGGCCTGGACGGCCGCCGCCGAGGCCTCCCGGGCCGCGTTCGACGCCTCCGGGGCACTCGGGCGCACCGTCGCGCTCTCGTACGGCGAGCGTCCCGCCGAGGGCTACTGCCGGGAGATGACGGTCGACGCGATCATCCACGCCTGGGACCTCGCCGTCGGGGTCGGCGCGGACCTCGCGATGGACCGGGAGGCCGCCGAGTTCGCGCTCGCCGAGCTCGCGGCGTACGGCGGCGACCTCTCCTCCTCCGGGGTGTTCGGCCCGGCCGTGCCGGTGCCCGCCGAAGCCGACGCGCAGACCCGGCTGCTCGGCCTCTCCGGCCGCGACCCGGCCGACCCGCTGCACGCGGGAGGCTGACCGGCCGCGGCCGGCGGCGACGGCGACCCGCGGTCAGCAGCTGCGCAGGCCGGGCACCTGGTTGAGCAGCTGCGCCCGGGCCGAGGTGAACCGGGCGTACGCCTCCGTCCGCTCGGCGCCGGGCCGGAAGACCGCGACCCGGTGGCAGTTCTGGAAGGCGATCCGCACGCCGAAGTGCCGCTCCAGGCTGCCGCGGATGGCGTCGCTGGCCATGGCGCGCAGCAGCTGGCCGCGCTCCTCGTCCGTCGGTGCGGTGGTGTTGTCGGCGAACTCGGCGGGGGAGTCCTGCAGTTCGCCGCTGAGCTGGGCGACCGTGCGGTAGGCGTAGGGCAGGGAGGTGCGGACGGTCTCGACGAACTCGGCCTCCTCCACCTCGCCGTGCTCGGCCTTCTCCAGCAGGGCGGCGGGGACGTTCAGGGACATGCGGGTGCTCCTCGGTCGGGGGACTGCGGGCGGGGGGAGGTGCCGGCTCCGGCGGCGTGCCGGGTCGGGCGCCGGATGATGAAAGTGAAAGTCATTTCCAGCAAGCGCCATCCTGATCAGCCCCTGACGTCCTGTCAAGCCGCGGCTCCGCCGAACGGGTGCCGGGTCGCGCCGCACACCGGCCGTTCCTAGGCTGGGGAACGAGGAGGTGTCCCGGTGGACGAGCACACGAGTGGCGGAACCGACCGGCGGATCCTGGACCGGATCGGTGAGATGGTCGCGGCCGAACGCGAGCTGCGGACGATGCTGACCGAAGGGCGGATCGACCCGGACAGCGAGCGGCAGCGGCTGCGCGAGCTGGAGGCGGAGCTCGACCAGTGCTGGGACCTGCTCCGGCAGCGTCGGGCACGGGCCGACGCCGGGGACGACCCCGATCTCGCCGCGGTGCGCAGCATCGAGGAGGTCGAGCGGTACGAGTCCTGAGCCCGGGGCGGCCCTCGGGGGTGATCTCCGGGTGCGGCCCGTGCGACCGGCGGACCCACCGCGGGAGGCTCAGCGGGTGCGGAGCAGGTCCTCCAGCGCCCCGGCGTTGCGCTGCACGTCGGAGGCCAGCGCCTGCAGCAGGTCGCGGCTGTCGGGGTCGCGGTCGCCGAACCAGCCGGCGATCTCGCGGTAGGTCGCGAGGACGATCCGCTCGGCCCGCAGGTTGCGTTCGAGGGTGGCGGTGAGCGCCGCGTCGGCCGGCACCGAGTAGTCGGTGTGGGCGCGCTGCGCGAGGGTGTCCGGGTCGAAGTTGGGGCGCCCGCCGAGCGCGGTGATCCGCTCGGCCACCGCGACGGCGTGCCGCATGCCCTGCTCGGCCTGCGCGGTCAGCAGGGCGGCCGCCCGGGCGGCCCCGGGGCCGCCGCCGGCGGCGGCCAGGGCGTCCCGGGTGTAGCGGAGCCAGCCGACCACCTCGGTGGCGATCACGTCGTTGAGCACGCTGACGGCCCGCTCCTCGTCGAGGTGCGGCGCGGCGCCGGGCTCGGTGGCCATCGTGCGCAGCGCCTCGCGGCTGATGCGGGTCACGTCGACGGCGAAGCTGTCGGCCATGGCGGTGCCTCCTGTGCGCGGGCGGTCCCGTCACGACCGACGGTATGCCGGACCCGGGCGGAGGGAAACCGGGGCCGGCGCCCCCGGGCGGGGGCGCCGGCCGGATCCCGGGTGCTCAGAGCGGCAGCAGCTCGGGGCGCTTGGCCTCGACGTGGTCGCCCGAGGACTCGCCGCGCAGGCGTCGGCCGACCCACGGGATCAGGTACGCCCGGGCCCAGGCCAGGTTCTCGCGGCGCTGCTCGGCCGGGGTGGGCTCGGGGCGGTCCGGCCAGGGCGCCTCCGGGTCCTGCTCGGTCGGCAGACCGAGCGAGCGGGCGGCCAGCAGGGCGACCCGCTGGTGGCCCTCGGGCGAGAGGTGCAGCCGGTCGTCGCTCCAGGCCCGGCGGTCGTGCACCGAGCGCAGCGACCACAGGTCGGCGACCGCGCAGCCGTTGCGGTCGGCGATCGCCCGCATGTGGCCGTTGTACGTGGCGATCTTGCCACGCAGGTGGCGCAGCACCGGCACGGTGCGGGTGTCGAAGCCGGTGCAGACCAGCACCGTCCCGGCGCTCTCGCGGAGCTGCAGGACGGCCGACTCGAACCGCTCGGCGACCTCGTCCGGGTCGCTGCCCGGGCGCAGGATGTCGTTGCCGCCCGCGCAGAAGGTCACCAGGTCCGGGGCGATCCGCCGGACCTCGGGCACCTGCTCGGCGGTGATCTGGTCGAGCAGGCGGCCGCGGACGGCGAGGTTGGCGTACCGGAAGTCGCCGTCCGGGCGGCGGTCGGCGAGCATCCCGGCGAGGCGGTCGGCCCAGCCGGCGAAGCGGCCGTCGGGGCCGGGGTCGTTCAGGCCCTCGGTGAAGCTGTCGCCGAGGGCGACGTAGGAAGTGGGGTCAAAGGTCTCCAGTGGATCAGGCATGGTGCAGATGTTTCACCCTCTGAAGTGACCTACGCCACCGTAGGTGGCCCGTCGCAGAGCGTGATCTCTGCCACCCCCGGCGGCCGGGCGTGCCACCGGCCGCCGAACGGGCAGGTGGGAGGCTCAGGCCGCGGTCGCGCAGGTGTCGAGGATCACTCGGCCGACCAGCGCCGGGTCGTCGCTCATCGGCACGTGCCCGCAGCCGGGCAGCCGTACCAGGCGGGCGCCGGGGATCTCGCGCAGCGCCCGGAGGCCCTGGCGGCGGACCAGCAGGCGGTCCCGGCTGCCCCAGGCGATGGTGACCGGCACGTCGGGCACGTCCCCGGTGAAGCGGACCCGACGGCCCGCGGCCAGTGTCGGTGCGAAGCCGGCCGCCTCCCGCAGCGCCCTGGTCTCGCCGATCGCGCCCTCGGGCGAACGGCGGCCCGGCCGGGCGTAGATGCTGCTGACCAGCAGGGCGCGGCCGGCGGTGGACCGGGCCAGCCGCTCGACGGCGGGCTGCGGGAGCGTCCGGGCGCCGAGGCGCATCCCGGCGAGCACGGCGAAGGCGTAGCGGCGCTCCGGTTCCGTCCAGAAGCCGGCGGGGGAGAGGGCGGTGACCGAGCGGGCCAGCCCGGCGCGGCCGAGGCCGAGGGCGAGCAGGCCGCCGAGCGAGTTCCCGGCCACGTGCGGACGCTCGATCCCGAGCGCGGCGCAGAAGGCGCCGATGGTCGGCACGGCCGCCTCCAGTCCGTACGGGACGCCCTCCGGGAGGGCCGGCGAGGTGCCGAAGCCCGGCAGGTCCACGGCGACCACCTCGTGCCGCGTGGACAGCGCCGGCAGCACCGGGCCCCAGGCCTGCCAGTGGTGGCCGATGCCGTGCAGCAGCAGGAGCGGACTGCCGGAGCCCTCACGGTGGTAGCGCACCGTGGCCGTGCGCGGGCCGTACGGGGAGGGCAGGGCGAAGGTGACCTCGGCGGGCATGCGGGCGCTCCTCTGTTGGACGGAATGTCAGCAAGAATTACCGACCGGTAGCAAGCCCCGCAAGGGATCCGACGGATCCGGCGCCCGGATGCGTCGGGCGGGCGCCGCCGTTCCGAGCGCCGCCGCGCCGGCGCCGCCCTTCCGGGCCCGTCAGAACAGCGCCGGCTGGGCGTCCGGGGCGGGCGGGCGCCGGTGCGCGCGCACGCCCAGCCCGGTGCACGGACCGGACGGCGCAGGGGACAGCCCCCAGCCGGTCAGCCGCCGCGCGTCCAGCAGCAGCGGCTCGCCGCCGTCCGGCTGCTCCAGGAACAACTGCCGCCCGATCGGCGCCCGCAGCGTGCCGCCCACCGTGGCGCCGTCCGTCACCGCCACCACCTCGCGGTAGGCCCGCGGGGGCCCGTCCGCCAGTCCGAACAGCCCGACCTGGTCCACCACCTCGCCCGCCGGGAACAGCTCCACCGGGTGCCCCGCGAGCAGCCCGACCACCGCCGCCCGCAGGTCGGCCACCCGGGCCGCGCGCTCCGCCGGGCCGGGCAGGTGCCACCACTGGTCCGCCTTCGTCCGCACCCCGAACCGCTCGCGGGCCAGCCCGGCCCCCGACACCGTCAGTTCCGCCCGGCGCACCGCCGGCAGCGGACCGCGGGCCACCACGGTGAACACCGGGGCCCCCTGCTCCTGCAACCGGGCCCGGCCGCGCTGCTCGGCCGTCAGCCCGACCTTGGCCAGGTCGCCGCCGAACCAGGCCAGGTACAGCA
Source organism: Streptomyces sp. NRRL B-24484 (assembly GCF_000717715.1). Taxonomy (GTDB): domain Bacteria; phylum Actinomycetota; class Actinomycetes; order Streptomycetales; family Streptomycetaceae; genus Kitasatospora. The sequence goes on along the minus strand of NZ_JOAI01000015.1, from coordinate 91,291 downwards.
GGTACGTCCGGCCGTCGTCGAGGATCCGGTCCCGTGCGAGCGCCAGCCCCCGGTCGACCGCCTGGCACGGCGGGCACAGCACCGCGCCGCCGTCCGGATCGATCTCCGCCCGGTGCGGGCACGGCCGCTGCTCCGTCTCGCCGGCCAGCCACGGACCCGAGCAGTACCGCGGGCCGTGCAGCCGCCAGCTCACCGCCGTCCCCGCCGCGACCACCCGCTCGTGGTGCCGGCCGCCGCGCACCGCGCCGAGCACCGGCTGACCGTCCCGCCAGTGCAGCCCGGTACAGCGCCACCCCGCCTGCCCGTCCACTCCGTGCCCTCCTCGTCTCCGCCCGCCCCATCCCACCAGACGCCACTGACAGCAGGCCGGGAGGTCCCGGGTGCCCCGACGGCGACCCCGCTGCGGGGGCCGGTGGGCGGGCGTACGGTCTAAGGCGCGGGGGAGGACGATGCGAAGGAGGGCTGCGGCATGGCGGAGCAGCGGATTCCCGGGATCGATCCGGCGGCGGTGCCGAGCGGCGCGGGCTGTGCCGAGTGCCTCGCCGGGCAGGACGCCGGCTGGTGGCTGCACCTGCGGCGGTGCGCCGAGTGCGGGCACATCGGGTGCTGCGACTCCTCGCCGTCCCAGCACGCGACCCGGCACGCCAGGGAGAGCGGGCACCCGTTCATCACCAGCTTCGAACCGGGCGAGGACTGGTTCTGGAACACCGAGACCGGCGAGTACTACACCGGTCCGGCGCTGGCTCCGCCGCTCTCCCGGCCGGCGGAGCAGCCCTCGCCCGGCCCCTCCGAGAAGGTGCCCGCGGACTGGCAGAGCCGGCTGCACTGAGGCGCCGGGCCCTGCGGGGTGCCGGGTCCCGGGGGCGCGGGGTCAGTCGCCGAGGGCGAGCCGCAGGCCGAAGAGGGCGACCACGCCGCCGGTGATCCGGTCCAGGACGCGCTTGGCGGTCGGGCCGGCGAGCCAGCGGCGGACGACCCGGGCGAAGCCCACCAGCACGGCGGACCAGAGCGTGCCGAGCGCGATGTGCTCGCAGGTGAGCAGGGTGCCGAAGGCCAGGTGCGGGGCGCCCGGCGGGATGAACTGCGGCAGCAGCGCCATGTAGAAGACGCCGACCTTGGGGTTCAGCAGGTTGGTGAGCGCGCCGCGCCGCCAGCCGGCGCCGAAGCCGTCGCGCTCGCCGGTGTCCGCCGGGTCCGCCGCCCCGGCCGGGTCGCCCGCGGGCTCGCGCCGCCAGGAGTCGCGGATCATGCGCCCGCCCATCCACAGCAGGTAGGCCGCGCCGGCCCAGCGCAGCAGCTCGTACGCGAGGTGGGAGGCGGTCAGCACCGCGGTGGCGCCGGCGGAGGCGAGCACGCCCCAGGCGAGGGTGCCGGTCTGGATGCCGAGGACGACGCCCCAGGCGCGGCGTCGGCGGCCGAGGACGGCGGTGCGCAGGATGAGGGCGGTGTCGAGGCCGGGGGTGAGCGTCAGCAGGCCGACCAGCAGGGCGAAGGACCAGAGGGCGGTGGCGTTGTCCATGCCCGGTGAGCCTATCGGTCGGCCGTTCCGGGGTCGCCGGGGCGGGGCCAGCTGCGCCCCTCCTTGCCCTCGATGCTGCGGTTGAGCCGGGTGAGCAGCCGGGCGAGGTCGGCGACCGCGTCCTGCGGCCAGTCCTCCAGGACGGAGGCCAGGCCGTTGAGCGACCACGCGCGGTCGTGGTGCAGCCGCCGCAGGCCCTCCTCGGTGATGCGCAGTTTGCGGGCGATGCCGCCGGACGGGTCGGCGATGCGCTCGACCAGGTTCTGACGGAGCATCGCGGCGGTCTGCCGGTTGACCGTGGAGGTGTCCAGGTTGAAGGCCTCTGCGAGTTGACCGATGGTCATCGGCCCCTCCGCCTCGATCCGGCTGAGCAGGGTGTACGCGCTGCGCTCCAGGCGGCCGCCGGGATCGGCGCGGAGCGAGCCCATCGCCTGGTGGCGCCCGATCAGCATGAGTTCGCGTTCGAGGTCGCCGAGCTCCTCGTGCACAACGTCCTCCTCGTCGCTCCGCCGCCGGTGATCGTCGGGTTCCAGTCAATCCTATGTGCATCATGCAGCCTATGTGCATAATGCATATCGTGTGTACGATGCATATCGCATCCCCGTGACTTGGAGTCCCCCGTGAGCACACCCCCCGCCGCGCGCGCCGGAGGCGGCGCCGTCATCGGCGTCCTCGCCGGCGCCGGCATCGCCGTCTCGCTGATGAACACGCTCGTCGTCCCGCTCATCCCCGACCTGCCGGAACTACTGGGCACCACGCCCGCGAACGCCTCCTGGGCGATCACCGCCACCCTGCTCGCCGGCGCCGTGGCCACCCCCGTGCTCGGCCGGCTCGGCGACATGTACGGCAAGCGCCGCGTCCTGCTCGCGAGCCTCGTCCTGATGGTGATCGGGTCGCTCGTCCCGGCGCTGGCCGGCGGCCTCGTCCCGATGGTCGTCGGCCGCGCCCTGCAGGGCTGCGCCGCCGCCGTCATCCCGCTCGGCATCAGCATCATGCGCGACGAACTGCCGCCGCAGCGGATGGGCTCGGCGATGGCCCTGGTCAGCTCCTCGCTCGGGATCGGCGGCGCGCTCGGCCTGCCACTGGCCGCCGTCGTCGCCCAGCACGCCGACTGGCACGTGCTGTTCTGGGCCTCCGCCGCGATCGGCGCAGCGGTGATCGCCCTCGTCGCGGCCTTCGTGCCGGAGTCCCCGGTGCGCTCCGGCGGCCGTTTCGACCTGGTCGGCGCCCTCGGCCTCTCCGCCGGACTGCTCAGCCTGCTGCTCGCCGTCTCCAAGGGCGGCGACTGGGGCTGGGCGAGCGGCACCACCCTCGGCCTGTTCGGCACCGCCGCCGCCGTGCTGCTGCTGTGGGGCGTCTGGGAGCTGCGCACCGGCAGCCCGCTGGTCGACCTGCGCACCACCGCCCGCCGCCAGGTGCTGATGACCAACCTCGCCTCGGTGGTGGTCGGCTTCGCGATGTACGCGATGTCGCTGATCGTCCCGCAGCTGCTGCAGCTGCCCGAGGCCACGGGCTACGGTCTCGGCCGCTCGATGGTGGTCGCGGGTCTGTGCATGGCCCCGTCCGGTCTGGTGATGATGGCCGTCTCGCCGTTCTCCGCCCGGATCTCGGCGGCCCGCGGCCCCAAGGTCTCGCTGCTGATCGGCTCGCTGGTCATCGCGGCCGGCTACGCGCTCTCGCTCGGGCTGACCCACCACGTCTGGGGCATGGTGCTCTTCTCCTGCGTGATCGGCGCCGGTGTGGCCTTCGCCTACGCCGCGATGCCCGCGCTGATCATGTCGGCCGTGCCCGCCTCGGAGACCGCCGCCGCCAACGGCCTCAACAGCCTGATGCGGTCGATCGGCACCTCCACCTCCGCCGCGGTGGTCGGCGTGGTGCTCTCGCACATGACGGTGAGGATGGGGTCGGTCGAGCTGCCCTCCGAGAACGGCTTCCGGACGGGTCTGGCGATCGGCCTGGGCACTGCCGTCCTCGCCGCCCTCGTCACCCTCGCCGTGCCCGGCCGGCCCGAGCCGGCGGCGCCGGCCGCGCCGGCCCCGGACGCGCAGCAGGACGCGGTCGCCGCGCAGTCCTGAGGACGACCGGCCGCGGGCCGGTGCGCCGCGGGCCGGCTCCCCCTGCTGGAGGGGTGGCCGGCCCGCGGGCGTGAGGAGCCGTGGGGTGAGGAGGGGTCAGGCCTCCGCGCCCAGCCACAGATCGGGGCCGAAGACCTCGTAGTGGATGTCGGCGGGGCGGACGCCCGCCGCGATCAGCTGTCCGCGGACGGAGCGCAGGAAGGGCAGCGGGCCGCACAGGTAGGCGGTGGTGCCGGCCGGGACCTCCACGCCGGCGAGGTCCACCAGGCCGGTGCGCTCGGCGGGCCACGCGCCGGCCGGCTGCTCGTAGAAGACGTGCGCCTCGGCGTCGGCGAGCTTGGCGGTGAGCTGCTGCAGGTCGGCGCGGAAGGCGTGGGCGAGCTGGTCGCGGTCGCCGTGCACGGAGATGACGCGCCGGGTGCTGGCGGTGGCCGCCAGGTGCGAGAGCATCCCGATCATCGGGGTGCAGCCGATGCCTGCGGAGGCCAGCAGCACCGGGCCGTCGCCCTCGGCCAGCGTCACGTCGCCGAACGGCGGGCTCAGCAGCAGGGTCGCGCCCGCCGCGACGTGCGCGTGCAGGTGGTTGGAGACCTCGCCGTCCGGGGTGCCGGCCACCCGCTTCACCGAGAACTGCAGGGCGCCGTCCGGCTGCCCGGAGAGGCTGTACTGGCGGATCTGGTGGGCGCCGTCCGGCAGTTCGACCTGCACCGAGACGAACTGGCCCGGGGTGGTGGCCGGCAGCGGGCCGCCGTCGGCCGGCCGCACCAGGAAGGTCGCCACGTCGTCGGTCTCCAGCAGCCGCGCGACCACGGTGTACGGGCGCCACAGCGACTCCGGGCCGGTGCCCGCCCCGGTGTACAGGCCCTTCTCCAGCGCGATCAGCGCGTTCGCCATCAGCCAGTACACCTCGTCCCAGGCCGCCGCGACCTCCGGGGTCACCGCCTCGCCGAGCACCTCGACGATCGCCGCGAACAGGTGCTCGTGGACCACGGGGTACTGCTCCGGCGCGACGCCCAGCGAGGCGTGCTTGTGGGCGATCCGGGCGAGCATCGCGTCCGGCCGCTGGTCGGGGTGGGCGACCAAGGCGGTGGCGAAGGCCGCGATCGAACCGGCCAGCGCCTGCCGCTGGGTGCCGTTGGCCTGGTTGCCGCGGTTGAACAGGTCGCGCAGCAGCTCCGGGTGGGCCTCGAACAGTCGCTCGTAGAAGCGTGCGGTGATGTCGCCGACGGCTGCGCCGACGACCGGCAGGGTGGCTTCGACGACCGGGGCGTTCTGCGGGGACAGCATGGACGGCTCCTTCAGCAGTGAATTGGTATTTGATCTTCGTATTTTGCGGGACGGGAAAGGGCGGGTGCCCGGTGGGGCGGATCAGTCCGGCGGGCGGACGGAGAGGCCCAGCAGGACCGGGCCGGTCGGGGACGCGACCAGGTCCTCGACCGTGAGCGGGTCGAGCACCGCGAAGAAGGCCTCCTGGGCCCGGCGGAGCGCTCCGCGCAGTCGGCAGGACGACCGGAGCGGACACGGCGGGTCGTCCTCGCAGCCCACCACGTCGCCGATGCCCTCCAGTTCGCGCAGCAGGGCGCCGAGCGAACCGGTGCGGCCGGCCGGGGTGAGCGCCAGACCGCCGCTGCGGCCCCGGCGCGCCTCCACCACGCCGAGGTGCTGGAGCCTGCTCACCACCTTGGCCGCGTGGGTGTAGGGAACCTCCATCGCCGCCGCGACCTCGCGGGTGGTCGGGTTGGACGCCTCGTCCAGCACGGCCAGCCGCATGGCGATGCGGAGTGCGATGTCGGTGCCCTTGGTCAGCCTCACGTCCAGCAGACTATCTAATGCGAATCTCGGATTCGCCTTTGGGGTCCCGTTAGCGCGTTTCCGCAGCTCGGGCGGCCTGCAGCTCGGCCAGCAGCTCCGCGCCGGCCCAGCTCCGGGACGCGCCGGGCCCGGCCTGCTCCGCCTCCCGGACGAGGGCGATCAGCCGGGCGTTGGCGGGCGCCGCCAGCCCGTGCCGGCCGGCCATCGTCACCACCTCGCCCTGCAGGCTGTCGATCTCCGTCCGGCGGCCGCGCTGCAGGTCCTCCCAGGTGGACGAGCGGGCCTCGGCGTCCACCTTCAGGGTCGCCGCCGCCAGCCGCCGGAACACGCCGTCCGGCAGTGCCAGCAGCCGGGGCAGCAGGGCGGTCGGCAGGGCGCCCAGCCGGGCCGGGTGCACGCCCTCCGCCCGCATCGCCGCCAGCGCCTCCTGTTGACAGAGTGCCAGGCAGCGCCGGAACGCCCGCTGTCCGAGCTCCTCGCGCAGCGGCACGCCGGAGAGGGCGTTGACGGCGTTGTTGAGGTTCATCAGCAGCTTGCCGTGCTGCACCTCGCGCATGTCGGGACGGCGCTCCACCGGCAGACCGGCCGCGGCGGCGGCCGCGGCGAGCGGGGCGCCGGCCGGTTGGTCGTCGATCATCAGCGCCCCGCCGGACCCCTGGTGGAAGACGCCCGGCGCGGTCTGCAGCACGTTGTACGGCACCATGCCGGCCACCACCGGGTGGCCGGCACCGACGGCGGACCGGATCAGCGCCGGATTGTGCAGGCCGTTCTGGAAGCTGACCAGCGCGGCGCCCGGGGCGAGCACCTCCGCGACGGAGGCGGCGGCCTCCGCGGTCGCGGCCGACTTCACCGTCACCAGGACGAGGTCGGCGCTCGCGGCGGCGGCGGGGTCGGTGGCCGTGCGGAGGCCTCCGGCGGGGACCCGGACGGTGGGGCGGCCGCCGCCGGTGAGGGTGAGGCCGTGCTCGTTCACCGCGTCCATCACGGCCGGCCGGCCGATCAGGGTGACCTCGGCGACCCCGGCGAGCAGGCCGCCCAGGTGGCAGCCGATGCTGCCGGCACCGAGCACGGCGATCCGCGGCCGCTCGGACGGCGGGGTGGACGGAGCGGACGTCACGGCAGTCATCCTCCGGTGGGGGTGCGGACGGTGTGCCGAGCACCCTAGGCGCCGGCCCCACCCGCGGGGAACCCGCGGAGCAGGGGGCACCTCCCGGCCTTCGGCCGGGAGGTGCCCCCACGCGCCCTTGAGCGGTCCTCCACGTCCCTTCGGGTGCCCGGTGATGTGCCCGTGAGGGTTCCGTCAGGGGAGGGGGCCGAGGAGGGCAGCGGCGGTGGTGGCGATGCGGGTGCGGGTCTCGGGGCCGTCGAGGTAGCCGGCGACCATGGCGCCGTCCCGGAGCAGCAACAGGGCCACGGCGCCGCCCGCCGGGTCGGGGTGGCCGCAGGCGGCGAGCAGGTCCGCGAGTGCGCCGCGGAACCAGCTGCGGTGGGCGGTGACCAGCCGTCGCACCGGGTGGTCGGCGTCCGGGTACTCGGCGGCGGCGTTGATGAACGGGCAGCCGCGGAAGCCCGGCCCGCAGACCTCGTCGGCGAGCGCCGCCACCAGGACGGCGAGGGTGGCGCGCGGGTCGGGCGAGGCCGTGGCGGCCGCCGCGATCCGCTCCCGGACGTCCCGGTCGCGGCGGTCGAGGTAGGCGAGGACGAGTTCGTCCTTGCCCGGGAAGTGCCGGTAGAAGGTGGCCTTGGTGATGCCCGCCTCGGCGATCAGCCGGTCGACGCCCACGGCCTGGACGCCCTCCGCGTAGAACAGTCCGGCGGCCGTGTCGAGCAGTCGCTCCCGGGCCTCGGACCTGCGGGAGGCCGGGGTGGCGGGGGCTGTTCGGACGTCCATGCGGCCCAACCCTACAGGCGGCCGGGCGAGCCACCGGGCCTCGCCGGGGCACCGGCTCAGGGGCGTGAGGGGGCGTCACTCCCGGCGTCCCGCCGTGCCGCACCGCGCCCTGCTCTTGCGCAGCCGGGCTACCCGCGAGTTAACTACCACTGCTAGTTAAATCCGGAGCCGACTCCGAGGAGCATCGGGTGGAGCACTACGCCGACCAGTACATCGACGGCCGTTGGCGGCCCGCCGCCGGACCGGACACCATCGTGGTGCTCAACCCGGCGACCGAGCAGCCGATCGCCACCGTCCCGGCCGGCACCGCCGAGGAGGTGGACGCGGCGGTGGCCGCCGCCCGCGCCGCCGCCCCCGGCTGGGCGGCGAGCAGCCGCGAGGAGCGGCTGGCCGCGCTGACCCGGCTGCGCGACGGCCTGGCCGGCCACCGCGCCGAGATCGCCGCCACCGTCACCGCCGAACTCGGCACCCCCGCGGGCTTCGCCGAAGCCGTCCAGGCGGGCACCCCGATCGCGGTGGCCTCGGCCTACCTCGACGTCCTCGCCGACTACGCCTTCCACGAGCAGGTCGGCAACTCGACCGTGTACGCGGAACCGGCCGGGGTGGTCGCCGCGATCACACCGTGGAACTACCCGCTGCACCTGATCGTCGCCAAGGTCGTCCCGGCCCTCGCGGCCGGCTGCACGGTGGTGCTCAAGCCGTCCGAGGAGACCCCGCTGATCGCCCGGCTGTTCGCCCGGATCGTCGACGGGGCCGGTCTGCCGCCGGGCGTGTTCAACCTGGTCACCGGTCTCGGCACGGTGGTCGGTGCCGCGCTCGCCGCCCACCCCGGTGTGGACGTCGTCTCCTTCACCGGCTCCACCGCGGTCGGCCGCGCGATCGGCGAGAGCGCCGGACGCGGCATCAAGAAGGTCTCCCTGGAACTCGGCGGCAAGTCCGCGAGCGTCGTCCTGCCCGGCGCCGACCTGGCCCGCGCCGTCAACGTCAACCTGGCCAACGTCTTCGCCAACTCCGGCCAGACCTGCACCGCCTGGACGCGCCTGCTGGTCCACCGCGAGCAGTACGAGGAGGCCCTGGCGATCGCCGCCGCCTCCGCCGCGAAGTACGCGCCCGGCGACCCGGCCGACCCGGCCACCCGGGTCGGACCGCTGGTCAGCGCCCGCCAGCGCGAGCGCGTCCGGGCGTACATCGACGGCGCCCTCGCCGACGGCGCCCGCCTGGTCGCCGGTGGCCCCGAGGCCCCCGAGGGCCTGGACCGCGGCTACTACGTCCGCCCGACCGTCCTCGCCGACCTCCCCCCGGACGCCCGGGCCGTCCGGGAGGAGATCTTCGGCCCGGTGCTCGTCGTCCTGCCGTACGACGACGAGGAGCACGCCCTCGCGCTCGCCAACGACACCGAGTACGGGCTCGCCGGAGCCGTCTGGGCGGCCGACGGGGAGACCGCCGCCGCCTTCGCCCGCCGGATGGAGACCGGCCAGGTCGACATCAACGGCGGCCGGTTCAACCCGCTCGCCCCCTTCGGCGGCTGGAAGAGCTCCGGCGTGGGCCGCGAACTCGGCCGGCACGGCCTGGAGGAGTTCCTGCAGACCAAGTCCCTCCAGTTCTGACCACGGCCCGCCCCACCCGCCGCACCGGTCCCAGTTCCAGGCCCCGCCCCCGTCCGAAGACCACCGAGAAGACCACCGAGGTGACCGCCATGGTCCGCGCCGCCGTCCTGCGCTCCGCCGGGGCCCCGCTCGAGATCACCGACATCGACCTGCCGGACCCGGGACCGGGACAGGTCCGCGTCCGCCTCGCCGCCGCCGGCGTCTGCCACTCCGACCTGTCGATCGGCCGCGGCATGCTCCGCGCCACCCTCCCGCTCGTCCTCGGCCACGAGGGGGCGGGCACCGTCGTCTCGGCCGGCGACGGCGTCACCGGAGTGGCGCCCGGCGATCCGGTGGTGCTCAACTGGGCCCCCGCCTGCCGCACCTGCCCGGCCTGCGCGATCGGCGAGCCCTGGCTCTGCGACAACTCCGGTGCCGCGTCCACCGGCCACTACGCCGCCCTGCCGGACGGCACCGCACTCCACCCCGGCCTCGGCGTCGGAGCCTTCGCCGAGGAGACGGTCGTCGACCGGCGGGCCGTCCTGCCGCTGCCCGACGGCGTGCCGCTGGCCTCCGCCGCGCTGCTCGGCTGCGCCGTGCTCACCGGGTACGGGGCCGTGCACAGCGCGGCCCGGGTGCGGGTGGGGGAGTCGGCGGTGGTCTACGGCCTGGGCGGGATCGGCCTGGCGGTGCTGCAGGCCGCCCGGCTCGCCGGGGCCGCGCCGCTGATCGCCGTCGACGTCTCCCCGGAGAAGGAGGAGCTGGCCCGCCGGCACGGCGCCACCGAGTTCCTGCTCGCCGACGCGTCCACCCCCGGGGCCGTCCGGGAGCTCACCGGCGGCCGGGGTGCCGACCACGCCTTCGAGTGCGTCGGCCGCGGTGCGACGATCCGCTCGGCGTGGTCCGCCACCCGCCGTGGCGGGCGGACGACCGTGGTCGGCATCGGCGGCAAGGAGGACATGGTCGCGTTCTCCGCCCTGGAACTCTTCCACTACGCCCGCACCCTGACGGCCTGCGTGTACGGCAACTGCGATCCGGACGAGACCGTGCCGGTGCTCGCCGGGCACGTGCGCAGCGGCCGGCTCGACCTCGACGCGCTGATCACCGACCGGATCTCCCTGGAGGAGATCCCGGCCGCCTTCGAACGGATGGCGGCCGGCCGCGGCGGGCGCTCCCTGGTGCTCTTCGACCACTGAGACGGCCCGGTACGACGCAGGAGGTCCCGCACCCCCGACGGGGGTGCGGGACCTCCTCGGTCACCAGGGCTCAGGCGGCAGGCTTCTCGGACGTCGCGGGGGCCGGGGCCGGCTTGGGGGCCGGGCCGCCGGAGTTCCGCAGGAACAGGAAGAGGGTCGGCACCAGGTAGGCGGCCCAGACCGTGACCTGCAGGACCGTCGGGTCGGGCTGGAAGTTGAAGACGCCCTTCAGCAGGGTGCCGTACCAGCTGTCCTTCGGGACGGTGCCGGAGATGTCGAAGGCCTGGCTGGTCAGGCCCGGGATCCAGCCGGCCTCCTGGAGGTCGTGGACGCCGTAGGCGAGCACGCCGGCCGCCACGACGACCAGCATCGCGCCCGTCCAGGTGAAGAACTTGGCGAGGTTGATCTTCAGCGCGCCGCGGTAGAACATCCAGCCCAGCACCACCGAGGTGAGCAGGCCGAGGACCGCGCCGACCAGTGGCCGGACGCCGTCGCTGGTCGCCTGGACGGCCGTCCAGATGAACAGCGCCGTCTCCAGGCCCTCCCGGCCGACCGCGAGGAAGGCCGTCACCACCAGGGCGAAGGTGCCCATCGCCAGCGCGGCGTCCAGTTTGCCGTGCAGCTCGGCCTTCAGGTGCCGCGCGGTGCGGCGCATCCAGAAGACCATCCAGGTGACCAGGCCGACCGCGACGATCGACAGCGAGCCGCCGAGCGCCTCCTGCGCCTCGAAGCTGAGCTGGGTCGAGCCGTACTGCAGCACCGCACCGAAGGTCATGCTCAGCACGACCGCCGCGGCGATGCCCGCCCAGACGGGCGCGAGGCGGTCCCGGCGGCCGGTCTTGACCAGATAGGCGATCAGGATGCAGACCACGAGGCTGGCTTCGAGGCCTTCCCGCAGACCGATCAGGTAGTTGCCGAACACAGGGGGACTCCCGGGGGTGGAGGTGGTACGGGGCAGGGGGTCAGCCGAACAGGGCCTGGCCCCACCATTCGCCCGGCTTGCGGACGCCGGGCGGGCACGCGAAGTGGCCGGAGCCGACGTGCGTGATGTACTCGTTCAGCGCGTCGTTCGCGGCGAGCTTCGACTGCAGCGGCACGAAGGCCTTGCGGGTGTCGCGCTGGTAGGCGAGGAAGAACAGGCCGGCGTCCAGGCGGCCGAGGCCGTCGGTGCCGTCCGTGAAGGAGAAGCCGCGGCGCAGGATCATCAGCCCGTTGTTGCTGTCCGGGTGCGCGAGGCGGACGTGCGCGTCCTGCTTCATCGCGGACAGGTCCGGGGTGTCCCGCTCCTTCTGCTTGCCGACCGGGGCGCCCTCCAGCTTGCTGCGGCCGAAGACGTCCTCCTGCTCCTTGAGCGAGGTGCGGTCCCAGGTCTCGATGGTCATCCGGATCCGCCGGGCGACGAGGTACGAGCCGCCGGTCATCCAGTCCTGGCCGTCGCCGGGGGCGACCCACACGTGGTCGGCGAGCGACTTGGCGTCGGTGCCGGCGATGTTGTGGGTGCCGTCCTTGAAGCCCATGAGGTTGCGCGGGGTCTGCGCCTCGGGGGTGGTCGAGGAGGTCTTGCCGAAGCCGAGCTGCGACCAGCGGACGTTGACCACGCCCATGCCGATCCGGGCCAGGTTGCGGATCGCGTGCACGGCGACCTGCGGGTCGTCGGCGCAGGCCTGGACGCAGAGGTCGCCGCCGGTGCGGTTCTCCTCCAGGCGGTCGCCGGGGAACTTGGGCAGATCGACGAGGGCCTCGGGCCGCTTGGCCTTGATGCCGAAGCGGTCGGTGCCGTCCTTCTCGAAGAGCGTCGGGCCGAAGCCGACGGTCAGGGTCAGCCGGGACGCGGGCAGGCCGAGCGCCTCGCCGGTGTCGTCCGGCGGCGCCTCCGGGATGCCGCCGGTCGCGCCGGTGCCGACCTCGCGGCCGCCGGTCATCGCGGCCGCGGCCTTCGTCCACTCCTTCAGCATCTTCACCAGGGCCTCGCGGTCCTTGGTGATGACGTCGAACGCGGCGAAGTGCAGCCGGTCCTGGACGGGCGTGGCGATGCCGGACTGGTGGTCGCCGTAGAACGGGACGTCGACGGTGGAGTCGATGCCGGGGGCGACGGCCGGCGCGGAGTCGTGCATGGTCGCCGCGGCGACCGAGCCCGCGGCGGCCGCGCCGAGGGCGAGGCCGGCACCGGCCCAGCCGATGACGGCGCGGCGGGTGGGGGCGGCCTGGTCGGTGGAGGTGTCGGGCGCGGTGGTCTCGGCGGTCTCGGCGTCCACGGGTGCTTCCTGTCGGTCCTGTCTCTGCGGATGCCGCGGCGGCCCGGTGGGGCCGCCGCGGCGGGGCACTGGTGCGTCGGCCGGGATCAGCCGGTGACGACGACCGCGGCGGCCAGCTTGGACAGCGGCTCGCCCAGGGAGTTCACCGCGTCCGAGAACGCCTTGCGCTCCGGCTCGGTGATCTTGTCGTAGGAGGTGTAGGCCTCGCCCTGCTTGTACTTGCCGAGCAGCACCTTGATCGCGGCGAACTCGGCGTCCAGGGTCTTGGCCAGCGCGGCGTCCTTCTCGGAGGCGACCGGCTTCAGCAGCTCGTAGGCCTTCTCGGCACCGTCGACGTTGGCGGCGAAGTCCGACAGGTCGGTGTGGGAGTAGCGGTCCTCCTCACCGGTGATCTTGTTCTTGGAGACCTCGTCCAGCAGCTCCTTGGCGCCGTTGGCCATCGAGGTCGGGGTGATCTCGGCCTTGGCGACGCGGGACTGCCAGTCCTTCAGGTCGGTGACCAGCTGGTCGGCGAGCTTCTTGTCGTCGTCGGTGATCGCGCCGTCGGCCCAGAGCGACTTCTCGATCTTGTGCCAGCCCGTCCACTGCTGGCCGGCCTCCAGAGCGTCCTCGCGGGTGTCGGTCTTCGGGTCGATGTCGCCGAAGCTCTCGGCGATCGGCTCGGTGCGCTCCCAGCCCACGCGGGAGGCGGCGAACAGCGACTTGGCCTTCTCGGCGTCGCCGGCCTTGACGGCCTCGGCGAACTGGGTCACCACCGGGATGGTGGCGTCGGCCTGCTCCTGCGCGTACTTCCGGTAGGCCTCGACCGCGGCGGCCAGACGCGGGTCGGCCTTCGCGGCCGGCGCGGCACCGCCGGTGACGGTGATCTTCTGGCGGATGCCGTCGCCGGTCATGCCCGGCTTGCAGGCGATCTCGTACTCGCCGGCCTTGATCTCGGCGTGGATGCTCACGGTGGTGCCGGGGCCGATGTTCTCGCGCTCGGTGACGATCTTGTCGCCGGCGGCGTACACGTAGACCTCGGTGGACTTCGAGCCCTTGTTCTGGACGGAGAGCTCGACCCCGCCGGCCGGGAAGCTGATCTTCGCGACCTCGCAGGCGGAGTCGGAGGCGGTCACCTTCACCGCGTCCGAGGAGGCGGTGTCGTCCTTCTTGGAGCAGCCGGCCAGGGCTGCGCCGGCCACGGCGATGGTCAGGAGCGTCGCGGCGGTGGAGCGGCGGGCGGGCATGGCGTACTCCGAGAGTGCTGGTCGGTATTCCGGCACCCAGGACAGTAAGGGAAGCAAGCCTAACCTAACAACCTTTCGAACCGTCAGACACGGCCATCGAATCCCAGCCGTGACCTCGGCACATCACGGCCCGTCCATGCCCCGGGGCCCGGCCGCCCGCCGGCCCGGCACCCGCCCCGCGACGGTGGCGGAAGGATCGTTCGCCCACCCCTCGATCGGCCGCGGCCCCACCGCCGACCGGCCGTCCGCCACCGCCGCCGCGGCCCCGGGGTTACCAAGGTCATACGCGGTCGCACCCCGGCCCGCCGCGTACGCTCGGAACCGAGGAGGCCGCCGATAGACAGTCAGGACTGGGACGCGCGCTACCGCGCCACCGAGCAGCTCTGGGGCGTCGAGCCCAACCGCTGGGTCGTCCGCGAGTGCGAGGGGCTGCCGCCCGGCCGCGCCCTCGACCTCGCCGCGGGCGAAGGCCGCAACAGCATCTGGCTCGCCGAACGCGGCTGGCACGCCACCGCCGTCGACTTCTCCGTAGTCGCCGTCGACCGCGGCCGCACCCTCGCCGCCACCCGCCCGCCCGGCACCGCCGACCGGATCGACTGGGTGCACGCCGACGTCCTCACCCCCGCCCCCGGACCGGCCGGGTACGACCTCGTCCTGGTCGCCTACCTGCAGCTGCCCGCCGCCGAACGCAGAACCGCGCTGCGCTGGGCCGCCGCGGCCCTCGCCCCCGGCGGCACCCTGCTCGTGGTCGGCCACGACAGCCTCAACCTCACCGGGGGCACCGGCGGACCGCAGGACCCGCGTGTCCTCTTCACCCCCGCCGACGTCCTCGACGACCTCGCAGGCCTCGGCCTGGAGACCGTCCGGGCCGAGCGGGTGCGCCGCACCGTGGCCGCCCCCGACGGCCACGGCACGGCGGGCGAGGCGATCGACGCCCTGGTCCGGCTGCACCGGCCCGAACCCCGGTAGCCCCGCGCCGTCCTGCCCGCGCCGTCCTGCCCACGCCGACGGCGCTCAGCGCGGCCGGGACCTGCGTCGCCGCGGCGAGGCCTCCAGTGCCTGCAGCCCGCCGGCCCGGAACCTGTCCCGCCAGGCGGTCACCAGCTGCGCCGAGTGCCCGAGGCGTCCGGCCGCCTCCTCCGCCGAGGCGTGCTCGCAGGCGAGCACGATCCTGGCCCGCAGCGCGAGTCCGCGGTCCGGGGCGTTCGGCGAGGCCCAGGAGTGCAGCACCGCCCGGTCCGGCTCGGCGATCCGGTTCGCGCCGCCCGCCGACCGCGGCCGGCCCTCGGCGGGCAGGATCGCCTGACTGTCCGCGTACCGCAGCTCGGCCTGCTCGTCGGCGATCCGGAAGACCGTGCCGATCAGCGGGCGTCCGTGCTGGTCGGCGATGGTGCGCCGGACCTCCAGGCCGCCCGGCGAGGCGTGCTCCGCGCTGCCGCGGGCCAGCTGGACGCTGTCGGCGGCACGGAGCCGGAGCCCGGCGACGGCCGCCCAGCCGTACAGCTCGGTGAGGTCCGCCTCGCGGCCGCTCTCCGGCTCCTCGCCGAGTGCCCAGGCGGCCCGCCCGAGCCCCGGCAGCAGCACCGTCAGCGCCGGGGCGAACCAGGAGCCGGCCGACTGCAGGGTCCGCCCGTCCGCGTCCCGCAGCCGGTGGTCGTAGGCGAGCGCGGCGCGCCGGGGCGGCAGTTCCAGCGCCGCCGCCACCCACGGTTCCGGCGGCCGGCGCAGCAGCCGCCCGTGCCCGACGGCCGAGCGGGCCGGGCGGAGGAAGGAGCCGGGGAAGGCGTGGGCCGGTGCCGGGCCGGGCGAGGGCCGGGCCGGCCGTCCCTCCCGCGGCGCGAGCACGTAGGTGCCCAGGTGGTCGCCGGCCACGAAGCCCTGCGCCCGCAGGCGCTGCAGCGCGGCCCGCACCGTCTGTCGGTTCACTCCGTACGAGTCGGCGAGCTGCCGTTCCGAGGGCAGGTTCTGCCCCACCGGGAACCGGCCCCGCCCGATGTCCTCCCCCAGGTCGCGCGCGATGTCCAGGTACGCCGGTGCACGGCGTTCCGTCCGTTGTCCAGGCATGCCGAGGAGACCCCCACTGGTCGTTTCCGTAGCGCTACCCCATGACTGTGCACCGTCAGCATAGGGCACTGGTCTGGACCATTGGTCTGCTGCGGGTGAATCTTCGGTGCAGGCCGCGGTGTTGCCGGTCGGCCGCGGTGCGGGCCGGGGCGGTACGGCCGAACGGGCGATATTCCGCCGCGCATTGGCCCAGCCGCTGTCGCGGGGCCGGTCATTGGCTCGCAGACTCGGAGTCCGGGGGTGAGATCGAGTGAGAGGCTGTCCAGTGAAGCTCGTTGTACGCCAACTCGTCGTCGTCGCCACGGCGGCCTCCGTCGGTCTGGGCATGGCCGCCTGCGGAAGCGCGAAGCAGTCCACCGGCTCCGGCGCGTCCGGCGCCGCCTCCGGTGGCACCGTCAAGGTCGGCCTGCTCCTCCCGGAGTCCAAGACCACCCGCTACGAGCAGTTCGACCGCCCGCTGCTGGAGTCGAACATCAAGAAGCTCGTCCCGGGCGCGCAGATCGACTACTACAACGCCAACCAGGACGCGACGCTCCAGCAGACCCAGGTCGACACCGCCCTCACCAAGGGCAACAAGATCCTCGTCCTTGACGCCGTCGACTCCAAGTCCATCCAGGCGTCCGTCCAGAAGGCCCACGACGCCGGCGTCAAGGTGCTCGCCTACGACCGCCTCGCCCAGGGCCCGGTCGACGCGTACGTCTCCTTCGACAACTTCAAGGTCGGCCAGCTCCAGGGCCAGGCCCTGGTGGAGGCGGTCGGCGCGAACGCCGGCAAGGGCTCGATCATCATGATCAACGGCTCGCCGACCGACCCGAACGCGGGTCAGTTCAAGGCCGGCGCGCACAGCGCGATCGACGGCAAGCTCACCATCGGCAAGGAGTACGACACCCCGAACTGGGACCCGAACACGGCCAACCAGGAGACCGCCGCCGCGATCACCGCCATCGGCGGCCCCAACGTCGTCGGCATCTACTCCGCCAACGACGGCATGGCCGCCGGCGCCGCCACCGCCATGAAGGCGGCCGGCATCAGCGTCCCGCTGACCGGCCAGGACGCGCAGCTCGACGGCATCCAGCGCATCCTCGCCGGCACCCAGACCATGACGATCTACAAGCCGTACGGCCCCGAGGCCGAGGCCTCCGCCGCGATCGTGGCCTCCTGGGCCAACGGCACCTCGCTCACGCCGACCGAGGTGCCCACCACCGCGACCAGCGGCAGCGGCCAGAAGGTCCCGGCCAACCTGATCACCCCGATCGTGGTCACCAAGTCCAACATCAAGGACACCGTGGTCAAGGACGGGCTCTACACCGTCGAGCAGATCTGCACTCCCACCTACGCCGAGGCCTGCAAGGCCGCCGGTCTCCAGTGACGAGGCGTTCCGACCCGTCCGACCGACAAGGGAGCTGATGTTCCGTGGAAGGCCCACCCGTCCTGGCGTTGCGCGGGGTCTCGAAGCGGTTCGGTGCCGTCCAGGCGCTGACCGACGTGGAGCTGGAGGTGCCCGCCGGCGAGGTCGTCGCCCTCGTCGGTGACAACGGCGCCGGCAAGTCCACCCTGGTCAAGGCGATCGCCGGGGTCTACGTCCCGGACGACGGCGTGATCGAGTGGCAGGGCAAGGCCACCAGCATCCACCGGCCGCAGGACTCCCAGCACCTCGGCATCGCGACCGTCTACCAGGACCTCGCGCTCTGCGACAACCTCGACGTGGTGGGCAACCTCTTCCTCGGCCGGGAGATCCGGAAGTTCGGCGTCCTGGACGAGGTCGCCATGGAGAAGCGCTCCCGCGAACTGCTCAGCACGCTCTCCATCCGGATCCCCAGCGTGCGCATCCCGATCGCCTCGCTCTCCGGCGGCCAGCGCCAGACCGTCGCGATCGCCCGTGCCCTGGTCGGCGACCCGAAGGTCGTCATCCTGGACGAACCCACCGCCGCGCTCGGCGTCGAGCAGACCGCCCAGGTCCTCGACCTGGTCGAGCGCCTGCGCGAGCGCGGCCTCGGGGTCATCCTGATCAGCCACAACATGGCCGACGTGATGGCGGTCTCCGACAGGGTCGCCGTGCTGCGGCTCGGCCGCAACAACGGCGTCTTCGACCGCCGGGCCACCAACCAGGAGGAGATCATCTCCGCCATCACCGGCGCCACCGACAACGCCGTGACCCGGCGCAGGGCCCGCGGACAGGAGGGACAGCAGTGACCGACGATCCCACCGGCGGGCCCGGCCAGGAACCCGGACGGGTCCCGCTGCCCGAGGACAGCATGCCGAAGGGCGGCGTCAACGCCCCCGTCGACGTCGCGGCCGCCGCGACGCCGGCGGTGGACCCACGGCTGATCGTCCGCCAGCAGGGCCTGAAGGGCTACGTCCAGGAGTTCCGCCGCCGCGTCAGCAGCGGCGAACTCGGGTCGCTGCCCGTCATCGTCGCCCTCATCGTGATCTGGGTGGTCTTCGGCAGCCTGAACTCCAGCTTCCTGTCCGCCCAGAACCTCTCCAACCTCTCCCAGCAGATCGTCGGCACGGGCATGATCGCCCTCGGCGTCGTCTTCGTGCTGCTGCTCGGCGAGATCGACCTCTCCGTCGGCTCGGTCTCCGGCCTCTGTGCCGCGATCTTCGCCGTCATGAGCGTCACCCACGGCGTCAACCAGTGGGTCGCCCTGCTGTGCGCGCTGGCGGGCGGCGCAGTGGTCGGCCTGATCCAGGGCTTCTTCTTCGCCAAGATCGGCGTGCCCGCGTTCGTCGTGACCCTGGCCGGCAACCTCTTCTGGAACGGCCTCATGCTGCAGATCCTCGGCAGCCAGGGCACCATCAACCTCCCCGGCGACGACATCGTCTCCAAGCTCTACACCACCATCTACGGCGCGCAGATCGCCGCCTACGGCACGGCCGCGATCGGCGTCCTGCTCTTCCTCGCCTCCCAACTGATCGACGCCAGACGCCGGCAGGCCGCCGGGGTGCCGTCCCGGCCACCCCTGGACATCGGGCTGCGCACGGTCCTCCTCGCCATCGTGGCCTTCCTGGCGGCGTACACCCTCAACCAGTACAAGGGCCTTCCGCTCGCGCTGCTGATCTTCCTGATCTTCATCGTGGTGCTGGACTTCGTGCTCCGCCGCACCACCTACGGACGGCAGATCTTCGCGCTCGGCGGCAACATCGAGGGCGCCCGGCGCGCCGGCATCAACGTGTCGTGGACCCGGATCTCGGTCTTCATGATCACCTCGACCATGGCCGCGATCGGCGGCCTGTTCCTGGCCGCGCAGATCCAGTCGGCCAGCCAGACCTCCGGCGGCGGCAACCTGCTGATGAACTCGATCGCCGCGGCGGTCATCGGCGGCACCAGCCTCTTCGGCGGCCGGGGCTCGACCTGGTCGGCCCTGCTCGGTGCCCTGGTCATCGGCTCGATCCTCTCCGGCATGAACATCCAGGGCCTCAGCAACGCCCTGCAGTTCATGATCACCGGCGCGGTGCTGCTGGCCGCGGTCGTCATCGACTCGCTGGCGCGCCGTAGCCAGCGGGCGGCCGGCCGGGCCTGACCCGGGCCGTCCCACGGCCCCTCCCACCACGTCCACCGGCGGACGCGGCGGGAAGGGCCGTTCCGCGTGTCCGGGGCTCAGCCGACCGGTCGTGCCGTGGCGTTGGCGCCGAGGTGCTCGTCGAGGTGCTTGTAGAAGAAGGTGCTGGGGCGGAGCGTGCCCGCGGGGTCGGCCGCGTAGTCGGGGACGGCGCCGAGGGCCGTCCAGCCGGAGGAGCGGTAGAGGCGCTCGGCGTCGCTGCCGGTCTCGGTGTCGAGCAGCAGCAGGGTGCGGCCGCGGTCGGCGGCGGCCCGCTCGGCGACGGCGAGCAGCGTGCGGCCCAGCCCGCGGCGGCGGGCGGCGCTGTGCACCAGCAGCTTGCCGATCTCGGCCCGGTGGGCGCCGTTCGGGTACCGCTCCAGGGCGAGGCTGACGGTGCCCAGCGGGGCGTCGGCCGGTCCGGCCGTCCACACCAGCAGGCCGCCCTCGGCCACCGCCGCCGCCCGGGTGCGCCACCACGCCGTTGCGGCCCCGGGGGTCAGGCCGGCCGGGAAGCCCACCGAGGCGCCGGCGCGGACGGCGTCGAGCAGCAGGCCGCCCAGTGCGGGGGCTGCGGCGTCCAGGGCCTCGGCGGTGAGGAGTTCGGCGGTGAGGAGTTCGGTGCGGTCGGCGTCGGTGCCGGCGTGCTCGGTGTTCGGTGGCACGGGTTCCTCCGGTGGGGCGGTCCGCCCGTCGGTGCGGCGGGGCGCGGCGTGGCGGGGTGGTCAGGGCAGGACGAGGGCCAGCACGTAGCGGGCCGGCTCCGGGCCCGGGCTGTGGAAGGCGGTGCGGCCCCAGAGCCGGAAGCGCAGGCAGTCGCCGGCCGTGAGGTGGTGGGTCCGCTCGTCGACGGTGAGGTCGAGCCGGCCGGAGAGCAGCCAGAGGTGCTGCTCCAGCCCCGGCACCGACGGGCCGTCGTAGTCGACCGAGGCGCCCGCCGGCAGGGCGCCCTCGACGAGTTCGCCGCGCAGGCCGGCCAGCGGCGGGGAGACCGACCGGCGGACGAAGCCGGAGCCCGGGTCCGTCCAGACCGGCTGCTCGGCGGCGCGGACGAGGCCGCTGCCGTTCTCCTCGACCTCGGCGAGCAGCTGCGACATGGTGCGCCCGTACGCCCGGCAGAGACGGCCGAGGAGTGCGGCGGTGGGGCTGATCTCCGCCCGCTCCAGCCGGGAGAGGGTGGAGCGGCTGACGTCCGCGCGCAGCGCCAGGTCGTCCAGCGACCAGCCGTGCGCGGTGCGCAGCTCGGCGAGGCGGGCCGCGAGCCGGAGGTCCAGCGGGTCATCGGATCTCATATCCGGGACCATATCCCACATGTGGGAGGATGCTCCAGTTCGGGCCACCAGGGCGCAGCCGACCTATCGTTGAGGGGCGTGCCTTCGGGACGAGGAGCGAGCGATGGAACCGGACAGCGGGCAGTTGACGGTGGCGGTGCAGCGTTCCGCGCATGCCGTGGTCGTCCGCCCCGAGGGCGAACTCGACCGGGACGGCGAGCTGCCGCTGCGGGAGGCCCTGGAGAAGGCCGTCGCCGCCGCTCCCGGGCTGCTCGTGGTGGACTGCGCCGGGCTCACCTTCTGCGACTCGGCAGGTCTCGACCTGATCCTCGGCGCCCGGCAGGTCGTGGAGACGGCCGGTGGGGCCCTGGTGCTCGCCGAGCCCGGCCCCGCGCTCTCCGGCCTGCTGGAGATCGCCGGCGCGGAGGAGGTGCTGAGGGTGTACGGCACGCTCGCGGAGGCCCTCGCGGCCGGCGAGCACTGAGCTCCCGTCCTCGCCCCCGCTTGCCGTGCCCGTCCCGCCGGACCCGTGCGGAGGCGGCGGCGATAGGCTCGTGCCGTGAGTGACGACATGTCGGCGAAGCCCGGGCCGGCCGCCGTTCCGCGCTTCGAGCGCGGTACTGACGGACCCAAGGTGATCGTCGCCGGTGCGGACGGATCCGACGTCTCCTGGCGCGCGGTCGCCTACGCGGCCGGTCTCGCACGGCGGCAGAACGCGCTGCTGGCGGTGGTCTTCGTCCAGCCCGTGCTCGGTGCGGCCGCCGCGTTGGGCCTGCCCGTCGCCGGGGCCACGGCCGCCGTCGCGGAGCACCTCCTCGACGAGATCCGGCTGGGGGTCGAGCGGCTGCGCGGCATCCACGAGATGCGCTGGCAGTTCGTCACCTTCCCCGGGGACCCGTACTCCGGGCTGGTGCGGGCCGCGGACGAGCTCAAGGCGGACGCGGTCGTGGTGGGCGCCTCCGAGCAGGCCGGTCACCGGATCATCGGCTCGGTGGCCGTCCGCCTGGTGAAGGCCGGCCGCTGGCCGGTCACCGTCGTGCCGTAGAGCGGGTCCCGGTGGGGAGCACTGCAAGGGGCGGGGGAGCTGTGCAGGTCCCCCGCCCCTCTTGCTGCAGGTGCCTAGGCGTCGCGGCGGACCTTGAGGGCCCAGAGGACCAGCGGCACCTGGAGCGGGAGGCGGGCCGCCGCGGCCTCGCGCCACGGGGAGGGGCGGTGCCGCCAGTCGTAGGCCATCTTCACGTTCGCCGGGAAGACTGCCGTGAACAGGCCGGCCGCGGCCAGTGCCCCGGCGGCGCGGGTGCGCGGGGCCAGGACGGCCGCGCCGACGGCGAGTTCGGCCACGCCGCTGACGTACGTCCAGGCGCGGGGCGAGCCCGGCAGGGAGCGCGGGACGATCGCGTCGAACTGCCGCGGTGCGGCGAAGTGCGCCACCCCGGCGCCGACCAGCAGACCGCCGAGGGCGCGCGCGGACAGGGAGCGGACGGGCATGCGCGGGACCTCCGGCGGCGGGGGAGCGTGGTGTTACCCGACAGTAGCGTCTGTGGGGGCGCAGCCGGAAGACGCGCCGGGCCGGTCCGTCGGCCGCTGCCGCCCGCCCCGCCCTGGCAGACTGCGGCCGTGGAGCTCCTCCTGGTGTCCGACACCCACGTGCCCGCCCGCGCCCGCAGCCTGCCCGGCGAACTGCTGGAGCGGATCGCCGCCGCCGACGTCGTGGTGCACGCCGGGGACTGGACGGACACCGCCACCCTGGACCTCTTCGAGGAGCGCTCCGCCCGTCTGATCGCCGTGCACGGCAACAACGACGGGCCGGAACTGCGCGCCCGGCTGCCCGAGACCGCCCGCGCCGAGCTGGACGGGCTGCGGCTCGGCGTCGTCCACGAGACCGGACCGGCCCGCGGCCGGGAGGCGCGCTGCGCCGCGCAGCACCCCGGTCTGGACGTGCTGGTCTTCGGCCACAGCCACATCCCCTGGGACACCACCGCGGAGGACGGGATGCGGCTGCTCAACCCCGGCTCGCCGACCGACCGGCGCCGGCAGCCGTACTGCACCTACATGACCGCCCGGATCGAGGCGGGGAGCCTGGTCGCGGTCGACCTGCACCGGCTGCCGCCGCGGCACTGAGACGCCCCGCCGGCGCCCGCGGGTCCGCGGGCCCCGACGGGGCGTGTGTGCCGTGGGGCGGCGGGTCAGCCGACGAAGCCGAGGGCGGCGACCGCGCCGATGGCGCCGAGTCCCATGAAGACCGGCATCAGGACCTTGATCTCGACCCAGCTGCCGGCCCGGAAGCGCATCGCCTTCGGCGGGCCGATCGGGTACCAGCGCTTGCGGCCGATCGGGATCGGCCACAGCACCGGGCAGCCGGAGACGGTCAGTGCGTCGCCCAGGCAGTGCACCAGGGCGCCCAGGGCCACCGGCAGGCCGATCCACAGGTAGTCCTGGCCGGGCTGGTCGAAGAGCCAGTTCGCGCCGTTGCCCGGCTTGTCGAGCACGCTGGCGAGCGTCCAGGCGCTGGTCGCGCCGAGCAGCCACACCAGGATGTCGCTGGACATCCGGGCCTGCCGCCACAGCAGCCCCTCGACGGCCAGCACCATGTGGATGAAGAGCACCACCAGCACGCCCCAGCGGTCGCCGTACGCCGAGAACAGCGAGGCCACCACGCCGGACAGCGCGGCCCACAGCCAGGTGTGGGTGAGGGTGCGGTGGCCGCCGTTGCGGCGCGGGTCGCCCTTGCCGCGGGTGGCCTTGTAGGTGGCGGCACCGATCTTGTCGATGACCTCGCACAGGCCGCGCGACAGCGGACCGAAGGCCCGAGAGACGGTCGCCGCCTTGTGGTCGAGGTCGGGGGCGAGCGCGGCGCCCGCCGAGATCAGCGCACCCGCCAGCAGGACGGGCCAGGGCATGGGCCGGTCCAGCGAGTACGCGGCCGCTCCCGCGGCCAGCCAGGCCGCCGCTCCGGAGAGCGCGTGTGCCGGTCCCATCATGGTGCTTCCCACCCCATCGCCGCGGTGCGGGCGCCGTTGCGCGCCCCTGGTAGGGGCGCAGCATAGCCGAGCCGATCAAGGGGCCGCCGGGGGACCCTGACCGTCGGTCACCGCGCCTGCCGGGGAGGCCGTTCGGGCCGGGAGCTCCGTGTGCGGACGGCCGCCGGGGGCCGCCTCAGTCCTGCTCGGCGAGCCACTCCCGCGCGTCGGCGACCGCCGTCCTGACCCGGCCGTCCGGGTCGTCGGCGAGGCCGTCGAGCAGATCGGCCCGGCCGGGGGAGGACCAGTCCCAGACGGCGTGGACCAGTTCGGCGCGGACCTGCGGGTCGGGATGGGCGGCCAGCCGGGCGAGTTCCGCGATCGGGCCCTTGCGGCGCCGTCGCCGCCCGAACCAGTGCAGCAGGTCGAGCAGGACCTCCGGATCGCCGGGATCGCCCGCGGCGGCCAGCCGTTCCAGCAGGACCCGGGTCGGCGGGGGCGGCCCGTCCAGCGGGTGCGGCAGCCGTTCGCGCAGCCGCCGGCTGCCGTACTCGCCGCGGACCCGGCAGCCGTCGCACTGGCAGGGCCGGCGGCCGTGCGAGGACGGGAAGTACCGCCAGCCGGCCACCTGCGGCGGACGGCGCAGGCGGTGCACCTCGCCGGCGGCGACCGACCGGGGGAGGAACACCTCCCAGCCGCGCGGGTCCTCCATCGCGGCCAGCTGTCCGGCGGCCTCGGCCGCCGTGACCTGCCGCCCGGGCCCGCCGTACCGGCGGACCGTCACCGGCTCGGCGTCGTCGAGCCGGAAGTGCACCGCGACCAGGCCGCCGCGGGTGCCGAAGCGGGCGAGCTCGCGCACCCACTGGTGGGTCAGGGTGTGCGAGGGCAGCACCGGGAAGCAGAACACGCCGCGCTCGCCGCGGCCGGCCGCCCGGACGCCCGAGCGGCGGATCCGCGGCGCGTTGGCCGCCGAGGTGAGGTGGACGAAGATCGGCACGGACGCAGGCTAGCGTCCGGCACCGTCAGCCGAGGAGCGGGTTTCCCGTCCGCGCCCGCGACCGGCCGGCGGCGGGACCGCGCGGAGCCGCGCCGCGAGGTCCGGGCGGCTCGCCCAGAACCCGGGGCGCCGGCCCGCCACCGCGTCGTGGAGGTCGCCCGGGTACAGGTCGCCCTCCGTCGCCGGGTCCGCCTCCAGCAGGTCGAGCGCCACCGGCACCAGGTGGGGCAGGCCGATGTCCTGGCCGATCAGCAGGCGCAGGCCCTCCGCGCCGAGTTCGCCCAGCGGCACCCGGTGCAGGGCGTGGGCGGTGGTGATCAGACGGGTGGCACCGGGGGCCGGCGGCGGCCAGGCGCCCTCCAGTTCGTCCAGGGAGCGCCCGTGGCCGGCCGGTTCAGCAGTCACAGCCGCAGTCGCAGCAATCGCAGCCGTCACAGCAGTCGCACCCGTCGCAACAGTCGCAGTCACAGCCGCTGCAGTCGCAATTGCCGCAGTCGCAGTCGCAGTTGCGCTGGCACCAGCCCTCCTTCTTCTCCCGGCTGAACGGGTCCTCGTGCTCGCAGCACATCAGCTGGCAGGTGCAGGCCATCGCCGCCCAGACCGCGCAGCCGGCGAGGCCCGAGCGCCGCGGCTTCTTCGGGGGCAGCGGGGTCGGCGGCTCGCCGATCAGCGGACCGCCCGGGTGCGGGGCGTGCTGCTGCGGCGCGTGGGAGCCGTGCGCGTGCTGCCCGCCCGCGGTGACCGAGCAGCCCGCGCCGTGGCCGAAGACCCGGTCCACCGCGAGGCCGGTCTCGTGCGCGAGCAGCCGGTGCACCAGCGCCCGCTCGGTGAGCTCGACGTCCCCGAGGGCGAGCCGGATGCCGTGCACCGCGTCCCGGCACAGCCGCTCGGCCTCGTCCCGGCCGGTGCCGGTGGCGGTCAGCGGGTTCCACTGGCCGGCGGCCGCGTCCTCCTGCTGGTCCTCCGCCGCGTCCAGCAGGTGCGCCAGCCGGCCGAACAGCCGGCCCGCCTCGGCCAGCGCCGCCGCGTTGCCCGGCCGCCCGGCCAGCACCGCGGTGTGCGCGAAGGCGGCCGCGGTCGCCGTCTCCGTCGGCTCCGTCACCAGCAGTACCGAGGTGCCCGGTCCGGCGGCCCGCTCCAGCTCCCCCTGCCGGCCGGCCGCGTCCAGCAGCACCGCGGTGTCGAAGCCGAGGCCGGCGCCGCCGCCCGTGCTCTGCCGGTCCCAGCGACGGGCCACCGCCCGCGCCCCCGCGGCGACCGGCCGCTTCGCGAACACCCCGTCGGCGTCGAGTACGTGGTCGCGGACCTTCACCGACGCCAGCGCCAGCGACACCGCGGCGGCGAGCCGGGCCCCCTCGCCCTGCGCCACCTCGGCGCTGCGCATCCCGCGCAGCGGGCACGGCCCGGCCGTCCGCCGCCCGCCCGCGGCACGCGGTCCCTGGGCCTCCACCAGCACGGATATGACGAGGCCGTCGTAGTTGGTGGCCGTTCTGGCCAGCTGCCCGTGGTCGTCGCGCAGCGCCAGGCAGAGCCCGCACAGGTGCGCCATCCACGAGCTGCGCAGCGTCTCCGACAGGCTGTGCCGGCACGGCCTGATGATTCCGAACACCGTTCCCCCTCCCCGTTCGCGGCCCCGCGGGCCGCGGTCGAACGGCCGTCATCCTAGGCCGTGCGACGGGAACCGTGGCCAGGGGCGGGTCGTGTACCTCCGGCCGTGATCGGTCCCCGGGCGCAGGTCGGCGGCGGTGGCGGCGCCGGGGCACCGCCCCCGGCTTGCCGAGCGGGGCCGTCCGGGGGACGGTCGGAGGGGCGGCCGAGGCCCGCCGGGGCCCGGCCGTGCACGAGCCGATCCGGGAGGACACCGCCATGAAGGCCGCCGTCGTCCGCGACTTCACCGCACCGCTCGCCATCGAGGACCGCCCGCTGCCGGAGCCGGCCCCGCACCAGGTCCTGGTCCGCATCGAGGCCTCCGGCCTCTGCCACACCGACATCCACGCGGCCCGCGGCGACTGGCCCGTCCGCCCGACCCCGCCGTTCGTCCCCGGGCACGAGGGCGTCGGCGTCGTCGAACGCGCCGGGGACCTCGTCCGCCACGTCCGGCTCGGCCAGCGGGTCGCCGTTCCGTGGCTCGCCGACGCCTGCGGCCGCTGCGACCACTGCGTGTCCGGCTGGGAGACGCTCTGCCTGCAGCAGCACAACTCGGGCTACTCCGTGGACGGCGCCTACGCCGAGTACGCACTCGCCCACGGCGACTACGTGGTGCCCGTCCCGGACGGCATCGACCCGATGGACGCCGCGCCGCTGTCCTGCGCGGGCGTCACCACCTACAAGGCCGTCAAGGTCGCCGACCCGGGCCCCGGCACCCGGGTGCTCGTCTCCGGCATCGGCGGCCTCGGGCACCTCGCGCTGCAGTACGCCCGCCTCGCCGGCGCCGAGACGATCGCCGTCGACGTCACCGACGAGAAGCTGGCCCTGGCCCGCGAACTCGGCGCCGACCACGTCCTCGACGCCCGCATCCAGGATGTCCCCGCGGAGACGCAGAAGCTCGGCGGCGCCGACGCCGCGATCGCCCTCGCCGTCAGCAACGACTCGTTCGGGGCCGCGTACGGCGCCCTGCGGCGGGGCGGCACCCTCGTCCTGGTCGCGCTGCCGGCCGGCGGCACCCTGGAGATCCCCGTCTTCGACACCGTGCTGAACGGGACGAAGGTGGTCGGCTCGATCGTCGGCACCCGGCAGGACCTCGCCGAGGTGTTCCGGCTGCACGAGCTCGGCCGGACCAGGGTCATGCGCGAGACCCGGCGCCTGGAGGACGTCAACGACTGCTTCGAGGACGTGCTCGCGGGCCGGGTGACGGCCCGGCTGGTCTTCGACCTGCGCTGAGCCGGCGCCGGCCCGGGAGGGCCGCACCGCGCAGGGCCGGACCCCGGGGGCGTCAGACGGCGAGGTAGCCGCCGGGCTCCGCGGTGAACAGCGGCCCGTCCGGCCCGGAGACCTGCCAGGCCGGGGTGCCCGCGACGGCCGTGTCCGGCGGCACAGACAGCGTGACGCCCGACCGGAAGCCCAGCTCCAGGCCGCCGGCCCGGGTCACCGCGGCCCCCGCGACCCGGGCACCGGCCAGTGCGGCCAGCAGCCCCGAGGCCGGCACCGACAGGCCCGGGTAGAAGTGCTCCACCTCGGCGGCCGTCCGCACCCGGAAGTCGTTCGTCACCGTCAGCACCACACCGCCGGACAGTGCCAGTCTCAGCGGCCCCGACACCCCGACGGCCTCCACCTGCAGCCCGGTCAGCACGGACTCGATGTCGCGGACCATACGACCTCCTCGGGCAGGGCGGCACCGGCCGCTCCACTGTCACGATTGTCATGCCGCAAGCGGCCCGCCGTCACACCCGCCGGTCCCCGGCGCGCCGCCCGCTGCCGCGTTGCCGCGTCGACGATCACCCCGGATCGGCCGCCGGCACGCCGTCGACCAGTTCGAGCGGCCCGGACACCGCCCCGCGGTGCGCCAGGGCGGCAGCCGTCCGCCGGTCCTCGGCCGGAGCGGCCTCCGCGGCGGCTGCCGGCTCCCCGGCAGGCCGGTGACGGTCAGGGCGGCCGCCGTCGAAGACGTACACCAGGCGGGGACGGTCACCCGGCAGCCAGTCCAGGGCGAGCAGCCGGCCCGGCGGGCGGACCGAACCCAGCCGCTCGCGCAGCAGCCGGGCCGCGGCCGCGCGGGGCGTCTCCCGGTCGGCCGCCACCGGTGCCCGGGCGGTGCGCACCCGGCCCCCCGGGTCGGCCGCCAGCACCTGGACCTCCGCCCGGATCCGCGGACGCGTCGCGTAGTACGTCTCCCGGTCCAGCGGCGGGACCACCGGCGGCCGGTCACCGCCCGCCAGGTCCAGGCCGTCGGCCCGGGTGTACGCCGGAGCCGGCCCCGGCGGCAGCCCGGCCGCGGCGGGACCGACCGGGAAGCTGTCCTCCATCTCCACCGGCCCCGACCCCGCCGGCGAGCGCAGACACGCCGCCACCCGGCGCGACAGCCGCGGCGGCAGCGCCGAGGCCGCCTGCCGGGGCGTCACGAAGGCGTACCCGCCGAGCTCGTCCTCCTGCAGCCGGACGGCCGCCAGCTCCGCCGCCGTCAGCGGCTGCGCCCAGTAGAGGAAGGAGACGATCGGCGGCCGGGAGCTGCTCATCGCCCAGTCCACGCTCGCCAGCGCCAGCAGCCGCGGCCGCAGCCCCATCTCCTCCTGCAGCTCCCGGACGGCGGTCGCCCGAAGCGTCGCGTCCCCCGGCTCCCAGCCGCCGCCCGGCACCTCGACCGGGTGCCGGCTCTCGTACACCGCGCGGACGACCATCACCCGGCCCGCGGCGTCCCGGAACAGCACGCCCGCCGCCGCCAGCGGCCCGGCCGCCCCGTCCCGCCCCGTCGCCCCGTCCGTGCTCATCGCCGCGTCCCTCGTCACCAGTGCCGCCGTCCGGAGCCCACCCGCGGCCCGCCCCGGAGGCAACCGCGGGCACCGCAGGCACCCGCAGGCGGACACCCGCAGGAGTGGGCCGTACGGACAGCATCCAGGACACTCCGCAGCGTACGCGCGGATTTCGGCGAACCGCGCGCGAGCATGGCCGGATGGCCGTCACCCGCCGCAGGCTCCACGACGAACCCGGACCGGACGAGGGCACCCTCGTCCTGGTCGACCGGCTCTGGCCGCGCGGCCTCAAGAAGGCGGACGCCGGCTTCGACGAATGGCTGAAGACCGTCGCCCCCAGCACCGAGCT
Organism: Streptomyces sp. NRRL B-24484; assembly: GCF_000717715.1. GTDB lineage: Bacteria > Actinomycetota > Actinomycetes > Streptomycetales > Streptomycetaceae > Kitasatospora. Next base: position 62,142 of record NZ_JOAI01000015.1, on the reverse strand, counting down.
GCGCCGCTGGTACGGGCACGACCCGGACCGCTGGACGGAGTTCCGGCGCCGCTACCGCGCCGAGCTGGCCGAACCCGAACGCGCCGAGGCCCTCGACCACCTGCGCGAACTGGCCGGGCGGGGGCCGCTGACGCTGCTCACCGCCTCACGGCAGGTGGAGATCAGCCACGCCGCGTACCTGGCCGACCGGCTGAACGGCTGAGCCGCGCCGCACGGGTCAGGTGCACCAGAACAGGAACGGCGTGCAGGACTTCGACGGGTTCGGCGAGGGGCTGCGGCTGGGCCGCACGGTCGCCGTCGCCGTCGGCCGGGCGGTGGTCGGCGCGGCGGTGGCCGTCGGCGCGGTCGCGGAGGCGGCCGAGGCACTCGGCTTCGCGCTCCCGGACTTCGAAGCCTTCGCCGAGACCTGCTTGGTGGGTGAGGCCGAGGTGGTGGCCGGTTCGACGGTGGGCGTGTCGCTCGCCGCCGGCCGGGCGTCGTCCACCGGCGCGGTGATCGGGCGGGCGGCGCCACTGCCGTCCGGTGCCGCCAGGGCCAGCACGCCGGCGCCGCCGAGGGCGAGGCCGGCCGCCGTCAGGATGACCGCCCGGCGCCGCTTCGGTCCGGCCGCCCGGCGGGCGCGCCGGCGGTGCGGCTCGCCGCCCTGGGCGGGGCGTGCCGTGCCGCGGGCGGGCAGCACGGCCGTCGTGTCCACCGGGGCGGGGCCACCGGCCGCCCCGCAGCCGGGGCAGGACAGTGCGCCGTTGAGATGGCGTCGGCAGGGTGCGCAGTAGTCCATGGGATCTGCCGGGGTCGGTTCTCGCGCGGCAGGGGCGCGGCCTTGCGAAACGGACCCTACGCACGGCACCCGAACGGCGGACAGGTGTCACGTGTGAGGCTTTCGGGGAGATCCGATGCGGTCCGGCAAAGGACGGCACGCACGCGAACGGGCCGGCCGCCCCGACGGGGCGGCCGGCCCGTTCGCTGTCCTGCCGGTCGGCGGCTACGAGCCGGCGGCCTCCAGCACCTGGGCGTACGGCGCCAGCTTGCGCAGCGACTCGATGCTCTTCAGGCACTGCTCCCGCGACTCCTCCGGGTCGCCGGTGACGACGACCGAGCCGTTGCTGGCCTTCAGGCGGAAGCGGTGGTTGCCCGACTCGTCGACGTACAGCTCGAACTTGCCTGCCATGTCAGTGTTCACCTCTCGACGGGGGATCCCCCTCACCGGGCACCGTAGGAACGAACCCCGTGCGCCGCATGCCGACTGAGGCGTTCGGGTGGGCGCGCCGGTGCGTCGACGGCCTGCGGGTGCCGGTCGGCGTCCTGCCGCGGGCGTGGCCGACCGGCCGTTCCGGTCGGTGCGCCGTCGTGTCGCGGTGCCGCGAGGGGCTGCGGGTGGCGTCCGGGGCGGGTGGTGCGGCGTGCGGGGTCAAGGGCTGGTACCGGCGGGCCGGTTGTGGCTCCGGCGCGGGTCCGGTGAAGCCGTCCGCGCATCGCGCGGGCCGGGCTCGGACAACAGGGGCGGGCGCCCTGGACGCAAGCCGTAGGGTGGCCGTGTGACGGATGAGCTGTTGTTCGAAACGGCGCAGGCGGGCTGCCCTCGGTGCGAGGAGACGACCGGGATCACCGTTTTCCGCGAGCGGTACCGCCCCGTGGTCCGGGGCCAGGGTGCCGTGCGGTTCCTGGCGGCGGCGGTGCTGTTCGTCCTGGCGGCCGAACTGCTGCTCGGCGGGCATTCCGCGGGCGTGGTGCCGGCCGCCGTCGGCGTGCTGTTCGCCGCGTCGTGCGCGCGGGCCGTGCTGCTGGCCCGCTCCGGCGGCCCGGTGGACGCCGTGCACTGCCACCAGTGCTCCGCCCGGTCCAGGAGGACGTCGTGAGCCTGGCGTCGGCCCGGGTCCCCGCCGGCTGCGACGGTTGACGAACCCGGGGCGGACCTGACGGCGCGTCCTGCGTGAGCGTCGACAACCGTGCTCCGGGAGCCGTGCGGTGACTGCTCGTCAGGACAGCCGGTTTGTGCCGTTTCGACATCCGTCGTGTCGGGGCTGCGGCATAGTGTCCCCGTGGCCTCGGAGGACGGACGAACCATCGGTGGCAGGTACCGGCTGGACGCAGCTGTCGGGCGCGGCGGAATGGGCCGGGTCTGGCGAGGGTACGACAGCACGCTCGACCGGACGGTCGCGGTCAAGGAGGTCGTGCTGCCCGACGGTCTCGACGACGGGGACCGGCGCGAGCTGATGGCGCGCACCCTGCGCGAGGCCAGGGCGGCGGCACGGCTGCAGCACCCCGGGATCGTCACGGTGCACGACGTGGTCGAGGACGGCGGCGTGCCGTGGATCGTCATGGAGTACGTCGACGGCCGGTCGCTGCAGCAGCAGTTGAAGGCCGAGGGCGGCGTGTCCTGGCGGGAGGCGGCGCGGATCGGCGCTGCGGTCGCGGACGCCCTGGCGCACGCGCACGCCGCCGGCGTCGTGCACCGCGACCTCAAGCCGGACAACGTGCTGCTCGCCGGCAAGCGCGTCGTCCTCACCGACTTCGGGATCGCCCGGATCCTCGACGCCGCCACGCACCTGACCCGCACCGGGACGGTCATCGGCACCCCGCACTACATGGCCCCGGAGCAGTTGGAGGGCCGGCAGGTCGGCCCCCCGGCCGACCTCTGGGCGCTCGGCGCCACGCTCTACACCGCGGTCGCGGGCCGGCCCCCGTTCGACGGGCCGACCCTCACCTCGGTCTACGCGGCGATCCTCACCAGGCCGCTGCCCGCGGTGCCCGGGGCCGGGCCCCTGGAGTCCGAACTCGCGGCCCTGGTCGACAAGGACCCGGAGGCCCGGCCGTCCGCGGAGACGACCGCCCGGACGCTCCAGGAACTGCTGTCGAGGGCCTCGGACAGGCCCGCCCCGGAGCCGCAGGCCGCCGCCCGGGTCCGGCGCGGCCGGCAGGACGCGGGCCCGGCCGTGCTCACCCACCCGCCGACCGAGCTCGACCGTCCGGCGGGCGCCGAGCGGCCGCCTGCTGCGCCGGGCCGGGTGTCGGCAGCGGCGGGCCGACCGGGGGCCGCACAGCTGCCGTGGGTGGCCCGGGTCCTGGCCTGGCCCGTGTGGCTGCTCGTCGCCGGCGTCCTGATGACCTTCTCGACCGGCCGCCCCCCGAGCCTCTCCACCCTCTCGCTGCCCCTGGTCGGTGCGGCGACCGGTGCCGGTGTCCTGCTGGCCCGGGGCCGCCGTGTCGCGGCCGTCCTGGCGGCGGCGGTGCTGTGCCTGCTCGCCGGAGCCGTGCTGGACGCCGTCGAGCTGCTCGCCGTGACCGGCGTGCCCGCCAACCTGCGCATGCTGCTGCTGAGCGCGGGCACCGCCGTCGCCTGCGGCGAGCTCCGGCGGGTCCGGGAGCCGGGCCAACTCCTGCGCCCCGGGCCGCTGCTGCGCACCCCCGCGGGGCCGCCGGCCGTCCGGGCCCTCGTCCTGGGGCTGGTGGCGGCCCTCGCGGGGTGTGTCTATCTCGGCCTCTACGTGCCGCCCGGCGATGTGCTGCTGCGGTGGGCCGCCATCGCCGTGATGGTCGTGGCCACCCTCAAACTGCGTGGCGGGCGTGCCCGGCGTGCCCGGCCGCTCGCCACCGCGGCCGACTGAAGGGACCCGCGCGGCCGGTCCGCGCGACACCGGGCTGCGGCGAACCGAGGTCCGCGCAGCTCGAACTGACGCACCATCGAGCAACGCACGTGCCAAGGGGAGGGGGCTGCCCGTGTCGGACGCGGAGCAGTGGGGCCGGCCGGAGCCGGAACAGACGCTGGAGGGGCTGCTGGCGCTGGTGGGGGAGCGGTTCGTGGAACTGTGCGCTGCGCCGCTGGGGGTCGGCGCCGCCGTCGGCCGGGTGGTCGTGCTCGACCCGCTGGAGCAGCGGGAGGCGCCGGGCGACCTGCTCGTCGCGGTCGGCGTCGATCCGAACTCCGAGGAGGCCGTCGCCGTGGTGCGGCGGTCCGGGAACGCCGGGGCGGCCGGTGTCGTCCTGCGTCCGGCGGGAACGGCGATCCGGACGGAGGCGCTGCGCGAGGCCGCGGCCGAGGCCGGGACGGCCGTGCTCTTCCGCGGCTGGTGGACGGACTGGCCGACCGTCATCGGCATGCTGCACGCCGGACTGTCGGTGGCGAAGGAGCCCGCCGTCGCGGGTGTCCCGCTCGGCGACCTGGACGAGCTGGCCCGGGCGGTCGCCCTCCAGGTCCGCGGATCCGTGACCATCGAGGACCTGGACTCCAACGTCCTCGCGCACTCGCCGACCGGCCGGGGCACCGACGAGGTCCGTGTCCGGACCATCCTCGGCGGTCGGCCGCCGCAGGGACGGCGCCACGACATGGAGAAGGCCGGCTTCTTCCGCCAGCTCTGGAAGTCCACCGACGTGCTGTACCGCGAGACGGACGGCGAGACGCCCGAGCGGCTCATCGTGCTCGTCCGCGCCGGGGACGTGCCGCTGGGGTCGATCTGGGTGGCGGCCGACGGCGAGCCGCTCGACGTGCCCGCGGCCACCCGGGCCCTGCGCGCGGCGGCGCGGGTGGCCGCGGCCCACCTGCTGCACGACCGCGCCCGCCGCGACGGCCGGGACCAGCAACTCGTCGAGGCGGCCCGGGCCCTGCTCGACGGCCGGAGCTCCGCCGCCCTGCTGGCCGAGCGGACCGGGCTGCCGCTCGCGGAGCCCTGCGCGGTGCTGTCCGTCCGCGCCGGGACGGGCGACCGCGGGACGGCCGGCGGCGGTGCCGCCGTCCGCACCCGGCTCTCCCAACTGGTCTACCGGTACTGCACCGTGCGCGACCACGCGCCCGTGGTCGTGCCTTCGGAGCGGGGCGTGCTGGTGCTGCTCGGCGGGCTCGACGCGGACCCGGACAAGGCGCAGGCCCGGGTCGTCCGGCTGAGCCGCTCGCTGGCCCAACCCCTCGCGGAAGAGGTGAAGTTGCCGGTGCGGATCGGCATCGGCGAAGTCCGGGAGCGGCTCGACCTGGCGGCCGACTCCCGCCGGACGGCCGAACTCGCCCTGAGCGGACTGCTGTTCGGCCATGCGCCGCTCGACTGCGCCCGGGTCGGCGACGTGGCCGACGCGGTCGCACTGGCCCACTACCTGGACGCGCTCCGCGGCGAACGGCCGCCCGTCACCACGCCGGTGGACCGGCTGGTCGAGAAGGGCGACACCGCCCTCCTGGACACCCTGCGCGCCTACCTCGACCACGCGCGCGAGAAGGCCAGGGCCGCGGACGCGCTGGGCGTCCCCCGGACGACCTTCGCCCACCGCCTCGACCAGACCGTGGTCAAGGCCAGCGGCATCGACCTGGACGACCCCGACGCCCGGCTGCTCGCCCAGCTCCAACTGCGGCTGCTGCGCCGCAGCACCGAGGACGGGGCCTGACGCCGTCGCCCCGCACGACGGACGGCTCCCTTCGCCGCCCGCGACGAAGGGAGCCCCTCCGGTCCGTCGCCCGGCACCACCCGGGCCGGCCAGGGGCGGTACCGCGGCGGACAGGACGGCGACGGCGGCCGGGAACCGCCGCGGTGCACCACCGCGGGGCGGCCGGCGCTCCGGAGCGGCCGTCGGCGCGGCCGGGCCGCCGCAAAGCCGGACGGCGGGACGAAGACCCGGGGGGTACCTGACGGGCAGTCTGATCGCACGGCCGCCGGAGCACGCACCCCGGGGTCGTGCATCCACGACGACCGAGCGGAGCGCCACCCATGACCGACCCCCAGCCGGCCGCCCAGCCCGACCCCGCCCTGCCTGCCCCCGCCCCGGCCGACCCCTTCCGGCCCGACCCCGCCCTGTACGGTCCCGAGCGGCGCGAGCGGATCCTGCGGGCGGCCGTCCGCGACGGGCTCCTCGACCCCGAGGACGCGCTGCTCGCCGGGTTCGTCGACCTCGACGCCGTCGCGGCGACCGTCGACTCGCTGCACCGGGCCTTCGAGGACGCGGGCGAGGTGCTGCACACCTTCGCGGCCAAGGCCAACAGCCTCGTACCGGTGCTGCGCCACCTGCGCGACCTCGGCATGGGCTGCGAGGTGGCCAGCCCCGGCGAGTTCGCCCAGGCGCTCGCCGCCGGCTTCGCCCCCGAGCGGATCGTCTACGACTCCCCGGCGAAGACCCGGGCCGAACTGCGGCTCGCCCTGGAGCTGGGCGTCGCCGTCAACATCGACAACTGGCAGGAGCTGGCCCGGGTCGACGAGATCCTCGCCGAACGCGGGGCCGCGGGGACGCGCTCCAGGATCGGCATCCGGGTCAACCCGCAGGTCGGCGGCGGCTCCATCGGAGCGATGAGCACCGCCACCGCCCACTCGAAGTTCGGCATCACCCTCGCCGACGCGGGCAACGCGGACCGGCTCCTCGCGGCGTTCCGGGACCGGCCCTGGCTGACCTGGCTGCACTGCCACGTCGGCTCCCAGGGCTGCCCGTTGGACCTGATGGCGGAGGGCGTCGCCGCGGCCGTCGGCTTCGCCCGGAAGACCAACAGCGAACTCGGCCGCCGCCAGGTGGTCGGCCTGGACATCGGCGGCGGTCTCCCCGTCAACTTCGACGGCGACGAGGTGAGCCCGGGCTACCCCGACTACGTCGGGCGGCTGAAGGACCGCGCCCCGGCCCTGTTCACCGGGGAGTTCCGGGTGGTGACCGAGTTCGGCCGCTCGCTGCTGGCCAAGTCCGGCTTCACCGCCGCCTACGTCGAGTACACCAAGACCTCCGGCGGGCGCCCCGTCGCCCTCACCTTCGCCGGTGTGCAGGTGGCCGCCCGGACGGTCTTCGCCCCCGACTCCTGGCCGCTGCGGATCAGCGCGCACGACGGCACCGGCGCCGCCAAGCACGGCGAACCGGTCGAGCAGGACGTCGCCGGACCGGCCTGCTTCGCCGGCGACCTGGTCGCGAAGGCCCGACCGCTGCCGCTGCTCGAACCCGGCGACATCGTCGTGCTGCTGGACACCGGCGCGTACTACACCTCGACCCCGTTCGGCTACAACAGCCTGCTCGAACCGGCCGTCCACGGTGCCACCGTGGCGGCGGACGGCACCGTGCGGTTCTCCGTGCTGCGCCGGCCGCAGACCGTCGAGGACCTGCTCGCCCGGACCGGCGGTTGAGAGCCGCCGCACTCCGCCCGGCCGGGCTGTCGCCGCGGTCGGCCGGCCCTGTCCGTTCCGCATCCCGCACCATCGAGATCCGAGGCCGTCATGACCCGTTCGCGTCGCCGTCACGTCCCGCCGTCCGCACCGACACCGCCGCGCCGCAGGTTCCGGCCGACCGACCAGGTGGTGGTGGTCGCCGTCCTGGTCCTCGCCTCGGCCCTCGCCGTGGCCGGTGTCCCGACCACCACCGTGCTGCAACTGCTCGCGGGGGCCGGGGGAGTGGCGGTCGGGCTGATGCAGCACCGGCCGAAACCGCGGCGGGCCCGTGGCTGAAGCCCTGCCGGGCGACCCCGTGCACTCCTCCGCGCCCCCGCCGGGGCGTCCCGGTCGGGGGCTCCGGCCGGGAGGATGCCGGGATGGAGCAGTCGATGGGTGCGCAGGAGGTCTCGGACGCGGTCGGGGGCGGGGGTTGGCGCCTGCTGCTCGGCACGTTGCAGCGGTTCGTTCCGGTCGCGTCGGCGGCCCGGGCGGTGGAGGCGGTCGCGGTCGCCGTGGCGGTCTGCGGCGAGGAGGCCGACCGGCGGTTGCGGGCGGACCTGCGGCCGGGGGTGGTGGTGCTCGCGCTGGTGCCGCCCGAAGGGGCCGCGGTGGGGGCCGGGGAGGTGGAACTGGCCCGGCGGATCTCGGCCGCCCTGTGCGGCCCGGGGGCCGACACCGGGTGGGGGGAGCAGCGGCCGGGGGAGCCCAGGTCCGTGCAGCTCCTGGAGATCGCGGTCGACGTGCTGGACGCCGCCGCGGTACGGCCGTTCTGGAAGGCGGTGCTGGGCCATGTCGGGGTGCCGGGCGCCGACGGTCCGGAGGATCCGCTGGTGGATCCGCTCGGACAGGGCCCGGCGGTCTGGTTCCAGCGGATGGACGCGCCGCGGGTGCAGCGCAACCGGCTCCACCTCGACGTCACCGTGCCGCACGACGAGGCGTTGCGGCGGGTCGGGGCGGCGGTGGCCGCCGGCGGCCGGGTGGTCTCCGCGGCGCGCGCGCCCGCGTGGTGGGTGCTGGCGGATCCGGAGGGCAACGAGGTGTGCGTGAGCACCTGGCAGGGCCGGGAGGAGGAGCCGCAGCAGTGAGGTGCTGCGGTGGACCCGGGCGGGACGTCGTGGGTCGACCGCCCGGGTCCACCGGTCCGGGGGGCCGGGGTCAGCCGGCGGTCACCGAGGTGTCGTCGATCAGGAAGCTGGTCTGGAGGGAGGAGTCCTCCGTGCCGGTGAACTTGATCGTGACGGTCTTGCCCTTGAAGGCCGACAGGTCGAGCGTGCGCTGCACGTAGCCCGAGGTGGCGTCGGCGTTCGAGTAGGTGGCCAGGGTGGTCGTCGTGGTGCCGCTGACGACCTGGACCTTCAGGGTGTCGTACGCCGTGCTGCCGGTCTCCGCGGTGGTGATGCGGTTCCAGAAGGTCAGCTTGGGCGCGGTGGCGGTCGCCGGGACGCTCACCGACTGCGAGAGCGTGTCGGTGTGCGCCGAGCCGTAGCCGTCCAGCCAGGCGTAGTACGCACCGGTGCGGGGGGCCGCGCCCGCGTCGTTGGTGATGACGCCGGAGGTGCCCGTCCACGAGGTCGCGCCGGACTCGAAGCCCGGGTTGAGCAGCAGGTTGTCGCCGGTGGGCGGCGGGGTGGTGCCGCCGCAGGTGGTGGCGGTCGGCGCGACGGAGACCGCGCTCCAGGCCTTCTCGACCGCGGCGCACTGGGTGCTGCCGGCACCGTACAGGTCCTTGGCGGCCTTGACGGTGGCGGTGCGGGCGCCCGGGTAGTCGGTGTTGGAGGTCATGTAGACCGACAGCGCGCGGTACCAGATCTTGGTGGAGGCGTCGTTGCCGATGCCGGCGACCGTGGAGCCGTCGCAGGTCGGGCTGTTGCCCCACTGGGACTGGCCGGAGCCGACGGCGAGCAGGTAGAAGAAGTGGTTGCCGACGCCGGACGAGTAGTGCGGGTTGAGGTTCTTGGTGGTGCTGGACCAGCACTTGACGGACTTGCCGTCCTTGCTCGGGTCGTCCATCCAGCGCAGCGGGGTGCCGTTGCCGTTGATGTCGATCTTCTCGCCGATGAGGTAGTCCGGCGTGTCGGCCGGGCTGTTGGCGTTGAACTCGACCATCGTGCCCATGATGTCCGAGGTGGCCTCGTTGAGGCCGCCCGCGTCGCCGCTGTAGATCAGGCCGGCGGTGGCGGCGGTGACGCCGTGGCTCATCTCGTGGCCGGCGACGTCGATCTCGGTGAACGGCTTGGAGCCGACCGCGCCGTCGCCGTAGATCATCGCGAAGCTCGCGTCGTCCCAGCCGGCGTTGTCGTAGTTGGTGCCGTAGTGGACGAAGGAACGGGCGCCCACGCCGTCGTTCTTGATGCCGTTGCGGCCGAGGACGTTCTTGTAGAAGTCCCAGGTGGCCTGGATGCCGTAGTGGGCGTCGACGGCGACCGTGGCACGGTCGGTCAGGGCGTTGTTGCCCCAGACGTTGTCGGCGTCGTTGAAGGCCACGCCCCAGCCGGCCGGCGGGGAGTCGTTGGTGGCGGTCTGGTTCTGCGCGTCGCGGGTTTCGCCGTTGCCGCGGGCGGGGTCCTTGAGGGTGTAGCTGGTCGTGGAGTTCTGCGTGGTGCTGACGCTGACGTTGCCGACCTGGTAGCCCTTGCCGGTGCCGGTGGAGGCCGCGGCGGCCAGGGCGGCGGGTGCGGCGGGGGCCGAGACGGCGGTGGGGGCCGCCTTGCCCTTGGCGCGCTTGGTGCCGTCGGGCAGGAACGCGGAGAAGCCGTCCCAGCTCTCGCCGGTGGCGCCGGTGACGGCGTCGACCAGGACGTGGAGGTGGCTGGGGGCGCGGTCCGCGCCGGTGCCGTTGAGGACGACCTCCCAGACCAGCTTCGGCGAGGCACCGGTGACGTCCACGGTCAGGACGGCGGTGCTGCTGCCGCGGGTGCCGCGGAAGAGCTTCGCGGCCTTGGCGATCGCCTGCTGATCGGTGACGGAGGGGGTCACCGAGAGCGAGAGCGGCGCGGCCTGGGTCAGGCTGGTGGAGTCGAGGGTGCCGTTGGGGGCGGAGTGCACGACCACGTCGCCGCCGCGGACGGGGAGGCCGCGGTAGGTCCGGTTGAAGTGGACGTGGCGGGTGCCGTCCGCGTCGACCTGCACGTTGGTGACCTGGAAACGGTCGTCGGCACCGGCCTTCACCGCGTCGGGGTGGGCGGCGACCTGGGAGCTGGCGTCCTGCACGGCCTTGCTGTGGGAGGCCTGGGGCTGCGGGCCGGGTGCGGCGGCCACGGCGGGGACACCGGCGCCGGCGATGACGAGGGTGCTGACCGCGAGGGTGAGCGAGCTGCTCAGAAGGGGTCTCTTCATGGCGCCGAAGCGTGCTGGCTCATATGAATACCAGTCAACGCATGGCAATTCTGTAAAAATTAACAGACTTCAAGTTGATGGTTGATGTGAACGGCCCGAAGCTGGACGTTTCCTGGGAGGACCCGCTGCGGCCTGGGAATTCTTGACCGCGAACAGTCGTGGGGCCCGGCCGGCCGGGCCGCGACTGTGATCCATCTCACGGCATGCCGGGCGGCCCCCGGTAAGCCCCGAACGTGCTGTTCAGGGCCGTCAGAGCGGGTGCTCGCGGACCACGTCCTCGGGGCGTTTGTCCGTCCGCAGCCCTTCGAAGCGGGGTGCGCGCAGCCGGCCCTCGCGGGTCCACTCGGTGAAGCCGACCCGGGCGACCAGGCGGGGTTCGACCCAGTGCACCCGGCGCTCCGCGGTCGGCGGGTCGGCGAACGGCGGGTCGGGGCGGACGAGGGTGTCGAGCCGGGCCCGCAGCCGGTGCAGCAGGGCGGTGTCGAAGCCGGTGCCGACCTTGCCGGCGTAGCGCAGCGCGCTGCCCTCGTAGTGGCCGACCAGCAGGGCGCCGAACCCGGTGCGGTGGCCCGCCGGTTCGGTGAAGCCGCCGACCACCAGCTCCTGGCCGACGGTGCAGGGCAGTTTCAGCCAGTCCGGGGAGCGGCGCGGCACGTACCGACTGTCGGCGCGCTTGGCGACCAGCCCCTCCCAGCCGCGGGCGCAGGCCTCGGCGAGCGGCACCGGACCGTCCGCCCGGACGTGCTCGGTGAAGTACAGCGGATCGGCGAAGTCCATGGTCTCGCGCAGCAGTTGCTTGCGGTCCAGGAGTGGCAGGCCGGTGGTGTCGTGGCCCATCAGCGCGGTGAGGTCGAACAGGAAGTACGAGACCCGCGCCCCCGCGGCGGCCGCCCGGACGGGGTCGCGCAGCTGCATCCGCCGCTGCAGCCGGGCGAAGCTGGTGCGGCCCTCGCGGTCGAGGGCGACGATCTCGCCGTCCACGGTGAACCGGGGGACGGGCTGCGCGGCCAGCGCCGCCACCAGCTCCGGGTAGCCCTCGGCCATCGGTTTGCCGGTGCGGGAGACCAGCCGGACGGTGTCGCCGTCCCGTTCGGCGATCGCCCGGACGCCGTCCAGCTTGCGTTCCAGCAGCCAGCCGTCGCCGAAGCTGCGGCGGGTGCTCGGCACGGCGAGCATCGGGCGGATCGGCACGTCTGCGCAGGTACCCGGGGGTCGGTCGGGCGGAAACCGTTCCGGCCGTCCTGCCGCCGGGACGGCCCAGTGGGACAGTGGACTGCGGGGGACCGGCAGCTGGAAGGAGCACGCCGATGGACCAGCAACCGATGTCCGGCAGCACGCAGCCCGCAGTCCCCGGGAAGGGCGCGGTGCAGGCGGCGGCGGAGCCGCACTGGCCGATGGAACCGGTCTTCCGGAAGAAGCCGAAGCTGTCGGTGCGGCTGCGCGACATGTTCCTGGGGGTGAGCAGCTCGGCGGTGGTCTTCCTGCTCTCGCTGACCGTCGGCCTGATCATGGTCGAGGTGCAGGTGGACTCGAACTGGATGACCGCCTTCTGCTCACTCGTCTGGGCGATCACCTTCCTCGCACTGATCGGCTGGTTCCTCGGCCACCGCGGTGGTGACCAGGCGCCGGTCGGCCGGGTGCAGATGGCCTGAACCCCCGAGGTGCCACGGGGGCGGGGCACGCAGCGCGCGTGCCCCGCCCCGCCGTGTCCGGGCGGGGTCAGCGGCCGCGCCAGACGGTGGTGATGTTGCAGAACTCGCGGATCCCGTGGCCGGACAGCTCCCGTCCGTAGCCGGAGCGCTTCACGCCGCCGAACGGGAAGGCCGGGTGCGAGGCCGTCATGCCGTTGAAGAACACGCCGCCCGCCTCGATGTCGCGGGCGCAGCGCTCCTGCTCCTCGGGGTCGGTCGTCCACACGTTGGAGCTGAGGCCGAACGGGGTGTCGTTGGCCAGCTCGATCGCCTCGTCCAGGCTCTCCACCCGGTACACGGTGGCGACCGGACCGAAGGCCTCCTCGTGGTGGATGCGCATCTTCGGGGTGATGCCGGTGAGCACGGTCGGCAGGTAGTACCAGCCGCCGTCCAGCTCCTTCGGCAGGCCGTCCGGGCGGGCGCCGCCGCACTCCGCGACGGCCCCGGCGGCCACCGCGTCGTCGACGAGCTCCTCCAGGTCGGTGCGGCCCTGGGCGGTGGCGAGCGGCCCGATCTCGGTCTCCTCGGCCATCGGGTCGCCGACCTTCAGCGCCTTCATCCGGTCGGCGAACGCCCTGGTGAACGCCTCGTACACCTCGGCGTGCACGATGAAGCGCTTCGCGGCGATGCAGGACTGCCCGTTGTTCTGGGTGCGGGCGGTGACCGCCCACTGCACGGCGCCCGCCAGGTCCGCCGAGGGCAGCACCAGGAAGGGGTCGCTGCCGCCGAGTTCCAGCACCGACTTCTTCACCTCGTCGCCGGCGATCGAGGCGACCGAGCGGCCGGCGAGCTCGCTGCCGGTCAGCGTCACCGCGGCGACCCGCGGGTCCCGGACGACGCCCTCAACCGCGGCGGCGCCGATCAGCAGGGTCTGGAAGCAGCCCTGCGGGAAGCCCGCCTCCAGCAGGACCCGCTCCAGCGCCAGCGCCGTCCGCGGCACGTTCGAGGCGTGCTTGAGCAGGCCCACGTTGCCCGCCATCAGCGCCGGCGCGGCGAACCGCACCACCTGCCAGAGCGGGAAGTTCCACGGCATCACGGCCAGCACCACGCCGATCGGCCGGTAGCGCACGTGCACCGAGGCGCCGCCGGAGTCCGCGACGTCGGCCTCGGACGGGTGCTCGTCGGCGAGCAGCTCCGGCGCCCGGTCGGCGTACCAGCGCATCGCCTTCGCGCACTTGGCGACCTCGGCGCGGGCCGCGACGACCGGCTTGCCCATCTCCACCGTCATCGTCCGGGCGATCTCCTCGCGCTCGGCGTCGAGCAGGTCCGCGGCGCGCTTCAGCAGTGCCGCGCGCTCCTCGAAGGAGGTCGTCCGCCAGGACCGGTAGGTCTCGGCGGCGAGGCCGAGCCGCTGTTCGACCGCGGCGGCGTCGTACGGGGTGAAGGTCTCGACGGTCTCCCCGGTGGCCGGGTTGACGGTGGCGATGGGCATGACGGCTCTCTCCTCGGTTCTGGCACACGGGTGCCGGTCGGGCCCCGGTCGGATCCACCCTCCCCCCGATCGGGGCGGGGCGCAGCCGCGGCGGCCCGCCCGCCCGGGCGGGCCGCCGCGGCGTGCTCACCGTGCGGATCGATCAGTGCGCGGCGAGCGGGTAGTGGTCCGACAGGTCGGTGTACGTGTAGCTCTTACCCCAGCTGCTCACCGTCCACGGCGTGCTGTGGAAGCGCACGACCTGGTTGGTGTACTGCTGCGGCCGGGCGTGGTCGGCCCGGTACAGCACGTAGTCCAGGTCCTCCTTGGGCTCGCCCGGGTAGCGGTAGGCGGCGATGGAGTTGTCGACCGTGTCGAAGGAGTACGGCCAGCCGGTGCGCTGCGAGGCCGGGGCCAGGTTGCCGTTGTCGAGCAGGGCCTGGTACTCGGAGCCGTGCGAGTCGACGTTGAGGTCGCCGGCCAGCACGATCGGCTCGTCCGCCGGGATCCGCTTGGCGTCGAGGAAGGCCCGCATTGCGAGCAGCTGCTCGGCGCGGACGGCCGCCGGCTCGCCGCTGGAGCAGCCGGTGTCGGTGGACTGCAGGTGGGTGCCGACCACGTGGGTGCGCAGGCCGTTGACGTTCAGCACGGCGTACACGAAGCCCTTGTTGGACCACCAGTCGGCGCCGCACGCGTCCTTGAAGACGTACTGCTCCTTGCGCAGGATCGGCCACTTGCTGAGCAGCGTCACCCCGCCGTCCTCGGGGGTGGTCGAGCTGTAGCTGCCCGAGGTGGCGTCCCAGCCGCCGGTGGAGCGGCCGACCACCGGCGTGTGGTACGGGTACGCGGCCGAGGCACGGGCGGTCAGCGCGTCGGAGGCGGCGTTGTCGAACGCCTCCTGCAGGACCACCACGTCGTGGCCCCGGAAGAAGTCCGCCGAGGCGATCGCCTGCGCGCGCTGGTCCTGGCCCCAGTTCGGGTAGAGCGACTTGCTCATCAGGAACACGTTGTACGTGAGGACGTCGAGCGCGGGCGCGGTGACCGGCGCGCTCTCGGCCGCGGCGCCGGTGGCGGCCGCCGCGGGGGCGGCGGCGAGCGTGCCGAGCACGGCGGCGGCGACACAGGCCGCGGCGGCCGTTCTGGTGGCGCGGCGGACGGACGACAGGGGCATCGAAGCTCCGTGAGGGTGTGTCGTGAACCCGTCGGGTTGCGGGATGTTGTGCATCCAACTTCGGTGCCCGCACGGCGTGCAAGACATCGGGCGAGCATTCGGTGAACTCGTCCGAAACAGTGCTACCGATCGGTAGTTCGATGGGTCCGGGACGCACGGCGGCCGGGTCGGGTGCGCCCGCACCCGACCCGGCCGCCGCAACCGGCGATTCGTCAGTTCACGCCGCGGGCCGCCCAGAAGTCGCCCCGGGCGAGCACCGAGGTGTCCGTGTTGTCGGTGAAGAAGCCGTCCACACCCAGGTCGTAGAGCCGGCGCGCCCAACCGATCGAGTCGCCGTACGCGTTCGGGTCGGTGCCCCGGCGGAAGTCGACCGGCAGGAAGGAGTTCTCGTTGCGCACCGTCCACGGGTGCAGCACCAGGCCGGCCGCGTGCGCGTCCGCCACCAGCGTGGTCGGCGGCAGCAGCCTGCCCGCGGCGTCCACCGGCGCGATCAGCTGCGTGGTCGGGCCGATGCCGTGCGAGAACGACGCCAGCCAGCGCAGCCCGCCCGGCGTCACCAGGTCCGCGACCGTCCGCCGGTCGCCCGCCAGCACGAAGTCGTACGGCTGCGTGGTCGGACTGCTCAGCAGCTGGATCCGCGGGTTGTCGACCAGCTTCGCCAGCCGCTGCAGGCTGCTCGGCTCGAAGGACTGCAGGATCGCCCGGCCGTTGCGCCCGGCCAGGCCGCAACGGCGCAGCTCGTCCGCCAGCCGCTCCTCCAGCGGCAGGCCGATCGACCGGAAGTAGCTGGGGTGCTTCGTCTCCACGTACAGCCACACCGGGCGCCCCAGCGTGCGGGAGCGCCTGTCCGCGAACTCCACCACCTCGCGGAAGGTCGGCACCGGCCAGCGGCCGTCGTACAGGGTGTTGCGCTGGCGCTGCTGCGGCAGGCGTTCCTTGGCCCGCAGCGTGCGCAGCTCGGCCAGGGTGAAGTCCTCGGTGAACCAGCCGGTCAGCGGGGCGCCGTCGACCGTCTTCGTGGTCTGCCGGCCGGCGAACTCGCGGTGGTCGGCGACGTCCGTCGTCTCCGCGATGTTGTTCTCGTGGCGGACGACCAGGTGGCCGTCCTTCGTCGGGACGAGGTCCTGCTCGATGACGTCCGCGCCGAGCTCCAGCGCCAGCTCGTAGCTGCCGAGGGTGTGCTCCGGCCGGTAGCCGCTCGCACCGCGGTGCGCCACCACCAGCGGGTGCGGCAGCCGGTCCAGGCCGGTGCCCGTCCGGACGGGCGGGCGCGTCCCCGTGGCCCGCTGCGCGTCGGCCCGACCGTTCGCCTGTCCGTTCCCCGTCCCGTCCTCGCCGGCGGCGGACGCGGGGGCCGCTGCCGCCGTCAGTGCGGCCGCACCGAGGTCGGCCGCCCCGGTCGCCCGCAGGAACGTGCGACGTGAGGATCCCCCGCCGATCGGACGCTGCGTCATGTGGCCTCCCTGCCAAGGGTTTCGTCGATGAGCGGCACCCTAGGCGGCAGGTGCGCACCGCGCCGTGAACCGGGGACGAACCACCTGCCAACCGCCGCCGAACGCCCGTCCGTGCGGATCCGCTGCGCCCTTCGGGTGGGGTCCGGTGCGGAACCCGCCCGACCGGGTACGGCGTCCTCGCAGCGGACGGCGACAGGGCCGAGGACGGAGGTACCACGGGGTGGCACGGGGCGACGACACGGCGGTGCAGGAGCGGACGGAACCGGAGACACCGGCCCGGCCGCCCGCACGGCGCCGCGGCCGGGTGACGGCGACCCTCGCGGCACTCACCGCACTCCTGCTGGTCGGCCACCGGCTGGTGCCGAACCGGGGCTGGCACCTCGGCAGCCTGCTGGAGGCCTTCCTGCCCTGGGCCGGCCTGGCGGTGCCGCTGCTGCTGGCCGTCGCACTGCTGCGGCGCTCGCGGCTCGCCCTCGCCGCGGTGCTGCTGCCCGCCGTCGCGTGGGCGGGGCTGTTCGGCGGCCGGTTGCTGCCCGCCGGCGACGGCGGCCGCTACGACCTGACGGTGGTGCAGCACAACGTGGCGGACGAGAACACCGATCCGGCGGGCACCGCCACCCGGCTGGCCGGGACGGGCGCGGACCTGCTGGCCGTCGAGGAGCTCATGGAGCCGGCGGCCGGGGTGTACGAGCGGATCCTCGGCGAGGTCTACCCCTGCCGGGCGCGCTCCGGCACGGTCGGCCTGTGGTCCCGCTACCCGCTGGCCGACGTCCGGCCGGTGGACCTGAAGCCCGCCGAGGTGCACGAGTACTGGAAGCGCGGGGTGCGCGCCACCGCGCGGACGCCGAAGGGCGACCTGGCCGTGTACGTGGCGCACCTGCCCTCGGTGCGGATCTCGCCGACGGCCGGGTTCACCTCGGCGCGGCGGGACGAGAGCGCCCGGCTGCTGGCCGCCGCGATCGACGCCGAGCCGCTGCGGCGGATGGTCGTCATGGGCGACTTCAACAGCACCCTCGACGACCGCGGACTCGCTCCCGTCACCTCCCGGCTGACGCCCGCCCGGGGCGGCTTCGACTTCAGCTGGCCGGCGGGGTTCCCGCTGGCGCGGATCGACCAGGTGCTGGTGCGGGGGGCGACGCCCGTCCGCACCTGGACGCTCGCGCGCACCGGCAGCGACCACCTGCCGGTGGCGGCCCGGATCCGGCTGTGAGGGGTCAGCCGCCTGGGGCGCGGAGGGCGAGCCGTCAGAGGTGCGTGGGGGCACCTCCCGGCCGAAGACTGGGGGAGAGCTGCGCAATGTGGGAGCGGGCCTGTGGACTGATTCGGGGTGGCCCTGGTTCGTACGTGACCCGCTCTCGGACTGCGCAGTTCCCCGCGCCCCTGGCAGTTGGCCCGAGCCCGTAACCCGGGTGGGGGCTGGGCGGTTACGCCTCGGAAAGTAGGGCGTAACCGGTGCACAACAATGGGCGGATCCAATGTCCTCCTCGTCACCGTCCGACCTCCCACCCCGAGGTGCGTACAGATGAAGCTGACCCCCCGTGAGCAGGAGCGCCTGCTCGTCCACGTCGCCGCCGACGTCGCCCGGTTGCGGCGGGCCCGCGGCCTGCGGCTCAACCACCCCGAGGCGGTGGCACTGATCACCTCGCACGTGCTGGAGGGCGCCCGGGACGGCCGCAGCGTCGCCGAACTCATGGAGTCCGGGCGGCAGGTGCTCACCCGCGAGGACGTGATGGAGGGGATCGCCGAGATGATCCCGGACGTCCAGGTGGAGTGCACCTTCCCGGACGGCACCAAGCTCGTCACCGTCCACGGGCCGATCCAGTGAGCGCGCCGGGGCCCGTGACACCGGGCGAAGTCCTGTACGGCGAGGGGGAGATCGGCCTCAACGCCGGTCGTCCGGTCACCCGGCTGACCGCGGTGAACGCCGCGGACCGGCCGATCCAGGTCGGCTCGCACTACCACTTCGCCGAGGCCAATCCGGGACTGGAGTTCGACCGGGCGGCCGCCCGTGGGCAGCGGCTCAACATCCCGGCCGGCACCGCCGTCCGCTTCGAGCCGGGCATCCCGGTGGAGGTCGAACTCGTGCCGATCGGCGGCCGCCGCGAGGTGCACGGCCTGCGCGGCGAGACCGGAGGTGCCCTCGATGACTGACCGCGGCGATGCGTCCGCCCCCGCGCTGCGGCTGAGCCGCGAGCGCTACGCCGACCTGTACGGGCCGACCACCGGCGACCGGATCCGGCTCGCCGACACCGCGCTGCTGATCGAGGTCGAGGAGGACCGCTGCCGCGGCGGCGACGAGGCGGTCTTCGGCGGCGGCAAGGTGATCCGCGAGTCGATGGGGCAGGCCCGGACGAGCCGGGCCGAGGGCGCCCCCGACACCGTGATCACCGGCGCGGTGGTGCTCGACCACTGGGGTGTCGTCAAGGCCGACATCGGCATCCGGGACGGCCGGATCACCGCCCTCGGCAAGGCCGGCAACCCGGAGACCATGGACGGCGTCCACCCCGACCTCGTGATCGGCCCGGAGACCGAGGTGATCGCCGGCAACGGGAAGATCCTCACCGCCGGGGCGATCGACGCCCACGTCCACTTCATCTGCCCGCAGCTCGCCGACGAGGCCCTCGCCTCCGGCATCACCACGCTGATCGGCGGCGGCACCGGCCCGGCCGAGGGCACCAAGGCCACCACCATCACCCCCGGCGGCTGGCACCTCGCCCGGATGTTCGCCGCGATGGACGACCTGCCGCTCAACATCGGCCTGCTCGGCAAGGGCAACACCGTCAACACCACGGCCATGCACGACCAGTTGAGAGCCGGTGCACTCGGCTTCAAGATCCACGAGGACTGGGGCGCCACCCCGGCCGCGATCGACGCCTGCCTGCGGGTCTGCGACGCGACCGGCGCCCAACTCGCCATCCACACCGACACCCTGAACGAGGCCGGGTTCGTCGCCGACACCCTGGCCGCGATCGCCGGACGCGGCATCCACGCCTACCACACCGAGGGCGCCGGCGGCGGCCACGCCCCCGACATCATCACCGTGGTCTCGCAGCCCAACGTGCTGCCCAGCTCCACCAATCCGACCCGCCCGCACACCGTCAACACCGTCGACGAGCACCTCGACATGCTGATGGTCTGCCACCACCTCAGCCCGCACGTCCCCGAGGACCTGGCCTTCGCCGAGTCCCGGATCCGTCCGTCCACCATCGCCGCCGAGGACGTCCTGCACGACCTCGGCGCCGTCTCGATCATCAGCTCCGACTCCCAGGCGATGGGCCGGATCGGCGAGGTCGTGCTGCGCACCTGGCAGACCGCGCACGTCATGAAGGTCCGTCGCGGCGCCCTGCCCGGCGACGGCCGCGCCGACAACCACCGGGCCCGCCGCTACGTCGCCAAGTACACCGTCAACCCGGCCGCCGCCCAGGGCGTCGACCACGAGATCGGCTCCGTCGAACCCGGCAAGCTCGCCGACCTGGTGCTCTGGACCCCGGCCTTCTTCGGCGTCAAACCCGACCTGGTGATCAAGGGCGGCCAGATCGCCTGGGCGCAGATGGGCGACGCCAACGCCTCCATCCCCACCCCGCAACCCGTGCTGCCCCGGCCGCAGTTCGGCGCCACCGGCCGCGCCCCCGCCGCCAACTCCCTCAACTTCACCGCGCAGGCCGCGATCGACGACCGACTGCCCGAGCGCCTCGGTGAACAGCTGGGCGTGCGCAAGCAGTTCACCGCCATCCGGTCCACCCGCGGCGTCACCAAGGACGGCATGGTGAACAACACCGCCCGCCCCGACGTCCGGGTCGACCCCGACACCTTCACCGTCACCATCGACGGCGAGGCCGTCACCCCCGCCCCCGCCACCGAACTCCCGCTCGCCCAGCGGTACTTCCTCTTCTGAGGAGGCCCAGGTGCACGCCGCCCTGCTGCTCCTCGCCGACGGCCGCTTCCCGGCCGGCGGCCACGCCCACTCCGGTGGCGCCGAGGCCGCCGTCCGGGCCGGCCGGATCCACGACGCCGACACCCTCGCCGCCTTCCTCACCGGACGCCTGCACACCACCGGCCTGACCGCCGCCGCCCTCGCCGCGGCGGCCGCCGCCGAGGACGCCGACCCCGCCGCCCTCGACGCCGCCGCCGAGGCCCGCACCCCCTCGCCCGCCCTGCGCGACACCAGCCGCCGCCTCGGCCGCCAACTGCTGCGCGCCGCCCGCGCGGCCTGGCCGCACCTCGCCCTCGACCTGCTGCACGCCGCCCACCCCCGCGGCCCCCACCACCCCGTCGCGCTCGGCACCACCGCCCGCGCCGCCGGGCTCACCCCCGCGGACGCCGCCGCCCTCGCCGCCTACGAGAGCGTCAACGGTCCCGCCACCGCCTGCGTCCGGCTGCTCGGCCTCGACCCCTACGAGGTCGCCGCCGTGCTCGCCCGGCTCGCCCCCGACCTCGACACCGTGGCCGCCCGTGCCGCGGACGCCGCCGCCCGCGGCACCCTGCCCGCCGCCTCCGCCCCGCTGCTCGACGTCCACGCCGAACAGCACCGCTCCTGGAAGGTCCGCCTCTTTGCATCGTGACCACGTCGACCCCCACGACGCCCCCGCCCGCCACACCTGGACCGAGCAGACCGCCACCCGCACCCGCCGCGCCCTGCGGATCGGCCTCGGCGGCCCGGTCGGCTCCGGCAAGACCGCCACCGTCGCCGCACTCTGCCGGGAACTGCGCGACGAGATCTCGCTCGCCGTCGTCACCAACGACATCTACACCACCGAGGACGCCGAGTTCCTCCTGCGCAACGCCGTCCTGCCGCCCGAACGGATCGCCGCCGTCGAGACCGGCTGCTGCCCGCACACCGCGATCCGCGACGACATCTCCGCCAACCTGGAGGCCGTCGAGGAACTGGAGGAGACCGTCGGCCCGCTCGACCTGGTGCTCGTCGAGTCCGGCGGCGACAACCTCACCGCCACCTTCAGCCGCGGCCTGGTCGACCACCAGATCTTCGTCATCGACGTCTCCGGCGGCGACAAGATCCCCCGCAAGGGCGGCCCCGGCGTCTCCACCTCCGACCTGCTCGTCGTCAACAAGACCGACCTCGCCCCGCTGGTCGGTGCCGACCTCGCGGTGATGGCCCGCGACGCCGAGGCCCAGCGCGGCGGCCTGCCCACCGTCTTCACCGCCCTCACCGCCCCGGACGGCGTCGCCCCGGTCGCCGCCTGGGTCCGCGCCCGGCTCGCCGAACGGTGACCGTCACCGGCGCCCGGCACCCGGCCGCCGGGCACACCACCGCCCCGCACCCGGCCGCCGTCGACGCCACCGCCCGGATCACCGCCGCCCCCGACGGCCGCGGCGGCACCGCGCTGCCCGTCCTCGCCGGCGCCGGCCCGCTCGCCCTGCGCCGCACCCGCGGCGCCCCGGGCACCGCCCACGTCTGCGTGATCGGCTCGATGGCCGCCCCGCTCGGCGGCGACCGGCTCGCCCTGCACGCCGAGGTCCGGCCCGGCGCCGCCCTCACCGTCACCAGTGCCGCCGCCACCGTCAGCCTCCCCGGCCGCGGCGGCGCCCCCGCCCGCTACGAGCTGCACCTCACCGTCGGCGAGGACGCCGAACTCGACTGGCGCCCCGAACCCGTCATCGCCGCCGCCGGCAGCCACCTGCTGCTCACCACCGTCGTCCACCTCGCCCCCGGGGCCCGGCTGCGGCTGCGCGAGGAACAGGTGCTCGGCCGGCTGCACGACCACACCCGCGGCGCCCCGCCCGGCCGGATCACCGCCCGGCTCACCGTCCACCTGACCGGCCCCGGCCCGACCGACCGCGTCCTGCTCGACCAGCAGACCGACCTCGGCCCCGGCGCACCCGGCTGGGACGGCCCCGCCGTCCTCGGCCCGCACCGCGCCGTCGGACAGCTGCTCACCGTCGGCCTGCCCGCCCCGGCGCCGCCCCCGGACGGCACCGACGCCGCCCTGCTCACCCTGCCCGGCCCCGCCGACGGCCCGCCCGCGACCCTGCTCACCGCCCTCGCCCCGGACGCCCTCGCGCTGCGCCGGCTGCTCGCACCCGACACCGACCGGAACGGTTCGGGCGGAACCGTCACCTCCGCGGCCGCCCGAACGTCAGAGAGGTGAGAGCACACCGACGAGGAGGGGCCCGATGAACCGGAACGACTGGCTGGCCGAGCGCTTCGAGAGCCACCGCGGCCATCTGCGGTCGGTGGCGTACCGGATGCTGGGTTCGCTCGGCGAGGCCGACGACGCCGTGCAGGAGGCCTGGCTGAAGCTGAGCCGCACCGACGCCGACGAGGTGGAGAACCTCGGCGGCTGGCTCACCACCGTGGTCGGCCGGGTCTGCCTGGACATGCTCCGCACCCGCCGGACCCGCCGCGAGGAGCCGATCGGCGAACGGCTGCCCGACCCGGTGGTGGCGACCGCCGACGGTGCCGACCCCGAGCAGCAGGCGCTGCTCGCCGACTCGGTCGGGCTCGCGCTGCTCGTCGTGCTGGAGCAGCTCGCCCCGGCCGAGCGGCTGGCCTTCGTGCTGCACGACATGTTCGGCCTGCCGTTCGACGAGATCGCGCCGATCGTGGACCGCACCCCGGCCGCGGCCCGGCAGCTGGCCAGCCGCGCCCGGCGCCGCGTCCAGGGCGCCGCGCCGGCACCCGATCCGGACCCGGTGCGCCGCCGCGAGGTGGTGGACGCCTTCCTCGCCGCCTCCCGCGGCGGCGACTTCGAGGCGCTGGTCGCCGTGCTCCACCCGGACGTGGTGCTGCGGGCCGACGACGGCCCGGCCGTACCGCTGATCGTGGTGCGCGGTGCCCGCGAGGTCGCCTCGCAGGCGCTCAGGTTCCGGCACATGGCGCCGTTCTCCCGGCCGGCGCTGGTCAACGGCGGGGCCGGCACGGTCACCGTGGTCGACGGCCGGCCGGTCTCGGTCATGGACTTCGTGGTCGTCGACGGCCTGATCACCGCGATCGACATCCTGGCCGACCCGGAGCGGCTCGCCCGGCTCGACCTGGACCTCCTGGGGGACTGACCCGGCCGGGCACGGCCCCGAACGGCAGCGAGCCCCGCCCGGTGCGGTACCGGGCGGGGCTCGTCGTGTCGGGCGGAGGGCGGCGGGCTCAGCCCGCGTCGGCGGCGCGGCCGCGCCGGTCCAGCGCGGCCAGGTAGGCGTTGTAGGCGGCGAGCTCGGCGTCGCCGTCGCGGTCCGCGGCACGGTCGCGCCGACGGGCCTGCCGCTCCTCGGAGCGCGCCCACTGCAGGGTGAGGGCGATCAGCACGATCGCGGTCGGGATCTCGCCGAACGCCCAGGTGATGCCGCCGGCCAGCTCCTGGTCGTCCAGCAGCTTGGTGCCGGGCGGGGCGGCGGCGTCGGTGAAGGTGGTCACCAGCGGGTGGGTCGCCATCATCACGGCCACGCCGAAGAAGGCGTGGAACGGCATCCCCACGAAGAGCTCCAGGATGCGCATGATGTAGCCCGGCCGGTGCGGGCCCGGGTCCACGCCCATGATCGGCCAGAAGAAGAGCATGCCGACCGCCAGGAAGTGGACCATCATCGCGAGGTGCCCGAGGCGGTACTGCATCAGGTAGTCGAACAGCGGCGAGAAGTACAGCGCGTACAGGCTGGCGACGAACAGCGGGATGGTCGCGCCGGGGTGCGAGACCACCCGGACGTACCGGCTGTGCAGCAGGGCCACCAGCAGCTCGCGCGGGCCGCGGCCGCTGCCCTTGCGGACCGGGCGCAGGGCGCGCAGCGCCAGCGTGATCGGGGCGCCGAGCAGCAGCAGGATGGGGGCGAGCATGGACAGCACCATGTGCTGGATCATGTGGGCGCTGAACAGCACCATGCCGTAGTCGTTCAGCCCGGTGCAGGTCACCAGGACGATCGTGCCGAGGCCCGCCGTCCAGGCGATCATCCGGCCGACCGGCCACTTGTCGCCGCGCCGCCAGAGCCGGATCGCGGCCACCGTGTACAGGCCGAGGGCGAGCACCGCGCCGATCAGGAAGGGCCAGTCCGGCGACCAGCCGAGTGCGGCGGACGGGCTGTACGGGCCGAGCGTGCCCGTTCCGCCGTGGTGGTGCATCCCTGCCATGCCGTCGCCCATCGGCGCGTCCTGCCTTCGCTGGTGCCGACCGGACCCGCCCGCGGGGCCGGTCCGGTTCGTCCGTTTTGCTTCCGGCACAGCCTAGGCGGCGCTTACGAACCGACCGCACCCGCCCCCGGGCCCGGGCGGGCGGCCGGACCGGGCGGGGTCAGCCGGCGTCGGCGCCGGCCGGGACGAGGGTGTTCTCGCCCGTCCGGCCGGCCGCGAAGTCCTCGACGTTGCGGACGGTCGCGGCGATGATCTGGCCGACCGCGGTCCGGGTGAAGTACGCCTGGTGGGAGGTGACCAGCACGTGCGGGAAGGTCATCAGCCGGGCCAGCACGTCGTCGGTCACGCCCTGCACCGACCGGTCGGTGAAGAAGACGCCGGTCTCCTCCTCGTACACGTCGAGTCCGACCCCGGCGAGGCGGCCGGCCCGTAGGGTCTCGACCAGGGCGGCACTGTCGACCAGTCCGCCGCGGCTGGAGTTCACCAGGATCGCGTCGTCCTTCATCCGGGCGAGCGCGGCCGCGTCGATCAGGTGGCGGGTGTCCGGCAGCAGCGGCACGTGCAGACTCACCAGGTCGCTGCGCTCCAGCAGCTCGTCCTTCCCGACGTACTGCAGGCCGAGCTCCCGGCAGGCGGGGTTGGGGGCGACGTCCCAGCCGAGGAGTTCGGTGCCGAAGCCGTGCGCGATCCGGGCGAAGCACTCGCCGATCTTGCCGGTGCCGATCACGCCGACGGTCATCCCGTGGACGTCCCGGCCGAGCAGACCGTCCAGCCTGAAGTCGAACTCCCGGGTGCGGCTCGCCGCGCGCAGCAGGCGCCGGTTCACGGCCAGGGCCAGCGCCCAGGCGTGCTCGGCCACCGCGTGCGGGGAGTAGTGGGAGACCCGGGCGACGGTCAGGCCGAGGTCGCGGGCGGCCACCAGGTCGATGTTGTTGAAGCCGGTGGAGCGCTGGGTGATCAGCTTGGTGCCGCCCGCGGCGAGCCGGGCCAGCACCTCGCCGTCCAGCTCGTCGTTGACGCTGCTGGACACCACGGGGTAGCTGTCGGCGAGCGGTGCGGTGTCCCGGGTGAGGAAGACGTCCATCATGCGCAGCGGGTGCCGGCCGGCGAACGCGGCGTCGAGCAGCGGACGCTCGTCGGTCTGCACGCCGTAGGCGAGGATCTCCATCGGGGTTGCTCCTCCTGCTCACGAGGGCCGCGGCCGGGCGCCCCGGCCGCTCACCCAACCTATGGTGTGCCCGGGACCCCGGCCATGGGCCGATCGTCCCTCGGGGGTGCGCCGAAAGGGACGGCCGGTCAGGTGCGGCGGGTGGCGAGGGTGCCGGTGAGGGCGGTCAGGGCGAAGAGGGTGCCGGCTGCGGCCAGTGCGGCGCCGCCGGAGCCGACCGTGAGGAGGGCGGTCAGCAGGACGGTCGGGCCGAGCTCCATCGCCGTGTTGAGGACGCCGCCGGCCAGGCCGATCTGCTCCTCGGGGACGCCGTCGGTGGCGAGCACCGCCGCTCCGGCGAAGGCGAGCGCCGCACCGAGGGGCAGCAGCACCAGCCCGGGGACGAGCGGCAGGTAGCCGGAGCCCGCGCCGAGGTGGGCGAGGGCGAACAGGCCGGCCGCGCCGGTGGCCAGACCGGTGGTGGTGACGGCCTTCGGCCCGATCCGGCCGACCAGCGGCCCGGCGGCCTGCCCGCCGAGGAGCAGGGCGGCGGCGTAGGGGAGGAAGGCGCCGGAGGTGGCGAGCGGGGTCCAGCCCAGGTCCTGCTGGAGGTGCAGGGTGAGCAGCAGGAAGAGGGTGGCGGTGCCGCCGGCGCTGAGCATGGTGGCGGCGAGGCCGAGCAGGCGGCGTCCGCCGCGCAGGAAGCCGAGCGGCAGCAGCGGCTCGGCGGCACGCCGCTCGCGGAGCACGAAGGCGGCGAGGACCAGCAGGCCGAGGGCGAGCGGCAGCTGCCAGCCGCCGGTCTCGGTCAGGACGAGGCCGTAGCTGACCAGCACGGTGCCGGCGGTGGCGAGGACGGCACCGGGCAGGTCGAGGGCGGGCCGCCGCTCGCGGGCCGGGTCGCGGGGCAGCAGCGCGGGGGCGAGGGCGAGGGCGGCGGCGACGACGATCACCGGGACGGCGAACATCCAGCGCCAGGAGAGCCAGCTGGCGACGGCCCCGGAGGCGAGGTTGCCGGTGGTGGCGCCGAGCACGGAGAGCCCGCCCCAGGTGGCCATCGCCCGGCCGTAGGCCGCCGGGCCGGGCAGCAGGGTCTTGAGGACGGCCATCCCGGCCGGGGCGACCAGGGCCGCGGCCGCGCCCTGGAGGAAGCGGAGCAGCAGCAGGGCCGTGTAGCCGGGGGCGAGCGGGGCGGCGATCGAGGCGAGGCCGAGCACCACCAGGCCGGTGGTGAGCATCCGGCGGCCGCCGTAGCGGTCGGTGAGGCGCCCGCCGAGCAGCAGCAGGGCGGCGAAGGAGAGCCCGTAGGCGGCGTTGAGCAGGACGAGTCGACTGTGGTCGAGGCCGAACTCGCGGCCGATGTCGGGCAGCGGCACGGAGATCGCCATCAGGGTGAAGATCAGCGTCGCCTGGACGGTGCCGAGCAGGGCGAAGCCGGGTGCCGTGCGTGGCGCCGGTGCGCCGGTGGACTGCGGAGTGATGGCCGTGGCAGCCATGGTCTCCCCCTCTTTCTGTACCGTTCGATCCAATATGAGGCCGTGCGGAGGGCCGCCGGAGGGCGGCCGGTGGAGCGGTGGATCCGGTCCGTGGGGCTCAGTCGAGCAGCGAGAGTGCGAGGTCCGCCGCGTCGGTGACCCGTCGCGGGTCGTCGCCCGCCTTGCCGATCACCCGCATGCCCTGCATCACGGTGAGCAGCAGGCGGGCGATCGCCCGCGGGTCCTTCTCCGGCGCCAGTTCGCCCTGGGCCTGTGCCCGGGCCAGTGCGCCGGCGGTGAGCGTCTCCAGGGTGTCCCAGCTGGCCCGCACGCGGCGGGCCGCGTCCGGGTCGCGGGTGGCGAGTTCGGTGGCGGTGTTGGTGATCAGGCAGCCGCGGTGCCGCTGCTCGCGGACCGCCTCGTCGGCGAAGCGCCGCACCACCGCGCGGACGGTGGGCAGGGCCGCGCCGGGCTGCGAGAGCTCGGCGAGCAGCTTGGCGTCGGTGTTCTCCCGGTAGCGGTCCAGCGCCTTGAGGAACAGCTCGTGCTTGCCGCCGAAGGTGGCGTACAGGCTGGCGCGGCCGATGCCCAGGTGCCCGGTGAGGTCGGCCATCGAGGTCGCCTCGTACCCGCGCTCCCAGAACAGCTCCAGCGCCGCCTGCAGCGCCGCGTCCGGGTCGAACTCCTTGGTCCTTGCCATGGGAAGACCATAGCGCTATCTGGATCGATCAGTCAAGAAAAGCGGGGGAAGAGAAGGAGCCCCGCCCGCCGGGACGGCGGACGGGGCTCCCGGGGAGCTGCGGAGGGGCCGGGTCAGATGACCGTCTCGGCCTCGGTGTAGCGCTCCTGCGGCACGGTCTTCAGCTCGGCGACCGCCTCGGCGAGCGGCACCAGACGGATGTCGGTGCCCTGCAGCGCGGTGATGTGGCCGAAGGCGCCCTTGTGGGCGGCCTCCACCGCGTGCCAGCCGAAGCGGGTGGCGAGCACCCGGTCGTACGCGGTCGGGGTGCCGC
Source organism: Streptomyces sp. NRRL B-24484 (assembly GCF_000717715.1). Lineage (GTDB taxonomy): Bacteria > Actinomycetota > Actinomycetes > Streptomycetales > Streptomycetaceae > Kitasatospora. The sequence continues at coordinate 34,276 of NZ_JOAI01000015.1, read as the reverse complement.
CGCGCTGGGTGTGGCCGAGGATCACCGGACGGGCCTCCTTGCCGAGCCGGTGCTCCAGCTCGCGGGAGAGCTGGGTGGCGATGCCGGTGAACCGCTCGTGGCCGTACATGTCCTTGGTGCCCTCCTCCCACGGCATGGTGCCGGGCTCGGGCTTGGCACCCTCGGCGCAGACCACGATCGCGAACTTCTTGTGCCGGTCGAAGCGCTCGCGCACCACGTCGGTCAGCTTGTCGATGTGGAAGGGGCGCTCCGGCACCACGATCGCGTGGGCGCCGGCCGCCATGCCCGCGTTCAGGGCGATCCAGCCGGTGTGGCGGCCCATCACCTCGACCACCATGACCCGCTGGTGCGACTCGGCGGTGGTCTTGAGGCGGTCCAGCGCGTCGGTCGCCACCGAGACGGCGGTGTCGAAGCCGAAGGTCACGTCGGTGCACGCGATGTCGTTGTCGATCGTCTTCGGCACGCCGACCACCGGCAGGCCCGCGTCGCTCATCAGCTTCGCGGCCTTGAGGGTGCCCTCGCCGCCGATCGGGATGACCGCGTCGATCCCGAGGTCCTTGCAGTGCTGCTTGGCGCGCTCCACACCGTCGCGCAGGTGGCTCGGCTGGACCCGCGAGGAGCCGAGGATCGTGCCGCCCTGGGCGAGGATGCCGCTCACCGATTCGAGGGTGAGAGGACGGTGGACGCCTTCGAGGAGGCCGCGCCAGCCGTCCTGGAAACCGATGATCTCGTCGCCGTGGTCGACCACCCCCCGGTGGACCACGGAACGGATCACGGCGTTCAGGCCGGGGCAGTCACCGCCGCTGGTCAGGACACCAATACGCATTGCTTTGCAACTCCCCTGGGGGCACCTCCCAGCCGCCAGGCTGGGGGGAAGAACCGGAGGCCGGACTACCACCTCGGTGTCGCCACCGCGGACAGGTCGCACCCGGGCGTCTTCAACCGGGGCGACCATGGCACAGCATACGGTTCCTGCGTCCGGCCGGGCAGGAGCCGAGCGGGAGCGGCATCGTCGACGCGTCCGCGCAATCTGCAGCCGGACGCCGAGGAGGGTTGCGTCCAGCGTTCCCTATTCTCTTATGCATCCCGCCCGCGGGGCACCGATTGACCGCAATGCGGTCAATCGGACACCCTCGACGTCTCAGGCGGGCTGGCTGGTGGCCGCGATGCGCTCCGCGCGCAGCGCGTCGTACCAGGTCGTGTCGGCCGGCGGCAGCGCGCTGACGTCCAGCGCCAGCTTGAGCAGCATGTCGGCGACGGCAGGGTTGCGGGCCATCACCGGGCCGTGCAGGTAGGTGCCGAACACGGTGTCCCGGTACGCGCCCTCGGTGCCGTCGCCGGTGCCGTTGCCGCGTCCCGTCCGCACGTTCGCCAGGGGCTTGACGCCCTCGCCGAGGTGGGTGACGCCCTGGTGGTTCTCGAAACCGGTGAGCTGCGGCAGGCCGAGCGCCGGGTCCACGTCGGCGAGCACGTCGCCGACGCAGCGGGAGCCCTCGCCGCGGGTCGTCCACACGTCGAGCAGGCCGAGGCCCGGCTCGCGCTCGCCGAGGTCGTTGATGAACTCGCGGCCGAGGATCTGGTAGCCGGCGCAGACCGAGAAGATGATCGCACCGTTCTCGGCGGCGCGGACCAGGCCGCCGTCGTTGCGCAGCCGCTCCGCGGCGAGCCGCTGCGGACGGTCCTCGCCGCCGCCGATCAGGTAGATGTCACCGCTGGTCGGCACCGCCTGGTCGGAGCGCACGTCGATCCGGGTGACCCCGAGGCCGCGCTGCCGCGCCCGCCGCTCGACGACCAGCGCGTTGCCGCGGTCGCCGTACGTGCTGAGCAGGTCCGGGTACACCCAGACGAGGCGCAGGCTGCTCTCGTTCATCCTCGAAGGCCTTCCGTACTGCTGCTGCTGCTGAGGCTGCTGGAACTGCGGGTCGGCGGGGTACGACATCAGACCGCCACCGCCTTGCGCAGCTGCTGGAAGGCGGTGTAGTTGGCGATCGCCTCGATCCGGCCGGGCGGCGCCAGCCGGACGGCCTGCTCCAGGGTGTCCACCACCTGGAACTGCAGCCCGGCGACCTCCAGCCGGACCGCCAGGTCCAGCTTGCGCTGGCCCATCACGAAGATCGGGTGGCCGGCCAGGCGCTCGTAGTCGACGTCCCACAGCCAGGAGGTGTCGGTGCCGTCCGCGTCCAGCGCGTTCACCGACAGCACCACCGGCGCCGGCGGCTGGTCGATCAGCGTGAAGGTCTCCAGCCAGCCGGCCGGGTTCTTCGCCAGCAGCAGGCGCACGTCGCGGCCCTGGTACTGCACCACGTCGTAGCGGCCGGCGACCGCGGCGACCGTCTGCATCCGCTGCAGCGCGACCTGCGGGGCGACGCCGAAGACCGCCGCGACCGCCGCCGAGCTGGTGGCGTTCGCCAGGTTGGCGCGGCCGGGCAGCTGCAGCTGGATCGGCCAGGCACCGCGGTGCGGGTCGATGACGTGGGTGCCCTGCAGCGCCCAGTGCGGGTTCGGGCGGCGGAAGCCGCACTGCGAGCAGAACCAGTCCTCGCCGGGGCGCTGCATCACGCCGCCGCAGGACGGGCAGGACCAGGCGTCCTCCTTCCACGCCTGCCCGGCGGCCACCCAGACAACCTTCTTGCAGGACGAGGCGGCCCAGGTCACCAGCGGGTCGTCGGCGTTGGCGATGATCACCGCGTCCGAGTCCTTGAGACCCTCGCGCCACTTCTCCGCCATCATGCGGGTCTCGGCGGCGCGGTCCAGCTGGTCGCGGGAGAGGTTCAGCAGCGCTATGGCCTTGGGACGGGTGTCCCGGGCGACCGTGGCGAGGTACTTCTCGTCCACCTCGATCACGCCGAAGCGGGCCTCCGAGCCGCCGGCCAGCGCGGCCGTGATGCCGGCCGGCATGTTGGCGCCCAGCGCGTTGGACACCACCGGGCCGGCGGCGCGCAGCGCCTCGGCGATCAGCCGGGTGGTGGTGGTCTTGCCGTTGGTCGCGCTGACCAGGACCACGTCGAGGTGCTCGGACAGGGTCGCGAGCAGATCGGGGTCGAGCTTGAGCGCGATCTTGCCGCCGATCACCGAACCACTGCCGCGCCCGGCCTTCTGCGACAGGGCGGCGGCCATCTTGCCGGCCGTCACGGCGATCTTGGCGCGGGCGGGCAGCGAGGCGTCGCGTGCGGCTTCCGGACCGGTGCCTTGCATGCTCAGTGGTTCCTCCTTGCTGCGGCGCCGCCCCGGTCGTGCGGGACCGTCGGACGGCAGGGACGGGGGTCAGCCTACCCACTCCGGCGACGGGCTCGGAGCGCAGGACCCTCCGCGGCCTGCCGGGACGGGCCCGGAAGGGGCCGCGGCGCCCTCCCCGGCCCCGGCCCGCGCGGGACGTGACGGCCGGTCACCGGCGGGCGGCACAACCGTGCGAACCGGGATGAGCCGGGCACAGAGGTCAGTCGCGCCGCCGTGCCACGACGAACACGGAGGACGGGCGGAGCTTCTGCCAGGCCGACGTCGGGTGGTAGCGGTAGTTCCACGCGGTCGCGAGGGACATCGCACGGTCGACGACCGCGCCCGCCCGGGTCGCGTACAGGTTGCAGCGCAGCAGCCGCCCGAGCCGCGGGGTCGGCGTCGCCGCGCAGAAGCGGCTCGACCGGATCGACAGCCCGGCGTCGCGGACGGCCCGCTCCAGCAGGTGGCGCGGGATGCCCCGTTCGCGCCTGGTCAGCCCCGGACGGTCGGCCGCGCGCCAGTCGCCCATCGAGACGACCGGCTCGCAGAGCAGCACCCACCCGCCGGGGGCGGTCACCCGGCCGATCTCCCGGACGATCTTGGACACGTTGGGGATGTGGTGCAGCACGCCGAAGCAGAGCACCAGGTCGAAGCTCCCGGTCCGGAACGGCATGTCGCCGGAGGGCACGGGCTCCTCGTACCGCACCGGCGTCGAGCGCAGCGCGGCCGACCGCAGGCGCGCGGAGGGCTCCAGGATCGTGATGTCGTCGATCCGGTCCAGGACGGGGAGGAACTCGCCGCCGAAGGCGCTGCCCACCCCGAGCGCGCGCGGGAAGCGGCGGTCCGGCAGGTGCCGGAAGCCGTACTGGCGGTTGAAGCCGCCGTAGCCGTACGCCTCCGAGTCCGAGGACGCGGCGCCGAGACCTGCGTACGCCTCGCGCTCGTCGGTGAACCACTCCTCGATCTCCGCGGGGCCGAAGTCGTCCCCCCACAGTTCGAGGCCGGAGAGGTAGCGCTCCGCGAACGCGTCCGTCTTCATGCGGGCACCGTAGGGCCTCACCCCGGGAGTGCCGGACAACCGGGCCGGGAGCCCGGCGGACATGCCGCCGTTGGAGCAATGGCGCGGGCCCGCCCGTCCCGGGCGACAGACTTGCCCGAGCCCGGCGGGGAACGGACGGCCGGGGAACGAACAGCGGAGACCGGGATGCTGAAGACGACGATCGCCGACCCGGACAGGCCCGGCTCGCTCGCGCACGCGGCGCGCGCCCGCCGCTGGACGGAACTCCTGCGCTGCTACCCCGACCTCGCCGAGATGCGGGTACTCGACCTCGGCGGCACCCCCGGGTCCTGGCGCGCCGCACCGCTGCGCCCCGCGCACGTGGTGACGGTCAATCTGGACCCGGCCACCGCACGGCACGACGAGCCCGGACTGACGGCCGTCGTCGCCGACGCCTGCGACCTGCCGTCCTCGCTCGCGCACGAGCGCTTCGACCTGGTGTACTCCAACTCCCTGGTGGAGCACGTCGGCGGGCACAGCCGGCGATGCCGGTTCGCCGAGACCGTGCGGGGCCGGGCCGCCCACCACTGGGTGCAGACGCCGTACCGCTACTTCCCGATCGAGCCGCACTGGGTCTTCCCCGGCATGCAGTTCCTGCCCTTCCGGGCGCGGGTCGTCGTCTCGCAGCGCTGGCCGCACGGGCACATCCGCTCGGCCGGCCCCGCGCAGGCGGTGGCGGACGTCGCCGAGGTCGAGCTGCTGTCGGCCACCGAGATGCGCGCGTACTTCCCCGACTCCGACCTCTGGTACGAGCGCTTCGCCGGGCTCCCCAAGTCGCTGGTGGCCCGGGTGTAGCGGACGGCCCGACCGCCGGTCAGGCTGCGGTGCCGAACCAGTCGGTGTAGGTGTCGGCGACGGCGTCGAGGTCGAAGTGCCGGTGCACGCGGCTGCGGCCGGCGGTGGCGAGGCGGGCCCGCAGGGCGGTGTCGCGGCCGAGGTCCACCATGGCGTCCGCGAGCCGCCGGGGGGAGTCGACGTCGGCGAGGACCCCGGCCCGCCCCTCGTCGAGGACCCAGGGCACCGCACCGCTGCGGCGTCCGCCGAGGACGGGGACGCCCACCGCCATCGCCTCCAGCAGGATCATCGGGCAGGCCTCCAGCCGTGACGGGTGGACGAGGACGGTCGCCTCGGCGGCGAGCCGTCCGAGCAGGTCGCCGTGGCCGGTCGGGCCGACGAAGTCCACGCCCGCCGCGAGCCCGCGGCCGGCCGCCCAGGCGGCGGCCGGGCCCTCCGCCCCGAACCCGTCGCCGAACATCAGCAGCCGGGCGGCGGGGAGGCTGCGCCTGGCCAGGCCGAAGGCGGCCAGCGCGGCCCGGCCGTTCTTGAGCGGTCCCCAGCCGTTCAGGACGGTGGCGAAGACCGGCGCGGCGGTGGCCGAGGGGGTCGGCGCGCTCGGCATCCCGGTGAGCCGCACCCCGTTGGGGATGACCCGCACCGGCCCGGGCGCCCGGAGGACCGTCCGCAGATGCCGGGCGGTGTACGGGCTGACGCCGCTGAGCGCGGTGGCCCGGTGGACGGCGGGCAGCGCGAGGGAGTTGCGCAGCCAGCGGTACGGACTGAGGCCCTCCTCCCAGGCGCACCGCAGCGGCGCGTCGTGGGCGGTGACGAAGGCGGGCCGCCCGCTGCGGGCCGCGGCGAGGGCGAACTCGTACGTCCAGTGGGCGCTGACCACGTCGGCCGGGCGGGCGCGCATCTCGCGGACGAGGGCCTCCCGTTCGACGCGGAAGAAGTCGCGCAGGTAGTGCCGGGCGTGCGCCCGCATGGGCACCACGACGACGGTCAGCGGGCCCGCCGTGCGCACCCAGGGCCGCTCGACCTCGCCGAGCGCGTACACGGTGACCCGGTGGCCCTGGTCGAGCCAGGTGCCGACCAGCAGACCCGTGTACGGCACGGCGTAGGTGACCGGCGGCGGGCAGCCGAGCCGGCCGGCGAGCGGGGCGAGCGAGATCGGTCCGGTGAACCCGATGTGCATGGGTGGTCCTCAGGGGCGGCCGGTTCGGGCGGGGCGGGGGAGCAGGCCGTGCGAGGCGGCCATGGCGAAGACGGGCACGTTCCGGCGCACCAGGAGCCAGAACGCGGCGACGGGCAGCAGGGCGAGCAGCCCGAGGGCGGTCGAACCCGCCGCGCTGCGGCCGTACTGCGCGCCGGTGTGAGCGGCGAGGAAGAAGGAACCGCCGATCACCGCGTGGACCAGGTGGGCGCGCAGCACGGCCGGCACCTCGACCAGGCCCGCGCGGTGCCACCCGGCCAGTTGGAGGGCGTGCCCGACGGCGGGGCCAACCGCCATCGCGGCGGGGACGAGCGCGAGACCGCGCGTCCAGGCGGCGGCGCCGACGGAGAGGAGCACCGTCAGGGCGACGGCGGTCTGGACGACCAGCAGTCCCCGCAGCGCCTTGCGGACCTCGTCGACGGCGTAGCCGATGGAGCACAGGAAGTAGAGGGCGGCGTTCAGGGCGAGCAGCGGCACCAGGCCGGAGGCGGTCTCCCAGCCGGGGCCCAGGAGCAGCGCGAGGGCGGAGGGGCCGAGGCCGGCCGCGGCACCGAACGGGATGAACGCGAGGCCGGACGCGGCGCTGAGCATGTCCCGGACCTTCGACGCCAGCGGCAGCCCCTGGCCGTGGGCCCGGGCCAGCACCGGTGTCGCCGCGTGGTGCAGGCTCTGGCACAGCAGGTTCAGCGGAATCGCGACGGTCAGCGACGCCCGCGAGAACTGGCCCGCCGCGGCGGGCCCGAGCAGCCGGGCGGTCAACCACAGCGGGGACTGCAGGGCGGCCGTCTGCACCAGGCCGTAGCCGGTGAAGGTACCCGAGAGCCCGATCATCGACCGGGCCGGGACGTCGGGCCCGTCCGGGAGGCCCGCCCGGGCCAGCCGGACGGTGGCGACGAGCAGCGTGCAGGCGGAGGCGGCCGGGAACGCCGCGGCCATCCCGTACGGGTTCCAGCCGAGGCCGAGCAGCAGTGCGCCGGTGAGCATCCCGCCCAGCTGGCCGCCGAGGTCGGCGGCCACGGACGCCCGGGCGAGCCCGCACCGGCGCAGCGCCGCCGTGGCGACCGCCGCGGAGGGCAGGACGAGGAACTGCAGGCCCAGGATGCGCAGCAGGGGCTCCATCAGCGGGAGGTGCCACAGCGCGGCGCAGGGGGCGGCGGTGACCTGCACGGCCAGGCAGCTCAGCGCTCCGGTGGCGACGGAGATCCGCCGGGCGGTGCGCAGCACCTGGCGCGTCAGGTCCTCGCTGCGCAGCAGGTAGGTGGCGAGCCCGGCGTTGGAGAACAGGGTCAGGACCTGGAGCACGGCCAGCGCGGTGGCCTGCACGCCGTAGGCGCTGCTCGCCACGGTACGCGCGGTGAAGGCCGTGTAGGTGATCTGCAGGACGGTGTTGGCGGCGGCGCCGCCGTAGTTCCAGGCGAGGGCGGCCAGCGCGCTGCGGGGCTCGGGAGCGGTCCGGACGGTGCTCATGCGGCGGCCCCCAGGCGCAGGGACGGTTCTGCTGGCACCGCCGGGCGGACGGTTCCCGGTGCCGCCGGCTGCCGGAGGAGCAGCCCGATCAGCAGGCTCTGCTCGAAGGGCATCGCGTACGCCAGGCAGAAGCAGGCCATGCCGGTGACGGACAGCCACATCGCCAGCCCCATCGGGGCGCGGGGCGTGGTGCGCCGCAGCACGGAGAGGACGAGCCAGACGGCGGCGCAGAGCCCCGCCAGGCCGACCCGAAGGAGCAGGTGCAGGTAGAAGTTGTGCGGCTGGCTCTCGACGACGTGCCCGTAGAGCAGCCGGTCGAATCCGGAGCCGAAGGGCAGGCCGAAGAGCCACTCGTGCACGCCGTTCAGCCGGCCGACGAGCAGGTGCGAGCTGTCGATGCGCCACTCCAGGGTGTCTTCGTTGCTGGCCGACGAGGCGAGGTTGCGGGTCAGGCCGGTGTCGGAGGAGAGCGAGAACACGAGCAGGGCCGTTGCGGCGAGCAGCACCGCCAGGGTGAGCCCGGCGGCCCTGCGCCCCGACCTCACGGGACGGAAGAGCAGCCATCCGGCGACCATCACGATCGCGGCGGCCCACACCGTGCGGTGCTGCAGCAGCACCACGACCGGCAGCAGCAGCCCGGCCAGCAGCCCGGCCGGCAGGCGGCCCCCGGACGAGCCGAACGGATTGCACAGCAGCATGACCGCCGCCTGGGCGATCACCAGGGCGGACGCGGCGTCCACGGGCCGCGAGTTGACCATCCGGCCGTCGACCAGGACGGAGGTGGAGTTGCTGCCGATCCCCAGTCGGCTCCACCAGAACACCGCGGCCAGGCAGTACACGCAGGCCAGCACCGTCCAGAGCCGGACGACCAGTCCGTCGAGCGGCTTCCCCGACCTCGCCGTGGCGGTGTAGCAGACCGCCCCCAGCGCGTGGAGGAAGTACACCCGGGCATCGTTCCCGGCCTGCTCGACGCCGTACGCCGCCATGCCGGTGACGACGGACACCGCCACCAGCAGGCCCAGCACCGCGAGGGCGGCGTGGCCCGGGGTCGGCCTGATCGGGCGGCGCACCACGGAGACGACGGCGGCGATCCCGGCGCACACCGTCAGCAGGTCCAGCGGGTAGAGGCTGATACCGGCTCCCAGCACCGGCACCTGACCCCGTGCCAGCACCAGCCAGGCCTGCCCGCCGGCCATGGCGCAGACGCCGATCGCGGCGGAACGGACGAAGAGCAGCACCACGGCGACGGCCGTGGTGAGGGCCGCCGCCGCCAGCAGCGCGTCCTGGGCGGAGAGCACGTCAGGCCCGCCGGGCGCGGTCCAGGGCCGCGGCCAGCGCCGTCCGCGCGTAGGGCGCGACCATCAGCAGGGGCGCCCACGGCCACAGGTGCCGGTGGCAGAACGCCCACCACTGCCGCGGCGGCAGCTCCCGCTGCGACACCAGCCGCCGCAGCGCCTCGCGCACCCCGATGCCGGGCTCCCGGGAGCCGCTCAGCGGCGGGTTGGTGTCGCAGGCGCCGACGTACCGCGGGGTGACGTAGAGGGGGATCCCGGCCCGCCGGGCCCGCAGGCCGTAGTCGAAGTCGCCCATCGAGTGCCGGAACCTGCGGTCGATGTCGCCGAGCCGGTCGCGGACGCGGCGGGGGACGAGCACGACGTTCCCGTTGCAGGTGTCGCAGGGCTCGGGCGCCCCGGTGGGGTCGACGAGCACGAAGACGTGCGAGCGCGGGTGCCACCGGGGCAGCGTCCGCCGCCGGCCCGAGTAGGTGGTGCGGGCGCCGTCCGAGGAGTGCAGCGCGCCCACGACGACGGCCCTGCCGCCGGTCCGCTCCGCGGTGGCCAGCAGGTCGGCGACCGCGTCGGCGGTGAGCCGCACGTCGTCGTTGAGCCACAGCTGGTGGTCCCAGGCAGGCAGCGCGCCGTGTCTGCTGCGTCGGCTGGCGGTGCGCATGCCCTCGCCCCAGAAGACGTCCTGGCCGACCGTCACCACCTCAACGTCGGGGAAGTGCTCCGCGACCGCCCGGGCGGTGCCGTCGGTGCTGCCCGCGTCCACGAGGTGGACGGACAGCACCGTCCCCGCCGGCAGGCCGCGCTGGTCGCGCAGCGAGGCGAGCGCGGCCAGGGTCTTCGGGGCACGGTTGTGACAGGTCATCAGCACCGCGATACGGAGTGGTTCCACAGGACGAACATGGTCCACCGGGTGGCCCCGCGTCCCCCCGACACTCCGAGGTGTCGCGCTATTCGCGGAACAGCACCGCGTCGCACTGGTACATCCGGCCCGTCCTGCCGTCGGTGAACCCCGGCAGGAGGTTCATCAGGGTGAACCCCTCCTCCTGGGCCCAGTCCAGGGCCTCCCGGTGGAGCATCCCGCCGTCGTACAGCGGCACCAGGGACATCTCCAGCTGCAGCCCCGCGCAGTCGGCGAGGCGCTCCCCGGCGCCGTCCAGCACCTGCCGCTCGAAGCCCTGGACGTCCAGTTTGAGGAAGGCCCGCTCGCCCTCGGCCACGAGACCCGGCCAGAGCGCGTCGAGGCGTTCCACCCCGACCTCCTCCGTCCGGACGTACGCGCTGCCGGGCGAGGCCTCGGTGTGCAGGTCCAGCATCGGCAGCAGCGAGCTGCTCGCGCCGGCGTTGCCCGCGACGTTGATCACCGCGCTGCCGGGCCGGTCGCCGAGCGCACAACGCACGGTGTTCCACCGGGGATCGCCGGCCGCCCGGCGGAGCAGCTGCCGGTGCAGCTCGCCGACGGGCTCGAAGGAGGTGATGCGCCCCCGGTAGCCGCAGACGCGCAGCTGGGACGCGTAGTGCCCGGTGTGCGCGCCGACGTCGAGGACGACGTCCACGCGGTGGTGGCTCAGCAGGCGGGCCACCTGGTGGTCGGGGCACTCGTCGGGGTAGCGCGCGACGTCGAGGCCCAGTCGTCGGACCGCACTCCGTGCGCTGTGCAGCAGGGTCATCGCGCCAGCTTCGCAGGAGTCGGCGGGGCATCGGTTGATTGGCGCAGCACGGCCGGCGAGTGTCGGGGACGGTCCGGTGCGGCGCCGCGCAGCGGCGGACCGTCGCCGGCCGCGCCCGCGGCCGGGGACCACGCGAGCAGTACGGAGACGAGCACGAGGACCAGCAGCAGGAACGGGCTGAAATCGACGCCGCGCAGCGGCGCCTCGGTCACGCAGGTGGCCACGGTGACGGCCGTCAGCGCCCAGGGCAGCCCGGCACCGGCCGCCGCGCCGCGGGCGGCCGCCACCACGACGGCCGCCGCGAACAGCAGCAGGCCGGCCGCGCCGACCAGCCCGGACGTGGCGAGCGTCTGGTGCAGCTGGCTGTGGGCGTGGGAGTAGACGGCCTGGACGGGGGAGGAGCGGTCGGTGAACAGCGTCGGGCCGTAGCCGAGCAGCACGTCCGAGCGGAACGCGCTCATCGCCATGTCCCAGACCGCCGTGCGCCCGTGCAGCGTGCTGACCTCGCGGTCCGACAGCACCTGGCCGGCCCCCGTCACCAGGGCCGGCACGAGGACGGCCCCGCAGACCGCGATGCCGAGGACCAGCAGCCGGCGCAGCAGCGGGTGGATGCGGTGGTGCGCGCCGCGTCGGTACAGCAGGAGCAGGCCCAGGGGCGCCGCCAGCCACGCCGTCCGGGACTGGGCCAGGACCAGGACGGCCGCGGCCGCGCCGGCGTGCAGCGGCCACAGCCGGCTCCGGTACAGCGGCGCCAGCTCCACGGCGAGTGCGGCCGAGGCGATGACGCCCAGCAGGATCGGGTGGGTGGTGACGCCGACCAGGCGGGAGGAGCCGAGGCCGGGCAGCCGGAAGTTGACGATGGGGCTGGCGGCCAGTGCCCAGCCAGGCGCGACGGCCAGCGCGCACAGGCTGCCCCAGGTGTAGACCCGCAGCATCGCCCGCACCCGGCGCATCATCGCGGCCGGCCGGATCCGCGGCGCCGCGTACAGGGCCGCGACGGTCAGCGGGGCGAGGTAGAGCCGCCAGTCGCCCGCGCCGCCGTGTCCTCCGAACAGGGCGGAGAGCACCGGGCCGGCGTACATGCCGAGCGCCGCCGCGGCCACGGCCGCACCGACCGGTCCGGCCGGCCGGCGGGGCCCGGCCAAGGCGAACAGCAACACGCCGACCAGCAGCGCCACGGTGGCCAGCAGGTAGCCCATGCCGACCTGCAACTGCCAGGCGGCCGGGCCCTCCTGGGCTGTCGGCAGGCCCCAGTCCGCGGGGGCGCCGGAGTCCGCAGGGCCGCGCGGCGACAGTACGACGGCGAAGAACGCCGGGCCCAGGCCGACCGCCCACACGGCGACTGCTGCCAGGCGGGGGGCCACGGTGATGGCGCTGTGGCGCACAGACACTCCTCGACAGGGTGAGAGCGGCTGACCCGAAATGTGGTCAAACGTGTTTAAGCTCCCTAAGGGGATATCTCATGCCCCGGTGTCGAGTCCGGGCCGCCCCGGATGCCACGACCGGAACAACCCGAAGGGGTGCACGTTGGATCTGCGTGGATTTTTCAGGGCCATGGCGCGGCGCTGGCTGTCCGTCACGCTCCTGGCGCTGGCAGGCCTCGGCGCGGGGCTCGCCGCGACGGCCGCCTCCACGCCGCAGTACCTGGCGACGAGTCAGATCTTCGTCTCCACCCGCGCCAGCGGCGACATTGCCGAGCTCAACCAGGGCAGTGCGTTCTCCCAGGCGCGGGTCCAGTCCTACGCCGACATCATCTCCAGCCCCCGCATCGCCGGCCCCGTCGTCGACCGGCTGCGGCTGAAGACGACGCCGCAGGAGCTGGCGGGGCACATCTCGGCCTCCGCCAAGCTGAACACGGTGCTGATCGACATCTCCGTCACCGACTCCGACCCGGTGTGGGCGGCGCGGATCGCGAACGGCGTGGCCGAGGAAGCCGGCCGACAGATCGTCAGCCTGGAGACGCCGCCCGGGCAGGGCACCGCCCCCGTCCACATCGGCATCACCCGCACGGCCGAGGCGCCCGGAGCGCCCCTCTCCCCGAAGCCCGTGCTCAACGCCGCGGCCGGACTGCTCGCCGGGCTGCTGTCCGGCGTCGGCCTCGCCCTGCTGCGGGAGACCCTCGACACCACGCTGCGCACCGCCCACGCGCTCGGCACCGCGACCGGGCTGCCGGTGCTCGGGTCGGTGCCCTTCGACAAGGGCGCGCCGGACCACCCGCTCGCCGTCGGCCCGGCCGCGCACAGCGCGCGGGCCGAGGCCTTCCGGCTGGTGCGGACGAACCTGCAGTTCGCGCAGGTCGACCGCAGGCCCCGAGTGATCATGGTGACCAGCCCGCTGCCGGGCGAGGGCAAGACCAACACCGCCGCGAACCTCGCGCTCTCGCTCTGCGAGGCGGGCAGCCGGGTCTGCCTGGTCGACGCCGATCTGCGCAACCCGTGCGTCGCCAAGACGTTCGGCCTCGTCCAGGACGCCGGCCTGACCAGCGTGCTGATCGGCCAGGCCGCCGTCGACGAGGTGCTGCAGGAGTGGGGCGAGGCGAACCTCAGGGTGCTCACCTCGGGGCCCGTCCCGCCCAACCCGGCGGAACTCCTCGCCTCCGACCGGATGGGGCTCGTCCTCGCCGGTCTCGCCCGGGACTTCGACACCGTCATCGTGGACAGCGCCCCCCTGCTGCCCGTCGCCGACACCGTCGGGCTGGCCCACGCCGTCGACGGCGCGGTCTTCGTCGTGCGGGCGGGGCGCACGCCGGGCGAGCGGGTGCAGGCGGCCGTCGAGTCGCTGCGCTCGGTGGGTGCCCCCGTCCTCGGCGGCGTCCTCAGTATGGCCAAGCTGCAGAGCGAGGGCTACGGCTACGGCTACGGCTACGGCTACGGTGAGGAGGCCGCGGGCGACCTGCTGGTGGCGCCCAGGAAGCTCGACGAAGACAGCGCGGCCGATGCCGTGCGGGCCGCCAAGTGACCCGCTTCGAGGTGCTGTTCGTCTGCACCGGCAACCTCTACCGCTCCCCGGTCGGGGAACGGCTGTTCGCCGCGCACACGGGCCCGCCCGGCGGCGGCATCGGGGTCGGCAGCGCCGGGACGCTGGCGCGCCCCGGGCTGCCGATGCCGCCGCGGACCGCCGCCGTACTGGAGGAGCTTGGCGGCACGGCCGGTGCGTTCACGACCAGGCGGCTGACCGCGGCCCTCGTCGCCTCCGCGGACCTCGTCCTGGGGCTCACCCGGGAGCACCGCGACGCGGCGGTGCGCCTCCACCCCGCGGCGCTGCGGCGCTGCTTCGCGCTGGAGGAGTTCGTGCGGCTCGCCGGCGCGGTTCCTCCGGAGGGGGCGGACGACGGCCCCCGCGCCGCGGTCGCGCGGGCCGCCGCGCTGCGGGGCCGCACTCCTCCGGTCGCGGCAGGCGCCGACGCCGTCCCGGACCCGGACGGCCGCCCGGTGGAGGAGCTGCGCTCGTGCGCCGCCCGGATCGACCTGGCCGTGCGGCGGGCCGCCGCCCTGCTGACGGCCGGTCAGAGCCTGCCGCTGAGCGACTGACCCGCCCGGGCGGCGGCACGCGCCACCACCCGCCCGGCCCGGAACAGGGCGGGGTGGAAGCCGGAGAGGATGGTCTCCAGCCGGTCCGTACTGGTGCGGGTGGAGACCACCAGCCGGTCGATCCGCAGCGGGTGCAGGGCCGAGGGGTCCGCCAGCTGGTGGTTGTAGAGGAACCCGGTGCGGTAGCCGGTCTGCTGGAGGATCCGGTGCACCCGCTCGTCGGTGTTGCCGTTGGGGTAGGCGAAGGCGGCGGGCGGGCGGCCGAGCAGGTCGGTCAGCCGCCGGTGCGCCTCCAGCACCTCCGTCCGGACCTGCTCGTCGCTGCAGCGGTCCAGGCAGGGGTGGGTCAGGGTGTGGTTGCCGACGACGACGCCGGCCGCCTCCAGCTCCCGCAACTCGCCGCCGCTGAGCTGGCGCCGGCGCGGCGCGGGCGCGGCGGCGGTGGCCCGCAGGTCGGCCAGGGCGAGCCGGCGGTCCCCCTCCGGGAGCAGCTTCAGCGTGTGGGCGGCGGCCTCCAGCGCGGCCGGCGGGAGGCGGTCGGTGCGGGCTCCGTGCCGCACCAGGTGCTCGGCCTCCTCCCACCAGAACGGTGTGTCGGTGCCGACCAGTCCGGGGATGACGAAGCACACCGCCGGGATGCCACGGGCGGCCAGCAGCGGCAGGCCCCGGCTGTGCACGCTGTGGTCGCCGTCGTCGAAGGTGACCAGCACGCTGCGCGGCGGCAGCGGCCGGCCGCCGTGCACCGCCGCCTCGACCTGCTCCAGCGAGACGGGCACGAAGCGGCGCTGCAGCAGGTCGAGATGGGCCTCGAACGCCGCGGCGTCCTCGATCCCGTGGTAGCCGAGGACGGCGAGCCGGCCGGCCGAGCGGCGGCGGAACCACGCCTGGACGGGCGAGCGCCGCAGGGCGCGGTCGGCGCCCTGCCAGGAGTCCCAGCGCAGGTACCAGCCGACGAGCCGGGCCCGGACCGCCGGGTTCACGCGCGGACCAGAGCCGGGAACGACGCCCCGATGCCGACGCCCCGGTACCAGTGGTCGCGGGGCTTCTCGCTGAAGTGCAGGAACTCCCGGCGGTTCTCCTCGGCCCAGCGGGGGAGCTCGCTCCAGCAGTACGTCTTCGTCGCGAGCACCACGGCCCCGGGGGACAGCAGCGGCGTCGCGGCGGCGAGTTCGGCCCGCTCGTGCTCCGGTGTCCAGCCGGTGTCGACGAACAGCAGGTCGATCGGCTGCTGCCGGACGACCGGACCGGCGAGGAACTCCAGCGAGTCGCCGATCACGCGGTCGACCAGCGTGTCGTACGGGGGGACGATCAGCTCGCCGGCACGGTCGTCGATGTCCACGGTGGCCAGCCGGCCGCTGCCGTTCCTGAGCAGCGCGGCCGCGATCACCGCGCTGCCCAGCCCCCGGTTGGTGCCGGTCTCGACCACGAACCCGGGACGCAGCGCCCGGACGAAGGCGTACCAGCCGATCCGGCGGCCGTAGCGGACCACCGGGTCGGTGGTGGCGTTCCGCTCGCTCCTCGCCAGGCCCGCGGCGACGAGGCGGCGCAGCTGCTCGTCCTGCTGCACCTCGGCCAGGTAGCCGCGGATCTCGTCCACCGGGCTGCCGGTCGCCGTGGCGACGAACCAGGACAGGTGCTCCAGGTTGAGGGGTTCGAGGTCGTAGGTGTAATGCACGTGCTCGCGCGAACGGACGAGCCAGGACGCGGTCTGCTTCACGGCGTGGGCGTTGTGGCGGGCGGCGGCCGCCAGCCGGATCGGGAAGGTGGCCAACGGGGCCAGCGGGCTGGCAGCGATCCGCCGGGTCAGCGCAGTGTGCTGCATGACTGCTCCTAATGTGTCTTTCCCACCCGAGTGGCAGGTCTCTGACGCCCCGTTACGGCGTGTTTGTGGCAATTTATCCATCATGGAAAGAAAGTCTCCGGCGACACGCCACCCGGCCGGCCGCCCACAGGTGGCCCTGGTCGTGCCGTTCCTCTCCGAGTTCCGCCGCTCCTTCTACCGGCAGCTCGAAGCGGACCTCGACACGCGCGGAGTGTCCCTCGTCGTCGCGCACGGGCAGCCCTACAGCCGGGACCAGCGGGCGCGACAGGACGTCGTCGACATGGCCGGCGCGGTGCGGCTGCGGCAGTCCAGCCTGTGGGTCGCGGGCCGCCCGCTGGTGCACAAGCGGCTCGGCTCCCTGGCCCGCACCTCGGACGTGCTGGTGGTGGACCAGTCGCTGCGGAACCTGGAGCTGTACCCGCTGCTGCTGCGGCAGCTGACCGGCCGGGGGCCGGCCGTCGCCATGTGGGACCACGGCCGCACCTACACCGGCCCCCAGTCACGGCTGGAGCAGTCGCTGAAGTTCGCCCTCACCCGGCGGGCCCGCTGGTTCTTCTCCTACACCGACGGCGGCTCCCGCGCGGTGACCGACCACGGATTCCCCCGGCAGCGGGTGACGGTGGTGCAGAACGCCGTCGACACCACGGCGCTGGGCGAGGCCTACCGCCGGGTGACGGAGGAACAGCAGGCCGCCCTGCGCGCCGAGCACGGCCTCGCCGCGGGCCGCACCGGGCTCTTCGTCGGCGCGCTGAGCTCCAGCAAGCGCATCCCCTTCCTCGTCGCGGCCGCCGAGGCCGTCGCCGAGCGGCTGCCCGGCTTCCGGCTGCTGGTCGCCGGGACGGGCGAGCAGAAGGAGCTGGTGGAGGCCGCCGCCTCCCGCAGCCGGGTCGTCGTGCCCCTGGGGCCGGTGTTCGGCACCCGCAAGGCACTGCTGGGGGCGGTGTCGGACGTGCTGCTCATGCCCGGCCTGGTCGGCCTGTGCGCCGTCGACTCCTTCGTGTTGGAGACCCCCGTCGTCACCACGCCGTGGCCCTGGCACGCCCCCGAGTTCGAGTACCTGGAGCACGGCCGCAACGCCCTCGTCGCACCGGACGACGTGCAGCAGTACGCCGACGCCGTGGCCGGCCTCCTCGGCAGCCCGGCCGAGCTCGGCGCCATGCGCTCGGAGTGCCGCAAGGACGCGGCGCGCTACACCGTCGAGGAGATGAGCCGCCGCTTCGCCGACGGACTCGTCGACCTGCTCCGGGACGCACGCCGGTGACCCGCCCGGCCACCGCCCGGAGCACGGCGCCCGCACGGGCCGGCGGCCTCCGGATCCACCGGACCCCGGCGACGCTCGCCCCGTACGAGCAGGGCTGGCGGGAGCTGGCCGCCGCCGTCCCCGGCTCCTCCTACTTCACCACGCCAGACTGGGTGCTCGGCACCTGGGAGGCCATGGACCCGGCCGCCGCCGCGGCGGCCGAGGTCGCGCTCTGGACGGGACCGGACGGCCGGCCCGAGGCGGTGGTGCCTCTCGCCCGCACCAGGGACCGGCTCCACCCGCGCATCCCGCTCCCCGTCACCGCCTGGACCCTGCTGGGCGCGGACGCCGACGGCGCGGACCACGGCCTGTTCCCCGTCGCTGCGCACCGCCGCCAGGAGGTCCGCACCTGGCTGAGCGACCGCACCCGGCGCGGCAGCCTCTGGCTCCCCGCCATGGACCCGGAGAACGACACCGCCCTGCTGCCCGCCGGCACCCGCCGGATCGCCAGGACCACCTGCCCCCGGCTGGAGATCGGAACCGGCGCCACCGTCGGCTCCACCGGCTTCCGCCGCCTCATGAGACGCCGCGAGCGGCAGCTCGCCGAGGCCGGGATCGCCTTCCGCTGGGTCGGACCGCAGGACATGACCGCCGGACTGCTCGACGCGGTGCTCGCCCTGCACCGCCTCCGGCAGGACCACCGCGGGGCGGTGACCGCCCTCGGCCCGCACCGCCGCCCGCTCCACCTGCGCCTCCGGGCCCGCGCCGACGCCGACCGCGGACCGGCCGCCCTGGTCGCCGAGCGCGGGGGCACCCCGGTCGGCGCCGTCTACGGCTTCCTCTGGCAGGACACCTTCGCCTACTACAACGGCGGCTGGGACCCGGCCTACGCCCGGCTGAGCCTCGGTACCGTCCTCCTCGACCGGACGATCGCCGCGGCCGCCGCCCTCGGCGCACGCACCTTCGACTTCCTCCGCGGGAACGAGTCCTACAAGTACGACTCGTTCGGGGCCTCGGACCGCTACGACGAGCAGTGGCTGCGCCCCCGCAGCGCGGGGGCCCTGGTGGCGGGCGCCGTTCTGCGCCACGCCCGGCGGCGGCACGGCGCCCCGTGAGGCCGGGTCAGCCCTTCGCCGGGTCGGGCGGCGGGGAGCGGTCCTCCCGCAGCGACCGGAACAGCTGGGAGGCGGCGGGCTCGTCCGGCACGTCCCGGTCCGGGTCCGCCGTGTACGGCTTGCGGGGGACGGTTCGGTAGTCCACCTGGCCCTCCGGCACCGCGCGGAGCCGGGCCACCAGGTCGTACAGCTTGCCGAGCGAGTCCAGCCCCGAATCGGCGGTGATCGAGGACGTGACCGCGTCCAGGACGGGGTAGAGGCGCGCGGGGTTGAACAGCGTCCCGCTGCTGCGCAGCTTCGCCGACAGCTGCCCGAGGAATGCCTGCTGACGGGACATCCGGTTGGTGTCGCTGCCGTCGCCGACGTACTCGCGGGCCCTCACGTAGGCCAGCGCGTCGGCGCCCTGCAGCAGGTGCGGCCCGGCGGACAGGTCGAGGCCCACGTTCGGGTCCCGCTCCGCCCGGGGCAGGTCCACCTCGACGCCGCCGACCGCGTCCACGATCCGGCTGAACCCCTCGAAGCCCACGACGAGGTGGTGGTCGACCCGGATGCCCGTGAGGTCCTCGAAGGTGCGGATCGTGCAGGCGGCACCGCCGAGGTCGAAGGCCCAGTTGAACTGCGCGTACTGGGCGCGGCTCGCGGCCGCACCGGCCCGCGGACAGCTCGGGATCGGCACCATCATGTCCCGCGGCACGCTGACCACCTGGAGGCGCTTCCCGTCCCCGGCCAGGTGCACCAGCAGGACGGTGTCGGAGCGCGCGCTGCCCAGCTCGGGACGGTAGTCGGAGCCCATCACCAGGATGTTCTCGGCGTCCCCGGAGGACTTGGGCCGCAGGGCCGCCTGCTCCGCGAGGGCCCGTTCGGTCGCGGTGTCGGTGCGGAGGTTCCCGTCCAGCCGGGCGTAGGCCCACCAGCCCAGGCCGACCGTGACGGCCAGGCCTGCGGCGGCCGTGAGGGCCGCGATCCGCAGGGCCCGCCGGCGCGGACGAGGTGACGGTGCGTCGGTCGACGGATCCTCAGGTGTCGCGGTCATTGCCCGGGGGCCCGTCCGGCGACCGGCCGTCCGGTGCCCGGACCGCCCTGTCCTGTCACTCGCGCCGTGGCCATCGGACCGCCGCCTTCCGTCCGGAGTAACGGATGCGTGCCGCACCCGCAAGGTTCGTTGTGTTGTGTGAGAGTGATTGCCAGAAATGTTCCGGTTCACGTTTGTTTGACATCTTTTACTCCTAAAGGAGTGTCACGTGGCGCTCTCCGCACCGCATCTGCCGTCCGACCGGCGATCGGTCAGACGGCTCCCTGCCAAGCGGGTGGTCGACATCGTCGGTGCCACCTCGCTCCTGATGCTGTTCCTGCCGGTCATGGCGGCCGTCTTCCTGCTGCTCAAGGCCACCTGCCCCGGCCCGGTGCTCTTCCGCCAGGTCCGCGCAGGCCTCCACGGCAGGCCCTTCCGCATGCTGAAGTTCCGCACCATGCACCTCGGTGCCCACGCGGAGCGGGCCTCCCTCGCCGGACGCAACGACTCCGACGGCCACCTCTTCAAGCTGCGGGACGACCCGCGGGTCACCCGGATCGGCCGCCACCTGCGCAGGTTCTCGCTCGACGAGCTGCCCCAGCTCGTCAACGTGCTCCGCGGGGAGATGTCGCTGGTGGGCCCGCGGCCGCTGCTGCTGGAGGACTCCGACTACACCGGGCGGGCCCGGGACCGGCTGCTCGTCCTGCCCGGCCTCACCGGCCTGTGGCAGGTGCGGGGGCGCTCGAACCTGCCGTGGGAGGAGATGCTCCGGCTGGACCTGCACTACGTCGAGAACCGCTCGCTGCGCCTCGACGCCGGCATCCTGCTCCGGACCGTCCCCGCGGTGCTCACCAGCCGCGGAGCGCACTGACGCGCTCCGCGGTGACCTCAGGGACGCTGGGACGGTGCACCACAGCGGGCACCCCACGCGCCCCTCAGTGCCGGGCCGTCCGGGCCGCAAGTACGCCGCAGTACAGGTCCTCCACGCTCCGCAGCCAGGTGGCCTCGGTGAAGTGGTCCTCGAAGATCCGGCGGCAGTGCGTCCGCAGGGCCGGGAAGCGGGCCCCGGCGGCGGCGAGGACGGGGCCGAGCGGCTCGTCCCAGCGGACGACTGTGCCGGTGCCGCGGGCCCGGACGGTCTCGGCGACGGACGAGCCCTCGAAGGCGAGCACCGGCAGCCCCGCGGCGAGCGCCTCGACCTGCACCAGCGGGGCGCCCTCCAGGCAACGGCTGGGGAAGACCAGGCCCCGCCAGCCGGGCAGCCGGCGGCGGAGCTCGGCGCGGTCCAGGCGCCCGAGGAAGCGGACCTGCGGTGGGGCCGCCGCCCGGGCCCGGTCGAGGAGTCCGCCCTCACCGACGACGTCCAGCGGTTCGTCGGCCGGCCAGCGTTCCAGCAGCTCCAGCACGCCCTTCTCGGGGGTCAGCCGGCCGGCGAAGAGCCACCGCCCCCCGGTGCCGCCGGCTGGCCGGGGCACCGGGTCGTCGACGAAGTTCGGGATCAGCGCGGTGCGTTCGGCGGCCACGCCGGCCCGTACGTACGTGCGCCGGCCCGACTCGGAGAGCAGCACCAGCCGGTCGGCCCGGCGCAGCAGCGGATCGCCGTCCGGCCCGCGGCGGTTGGCCCAGGCGAGCGGCGCGGTGGCCAGCCGCGAGCCCCGGTAGCAGCCGTGCCGCAGTCCGGCGAAGGGGCTGCCGTCCGGGCACGCGGTGCAGGTGGCCCCGTCCCGGAAGAGCGCCGCACCGGCGCACAGCGGGCGGTAGTTGTGCAGGGTCGCCACCAGCGGGCCCGGCCAGTTGCGGACCCAGCTGCGGCCGAAGTTGGGGAAGAGGTTGTGGACGTGCACCACGTCCGGGGCGAAGGCCCGCAGCTCCGGGACCGGGGAGCGGCCGCGGCCGCTGGCGACCGTGGCGGCGGCCCGCAGCGGATGGAGCCGGCTGCGGGCCGCCTCGTCGGTGTGCGCCGCGACGACCGCCACCTCGTGGCCCGCGGCGCGCAGCGCCCGGGCCTGGTCCCGGACGGCCTCGTTCTCGCCGCTGGGCTGCGCGGAGGCGTAGAAGCTGTGCACCAGGGCGACCCGCAGCGTGTCCACCGGTCAGTCGGTTCCTCTCATCCGGGGCGGCCGCAGCGCGATCCGCGCCAGGTACGCCGGGTTGTTGCGCAGGTAGCGCCGCCAGAGGCGGCGGGGCTCGCGGGGGAGCCGGTACGACCACTCCAGGCCGCGTTGCTGCATCCACACGGGGGCCGGCCTCTGCAGCCCGGCGTGGAGGTCGAAGGCGGCCCCGACGCCGAGCAGCACGGGTGCCGTGAGCAGCGGCCGGTGCGCCGCCATCCAGTGCTCCTGCTTGGGCGTCGACAGCCCCACCCAGACCAGGTCGGCGCCGCTGTCGTTGATCCGCCGGACGGCCTCGGCGTCCTCCTCCGGGGTGAGCTGCCGGAACGGCGGCGAGTGGGTGCCGGCGATCCGCAGCCCGGGCAGCCGGTCCCGGAGCCGCTCGGCGAGCAGCTCCGGGACGCCCGGCCCGGCGCCGTAGAGGTAGGAGCTCCAGCCGCGTTCGGCGGCCCGGGCGAGGACGTCGAGCATCAGGGCGGGGCCGGGCACCCGGCTCATGCCGGGGGCGCCGGCCCGCCGGCCGGCCCACACCATCGGCATGCCGTCCGGGACGGTCAGGCCGGAGGCGTTGTGGATGCGGCGCAGCGCGGTGTCCCGCTGGGACTCCATCACCCCGTGCACGCCGGTGACGCAGACGTAGCCGCGCTCGCCGGTCTCCACCCGGCGGGTGATCTCGGCGAGGGCGGTGGCCGGATTGACGGCGCTGATGCCCACGCCGAGCACGTCGACCCGCGGCGGGGCCATCAGCGCTGGTGGGGGCGGCCGTCGCGGCGCGCCCGGACCTGGTCGTGCACCCAGCGGTAGGTCTTCTCCAGGCCGGTCAGCAGCGGGACGGAGGGGGCCCAGTCGAGTTCCTTGACGATCCGGGTGTTGTCGCTGTTGCGGCCGCGCACGCCCAGCGGGCCGGGCACGTGGCGGTGCCGCAGCCGCACCCCGGCGATCTCCTCCACCAGGGCGTACAGCTGATTGACGGTCACCAGCTGGTCGGAGCCGATGTTGAGCGGCTCGGTGACCTCGCTGCGGGCGAGCCGCAGGGTGCCGGTGACGCAGTCGTCGATGAAGGTGAAGCTGCGGGTCTGCTCGCCGTCGCCCCAGATCTCGATCTCGTCGGAGCCGGTGAGCACGGCGGTGGCGACCTTGCGGCAGGCGGCGGCGGGGGCCTTCTCCCGGCCGCCGTCCCAGGTGCCGTACGGGCCGTAGACGTTGTGGTAGCGGCCGGTGCGGGTGGCCAGGCCGAAGTCCTCGCGGAAGTGCCGGGCCATCCGCTCGGTGAAGAGCTTCTCCCAGCCGTAGCCGTCCTCGGGCATGGCGGGGTAGGCGTCCTCCTCGCGCAGCGGCAGGACGGCGGCGTCGGTCTGCTTGTCCGCGGCGTAGACGCAGGCGGACGAGGAGTAGAAGTAGCGCCGGGCGCCGTGCTCGCGGGCGGCGAGCAGCATGTGGGTGCTGGAGAGCACGGACAGCATGCAGTCCGCCTTGTGGCTCTCGATGAAGCCCATGCCGCCCATGTCGGCGGCGAGGTGGTAGACCTCGCCGGCCCCGCCGGCCATCGCCTCCTCGCACGCCTCGCGCAGCGAGAGGTCGCGGACGAGGTTCTGGGCACCGGCGTGCACCTGGTACCAGTCCTCCTGCGGTTTGCGGTCCACGGCCCGGACGGTGAGCCCCTCGGCGAGCAGCGCGCCCGTGAGGTGCCCGCCGATGAAGCCTCCGGCGCCTGTTACCACGGCATCGACGTGTGCCACGGCTCGATCTCCCTTCCGGCAATTACGACAAGTCACTGGAAAGGGATATATCTGCTCTGAAGGGGTGTCAGGGGCCACTCGGGGCCGTACGCCGTCTGCGCCCCTCCATTCGGCGGAGCGCACGGCACTCCGGCCCGGCCGCGAGGTGCGGCCGGGCCGGAGTCCGTTCGGGGTGCTGCCGGTGACGTCGCCTCAGCGGCGCGGCCGGGTGGGCCAGGGGGTGGGCAGCTTGTCGGCGGCCTCCGCGAGGTGCGCGGTGATCACCAGGGTGCCGTCCTCGACCTGGTAGTCGAGCGGGGCCGAGAGCCGGCGCATGGTGGAGATCAGCCCGGTGTTCGAGGAGTGCGTCACCGCGTAGACGGTCGCCACCCCGGCCTCCAGGGCGAGGGCGGCCATCCGGCGGAGCAGGTCCACGCCGAGGCCCTGCCGCTGCCAGTCGTCCTCGACCAGCAGCGCGACCTCGGCGCCGTCGTCGTCCCACATGAGGTGGGCGAGGGCGACGATCCGGCCGTCCGCGTCCTCGACCGCCAGGGTCTGCCCGTGCCGCGGGTCGAGCAGGTGGGCGAGGTAGCGGTCGGCGTCCTTGACCGGACCGTGGTAGCGCTTGCGCAGGGTGTCGGGCGAGCAGCGCCGGTGCATCTCCAGCGCGGCCCGCCTGTCGCCGGGCTCGGCGCGACGGACGGTCAGGTCGGCGCCGGCCGGCCGGGCGAGTCGGGCCTCGACCTTGGGCACCCGCGGGCCGAGCAGGCTGTCCAGCTCGACCAGGGCCTGGCCGCGGGCGAACTCGGTCGGGGTGAAGGGCAGGTGCGGCCGGGTCAGTTCGATCAGGTCGCCGCCGGGGACGGGCAGCCGCATGGTGTGGCCGTCCACCCCGGCCGGGGTGGACCGGCCGCGGTCCGGGTACTGCCGGATCGTGCACCGGCCGAACAGCTGCCGCAGCGCGACCGGCAGCTCGGCGGCGTCCAGCGCGGTGCGGGTGGCCAGGGCCAGCACGTGCGTCGGCGCGTCGACCAGTTCGTGCGCGTCGGCGCGGTCCGTCCAGATGTCGGTGCCGCCGGCCGCGGCGACCGCCGCGGTCAGCTCGGCCCGGTCCAGGGCGGCCGGGGCGCGCAGGAAGAACTCGTCGACGGTGCCGGCGGCCAGCGGGTGCGACTGCATCGAGACGATGTTGACCCGGTGCCCGGCGAGCGCCGTGCAGATCCGCGCCAGGCTGCCGGGGGAGTCCTCGACCGTGGTGCGGACCCGCCACAGCACGGTCTCCTCCAGCGCGTCCAGGGGGCCGCTCACCGCGGCCTCCCCGGGCGGCGCATGGGTGTCCGGTGCGGGCGGTCCGTGCGGCCGCCGGTGCGCCCACCAGCCGTGGAAGACGGCCGTGGCGAACAGGGCGACGGCCGACACGACGAGCAGCACCGGGCCGTCGTGGCCGTGCACGACCACGTTGGCGACCAGGTCGGCGGTGGCGACGGCGAGGAAGACGGCGGCGAGCTCGACGGTCTCTCTGCGCCAGCGGTGGGTCCGGACGGCGCGTCGCTGGGCGCGCGAGGGGCCGGTGGTGGTGACGGGTTCACGAGTGTCCATGCAGCCATCGTGTCGCGCCGGTGTTTCACGATCACGAATCCCCCGTGACCTCACGGTAAATGTCTCCGCGGCCGGCCCCTCGCCATGATCCGTGCACGTCAGGCAGCGCCCTCGGTCTCCGGACGGCCCGTCAGCCCGGCCGCGGCGGCGTGCACTTCGTCCACGAGCAGCCGGGCGTCGGCCTCGGTGGTGGTGGCGTTGAGCAGGCAGGCGCGGAGCATCTCGTGGCCGCCGAGCACGGCGCCGGTCACGAACACCCGGCCGCGCAGCTGGACCGCCGCGGGCAGCTCCCGGTTGAGCCGGTCCAGGGCCTCGCCGTCCAGCCCGGCGGGCCGGTACCGGAAGGCGACGATCGAGGTCTCCACCGGCGCGAGCAGCTCCAGCTCCGGATCGGCCTCGACCAGCTCGCCGAGCAGGCGGGCCAGCGCGGTGGTGTGCGCGATGTCGGCGGCGACGCCCTCGCGGCCGCGGTGCGCGATCGACGCCCACACCTTGAGCGAGCGGAACGGCCGGGTCTGCTCGGTGCCGTACTCGGAGAACCAGCCGAGCGAGCCGGCCGCCTCGTCGCGCAGGTAGGAGGGCACCAGGCTGAAGGTGCCGCGCAGCCCCTCGGTGTCGCGGACGAGCGCGCAGCCGCAGTCCACCGGCACGCCCAGCCACTTGTGCGGGTCCAGGGCGAGCGAGTCGGCGCGGTCCATGCCCGCGTAGCGGTGGGCGATCACCGGGTCGAGCACGCCGAAGGCGCCGTACGCGCCGTCCACGTGCAGCCACAGGCCCTCGCGCTCGGCCACGTCGGCGATCGGGTCGAAGGCGTCGACGGCGCCGGTGCCGACGGTGCCGGCCGAGGCGACCACCAGGAAGGGCAGCCGGCCGGCCGCCCGGTCCTCGGCGATCGCCGCCTCCAGGGCGGCGGTGTCCAGCCGGCCCTCGGCGTCGGTAGCCACCGTGCGCAGGTGGCGGCTGCCGAGGCCGAGCAGCTCGGCGGCCTTGCGGACGCAGGAGTGGGTCTCGCCGGTGACGTAGCCGACCAGCGGCGGCAGTGCGGCGAGGCCGTCGGCGCGGACGTCCACCCCGGCGCGCAGCGCGGCCCGGTTCCGGGCGGCGGCCAGGCAGACGATGGTGGCCATCGAGGTGCCCGAGGTGAGCAGGCCGCCGCCGGCCGGGTGCGGGAAGCCGACCAGCTCGGCGATCCAGCGGACGACGGCCCGCTCCAGGTGGACGTCGGCGTGGTCGCCGCCGGCCGAGCTGGGGTTCATCGCCGAGGCGACCAGGGTGGCGAGCACCCCGGCGGGCTGCGGGGCCGAGTTCACCCAGCCGAAGAACCGCGGGTTGCCGTTGCCCATCGGGGCCGGCACGACCTGCTCGGCGACGGTCTTGAGCAGCCCGTCCAGGTCGGTGCCGGTCTCGGGCAGCGGCAGGTCCAGCAGGGCCTGCCGGTCGGCCACGGCCATCGGCTGCCAGACCGGACGGTCGGCCAGGCCCTCCAGGTAGTCGGCGACCAGGTCGGCCGCGGCGTGGGCCGCGCTGCGGAAGTCTTCGGAGGTCATGGTGGGTGCACTCCAGCGAACGGGGGTGGGGGAAGCAATGGCGCGGCTTCCTCGGCGCACCCGCGTGCCGATCGTACGCTCCTTACCGTCCCTGTCCGCGGCGGGTGCACCCCGGGGCGCTGCCCGATCAGTCGAGGGTGCTGGAGAGGCCGCCCGCGGAGCGGCAGTAGCCGGCGATCTCCTTGTCGGTGATCTGCTTGCAGAGCTTGGCCGCGGCGCCGGACTCGGTGTAGTTGACCGTCCAGTAGCTGACCAGGCCCTGGGCGCAGGCCTTCCGCTGCCAGGCGTCGGCGGCGGTGGCGCACTGCTGGGCGGCCCAGTCCGCGCGGTCCAGGTTGTACTTCATGGTGCGCGAGCCGACCCCGCGGCTGCAGTCGTTGGCCCCGCCGGAGGCCTGCGCGTTGAGGCACCACTTGAGGGCGCCGGCGAAGGCCTCGGGGTGGTTGGCGTAGTCGTGCGAGCTGAGGTACAGCGTCGGCGCGTAGAAGAAGCAGGCGGACTGGAAGAGCGCCGGCTGCTCCGGGCAGGGGTAGAGCGGTTCGGCGGCGAGCTTGTCGGCGGGCAGGTTCGCCTTGGCCTTCTCGTCCTCCTCGTCCGGGGCGAAGAGCTGCATGAACAGGCCCTCGGAGCAGGTGATCCGGCGGCTGGTGCTGGGGAACTTGCTGCACAGGTCGCGGGCGGACGGGATGTCCTGCTTGGTGACGAACATGATCCCGTGGCCGACGCCGTGGATGCACGGCCCGGTGTTGGCGGGCGCGCAGAGGGTGAGGATGTCCTGCTGCGGGTTCTCGGACGCCGCGAGCATCTCCTCGACCGCACCGTGCAGGTACCCGGCCGCGCAGGTCTCGTGCGGGAAGGAGATGACCTTCTGGAAGTCCTCGTGGTACCGCTTCACCGCCGTGTGGCCGAGCTCGTGCGCGATCGGGTGGCAGAACCGCACGGTGTACGGCTTCTCCTTGGTGATCTTGTCGAGGTCGGCCAGCGCCACTCCGGGGTCGGTGGCGTCCATCTCCGCCACCAGCTTGTTCCGCAGGGTGGAGCGGGTCCACACCGCGGGGTCGCCGGTCGGCGGGGCGGACGCCGGGGAGGCGCCGGGTGCGGCCTGCGTGGTGGCCGGGACACCGGCCGCCACCGGTACCGTCTCGGGCGTCCAGCGGGTCACCGAGACCGCGCCGATCCCGAGGACGCCGAGCAGGACTGCGGTGACGATCGCGAAGATCCGCGGATGCATGGTGCTGATTCCCCCGGTGGTCGACGACGGACGGGCGGCACTCCCATCCTGACGTCGGCGACGCCGATTGCACGGACCGGCCGCCGCCGAACGGTGAGGTGTCGGCACCACCGGGGGAGCGGTTTCCCCCGGACGGCGCAACAGGCCCCCCTGTCGACACCTCATCCCCACCGTCTCACATCACGAGTGACACGTCGTACGTTCGCAGCCAGTCGTCGATGCCGAGCACCACTTCGGTGGCGGCGCGGGCGTACTGCGGGTCGGCGCCGGGGGCCAGTGCCTCGGCCACGGCCCCGCGGTCCAGCAGGGCCGCGGCGGGCGAGTCCCGGTCGGCGGCGAGCCGGCCGAGGGCCGCCTGCAGGGACCGCGGGTAGCGCAGGTCCTGGATCGACGGGTAGGGGCTCTTCGCCCGGTCGGCGATCGCGGCCGGCAGCAGGTCGCGGACGGCGGCCCGCAGCAGGCTCTTCTCCCGTCCGTCGGAGGACTTGATCCGCCAGGGCGTGTTGAAGACGTACTGGACCAGCCGGTGGTCGCAGAACGGCACCCGCACCTCCAGGCCGCAGGCCATCGACAGCCGGTCCTTGCGGTCCAGCAGGATCCGGACGAACCGGGTCAGGCTCAGGTGGGTGAGCTCGCGCATCCGGCGCTCCACCGGGTCGGTGCCGGGCAGCTGCGGCACGGCGGAGACCGCCTCGCGGTAGCGGTCGGCGCGGTAGGCGTCCAGGTCCAGCCCGGTGAGCAGGCCCGGGTCGAGCAGGCCCTCGCGGGGGCCGGCGCCGAGCCCGGCGGTGCGGGCCAGCAGGGCGGCCCAGGGAAAGGTCTCGGCGGCGATCAGCGCCGGGTCGTGGAACCAGGGGTAGCCGCCGAACAGCTCGTCCGCGGCCTC
Source organism: Streptomyces sp. NRRL B-24484 (assembly GCF_000717715.1). GTDB lineage: Bacteria > Actinomycetota > Actinomycetes > Streptomycetales > Streptomycetaceae > Kitasatospora. The sequence continues at coordinate 5,779 of NZ_JOAI01000015.1, read as the reverse complement.
GCCGGACAGCGCCACCGTGGAGTCGCGGCGCACCGCCCGGAAGAGCAGCAGCATCGAGGTGTCCATGTCGCCGAACTCCCACGGCAGGTCGCGGGCGCGCAGCACGGCGGTCCGGTGCGCCGGGTCGCTCAGGGTGTCGCTGTCCAGCTCGACGGTGCGGTGGTCGGCGCCGACGTGCTCGGCGAGCAGCCGGGCGTACGGGCCGTCCGGGGTGCCGCGCATCGCGTCCGGCCGGAAGCGCTCGGTCTGCCCGGCGTAGTCGACGGCGAAGGTGCGGACGGGGCCCGCGCCGCGCTGCCGCAGCGCCTGCGCGGCGAGCGCGGTGATCGCGCTGGAGTCGAGCCCGCCGGAGAGCAGCGCGCACAGCGGCACGTCGGAGTCCAGCTGCCGCCGCACGGTGTCGGCCAGCAGTTCGCGGACGGCCGCGGCGGTGGCCGGCCCGTCGTCGGTGTGCTCGCGGGCCTCCAGCGCCCAGTACCGGCGGGTGGTCAGCCCGGACCGGCGGACGGTGACCACCTGGCCCGGCTGCACCTCGGACAGACCGCGGTAGACGGCGTGCCCGGGCGTGCGGGCGGTGCTGAGGAGCTCGCGCAGCCCGTCGAGGTCGACCTCGGGCCGCAGCGCCGGGTGGGCGAAGAGCGCCTTGGGCTCGGAGCCGAACAGCACGCCGTCGTGCGTGCGGTGGAAGTGCAGCGGCTTGACGCCCATCCGGTCGCGGACCAGCAGCAGTTCCTCGCGCCGGGCGTCCCAGAGCGCGAAGGCGTACATGCCGTTCAGCCGGTCGACGAAGCGCGGGCCCCACTGCAGGTAGGCGCGGAGCACCACCTCGGTGTCGCTGCGGGTGCGGAACCGGTGCCCGGCGTGCTGCAGGGCGGTGCGCAGCTCGCGGTGGTTGAAGACCTCGCCGCTGTAGCTGAGGACGGCGGGGGAGTGGCCGCCCTGCTCGGCGGCCATCGGCTGGGCGCCGCCGGCCGGGTCGATCACCGCGAGCCGCCGGTGGCCGAGGGCGGCGTGCCGGGTGAGGTGCAACCCGCCGCCGTCCGGGCCGCGACAGGCCATGGTGGCCGTCATCGCCTCCAGCGCCGCGCGCTCCCGGGTGAGGTCCCGGTCGAACGCCACCCACCCCGCGATTCCGCACATGCCGCCTCCGCAGCTGTATTTGGCGTGTACGGATCAGCACGCTACGCGGAGGCGTTCGGACACTGCAAGTGTGTTCGAGAGGGCCGAACCAAGGAATGTCTGCCCGATTTCGGGCAGAAATCTTGGGAATCCGACGGGCGGCCGCATAGAGTCCTCGACCGTGCCCGCCTCACCCCACCCTCACGAAGACCTCCTCGCCCACCTCACCCGCACCAGCCCGCTCGGGCCGGGCGAGGCGGCGCGGGTCGTCGCGGAGGTGATCGCGTACTTCTCCGAGACCACCGAGGAGTACGTCCGCCGCCGCCACGGTGAGCTGCAGGCACGCGGCCTGACCAACGAGCGGATCTTCGCCCGCCTCGGCGCCGAACTGGCGTCCCGGCGAGTCGCGGCGCCCGAGCTGTCCACCCGCCAGCTGCGCCGCATCGTGTACGGGTGAGCCGCCCGACCGCTGAACCGAAGGAGTCCCACCCATGTGCGGAATCGTGGCCTACATCGGCCCCAAGGACGCGACCACCTTCCTGCTGGAGGGCCTGCAGCGACTGGAGTACCGCGGCTACGACTCGGCCGGCGTCGCCGTCACCGGCAAGACCGGCAGCCTGAAGGTCTGCAAGACGAAGGGCCGCGTCGCCGACCTCGCCGCCGCCGTGCCCGCCCGCTTCAAGGGCACCACCGGCATCGGCCACACCCGCTGGGCCACCCACGGCGAACCGAGCGACGCCAACGCCCACCCGCACGTCGACAACGCCGAGCACATCGCCGTCGTGCACAACGGCATCATCGAGAACGCCGACGAACTGCGCGCCAAGCTGACCGCCGAGGGCGCCGTCTTCACCTCCGAGACCGACACCGAGGTGCTCGCCCACCTGGTCGCCGCGCACGGCGGCGAGGGCACCGAGCTGGAGGACGCCGTCCGCGCCGCCCTCAAGCACGTCGTCGGCACCTACGGCATCGCCGTCGTCGACGCCCGCCAGCCCGACCGCATCGTCGTCGCCCGCAACGGCAGCCCGATCGTGCTCGGCCTCGGCGAGAAGGAGATGTTCGCCGCATCCGACGTCGCCGCCCTCGTCCGCTACACCCGCCAGGTCGTCCACCTGGAGGACGGCGAACTCGCCGTCGTCCGCGCCGACGGCTTCCGCACCTTCACCGAGGACGCCCGCACCGTCACCCGCCAGCCGTCCACGGTCGACTGGGAGGTCGGCTCCTACGACACCGGCGGCTACGAGCACTACCTGCTCAAGGAGATCCACGAGCAGCCCGCCGCCGTCGAGCGCACCCTCTCCGGCCGCCTCGACGAGCGCTTCGCCACCGCGCATCTCGGCGGCCTCAACCTCGACGCCCGCGAACTGCGCGAGATCCGCCGGGTGAAGATCCTCGGCTGCGGCTCCGCCTACTACGCCGGCGAGATGGGCGCCCAGCTCATCGAGGAGCTCGCCCGGATCCCCGCCCACAGCGAGCCCGCCTCCGAGTTCCGCTACCGCAACCCGGTCATCGAGGCCGACACCCTCTACGTCGCGGTCAGCCAGTCCGGCGAGACCTACGACACCCTCGCCGCCGTCCAGGAGATCAAGCGCAAGGGCGGCCGCGTCCTCGGCGTCGTCAACACCGTCGGCAGCGCCATCGCCCGCGAGTGCGACGGCGGCATCTACCTGCACGCCGGCCCGGAGATCTCGGTCGCCTCCACCAAGGCCTTCACCTCCACGGTGATCGCCTTCGCGCTGCTCGCCCTGCACTTCGGCCGTATCCACGACCTCTCGCCCGCCGACGGCCGCCGCATCGTCGCCGCGCTGAAGGCCCTGCCCGAGAACATCCGGCAGATCCTCGACCAGCAGGACGAGATCGCGAAGCTCGCCGCCGAGTACGCCGACAACGCCGGGATGATGTTCATCGGCCGGGTCCGCGGCTACCCGGTCGCCCGCGAGGGCGCCCAGAAGCTCAAGGAGATCAGCTACGTCCACGCCGAGGCGTACCCCGCGAGCGAGCTCAAGCACGGCCCGCTCGCACTGATCAGCCCCGAACTCCCCACCGTCGCCCTCGTCCCCGACGACGAGCTGCTCGACAAGAACCTCACCACCCTCGGCGAGATCAAGGCCCGCTCGGGCCGCGTCCTCGCGATCGCCCACCGCGCGCCCGAGACCAAGCTCGCCGACCACTGCATCGTCGTCCCCAAGAGCGAGCCGGAGCTCGACCCGCTGCTCCTCAACATCCCGCTCCAGCTGCTGGCCTACCACGCCGCGGTCGCCCTCGGCCGCGATGTGGACAAGCCCCGCAACCTCGCCAAGTCCGTCACCGTCGAGTAGCCGCACCCGCAACGGGCCGGCCGCCGGAAAGCCACTGCGCTTCCCGCCGGCCGGCCCGCCCGCACCGCTACGGACCGGCCGGCCTAGCCCAGGGATGCGGCGAAGCGGCCGGCCTCGGCGTCTTCGGCCGACAGCGTGATCTTCCCTCGGTGGCCGATCTCCACCTGGTAGAACTTCGGGCCCTCGGGGACGTTGTTCACCCAGACCGGGAACCGGCAGTTCAGGCCGGACCGTGTACCGGTGTCGAGGTGACCGGTGGCGATGACCTGCCCCGTGGCGTCGTACACCGTGACCGAGGCGCCTTCGCGGATGTCGCTGTAGCCGCCCGTTCCCGTGCACGGGCCGCTGTCGAAGCCGGCCTGGTTCAACTCCATCGTCCCGGTCAGGTTGAACGTCGCCGCCGCGGAGGCCGACGGCGCGGCTGCCGGCTCCGGCCCCGAGGAACCCGATGCCGCCCATGCGCCACCGACGACGCCCGCACCGACCAGGAGCCCCGCAGCGGCGGTGACGCCGGGGAGCAGCCACACCGGCCTCGTGGGAGCAGATGAATCGGCCGGTGGCTCCGACAGGGGCGGATGCCCCACGGGCGGCGCGGGGGTGGCGGGATCCGGGATCTCATGGTGGGACATGCCGGGCAGGATCCCAGCGAACCTGACGTACGGTCGGGCGGGTCGCCGATTCGTGATCCGCGCAGGTGCCTACTGGTCCGCCACGACCCGCAGTGCGGTGACCGCCGGGTCGGTGGCTCCGCGGACGTGGCCGGTGGGGGCGGCGGCCACGGCGTGGAGGAAGGTGACGAGCTCGGCGGTGATCTCCTCGCCGGGGAGGACGTTCGGGATGCCGGGCGGGTAGGCGGAGAGGGTGTCCGCGGAGATCCGTCCGACCGCCTGGGCGGCGGGCACCACCCGCCCCGGCGCCAGGAACGCCTCCCGCGGGGTCATCCGGACCGGCCCCGGCGCGGGCAGTTCCAGCCCCGGGCCGCCCTCGGCGACCCCCGGGACCACCGGGAGCGCGTGCAGTGCCGCCGCGAAGCGATCCACCTCCGGGCCGGCGCCGGCGCCGACCACCGCGACCACGGCGGCGTCCGTCGCGACCTCCACCAGGACGCCGTGCTCCTGCATCAGTCGCCGCCGCGCCTCGTGCCCGGAGATGCCGCCCGCCCGGACGTCCACCGAGACCCGCAGCGGGTCCGCGGCCACGATGTCCCGGAAGCGCCCGAATCCGTCGCTGACCACCCGGAACCGCCCGCCGGACCGCACCGCGGCCCGCATGGCGTCGGCGGCGGCCAGTGACTCCGAGACCGCCCGGTGCCCGGTGACGAGGGTCCGCCGGGCCTCGTCCAGCGAGGCCAGCAGCAGGGCGCTGGCACTGGTCGACTGGGTGAGGTGGAAGACCCGCTCGACGAGCGGTTCGAGGCGGTCCGCGAAGGGCCCGTTGCCGAGGTGCAGCATGGCGGCCTGGGTGAGTGCCCCGCCGAGCTTGTGGGTGCTGGAGACCACCAGGTCGGCGCCGTGCGCGAGCGCGTTGGCGGGCAGTGCCGGGTGGAAGCCGAAGTGCGAGCCCCAGGCCTCGTCGACGATCAGCGGGACCCCGGCGGCGTGCGCGACCCGGGCGAGCGCGGCCACGTCGGCGACCGCACCGAAGTAGCTGGGGGTGACGACGTAGGCGGCCGCCGCGTCCGCGTTCCGGGCGAGGGCCACGGCCAGGTCGCTCGCGGTGACACCGTGCGCGATGCCCGTCCGCACGTCCACGGTCGGCTGGACGAAGGCGGCGCCGAGGCCGGACAGCACCAGGCCGTCGACCACGCTGGAGTGCACGCTGCGCTGGACGACGAGGGTCCGGCCGAGCGACTGGGCGACCAGGGCGGCGATCCGGTTGCCCTGCGAGGCGCCGTTGGTGAGGAACCAGGTCCGCCGGGCGCCCCAGGCGTCGGCGGCCAGCTGCAGGGCCTGCTCCATCGGGCCGCCGACGTGCCCGGCCAGTCCGGCGAAGCGGTCCGGGTCGGCGGCGTGCCCGGGCACGTTGAGCCGCAGCCAGTCGCGGTCCGCGCTCGCCCGCACCGCCTCGGCGTACGGGGCGCACAGCTGGGCCGGGTCGGCGGCGGTGGGGACGGGGGAGGAGAGGGTCATGGTGCTCACCCCCCGACCGTCGCACCGCGCCGCCCATCGAGGAACCCGGTACTTTTCTGGACATCTCCAGAAAAGATCGATGGCCCAACGGCCCCCGCCCCCGCACCACCGCTCCGCCGACGTGCCCGGCCAGTCCGGCGAAGCGGTCCGGGTCGGCGGCGTGCCCGGGCACGTTGAGCCGCAGCCAGTCGCGGTCCGCGCTCGCCCGCACCG
>NZ_JOAI01000014.1 GCF_000717715.1 Streptomyces sp. NRRL B-24484 | reverse complement strand
CAGCAGCAGGTCGATCCGCTCGCGGGCGGTCAGCTTGCCCTTCGCGTGCTGGGCCTCGGTGGCCTTCTCGCTCGGACCACGCCGGACCTGCTCCCGGAGGGCGTTCAACTCCGCCACCCGATGGCGCGAAGTCCCGACGGTCGAGGACGAGGTGGAGGACGGGAGATCAGTCATGGTCGACACTCCTTGGAAGCCGGCGCAGGGTGACAGGAAGCGAAGCCCCGGCCGGTACGGCCACGGACGCCACGTAGTGGTCTTCGCAGGGCACGTCCGCCACCGTCCAACCCGCCGGGCCGGCCGGAGCCGCCGGCCCACCGGCCCCCAGGTAGTCGGCGGCCAGCGAGCGTCGCAGACCGACGCCGATCCCTTTCAGGTACGCCTCCTTGCGCGTCCAGAGCCAGGTGAAGTACCGCGCCTTGGCGGACTGCGGCTGGGCCGCCAACTCGGCCTGTTCCGCCGGGTGGAAGCGCAGGCTGCACAGGTCGACGGTGGACGGCGGGGGTATCCGCTGGACGTCCACCCCGATCGGCACGGGTGCCACACCCAGCAGCGCGAGCCCGGCGCTGTGGGACAGCGAGAAGTGAAGGGGGGGCGGATCACCGGGGAGGGCCGGCCGGCCACCTCGGTCACGAACGAGGAGCACCTCCTGCGGGGTACTGCCGAGGTGCGCCGCGAGCAGGCGGCGCAGTGCCAGATGCGCCGAGACGTAGAGCGCGCGGTCCGCCGGGCGCCGGAAGGACATCGCCCGGCGCCTCTCGGTCTCGTCGAGCGCGGCGAGTTCGTCCCGGTCCGGGAGCTGGTCGGGCCGCACCAGCCAGAGGTCCACCCCGCCCGGCGACGCCGCGGCAGCCGCTGGCGGACAGGGTGTGGTCGGAGCCGTCATCGGATCAGTACCGATACGGGTGATCCCGCCGCGCCTGCTGCAACGCATCGCCCCACCAGACGAGTTGGTCGAGCATGACCTTGGCGGCGGCGGTGCAGCCGGCCGGCTCCCGGGGTTCGCCGGCATCGTCGAAGAGGTCGGCGGCGTTGTGGAAGCTGACGGTGTCCCGGATGGTCGCGGCGTGCAACTCGGCGAAGACGGGCCGGAGCTGTTCCACTGCCCGCAGGCCGCCGGCCAACCCGCCGTAGGACACGAATCCCACCGGCTTGGCCCGCCACTGGACGTAGTGCCAGTCGATGAGGGACTTCAGGGGGGCCGGAAAGCTGTGGTTGTACTCGGGCGTGACGATCACGAAGGCATCGGCAGCCTCCAGCCGCCTCCCGAGCGCCTGCACCTGCGCGGGCGGCTGCGGCGACAGCGCCACCGGAACGTCCAGGCCGGCCGGGTCGACGACGTCGACCTCGAAGGCGTCGACCCGGCCGGCCTGCCGTGCGAACCAGGACGCGATCGTCGGACACAGGCGTCCCTCACGGGTGCTTCCGAGGACAACGGCGAGGCGGAGACGTGCTGGTGACATGACTCTCCCGTCACGGGGCGAGGGGGGACAGGGTTGCGCGTCCGCGGTGAGTGCGTTCGCACGGGACGTACGGGCCGACCTCGTCCGGCCGGCCCGTACGTGCCGGGTTCGTGCGGCCGGTCAGCCGCCGAGCAGCGTGCCGCCGCTGGCGTCGACGAACGTGCCGGTGATCCAGCGCGCGTCGTCGGAGGCGAGGAAGGCCACGACGTCGCCGACGTCCTCGGGCTCGGCGATCCGCTTGAAGGCGTTCATGTTGGCCATGAACTCGCGGGCCTCCGGGATGTCGAAGACCGGGCTGCCGTTGTTGGTGATGCCGGGCGACACGGTGTTGACGGTGATGTTCCGCGGGCCGAGGAGCCGGGCGAGGTGCAGGCTGACCTGGTCGAGCGCGCCCTTGCTCATGGCGTAGGCGACCTCGTCCGGGTTGGCGTACCGCAGCAGACCGGTACCGATGTTGATGATGCGTCCGCCGTCCGGCATCACCGTCAGAATGCGCTGGGTCAGGAAGAGCGGCGCCTTGGCGTTGACCGCGATCAGCCGGTCGAAGACCTCGGGAGTGAGGTCCTCGGGCTTGACCCCGCCCATCACCCCGGCGTTGTTCACCAGGATGTCCAGCTCCTCCTTCCCGGTGAACTCGCGCAGTCCTGCCGTCAGGCCCTGGAAGAGGGCGTCGACGTCGCCGGGCACACCCAGTTCCGCCTGGACGGGGAAGGCCCGTCCCCCTTCGGCCTCGATGGCAGCGAGCGTCTCCTTGGCCGCGTCGGCGTTGTTCGCGTAGTGCACGGCGACGGTCGCCCCGTCACGGGCGAGCCGCGTCGCCGTCGCACGGCCGATGCCGCGGCTCGAACCCGTCACCAGGGCGGTCTTGCCGGCAAGTCGCTTCACAGGAGTTCTCCTCGTCGAATGGGGCCGGCGACCCCGTGCGCAGCGCACGGGAGCCCGGCCGGAAAGGGGTCTGTCACTGTCGGGTGGGCCGGGGGAGGCCGAACCAGCGGGTCAGCGCCTCCCGCAGCCGCTGCTCGCCGCCGTCGGCCCACACCACGTGCCCGTCGGGACGGACCAGGACGGCGGCGGCCGGCACCGCGGTGTCACCCGGTCGTGGTTCCGCCGCCACGACGGACACCCGGTCGGCCCAGCCGGACGCGACGGTCCGCAGTTCTGCGTGGCCGGTCGACCCGGGTGCCAGGTCGAGCAGGAGTCCCCGCCCGGAGCGCAGCAGCGCGCCGGTGTCGGACTCGCCCGCCTCGGTGACCAGTTCGGCGTGCGGCAGCCGGGCGCCCAGGAGCGGGTGGTCGGCACCCTCCACGGGATACCGGATCCCGACCCCGCTGATCCCCGCGCCCAGGCGGTCGCGCACCGCTTCGAGGCCGAGCAGACCGCTCATGACGGAGCGGATCGCCTCCACCTCGGGCCCGCCGAGCAGCAGGGCGGCCTGGGCGGCTATGTCGGACAGCACCCGGGAGCCGACCGCGTGCCGCTCCTCGTGGTAGCTGTCGAGGAGGCCCGGAGGCGCCCAGCCGCGAACCGTCGCCGCGAGCTTCCAGCCCAGGTTGACCGCGTCCTGCAGGCCCAGGTTGAGGGCCTGGCCGCCCACGGGCATCTGCTCGTGCGCGGCGTCCCCGGCCAGCAGCACCCGGCCGCGGCGGTACTGCGTCACCTGACGGCTGGCGTCACCGAACGAGTTGATCCACAGGGGCGTGCCCCGGCCGATGTCCTCACCGGTGACGCGAGCCCAGGTGCCGGCCACCTCGTCGAAGTCCGGCTCCGCGTGGCGGGACACCGCGGGTCGGCCGAACTCGTGCACCATGACGCGCGTGACGCCGTCCGGGCGGCGCGCCGCGATGGCGAGCCCCCTCGGCAGCCGCTGGAACCTCCTGTCGGGCACGTCGATGCCCGCCACGTCGGCCCGGAGCAGTTCCCGGCCGGCGGCCGTCCCGACGCACTCGAACCCGGCGAGCCCCCTGAGAGTGCTTTTCTCTCCGTCGCACCCGACCGCGTACCGGGCCCGCAGCCGGGTCAGTGAGCCGTCCCGGCGGCGGAGGACGGCGGCCACGGAGTCACCGTCCTCTTCGACCCCGGTCAGCTCCCAGCCGCGGCGCACGTCGGCCCCCAGGCCCGTGGCCCAGGCACCGAGGATCTCCTCCATCCGGGTCTGGGGGACCTTCCACAGCCCGGCGTACCGGCTCGGCTGCCCGCCGAGGGGGAGCGGGATGCCGCCGAAGTGTCCTGTGCCGTCGCGGGCCACCTCGCCCAACTCCGGCATCAGGCCCCGTTGGTCGACGATCTCCATGGTGCGGGCGTGCAGGGTGGACGCCCGGGACTCCGTGGTCGGCGCGGTCAGCCGCTCGGCGACGACCACGCGAGCCCCGCCGAGCCGCAGCTCACCGGCCAGCATCAGTCCGACGGGGCCGGCCCCGACGACCAGGACGTCCGTCTGCGTCTCGGACACCGCCGTCAGACCCGACCCTCGGCATAGCCCTTGGCGTACCCGAGGGTGGCCCGGCTGTTGGTGCTCAGGGCACCCTGCACGTACTGCCGGGCGTCCGCGACGCCGGCCCGGTCGCCGAGGACCGCGGCGATGTTCTCGACGTTGATGACCACCGTGTGCTGGGACGTCGCGGTGACGCCGTCGCCGTCCTCCTCCAGCAGCCAGTAGCCGGTGTGCAGGGTCATCAGGGCGGGGAGGACGGTCTGCTTGTAGACGATCCGCTCGCGGGGGAAGCAGACGCGCACCGAGCTGGTGGTGTGCGTGGAGCCGTCCTTGGCCCGTGTCTCCATCGTCAGCCGCTGCAGCCCGGGGGTGTCCTCGGTCAGTTCGACCTCGGCCACGTGGGGCAGCCGCTCGGTCCAGAGGTCCGCCCGGTCCAGGAAGTCGTAGACGTCCTCGGCCGAGCCGTCGATCCGCACCGAGTCCTGGAAGGACAGCAGCAGGTCGTCCGGAGCCCCGACCACCAGCTCGGCATTGACCTTCAGCGCGGCCAGCTCGGACCGGCTGTTGCGGTCGACCGCCCGGTCGATCCAGGCGAGGCCCTCCGCGTCGTCGTCCACGGCCCGGTAGTCGTGCAGCAGGCGGATCCGGCAGGTGGTGTCGGACAGCGGCTCGATGATCCACGACCCGCCCATGGCGGCCACCGGCGGGGCGGAGACCTCCTGGCGGAAGTCGATGCGCAGCTCTTCGGGACGGAGCTGCCTGCGGGACGTCCAGCTCTTGGCCTCGCCGTTGGCCGTGGCCCAGATCCGGATCCGCTCGGTCTGCTCACCCCGTTCGAGGTGATCCACATGGACGGTCGGGTGGAAGAGCCGCGGCCAGTTCTCGACCTCCGCCAGCAGGCGGTAGATGTCGGATGCCGGCGCGTCCACCTCGACGGTGTGCTCCACCCGGCTGGTTCCCCGGTCGGACATGGTGTCTCCTTGCGCTCGGGTGCTGCTCAGTAGTTGCCAAGCCCTCCGCAGACATTGAGTGCCTGCGCAGTGATCGAGGCGGCGGTGTCCGAGACCAGGTAGCCCACCAGCCCGGCCACCTCCTCGGGGGTCGAGTAACGACCGAGCGGGATCTTGGCGTGGAACTTCTCGAGGACGGCTTCCTCGGAGATGTCGAGGGCGCTCGCGTACCCCTGCCGGACGCGCTCCGCCATGGGGGTCTCGACGTAGCCGGGACAGACCGCGTTGACGGTGATGCCGGTCGGACCCAGCTCGTTGCCGAGCGCCTTCGTGAAGCCGACGACACCGTGCTTGGACGCGGAGTACGGCGCCCCCAGGACGACGCCCTGCTTGCCCGCGGTGGAGGCGATGTTGATGATCCGTCCGGTCGCCTTCGCGCGCATGCCGCCGGCGGTGAGCACCTCGCGGGTGACCAGGAACACGCTGTTGAGGTTGGTGTTGATCACGTCGGCCCACAGGTCGTCGGTCAGCTCCGCGGTCACCCCTCCGCCGCTGCGACCGGCGTTGTTGACCAGGACGTCCACCGGGCCGAAGCGTGCGACGGCAGCCGCCACGAAGGCCTTGATGTCCTCGGCCGACCGCACGTCACAGGTGGTCCCGTCGACGTCCAGGCCCTCCGCGCGCAGCTCCTCGACGGTGTTCTTCACGTTCTCCGCGCTGCGTGCGCAGAGGAAGACCCGGTGTCCCCGGGCCGCGAGGGTCCGCACCACGGCGAGGCCGATCCCGCTGGTGGCACCGGTGACCAGGGCCACCCGCTGCTCGTGCTGATCCATGTCTCCTCCTGTGTCGATCAGCCGGCGTGGGCGGTCACGAGGTGGCCGTGGACGATCTCGAGCAGCGCACGCGGCGTCCCGGCCCCGGCCAGCGCGTCGTCGTCCAGCGTGACTCCGTACTCGCGCTCGATCCGGCCGCACGTCTCCAGCAGCGCGAGCGACTCGTAGCCCAGCTCCTCGAACGCGGTGTCGAGGATGTCCGCGTCGAGGTCGACGCCCTCCTCGGTCCCCGCGCCCTCGCGGAGGATGCGCCTCAGGTCGTCGATGGTGAACTCGGTGTTCGGCATGTCCGTGTGTCCTTCCTGGATGTCATTGCGTGGGTCGTGGGGGCCGGGGCCGTCAGCGCGCGTCCGTCACCACCACCGCCGAGTTGAAGCCGCCGAACCCGCGTGCCAGGACCAGCGCCGCACGCAGCGGTGCCACCCGCTCCTCGCCGGTGACCAGGTCGAGGCCGTAGTCGACGCGGGGCAGGACGTTGACGGTCGGCGGAATCACCCCGTCCCGGATGGCCAGCAGCGCGGTTGCCACGTCCAGCGGGCCGGCCCCCGAGTTCAGTCGGCCGGTCATCGACTTCGGTGCGGTGACCGGTACGCCCCGCGGGCCGAAGACCTCGGTGAGGGCCCGGGCCTCGACGAGGTCGAGTTCGGGAACCGCGGCGGCATCCGCGAGGACCACGTCGATGTCGCCGGGTGTCAGGTCGGCGTCCTGGAGGGCGATCTCGATCGCGCGGCGCAGCCCCGGCTCGCGGCCGGTTCCGGGCCGGGGATCGAACGTGGAGCCGTAGCCGGCGATCCGGCCGTACACCCGGGCGCCGCGCGCGCGGGCCGCCCGTTCGTCCTCCACGACGAGCAGCGCGCCGCCCTCGCCCGCCACGTGGCCGCTCGCCCCGGCGTCGAACGGCCGGTAGGCCGTGGCCGGGTCGTCGTCGGTGCTCAACCGCCCGCTGGTCAACTGGGCCACCCAGCCCCAGGGGCAGACGGAGGCGTCGACGCCGCCGGACACGATCACCTGGCTGCCGCGCCGGATCTGGCGCCGGGCCTGCGCGATCGCGTCCAGGCCGCCGGCCTGGTCGCTGACCAGGACCCCGCTGGGGCCGCGCAGCCCGTGCCGGATCGAGATCTGACCGGTGTTGACGGCGTAGAACCATGCGAAGGACTGGTACGCGCTGACGTACTGGCTGCCCTTGCTCCACAGCGCCCGCAGCTCGTTCTGGCCGAACTCGAAACCACCCGCCGAACTCGCGGTGACCACTCCCGCGGCGAACTCCGGGAGGTCCTCCGGCCGGATTCCGGCGTCCAGGAGGGCCCAGTCGGCGCTCACCAGGGCGAGCCGGGTCATGTGATCGGTCTGGGGGAGCAGCCGACCCGGCAGGTGGTCGGCCGCGACGAATCCCGGCACCTCGCCCGCCAGGCGGGCGGGATACTGCGTCGGGTCGAACCGGGTCACCCGGCCGATGCCGCTGCGGCCGGCCCGGGTGGCGGCCCAGTAGTCCGCCGCACCGAGCCCGTTGGGGGCGGCGATGCCGAGTCCGGTGACGACGACGGACGCGGTCATGCCGTGTTCCTCTCGGGACGGGTGAGCACCATGGCGCTCTGGAAGCCTCCGAAGCCGCTGCCGACGCTGAGCACGTGGTCGAGTCGTGCCTCCCGGGCGGAAATCGGCACGTAGTCGAGATCGCACTCGGGGTCGGGGTTGTGCAGGTTGGCCGTGGGGGGGATCACGTTCTCCGCCATGGCCAGTGCGCAGGCCGCGATCTCGAGGGATCCGATGGCACCGAGCGAGTGCCCGATCATCGACTTGATCGAACTGACCGGAGCGCGGTAGGCGTGCTCACCGAGGCTGCGTTTGAAGGCCGCGGACTCGTGGCGGTCGTTCTGCTTGGTGCCGGAGCCGTGGGCATTGACGTAGTCGATGTCCGTGGGGTTCAACCGGGCCTCGTCCAGGGTGGCCCTGATCGCCTCGGCCATCTCCCGTCCGTCGGGACGCAGCCCCGTCATGTGGAAGGCGTTGCACCGGGAGGCGTATCCGCCGATCTCCGCGTAGATGTGCGCCCCGCGCCGCTGTGCCCGGCCGAGTTCCTCCAGGACGAGAACCGCGGCGCCCTCGCCGAGGACGAAGCCGTTGCGGGTCCGGTCGAAGGGCCTGGACGCCCGCCCGGGATCGTCGTTGTACGGCGTGGTGGCCTTGATCGCGTCGAAGCAGGCCATCGTGATCGGGGAGATGGGCGCGTCCGTCGCGCCGGCGATCATCACGTCGGCACTGTTCTCGCGGATCAGTTCCACGGCGTGGCCGATGGCGTCGAGCCCGGACGTGCAGCCGGTGGAGACCACCGTGCTGGGCCCCTCCGCCCCGGCTGCCCACGCGACCTCGGTGGCGAAGGAGCTGGGGACGAAGTGGCCGTAGAGGTGCGGCACCGCGTAGCGGTGGTCGACCAGCTCCAACCGGCCGTCGTCGCTGACGACCCGGTACTCCTGGTCGAGCCCCGTGGTCGCGCCGACGGCGCTGCCGATGGTGACGCCGGTCCGACAGGGGTCCGTGGCGGCCGGGTCGAGGCCGCTGCCGGCCAGCGCCTCCCGGGTGGCGACCACCGCGAGCTGCGCGGCCCGGTCCATCCGGCGGATCTCCTGTGGCGTCAGTCCGTGTTCCTCCGGATGGAAGTCGATCTCCGCGGCGACCCGGGAACGGAACGGCGCGGGGTCGAAGAAGGTGATCCCCCGGGTGGCGGTCCGGCCCTCGCTCAGCAGGCTCCAGAAGTTCTTGACGCCCGTGCCTCCCGGTGCCATGACACCGATGCCGGTGATGACGACCCGTCGCCTCACCGCGCGCTCCAGTGGTAGAAGCGCCGTGCCATGGCATCCGCCGGGGAACGCCAGGTGTCGGGGTCGTAGGCCTGGATGAAGGGCTTGAGGTCGGCGCTGATCTGCACGAACGACGGGTGCCCCTTGGCGGCCTCGATCGCCTCGCCGCCGGCGTCGGTGTCGAAGTCCTGCAGGTGGAAGTACAGGCCCCGGTACGAGAACAGCTGGCGGCGGCGGGTGCCCATCAGGTGGGGCATGTCGGTGGTGTCGAACTCCGAGAAGAGCCGGGCGACGTCGTTGTCGTCACCGGGGTTCATCCGAGCCACGATCAGGGTGCTGTGCATGGTGTTGTCTCCTTGGCTGTGCCCCGATGCGTCGTCGGGGCTGGGCTCGTCAACGCGAACGTGGAGCGCCGAAGGACCGGGCCAGTGCCTCGGCCGGCGGAACGGGTCCGGGCGCGGTCCATGCGACATGGCCGTCGGGGCGGACGAGGATCGCAGCGGTCGACGTGAGCGGGTTCCGGTCCGCCGGCCCTTGCACGACCGCCGTGACGACGTCCACCCGGTCAGACCACGGTGCGGCCTCGGCCCGCAGGGCGGCGTCGTCGGCGAGGTCCAGCAGGACGCCCCGTGCCGGGTGGAGCAGCTCGGTCGTGCTGGTCCTGCCCGACTCGCCGACCAGTTCCACGTGGGGGATCCGGAGACCCAGCAGCGGGTGCTCCCCGGCGCCGACGTCGTACCTGATCGACAGTCCGCTGACCATGCCGGCCAGGTGGCGACCGACGTCGTCGAAGGTGAGCAGCTCGCTCATCACGTCCCGCAGCGGCTGCATCTCCGCCCCGCTGAGGAACAGCAGACCCTGTGCCTGGGTGTTCATCAGCAGCCGGCGTCCGACCGGGTGCCGCTCCGCGTGGTAGGTGTCCAGGAGCCCCTCGGGGGCGGTTCCGTTCACCGTCGCCGCGAGCTTCCAGCCGAGGTTGACGGCGTCCTGGATGCTGGTGTTCATGCCCTGGCCGCCGGCGGGCAGGTGGATGTGGGCGGCGTCACCGGCGAGCAGCACGCGTCCGCGGCGGTACTGCGTGACCAGCCGGGCGGGGTTCCCGAACGCACTGAGCCAGACCGGGGTGCCGCCGCTGATGTCCTGCCCGGTCAGCCGCTGCCAGGCCGAGGAGACCTCCTCCCAGGAGGGCGGCTGGACCCGGCGGCGCGGAGGGGTCCCGCGCTCGCACACGATGATCCGGTGCACGCCGTTCCCCAGCGGGCCGGCCATGACCATTCCGCCGGGCACGGTCTCACCGATCATGCGCGGGGCGATGTCGCAGTCCCGCACGTCCGCCAGGTACATCTCCATCGTGGAGTCGGTACCGGGGAAGTCGAATCCCGCGGCCTTGCGCACGGTGCTCCGCCCGCCGTCGCAGCCCACGAGATAGGCCGCGCGCAGCCGTCGGGGACCGTCCGGCGTGCCGACCTCGACCTCGACGTGCTCGCCCTCGTCGGTGAAGGAGAGCAGCTCGTGGCCGCGGCGGATGTCCGCCCCGAGTTCGACCACCCACTTCTCGAGCATGGTCTCGGTGACGGCCTGGGGAACACCCTTGACGCCGCCGGAATGCGCCGGCCCGAGAATGCTGAAGTCCACGGGGAGTCCGCCGAAGTGGCCCAGGTCGGTGATCTCGATGTCGCCCAGCCCGGAGAGGAGTCCGCGCTGGTCGAACACCTCCAGGGTGCGTGCCGTGAAGCCGAGACCGCGAGACTCTCCGGTGGGTTCCGCCAGGCGTTCGAGAACGACGACCTCGACTCCCGCGAGCCGCAGTTCACCGGCGAGCATGAGCCCCGCGGGGCCTGCGCCCACGACTACGACCTGCGCGTCCATTCCCATGTCCTTCCGTCGTACGAGCAAGCGGGGTCCCCAAGTGGCAGCGGGCATGCGGAATCGCCATGAACGGGGGATTCAAG
The DNA here is from genome assembly GCF_000717715.1 of Streptomyces sp. NRRL B-24484. Taxonomy (GTDB): domain Bacteria; phylum Actinomycetota; class Actinomycetes; order Streptomycetales; family Streptomycetaceae; genus Kitasatospora. The sequence goes on along the minus strand of NZ_JOAI01000014.1, from coordinate 140,025 downwards.
GACGACATCGCGGGCGGTCGGCCCGCACCGGGCACCGGAATTCGGGGCGCCTCTGGAATCACGTCACCGGACGCTGATGAAAAGCTTCTTCGGGGGCGCGGACAAGTACAAGCGAGAACTCTCTAAGCTTTCGCTAGGTCGCCGTCAGTCCGCACTAAATTCGCGGCGGCCGGCCGTCAGCGGAAGTCGGCGGCGTGATCGGCCGCCCAGGTCGCGAAGGTCCGCGCGGGGCGGCCGGTCACGGCCTCGACCGTGTCCAGCACCGCGGCCGGCCGACCGTCGGCCATCGCCTGGGCGGTGAGGACGGTCTCCACCACGTCGGCCGGGTAGACGCCCTCCATCGCGGCCCGGGCCACCTCCACCGGGATCCTCTCGCACCGGATCGCGCGGCCCAGCGCCTCCCCGAGGAGCGCCACCTGGTCCCGCTGGGTGAGCGACTGCGGACCGGTCAGGGAGTACGCGGCGGACCGGTGGCCGTCCGTGGTGAGCGCCGTGACCGCCACGTCGGCGACGTCCTCCTCGTGGACCGGGACCGTGTACGAGCCCGGAAAGGGACAGTGCACGACGCCGTCAGCCCTGATCTCCGCCGCCCAGGCCAGTGCGTTGGTGGCGAGCGCCTCGGGCCGGACGAACGTCCAGCCGATCCCCGACTCCCGGAGCGGCTCCTCGACACCGAGGTGCATCCGGGCGATCGGGTTCCGGTCCCGGTCCGCCCAGGTCACGGCGATCGACGAGAGCAGCACCACGTGCCGTACACCGGCAGCGCGGGCAGCGTCGACGAAGCCGTCGATGCCCTGGGGAACGGTGTAGAGGAACACCTTCTCGACGCCCTCCAGGACGCCCCGGAGCGTCTGCGGCCGGGTCAGTTCGGCGTGCACGACCTCGACGCCGTCCGGCAGCCCGGGCGCCGCGAGGTCACGCGCCGTACCCCTGACCGGGAGGCCGGCGGCAACCAGCTTCCGGGCCACCAGGCTCCCGACGTTCCCCCGGATTCCGGTCACCAGAATCGTCATACCGCGTCCTCCTCATCCCGCTCGGTCGAAGCCCGTGTCGCCGCCGATGTTGGCGAGCATGCGCCGCAGCACCTTGACGACGAGGACGTAGTCCTCGTCGCTGACGCCGTCGTGGATCCGTGCGCGTACCTCGGGCAGCAGGACCATCACCCGGTCCCGCAGGGCGGTGCCGGCCTCGGTGAGGCCCAGCCGTCCCGCCTCGTCCACATCGAACCGCCGGTCGCCGAGCAGGTCGTCGACGGCCGGCTCCAGGGCGGAGAGCTCCACGTACGGCCGCTGCTGCGACACCAGGGTCAGCAGCTCGCCGCGGGTCAACCGCCGGCCGCTCTCGCCCAGCTGGTAGATCGCCCACCAGTGCGGCTGCGTCAGACCGAGTTCCCCCAGCCTGTCGTTGATGTAGTGGACGACCGCCGTCCGGACGGCCCCGGTCCAGTAGCCGACCGGCTGCTCGGCGAGCTGGGCATCGGTGAACTCCACGGCCTCTCCTTCGCTACTCCGCCGCGGCACGCAGCACCAGCAAGTGGCTCGTACCGGAAGCGGTTTCGGTGTCACAGAGGACGACCACCGGATAGGCGCCCTCCCACTCCGACCAGTGCCGCACCAGCGCCGACCACACGCCCGTGCCGCGACCCTCGCGGGGGGCACGGTGCAGGTCCGCACCCTGCGCCGGGACGGCGCCCGGATCGCCGTCCGGCCCGAGCACCACCAGGAGCCGCCCACCGTCCGGTACCAGCTCGGCGAGACGGGCCGCCAGTTCGCCGGACCCGACGGAGACGACGGTGTCGACCGTCCCCGGTCCGGCGCCGGTGTCGAAGGTCAGCAGGACCCCGGAATCGTTGGACGGACCGTCCGCCCCCGTCACCTCGTCGGCCGGTGCGCAGTCGAGGATCGCGAGCAGCGACCGCTTGCTCTGCCCGGTCCGTTCGTACGCGCCGGCCACCCGCATCGCGCTGAAGGGGGCGCCGAGGTCCTGCCCGCAGAGTGCGAAGCTGTGCGCGTCACCACCGGTCCGCAGGTTCAGGTACGAGGCCACCGTCTTGAAGCCGCTGTCCTCCGGCCGCGCGTAGGCGAGCATCACCAGGTCCGGCCCCGTCCCGGTCTCGGGCACCTGGTCGACCAACAGGTCGACCAGCCGTGTGTGTCCCGCCGGAGCGGGCTGCCCGTCGGGTCCCCGGTCCGGGGTCCCGCCGACCGTGACGACGGCGTCGTCCACGCCGTCGGAGGCCGCGGGGCGGGACGCCGGCACGGGGAGGGACGGCGTCAGCACGGACACGGCGGTACGAAGTCGCAAGGTCATGACCGGGGTCCCCCCGTGTTCGACGACGGTGTGAAGACCATGGCGGAGAACGTCATGCCGACCCCGATCGCCACGAACATGGCGGGACGGTCCGGTTCGAAGCGCTTCTCTTCGCCCAGGGTGGCGTAGTTGATGAGGACGTCCGAGGCGAGGCAATGGCTGTAGCGCGGGATGTTGTCGAAGAAGAACTTGCTCCGCAGAGCCTCGTCCTTGATCGTGTCCTGCCACAGGGTGGTGTTCGGATTCGGCGCGATGACCACCTGGATGTCGTCCAGCGTGCAGCCCGCCCGGTCCGCCGCCTCCCGCATCACCTCGACCATGAGACGCGGCCGCATCTCCGACTCGGCCCTGATCAGCGCGGGGGAACTCATCATGCCGTCCGAGAACTCGCCCCTCGTCCTCGTCACGAAGGAGCGGACAGCCGTGCCCGAGCCGTTCCAGGCCACCAGGGCGGAAGCGGAGCCGTCCCCGACCACACAGGTGTTCATCACCAGCTGCGCCGCCCGGTGGCGGGGCTTGTCGCCCGTCACCACCAGCGCCCGGGCCTCGGGATCCGCGTCGGCCCGGAGCAGTGCACCGGCGACGTCGATCGCGCTGAGCGCAATGGCGCAGTTCTGCTGGGTCATGGCGAACGCGGTCGCGTTCTCCAGCCCCAGGAGCTGCTTGATGTCCTGCGCGGTCTCCGGCCCCACGCTGCGCCCGCCGTGGAGCGCGTGGCAGTAGATCAGGTACCGCACCGACCGGGGATCGACCTGCCCCAGGATCCTCCTGGCCGCCGGCAGGACCAGGTCGTACAGGCTCAGACCGGGGTCGTAGTGCATCCGGTCGAGCCCGTGGATCCTGCGGAACATGTGCGTCTGCGCGGGGTTGAGCCCCAGCTCGGCCGCGCGCTCCTCCACCGTGACCGTGCGGTCGGGGAAGAAGGATTCGACTGCTTCCAGAGTGATCATTTCCAAGTTCCTCCTTCACTCACCAGCGCCAGCAGATCGGCCTGGCGTATGCAGCTGCGGACCACCGCGTCGTCCGCCTTCCTCTCGCGCACGGCCGCGGTGAACGCCCCGAGGCTGTTGCGCACCTGATCGTCCGGGGCGAGCGGGATCTCCCGGCTGCCGGTACCGCTGTCGACCCGGATCACCGGAACGTGGTCGGCGGGCGGCGCGAAGGCACGATCCACCCGGATCTGCCCGGTGCTGCCGCACAACCGGTAGCGGGAGGCATAGGCGTGATCGAGCCCGAAGGCCAGCTGCGCCGTGACGCCGTCCCGCCGCCGCAGCAGCACGGCTCCCGAGGTGTCGACCCGGCGCCCGGGGCCGGCGCCGAGCGCCGCACCGACCACCTCCAGGTCGTCGCCGAGGAAGTGCATCGCGGCCCGGACCGGGTAGAGCCCGACGTCCCAGAGCGCCCCGCCGCCCAGCTCCGGCCGGTACCGGATGTCGTCGTCCGGCAGCCGAGGGACGGTGAAGTCGGCGTGGAAGGACCGCAGTTCACCGATGGCTCCGTGCTCCAGCAGGCGCCGGACGGCGTCGTGCCGGTGATGGTGGACGAACATCACGTTCTCCATCAGCACCAGTCCTCGCGAGCGGGCCAGGTCCAGCAGCCGGCGGGTCTCCCGGGGGTCCGCGGTCAACGGCTTCTCCACCAGGACGTGCTTCCCGGCGCGCAGGGCGGCCTCGGCCCATCGGGCGTGCAGGGCCAGGGGCAGCGGGACGTACACGGCATCCACCTCGGGAAGCGCCAGCAGCCCGTCGTACCCGGTGACCGGGCGGCAGCCGTACGCACCGGCGAGCTCCTCGGCCGTCGGGCCGGTGCGGCTGGCGACCGCGACGACCTCCATGTCGTCCGCCGCCGCCATCGCCGGGAGCATCCGACGCCTGGCGATGTCCGCGCAGCCCATGATCCCGATCCGCACCGGTGGCGTCACGGGGCCGACTCCCCGCCGCCTCGCGTCGCGGACAGGTAGCCGTCGAGCACCGTCCGGTAGTAGTCGGGGCCGAAGCCGAATCCGCCGACCTCGGGCAGCAGCGCGTGCAACTTGTCGACCGACACGAGGTGCGACGTTCCGGTGTCCTCGTACCGCCTGGCGGCCGAGAGGCCGAGCCGGAACTCGAGATGGTCGACGATGCGCTCCACGGGTACGGCCGTGCCCGAGGCGACGTTGAGCGTCTCCTGCCGGACTCCGCGGCGCAGCAGCAGATCGATGACGGTGACCACGTGCCGGACGTCGATCACATCACGGGTGGCACGGCGCTGGATCGCGATCCGCCCGGCGCCGAGGGACTCCACCAGGGTGGGAAGCAGTTGGTGGGCGGGCTGGCCGGGGCCGACGAGATGTCCCAGCCGCAGGACCAGGCAGTCCGTCCCGGAGTCGAGCAACTCCCGCTCCATGCCGAGCTTGTGCTCGCCGTAGGCGCTGCGGGCCGTGACCGCGTCGTCCTCGCGGCCGGGCCGGTCGGCGCCGTAGACGCCGGCCGAGGCCGTGGAGAAGAAGACCAGCGTCCGGCCCGACGCCCGGCAGCGGTCCAGCACCCGGCGGAACAGCCGGCGCTCGCGTGCGAAGTCGGCGGCGGAGGTGCCGCTGGCCCACGAGACCCCTGCGGCCAGTGCCACCGCGTCGGCGTGCTCGTGGGCGAGCGGTGCGAGGTGCCCGGCGAGGAATCCCCGACCGATGATCTCCATCGCTGCCCCCTAGACCAACTCGGCGATGGCGTCCACCGCCCGGGCGGGCGGGGCGAGTTCGGCGATCTCCCGGGAGAGCGCGCGGGCGCGGTCGGCGTACGAGGGATCGCCGAGGATCTCCTGGCACGCGCCGACGATCGCCTCGGGTGACCCCTCGGTGCCGAAGAGGGTGACGGCGGCCCCGTACCGGGAGAGCCGTTGCGCACCCAGGTTCTGGACGGCGCCCTGGGGAATGGCGACCTGCGGCACGGCGGCGGTCATCGCCGTCAGGCTCGTGGTGCCCCCTCCGTGGTGCACGACGACGTCGCAGGTCGGTGCCAGCACGTCCAGCGGCACCCATCCGGCCCGCACGCCCGGCACCTCCGCCCGCAGGGCCTCACCGGCCTTGTCGGGCGCGGCCACCACCAGGTCGACGTCCAGCTTCCCGAGGGCGACCGCCAGGGAGCGCAGGAAGTCGTACGAGCGGCGCCGGATGTCGTGGTCGTCCACGTCGTGCGCCACGCGGCTGCCGGTGGTCAGGCACAGTCGCGGCCTGTCCGACCGGGCGAGCATCCACGGCTCGAGCTGCCGCTGCCCGTTGACCGGGATCCAGCGCATCCCCATGGTGCGCTTCGCCGGATGGGACTCGGGGGGACGCAGGCCCGGCGGACAGACGTCGATGAACAGCTCCGGCTCCGGCAGCCACCCCAACCCCAACTCAGCCAGCTCGGGGCCGAGTTCCTCCACCGCTCCGCGGTCCATCGCGGTCGCCTCGATCGCGTCCCAGGCGTGGCGCACGTACGGGACGCCGAGCCGGGCCGCGAGGAGGCCGGCGGCGTACGACATCGTGCCGCCCACGACGACGTCGGGCCGCCACACGCGGGCCAGCTCGTCGAGCGGGTCCAGCCACGCGGCGGCCATCCGCCCGAACCAGCGTCCGGTGAAGGGGATCTGCTCTTCCGGCACCGCGGGGATCTCCGCCGGCCGACCCGACCTGTCCGTGTGGACGAAGTGTCCGATCGGCAGCGACGAGACCGACACCGCGGGCAGACCCACACCCGTGATCGCCGGTATCACGTCGTCGTTGGCGGCCATGACGACGGCATGGCCCGCGTTGCGCGCGGCCGTCGCGACCGGGGCGAGCGCGAACGCGGTGGCGAGGCTGCCGGCGGCGACGAAGAGGATTCGCATCAGTACTCCATATCCCGTGGAGGGCGTCCCTCCGGAACGGCTTTCGCGTTCTGCTCCTCAGCGGAGATCGGCCAGTCCCCGGCCCTGCAGATCGGCGATGTCCTGCCACCGATCGCCGTAGCAGGACGTCGTGAACTTGGGGAGGCGCAGCTGCTCGTGGGGGGCGCCGAGGTCGATCCGGCTCAGCTCGTCGAGGCGGGCGAGTTCCGCCTCGCCCAGCCGTACGTCCAGGCACGCGAGGTTGTCACGCAACTGGTCCTCGGTGGTCGCACCGAGGATCGGGTGCACCGCTCCCGGACGACTGCGCAGCCAGGCGAGAGCGACCTGGGCGGGCGTCCACCCGCCTTCGGCGGCGATCTCGACCACCTCGCGGACGATCCCGTCGTCGCGCCGGTCCTCTCCCGCCCAGTTCTCCGCGCTGAGGCGGCCCGTGCCGCCCCGCAGGTACTTGCCGGTCAGTCGGCCTTCCGCCAGGGGCCCCCAGGCGAGCGCGCTGACGCCACAGCTCCGGGCCATCGGAAGGAGCTCCCGCTCCGGGGTCCGTTCGAGGAGGTTGTAGCGGATCTGGAGCGCCGCGAAGGCCGACCAGCCGCGGAGGTCGGCCAGCACGTTGGCCCTGGAGATCTCCCAGGCGGGCCAGTTCGAGGCGCCGACGTAGAGCACCTTTCCGGCCCTCACCTGGTCGTCCAGCGCCCGCATGACCTCCTCGACCGGCGTGAAGCCGTCACGTGCGTGCAGCCACAGCAGGTCCACGTGGTCGGTCTTCAGCCGGCGCAGGCTCGTCTCCAGCGAGTCGACCAGGTTCTTCCGGTGGTTGCCCGCCGAGTTCACGTCTCCCGGTCGGGTCATCGCGTTGTACTTGGTCGCCAGCACGAACTCGTGCCGACGACCGGCCAGCAGGTCACCGAGGTACGTCTCCGACCGGCCGCCCCCGTACACGTTGGCGGTGTCCAGGAAGTTGCCGCCCGCTTCGGCGTACAGGTCGATCAGCCGGCCGGCGACCTCCTTCGGTGCCCCCCAGTCGCCGGCGCCGAAGGTGCCGGCACCGAAACAGAGTTCGGAGACCCTCAGTCCGGTCTTCCCCAGGACGAAATACTTCATCGGGCATGCCCTTCTCTACCAGTCGACCGGAAGCCCGTGGGCGGACGTCATGCCGGGGGCCGATGCCTGCCGAGCACGACGACCGCGTTGTTGCCCGCGAAGGCCAGGCCGTTGTTCTGCACCACCCGCAGATCGGCGGGGACGGACTCGTTGGGCACGCAGTCGATCTCGCACTCGGGATCGGTCTCCCGGTGGTTGATCGTCGGCGGGATGAACCCGTGGGTGATGGCCAGGGAGCAGGCGATCGCCCCGAGCGCGCTGGCCGCCCCCATGGTGTGGCCGAGCATGGACTTCAGCGAGACCGTGCGCGGCGGCATCCCGGAGAACACGTCGCGTATCGCCCGGGACTCGGTCACGTCGTTGGTCTTCGTCCCGGTGCCGTGCGCGGAGACGAGGTCCACCTCCTCGGGCCGCACGCCGGCGTCCGAGAGGGCCGAGCGCATGCAGCGCGCGATGCTCGACTGTTCGGGCTGCACCGGGTGGTAGGCGTCGCAGCTCAGGCCGTAGCCCAGTACTTCGGCATAGATCCGCGCCCCCCGGGCGAGGGCGGAGTCGAGCCGCTCCAGCACCAGCACGCCGGCACCCTCACCCGTCAGGATTCCCTGGCGGTCCCGGTCGAACGGTCGACAGAAGTCCGGTGCGATGGTGCCCAGCCGGTAGAACGCCGTGAAGGACTTCCGGCACATCGCATCGGCCCCACCGCACAGCGCGATGTCCGCGTCACCGACCCGGATCGCGTCGAAGCCCATGCCGATCGCGTAGTTGCCCGCCGAACACGCCGTCGCCAGGGTCAGCGCCTCGGCGTCGGACAGCCCCAGCTCCCAGGCGACCGCCGCCGACAGCCGTCCGGCTCCGACCCGTCGCGTCACGTCCGGATCCCAGTCCTGCGGCCCGGACTCCACCCAGGTCCGGGCCAGGTGGTCCAGGTCCTGCGACTCGCCGTCGGTGGTGCCGATCGAGATCTGCACCCGCCGCGCGCGCAGACCTTCGTCCGTGAGCCCGGCATCGCGCACCGCCATCCGGGCCGCCGCGACCGCGAACTGGCTGGTCCGCCCGAGCTCGTCGACGGACCACCGCTCCAGCCACTGTTCCGGCTCGAAGCCGGGCACCTCGCAGCCGTTGGCGTGCGCGAAGCCGGCCGTGTCGAAGACCGAGATCGGCGAGACGCCGTTGCGGCCCTCCCGCAGTCCCGCAGCGAATTCCTCCACACCGATGCCGATGCTGGAGAACACGCCCAACCCGGTGATCACCACCCGGTCGTGGGCAGGCCGCGCATGCGCGGCAAGCACATCACCCATGTCCGTTCCAACCCTCCCATGCCTGCCCCGAGCGGGCCTCGGGCATCTGAACCACGCGATACAACAGGACACCGCTGCAGCACCCGGCCACCGGCGCAGGAAGGGCTCAGCCCAGCCGCGCCAGGCAGACCACCACGGTGCCGCCCTCGTCGGTCGAGGTGACCACGGCCAGCCGCCGTGCGGACTCCGGGTCCCGTCCGGCCAGACCGAGCACTGCCGCGAGCTGCAGAGCCCCCGACGCGGCGTGGGTCTCTCCGATCAGCTCGGTCACGGACACCAGCCGGTCACCGACCTCGAAGAGATCACCGAGCACGGCCCGCTCGGCCTGCCCGGCCGCACCGACGGCGCCGGAGGGGCAGGCCGTCCACACGTCGGAGGGCTGCACGCCGGCCGCCGCCATCGCCTGCTCGGTGCACCGGCGGACGATTGCGTACCAGTCCCCGTCACTGCAGGTCATCGCCTTCACCGCGAGCAGGGTGGCGAGCGGCGGCCGGTCCGTGGGCTCGGTGGTCAGCGCGAACATCGCGCAACCTTCACCGAGCACAGCGCCGGGGGCATCGGTTCCGGCGCTGCGCTCGGAGATCCAGGCGCGGGCCACCGAGTACTCCTCGGCAGCACCGCACAGTACGGTTCCCGCCCGGCCGGTGAGCAGGAGGCGGCGGGCGTAGTTGAGCGCGAGCAGGCCCGCCGAGCGGCCGGCGGCGAGCGTGGCGTTCGGCCCCTTGACCCCGTGCCAGATGGCGCACTGTCCGGCCGCCCCGTTCATCACCGCGTACGGGATGAGGCCCGGTTCGACGTGGAAGGGCCGCTCGCCGGTGAGCGAGCCGCGCGTGAAGTCGATGGTGCTCTGCGCACTCCCGACCGTCGTTCCGACGACCAGTCCGGTCGTGTCCGGATCGAGCTCGTGGCCGTTCAGGTCCCGGAGCAGATCACCGATGGTCGAGACCGCCATCCCGGTCACCCGGTTCATCATCCGGGTGCCCTTTTTCCCGAGGACGGCCCGCGAGTCGAAATCCGGAACCAGGCACGCCGTCCCGGCCAGCCCCTGTCCTCGCTCGATCGGCTGCTCCGTGGGACGCCCGGCCGCCAGCCCGTCGGAGAACACCGACCGGCCGATGCCGTAGGGCGAGGTCACCGCCCACCCGATGACGGCGAGGCCGGGACCCGCCGAATCGACCGTGCTCATCGAGGGATGTTCCCGACGACCTCGTAGACCCCCTGGAGGCTCACCATCCGGGAGAGTTCCGACTGCTCGATGGTCACCCTGAGGTTCAGTTCAAGGGAGGAGAGGATTTCGATGAGCCTCATCGAATCGGCGTCGTGGTCCTCGACGAACAGGCTGTCATCGGTGATCTCGTCGCTCTCGAGCTCCAGAATGTCGCAGACGATCCCCTTGATGAGCTGCTTTTCGTCTGACGTCACAACCGCCATGCCCGCCTCCAGTCCGCATTGCTGAAACCACTTTGCCGGATGTCATCCAACAGCTTCTTCGGGACCCCGGCAAAGTTCAAGCCGAGGAATTCTATGTTTTCACTAGCCCGCGGCGCGCGAATGCTAAATGCGGCTGCCGCTCATCGCCGGACGACGTCCGGCGCGACCACGGCAGGTGCCGGACGCTCGGCCGCCGGGTCGCCGAAGCGGTGGAGCACCGCCCGGCCCTCCGGACTCCGCAGGTGTTCGGCGAGCCGGGCCGGGACCACTGCGGTGAGCAGGAACCCCGTGCCGCCGAACCCCCGGTTGAGGAAGCCGAACCACGACAGCGGGGCCCGGGAGCTGACCACCGGGCTGAAGAAGGCCGGATGCTGCCCGTCGAATGCGACGTCGTACACGCCCGAGCGGGTCCAGTTCGTCATGATGAACGTCCGGTGCGCCGGGTCGAAGACCACGGGGGCGCAGCGGTGGAGGCGGGACCGGCCGACGGGTCCGACGAAGGCGCGATCGGAACGCATGCACAGGTGCGACCGCATGAAATCGTCCAAACCGGACCGGATTCCGGCCGCGAGCACCTCGGCCGTCCCCGTCGGCGGACACGGGAGGAACATGGATTGGACGAGGTTGCCGAGGAGCCCGGCCGGCACGCCGAGGCGGGGACGGAGGTCGACGGGAACCGACAGGTTCCACGGAACGGGGTCCGCCTGCATGTCCCGGAACGCGGTCACCAGGTGCGCGCAGAGCACGTCGTTCGACGAGAGGCGCCCCGAGGGCCCGCTGCCGAACGCCTCCCGCATCCGGCGCACCTCGTCGTCGCCGAAGTGGATCTGAACGGTTCCGTTGTCCTCCCGTACGGGGGGCATCCGGTGTCCCTGCCCGGACGACTCGTCCCGACCCGGCGGTCGGCAGATCGGCTGCCCGGAGTCGTCCTGCGGCAGGACGCCGTCCAGATGGCCCTCCCGGTCCTCGACCGTGAGCACCTCCGGCGGTGTCGTCCCTTCGACGAGTGCCGACCAGACGCGGACGAACTGCATGAAGCTGCCCATGTCGCCCACCGCGTGGTTCCAGCTGCACCCCAGGGCCGTGGCGCCGTCGGCCAACCGGCAGACGCGCACCGTCAGGAGCGGGCGCAGCTCCAGGGGTTCGCCGAGGACGTCGACCCGGTCGATCAGGCCCCACTCCGGATCCGTCGCCTCCCGGACGGCGTCGTCGAGGGACGCGTCGACGTCGAGGACCGTCATGGGCACTCCCGCGTCGGAGCAGACGATCTCGGGCCCGTCGCCGCCGGCGCGGAGCCGGCCCCCGAAGACCGGCACGAGGTCGAGCGCACGGCGCAGCCCGTCCGCCAGGCGCTCTGCGTCCACGCCCCGCGCGAAGAAGAAGGCAACCGACACGTAGCGCTGGACGTACATCACGTCGGTCGAGCCGCACCGTACGACGGTGTCCCGCGCTCTGCCCGGTGTGATCGTCCGTGCTTCACGCAGCCGCGCCCGAGTGCCCATGCATTCTCCCGATCTCCGGAATTTCTCTGAGCCGCAATTCGGCGGCACATTTCGAAGGGCCCGACGTGTCCCGCGGAGCAGCCTCTTCGAATGCGTGGAGGAACTCAAGCGATCATTGACTAAGATTTCGCTAAATCTCCGCCGTCCCGTCGGCCGGCGCCCGCGGCGTCGTCATCGGCGAGGAACGCGTGAGCCCGCCGCAGATCGTGATCTGCGGCGGGCTCACGCGTTCGACGCGCCGGCGGCTATCCGGCGTCGGGCACGGTGGGTGCACGGCCCGGGTCGCGGCTTCCTCCGGGTCGGCCGGGTCGGCCGGATTGGCCGGATTGGCCGGGCTGGCCGGGCTGGCCGGGCATGACGAGGCGGCGACGGAGGAAGAACGAGGTCACCAGGGCCAGCACTCCGATCACCGTCATCCCGATGACCACGCTGTGCAGGCCCGCCACGACGGCGGCCCGGAACGCCTCGCGCACCTGTGCGGGCAGGGCGCGGATGTCGGCGGGAGTGCTCTGACCGCTTGCCGCGGCGAGCGCGTGGCCGGCCTCCGCCCCGAGTCGGCCGGTGAGGACGTGCTCCAGCCGGTTCGTGTAGAGCGAGCCGAGCAAGGCGACGCCCAGCGATCCACCGACCGCGCGGAACAGGTTGATCATTCCGCTCGCCGCGCCGAGGTCGCGCTGATCCGTCTGGCAGGCGAACGAGATGATCAGCGAACTCTGCATCAGCACGCCGATGCCGATCCCGGCCAGCAGGGGCAGCAGAGTGGCCGCGACGAGGCCCGTCCCGGTGCCGAGCAGCAGCAACAACAGGACGCCGACCACCGCAACGATCGCGCCGACGACCGGATAGAGCCTCAGCGGACCGGTCCGGACGACCATGCGGGCGACGACCAGTTCCATGATGATCATGCCGATCAGGAACGGCAGCATCAGCAGTCCGCTGGCGGTGGGCGAGACGTCCAGTACCTGCTGCAGGTACTGGGGGAAGTACACCAGGGCGCCGAGCAGGCCGGCACCCACCAGCAGGCCCAGCACCTGGGCGAGCGTGAAGTCGCGGGTGTGGAAGAGACGGGACGGCAGGACCGGCTCCACGGCCCGGCGCTCGACCAGCGGAAGCGTGGCCAGGAGCACGACGGCGGCCACGCCCAACCCGATGATCGGGGCCGAGCCCCACGCGTACCGGGTGCCCGCCCAGCTGAGCAGCAGGGTCAGCGCGACGATACCGCCGGTGAGTTGGGCGGTGCCGAGCAGGTCGATCCTGACCTTCGGGCGGCGAGCGCTGCGCGGAATGCCCACGGCGCCGGCCGCGAGCGCGATCAGGCACAGCGGGACGTTGATGAAGAACGACCAGCGCCAGCCGACGTGTTCGGTGAGCAGGCCGCCGAGCATCGGCCCGGTTCCCATGGCGAGCGGCATGACGATGCCGATCATCGTCTGCATCCGGATCCGGTCGGCCGGACCGGTCGCCAGATGGCCGATGAGCGTGAAGGTGCCGACCATCAGGCCGGCCGAGCCCAGACCCTGCAGTGCGCGGAAGGCGATGATCTGGGCCATGCTCTGCGCCAGGCCCGAGCCCACGGATCCGGCCAGGAAGACCAGGATCGCGATGACGAAGGCGCCTCGACGTCCGTAGAGGTCGCTCAGCTTGCCCCAGACGGGGATCACCGCCGCGCTGGCCACCAGGTAGGCCGTCACCACCCAGGACAACTCGTTGAGCCCGCCGAGCTCGCCGACGATCGTCGGCAGCGCCGTGCCCACGATGACCTGGTCCAGCATCGAGAGCGTCAGGCCGAGCAGCACGGCCAGCACGCCGAAACCGCGGTGCTTCGGCATCGGCCTGGCCGGCGCCGCGGGGGGATCCCCGATCGCAACGACATCTCCGTCTGGCATGACGCCTCACATCCTTGGTCCGAGCGTCTTCGTACGCCGTACGAAAACGACCGTAGCACAGTTGGTACGCTGTACGACAGACCGGGAGTGGAGCGTGCGATGAACGAGAACGAACCCGTGAGCATCTGGATGCGTCCGGAGCCGGCGGACCGGCGGACCGCACGGGCGCAGCGGACGCTCAGCCGCGACCTGATCGTGCGGGCGGCCGTCAGGATCGCCGACTCGGAGGGGCAGGAGGCGGCCTCCATGCGCCGGATCGCGGCCGAGATCGGCGCCGGCGCGATGTCCCTCTACTACTACGTCCCCAGCAAGGAGGACCTCGTCGAGCTGATGGTCGACGAGGTGATCGGCGAGACCCGGCTGCCGGAGCGTCCCGGCCCCGACTGGCGGGCATCGCTGGTGACGGCGGCCGACGAGAAGCGTGCCCTCTGGCTCCGCCACCCGTGGCTCGCCACCGCCTGGACGCACGGCCACCCGATCTGGGGGCCCAACTCACTGCGCCAGCAGGAGTTCGTGCTCGGCACGCTCGCCGGGTTCGACCTGCAGGTCGACGAACTGCTCAGCCTCATCGGCCTGTACAACAGCTATGTCGAGAGCTTCGTGCGCAACGAGGTCGGATGGCTGGAGGAAGCGCGCAGGACCAAGACGGACATGGCGGAGTGGATGCGGCAGAGCAGGCCGTACGCGCAGCAGCTGGTCGCCACCGGTGAGTACCCGATGTTCACCCGGGTACTCACCGAGACCATGGCTCCGCACATGGAACCGGACGCGCGCTTCCGGGACGGCCTCACCCGGGTGCTGGACAGCATCGCGGCCAGCCTCGCCCGGCTCGCCTGACAGGCCGTCGCCCGCGGGCGGCCCTCGGAGAACGCCACGCGCCGGTCGCGGGGGCACCGCCGATGCGACCGGGTGATCAACGCCCGCCGCGCACCGGGGACGGCTCGACCCGCCGGCTGTCGGCCGGGGCCTCGGGGAGCGGGATCTCCATGAGGCCCCTGTGGATGCGGGCGATCAGCGGGCCGGTCGCCGCCGTGGTCACCAGGGCCATGACGACCATCAGGGAGTAGAGGTCCCGGTCGAGCAGTCCGAGCTGGAGACCGACTCCCAGGACGACCAGTTCGGTGAGACCCCGGGTGTTCATCAGGACGGCGAGGGCGACGGCGGGCCTCGCCGGCAGGCGCTGGGTGCGCACACCGAGGTAGGTTCCGCCGACCTTGCCCAGGACGGCGGTGAGGAGGATGAGCCCGAGGATTCCGAGCTGGGCGAGGTCGAGACCGCCCAGGTCGACCTGGAGGCCGGCGACCACGAAGTAGACGGGCATCAGCAGCGCGGTGATCTGGCCGGTGCGCTCGTGGAGCGCGACGCGCGAGGCGGGCGTGCGGCGGGGGATCACCGCGCCGAAGAGGAAGGCGCCGAAGATGAAGTGCATGCCCATCGCCTCGGTGGCCGCGGCCGAGACCAGGGTGCCGGCCACCGCGGCGACGAAGGGAACGGGCCCGGGCAGGCGGCGCAGCAGCGGCCTGACCACCAGGAACATCGCCAGCAGGTAGGGGAGGAAGAGCAGAACGCGCCAGTGGTGGCTGCCACCGCTCACCACCGCCTGGACCGCGGCCAGCGCCACCCACGCCAGTACGTCGACGACCGCTGCCGTGGACAGGGCGATGCCGCCGAGCGCCGTCCGGGCCAGGTTCCGGTCGGCCAGGACGCGGGCCAGGACGGGGAACGCGGTGACCGAGACCGACAGGCCGATGAAGACCGCGAAGGCGGTGCCGTGCTTCCCCTCGTGGGAGCGGAGTGCGCTGAGCGCCAGCAGGATCCCCAGGGCGAAGGGGACGAGGGTGGACCCCACGACGGCACCGGCGGTGATCCTTCCCGTGCCGCGGAGGGCGCCGGCGTCCAGTTCCAGGCCGACGAGGAACATGAACAGGGCGACGCCGACGTACGACACACCGGTCAGCAGCGGTCGGATGTCGGCCGGGAAGAGCGTTGCGGCGAGCTCGCCGTGGAAGAGCGTCGGGCCGAGGAGGATTCCCGCGATGATCTCGCCGACCACGGGCGGCTGTCGCAGCAGCGCCGCGAGACGGCCGAGTCCTCGTGCGAGGACGAAGATCAGTGCCAGGTCGATGAAGACCAACTGGACTTGGAAACTGGTCACGGTCTGCTGGCCCCTCTTGAGCGGTCGTCAGGATGGTGGGGCCCCGCACCGGCGGGCGCACGACCGCACGGGTGCGCCCTTCGGGCGACACGTCCGCGAAGCCGGCGCGTTCGAAGACCGCCGGGGCCCGTGTGGATGTGGGAGTGCGTGCCGACCGGCACCGCGGACCCCGCCGTCCCGAGGACGCCGGTGGAGGAGGCCGCGGCGAGCGGCCGCCGCTCCGCCGTGCCCCGGGTCCCACGCCGCTGCCCTCCGCACCCGGGTCGGGGGCGGAGGGCAGCGGGCGGATCGGTGCCAGGGAGGGCCCGGTGGCCGGCTACGGGAGCGCCGGCTCAGCTTCCTCGCCGTGCTTCAGGGACGTCACGGACCGGATCCCCAGCCGCGGCCGCATGACCAGGTGCAGGCCGCTCACGGCGTCGTACAGGTCATTGGCGTCGATGACCCCCGGCGCCGCGGTGAGGCGCTCGCCGGGCGCGGTGTCACCCTGCGCCCGCGCCTGCGCCAGAGCCGCGGCGATGAGCAGCTGCTGCACCGGTGTGGGCTCTCCGGCCGCCGCCTTCTCGATGATCTCGTGGATCGGTCGCCCGCCCCGGCCCGCAGCGTCCGCAGCCTCACGCATGTCGGTCAGGCCCGCGGTGATCTCACCGAACGACTGGGCCGAGGAGTGCCAGTGCTCCGGCTCCTGCCGGGCCAGGGTCTCGGCCAGCGCGAAGTAGCGGTCCTTGCCGGCGTGCTTCTGGTAGAACCCGGCGACGAGGGTGAAGAGGCGCTGGTACGCGTTGCGGAACAGCGACTCGTAGAAGGCGAGTGCCTCGCGCTCGCCGACCTCGCCGTCGGTGATCGCCACGACCGAGGCCGCCGCGAGCAGTCCGCTGTACATGCCGAGGTGGACACCGGTGGAGAGCAGCGGGTCGAGGAAGCAGGCCGCGTCTCCCAGCAGGAAGTGGCCGGGGCCGCAGAAGCTGTCGGCGGAGTAGGAGAAGTCCTGTTCCACCCGGGCACCGGGCCGGAAGGTGCCCTTGGCCAGGATCTCCCGGACGGCGGGCGACTCGTCGACCACCTTCAGGAGCATCTCGTCCGTCGAGCCGAACTCCTTCCGGCGCTCGACGAAGACCGACTTGTGGGCGACGAACCCGACGCTGAAGCGGTTGTCCCGCAGCGGGATGACCCAGTACCAGCCGTCGTCCGAGGAGATGACGTTGATGCCGCCGGACGGGCTGCCGGCCAGCAGCTCGCCGCCCTCCCAGTACCCCCAGATCGCCACGTTGCGGAAGATCTCGTGGGGGCGCCGGTTGTTGAAGTGCTGAGCGCTGATGAGGCCGGCCCGGCCCGAGGCGTCGAGGACGAAGTCGGCCCGCGAGACCTGCTTGACCGTGTCGCCGGGCGCCGTCCACTCCACGCCGGTCGCGCGGTCGCCGTCGAAGAGGACCCGGTGGACGTGCGCGCCCTGCACGACCTCGACGCCGCTCTCGCTCGCGTGCTCCAGCAGCACGGTGTCGAAGTCGTCGCGGTCGACCTGCCAGGACCGCACGTCGGGGCCGAACTGTTCCGTCCAGTCGATGGCCCAGTCCTTCTCCTGCCCCCATCGCACCAGCAGACCCGTCTTCGACGTATATCCGCGTGCGTCGACCTTTTCGAGTGCCCCGAGATAGTCGAGAACCACGCGGCAGGAGGTCGAGAAGGACTCCCCGATGTGATAGCGCGGGAATGTGGCGCGCTCCAGCAGGGTGACCGATATCCCTGCCCTGGCCAGCAGTCCGGCAGCGGTCGAACCAGCCGGACCGCCGCCGACCACGATTACCTGAGTCACGAACTCACCTTTCGTCAATCCAAGTGGCGTGCTGGTGTGACGGCGCCGGCCGAGCGGCGTTCGAGTCGAGTTCGCGCCGCTCCCGCATGCCGGGCGCGGGGTGGCCGATCAGCCGAACACCGGGCTGCGCCGCCGCCGTGCCCGGCTGTCGCGGTGTTCCTCGTTCCGTTCACGACCACTTCACCGGATGTCGTCCAACAGCCTCTTCGGAACTCCGGTGAAGTTCAAGCCGCGGAATTCTACGTTTTCACTAGGTCGCGGCGCGCGAACGCTAACTCCGGGCGGTCGGCCGCCCGATTGTGTCGGCAGAAAATGTGCTCGCTCCGGACGTGCGAATGCGCAGGCCGCGAGTTCGAAGTCGGCCGTCGACGCAATTGCCGTGCACGGGGACGCCCGGGCCCGTGGATCCGGCAGTGACGCCTGCCGGCGGGCGCGGTGCTGCCGGCGTGACGGCCCGGCCCGGCCCGGCCGGGTCGCGACGCGGACGCCCGGTCGCATCCGGCGGTCGGCCGCCCACCTGTCGGCAGGCCGCGGCGCGCGGGGCCGGTCCCTCTTGCCGAATCTATCGAAAATCGATAGATTCCCATCGCGATTCGATGGAGGGACGATTCATGGGGAAGTTGACGGTGGGCGCGCTGCGCGCGGTGCTCGCGGTGGTGTTCGTCGGCACCGTGCTGGTGCAGGTCCTGATGGTGTGGGTGCTGGTCAGCGGGAGCGACCCGGAGGACGGGACGCTGCCGCTGACGGCGTTCCGCGTGGTCACGATCGTGGGCCTGGTGACGGCGCAGGTGGCCCTGGTCTGTGTGTGGCGGCTGGTGGCGATGGTGCGGCGCGGGACGGTGTTCTCGCACGCCGCCTTCCGCTACGTGGACGGCGTGATCGGTGCGATCGTGGCGGCCGCCCTCGTCTGGTTCGCGGTCACCGCGATCAACGCGCCGGGCCAGCGGGAGGACCCGGGCGTCACCGTCATCATGGCCGGGATCGGCTTGGCGATCCTGGGGGTCGCGCTCATCGTGCTCGTGCTGCGGATGCTGCTCGTCCAGGCCGTCGCGCGCGACGTCGAGGCGACCGAGCTGAAGGCCGAGCTGGACGAGGTGATCTGATGCCCATCGTCGTCGACATCGACGTGATGCTGGCCCGGCGGAAGATGTCCGTGGGCGAGCTCGCCGACCGCGTGGGGATCACGCCGGCCAACCTCGCCGTCCTCAAGAACGGCCGGGCCAAGGCCGTCCGCTTCGCGACGCTCGCCGCCCTCTGCGAGGCGCTCTCCTGCCAGCCGGGCGACCTGCTGCGCTGGGAGTCCGAGGATCTCGCGGCGGCCGAGGCGGACCCCGAGCGGGTGTGAGGCGGCGGTGGGACGCGCGGCCACGGCCGCGCGGCCACCGCCGCCCACTGCTTCGCTCAGGCGCGGCGGCGGAAGAGCATGACGAGGGCGATGCGTTCCCCGCCGAGTGCCTTGCCCTCGCCGACGGCGAAGTTGGCGAGGGTCCAGCCGGAGGCCTCGATGGCCTGGATCTGCTCGGCCATGCCGGCCATGGGACCGGTGGTGAGGCTGTTCTTGTTGGCCTCGATGGCCTTCCAGACGAAGACGGAGTCGCCGCGGTTGTAGGCGTCGGCCGCCTCCTTGCCCGCGTTGTTCCCCTTGGCCTGGTTGATGAAGCCCATGTGCCCCCCTCTGTCGGTGCTGTGTCAGCACCCTGCCAGCGCCGGTGCCGGTGGATCAAGGCGGGGACGGAGTTGTGACCGGCGGGACGGCGGTCATGCCCGTTCGGCGTCGTGGGCAGCGACGGCGGCGGTGAGGCGCAGCAGGTCGGCGGGGCGGGCCGGGTCGAGGCCGGTGAGGGCGGCGATGCGCCGCAGCCGGTAGTCGACGGTGTTGGGGTGGAGGTGGAGCGCGGTCGCGGTGTGCCGGCGGTTGAGGCCGCCGGCCAGGTGGGTGCGCAGGGTGGTGAGCAACTCGCCCGCCCCGTGGAGGGGTTCGATCAGGGCGGCGAGCCGCGGTCTGGCCTGGCCGGGGCGGCTGAGCTGGTACTCCAGCAGGAGGTCGTCGAGCCGGTAGAGGCCGGGCGGCCGGCCGAAGGTGCGGGCCACGTCCAGGACTTCGTAGGCGAGGGCGGCGGCCGCGGCGACGCCCGCCGGTTCCGCGGCGGCGCCCGCGGCGAGCACCGGGGCGCCGGCGGCCCGCGCGGTCGCGGCGACGGTGTCCGCGAGGCGGTGCCAGTCGGCGGCGGGCAGGACGGCGGGTCGGGTGTCGAGCGGGACGAGCACCACACCGCCGTCGGCGGCGAGCACCGAGAGGGCCGAGTGCCGGGTGCGGTGGTCGAGTTCGGCGCGCAGTCGGCGGAGCTTGCGGCGGCCGGCCACCGTCCGGTCGACGCCGTCGGCGTGCTCGTCGGGGTGCTCGGCGACGGCGAGGACGAGGACCGCGTAGCCGGGTGCCAGCCGCAGGCCGGCGCGGGCGGCGGCCTCGTCGGCGGGGGTGCCGTCGAGCAGGGCGCCGAGCAGCGCGTTCCGCGCGGCGTGCCGCTCGTCGACCATGGTGCGGCGCTCCTCGAAGTAGCCGGCGCCGGCCGCGGCGGTGACCTGGCGGAGGTGGTCGAGCAGCAGCCGGTGGAGCACGAGCAGTCCCGGGCTGTCGCCGTCCCCGGCCTGCCGGGTCATCCACTCCCAGCAGACCTCCAGGCCGATGTGGTGGGCGAGCAGGACGGCGTCCAGCGGCAGTCCCTCCTCGGCGCGGCGGGCGGCGGTCTGCCGCACGGTGGTGAACTCCTCGTCCGGGGCGGGCTCTCCGGTGCGGACGGCCCGGGCGAGCGCGCGGACGCGGCGTTCGGTGGTGCGGGCGAGTTCGCCGTCTACCTGTTCGCGCGGCAGCCGCCGGTAGGTGGGCAGGGCGTCGAGGAGCGCCGCGAGCACCGCCCGGACGAGCTCCGGCATCGCGGCCAGCAGTCGTTGGTCCGCGGGGACGCCGCCGATCGTCGGGACGCTCCACCCCGCGACCTGCACCGGGGAGTTGTGACTGCTCACAGAAATCACCGTCCAGGTCTGGGGAACGCCCGAGGGCAGGACCGGTGCGGCGACCCCATCATGGAGGCACTCCGGTTACCTGTTGGTAACAAACTTCTGGTGTGGAGGCAACAGTTGAGAACCCCACTTCTCTGCTTCTCCGCAAGAACCCTCCGCCGCAGGCTCGTCGGCGCCCTCGGCTCCGCCCTGCTGGCCGCCGCACTGCTCGGCGGGGGGACGTCCGCCGCCGTCGCCGCCGAGACCGCAGCCGCGGCGGCGGCCCCGCCCGACGGCGACACCGTCGCCTCCCCGCCCGGCGCCAACGACTGGAACTGCCGCCCCACGGCAGCCCACCCCAACCCCGTCGTCCTGGTGCACGGCACCTTCGCCAACCGCTTCGAGAACTGGCTGGTGCTCTCGCCGCTGCTGAAGAGCAAGGGCTACTGCGTCTTCGCCCTCGACTACGGCACCGTCCCCGGCGTCACCTCCTCCGGCAGCGGTGTGCTGCTGCCGATCGGCGGGCTCGGCCCGGCCGCCGAGTCCGCGGCCCAACTCGGCCGCTTCGTCGACCTGGTGAGGTCGTACACCGGCGCCGCCAAGGTCGACATCGTCGGCCACTCGCAGGGCGGCATGATCCCGAACTACTACCTGAAGTTCCTCGGCGGCGCGTCCAAGGTGGACAAGCTGGTGGCGCTCGCACCGTCCAACCACGGCACCACGCTCTCCGGCATCGCCAACCTCGCCCCCTACCTGCCCGGGGTCGCCGACCTGATCTACACCGCCTGCCCGGCCTGCAAGGACCAGGTGGTCGGCTCGGCGTTCAACCGGAAGCTCTCCTCGCTGCCGGACACCGTGCCCGGCGTGCACTACACGGTGATCTCCACCGTCTTCGACGAGGTGGTCACCCCGTACCGGACGCAGTTCCTCGGCGGGCCGGACGTCGACAACATCACCATCCAGGACAGCTGCCTGATCGACCTCTCGGAGCACGTCCTGATCGCCTTCGACCCGACCTCGCTGCACCACGTGACCAACGCGCTCGACCCGGCCCACGCCACCTGGGTGGGCTGCGGCTGAGCCGTCCGCGGCGGTCCGCCCCACCGGTCCGCCCGCGGTGCCCGCACCGGCCGTTGTGCCGGTGCGGGCATCCGTGCGTCCGGCTCCGTGCGTCCGGCTCCGCACGTCCGGCTGCGGACGCGCGGGCTCGGGGCGCGCCCGCTCAGGGTGCGGTGACCGCCGCGAGGATGCGGTCGCGCAGCGGGGTCAGCCGACTGCCGCTGAAGCCGTGGTAGACCGCATTGGTGAGCAGCACGGCGTAGCGGCCGAGGGCGGGGCAGAGGTAGAGGCTCGTCCCGGTGTAGCCGTGGTGGTAGGCGGCGCCGGTGTCGGTGACCAGCCAGCCGAGCCCGCGCGAGCGGCCGGCCTCGACCGCGATCTGCGGGCGCAGGCTGGCGGTGAGCCAGGGGTCGTCGGCCGTCAGCAGATGCTCGGCGAAGGCGGCGAGGTCGGCGGCGGTGGAGAACACCCCGGCGTGACCGGCGATCCCGTTCAGCAGCGCCGCGTTGGGGTCGTGCGGGATCCCCCAGGTGCGCGGTGCGCCGCGCAGCCGCTGCTCGGTCGGCGCCACCGCGGGCGAGCGCCGGACGGGGCCGAACTCGGTGTCCCGCATGCCGAGTTCGTTCCAGTAGCGGTCGCCGAGGGCGTCCAGCGGAGTGCCGTGGGCATCGGCGAGCAGCAGGCCGAGCAGCACGTAACCGCGGTTGATGTAACGGTGTTCGGTGCCGGGGGTGGCCACCAGCTGTTCGGCGCAGAGGAGTTCGGCGAGCGGGCGGTCGAGGTGCAGGTAGCGGTCCAGCCGGGTCTCGGGCTGCAGACCGGCGCTGTGCGCGAGCAGCTGCCGTACGGTCAGCCAGCCGCCGGGGGAGGGGAGGTGCGGGAAGCGGGCGCGCAGGGGCTCGTCCAGGTCGAGCAGGCCACCGGCCAGGGCCCGGCCGGTGAGCGCCCAGGTGGCGGTGATCTTGGTGAGTGAGGCGAGGTCGTAGCGGGTGCGCTCGTCGGGTGCGGCGCGGCCGCACTCGGGGGCGACGGCGCCGCGGGCGGTCACGGTGCGGCCCGCCGCCTCCGTGGTGCCGGCGGTGCCGAGGACGAGGACGCCGCCGGGGACACCGCGGTCCAGGACGGCGTGGTCGAGGGCGTCGGCGAGCGCGGCCGCGGCCGCGGGTGTCCAGGGGGTGGTGGTCACGTGCGTCCTCCGTTCCCGGTGGAGCGGATCGGGTCGTACGGGTGGTACCTACCCGCGCACGGGCGTCCGCTCCCCGATCACTCCCCGATCACGGCGCGCGGGGGTCATCCCTGACCGGCCGACAGCTCCTCCAGGACGCGCAGGGCCCGCTCGGCGTCCGCCACCGGCACGAACAGGTGGTCGTGGTGGAAGCCGGCGGCGACGTTGCAGCTGATGCCGTGGCCGGCGAGCGTGGCGGCGACCGAGGCCGTGAGACCGATCGCCTCCAGTGCGGAGTGGATCCGCAGGGTGATCCACCCGGCGACGAACTCGTAGCCCAGCCCGAGCGAGTCCGCCTCCTCCTGCGGCACCACGACCGTGACGCCCTCCTCCTCGGCGACGGTGACCACCGGCCGCAGGCCGGTCGGCACCCTGCCGGGCAGGGTGCAGTACACGTACCGCCCCGGGTTCAGCGCGGGACGCAGCCCGGTGAGCAGGGCGGCGAGGTCTCGTTCGGCGGCCATGGCGCCACCGTAGTGCGTGGCCGGGCCCGCGGGGCGCCCCGCCGGCCGCCGGTGTGTCGCCGTGCGGGCAGCAGGGATGACGGCAGGTCAGGGCGGGGACGGCGGCATCGGGGACGCGGCTGCGCCGGGCGGCGGCGGCGCACCCGGGGTGCGGTCCTGCCCGTCCGCCCGGCGCACCGGGTGGGGTCCGGCCGCCGGCCTCACGCCGCGGTCCGCTCCAGGTCGCGGGCCCGGTCCAGCCAGTCGGCGAACAGTGCGGTGTCGACGTCGGCGGCGGTGCGGAGCTTGACCGAGGCCATCGCCCGCGAGCCGGGGGCGAGCCGGCCGGACGGGTCGGCGATCTCCTGGCCGCGCCAGAAGCCGAAGGCCAGGTGGCTGCCGTACGACTTCAGGAAGCAGACCGGGGCCTTGCCGGGGGCTGCGCCCAGGCTCCAGACGGGGTGGCCGTGCCAGACGGCACCGGCGCCGGGCAGGGCCGCCTCGACGAGCGGCAGCAGCAGGTCGGCGATCTCGCGCTGGGCGGCGGGGACGGAGTCGAGGTACTGGGTGACGGTGGTGGCGGGCATGTCGATCGTCCTTCGGGTGCGGTGACGGGAGGGGGTCGGCCGGTGCGGGAGCGGTCAGCGGAGGCGGTCGGCGGCGACGGCGGAGACCCAGACCATTGCGGTGATCGCACCGATGGCGAGGGTGAGCGACCCGGCCGGGCCGCCGGTCATGGCCCAGCCGTCGCCGAGCAGCAGGGCCGTGCCCGCGGCGCGGGAGGCGAGGGCCCGGCCGCGGTGGCCGGTCCGGGCGAAGTGGCGGCCGAGGACGTAGCAGGCGGCGATCAGGGCGGTGAAGGAGACCGCGCCGGACAGCAGGTGTCCGACGGCGTGCCAGCTCAGGCTCGGCGGCATGCCGTCCGGGGTGCCGACCGGGAACCCGTCGGCCGGGTCCATGACCAGGACACCGGCGGCGATCATGCCCAGGCCGTAGGTGCGGACGAGCCGGGGTGCCCAGCGGCCGCCGGGCGTTCCGGCCAGGGTGCGGTGCAGGCCGGTGGCGCCGAGGACGGTGAGGAGGCCGGCGAGCAGGAAGTTCGCGATCTGCAGCGGGCCGAGGTCGCCGTTGCTCAGTGCGCTCAGCGGGTGGCGGGTGAGGTCGAAGCCCGTCCGGGTGGCGGCCTGGGCCAGAGCGACCGCGGCCCAGAGCGGGCCGGCGACCGCACCGCAGAGCAGCAGGGTGCGGGTGCCCGGCGCGGCCGTGGTCGCGCCGCCGGCGGGGCCGGTGCGGACGGGTGCGGCGGGGGAGTGTGTGGCGGGGGAGTGGGTGGCGGTGGCGGGTGCGGCGGTCATGGTGGGTCCTCCTGGGCGGTGGGGGTGCGGGGCGGTGCCGGGCGGTGCTGCCCTCACGTCGACCGGCCGATGTGACAGGGAATGGCGCTGCTCCCTGTCACATCACTCCGTTCGACGTGAGGGCAGCAGAAGATCGCGGTGCACACCGGGCACCGCCGGACCGAGGAGACAAGCCGTGCGTTTTCTGATGACCACCAAGCCGACCGACGCCGCCCCCGACGAGAAGCTCTTCGCCGAGATGGGCGCGTTCATCGAGGAGCTGACCGCGGCCGGCGTGCTGCTGGCGACCGGCGGCCTGGAGCCGGGCGGCGTCCGCCTGGTTTCCTCCGGCGACGAGATCACCGTCACCGACGGGCCCTTCACCGAGGCGAAGGAGGCCGTGGCCGGCTTCGCGCTGGTCGAGGTCCGTTCCAAGGAGGAGGCGATCGAGATGGCCCGCCGCTTCCGCCGGATCGTCGGCGACGGAGAGAGCGTCGTCCAGCAGGTCTTCGGCCCCTGACCGCCGGGCCCGACCGCCCGGCCGGCCGCCCCCCGGCCCGTCCCGGTTTGCGGACGGGCCGGGGCGGATGCTGTCATCGTGGCCGTGCCGGATGTCCACCGCACGATCGACGCGGTCTGGAAACTCGAGTCGGCGAGGATCATCGCCGCGCTCACCGGCATCGTGCGCGACGTCGGCCTCGCCGAGGAGTTGGCCCAGGACGCGCTGGTCGCCGCCCTCGAACAGTGGCCGGAGTCGGGCGTCCCCGACAACCCCGGCGCCTGGCTGACCGCCATCGCCAGGCGCCGGGCCGTCGACCGCATCCGCCGCGACGGCCGGCTGGAACGGCGACACGAGCAACTCGCCCACGAACTCAGGCAGTCGGGCGAGGCCGCGCCCGAGGACGACCGGGACGACGTGCTGCGCCTGATGTTCGTCTCCTGCCACCCCGTCCTGTCGACCGAGGCGCGGGTCGCGCTGACGCTGCGTCTGCTCGGCGGTCTGACGGCCGCCGAGATCGCCCGCGCCTTCCTCGTTCCGGAGCCGGTGGTGGCGAAGCGCATCGCCGCCGCCAAGCGCACGCTCGCCGAGCAGCAGGTGCCGTTCGAACTGCCGGCCGGGGACCGGCTCGCGGACCGGCTCTCCTCGGTGCTGGAGGTCGTCTACCTGGTCTTCAACGAGGGGTACGCGGCCACCGGCGGCGACGACCTCATGCGGCCGGGCCTCTGCCTGGAGGCGCTGAGGCTCGGGCGGCTGCTCGCCACGGTCGCCCCGCACGAGGCCGAAGTGCACGGCCTCGTCGCCCTGATGGAGATCCAGGCGTCCCGCTCGGCCGCGCGCACCGGGCCGTCCGGCGAGCCCGTCCAACTGCACGAGCAGAACCGCGGCCGCTGGGACCGGCTGCTGATCCGTCGCGGCTTCACCGCGATGCTGCGCGCCCGGGAGTGCGGCGGCCCGCCCGGCCCGTACGTGCTGCAGGCGGCGATCGCGGTCTGCCACGCACAGGCGCCCACCGCGGAGGCCACCGACTGGCGGCAGATCGCGACCCTCTACACGGCCCTGGAACGGCTGCTGCCCACCCCGGTCGTCCGGCTCAACCGGGCCGTGGCGGTGGGCAGGGCGTACGGGCCGCAGGCCGGGCTGGACCTCGTCGACGAGCTGACCGCCGACCCGGCGCTGCGCGACTACCACCTGCTGCCCGGGGTCCGCGGCGACCTGCTGGAACGGCTCGGCCGCACCGGCGAGGCCCGCCTGGAGTTCCGGCGGGCCGCCGCCCTCACCCACAACGCCGCGGAACGCGCCTTCCTGGACCGCCGCGCCGCCGCGCTGCCGGCCGGGCCCGCAGCGCCCGCCGGACCGCCGGCCGCCGTCCTCGGCACCACCGCCCGGGCGTTCCTCGACCGGGACGGCCTGGACGCGGCGACCGTCCGCTCGTACGGGCAGACCCTGCGGCGGCTGCGGCTGGCGCTCGGCGACGAACTGCCGCTCGGCTCGCTCACCGCCGACCGGGTCGCCGAGGTCTTCGCCACCGCCTGGGGCACCGCCGCGCCGCGGACCTGGAACCGGCACCGCGCGGCCGTCCGCTCCTTCGCCGCCTGGGCCGCGCTGGACGACCTGGCGGCGGGCCTCGAACGCCGCCCCGAACCGCCCGGCCGTACCGCAGGCCTCGCCCCCGACCAGCTCGAACGGCTCTGGACGCTGCCCGGTCCCTCCGTGCGGGAACGCACCCTCTGGCGGCTGCTGCACGAGTCCGCCGCGCCCGTCCGGACCGTCCTGGCGCTGGACGTCCAGGACCTCGACCTCGACGACCGCAGCACCCACCACGGCGACCCCGGGGTGCTGTGGCGCTCCGGCACGGCCCGCCTGCTGCCCGACCTGCTCGCCGGACGCACCCGGGGCCCGCTCTTCCTCACCGACCGCCGACCGGGCCCCGGCCGCACACCCGCACCCGCCGACCTCTGCCCGGAGACCGGCCGCGCGCGACTCTCGTACGAGCGCGCCGAGCACCTCTTCAAGCTGGCCACCCGCCCGCTCGACCCGGCCGGCGAGGGCTGGACCCTGCGGATGCTCAAGCCGCGCCGCTGATCCCGACGGTCCGTCAGAGCCGTTGCTGCTCCTCCGCGTCCACGGTCGTCGCCGGGGCGCCCTGGCGCGCACCCGTCCGCGCCGGCGATGAAGAATGATCAGGAATCGACTCCAGACCCTCGCCAGAGATCAACTCCTTCGCTAGCATCCGTTCACTCCCGATTCACCGGCGGCCGTGCCGTTGCATTCGCCGGCCGCAGGTGCGACGCCGTCAATCCGAGGATCGCCAGCATGAAGAAGCACTCCAAGCTCGTAGGCGCCGCTGCCGCAGGCATGTTGGCCGTGCTCGCGGTGGCCACCCCCGCCTCCGCCGCCACCTACACCGTCACCTACCCCGGCCCCCACGCCGGCGATCTGTGCACCGATGAGCCGAACTACTGTGACGGATCGGCGTCGTTCGTCCATGACGGCGACCATCTGCTGGTCTGGGACAACAACTCCGACGGCTACTCGGTGATGGTCATGTACTACCGGTCCGACCGCGGCGACACGCTGATCAAGGACTGGAACCACTACAAGGCGGGATCCCGGCTCGACATCAACATGGACCTTCCGGAGTCCGGTTGGGTCGAGTACCGGGTCTGCCTCGGTGACTACGCCGCCCAGACGTACGACATGAACTCGTGCTCGGGCTGGAAGCGGGAGGACGCTGCCTGACCCGTCCGCCGATCGTGGCGAGCGCCGGCCGCCGGTCCCCGTGACCGGCAGCCGGACCGTCACCACGAGCGCCGGCCCGACCGCCACGCGCAGACGGCGCGGTGGGCCGGCCTGATCACCCTGACGCGGAAGCCGGCGGAAGAGCGTCTGCACCGGCCGGAGTTCCGGCCCGAGCGACTGGACCCGCGGCCGGCCTGAACCGGCCCCGCTCCCGCACGAGCGACGCGCACAGGCTCATCGGTCCGGCACTGGTGACGCCCCGTCACCGGTCGACGGCGCACCCGACAGCGCAGGTGGAGCACCCGGTTGCCCTGGATCGCGACGTCGGGATCCTCCAGCAGGTGCTGCGCGTGGACCGACCCGAAGCAGCGCTCGCCCGAACCGAACACGACGGGTACGACGTCCATGCGCACCTCGTCGATCAGGCCCGCGGCAAGCACTCGGCCACCGACGTCGCCGGCGGCGACCTCGACCGTGCGGTCACCCGCAAGCTCCTGTGCCTTGGCCGCCGCCGCCTCGACGCCGTCGACGAAGTGGAACGGCGCCTCGGGGTCCCGGCCTTCAGGCTCCGGGCGGTGCGTCACGACGACCACGTGGTCGATCCCGCCCGGCGGCTTCCCGTCCCGGCCGTCCGTCAGGTCGAAGACGTGGCGGCCGACGATCGTGACTCCGGTCCGGTCCCGGTACGGCCGGGTGTAGTCGTAGGACGTCTGCGACACCTTCGGCACGCCGCTCTCGTCCAACGGGATGTCACCTCCGGACAACCAGTCGAACAGCGGTCCGGGCTGGTCGTCCTCGTCCGCGATGAAGCCGTCCACGGATGCCGATCTGTACATGACCACTGTGCCCACGGGGCTCTCCTCCGCCTTGGGGTGCCCCGAATCGGCGCGTCGTGAGCTGTTGCCCTTCCCACTGCCCTTGCGTGTCCCCTTGGCCCCCGGTGAGCCACCGTCCCGGGACCTGACCTGCGGCGGTCCGGCTTCGCTGCCACGAACGACTCCCGGTCCGACTTCGGCGGCAGTCGGTCCGGGTCGCCTGCCGCAGGACATCGGGCGAGTATCGGAAACCGTTGACGGGCGACAGTCACCGATATATCGTCGAGTTATCGAGATGCTTCGGGGGAGGCATCACGGACGAAGGGTGGTGTGCATCATGCGTGAAGGAAGGCGAAACCGAGGGGAACGCCGCCGCGGGCCGGTGCCCGG
Source organism: Streptomyces sp. NRRL B-24484 (assembly GCF_000717715.1). GTDB lineage: Bacteria > Actinomycetota > Actinomycetes > Streptomycetales > Streptomycetaceae > Kitasatospora. Next base: position 111,179 of record NZ_JOAI01000014.1, on the reverse strand, counting down.
CGAGGGAATGCCGGGCGAGGGCTTCGAGAGGCGGTTCGCGTTCGGGCCGTTCGGCCCGCCCGGGGTGCCGCCGGGCGGCCCCGGGATGCCGGGGGCCGGTCCCTTCGGGCACGGCTTCGGCGGGCCGGGGCACTTCCCCGGTCACGGCGGGCACGGCCACGGCGGCCGGGGCCCGCGGGGCGGCGGCTGGGGCCGCGGTCCGGGCCGCCGGGGCGGCCGGGCGCGCCGTGGCGACGTCCGTGCCTCACTGCTCGCGCTGCTCAAGGAGCGGCCGATGCACGGGTACGAGATGATCACCGAGATCGGCGAGCGCACCGGCGGTGCGTGGCGGCCCAGCCCCGGATCGGTGTACCCGACCCTCCAGTTGCTGGAGGAGGAGGGGCTGATCGTCGCTCAGGAGTCCTCGGGCAAGAAGCTGTTCGAGCTCACCGAGGCAGGCCGGGCGGAGGCCGAAGCGGGGGCGGATTCCCCGTGGGAGGAGGCCGGCCGGGGCGTCGACTGGGAGGCGATCCAGGAGGTCGGTGCGGCGATGGGCGCCGTCGACCACGCGATCCGCCAGGTCATGCTGACCGGTACGGAGGAGCAGCGGGCCAAGGGCCTCGCCGTTCTCAACGAGGCCAAGCGCAAGCTGTACCTCATCCTCGCCGACGAGCAGGTCTGACCGGCCCGCCGTCGACCGCACCGCCCCGTCGCGGCACCCGCCGCGGCGGGGCGGTGGCGCGTCCGGGGGCGTGTTCCGGGTCCGGGGGCGCGCCCGGGGGGACTCAGGCCTCGGCGTCGTACTCGTAGCGCCAGCGCCAGCCCTTCGGGCCGGCCACCTTCGACCGCCGGTAGACCAACGTCACTGCGGGCAGGCCCGCCTGGGCGGGGACGGGCACGCGGTAGACCTTCGGGATCGTCCAGAACGAGCCCAGCATGATCGGCAGCACCCTGCCGTCCAGGGGCCCGCCGACGAATTCGGTCTCCGCGCTCTTCATGCGTTCCAGGGTACGCGCGATGCTCCCGGCGCTCGCGTGCGCAGGTCGGCGGCCCCGGCGTGCAGGTTGGGCAGAGGCGGTGTGGAGCCGGTGTGACCGGCGCAGCACCGCCCCCGGTCATTCGGGGGCCGTCCGCACCCTTATCCTGCTCTGTACGCCTCCGGGTTCGGCCCGGGTCCGCGGGCCCGCACGGGCCGGGCGAGGCGCGTGTCGTCGCGCCCGTCCGCCGAGTCGTACCTTCTCGAACTCCGTATCGTGCCCCGGGCGTTGGCCGCCCCGGCGATCCCGGCCGCGGCCGCGGCGGATGCGACCGACGGGCGCCCCGGGAAGCAGTGGGCACCTGCCGTTGTTGCGTCGGACGGTGCGTCGTTCGCCGTGCCGCACCAGGCACGGCAGGTCACGGCAGAGCGGAAGGAGCCCGATGGAAGCCAGCAGCAGGTGGACGACCTGGTGGCGGCGTGAGCGGCGGCAGGACCGTCCGGTCACGGGCGGGGAGGCGGCCGCGAGGCTGGATCTGCTGCTGGGCGCGGTGCGCGCGGGCTTCCCGCTGGCACCCGCGGCCCACCCGGCGGGACACCGGTGCTCCTGCGACCGGGTCGGCTGTCCGGCGCCGGCGCAGCACCCCGTGTCCTTCGCCTGGCAGACCCAGGCGACCACCGACGCCGAGCAGCTGGCACGCTGGCTCGCCCGCGACCCGCAGGCCAACTTCGTCACCGCCACCGGCCGCGCCCACGACGTGCTCGACGTCCCCGCCGAGGCGGGCAGACTCGCGCTGGAGCGGCTGGAGGAGCGCGGCGTCCGCGGCCCCGTCGCAGCGGTCGGCGACGACCGGTACCTGTTCTTCACCGCCACCCGCGGCACCCCCGCCGACGAGGACGAGTGGTGGACGAGCGCCCTCGACTCCACCCCGGACACCATGTCCGAACACCCCGGCCTGCGTTGGCACTGCCGCGGCTCCTACACGCTGCTGCCGCCCGCCGCCCTGCCGGACGGCTCCGAGGTGCGCTGGCTGTGCGGCCCGGACCAGCCGCTGCCGGACCCGCTGCGGGTGCTGGACGTGCTGACCGACGCCTGCACCGAGGTCGGCGCCGTCGCCGAGGAGCAGTGGCTGATCGGCTAGCGGGCCGATCACACCGCACGGGCCGACCTCCCGGACGGGTCGACCCTCCCGGCAGGCCGCGCGGTGCGGTGCGCCTACGGCTCGGGCGGGCCGCCCAGGCCCGCCGCCTCCTCGGCCTCCAACCGGGCCTCCAGCGCGCGCAGCGCCGCGTACTCGGCCTCGTCGACCGCCTCCAGGGCGAAGTCGACGGCCTCCAGTGCGTAGCGCTCGGCGTAGTCGGCCTCCCGCCGGGCCACTCCGACGTCGTGCCGGGCCTCGCGCTCCGACGCCCGCTCCCGTGCCGAGCCGACGTGCCGGTGCCAGCTCTCGCGGAGGTGGTGCCAGGTCGGGCCCGCGTGCTCCTCGGCGTCGGCCGCGGGCTCCCGCGGCGACCCGCCGCGCCGGCCGGCCTCCTCCCTCGCCCCCGCCAGGGTCTGCCGCAGCTCCTCACCGGACTGCTGCCGCACCGCCTCCACGTGCTGGGCCGCCTGAGCGGCCCGCTCGGAGACCCGTTCGAGTCCCTGCGCCTCGTCCATCGACCACACCTCGCCGTCGGCCCGTGTTCCACCTCCAGCCTGCGGCTGCCCCGGCGGGTCCGCCTGCGGGTGGTGCCGACGGGGGCGGGGCGGTGGCGACCGCGGGTCGGGTGACCGGGCGGCCGGGCGTGGGGTGGGTCACGGCTCGTCGAGGGTGACGGTCACGGTGACCACCGGGGTGGGCGTGGGGACCGGGGGCGGGGTGGTCCGACTGGGTGAGGGTGAAGGTGTGGGTGTCGGCATGGGCGCGGGGCTGGTCGGCGGCGGTGCGACCGGGCGGACGGTGGTGGGTGCGGGAGACGGCGGTGCGGACGCGGACGGGGAGGGCGGCGTCGGCGCCGGTTCGCCGGTGGTCGACACGGGGACGGCGGCGGCCGGTGCCGGCGGGTGACCCGGCCGGGCGGCCACCGCGGCGGCCAGGGCCAGGAAAATGATCAGTGCGACGGCTCCGGCGGCCACGGTGCGCCGAGGGGCCGGCCCCGTCGGTGCTGCGGCGCTCGGCGGCGGGACCGGCCCGGGGGGCAGGGAGACCGGCGCTCCGCCCGTCCACAGCAGCAGGGCGGGGAGCAGGACGGGCCGGTGCCAGTCCCGTACGGCGCCGAGTTCGGTGCGGGCCGTGCGGCACTGCCCGCACCGGTCGAGGTGGTCCGCGAGTCCGTCCTCCGTCGCCGTGCCGCGGCGGACGGTGTCGCCGAGCCGGGCGACCAGCTGGCGGCAGGCCCGGGCCGGGACGCCGGCCGCGTACACCTGGAGGTAGGTGTCGAACAGCGCGGCCCGGACGGGTGGTGCCGGCGGGTGCAGGTCCCCGTCCGGGCCGAGGCCCTGCCACAGCTCCTCCTGCCGGTGCCCGGGCAGTCGGCGGAAGGCCTGCAGCAGTGCGGCGTCCTGCTCGGCCGCGGCCAGCGCGTGGGCGAGGCCCGGCCCGGGGTGGCGGGCGGCGACGGCGTGCAGCCAGGCGCGGAATCCGTCCGCGAGGTCGGCCGACCGTCCGGTGTCGGCCCACCGTGCGGCGGTGTGCCGGACGGCGGCCACCAGGGGCGGCCGTGCGGTGCCGGTCGGTGGAAGGCCGCGGGCGGCCTCGTCGACCAGCCGCCGGGCGGTGGCCTCGTCCGGGCAGCACAGGCGCGCGTAGCCGAGGACCGAGGCCCGGACGTGGTCGGTGGGCCGGTGGGAACTGCGGGCGGGCACGCCGTCCGCGGGCGGCCGGTGGGCGTGCTGCATCGGTCTGTCCATGGGTGCGTTCGTCCGAGTACTGGGTCGTTCGGGCCGGCGGCCGTACCGGAAGGGGCCGGTACGGCCGCCGGGAGGGGAGGGGAGTGGTCAGTCGCCCGGCGTGGCCGGGCCGGCGGCGGCGAACCGCACCGAGCCGCCGCCGACGGTCAGTTCGACCGGGTGGGCGTCCACCGGGAACAGGCAGCCCTTGGTCTCGCTGCAGGCGGCGTACCCGACCAGCACGGTGGCCGGGCCCTCCTGGGTGCGGTGCACGGGCAGCGTCACGGTGACCGGGCCGTCCGGGTAGACCGGCACCGGCGGCAGCCCGCCGGGCAGTCGGAGGTCGTGCACGGCGGCACCGGTGGTGGGCCGCGCGGTCTGTTCCAGGCCGCCGCGCAGCCGCAGCGAGATCGGCCGGCCGATGCCGTCGACGCCGCCCGGCGGCAGGTCGAGGCTGTAGAGGTGGTAGCCCGCCGCGGTGGGGGTGAACACGGCGGTCAGGGTGCCGGCCGAACCGTCCCACCGGTCGACGGAGAGGTCGACCGTGACGCCGTTCTCGGTGAAGCGCGCCGAGGACGGGGCCTGCGCCGGACGTGCCGTGGAGGCGCAGCCGGCGATCGCGCCGAGGGCCAGCCCGGCCGCGAGCACCGCCGCCCGCACCCGGCCCGCCGGCCGGGGCGCCGTCACTTCGCCCACTGGCGGAGGAAGCCGTCGAGGCCGGTCTCGGTGAGCTTCGGCAGGCCCGTCCGGTTGGTGTTGGTGACGACCGTGTTCCTGGCGTCGACGACGATGATCACGGGGGTGCTGAAGCCGTGCGAACTGTCGTACCGGCCGAGGATCGCCATGTTCGTCCGGTTGTTCTCCAGGTCGATCTTCACCACGTGGTAGGAGGCGTCCAGGGTGCTGCGGATCCGGGACTTGGCGAAGAGTCCGTCGACGGCCCGGCAGACGCCGCACTCGTTGGTGCCGAAGTCGAGCAGCACCCGCCTGCCGTCGGACTTCGCCTGGGCGAGGGCCCCGTCGATCTCCTTCTGCGCGTTCGCGGACGGGTTGTAGCCGGCCAGCGAGACGCGCCTGGTCGCGGCGGCGGAGGGGGACGCGGTGGCCGAACGGGCGGGGGCCGGGCTCGCGGAGGGGCTCGCGGTGGCCGGTGCGGCCGGGGTCGGGCTCGGCGGCGGCGAAGGCAGGTCCAGGGCGGCCGCGGGGGCGCTCGCGGGGGCGGCGGCGGCCGCCGTGCCGCCGGAGGAGTCGGCCGGTCCGCAGGCGGCCAGCGAGGCGGCGGCGGTCAGCGCGGCGAGGACGGCTCCGAGGGATCTGCGGTCGAGGGTCATGGACGGTGCTCCCGGGGGCAGTGCCGCCCGGAGGCCCGGGGGAGGGCCGGGCGGGCGGCGCGAGGGTGGGTGGTGCTCTGTGCCCTGGGAGACCGCACCGGGGGCCGCGGATAACGGAAATCCGCGGCCCCGTCCGTCCCGGTGCCCGCTACGGCAGCGTGAGGATCTCCGCGCCGTCGGCGGTGACCACCAGGGTGTGCTCGAACTGGGCGGTCCGCTTGCGGTCCTTGGTGACGACCGTCCAGCCGTCCTCCCAGATGTCGTAGTCGTACGAGCCCAGGGTGAGCATCGGCTCGATGGTGAAGGTCATGCCGGGCTTGATCACCTCGGTGGCCCGCTCGCTGTCGTAGTGCGGGACGATCAGGCCGGAGTGGAACGAGGTGTTGATGCCGTGTCCGGTGAAGTCCCGGACGACGCCGTAGCCGAAGCGCTTCGCGTAGGACTCGATGACCCGGCCGATGACGTTGATCTGGCGGCCCGGCCTGACCGCCTTGATCGCCCGGGCGAGCGCCTCCCGGGTCCGCTCGACGAGCAGCTTGGACTCCTCGTCGACGTTGCCGCACAGGTAGGTCGCGTTCAGGTCGCCGTGCACGCCGTGGATGTAGGCGGTGGCGTCGATGTTGACGATGTCGCCGTCCTGAAGGACCGTCGAGTCCGGGATGCCGTGGCAGATCACCTCGTTGATCGAGGTGCAGATCGACTTCGGGAAGCCGCGGTAGCCGAGGTCGGACGGGTAGGCGCCGTGGTCGCACATGTAGGCGTGCGCGACCGCGTCCAGCTCGTCGGTGGTGACGCCCGGGGCGATGAGCTTGGCCGCCTCCTCCATCGCCCGGGCGGCGATCCCGCCGGCGATCCGCATCTTCTCGACCGTCTCGTCGCTCTGCACCTCCGGGCCGGTGTACGGCGCGGGCGCGGGCCTGCCCACGTACTCCGGGCGCGCGATGTGCGCGGGAACCTTGCGGGTGGGGGACACGGTGCCGGGTACGAGAGCCATGCCGCGAGTCTATCCGTCGGGCCCCTTCCGACCCGGCCGTGCGGGCGGCTGCCGGGCGGGTGGGGCACCGTGTGTACGGTCGCCGCGCCGGGAAAGGATCACCCCGGGACGACGAAGCGAACAGGAGCAGTTCTCATGCCCATGGGATTCGGCCGCAAGGCCACCGGGAAGCCCGGCGAGTGGTTCTACTGCATCAAGCACGGCAAGGTCGAGGAGGGCCCGGAGTGCCCGGCCAAGGACCGGCTGGGCCCGTACGCCACCCCCGGTGAGGCCGCCGCGGCGCTGGAGACCGCGGCGGAGCGCAACCGGGAGTGGCAGAACGACCCGCGCTGGCACGACGGCCCGCCGAAGGACGCCGACGAGGACTGAGCGGGCGGGCCCGCCGCGGCCGATCCGCCGTCAGGCCGCGGGCACCGGCTCCCGCCCGCCGGCGTCGCGGTTCTCGGCCGCGGCCCGCACGGCCGCCGCGTTGGGGTCCGTCCGCTCGTCGTAGGCGAGCAGGCTCGGCAGCGCCACGGCCAGCAGGGCGACGCCGAGCACGCAGATCGCGCCGCCGCTCCAGATCGCGCCGCGCACGCCGACCAGCCCGGCCGCGCCGCCCGCCCGGACCTGGCCGAGCTGCGGGCCGACGGAGTAGCTGAGCAGCTCCACCCCGGCGAGCCGGCCGCGCAGTTCGTCCGGGATCGACTGGTTCCACATGGTGGAGCGGGCGATGCCGCTGATCTGGTCGGCGCCGCCGGCCGCGGCCAGGCAGAGCAGCACCAGCCAGATGTGGCCGCTCAGGCCGGCGAGCGTCATCGCGGCGCCCCAGCCGAGTGCGGCGAGGACGAGCATCCGCCCGTGCCGGTGGATCCGGGAGGTCCAGCCGCTGGTCGCCGAGACGGCCAGCGCACCGGCCGCCGAGGCGCCGTACAGCAGGCCGAGGGCCCAGCCGGCGTCCAACTCGGCGGCCAGGAACGGGAAGATCGCCACCGGGAAGGCGAACAGCATCGCGCAGACGTCGATCGCGTAGGTGCCGAGCAGGTCCTTGCGGCTCCACGCGTACCGGACACCGGTCGCGACCGCCCGCAGCGAGGGGCGGTCGGCGCCGGACGGCGGCGGCACCGCCCGGATCCGGGCGAGCAGCAGCAGCGAGACGGCGAAGCTGGCGACGTCCAGCGCGAACGCGGTCTGCACTCCGGCGACCGCCACGATCACCCCCGCGAGCGCCGGCCCGGCCACCGAACCGACGTTCCGGTAGAGCGAGTTGAGGGCGAACGCGGCCGTCAGCTGATCGTGCGGCACGATCCGCGGGGTGAGCGAGTCCAGCGCCGGACGCTGCAGCCCGTCCACCGCCGCGACCAGCGCGGCCACCAGGTAGATCGGCCAGAGCAGCGGCTGCGGCAGCAGGGCGTTGAGCAGCAGCAGCGCGCTCAGCAGGCCGAGCCCGGCCTCGGCGAGCAGCACCAGCCGGCGGCGGTCCATGGCGTCGGCGAGCGCGCCGCCCCACAGGCCGAACACCACCAGCGGCACCAGCTCGACCGCGCCGACCAGACCCACCTGGAAGGAGGAGCCGGTGAGGTCCTTGATCTGCAGCGGCACCGCGACGTAGGTGAGGAAGCTGCCCAGGCTGCTCACGCAGCCCGAGCTCCAGAGCAGCCGGAAGTCCCGGGAGCTGCGCCAGGGCGTGGTGTCGGGGAGCAGCCCGCGCAGGGCGGTGCGCAGCCGTTTCGCCGGCTGCGCAGGTGGTTCGGAAGTCACGGTCGGCCATCCTCGGTCGGCCCGGCGCGCCCGGCAACCGAATTTTCCGGCGTACACCGATGATCTCCGGCCGCACCGGCCCTCACGCCGAGGACCGGCGCGGCGGGATCACCAGCGCAGCACCGGCGGGGCGACCAGGCGTTCGGCGAGCCCGGCCAGCCGGCTGCGCAGCCCGAGGGCGGGCCGCGCCGAGGCGGCCGCGCCGACCAGGTGCTGCACCAGGTCGAACGGGCCCTCGCCGGCCACCGGCACCGCCAGCCGCTCGTGCGCGAGCGCGCCCAGCTCGGCGTCGCCGGCGTCCAGGGCGAGCACGGTCGCGCCGCCGCGGCGGGCGTCCTCGACCCGCTCCAGCAGCCCCTCGCCCGGCTCGTGCGGCGCCACCACCAGCACCGTGCTGCCGCGCGGCGCCTCGCCGAGCCGCCGCAGCCCGTGCGCCAGGTGCGCCGGGGCCGCCGCCGGGACCTCGTGCCGCACCAGCACCGGGGCCAGCCCGGCCACGCCGGAGCAGGCCGCCTCCTCGTCCAGGTGCGCGGCCAGGTGCCACGGCTCGTAGCGCTCGGTGCCGACCAGCAGCAGGCCCGCCGCGGTGCGCCGGGTGACCGATCGGTGCAGGGCCCCGCCGAAGGCCCGGGTGACGTCCAGCAGGCCGGTGCCGGCCAAGGTCGCGCTCAGTGCGGAAAGTCTCACCGCGTCCATGCGGCACAGCATGGAGGAGCGGCCGGTGCTTTGGCAGGATCTTGTCCATGACGCAACCCGAATCGGTGAATCCCGCCGCCGCGGCGGCCCCCGCTCCGCTCGACGTGTCCGCGCTCGTCGTGGGTGTCCTCGGCGGCACCGGCGACCAGGGCCGCGGCCTGGCCTACCGGCTGGCCAAGGCCGGCCAGCAGGTCATCATCGGCTCCCGGACGGCCGAACGGGCCGAGGCCGCCGCCGAGGAGATCGGCCTCGGCGTCCGCGGCGCGGACAACACGGCCTGCGCCCGGGAGAGCGACGTCGTGATCGTCGCCGTGCCGTGGGACGGCCACGCCGCCACCCTCGCGGCCCTGCGCGAGGAACTCGCCGGCAAGATCGTGGTGGACTGCGTCAACCCGCTCGGCTTCGACAAGCAGGGCGCCTACGCGCTCAAGCCGGAGGAGGGCAGCGCCGCCCAGCAGGCCGCCGCCCTGCTGCCGGACTCCCGGGTGACCGCGGCCTTCCACCACCTGTCGGCGGTGCTGCTGCAGGACGCCTCGATCGAGGAGATCGACACCGACGTGATGGTGCTCGGCGAGGACCGCGCCGCCACCGACACCGTGCAGGCGCTGGCCGAGCGGATCCCCGGCATGCGCGGCGTCTTCGCCGGACGGCTGCGCAACGCCCACCAGGTGGAGTCGCTGGTCGCCAACCTGATCTCGGTGAACCGCCGCTACAAGGCGCACGCCGGGCTGCGGATCACCGACGTCTGAGCCGCCCGCCGCACCGCCCGCCGCGCCGTCCGCGGGAGGGGACCCACGGCCGCCACAGGTCCCCTCCCGCAGGGCCGAACGACCCGCAGGAGGGGGCCTCGGCCCCGGCGCGGCGCCCGGTCGGTGAGAATGGGGTGTCCGCTGCCGCCGGCCCAGGCCGGTGGTGCCCCCACCCAGGAGAGTCCCGCCATGCCCCGCAACGCCCTGCTCGCCTCGATCGTCCTCGTGCTCGCGGTGACGGCCGCCGTCGTCTCCTTCGTCGAGGGCAACTGGTTCGGCGTGATCTGGGTGCTGATGGCCGGCGTCGCCTCGAACATGGCCTGGTACTACATCCGCAAGGACCGCCAGGAGCGCGCCGCGGCCGCCCGGGCCGAGCAGCAGCTCTGAGCCCGCGGGATCACTCCCAGAAGCGGAACAGGAACTGCCCGACCACCGGGTAGGCCTTGGAGACGCCGAACAGGTCGGTGATCGCGAAGACCAGCTCGGAGAACCAGCGGCTGGCCGCGGTCTGCCAGAAGATCACGAACACCGCGAGCATGCCGTACGGCGCGAAGGGCTCGATCGCGCGGCGGGTCTTCAGCGACAGCCAGGGCTCGACGATGCCGTAGCCGTCCAGCCCCGGCACCGGCAGCAGGTTCAGCAGTGCCGCGCTGACCTGCAGGAACGCCAGGAACCCGAGGGCGGCGGGGAAGGCCGAGACGATCAGCTCCTGGCCGTCCAGCACCGCCGGGTGGGCCGGGTCGTCGAACACCCCGGAGCTGACCAGGACGAGCAGGCCGATGCCGAACAGCACGTTCACCAGCGGGCCGGCCGCGGAGATCAGGCTGTGCTTGAGCCGGCCGTTGATCCGGTGCCGCTCGATGTACACCGCACCGCCGGGCAGGCCGATGCCGCCCATGATCACGAAGATCACCGGCAGCACGAAGCTCAGCAGCGCGTGCGCGTACTTGAACGGGTTGAGCGTCAGGTAGCCCTTGGCGCCGATGGTGATGTCGCCGCTGTGCAGGGCGGTGCGGGCGTGCGCGTACTCGTGCAGGCAGAGCGAGACCATCCAGCCCGCCACCACGAACAGGAACACCCCGAAGCGGGGATTGCCGAAACCGCTCACCACCGCCCACGCGGAGGTGACCAGGGTCGCGAGCAGCACCCAGAAGACCGGGCTGATCCGGCTCTCCTCGCTGCGGCGCTGCGTGGTGGCGAAGGTCATGGTGCGAATGCTCCGTGGATGGCCGGGGGCGGGCAGGGGACGATCATGCCGCGCGGCTCGCGACCGCGACAAGCCGTCACGGAAGAACGCACCGCACCGGCCCACGGTTCCACCGGTGCGAATATCCGTGCGCCCGCCACGCTGCCCGTCGACCAGAATGGGCCCGTGCACTACGGCATCCTCGGCACCACCACCGCCCACCACGACGACGGCACCCCGGTACCGCTCGGCGGCGCCCGGTTGCGCGCCCTGCTGGCCGCGCTCGCCCTGCGCCAGGGCCGGCCCGTCCCGGCCGACCTGCTGGTGGACGAGGTGTGGGGCGACGATCCGCCGCAGGACTCCTCCGCCGCCCTGCAGACCCTGGTCGGCCGGCTGCGCCGCACCATCGGCCGGGAGGAGATCGGCTCCGGGCCGGCCGGCTACTGGCTGACCGGCCGCACCGACGCCGACGACTTCCTGCGGCTCGCCGCCGACGGCCGCCGGGCGCTCGTCGCCGGCGACCACCAGGAGGCCGCCGACCGGCTGCACCGCGCCCTCGCCCTGTGGCGCGGCCCGGCCCTCGCCGACCTGCCCGACCGGGCCGGGCCCGCCGTCCGGCTGGAGGCCCGGCGCGAGGAGGCCCGCCGGCACCGGATCACCGCCGACCTCGCCCTCGGCAACACCGCCGACCTCACCGCCGAACTCGCCGAACTCTGCGAACTGCACCCGCTCGACGAGCAGCTGCACGCGCTGGCGATCCGCGCGCTGCGGGCCGAGGGCCGCACCGCCGAGGCCCTGCAGCGCTACGAGGACACCCGCCGCGTCCTGGCCGACCGGCTCGGCACCGACCCCGGCCCCGAGCTGCGCGCCCTGCACGCCGACCTGCTGGCACCCCCACCCGCCGCCGCACCGGCCCCGCCGGCACCCGCCGCCGTACCGGCCCAGCCCGCACCCGCCGCCGTACCGGCGGTCCGGACCGCCCCGGGCGGCAACCTCCGCCCCCGGCTCACCAGCTTCGTCGGCCGCGACGGCGACCTCACCGCCCTCGGCCGGGCCCTGACTGTGGGCCGGCTCACCACGCTCACCGGCCCCGGCGGCTCCGGCAAGACCCGGCTCTCGGTGGAGGCCGGCCGCGCCGCCCAGCACGGCGACTCCTGGCCGGACGGCGTCTGGATGGTCGAGCTCGCCCCGCTGGAGGACCCGCTGGCCGTCCCCGGCGCCGTCGCCGCCGCGCTCGGCCTGCGCGAGACGGTGCTGCACACCGGCGGCGCCGTCGCCGAGGTGATGGACGCCCGCCGCAGCGACCCCGTCCGGCGGCTCGTCGAGCACTGCAGCCCGCGCCGGATGCTGCTCGTCCTCGACAACTGCGAGCACCTGGTGCAGGCTGCCGCCGACCTCGCCGACCGGCTGCTCGCCGAATGCCCCGAGCTCACCGTCCTCGCCACCAGCCGGGAGCCGCTCGGCGTCCCCGGCGAGGCGGTGCTGCCGGTCGAACCGCTGCCCGACCCGGCCGCGCTGCGGCTGCTCGCCGAACGCGGCGCCGCCGCCCGGCCAGGCTTCGACCCCGCCGAGGACCCGGAGGCCTGCGCGGAGATCTGCCGCCGGCTGGACGGCCTGCCGCTCGCCATCGAGCTCGCCGCCGCCCGGCTGCGCGGCCTGACCCCGCGCCAGCTCGCCGACCGCCTCGACGGCCGGTTCGCCCTGCTCACCGCCGGCTCCCGCACCCTGCTGCCCCGTCAGCAGACCCTGCGCGCCGTCGTCGACTGGAGCTGGGACCTGCTCGGCGAACGCGAACGCGCGGTGCTCCGCCGGCTCTCCGTCTTCGCCGGCGGCTGCACTCTGGAGGACGCCGAACAGGTCGTCGCCGACGGCAGCCAGGTGCGCGGCGAGGACGTCGCCGACCTGCTGCTCTCCCTGGTGGACAAGTCCCTGGTCGTCGCCGACCTGGAGAACGGCCCGCGCTACGGGATGCTGGAGACCATCCACGAGTACGCCGCCGAGAAGCTCGCCGCGTCCGGCGGCGACGGCGCCGCGCTGCGCCACGTCCGCCACTACCGCGAACTCGTCCGGATCGCCGACTTCCACATGCACGGCCACGAGCAGGTCGAGCGCCTCGCCCAGCTCGACGGCGAGCAGGAGAACATCCGGGCCGCGCTGCGCACCGCCGTCGAGCTCCGGGACGAGCAGGAGTCGCTCGTCCTGGTGCTCGGCATGAGCTGGTTCTGGTCGCTGCGCGACAACCGGCGGGAGGCCCGCGAGTGGTACGACGCGGTCTGCGCCTTCGCCCCCGACGCGTTCGCCGAGGACGCGCCGCCGCCGGTGCCGCTGGAGACCGGCCCGCTGGACGCGCCGCCGCCGCTGCCGCAGGAGATGCTGGACGAGGCCCGCCGGCAGGTCCAACTGCACCGCCTGATCGACCAGTTCACCGGCAACATGGCGGCGATCGGCGATCCGGCCGCGATCGAGCTGGCCACCCGGGTGCTGGCCACCTACACCCCGGACCTGCCGCAGTCCTACCGGTTCCCGGCGCTGCTGCGGGTGTTCGCGGTCTTCCTCTCCGGCGAGCTGGACCGGATGCGCGAGACGATGGACACCGCCGTCGAGGGCTGCCGCCGGTACGGCCGCCCGCTGGACCTCGCCTTCGCCCTGCAGCTGCGCGCCCGGCTGCTCAACGACTGGGTGGGCGGCCTCGGCCAGGCCGTCGCCGACAGCGCCGAGGCGCTGGAGATCTTCACCCGGCTCGGCAACCGCTGGGGCATGTCGGAGGCGCTCTCCGCCCAGGCCGAGAACGCCGCCAAGCAGGGCGACGGCCGGCGGGCGGCGGAGGCCTACCGGCAGTCCATCGAGATCGCCACCGAACTCGGGGCCTGGCAGGAGGTGCCGCTGCTGGAGGTCCGGCTCGGCGAGGCGCTCATCGAGTTCGACGCCGCCGAGGGCGAGCGGCGGATCCGCGAGGCGCTGGAGTCCGTCCGGGCCGCCAACCACGCGGCCGACGGCACGATGCTCTACGGACGGCTGGTGCTCTGCAACATCCACACCCAGCGCGGGGAGTACGCCCCGGCGCTGGCCGAGCTCGACCGGCTGGTGATGAACAACCAGGCGTTCGGGCCGATCGTGCCCGGCGTGTTCGACGGCATCGTCGGCTGCATCCGCGGCTGGGTCACCGCGCGGGCCGGCGACCCGGTGCGCGGCCTGGAACTGCTCGCCGGGGGCCGCCGGGAGATGAAGCGCGTGCCCGGCGGGGCGACCGCCTTCGCCGAGCACATGGCCGTGATGCTGATGCTGCCGGCCACCGGCATCGTGCTGGCCCTCGCCGAGCAGCAGGAGGACCCGCGGCCGGCGGCCCGCCGGGCGGCCGTGCTGCTCGGCGCCCACGACGCCCTGCACGGCAGCCGCGGCTCGTACATGGAGCGCCGGGAGCGCGACCGGATGGCGCAGGTGCTGACCGGCCTGCTCGGCGAGGACTCGTACGCGGCCGGGCACGCCGAGGGCGGCCGCCTCACCCTCTCGGAGGCGGCCGCCCTGATGGACGACCCCGGCGCCCTCTGACGCCGCGTCGGGATCCGTGCCGTCAGGTCCGCTTGCGGAAGCGGGCCACGGCCATCGGCGCGGTGACGGCGGTGATCGCCACCGACCAGACGACCACGATCGTCACCGAGTGGGTGAGCGGGCCGCCGTTGATCAGGTTGCGGCAGGCGTCGGCCAGTGCGGACAGCGGGTTGTACTCGGTGAAGGCCTGCAGCCAGCCCGGCATGGTGCTGGTCGGCGCGAAGATCGAGCTGCCGAACTGCAGCGGCATCATGACCAGCATGCTGACGCCCTGCACGGCCTGGGCGCTGCGCAGCGACATGCCGAGCAGCATCGAGATCCAGATGATCGACATGCCGAACAGCAGGGACAGGCCGACCGCGGCGAGCAGCTGCAGGAAGCCGGTCTTGATCTCCAGTCCGAGGATCATCGAGAAGGCGATGAGGATGGTGAAGGAGACCAGGCCGCGGCAGGTCTCCGCGACGATCTTGGAGAGCAGCACCGAGGCCCGGCCGATCGGCAGGGTCCGGAAGCGGTCCATCACGCCGGTCTGGAAGTCGCTGTTGAGGCCTGTGCCGACGGCCATCGCCAGGTTGAGGCCGGTGGTGCCGAGCAGGCCCGGGATCATGTACTGGATGTAGTCGTGCTGGCTGCCGGAGACCGCGCCGCCGAAGACGTAGACGAACAGCACGGTGAAGATGATCGGGATCAGCAGCGCGTCGAGCATCGACTCCGGGTCGGCCTTGATCCGCATCAGGTTGCGGCGGGTCAGCGCGCCGACGTGGCGCAGGTGTCCGGCGAGGCCGATCCGCGGGTCGTCCGCGTGGGCGGTGGCGGGGGCGAGGGTGGCGGCGGTCATGCCACGGGCTCCTTGTCGAGGATCGGGGCGGCGGAGGCGGACGGCTTGCCGGTGATGGCGAGGAAGACCTCGTCGAGGCTGGGGAGCTTGGTGTCGATGCCCGCGATGCCGAAGCCGCGGGTGCCGAGGACGCCGACGACGGCGGTGAGCTGGTCCTCGCCGGTGAGCTGCACGGAGAGCAGCCCGGTGTCGGCGGAGAAGGTGGCGGCGACGCCGGCCTCGTGCAGGCAGCGGGCCATCTCGGGCAGCTCGGCCGGGTGCAGCGGGCGGACCTGCAGGGTCTGGCCGCCGACCTGGGTCTTGAGCTCCTCGATGCCGCCGGCGGCGATCACCCGGCCGCGGTCGATCACGGTGAGCTCGTGGGCGAGCTGCTCGGCCTCCTCCATGTACTGGGTGGTCAGCAGCACGGTGGAGCCCTCGGCGACCATCCGCTGGACCTCGTCCCAGACCTCGTTGCGGGTGCGCGGGTCGAGGCCGGTGGTGGGCTCGTCCAGGTAGAGCACCTTCGGCCGGCCGATCATCGAGGCGGCGAGGTCGAGGCGGCGGCGCATGCCGCCGGAGTAGGTCTTGGCGGGCCGCTTGGCCGCCTCGGTGAGCGAGAAGCGCTCCAGCAGCTCGGCGGCGCGGGTCTTGGACTCCTTGGCCGAGAGGTCGAGCAGCCGGCCGATCAGGTAGAGGTTCTCGTAGCCGGAGAGCAGCTCGTCCACCGAGGCGTACTGGCCGGTGAGGCCGATGGTGCGGCGCAGCTGCTTCGGCTGGCGCAGCACGTCGTAGCCGCCGACGAAGGCGGTGCCGGCGTCGGGCTTGACCAGGGTGGAGAGGATCCGCACCAGGGTGGTCTTGCCGGCGCCGTTCGGGCCGAGCAGGCCGAGCACGGTGCCCTCGCGGACGGTCAGGTCGACGCCGTCGAGCGCGCGGGTGGCGCCGAAGGTCTTGACGATGCCGCGGACCTCCACGGCGTGGTTGCGGGGCCCCCGGTCGTTCGGGGCGGTGGCGATCGGTGTCATGTCCCACAGGCTGCCCGGGCCTGCTGTCGCCGCTCTGTCGTCCGGCTGTCAGCGCCGGGCGGCCGGGCGCCGGCCGCTGTCACGCCGCCTGCACGCCGCCGCCGGCGCCCGGAACGCCGACGGCGCACCCGCCGCGGGGGCGGGTGCGCCGTGCTGCCGGGCCGGCCGGTGGCCGTCCGGGGTCAGCTGAAGCTGTGCTCGGGCGCCGGGAAGGTGCCCGCGCCGACCTCGGCCGCGAACTCCCGGGCGGCGTCGCCGAGGACGGCCCGCAGGTTCGCGTACTGCTTGACGAACTTCGGCACCCGGCCGGCCGTCATGCCGGCCATGTCCGTCCAGACCAGCACCTGGGCGTCGGTACCCACACCGGCGCCGATGCCGACGGTCGGGATCGCCAGCTGCTCGGTGACCTGGGCGGCGAGCTCGGCGGGCACCGCCTCCAGCACCACGGAGAAGGCGCCGGCCTGCTGCACGGCCTTGGCGTCGCGCAGCAGCCGGTGGGCCGCCTCGTCGCCGCGGCCCTGGACGGGGTAGCCGCCGAAGGCGTGCACGGACTGCGGGGTGAGGCCGATGTGCGCCATCACCGGGATGCCGGCCTCGACCAGCAGCTCGATCGAACGGGCGCTGCGCTCGCCGCCCTCCAGCTTCACCGCGCCGACGCCGGCCTCCTTCATCAGGCGGGCGGCGTTGTGCATCGCCTGGGCCGGCGACTCCTGGTACGAACCGAAGGGCATGTCACCGACGACGAGGGCCCGCTTGGTGCCGCGGACGACGGCCGCGGAGAGCATCACCATCTGGTCCATGGTCACCGGGACGGTGTTCTCGTAGCCGAGGTGGCAGTTGCCGGCCGAGTCGCCGACGAGCAGCACCGGGATGCCCGCCTCGTCGAAGACACCGGCGGTCAGCGCGTCGTAGGCGGTCAGCATCGCCCAGCGCTCGCCGTGCTGCTTGGCCCTGGCGAGGTCGCGCACGGTCACGCGCCGGTTGGTGATGCCGCCGTAGAGCACGGTGCCTTCCTGCGACGGGGCAGGCTGAAGCGGAGAAGCGTTCATCGAACAGGCTCCTGAAGGGTTGTCGTCTCGTGGCGCCGTACGGCGTCCCCGGATCTGCTCCCATGCTTGCACGCCGCCCGCCCGCCGCAAAGACCCGGGGCACGGGCCGTCCGTCACCCTCCGTCCGCCGCCCGGCCCGGAACCCTTTACCCAGACTTTGCGATACGGGTCCGTCTCGTATCGAAAAACGGGCTAGGCTTGAGCCGAACGGGTTACGAGACGCCATCGACTCGTAAGTCCGCACAGGTCTTTTTCGTACGGACGGGGAATCCACACCATGACCATCGCTGCGCCACCGCACACGTCCGAAGCCGTCCACCGTCGACGCTGGGCCATCCTGGGCACGCTGATCCTTGCCCTGCTCGTCGTCGTCCTCGACAACTCGATCCTCAACGTGGCGATGAAGACGATCGCCCAGCCCGCCCCCACCGGCCTCGGCGCCAGCCAGAGCGACCTCGAGTGGGCGATCAACTCCTACACCCTGGTCTTCGCCGGCCTGCTCTTCACCGCGGGCCTGCTCGGTGACCGGCTCGGCCGCAAGTGGTCCCTGCTCGCCGGCATGGCCGTCTTCGGCCTCGGCTCGCTGCTCTCCGCGATCGCCGACAGCCCCGGCCAGCTCATCGCCTTCCGCGCGGTCATGGGCCTCGGCGGCGCCTTCGTGATGCCCGCCACCCTCGCGATCATCATGAACGTCTTCGACCGCAAGGAGCAGCCGAAGGCGATCGGCATCTGGGCCGGCGCGGTCGGCCTCGCCATCGCCATCGGCCCGATCACCGGCGGCCTGCTGATCGAGCACTTCTGGTGGGGCTCGGTCTTCCTGGTCAACGTCCCGATCGTGGTCCTCGCCCTGGTCGCCATGTCCGTCCTGGTGCCGAACTCGAAGGACCCCAGGCCCGGCAAGCTCGACCCGATCGGCGTGGTGCTCTCCGTCATCGGCCTGGTCGCGCTGATCTACGGCATCATCAAGGGCGGCGAGCTCGCCGACTTCACCGCCCCCGGCGCCTGGGTGCCGATCCTCGTCGGCGTGGTCGCGCTCGCCGCCTTCGTCCTCTTCGAGCGGCGCACCGCGCACCCCGCACTCGACGTCACCTGGTTCCGCAACCGGGTGTTCTCCGCCTCGGTCGTCGTCATCGGCGTGGTCTTCTTCGCGCTGATGGGCGTCTCCTTCTTCGGCGTCTTCTACACCCAGAGCGTCCGCGGCTACAGCGCCCTGCAGTCCGGCATGCTGATGCTCCCGCTGGCCGCCGCCCAGATGGCATTCGCCCCGCGCGCCCGCCTCGTCGTCGACCGCTTCGGCGTCCGCGCCACCTGCGCCGGCGGCATGGCCCTGATCGTGGTCGGCTTCCTCGGCTACCTGCTGCTCGGCACCACGACGCCGATCTGGGTCCTGATCGTCATCGGCTTCGTGATGGGCGCCGGCATGGCCCACGTCATGCCCCCGGTCACCGTCGCCATCATGGGCTCGCTGCCCCGCGAGAAGGCCGGCGCCGGCTCCGCCATCAACAACACCTTCCGCCAGGTCGGCGGCTCGCTCGGCGTCGCCGTGCTCGGCGCGGTGCTGTCCACCGTGTACCGCGACGGCATGAGCGAGCACCTCGACAAGCTGCCCGCCGGCATCCGCGACAAGGCCGGCGAGTCCCTGGAGGCCACCCTCGCGGTCGCCGACCGCGCCCGGATGCCCGGCCTGGTCGCCCCCGCCGAGGACGCCTTCGTGCACGCCATGCACGTGGTCGCAGGCCTCTCCGCCGCCATCACCGCCCTCGGCGTGGTGCTCGCCCTGGTGCTGCTGCCCGGCAAGGCCCCCGCCGCGCCGGCCGCCGGCCCCGCCGCGGACGGCTCCCCGGCCGACACCGAGCCGCGCCCGACCAGGGTCTGAGCACGTCAGGAGAGAATGGCGCCATGCACACCGAACCGACCGTCTCGGCATGCGGCGCCGACGAGGACGGCCCCGCCGCGGAGCTCTGCGCCCCGCGCCGGGGCCGCCCGCGCAGCGAGGCCGCGGAGCAGGCGATCTTCGCCGCCGTCGAGGACCTGATGGAGTCCGGCAAGAGCCTCTCCGAGCTGTCCGTCGAACGGATCGCGGCCGCGGCGGGCGTCGGCAAGGCCACCATCTACCGGCGCTGGCCCAACAAGGAGGCCCTGCTGGTCGAGGTCGTCGCCCGGCTGGAGTCCCCGCTGCCCGAGCCCAGCGGCGGCACCGTCCGCGAGGAACTCGTGCGCATGGTCGACTACATGCGCAAGCGCGGCCTCGCCAAGCGCTCCCGCTGGATGCTCAAGTCGGCCCTCAGCCAGATGAACGCCTGGCCGGAGCTGCGCGAGGCCTACCAGGAACAGGTGGTCAAGCCCCGCCGCGAGCTGGCCCGCGCCATCGTCCGCCGCGGCGTCGACGAGGGCGTGCTCCGTTCGGACATCGACGTCGAGCTGGTCTGCGAGATCATCATCGGCCCGATCCTGCTGCGCTCGGTGCTCTGGGACGAGGCTCCGCTGGACGACCCGGACCTCGCCGAGCAGATGGTCGACGCCGTCCTCAACGGGGTCGGCGCGCAGCCGTCCGGAGGGCGTTCCCGCTGATCCGGGGCGTGCCGCAACCTTCCGGTGGCACTCGCGCGTCCATGCCGTCATAGGCTGAGCCGAGAATACGACCGGGCGTGTGCCGGGGGTCCCACCGACCCTCCGCGCACTCCGGCCCGGCACGGCCGGAACGGGTACGGACCATCCCGGCGGACGAGCGGCCGGATGCGGAGGAGCGGGGCGCATGGTGCAGGCGGACGAGGCAGTGGCAGCAGCCGACGGCGCACCGGCCCCACCGGCCGGCGGCCGCCGCTGGCTGGACCCGCGCCGCGGGTGGGTCACCGCCGTCCTCGCCGTCCTCACCGCGCTGCTGCTGGCCTTCCACGCGGCCCTCCCCAACCGCTGGGGCAACCTGGGCAGCCTGCTGGAGACCTTCCTGCCCTGGCTGGGCCTGGCCGTTCCGGTGCTGCTCGCGGTCGGCCTGTGGCGCCGCTCGGCGACCGCGCTGACCGCGGTGCTGCTGCCGGCGATCGTCTGGCTGAACCTGTTCGGCGGACTGCTGACCGACAAGGGCGGCGGCCGCGGCGACTTCACCGTGCTCACCCACAACGTGGCCGCGGCCAACAGCGACACCGCCGGCACCCTGAAGCTGCTGAACGGCTCCGGCGCCGAGATCGTCGCCCTGGAGGAGATCGCGCCGAGCGCGGCCGCGGTCTACACCGAGGGGCTGGCCGCCCGGTACCCGCACCACGTCGTGCGGGGCACCGTCGGCCTCTGGTCGACCTACCCGATCGACGACGTCCGCGAGGTCGACATCAAGATCGGCTGGACCCGCGCCTTCCGGGCCGAGGTCACCACGCCGCAGGGCCCGCTCGCCGTGTACGTCGCCCACCTGCCCTCGGTGCGGGTCAAGTCGGAGAGCGGCTTCACGGCCGGCCGGCGCGACCACAGCGCGCAGGCGCTGGGCGACGCCATCGAGGCCGAGCAGCTGAAGAAGGTCATCCTCCTCGGCGACCTCAACGGCACCATGAACGACCGCAGCCTGGCGCCGATCACCTCGCAGATGCGCTCCGCGCAGGGCGCCGCCGGCGACGGCTTCGGCTTCTCCTGGCCGTCCGCCTTCCCGATGGCCCGGATCGACCAGATCCTCAGCAAGGGCAAGCTGACCCCGACCGACTCGCGGGTGCTGCCCTCCGACGGCAGCGACCACCGCGCCGTCACCGCCACCTACCGGTACTGACCCGTCCGTCGCCGTCGCCGTCGCCGCCGTCGCCGCCGTCGCCGCCGTCGCCGCCGTCGCCGCCCTGGCCGTCGTCGGGGGCGGCGTTCGGGGGCGGCGTCCGGCCGTGCCGTGCGACGATGGCTGGCATGAACGGACGCGACGTGCACCGCGCCCTCACCGCGGCGCTGGACGTGCTCGTCCTCCACGAGGATGACGACTGGTCGGTCCAGGCCGGTCCGCTGACCTGGACGTGCCGCGAGACCGCCGTGCACGTCGCGCACGACCTGCTGGCCTACGCCGGCCAGTTGGCCGCCCGCCCGCGCGAGAGCTACCTGCCCTTCGACCTGGTCGTCCGCCGGGAGGCCCCGGTGGACGAGGTGCTGCAGGTCGTCCGGGCCGCCGGCGGGCTGCTGGTCGGCGCACTGGCCGTCAGCGGGCCCGAGGCCAGGGCCTGGCACTGGGGCCCGTGCGACCCGTCCGGCTTCGCGGCCATGGGCGTCGCCGAGACCCTGCTGCACACCTGGGACATCACCCGGGGCCTGCGGGCCGAGTGGCACCCGCCGGCCTCGCTCTGCGCCGCGGTCCTGGCCCGGCTCTTCCCGGACGCGCCGGGCGGCGAGCCGGCCGCCGTGCTGCTCTGGTGCACCGGGCGGGCCGCGCTGGGCGGCCGGCCGCGGCGCACCTCCTGGACCTGGCAGGCCTCGCTCGGCTGAGCGGGGCGCCGCACGGTCCGCTCCGGGTCAGCCCCGGCGCCACCGGTTGGTGATCGGCAGGCGGCGGTCCCGGCCGAAGCCCTTGGCCGAGATCTTCGGGCCCGGCGGGTACTGCCGGCGCTTGTACTCGGCGGTGTCGACCAGCCGGACCACCCGGTCCACCACCTCGGGCGGGAAGCCCCTGGCGACGATCGCGTCCCGGCCGAGGTCGCCCTCGACGTACAGGTCGAGCACGGTGTCCAGCAGGTCGTAGTCGGGCAGCGAGTCGGTGTCGACCTGGTCCGGCCGCAGCTCCGCGGACGGCGGCTTGGTGATGGTGTTCTCCGGGATCGGCGGCTCCTCGCCGCGGGCCTCGGCGGCCTCGTTGCGCCACTTCGCCAGCCGGAAGATCAGCGACTTGTAGACGTCCTTGATGGGGCCGTAGGCGCCCACCGAGTCGCCGTACAGCGTCGAGTAGCCGACCGCCAGCTCGCTCTTGTTGCCCGGCGCGAGGACGATGTGGCCCTCCTGGTTGGAGACCGCCATCAGCAGGGTGCCGCGCAGCCGGGACTGCAGGTTCTCCTCGGCCAGGCCGGTCAGCCCCAGCGAGCCCATGTAGGCGTCGAACATCGGGGCGATGGACACGGTACGGAAGTTGAGGCCGGTGCGGCGGGCCAGGTCGGCCGCGTCGTCCTTGGAGTGCTCCGAGGAGTACCGGCTCGGCATCGAGATGCAGTGCACGTTCTCCGCGCCGACCGCGTCCACCGCGATCGCCGCGACCAGCGCCGAGTCGATGCCGCCGGACAGGCCGATCAGCACCGACTTGAAGCCGTTCTTGCGGACGTACGCCCGGGTGCCCTCGACCAGGGCGGCGTAGATCTCCGCCTCGTCGTCCAGCCGCGGCGCGATCTCCGCGGCGACCGGCTCGGCCGGGGCGGGCAGCGCCTCGCCGCCGAGGTCCACCCGCACCAGGTGCAGCCCGTCGGTGAGGATCAGGCCGTCGGTGTGCTCGGCGGGGGCGGCCGGCAGCTCCAGGTCGGTGAGCAGCAGCCGCTCCTCGAACTGCGGGGCCCGGGCCAGCACCTCGCCGTCCTTCGAGACCACGACCGAGTCGCCGTCGAAGACCAGCTCGTCCTGGCCGCCGACCATGTTCAGGTAGGCGAGGGTGCAGCCCGCCTCCGCGGCCCGGCGCTGCACCAGCTCCAGCCGGACGTCGTCCTTGTTCCGCTCGTACGGGGAGCCGTTGACCACCAGCAGCAGGCCGGCGTCGACCTCGCCCGCGGCGGTGGCCCGGCCGCCGTCCTGCCAGATGTCCTCGCAGATCGCCAGCGCGACGTCCACGCCGTGCAGGGTCAGCACCACCAGCTGGTCGCCGGGGACGAAGTAGCGGTACTCGTCGAAGACGCCGTAGTTGGGCAGGTAGTGCTTGGCGAAGCGGGTGACCACCTCGCCGCGGTGCAGCACCGCGGCGCAGTTCTGCGGGGAGCCGGCCGGGCGGTGCAGGCGCGGCGAGTCGTGGTCGGAGCGGCCCAGGTAGCCGACGACCACCGGCACCTCGCCCAGGCCCTCGTCCCGCAGCCGGGCGGCGAGCTCCACCAGGGCGGTGCGCGAGGCCTCCACGAAGGAGCCGCGCAGGGCGAGGTCCTCGACCGGGTACCCGGTCAGGGCCATCTCGGGGAAGGCGACCAGCTGGGCGCCCGCGTCGGCGGCCTGCCGGGTCCAGCGCACCACCTCGTCGCTGTTGCGGGTGATGTCGCCGACCCAGGGGTCGTTCTGGCACAGGGCGAGACGCAGATTCGGCATGGCCACGAGTGTAATCGTCTAACTGACGTTATGTCGCGGGGGGTGCCCCCGGGGGCCGCCGTCCACCCTTCGGCCGACGGCTACCCAGGGGTGGACGGCGGGCGGTGATCCGCCATGATGGGATCGGTCGCGGGACCACGAGCCGCTCCGGCCACCGCCCGCCGCCGCCGGGCGTAACACGGACGTAAAGAGCAGAGGTGAGACTGTCCCCATGGGCAAGCAGCAGGAGTTCGTGCTTCGCACGCTCGAAGAGCGTGACATCCGTTTTGTCCGGCTGTGGTTCACCGACGTCCTCGGGTTCCTGAAGTCGGTCGCAGTCGCGCCCGCCGAGCTGGAGCAGGCCTTCGAGGAGGGCATCGGCTTCGACGGCTCGGCGATCGAGGGCTTCGCCCGGGTCTACGAGTCCGACATGATCGCCAAGCCGGACCCGACCACCTTCCAGATACTGCCGTGGCGCTCCGAGACCCCGGGCACCGCGCGCATGTTCTGCGACATCCTCATGCCGGACGGCTCGCCGTCGTTCGCCGATCCGCGGTACGTGCTCAAGCGCACCCTGGAGAAGGCGTCCGCACAGGGCTTCACCTTCTACACCCACCCCGAGATCGAGTTCTTCCTCCTGAAGAACCTCCCCGGCGACGGCACCGCGCCGATCCCGGCCGACCAGTCCGGTTACTTCGACCACACCCCGCGCGGCGTCGGCCACGACTTCCGCCGACAGGCCATCACCATGCTGGAGTCGATGGGCATCTCGGTGGAGTTCTCCCACCACGAGGGTGCCCCGGGCCAGCAGGAGATCGACCTCCGGTACGCGGACGCGCTCTCCACCGCCGACAACATCATGACCTTCCGCCTGGTCATGAAGGAGGTCGCGCTGGAGCAGGGCGTGCACGCCAGCTTCATGCCCAAGCCGTTCTCCAACCACCCCGGTTCGGGCATGCACACCCACGTCTCGCTCTTCGAGGGCGACCGCAACGCCTTCCACGAGTCGGGGGCCGAGTACCAGCTCTCCAAGGTGGGCCGCTCGTTCATCGCCGGCCTGCTCAAGCACGCCGCCGAGATCGCCGCCGTCACCAACCAGTGGGTCAACTCCTACAAGCGCATCTGGGGCGGTTCGCAGCGGACCGCCGGCGCCGGCGGCGAGGCCCCCTCGTACATCTGCTGGGGCCACAACAACCGCTCCGCGCTGATCCGGGTCCCGATGTACAAGCCCGGCAAGCAGGGCTCCACCCGCATCGAGGTCCGCTCCCTCGACACCGGCTGCAACCCCTACCTCGCCTACGCCGTCACCCTCGCCGCCGGCCTCAAGGGCATCGAGGAGGGCTACGAACTCCCGCCCGGCGCCGACGACGACGTGTGGGCCCTCTCCGACGCCGAGCGCCGTGCGCTGGGGATCCAGCCCATGCCGCAGAACCTCGGCGAGGCCATCGACCTGATGCAGCGCAGCGAACTCGTCGCCGAGACCCTGGGCGAGCACGTCTTCGACTTCTTCCTGCGCAACAAGCGCCAGGAGTGGGAGGAGTACCGCTCCGAGGTGACGCCGTTCGAGCTGCGGAAGAACCTGCAGGTGCTGTAACCGCAGGTCAGAGTAGGTACGAAACGCAAGAAGCCCCTCGGGCCGGTGGATGCGATCCGCCGGCCCGAGGGCGTTCTGTCGGGCGGTCGGTGAACCTTCCGGGCCTGCCGGGCGTCCTTCTTCTCGACCGCTACGTGTCGGGGAGAACAGGCATGGCAGGCAAGGACGTTGAGCAGGACGACGAGCAGGGTTCCGGCTCGGGGCCCTGGTGGGCGGGGCTCGGGACGCGGGGGGCCGTCGGGCTGATCGTGCTCGGTGGAGTGGCGGCGGTCTGGGTCACCTTCGAGCTGCCCGGCGCCCCGGAGAACTGGGCGTCCGGCTACCACCGGGCGGCCAGGCTCGTTGCCGTCGGTCTGGTGGTCCTGGGCTGCACTGTGCTGAGCCGCCGCCGCGCCGGCGCCGCGGCCGTGGAAGAGGCGGGCGGGCAGCGGCGCGACTGACGCCGCGGGCCCCGGAGCCCCTCCCGGAGTGGGGTGTTCGCACGGGGTGCCGGTGCCGCCGCCGCGACCTACCGTCGACGTAGTTCGAGGTCACACCGTCCCATCGCACAGACAGGAGTCAGGCATGGCCGACTACGAGGTGCACGCCCAGGCCGCGATCGACATCCTCGCGCGGACCAAGATCACTGGCCTCAACTCCACCAGCGAGATTCGCATTCAGGCGGCCCAGGTGGAGGCTCTGTTGGCGCTCGCCGCGGCCGTCGCCGGCCGTCATGCGGGAGCCGCGCCGCAGCCGCCGCAGTACCCGCCCCACGTCGGCGGGTAGCCCCGCACCGGGGCCGTCGGCTCGCTCGGTGCGGTCCCGGTGCGGTGTCTGCGGTGCGGTCAGGAGACGGGTGTGACCGCCAGCCAGTTGCTGGACGGGCCGCCCTGGGCCAGGCCGGTGAAGTTGCCGTTGGATTCGAGCCGGCCGGTGGCGATGTGGCCGTTGTCGGGGCGGTAGAAGAGCAGTTCGCTTGACATGGGATTCCTCGGTTGCCGTCGGGCAGCCGGCGCGCAGGGGTGTCCCCCGGCTGGGGTGGGTTCCTCGGCAGGGGCGTCCGTCTGTGGGTATTCGCGGGGCCGCCACCGGCCACGTTACTCCGGACGGCTGACGCAGGCATGTCGAATATTCACGGAGAGTAGTGGCCCCGCGGGGTTCGTTCGAGGGACTGACGGGGTGTCGCCTCCGACGTTCCCGCCGTGCGCCCCGTGCGCCCCGTGCGCCCCGGGCGGCTACGGGTGGCTGCGGGCGGCCGGTGGCAGGCGGCGGGGGCAGTGGCGTCGATATGATCATCGCTGGTTCGAACGGGCTCGGGGGCGGGGAATGCGCGTGCGGGGACTGGCGTGGGCGGCCGTGGCTGCTGCCGGGCTGGTGGCGGTGACGGGGTGTCGGGCGGACGGGGAGGCCACGGCGGACGCCGGGCGGCCGGCCCTCGTCCCGGTGCGGCCCTCGTGCGCGCCGAAGGTCTCGTCGGGTGCTTCGGAGGAGCCGGCCGCCGAGACGGAGGCCGGTGCGGTGCAGGAGGACGTCCCGGAGGAGGTCCGCTGCCTGCCGGGCGTGGCCCACGGGGCGGTGCTGGTGCAGCCCTCGCCGTCCGGGCTGCCGCGGCGCTCGCTGATGGTGAGCGCGGTGGCGGGCGCCGACCAGACGCAGGCCTCGGAACTCTGCCGCAGGCTCACCGAGTTGGGCTACGGTCCGGGCGGCCGGCACGGGATGGAGCTGCTGAGCGTGGCCGGGGGCGGATCCGCCGGGACGTACCTGTCGAGCGCCGGCACGTCGGGGCGCGCCTGCCTGCAGGTGGCGTAGGCGCCGCGGCCGGTCAGGGTGCGTCGGGCAGGGTGACCGGCGCCGGCCGCTGGATCATCACCAGGTCGGACTCCAGGGTGGCCGGGGTGCTGCCCGGCGGGCGGGAGTGGAAGGCGCCGTCGCTGACCGAGAGGTTGAGGATCGGATAGGCGGCGAAGTCGGGGCCGACGCCGGTGTGGTCGGCGAAGGCGGCGGTGAGCCGGTTGCGGTCGGTGCCGATGTACCAGGTGGTGTTGTCGGCGCCGAATCGGGCGCCGATGTAGATCCACTTCCCGGCGCCGACGTACGGCGCGGTGAAGACGGTGTCGCCGCTGCGGACGTGGTTGACGAACTCGATGTTCTCCGGCCGGTCGGCGTGCCACTCGAAGACGTCGACCTCGTTGTGGCCGTCGCGCCAGGTCCACAGTCCGGGCCAGGTGCCGGTGTCGGCCTGCGGCAGGCGTATGTGGGCGAGCAGGAAGTCCCCGGTGCGGACCTGCACGCCGTTGCCGCCGGAGCTGCAGGAGTCGCCGGTGGTGAGCAGCCCGGTGTTCCAGGCGCCGTCCGGCCGCGGGGTGGCGGTCATGACGAGGTGGCCGGAGGCGGCGGAGAGCGCGGCGGTGGTGAGCCGGTCGAGCTTCCAGGCGTTCGGGTTGTCGCTGCTGTCGGTGCACCGGGAGTAGGCGGCGGTCTGCCAGCCCCAGGTGCGGCCCGGACCGACGTCCAGGGTGGCGAAGGTGTCTATGAACACGGTGCGGCTCGGCGCGGGGGCGGCGCGGTGGGCGCCGCCGCCCGGGGCTGCGGCGAGCGCGGCCGCCAGCAGCAGATTGAGCGGGTGCATGTCCCTCCTCGACCGGCGGCCGTCCGGATGACGGCGGGACTCCGGTGGTTTCACGATGCGCGGTCGGCCCGGCGAATGCCCGCATCCAGAGCTGACCGGATGAATTGACGGAGAGTCGCGGCGGCTGCGCTGTGTGATGAGCTGACAGTCCGCGGCCGCGTGATACATCTGGTGCATTCACCGGACCGCACCATCTCCCAGGTCGGCCGGCTCCGTCGGACGAGATCCGCCGACGGGCGGAAGGAAAAAGGAGGCAGAGGGAATGTACGGACTCGCTCATACCGGTGTCGCCTCGCTCGCCATGCTGGCCATCGGGGGTGCGACCACCGCGGTCGGCGCGGCAGTGAAGTGGTTCGCACGCCGGTGACGCATTCGGTCACCGTGCTGATTCCGGCACACGACGAGGCGGATTTCATCGCGACCGCGGTGGAATCCGCCTTTTCTCAGAGCGTGCCGCCGCAGAAAGTTCTCGTCATTGCGGATTCGTGTACGGACGGCACGGCGCGGATCGCCGCGGAATGCGGCGCCGAGGTGATCGAGGTCGGCTTCGCGAGCAAGCCCCGCTCGCTGAACCACGCCCTGGAGCAGGTCACCACCAGCCACGTCGCGCTGCTCGACGCCGACGGTTACTTCGCCTCCCCGCAGGTCTTCGAGACCTGCCTGCGGGTGATGGACGAGCACGCCTACGGCGGCGTCTGCCTGTCCGTCACCCCGCACAGCAGCACCGGGCTCTTCCAGCGCTCCCGGGCCGTCGAGTGGGCCTCGGCGCACCGGATCTCCCGGATCGTCGAGACCTGGCACGGCTGGGTCGCGGTGCTCTCCGGCTCGGCCGGCCTGTACCGGGTCGACGACCTGCGCGCGGTCGGCGGCTGGTCCACCGACAGCCTCTGCGAGGACGTCGAACTCGCCCTCAAGATGAACCGCCACGGACGCCCGGCCGGCTTCGTGCGCGGCGAGTTCGTCGCCGTCCGCGACCCGCGCGGCTGGCGCGAGTACTGGGCCCAGACCCACCGCTGGGCCTCCGGCTGGGCCCAGGCCATCGACAAGCACAAGGGCCTGTTCTTCCGCAGCTGGGGCTTCACCAAGGTCTTCGGCGCCATGATGGTCGACAGCGCCCTGCTCGCCGCGGGCTACGTCTCGCTGCTGTACCACCTCGTCACCGGCTTCACCGAGTTCGACGCGGTGCGCTGGTTCGGCTCGTGGTTCCTGGTCATGGCGGCGGTCACCCTCACCACCGCGAGCCTCCAGCTCGGCGTGCGGCGGGCGCTCGCCTGCTACCCCGCCTACCTGCTGGTCGGCACCCTCGGCACCGGTTTCGCGCTCTGGGTGATGTTCCGCGAATGGGTCCTGGGCCGGCACCTGGTCTCCTGGACGGGCCGCCAGCGCCGCCGCACCGTCGTCACCCCGATCACCGACCGTCGCCGCCGCGCCCTCGGCCTGCTCGGCTCCGGCGCCGGCTGGGCCACCGCCCTGCTTGGGGCCGTCCGCGGTGACACCGCCCTCGCCGCCGCCGGGATCGCCCTGGCCGTCGCGGTGCCGCTCGCCGCCCTCCCCTGGCGCCGGATCCGGCGGACCCTGCTGCTCGCCTAGCGGTTGTCCTCGCGCGGGTGGTCGATTCGGGGGCGCGTGGGAGGTGCCCCCGCGCACTCCCGTGCGGCGTCCGTCGTGAGGACAACTGCCGTGGGCCGGACGGGCCGCGGCCCACCGCGGCCCGTAGGCTCGTAGACGCGCACCCGTCGGACGGGCCGCGAACACCGGGAGGGGCGATGTCGGTGGAGGAACGGACCGGCGGCCGGACCAGCCGCCTGGAGGTACGCCTGGTCAGGCGCGGCTTCGAGGACCCGGACGCGGCCGTGGCGCGCCTCGCCGAACCGGCGCTCACCGGCCTCGCCGGCGACTCCCTGCTGCTGGACTCGCTCGGCTCCACCGCCGACCCCGACCTCGCCCTGCTCGGCCTCGCCCGTCTGCTGGAGGCCCTCGACGAGCCCGAGCGGCACACCCTGCGCGACACCCTCACCACCGCCAAGCCGCTGCGTGACCGCCTGCTCGCCGTCCTCGGCGCCTCCGCCTCCCTCGGCGACCACCTGGCCCGCCACCCGGAGGACTGGCACGCGCTGGTCAGCTTCGAGCAGCACGACATCCACCCCGGCGCCGCCGAGTTCCGCCGCGCCCTCGCCGAGCGCGTCTGGGCCGCCGACCCGCAGCGCCGCCCCGACGTCCTGCGCACCGCCTACCGGCGCTGCCTGCTCGCCATCGCCGCCCGCGACCTCACCGGCACCACCGACCTGTCGCAGGCCTCCGCCGAACTCGCCGACCTCGCCGGCGCCACCCTGCAGACCGCCCTGGACATCGCCGGCGACGAGGACCCGGACGCCGCGGCCGCCTGCCGGCTCGCCGTGATCGGCATGGGCAAGTGCGGCGGCGGCGAACTCAACTACGTCTCCGACGTGGACGTGATCTTCGTCGCCGAGCCGCGCGAGGAGGTCGAGGAGCACCGGGCGATGCAGGCCGCCACCCGCCTCGCCGCCCGGCTGATGCGGATCTGCTCCGACACCACCGGCGAGGGCGTGATCTGGCCGGTCGACGCCAACCTCCGCCCCGAGGGCCGCAACGGCCCGCTGGTGCGCACCCTCGCCAGCCACCTCGCCTACTACCAGCGCTGGGCCAAGACCTGGGAGTTCCAGGCCCTGCTCAAGGCCCGCCCGGTGGCCGGCGACACCGAGCTCGGCGCCGCCTACACCGAGGCCATCGCCCCGCTGGTCTGGCAGGCCGCCGCGCGCGAGAACTTCGTCGCCGACGTCCAGCAGATGCGCCGCCGAGTGGTCGACGCGATCCCCGCCACCGAGCTCGACCGGCAGCTCAAGCTCGGCCCCGGCGGCCTGCGCGACGTCGAGTTCGCCGTCCAGCTGCTCCAGCTGGTGCACGGCCGCACCGACCCCTCGCTGCGCAGCGGCAACACCCTGCAGGCGCTGCAGGCGCTCAGCGCGGGCGGGTACGTCGGCCGCGCCGACGCGGCCTCCCTCGACACCGCGTACCGCTTCCTGCGCGCCATGGAGCACCGCATCCAGCTGTACCGGCTGCGCCGCACCCACCTGATGCCGACCGGCGAGGCCGACCAGCGCCGGCTGGCCCGCTCGCTCTCCGCCCTGATCAACGACGACACCCGGGCCGACCCGGTCGCCGCCCTGCACCGCGAATGGCGGCGGCACGCCGTCGAGGTCCGCCGCCTGCACGAGCGGCTGTTCTACCGGCCGCTGCTGGACGCCGTCGCGGAGCTGCCCGTCGGCGCGGCGGGCCTGCGCGCCGACGCCGCCAAGGCCCGGCTGGAGGCGCTCGGCTACGCCGACCCCGCGGCCGCGCTGCGCCACCTGTCCGCCCTCGCCTCGGGCGTCAGCCGCAAGGCGGCCATCCAGCGCACCCTGCTGCCCGTCCTGCTCGGCTGGTTCGCCGACTCCGCCGACCCGGACGCCGGACTGCTCAACTTCCGGCAGGTCTCCGACGCGCTCGGCCGCACCCCCTGGTACCTGCGGCTGCTGCGCGACGAGGGCGCGGCCGCCGAGCAGCTCGCCCGGGTGCTGTCGGCCGGGCGGCTCGCCCCGGACCTGCTGCTGCGCGCCCCCGAGGCGGTCGCCATGCTCGGCGACCCGCAGGGCCTGGTGCCGCGCGGCCGGGCCGCCCTGGAGCAGGAGATCCTCGCCGCGGTCGGCCGGGCCGACGGCGCCGCCGCGGGTGTCGCCGCGGCCCGGGCGGTCCGTCGCCGCGAACTGTTCCGGACCTCCGCCGCCGACGTGCTCGGCCGCCTCGGCGACGACCCGGCCGAGGCCCTCGACACCGCGGCCGAGGCGCTCACCGCCCTCAACGCCGCCACCCTGCAGGGCGCCCTGCGCGCCTGCATCGCCGGCTGGGAGGCCCGCAACGGCGAGCTGCCGACCAGGATCGCCGTCATCGCGATGGGCCGGTTCGGCGGTCACGAGCTCGGCTACGGCTCCGACGCGGACGTCCTGCTCGTCCACGAGCCGGTGCTGGAGGCCCTCGACGAGGACGCCGCCAGGGCCGCCCACGCCGTCTGCCACGAACTGCGCACCCTGCTCGCCGCCCCCTCCACCGAGCCGCCGCTGCTGGTCGACGCCGACCTGCGTCCGGAGGGCCGCAACGGCCCGCTGGTGCGCACCCTCGCCTCGTACGCCGCCTACTACCGGCGGTGGTCGCACGCATGGGAGAGCCAGGCGCTGCTGCGGGCCGAGCCGGTCGCCGGCGACGCCGAGCTGGGGGAGCGCTTCCGGGCGCTGATCGACCCGATGCGCTACCCGGGCGGCGGCGTGCCGGAGCGGGACCTGACGGAGATCCGGCGGATCAAGGCCCGGATCGAGTCCGAGCGGCTGCCGCGGGGAGCCGACCCCACCACCCACACCAAGATCGGCCGGGGCGGGCTCGCCGACGTCGAGTGGGTGGTGCAGCTCCTCCAGCTCCAGCACGGCCACGAACTGCCGGGGCTGCGCACCACCCGGACGCGGGCGGCGCTCGCGGAGGCCGCCCGGGCCGGGCTGGTCTCGCACGACGACGCGATGGTGCTGGACGCCGCCTGGGTGCTCGCCTCCCGGGTGCGCAGCGCGGTGATGCTGGTGCGCGGCCGGCCGGGGGACAGCTTCCCCGGGGACGCCAGGGAGCTGTCCGGCGTCGCCCGCTACCTGGACTACGGGGCCGGCCACTCCGGGGAGCTGGTGGACGACTACCGGCGCACCACCCGGCGGGCCCGTGCGGTGGTGGAGCGGCTGTTCTACGGTCCGTGACGGCCGCCCTCCGGGGCGCGCCGCCGGGTGCCGGCCGGGCTCAGTGGCGCCCGGCGCCGACCGGGGTCGTCCAGTGCACCGGGACGGTGACCGGCTGCGGGCGGGGCCCGCCCGGCACCCTGGGCAGCTGGTACGACCAGACGTGGTAGAGCAGCCGGGCGGCCAGGAAGCCGACCGCGAGGCAGAGGACGCCGCCGACGGCGTCCATCCAGAAGTGGTTGGCGGTCGAGATGATCACGACCAGGGTGGCGGCCGGGTAGAGCAGGCCGAGCACCCGCACCCAGGTGCGGCGGGCCAGGAAGAAGATCGTCAGACCGCACCAGAGCGACCAGCCGATGTGCATCGAGGGCATCGCCGCGTACTGGTTGGAGACGTGCGCCGCCGGGCCGGAGGCCATCGATCCCCAGGTGTGGTGGGCGGCGACGGTGTCGATGAAGTTGCCGCCGGTCATCAGGCGGGGCGGTGCCAGGGGGAAGCAGTAGAAGCCGACCAGGGCGATGCCGGTGGTCACGAACAGGACGGTGCGGGTGGCCGCGTAGCGGCCGGGATGCCTGCGGTACAGCCAGACCAGCACCCCGATCGTGACGATGAAGTGCAGGGTCGCGTAGTAGTAGTTCATACCGACGATCAACCACTCGGCCCGGTCGACGGTGTGGTTGACCGCCCGCTCTATGCCGACGCCGAGGGTGCGTTCGAAGCGCCACACCCAGTCGGCGTGCTTCTGGGCGATCGCGGCCTGCTCGGGGACGGCGTTGCGCACCAGTGAGTACAGCCAGTAGCTGATGCCGATCAGCGCCAGCTCGAACCAGAGCCGGGGCCGGGCGGGGGAGCGGCGCTGGGTGCGGACCCGCGCGCGGAGCGCGGCGGAGCGCGTACGGGCGGCGCTGGTGGCTCCGTCCGGCAGCGAGGTCCCGTGGTGCCCGTCCTCGCCCGGGACGGAACCGCCGGTGGACGCCGTACCGGCGCGGTCGGCGTCGGCTGCGTGGATCTCGGTCGGTTCCCCCATGGACGAGAAGTCTGCCAGACGTCCCGTGGCCGTCCGCTCATCCTCTGGTCGGGGATTCTTCACCGGCTGTCCCCCTGTGGACGGAGGGGGAGTGGGCCTGGGGGGACGCATGCAATCCATTGTTGCGTGTGCGCAGCACAGGGGTCGAACCGGGGAGGCCCCGGCGCCCGGGCGCGGTGCGGCCCACGGGGGAGCCCGTCGGGTGCTGTCAGGCACCGGACCGGGTCGTCCGGACCCGACGGGCGGCCCCGTGGAACGCGCCCGGCATCCGGCGGTACAACCCGGGCGTACGTACGACTGTGCGGCCTTCGCAACGGTTCGGTCAAGAGGTTGGTTGCAACATTTTCTGCATCTTGCTGAAACATCTTGCAGCGCGCTAGCGTCCACGCCACCTCAACTCAATGACGAACGAGCCGCCCCAAGGGAGCCCGCTGTGGCCGATGCTCAGCCCCGCCGTTCTCGGAGCACCACCCCGTACCGCAGACCCCGCCGAGCAGCCGTCCTGCTGGCCGCGTCCCTGATCTCCGCCACCCTCGGTTCGGCTCCGCTGGCCGCCGCCGCGGCCCCGCCCGCCCCGCCCTCCGACGCCGCGCTCGCCGCCACCGCGGCCCGGCACGACCTCACGCGGGAGCAGTTCTACTTCGTCCTTCCCGACCGCTTCGCCGACGGAAACACCGCGAACGACACCGGGGGCATCACCGGCGGCCGCCTCGACAACGGCTTCGACCCCGCCGACAAGGGCTTCTACCACGGCGGCGACCTGCAGGGCCTGATCGACAAGCTGGACTACATCGAGGACCTCGGCACCACCGCCATCTGGATGGCGCCGATCTTCAAGAACAAGCCCGTGCAGGGCACCGGGGCCGACGCCTCGGCCGGCTACCACGGCTACTGGATCACCGACTTCACCCAGGTCGACCCGCACTTCGGCACCAACGACCAGCTCAAGGAGCTGATCCGCAAGGCGCACGACAAGGGCATCAAGGTCTTCTTCGACGTCATCACCAACCACACCGCCGACGTCGTCGACTTCGCCGAGCACAGCTACGACTACCGCTCCGCCGGCGCCTACCCGACCCTGGACGCGGACGGCAACCCGGTCGACGAGACCGCCGTCGCCGACGCCGGCGCCGCCTGGCCGAAGATCACCAAGGACTCGTTCCCCTACAGCCCGGTGCTGCGCACCCCGGCCGACGCGAACGCCAAGGTGCCGTCCTGGCTGAACGACCCCTCGCTCTACCACAACCGCGGCAACTCGACCTTCGTCGGCGAGTCCGCCACCGAGGGCGACTTCTCCGGCCTGGACGACCTGGACACTCAGAACCCCAAGGTCGTCGAGGGTTTCAAGAAGATCTACCAGACCTGGGTCTCCGAGGCCGGCGTGGACGGCTTCCGGATCGACACCGTCAAGCACGTCAACATGGCGTTCTGGCAGAACTGGGCGCCCGCGCTCAAGCAGTTCGCCGCCCAGCGCGGCAACAAGGACTTCTTCATGTTCGGCGAGGTCTACTCCGCCGACCCGTCCGTCACCGCGCCGTACGTCACCAAGGGCAAGCTGCAGGCCACCCTGGACTTCGCCTTCCAGGACGCGGCCCGCCGGTTCGTCTCGCAGAACGGCTCCGCCAAGTCCCTCGCCGAGCTGTACGCGCAGGACTACCGCTACACCACCGGCGCCACCGACGCCTACGAGCTGCCGACCTTCCTCGGCAACCACGACATGGGCCGCTTCGGCAGCTTCCTGCAGAGCGACAACCCGGGCGCGGGCCAGGACCTGCTGCTGAAGAAGGACCTGCTCGCCAACGAGCTGCAGTTCCTCACCCGCGGCCAGCCGGTCGTCTACTACGGCGACGAGCAGGGCTTCACCGGCGCGGGCGGCGACAAGGACGCCCGGCAGGACATGTTCGCGTCCAAGACCCCCTCGTACAACGCCGACAACGTGATCGGCGGCAGCAAGGGCTCCGCCGACCGGTACGGCAAGCACGGCGCGCTCTACGAGGGCATCTCCGACCTCGCCTCGCTGCGCGAGGCCCACCCGGCGCTCGCCGACGGCGCCCAGATCGAGCGGTACGCCGCCGACGGCCCGGGCGTGTACGCCTTCTCCCGGATCGACGCCAAGCAGCAGGTCGAGTACCTCGTCGCGGTGAACAATGCGGCCGAGCCGAAGACCGTCGCCCTGGACACCTACTCCGTCGGCATGGACTTCCGTCCGGTCTACCCGGCCGCCGGCGCCAAGAGCACCACCGGCGCCGACCGCAAGCTCACCGTCACCGTGCCGCCGATGTCCTCGGTGGTCTACAGGGCGGCCGGCAAGCTCGCCAAGCCCGCCGCCGGCCCGCAGATCACCCTGCAGGCGCCCAGCGACGGCTCCACCGGCACCGTCACCGTCGGCGCCCGGGTGCCCGGCACCGGCTTCAACCGGGTCACCTTCGCCGCGCAGGTCGGCACCGGCCCGTGGCAGGTCCTCGGCACCGCCGACAACGGCGCCTTCAAGGTCACCCAGGACGTTTCGGCCGCCGCTCCCGGCACCGTCGTCCGCTACAAGGCCGTCGTCCAGGACTCGGCCGGCCGGCTCGCCTCCACCACCAGCTCCTTCACCACCGGCGCCCCGGTGCCGCAGCAGGCCCCGAGCTCCACCTCCCGCCCGTACGCGGTCGTGCACTACCAGCGCAAGAACAACGACTACGACGGCTGGAACCTCTACGCCTGGGGCGACCTCGCCGACGGCGAGTCCACCACCTGGCCCGACGGGCACGGCTTCGTCGGCCGCGACGCCTACGGCGCCTTCGCCTACGTCAAGCTGAAGTCCGGTGCCTCCGACGTCGGCTTCGTCGTGGAGAACAACGGCACCAAGGACGTCGACTCCGACCGCCACATCGACCTCGGCACCACCGGCGAGGTGTGGATCAAGGAGGGCGACCCGACCGTCCGCACCGCCGACCCGGACCCGGCCGTGCCGGTGAAGGAGAACACCGCGGTCATCCACTACCACCGCGCGGACGGCAACTACGACGGCTGGGGCCTGCACGACTGGACGGGCGCCGCCAACCCCACCGACTGGGGCAGCCCGCTGATGCCGGCCCGCAAGGACGCGTACGGCGCGGTCTTCGAGGTGCCGCTCGCCGCGGGCGCGACCAGCCTCAGCTACATCCTCCACAACGGCAACGACAAGGACCTCCCGCAGGACCAGTCGCTGAACTTCGCCACCAGCGGCCGCGAGATCTGGATCGTCGGCGGCCAGGAGGGCTACCTGCTGCCGCAGGCCGCCGGCACCTCCTCGCAGCTCGACCTCACCTCCTCGCGCGCCCAGTGGATCGACGCGAAGACCGTCGTGGTGCCCGCCAACTACGGCGCCGGCGACGCCGCGCTCAAGGGCGGCACCAGCGCCCAGCTGATCTTCGACCCGGCCGGCGGCATCACCGTCGACAAGGGCGTGCTCAGCAAGCCCGGCCGCTGGATCCGGCTCAACCCCGGCACCCTCACCGACGCCCAGAAGGCCGCCTTCCCGCACCTCGCCGGCTACCGCGCCTTCACCGTCGACGGCCGCGACACCGGCCGGATCACCGACGCCCTGCGCAGCCAGCTGGTTTTCACCGAGCACCTGCCGAACGGTGCCGCGCTGGCCGCCACCGGCGTGCAGATCCCCGGCGCCCTCGACGACCTGTACGGCGCCAAGGCCGCCAAGGCCCAGCTCGGCCCGGTCTACAGCGGCCGCAAGGAGGGCGGCTGGTTCGGCGACGACACCCGCAGGGTCACCCTCTCGCTCTGGGCGCCGACCGCCACCGAGGTCTCCGTCGACCTGTACGACAAGGCCACCGGCGGCACCCCGAAGAAGGTGCCGCTCAAGCGGGACGACGCCACCGGCGTCTGGTCGCTCACCCGCGACCGGGACGACCTGGACGGCAAGTACTACACGTACGAGGTCAAGGTCTGGGCGCCCAGCGTCCAGCAGGTGGTGACCAACACCGTCACCGACCCGTACGCCGTCGCGCTCTCCACCGACTCGACCCGCAGCCTGGTCGCCGACCTCTCCGCGCCGGGCACCAAGCCCAAGGGCTGGGACGCGCACCGCAGCCCGGCCGCGATCCCCGCCACCAAGCAGCAGATCCAGGAGCTGCACGTCCGCGACTTCTCCAGCGCCGACACCACCGTGCCGGCCGACGAGCGCGGCACCTACCTGGCGTTCACCCGGTCCGCCTCGGCCGGCATGCAGCACCTGCGCGACCTCGCCAAGGCCGGCGTCACCACGATCCACCTGCTGCCGACCTTCGACATCGCCACCATCCGCGAGAACCGCGTCGACCAGAAGCTGCCCGCCTGCGACCTCGCCTCGCTCGCCGCCGACAGCGACAAGCAGCAGGAGTGCGTCGCCGCCGTCCAGGCCGACGACGCCTACAACTGGGGCTACGACCCGCTGCACTACACGGTGCCCGAGGGCTCGTACGCCACCGACCCCAACGGCACCGCCCGCACCGTGCAGTTCCGGCAGATGGTGCAGGCCATGCACGACGCCGGCCTGCGGGTCGTCCTCGACGTGGTCTACAACCACACCGCCGCCGCGGGACAGGCCGAGCACTCCGTGCTCGACAAGATCGTCCCCGGCTACTACCAGCGGCTCAGCGACACCGGCAAGGTCACCACGGACAGCTGCTGCGCCGACACCGCGCCCGAGCACGCCATGATGAACAAGCTGGTCGTCGACTCGGTCGTCACCTGGGCCCGGCAGTACCGCGTCGACGGCTTCCGCTTCGACCTGATGGGCATCGACCCGAAGTCGACCATGCTGGACGTGCAGTCCGCGCTGCGCGCGCTGACCCCGCAGAAGGACGGCGTCGACGGATCGAGCGTCTTTCTGTACGGCGAGGGCTGGAACTTCGGCGTCGTCGCCAACGACGCCCGCTTCGTCCAGGCCACCCAGACCAACATGGCCGGAACCGGCATCGCGACCTTCAACGACCGGATCCGCGACGCCGCCCGCGGCGGCAACTTCATGCTCTCCTCGGCGCCCCAGCAGGGCTTCGCCTCCGGCCTGTTCACCGACCCCAACGGCTCGGCGGACAACGGCACCCCGGCCGAGCAGAAGGCCCGCCTGCTGCACCAGATGGACCAGGTCAAGGTCGGTCTCACCGGCAACCTGGCCGGCTACTCCTTCACCGACACCAACGGGAAGACCGTCACCGGCAAGGCCGTCGACTACAACGGCGCCCCCACCGGCTACGCCGCCCAGCCCGGCGAGGCCGTCGAGTACCTCGACGCCCACGACAACGCCGACCTGTTCGACGCCCTCGCCTACAAGCTGCCGACCGGCACCTCGCCGGCCGACCGCGCCCGGATGCAGGCGCTCGGCCTGTCGCTGACCGCGCTGGGCCAGGGCCCCGGCTTCGCCCAGGCCGGCAGCGACCTGCTGCGCTCCAAGTCGCTGGACGCCAACGCCTTCGACTCCGGCGACTGGTTCAACGCCATCCACTGGGACTGCACCCAGGGCAACGGCTGGGGCCGCGGCCTGCCGATGGCCGCCGACAACAAGTCGATGTGGCCGACCGCCAAGTCGCTGCTCGCCGACCCGAAGCTGGCCGTCGGCTGCAACGAGACCAAGGCCTCGACCTCGATGTACCAGCAGTTCCTGCGGATCCGGCAGTCCTCGCCGCTGTTCTCGCTGAGCACCGCCGCGGAGGTGCAGAAGCGGCTGTCCTTCCCGCTCTCCGGCACCGCCGGGGAGGCTCCCGGTGTGATCACCATGC
Organism: Streptomyces sp. NRRL B-24484; assembly: GCF_000717715.1. Taxonomy (GTDB): domain Bacteria; phylum Actinomycetota; class Actinomycetes; order Streptomycetales; family Streptomycetaceae; genus Kitasatospora. Next base: position 72,273 of record NZ_JOAI01000014.1, on the reverse strand, counting down.
ACCTGGACGGCACCGGCCTGCCCGGTGCGGAGAAGGGCATCACCGTGGTCTTCAACGCCACGCCCACCGCCCGGCAGCAGACCCTGGCCGCCCTCAAGGGCACCGGCCAGGCGCTGCACGCGGCGCAGGCCGACGGTGCGGACGCGGTGGTGAAGCAGTCCGCCTTCGACCCGGCCACCGGCACCTTCACGGTGCCGGGCCGCACGGTGGCGGTGTTCGTCCAGCACTGACGGAACGTCCGTAGGACGAAGGGGCTCCGCAGCCATGCGGAGCCCCTTCGTTTTGGCCGAAAACCGATCCCCGGCGGCGCGATGGTGCGTCATGTCAGGTGCGCGGCAACAGGTTCGCGCACCCACCGGCCCCACCGCCGGGCCGGTAGGGGCCGATCCGGCCGCCGGCGGCCCAAGCGGCGCCGCGGCGGAGGTCCGCCGCGCCCCCCGAGGCGACTTCCCGTCAGGCGTTAACGCCCGTTGGCGTTTCTTGGCCAATCTGGTGGCATGCATCTGTCATTCATCGGCCGTTTGCTGCCACGATTCCTCCGGCCGCAGACGGGCTGGTCCCCCACCCCCGGTGCGGCCGTACCAACGACAGGTCCAGCGCCGCCGCTCCACCTGCACCGCCTCTGCTTGCACCGCACCCGAGCCGCGCACCCACCGGCCCGGGCCCCCGCTGCGCCGCAACCCCGCGGCCCAGGTTCTCTCCACCGCTCGTGACCCCGCGACCGGTCGGAAAAGGAGTCCGCATGTCCCGCTACACCCCTGCCCGGGTGAGTATGGCCGCGCTGGCGGCCACCACTGCCCTGCTGGTGACCGGCATCCCGGTCGTGGCCAACGCCGCACCCACCACGCCCTCCGCCGTGGCCCCGCAGGCGGCCGCGAACCGCGCCCAGCTGCTGTCCGACGCCGGCCAGCGCAGCGCCGCCGTCGCCCAGACGCTCGGCCTCGGCGCGCAGGAGAAGCTCGTCGTCAAGGACGCGATCGTGGACGCGGACGGCACCCGCCACCTGCGGTACGAGCGCACCTACGCCGGACTCCCCGTGCTCGGCGGCGACCTGGTCGTGCACCAGACCGCGGCCGGTGCGACCAAGAGCGTGGACAAGGCCAGCCAGGCCGTTCTGACCGGCGTGAACACCACGCCCAAGCTGGCCGCGCCGAAGGCCCAGGCCACCGCGCTGGCGGCCGAGTCGGGCTCCGCCCTGGACACCGCCCCGCGGCTGGTCGTCTGGGCCGCCGACGGCGCCCCGCGCCTCGCCTGGGAGACGGTCGTCTCCGGCACCGAGTCGGACGGCACCCCGAGCAAGCTGCACGTGATCACCGACGCCACCACCGGCAACGTGATCCAGAAGGCCGAGGGCATCAAGACCGGCACCGGCACCGGCGTCTTCGTCGGCAACGTCACCATCGGCACCACGCTGTCGGGCTCGACGTACCAGATGAAGGACGGCGGCCGCGGCAACGGCTACACCACCAACCTGAACCACGGCACCTCCGGCGCCGGCACCCTGTACACCAAGTCCACCGACACCTGGGGCAACGGCTCGGCCTCCAACTCGGAGTCCGCCGCGGTCGACGCCCACTTCGGCGTCGCGGCCACCTGGGACTACTTCAAGAACGTCCACGGCCGCAGCGGCATCAAGGGCGACGGCGTCGGTGCCTACAGCCGCGTGCACTACGGCAACAACTACGTGAACGCGTTCTGGGACGACGGCTGCTTCTGCATGACCTACGGCGACGGCTCGGGCAACAACGCCCCGCTGACCGAACTCGACGTCGCCGGCCACGAGATGAGCCACGGCGTCACCTCGAACACCGCCAACCTGAACTACTCGGGCGAGTCGGGCGGCCTCAACGAGGCCACCTCCGACATCTTCGGCAGCATGGTCGAGTTCAACGCCAACATCCCGTCGGACAACCCCGACTACCTCATCGGCGAGCTCATCAACATCAACGGCGACGGCACGCCGCTGCGGTACATGGACAAGCCCTCCAAGGACGGCAGCTCCGCCGACTCCTGGTACTCGGGCGTCGGCAACCTGGACGTGCACTACTCGTCCGGCGTCGCCAACCACTTCTTCTACCTGCTGGCCGAGGGCAGCGGTGCCAAGGTCATCAACGGCGTCAGCTACAACTCGCCGACGGTCAACAACATCGCCGTCACCGGCATCAACCGGGACAAGGCCGCGAAGATCTGGTACCGCGCGCTGAGCGTCTACATGACCTCGACCACCAACTACGCGGCCGCCCGCACCGCGACCCTGAACGCCGCCACCGACCTGTACGGCAACGGCAGCGCCGAGTACAACGCGGTCGCCACCGCCTGGGCCGCGGTCAACGTCGGCTCGCTGCCGAGCGGCACCGTCACCGTCACCAACCCGGGCAACCAGACCACCGCCCTCAACGGCACCGCCAACCTGCAGATCCAGGCCAGTGGCGGCACCGCCCCGCTGACCTTCAGCGCCACCGGCCTGCCGACCGGCCTGTCGATCAGCTCCGGCGGCCTGATCACCGGCACCGCCACCACCGCGGGCACCTACAACGTGACCGTGACCGCCAAGGACGCCGCGAACAAGACCGGCACCACCAGCTTCACCTGGACGGTCAACTCCGGCGGCGGCGGCAGCTGCACCCCGGCGCAGCTGCTCGGCAACGCCGGCTTCGAGTCCGGCAGCACCACCTGGACCTCCACCAGCGGCGTCATCGACAGCTCCACCTCCCAGGCCTCGCACAGCGGCACCTGGAAGGCCTGGCTGGACGGCTACGGCTCCAGCCACACGGACAGCATCTCGCAGACGGTGAGCATCCCGGCCGGCTGCAAGGCCACCCTGAGCTACTGGCTGCACATCGACACGGCGGAGACCACCACCTCCACCGCGTACGACAAGCTGACCGTCACGGTCAACGGCACCACCGTCGCCTCGTACTCGAACCTCAACAAGGCGACCGGCTACAGCCAGAAGACGATCGACCTGTCGGCCTACGCGGGCCAGTCGGTCACCCTGAAGTTCAACGGCGTGGAGGACTCCTCGCTGCAGACCAGCTTCGTGATCGACGACACCTCGATCCAGACGAGCTGAGCCTGATCCGGCAGTGAGCGAGGGCCCGGCGGCCACGGCCGCCGGGCCCTCGCGCATCCCCGCCGCCGTCTCGCGGTGTGAGACTCCGGAAACCCCCGCGCAACACGAAACACCGCGGAAACACGGGTGTCCGCAGCGGGAAATACGGCCCGGACAGACTCTCCCGACCGGCGCGCCCCCACCACCCGCAGGCGCGCCGCACGGGAAGGTTCCGCATGCTGCTCGCTGACTCCACGGCCGGCCTCGACACCGGCGACACCGCCTGGCTGCTGGCCAGCACCGCCCTCGTCCTGCTGATGACGCCCGGGCTCGCGCTGTTCTACGGCGGTATGGTCCGCACCAAGAGTGTGCTCAACATGATCATGATGAGCTTCGTGTCGATCGCGGTCGTCACCGTGGTCTGGCTGGTGGCCGGCTACTCGCTCGCCTTCGGCCCGGACGCCGGCGGCTGGGGCGTCATCGGCACCCTCGACCACCTCGGCATGGCCGGCATCACCCCGGCGAGCCTGACCGGCCACGTGCCGACCCTGCTCTTCGCGACCTTCCAGCTCACCTTCGCGATCGTCACCGCCGCGCTGATCAGCGGTGCGATCGCCGACCGCGCCCGGTTCGGCTCCTGGGTGGCCTTCACCGCCGCCTGGACGCTGCTGGTCTACGTGCCGGTCGCGCACTGGGTGTTCTCGCCCGACGGCTGGGTGCTGTCGAAGCTCGGCGCCCTGGACTACGCGGGCGGCACGGTGGTCGAGGTCAACTCCGGCGCCAGCGGCCTCGCCCTGGCCCTGCTGCTCGGCCCGCGCCTCGGCTTCCGCAAGGAGGCCATGCGGCCGCACAACCTGCCGATGGTGGTGCTCGGCGCCGGCCTGCTCTGGTTCGGCTGGTTCGGCTTCAACGCGGGCTCCGCGCTCGGCGCCAACGGCACCGCCGCGGCCGTCCTGCTCAACACCCAGGCGGCCGGCTGCACCGGTCTGCTGGGCTGGCTGCTGGTGGAGAAGCGCCGCGACGGCCACGCCACCACGCTCGGCGCGGCCTCCGGTGCGGTGGCCGGCCTGGTCGCGATCACCCCCTCCTGCGGCAGCGTCGACCTGCTCGGCGCGCTGGCGGTCGGCCTCGCCGCCGGCGTGGTCTGCTCCTACGCGGTCAGCTGGAAGTTCCGCTTCGGCTACGACGACTCGCTGGACGTGGTGGGCGTGCACCTGGTCGCCGGCGTGATCGGCACCGTGCTGATCGGCGTCTTCGCCTCCGCCGTGATGACCGGCGGCCCGGTCGGCCTGCTGCACGGCGGCTTCACCCTGATCGGCAAGCAGCTGCTGGCGGTGGCGGTGGTCGGGGGGTACGCCTTCGGCGCCACCTACGGCATCGGCAGGGTGATCGACCGGCTGATGGGATTCCGGGCCCCGGCCGAGCACGAACTGACCGGCCTGGACCTCGCCGTGCACGCCGAGAGCGCGTACGATCACGGCGTCCTGGGCCACGGCACGACGGCCCACGCCACCGTGCTGGCACAGCACCCGTCCGACAAGGCCGCCACCGCATGAAGCTGATCACCGCCGTCGTCAAGCCCTTCAAGCTGGACGAGGTCAAGACCGCGCTGCAGGAGCGCGGGGTGCACGGGCTCACGGTCACCGAGGCGAGCGGCTACGGGCGCCAGCACGGCCACACCGAGGTGTACCGCGGCGCCGAGTACCGGATCGACCTGGTGCCCAAGGTCCGGATCGAGGTCGTCGTCGAGGACGAGGACGCCGAGGACGTGATGGACACCATCGTCGCCGCCGCCCGCACCGGGAAGATCGGCGACGGCAAGGTCTGGTGTGTGCCGGTGGACGGGATCGTCCGGGTCCGCACCGGCGAGCGCGGGCCGGACGCGGTCTGACCCCGCCCGGCCGCGCCTCACTGCTGGGCGGCGAAGGCCCGGGTGGCACCGTCCTTGGCGGTGTCGACCGGGACCCGCAGGCTCCACAGCGGGGACTTGGCGACGTCGACCCAGAACGTCGACGTCTGCGGCGGCTCCTGCCGGGTGCGGTTGAGGGTGAGGGGATTCTCGCGGGTGCCGATGTCGAGCTGCCCGCTGTAGACGTGCAGCTCGACCGCCGAGCCGTCCTTCCGCCTGACATGGATCCGGTAGCTCCGGGAGGGCGTGTCGCCGGGGACGGAGTCCTGGTACAGGTGCTCCCCGACGGGCAGGTCGATGCAGGCGTGGGCCTGCGGGCTGTCGCCCTGGGGGCAGACGTCCTTCACCCAGTCCTTCCTGAGTTCCACGGTGACGGTGCTGGGCAGGTGGTCGCCGAAGTCCACGTCGACCCGCAGCATGGCGGAATCGTCCGGGTGGCCGTTGCCGGAGTACGAGGTGAACCGGGTCGAGCCGGGCAGCAGTTCGGCGAGGATGCCGAGCAGCCCGGCCCCGCTGGTGGCGACCTTGCCGTTCACCGGGGGATCGGTCGGGCCGAGGACGGACACGGCCGAGGCGCTGGGCGCTTCGGTCGCGGGTGCCTGGCTGCGGCCGGATCCGTCGGGGCCGAACGCGGCCACCCCGCCGGTGAGCAGGGCCACGGCGGCGGCCGCTCCGACCGCCCGGGTGATCCGCCGCCGGCGGCGCAGTCGGCGGCCGCGGCTCGTCGCCTCGGCGACGATGCTCTGAACGGGAACGTGGATCTGGTCGGCGCCCGCGCCGAGCAGCCTGCTGAGGTCGTCTTCGATGTCCATGGTGCGCACTCCGGGAGCTGTGAAGGGGCGGGGAGGGATCTGAGCCTGAATCAGAGCCGGAAGAGGAGTTCGCGGTCCTCGCCGAGGATCTCCCGCAGCCGGGCCAGGGAACGGGTGTTGAGGCTCTTCACCGCGCCGGCGGAGATGCCCATCATGTCGGCGACCGCCTCGATGCTGTGGTCCTCCAGGTACCGCAGAACAACCACCGCCCGGTTGCGGGGCGGGAGTTGGCCGAGTGCGGCGGCGAGGGTCAGTTTCAGGTCACTGCCGTGGGCGGCGGCCTGCGGACTGTCCGGCATCTCGGCGAGCACGACCTCGGTGGAGCGCTTGAGGCGGCGCTGCGAGAGGTAGGTGCGCAGCAGGACGGTCCGGGCGTAGGCGTCGAGGCCCGGTTCGTCCTCCCGTCGGCGCAGTCGCGGCCAGACGGCGAACATCTTGGCCAGCGCCGTCTGCACGAGGTCCTGGGCCTGGTGCCAGTCCCCGCACATGAGGTACGCGACCTGGAAGAGCCTGCGCGTGCGGGAGCTCGCGAACTCCTCGAATTCGAGTGCTCTCTCCATGCCGTCGTCCCCCGGTGCGTCCGATGTCGGTGTGTTGGCGTCCCCCTCTTAGACGCGGTGTGCCGCGGGCGAGGTATCACGGGGGTTCGCGGATGTTACCGGTGAGTCCGATTCGTTGCCGTCGACTCCCTTGACGCTCCGTTCACGGCGGCCGTAGGTTCAGCGCGTTGCAAGTTTCCTGCAAGTTTCAATGGTCTTGCAGAAACCCGCACGGTCGGTTCCGCGCAGACGGCGTATCGCGGTCGCGCCCCCCACCCTCCGCAGCACTCCTGCACCACCGCCCGCCACCCCCCTGCGTCGCGGGCGGCCAGGCTCACCCCCACCCAGCCCCAGGAGACACCGTGGTCACCACCGTCAGCGCGGGCCGCAGAGGCCGCGCGATCGGCGCACTCACCGCGTCCGCCGCCCTGGCCCTCTCGATCGGTGCCGGTCTTTCGATCGCCCCCACCGCCGAGGCCACCCCGCCCAGCACCAAGGACGTCACCGCCACCCTCTTCGAGTGGAAGTTCGACTCCGTCGCCAAGGCCTGCACCGACACGCTCGGCCCCAAGGGCTACGGCTTCGTCGAGGTCTCGCCGCCCCAGGAGCACATCCAGGGCGCCCAGTGGTGGACGTCCTACCAGCCGGTCAGTTACAAGATCGCCGGACGGCTCGGCGACCGCGCCGCCTTCCAGTCCATGGTGACCACCTGTCACGCGGCGGGCGTCAAGGTGATCGCCGACTCGGTGGTCAACCACATGTCGGCCGGCTCCGGGACGGGCACCGGCGGCACCGTCTACACCAAGTACAACTACCCGGGCTACTACCAGGACCAGGACTTCCACTCCTGCCGCCAGGCGATCAGCAACTACGGCGACCGCTCCAACGTGCAGAACTGCGAACTGGTCAACCTCTCCGACCTGGACACCGGCTCCGGTTACGTCCAGCAGACCATCGCCAACTACCTGAGCGACCTGCTCACCCTCGGCGTGGACGGCTTCCGGATCGACGCCGCCAAGCACATCGCCGCCTCCGACCTGTCCGCCATCAAGGCGAAGATGAGCAACCCGAACGCCTACTGGGTGACCGAGGTCATCTACGGCGCCGGCGAGCCGATCCAGCCCTCCGAGTACACCGGACTCGGCGACGTCGACGAGTTCCGTTCCGGCACCTGGCTGAAGAGCGCCTTCAACGGCGGGAGGATCTCCGACCTCTCCACCTGGGGCAACGGCCTGCTCGCGAGCGGCCAGGCCCGCACCTTCGTCGACAACTGGGACACCGAGCGCAACGGCTCGACCCTCAACTACAAGTACGGCTCCGCCTACACGCTGGCCAACGTCTTCATGCTGGCCCACCCGTACGGCTCGCCGAACGTCTACTCCGGCTACGCCTTCACCGGCAACGACGACGGCCCGCCGAACGGCGGCACCGTCAACGCCTGCTACAGCGACGGCTGGAACTGCACCCACGCCTGGCGCCAGGTCGCCAACATGGTCGGCTTCCGCAACGCCGTCTCCGGCACCGCGATGACCAACTGGTGGTCCAACGGAAACAACGCGATCGCCTTCGGCCGCGGCAGCAAGGGCTTCGTCGCGATCAACCGCGAGTCCGGCTCGATCACCCAGACCTTCCAGACCTCGCTGCCCGCCGGCACCTACTGCGACGTCCAGCACGGCGACCCGGTCTCCGGCGGTTGCACCGGCACCACCTACACCGTCGGCTCCGACGGCAAGTTCACCGCCACCGTCGCCGCCGGTGACGCCGTCGCCCTCTACGTCGGCGCGGGCGGCCAGCCCACCTCCACCCCGACCCCGACCGCCACGCCCACCGGCAGCAGCAGCGCGACCGTCTTCTACTCCACGAACAAGAACTGGTCGGCCTACTACCTGCACTACGCGCCCACCGGCGGCACCTGGACGACCTCCCCCGGCGTCGCGATGACCGCGGCCTGCACCGGCTGGGTCAAGTACACCGCCGACCTCGGCACCGCCGCCGGCCTCGCCGCCACCTTCAACAACGGCTCCGGCACCTGGGACAACAACAACAGCGCCAACTACGCGCTCGGCACCGGCAACGTGACCGTCAAGGACGGCGCGGTCGGCAGCGGCGACCCGTGCGCCACCAGCACCCCGACGGCGACCCCGACCAGCACCCCGACCTCCTCCACCACCGGGGCCTCGTTCGCGGTCAACGCCACCACCGTGACCGGCCAGAACATCTACGTGGTCGGCAACAACGCCGCCCTCGGCAACTGGAACACCGGCTCCGCCCTGCTGCTCTCCTCGGCGAGCTACCCGGTCTGGAAGCTGGACGTGGCGATGGCCGCCGGCACCGCCTTCGAGTACAAGTACATCCGCAAGGACGCGAGCGGAAACGTCACCTGGGAGAGCGGCGCGAACCGGACGGCCACCGTCCCGGCGAGCGGCCCGGTCGCCCTGAGCGACACCTTCCGCAGCTGACCCCTCCCGATCCGACGGCCCCGACCGGACGGCCGCCGCACCCCCGTGGTGCGGCGGCCGTCACGGTTGCCGCGGCGAAACCCCCCGAAGGAGTGGAGTACGGGCCGTCCCGGCGCTCTGCCCCGGCCCCGGCTGCCAGCATCGCCGGTGTGACCACAACCCCCACCACCTTCGCGATCCTGGACCTCGAACTGTGCGGCGGCCGCTGGGACGGCCATCCGATGCGCGTCCACGCCTCCGCGCCCCCGCCCTCGCTACGCATGGTCCTGCGCGCCGACCTGCCCGCCGCCGAGGCGGGCGAGTACTGGCCCACCACCAGCGTCTACCGCTTCGACCCCGACGGCCCGGTGCCGTGCTACCGGCACTCGCACGACGAGTGACCAGGGCCCCGGCCCCATGACCGCGAACGCCCCGGCCGCCGGTCCGGTGTTCCGTGGAACGGCGCCGGTCCCCGCTGCGGGGCGGGGACCGGCGGGCCGGGGCGCGGCCGTGGGCCGGGGGTCAGTGCCCGAAGTCGAACCAGTTGACGTTGACGAAGTCGGCCGGCTGGCCGCTGGTGAACGTGAGGTAGACGTCGTGGGTGCCGGTCACCGCGGAGATGTTGGCGGGGACGGTGCGCCAGGTCTGCCAGCCGCCGGTGCCGCCGATCGCGAAGGAGCCGATCGGTGCGTTGCCGCGGCTGTCGAGTCGGACCTCCACCAGGCCGCTGACCCCGCCGCCGGCACCGGAGGCGACCCGGGCGAGGAACTGGCGGGCCGGGGTGGAGCCGAAGTTGACGCCCTTGTACTGCGCCCAGTCGCCGTTGGCGAGCCATCCGATGTCCTGGCCGCCCTCGCTGCAGGTCTCGGTGGCGGTGCCGGACTGGGCGTCGAAGGACTCGGCCTGGATCGGGTTGTAGGCGTCCCGGTTGCCGGGCGGCGCGGTGGGCGTGGGTGTCGGGGTCGGGGTGGGCGTGCTGCCGCCGCCGGACTGCGAGACGCTCACGTAGTCGACCACCATCGGCACGCCGGAGACGGTGCCGCCGTCCGGCCCGCCGCCGAAGGCGCCGGGGAAGCCGCCGCCCATGGCCACGTTGAGGATCACGAAGAAGCCGTGGTCGGTGGCGTTGTTCCAGGTCGTCGCGTCCACCTGGTCGGAGTTGACGGTGTGGAACTGCACGCCGTCCAGGTACCAGCGCAGCTGCTGCGGGCTGGTGGAGCGGTCCCACTCGACGGCGTAGGTGTGGAAGCCGTTCTGGCAGGCGGGCGTGCAGGCGCGCTGGCCGCCGATACCGGTGGTCTCGTTGCACGGGCCGCCGGGGCTGGTGCCGCAGTGCAGGGTGGCCCACACGTTGTTGAGGCCCTGGACGTTCTCCATGATGTCGATCTCGCCGATGCCCGGCCAGTTCCACCAGTTGCCGCGGAACGGCTCGCCGAGCGCCCAGAAGGCCGGCCAGTAGCCCTTGGCGGCGGCGCCGGTGACGTTCGGCATCTGCAGCCGGGACTCGATCCTCAGCTTGCCGCCGGCCGGCGGCCGGAAGTCGGACCGGTTGGTCTCGATCCGGCCGGAGGTCCAGTTGCCGGCGGCGTCCCGGACCGGGGTGATCTTCAGGTTGCCGTTGCCGTCGAGGGCGACGTTGGCGGTGCTGGAGGTCATCGTCTCGATCTCGCCGGTGCCGAAGCCGGCCGGTCCGCCGGGGTACGAGGTGCCGGTGGTGTAGCGCCAATCGGTCGTGTTGACGCCGGAGCCCGCCGGCCCGTTGAAGTCGTCGGCGAACACCTGGGTCCAGCCGGAGGGGGCCGGGGGCACGCTCGCCTCGGCGTTCATCGTGCCCGCGAGGCCGGTGGCCAGCAGGCCGAGGAGGCCGGCCGCGGTGAACAGGTGCCGGACGCGTGGTCTGAGCCGCATGGGGGTGCCTCTCGTGGGGTGGGGACGGAGGGGACCGTGCGATGCCGTGCGGTGACTGCGTGAGAGCGCTCTCGAAAGTGGTACCGGCGGCCCCGGACCGGTGTCAATGACTGAAGGCGTATCAGCCGGTGAGTCGCATTTCCCGTTCGCGGATCGACCTGACGGGTTGACAGGAGCCCCTGTCCGACACCACTCTCTGTTCGAGAGCGCTCTCAAGTCATGTCAGTGCCGCTTTTGGCCGTTCGCACCCACGACCGGGCCGGTGCGGGCCTAACCGCGTCCGATGTACGGCATCGCGGTGGCCATCACGGTGGCGAACTGCACGTTCGCCTCCAGCGGCAGCTCGGCCATGTGCCGCACGGTGCGGGCCACGTCGGCGGCGTCCATGACCGGCTCGGGCACGATCCGTCCGTCGGCCTGCCGCACCCCGGCGGCCATCGCGGTGGTCATGTCGGTGGCGGCGTTGCCGATGTCGATCTGGCCGCAGGCGATCCGGTACGGGCGGCCGTCGAGCGAGAGCGACCTGGTCAGGCCGGTGACGGCGTGCTTGGTCGCCGTGTACGCGATCGAGTGCGGCCGCGGCACGTGGGCGGAGATCGAACCGTTGTTGATGATCCGGCCGCCCTGCGGGCGCTGCGCCTTCATCTGCCGGAAGGCGGCCTGCGCGCAGAGGAAGGCGCCGGTCAGGTTGAGGTCGACCACGGCCCGCCAGTCCTCCACCGCGAGGTCCTCGACGGGGGTGGGGGCGCCGAAGGTGCCGGCGTTGTTGAAGAGCAGGTCGATCCGGCCGAAGCGCCCGGCGGCCCCGGCGAACAGTGCGTCCACCGCGGCCGGGTCGGTGACGTCGGCCGGGACGGCCACCGCGCCGCCGCCCGCCAGGGCCGCGGTCTCGTGCAGCGGCTCGGCGCGGCGCCCGGCGAGCACCGTCAGCCAGCCGGCGGCGGCCAGGTCGAGGGCCACCGCCCGGCCGATCCCGCTGCCCGCCCCGGTCACGACGGCGATCTGCTGCGGCACGGCGGGGGCTCCCTCGGTTCGGCGGGCCGGGGACGTCCTGCGGACCGGGCCGCGCGACACTCCCCGACGGTCCGTCGATGATCGCGCCGCGGACCGCCCGGTGTCACTCGTCGAAGCCGCCAACACGCCGGCCGTCCGAGCGGCAACCGGCTGGCGCAACCTCCCGTACCCCGCCGTCCGGCGGGGGTCCGCCCCCGCCGGACGGCCGGTTGCCCGCCCTGTCGCAACCGGGTCCGCGCAGGCCGGCGTCATAGGATCACGAACGGCACGGACGTTCGCCCTTCGGGCAGCCGTGCCGTTCCGGGGTGTCCGGGGCCGTCGCGCCGCGCCCCGGTCAGGCCCCGCCCGGGGCAGCGGCCGTCCGGCCGCCCCGGGGTGTCCCACCGTCGGAGAGATCGAACGTGCAGCCGCAGCCCTCCCGCGCCCGCCGCCGGGCCGTCCGTACCCGTACCCTTCTCGCGGGCACCGCCGCGGCCGCACTGGCCGTCGCGCTGACCGGCTGCGGGAGCTCCGGCGGGCCGTCGAACTCGCAGGACGGGGCGAAGTCGGTCGCGTCCGGTGCGCCCGCGAGCCCGACGCCGCCGCCGAAGCCCAAGAAGGTGCTGATGCCGACCGGCCCGGCCGCCGACCTGAAGAAGGTCCGCGACACCGAGGCCGGGCCGATCATGATGACCACGCTGAACGGCCCGAAGTCCGGCGTCAGCGGCAAGGTCTGGGTCTGGCTGCCGCCGCAGTACAACGACCCCGCGTACGCCAGCCACGGGTTCCCCGTGCTCACCCTCTACGCGGGCGGGCAGAGCGCCGGCTACAACACCTGGACGGACAACCAGCTGCCGATCCAGAAGATCGACGCCGAGCTGTCCAAGGCGGGCAAGGCCCACCCGTTCATCCTGATCATGCCGGTGCAGAACCTGAACTCCAGCGAGTCCAAGGCGCTGGAGTGCTCCGACATCCCGGGCCAGCCGAAGATCGGCACCTGGATGGCGGAGGACATCCCGGACTTCGTCCGCGCCAACTTCCGCACCGTCAAGGGGCGCGACGGCTGGGGCCTGATGGGCGCCTCCACCGGCGCGTTCTGCAGCGCCAAGCTCGCCCTGCAGCACCCCGGGACGTTCAAGGCCGCGGTGCCGATCGACGGCTACTTCAACCCCGACTCGCCGCTCTGGCAGGGCCACGAGCAGGAGCGCCTGGCCAACAGCCCGGGCCAGCTGGTCGCCCGGGGCACCGCGGACGTGCGGATGCTCGCCACCGCCGGCGGCTCCAACGCGTACGAGACCGGGCTGGTCAAGGCCTGGGTCAAGAAGGCGGTGCCGCCGCTGACCGTCGAGTACTACGAGCAGCCCGGCGGCAAGCACCTCACCTCCGACTTCAAGAAGATGATCCCGGAGACCCTGGAGTGGCTCAGCAAGAACCTGGCCGGACCGGAGGCCGACTGACGCGCCGCCGGGCCCGGGGGAGCGGACGCCGCGTGCACGAATTCGGCGGGTCCGCCCCCGTGGGTCTCCGCGGAGCGGGATACTCCATTCCGGCGGCGGGTGCAGCCCGCCGGCCCGCGCCGTTCCAGCCGCAGTGCGCCCGCCCGGGCGCCGGGGCACCCGGGGCCGGGCCCGCGGCGATCGACCGGATCGTTCGAACGTCCCGATCACCCCGCTGACCTGCGCGTCAATCGGTCATTGATTCGACTCTGATGGGCTTTCCGCACGCTGGAGCCCCGGGCCGAGCACCACTCGCGGTGCCGGAGCCGTTCCAGCCCCAGTCAGCCGCGAAGAGAGCGCCATGTCCTGTCACCTGCTCCCCGTCGACTCGCCACAGGTCCCCGCCCAGCCGCACGCGGAGCGTCGGATGCCGGACGTCGAGCCCATCCCGTTCGCCGGCCTGCACCTGGTGCACGCGGCCCTGCGCCGCGACCTCGCCCGGCTGCCCAACGCACTGCGCCTGCTGCAGCCCGGCGACGAGGCCGCCGCCCAGGCCCTGCAGCGGCACTGGGACTTCATGACCGCCATGCTCACCTGCCACCACGAGCAGCAGGACACCCGGCTCTGGCCGCTGCTGCGCCGCTTCGCCCCGGAGCTGCGGCTGCTGCTCAACTGGCTGGAGGCCGACCACCACAACCTCGACCACTCCTTCACCCGGGTCACCACCCTCGTCCGGATCGCCACCCGGGACCCGGCCAGCGCCTGGCCGGTCGCCTACGCGGTCGAGGAGCTCGCCGCCCGGCTGGAGACCCACCTGCGGATCGAGGAGCGCCAGCTGCTGCCGCGGATGGCCGGGATCTTCCCCGCCGGTTCGCGGATCGGCACCCTGCCCGAACTCCTCGACCTGCTGCGCGCCGCGGACGGCCCGGCCTCCTCGGACGCCCTGGTCTGGCTGCTCGACGGTGTCGACGAGGCCCAGATCGACCGGCTGATCGCCGACTGCGACGACGCCACCGCCCGGCACTGGCCGCACTGGCGGGCCACCTACGCCCGCTGCTCCGAGCAGCTCTGGGGCCGGGGCTGCTGACCCCGGGTCAGGCGGCGCCCCACGCCGCCAGGTACGGGCCCAGGTCGGCCGCGTCCGCGGTCGCCAGCCCGATGTGGCCGTCCGGCCGGACCAGCAGGTAGCCCTCGCCCCACCCCTCGGCGACCCGCGCCGTGCGGACGTCCGCGGGCAGCCCGCCGGGGACGGGCAGCGCCGTACCCGCGACCACCAGCGTCGCGTGCGGGCCGCGCAGCACGTCGAACAGCCGCTGCCGGGTGCCGTCGGCGGCGGTGCACGCCGCGTCCGGGGCCCGGTCGCCGGCCTGCAGGTCGTCCTCGCCGAGGCCGCTGCGCAGCTCACGGCTCAACGGGCCGCCGCGGTAGCCGACGCCGAGCTGCCCGGTCTGCAGGCCGCGCCTCGCGGCGGGGCCGACCGCACCGGCCCGGTGCAGCGAGGTGCTCATCTCCAGCACGTCCGCGGCCACCGGCAGCCGCTCCGCCTCGTAGCTGTCCAGCAGCTCCGCGGGGGCGCCGTCGCGCAGCACCCGGCCGAGCTTCCAGCCCAGGTTGTAGGCGTCCTGCACGCTGGTGTTCAGCCCCTGCCCGCCGGCCGGGGAGTGCACGTGCGCCGCGTCCCCGGCCAGGAACACCCGGCCGCTGCGGAAGCGGTCGGCGAGCGCCGCGCGCGGCCGGAAACCTGAGGCCCAGCGCACCTCGGTGACGGCCGAGGCCGGCAACGGGGTGCGCTCGGCGACCACCCGCCGCACGCCCTCGGCCGAGGTGTCCGGCTCGCCCTCCTCGAACTGTGCGAACAGCTGGAAGTCCAGGGCGGTGCCGCCCGGCATCGGGCAGAGCAGTGCCGCTCCGCCGGGGGCGTCCCGCCAGACGTGCCAGTGGTCGCGGGGGAGTCCGTCGATCCGGACGTCGGCGACCAGGGCCGCCTCGGGGGCGACCGTCTCGCCGGCCATCGGGATGCCGACCGCGCGGCGCACCGTGCTGCGGCCGCCGTCCGCCGCCACCAGGTAGTCGGCGGTGGCGGTGCCGGCCGTGGTGTCGACCGCGACGCCGTCCGCGTCCTGCCGGACGGCGAGCACGCCGGTGCCGAACTCGACGGAGCCGCCGAGCTCCAGCAGCCGGGCGTGGAGGATCTCCTGGGTGCGCCACTGGGGCAGCATCCACGCGTCGGGGTAGGGCACGCCGTCCTCCGCGGGTCGGCGCTCCATCAGGTCCCATGCGGGGCCGGGCTCGGCGCCCCGCCAGGACCGCATCGGCGGGTAGGGCGAGCCCGCGGCGCGGACGGCGCCGATCACCCCGAGGTCGTCGAGGACCTCCTGGGTGCGGGGCTGCAGGCCCTTCCCGCGCGAGCCGGGGAAGAGGCCCGGTGCCTGCTCCAGCAGCCGGAACCGGACGCCCCGGCGGGCGAGGTCGCAGGCGAGGACGAGGCCGGTCGGGCCGGCGCCGACGATCAGGACGTCGGTGTGCATGCCGATCTCCTTAACGCTGTTAAGTGGCGATGTCCCGAGGATCCACTTAACGCTGTTAAATTGTCAAGGGGGAGCGGATGCGGCACAGTGCCGCCCGGACGGACCGGCGGAGGTGGAGGACGTGGCGGCCAAACTGGAACGCGCACGCGTGGTCGACACCGCGCTGCGCCTGCTCGACGAGACCGGCCTGGAGGGCCTCACCCTGCGCCGGATCGCCACCGAACTCGACGTCAAGGCGCCGGCCCTGTACTGGCACTTCGCCAACAAGCAGGCCCTGCTCGACGAGATGGCCACCGAGATGCTGCGCCGGATGACCGCCGCCGCCGAACCCCCCGGCCCCGACGCCGACTGGCGCGCCTGGCTGCTGCTCACCTGCCGCACCCTGCGCCGCACCCTGCTCGGCCACCGCGACGGCGCCAAGGTCTTCAGCGGCACCCGCCTCACCGACACCGGCCACGCCGCCCGCCTGGAGGAGCAGCTGACCGCCTTCGTCCGCGGCGGCTTCACGGTCGACGACGCCGTGGCGGCCCACTTCACCGCCTACGCCTTCACCATCGGCTTCGTCATCGAGGAGCAGGCCGTCCACCCGGCGCCCGGCGAGCGCGCCCCCGGCTACGACCCCGAGGAGCGGGCCCGCGCCATGGGCGCCGACCACCCGCTCGCCGCCGCCTCCGGCGCCGGCCTCTTCGACGACTTCGAGCGGCGCTTCGAACGCGGGCTCGCCGTGGTCGTCGCCGGCGTCGAGACGGTGCTGCTGCCCTGACGCCGGTCCGGACGCGGACGGGCCCCGCGCCCGAACCGGGTGCGGGGCCCGCGCGGCGGGACCGGCGGATCAGCCGGCCAGTGCGGTCCGCGCCGCCGAAAGGTCCGCCGGCCGCGGCCGGTTGTGCGGCAGCTTCGACAGCACCGCGGCCATCGCGCAGGTGTCGGTCACCGCGGAGAACGTCAGCCCGCCGGCGACCGCCGCCGCCACCCAGCGGGCCTTCGGCGCGGCCAGCCCGGCCGCCAGGCCCGCCAGCACCAGCGAACCGGCCGCCATCCGGACCTGCCGGTCCATCGCCCAGGCGGCCCGGCCCGCATCCTCCGGCCGGTCCAGGGCGTGGCCGAGCTGTGCCCAGGCCGCGGTGCCGCCGGTCAGCGTCGCCACCGCGACACCGTGCCCGGCCAGCACCGCCGCGGCCCGCTCGGAGCGGGCGCCCGAGGCGCAGACCAGCAGCAGCGGGCCGCGCCCGGCGGCCGTCCGCAGCTCGGGCAGCAGGCCGTCCACCGCGTCCAGCGGCACGTTGAGCGCACCGGGCAGGTGGCCGGAGGCGTACTCGCCGGGCGTGCGGACGTCGACGACGGTGAGCTCGCCGGCCCGGGCCAGGGCCTGCTCGGGGGTGAGGGGAGTGGAGGTCACGGGGGAGTCCCTTCGGTTCGGGGGGCTTGCTCCTCGGGGGTGGAGGAGCTCGGGGGTGGGGTCTGTCGGGGGAGCGCGGAGGCGCCGTTCCCCGGTGCGCGGGGCGCGGCGGTCTCCGGGGAGATCGGGAAGCCGGCGGGGGCCGGGTACGCTATACCCCTTGGGGTATTCGGAGAGGAGAGGTCATGGAGCTGGCGGCCGAGGAACTGACGGGCGCGATCAACCGGCTGCGCCGCGCCCAGGGGCAGATCGCCGGGATCATCCGGATGATCGAGGAGGGGCGGGACTGCGAGGACGTCGTCACCCAGCTCGCCGCCGCGTCCAAGGCGCTGGACCGGGCCGGGTTCGCGATCATCGCCACCGGGCTGCAGCAGTGCCTCGCCGACGGCGACACCGCGGACGGCGACCAGCAGCAGGTCCGGACGAGACTCGAGAAGCTCTTCCTCTCGCTGGCCTGACACCGGCCGGGGGGCTCAGGTCACGGCGTCCACCAGCATGAACGCGGCCACCGCGAGCAGCAGCACGGCGAAGGTCCGCTGCAGCACCGGCCCCGACAGGCGGTGGGCCAGCCGCCGGCCGTCGCGCGCGGCCAGCAGTGCGGCGCCCGCGAACGGCGCCACCACCGCCCAGTCCAGCCCGCCGGCCGTGCCCGCCCGACCGGCGAGCGAGGCCATCGAGTTGGCGGATATCACCAGCAGGCTGGTGCCGACCGCGGCCCGCATCTCGAAGGCGAGCACACCGACCAGGGTCGGCACGGCCAGGAAGCCGCCGCCCACGCCCAGCAGTCCGGTCAGCGCCCCGAGCCCGGCACCGGCGCCGGCCGCCCGGGGCGCGGACGGCTCGCACCGGCCCGGTGCGCCCGGCCGCAGCATCCGCACCGCGGCCGCGCCCGCGACCAGCGCGAACGCCCCGGTCAGCACCGGCTGCGGCACCCGGGCCGACAGCAGGCCGGCCACCGCGGCGGGCACCAGGCCGGCCGCCGCGAACAGCGCGCCCGTCCGCCAGCGGACGTGGCCCTCGCGGGCGTGCCCGACCAGTGCACTCACCGAGGTCACCGTGACGATCAGCAGACTCGCCGTGGTGGCCTGCGCCGGGGCGAGGCCCAGCAGGTAGATCAGGGCCGGCACCGCCAGCACGCTGCCGCCGCCGCCCAGGGCACCCAGCGCCAGACCGACCACCGCGCCCGCGGCCAGCGCCGCGGCCAGCGCGATCACGCCGCCCCGCCCGGACAGCCGTCGCCGTCCGCGCCGGGACCGCCGGTCAGCGGCAGCCCGGCCTCGGCCCAGGCGAGCAGTCCGCCGACCACGTCCACCGCCGACACCCCGCGATGGGCGAGCAGTTCCACCGCCCGCAGCGAGCGGCGTCCGGACCGGCAGACCACCACCACCGGCCGCCCGGCCGCCTCCGCGGGCAGCCCGCCCCCCGACTCCAGGGCCGAGAGCGGCAGGTGCAGCGAGCCGGGCGGCCGTTCGTCCAGCCGCTCCGCCGCCTCGCGGACGTCCAGCAGGACGGCTGCGCCGGTGGCGGTGAGCCGGTACGCCTCGGTGGGTGCGAGCCGGCCGGGGACCGTGGTGCGGGGGGACTGCGTGGACCCGGGGGACCCGGAAGACCAGGTGGACCAGGCGGACCAGGTGGACCAGGTGGACATGGCGCCTCCTCGGCGGTCGGTGACGGGGTGACGGGACGGGCCGGGCCGCGGGTGTGCGGTGCCGCACGTGTGCTCCCCCGGACCGAGGGGGACGGGTGCTGCCGGTGGTGTCGGTGGGCGCCCGGCGGTGCCGGGGCCGGGATCGGGGCCGGTTCGGGGCCCGGGCGGCGGTCAGGCCGGTGCGTCGCCGCCCTGCTGCGGGTCGGCGGTCAGCCCGGCGCGGACGGCTCCGTCGAAGGAGTCGTCGACGGCCACCACCTCGCGCCCTGCGGCGTCCAGCAGCGAGGCGGCGACAGCCGCTCTCATGCCGCCGGCGCAGTGCACCCACACCGGCCCGGGCGGCACCTCGCCGATCCGGCCGGGCAGCAGGTGCACGGGGATGTGCGCCGAGCCGGTGATTGCGCCGCCGGCCCGTTCGGAGGCCCGGCGGACGTCCAGCACCACCGGTCGGCCGCCGTTCGCCGACGGGGCGGCGAGGGCGGTCGCGAGGTCCGCGAAGTCGGCCCGGCGGAAGGAGCGCGGCCGATCGCCCGCGAGCGTCCAGGCGTCGGGGCCGCCGGTGGCCGCGGCGGCGGGCCGGTCGATCCCGACCCGGACCAGCTCGCGCTGGGCGGCGGCGATCTCCTCGGCCGTCGCGGCGAGCAGGGTCACCGGCTTGCCCCAGGGGATCAGCCAGGCCAGGTAGGTGGCGAGGCTGCCGGTGCCCTCGATGTTGAACGAGCCGGCCAGGTGCCCCTCGGCGAAGGCGACCCGGCTGCGCAGGTCGACCACCCACTCGCCGGCGGCCAGCCGGGCGGCGAGTTCGGCGGCGTCCGCCTGCCGCGGCGGGGTCAGGTCGACCGGCGCCGGGCCGGCCGCGTTGGCCGGGCCCATGTGCGCGTAGTAGGCGGGGATGTCGTCCAGGCCGGCCAGCAGGTCGGCGACGAAGGTGTCGACGTCCTTCACCAGGGCGTCGTTGCGGGTGCGCTCGACGCCGATGGTCGACCCGGTGGAGGCGCCGTCCGCCCGGCCGGCGGCGCAGAAGCTGCCGAAGCCGTGGGTGGGCAGCACCGCGGTGGTGTCGGGGAGGGCCTCCGCCAGCCGGTGCGCCGAGGCGTGCTGGGCGCGGGCCAGCTGCTCGGTGAGCCGCGGCTCGACCAGGTCGGGGCGGCCGACGGTGCCGATCAGCAGCGATCCGCCGGTGAAGGCGGCGACCGGCCGGCCGTCCTCCTCCAGCACGTAGGCGGTGTGGTGCGGGGTGTGCCCCGGCGTCGCGACGGCCCGCAGCGCGAGTCCGGCGTCCACCGGGTGCACGTCGCCGTCCTCGACCGGCACCCGGTCGAAGGCGACCCGGGCGCCCGCGGGCACCAGGTAGCGGGCGCCGGTGAGGCGGGCGAGTTCCAGGCCGCCGGTGACGTAGTCGTTGTGCACGTGGGTCTCGACCACCAGCGCGATCCGCACGCCGTGCCGCGCCGCCGTGGCGACCAGCCGGTCGACGTCGCGCGGCGGGTCGACGGCCACGGCGGCGGTCGCGCCGCCGGCCAGGTAGCTGCGGTTGCCGAGGCCTGTGAGCTCCACGGTGTCGATGAAGAACATCGCCGTCCCTTCCCGTTCCAAGGTACCCCCGGGGGTATCTGTTCTCCACCCTAACAGGGGTACCCCCGGGGGTATCCGGGGCGGGATCGGGGCAAAACTCACACCCCCGGACGGGAATGCGCCGGTAACCTCCGCCGGATGACCGCCCCCGCACTCTTCGAACCGCCGCTGCTCACCCGCCTGATGGCCGCCGACCGGATCCTGGTCGCCGGGGCCGGCGGCGGCTTCGACGTCTACGCCGGCCTGCCGATCGCCCTCGCCCTGCGCGCCGCCGGCAAGGAGGTGCACCTGGCCAACCTCTCCTTCAGCCACCTGTACGGCCTGGACACCGAGGTGTGGCTCGCGCCGGACGTCGCCGAGATCCGGCCGGACACCCGCAGCGCCGAGCAGTACTTCCCGGAGCGCACCCTGGCCCGCTGGCTGCGGCTGCACGGCATGCCGGACACCGTCTTCGCCTTCGCGTCGGTCGGCGTGCAGCCGCTGCGCGCGGCCTACCGGGCGCTGACCGACCACCTCGGCACCGACGCGGTGCTGCTGGTGGACGGCGGGACGGACATCCTGATGCGCGGCGACGAGGCCGGGCTCGGCACGCCCGAGGAGGACATGGCCAGCCTCGCCGCCGTCGCCGGCCTCCCGCACCTCCCGACCCGGCTGGTGGCCTGCCTCGGCTTCGGCGTCGACGCGTACCACGGGGTCAATCACACGCTGGTGCTGGAGAACCTCGCCGCGCTCGACCGCGCCGGCGGCTACCTGGGGGCGTTCTCTCTGCCGCGGGAGAGCCGCGAGGGCGCGCTCTACCTGGACGCGGTCGAGCACGCCCGGGCCGCCTTCCCCGAGCACCCCAGCATCGTGCACGGCTCGGTGGCGGCCGCGCTGCGCGGCGAGTTCGGCGACGTCCGGTTCACCGCGCGGACGAAGGGCGGCGAACTGTTCGTCAACCCGCTGATGACGCTCTGGTTCGGCGTCACGGTGGAGGCGCTCGCCGCCCGGCACCTGTACCTCGACCGGATCGAACGGACCGTTCTGATGCGGCAGATCAGTTCGGCGGTCGAGGAGTTCCGCGACGGATTGCCCGCACAGCGCCCACCTCGGGTTTTCCCGCACTGACCGGAGCGGGTCCCGGCTGCCGCCCGCCGAAGAGGAGTGAACCGGCCGCCGCGCGCTGGGTGTGCAGGAGTTCGCGCCCGGCGCGCGGCCGGTCCGGGTGCCTCCGCGCCCGCTCCGCCGACGGTGTGTCGCCGCCGTCGCTCGGGCAGACTCCGCCGCGATCATGACCGCCGGCCCGGACGAACCCGTCCGGACCGCCGGACGGCCCAGGAAAGGCGACCCGGCAGTGCCACAACCCTTCGAGCTCCCGGAGTTCTACGTCCCGCACCCGGCGACGCTCAACCCCCACCTCGACCACGCCCGCGCCCACACCAAGCGGTGGGCCCGCGGTATGGGGATGCTGGAAGGCTCGGGAGTCTGGGAGGAACGCGACCTCGACGCGCACGACTACGCGCTGCTCTGCGCCTACACCCACCCCGACTGCTCCGCCGAGGAACTCGCCCTCGTCACCGACTGGTACGTCTGGGTCTTCTTCTTCGACGACCACTTCCTGGAGCTGTTCAAGCGCACCCAGGACCGCAAGGGCGGCAAGGCCTACCTCGACCGGCTGCCCGCCTTCATGCCGATGGACCTCCCCGACGGCGTGCCCGCGCCCACCAACCCGGTCGAGGCCGGCCTCGCCGACCTGTGGCTGCGCACCGTGCCCACCATGTCCACCGCCTGGCGCGAGCGCTTCCGCGAATCCACCGAGCACCTGCTGTACGAGTCCATGTGGGAGCTCTCCAACATCAACGCCGGCCGGATCTCCAACCCGGTCGAGTACATCGAGATGCGCCGCAAGGTCGGCGGCGCGCCGTGGTCCGCCGGCCTGGTCGAACACGCCGTGGGCGCCGAGGTCCCCGCCGGGATCGCCGCCTCCCGACCGATGCGGGTGCTGCGCGACGCCTTCTCCGACGGCGTCCACCTGCGCAACGACCTCTTCTCCTACCAGCGCGAGGTCGAGGACGAGGGCGAGCTCTCCAACGGCGTCCTGGTGCTGGAGACCTTCCTCGGCTGCCCCACCCAGGAGGCCGCCGAGCGGGTCAACGACCTGCTCACCTCCCGGCTGCACCAGTTCGAGAACACCGTCTTCGCCGAACTCCCGCTGCTCTTCGCCGAGCACGGCCTCGACGCGGGCCAGGCCGCCGACGTCATGAAGTACGTCAAGGGCCTGCAGGACTGGCAGTCCGGCGGCCACGAGTGGCACATGCGCTCCAGCCGCTACATGAACGGCGGCGGCGCGATCGCCGAGCGCACCCCCGACCTTCCCGGCCCGACCGGGGTCGGCACCCAGGCCGCCGACCTGCTCAAGTCGCTGCGCGGCCTGGCCGACCCGGCCCGCGCCCGCAGCTTCGGCCACACCCCGTTCCGCCCGGTCGGCGCCTCGCCGCCGCCCGCGTTCGAGATGCCGTTCCCGACCCGGCTCAACCCGCACCTGGACGGCGCCCGGCAGCGCCTGGTCGACTGGGTCCGGCAGGTGCAACTGATCGACCCCGTCCCCGGCGTCTGGACGGAGGAGAAGCTGGTCGACTTCGACTTCGCCCTCTGCGCCGCCGGCATCGCCCCGGACGCCGCCCCCGACCAGCTCGACCTGGCCGCCGGCTGGCTCACCTGGGGCACCTACGCGGACGACCTCTACCCGGCCGTGCACGGCGCGGCCCGCGACCTCGCCGGCGCCCGGCTGCGCAACGAGCGGCTGTCCGCCCTCATGACGCTGGACGGACCGGCCGCCGTCGTCCCGGCCGACGGTCTGGAGCGCGCCCTCGCCGACCTGTGGGCCCGCACCGCCGGGCCGATGGACGACGGATCCCGCCGCCGCTTCCGCGCCGCGGTCGAGAAGATGCTCGACTCCTGGCTCTGGGAGATGCTCAACCAGGCGCAGAACCGCATCCCGGACCCGGTCGACTACCTGGAGATGCGCCGCCTCACCTTCGGCGCCGACCTCACCATGAGCCTCGCCCGCCTCGGCCACGGCCGCACCGTCCCCGACGAGGTGCACCGGCACGCCTCGCTGCAGGCCCTGGAGAACTCCGCGGCCGACTACGCGATGCTCGTCAACGACGTCTTCTCGTACCGGAAGGAGGTCGAGTACGCGGGCGAGGTGCACAACCTGGTGCTGGTCACCGAGAACTTCTTCGACTGCGACCGGCCGACCGCGCTCGGCATCGTGCACGACCTCATGAAGTCCCGGCTGAGCCAGTTCCAGCACGTCGCCGACCACGAACTGCCGCAGCTCTACGAGGACTTCGAGCTGGACGCGGCCGCCCGCGCGGTGCTCGACGGCTACGTGGCCGAGCTGCGGGACTGGATGGCCGCCGTGCTCACCTGGCACCGGGAGTGCCACCGCTACGCGGACGAGGACCTCGCCCGCCACCACCGCCCGGCACTCCCGCAGCCGCCGACCGGCCTCCGCCCGCCGGCGGAGGTGTCCGCCGCCGAGCCGGTGCCGCCGTCGCCCGTCCCGGTGCCGCTGGGGCCGACGGGCCTCGGCACCACGGGCACCCGGCTGCCCGCCCCGGCGGTCGCCGCCGTCCACTGAGGCGTTCCCCTGCGGCGCGCGAGTACCCGTGGGACGCACGGGTCCCGCGCGCCCCCGGGGTCACCTCACTTCTTCGCCGCAGCCAGGATCTTGACGGTGGTGTGGAAGAAGCGCGAGGTCGCCGTCCCGGCGTACGCCTTGCCGAACAGCGCGGCCGGGTTGCCGCCCAGCCGGCCGTTCCGCAGGTGGAGGACGACGAAGGCGGCGTTCGGCACCGCACCCACCAGCTCCCAGTCGCCCTTGGGGGAGGCGGCCGGCGGGGCGAGCTCCGCCGGCAGCGGCTCGGACAGGAACAGCACGCACAGCCGCAGCTCCGGCGTCACCTCGATCCCGGCGAACGGATCGGCCGCGACGATCGCCTCCAGCTCGTCGAGCGTGCACAGCACCGTCGGCACCGGATAGCCGAGCGCCTGCTCCAGGTGCTCCTCGATCCGCGCGGTGAGCGCCGCCCGGTCGGCCCCGTCCGCCTCGAAGAAGACGTTCCCGCTCTGGATGTACGTCCGCACCCGGGCCAGGCCCAACTCCTCGAAGAGTTCGCGGAGCCGCTGCATGGTGACCGTGCGCCCACCCACGTTGACCGCACGGAGGAAGGCGATGTACGTCTGCGTCATACCGCCAGTCTGGCAGTGCCCGCTGCCAGACTGGGGACCATGACGACCTGGCAGGACTTCGAGTACGAAGCGCCGGATCTCGCCCCGCTGGTGCGGGCCCGGTTCGAGGCGAACAAGCACCACGTGCTGGCCACCCTGCGGCGCGGCGGCGGGCCCCGGGTCAGCGGCACCGAGGTCCGGTTCGTCGGCGCCGACCTGACCGTCGGCTCCATGTACGGCGCGGTGAAGGCCCTCGACCTGCGCCGGGACGGCCGCTTCGCGCTGCACAGCAACCCCGGCGACGGATCGATGGCCGACGGCGACGCCAAGGTCTCCGGCACCGCCGTCGAGATCACCGACCCGGCCGAGCTCGCCGCTTACGAGGGCGACCTCCCCGAGGCACCGCCCGGCGCCTTCCACGCCTTCCGGCTGGAGCCCGAGGAGGTCGTGCTCACCACCGTCGCGGACGACCGGCTGGTGATCCACTCCTGGCGGCGCGGCGAGGGCGTCCGCCGCTTCGAACGGACCTGAACCGCCGTACCGGCCGCAGCCGCTCGGGGCGCCGAGCCCCCTGGACCGGTGCCCCGCGGGCGCGCTACTCGGGGAGCACCGAGCGGACGGCCTCCGGCGTACGGGCCACCACCGCGTGCCCGTCGTCCGCCGTGATGATCGGGCGCTGGATCAGGATCGGCTGCCCGGCCAGCGCCGCGATCCAGCGGCTGCGGTCCGCCTCCTCGCGCGGCCACTCGCGCATGCCCAGCTCCTCGGCCACGGCCTCGTCGAGCCGGGTGATGTCCCACGGCTCCAGGTTCAGCCGCGCCAGCACGTCCGTCAGCTCCGCCGAGGTCGGCGGCTCCTCCAGGTAACGCCGCACGGTGTACTCGACGCCCGCCGCGTCCAGGTCCTCGACGGCGCTGCGGCACTTGCTGCAGCGCGGGTTGATCCAGATTTCCATGCCGCCAGCCTAGCGAGGGCGGTCCGCCGCCCCCGGGACGCGGTACCCGCGCCGACACCGCCACTCCGGCCGCCCCCGGCCCCGGCCCGCTCACTCCCGCGGGTGATCCCGCACCCGCCCGGGAACTCCCGCCCCGCACCCGGAGGTTGTATCCCCGACGAGCGAGAGGGGAGCCGCGGAATGGACGGCGAAGCGATCATCGAGCAGTTGGTGGGCCCCGACGGGCGGGCCGATCCGTACCCGCTGTACGAGCAGGCGCACGGCCTCGGCCCGGTCGCGCCCTGCGGCCCCGGGATGCTGATGACCGTCGGCCACCGCGCCTGCGACCAGGTGCTGCGCAACCCCGCCTTCGGCATGCCCGACCCGGCGCAGCGCGAGGCGTTCGAGCCGGGCTTCGCCGACCACCCGGCGAAGGTCCTGCTGAGCCGCTCGATCCTGGAGCGCAACCCGCCGGACCACGGCCGGATGCGCGCGCCGATCGCCTCGGTCTTCACCGCCCGCCGGGTCGCCGCCCTGGAGCCGGCCGTCACCGCCGCCGTCCACCGCCTGCTCGACGGGATGGCCGCGCGGGGCGCCGACGGCAGACCGGTCGACTTCATGGAGGACTTCGCCTTCCGCCTTCCGGTCGGCGTCGTCTGCGAGCTGCTCGGCGTTCCGGAGGAGGACCGCCACCGGTTCCGCGGCCTCGCCTCCGACCTCACCGCCGCCCTGGAGCTGCTGATCGACGACAGCGAGCTCGCCGCCGCCGACGAGGCCGCCGAGGAGCTGTCCGACTACTTCACCCGGCTGGCCGCCGCGCGCCGCGCCCACCCGCAGGACGACCTGGTCAGCGCACTCGTGCAGGTCGCCGCGGAGCAGCCCGAGCGGCTCACCGGCCACGAGCTGCTCGCCAACCTGGTGCTGCTGCTGGTCGCCGGCTTCGAGACGACGACCAACCTGCTCGGCAACGCCGTCGCCCTGCTCTTCGACCACCCCGAGGCCGCCGCCGGGCTGCGCGCCGGCACCGTCACCCCGGACGGCCTCACCGAGGAGGTGCTGCGCCACGACTCGCCCGTCCAGCTGACCTCCCGGATCGCCCTCGCCGAGGGCCTGGACGTCGGGGGCGTCCCCGCCCCGGTCGGCACGGGCATCTTCCTGCTGCTCGGCGCGGCCAACCGGGATCCCGCCCGCTACGAGCAGCCCGCGCGCTTCGACCCCACCCGCCGGGACAGCCACCCGCTGAGCTTCGGCGGCGGCCCGCACTACTGCCTCGGCGCCCAGCTCGCCCGCTTGGAGGCCCGGACGGCCCTGCCCGCCCTGTTCGCGAGGTTCCCCGCGCTCGCCCCGGCCGGGCCCGCCGAACGGCGGGACCGCCTGGTCCTGCGCGGTTACCGCACCCTGCCCGTCCGAACGGCCTGACTCACGCCTGCGGCCCGGCCCACTCCATCAGGTTGGCGAACAGCTCCGCCTGCTCGCGGGCGTCGTCCAGCGCGTGGTGGGTGTGCGGCAGGTCCGGCAGCAGCGAGGCCGGCATCGACCGCTTGCCGATCCCGGCGAACGGCACCCCCGCCCGGGCCGCGTACAGCGTCTTCACGTCCAGGCACCCGGAGTGCCCGAACGGGCTGCGCCCGGCGAACTCCATCAGGTACCAGTACAGGAACAGCCAGTCGTACGGCGCCGGGTAGCCGACCATGACCGGCCGGTACCGCTGCCCGCCGGGCCCGGCGCGGACCTGCTCCACCCAGGAGCAGAACGCTGTCATCGCCGCCGCGGGCGGGGTGCCGCCGGTCAGCAGCGCAGCCCGGTCCAGCCCGGAGACGGCCAGTGCCTGCGGGTCGAAGCGCTCGGAGACCGGCCGCAGCTCCCGGTAGAAGCCGGCGGCCTGCCGCCCGGCCCGCCGGAAGCCGTCCGCGTCGTGGTGCCCGGCGACGGCGGCACCGAAGGAGAGCATCGAGTACGGGCCCGGGATCGGGCCGTCGGCCTCGACGTCGACGGAGATGTACACGGTCGGGGTGGTGCGGCGTGCGGCGGACATGCGGGGGATTCTTCCGGGCCGGGCGGTGCCGCGGCGACCGGATTACCGCGAGAATCGGCGCATGTCCCAGCCCGCCCTGATCCCGCCCGTCCCGCCGCGGCTGCCGGAGCGCGTCCGGTGCCGGCGCTGCGGCCGCCCGCTGCACGACCCGCTCTCCCGGATGCTGCGCCTCGGCCGCGAGTGCCGCGGCCCGCAGGAGCCGGTGCGGGTCGTCGAGGGCGACCAGGAGACCCTCCCGGGCCTGGCCTCGCCGGCCCCGACACCGGCCCCGACACCGGCCGCGCCCACGGCGACCCCCACGACCACGGAAGGCGGTGCGCCGTGACGGAGGACCTCCGCGCCCGGCTGGACACCCTGGCGACCGAGGCGCACCGCCCCGAACTGGCCGGTCTCGACCGACTGCCCACGTTGGAGATCGCCGCCCTGATGAACGGGGAGGACCGTACGGTGCCCGAGGCGGTCGGCCGCCGACTGCCGGAGATCGCCGCGGCGGTGGACGCGATCGCCGAGCGGCTCGCCCGCGGCGGGCGGCTGGTCTACGCCGGGGCCGGGACGGCCGGGCGGATCGGGGTGCTGGACGCCGCCGAGTGCCCGCCCACCTTCGGCACCGCCCCCGGGCTGGTCGTCGGCCTGATCGCGGGCGGCCCGGAGGCGGTGCTGAACGCCGTGGAGGGCGCCGAGGACAGCCGCGTGCTGGCCGTCGCGGACCTGGACGGGATCGGCCTGACCGCGGAGGACGCGGTGATCGGGGTCTCCGCCTCCGGACGGACGCCGTACGCGGTGGCCGCCGTCGAGTACGCCCGGGCCCGCGGCGCCCTGACCGTCGGCCTGGCCTGCACCGCCGGTTCCGAGCTGGGCGCCGCGGCCGAGCACCCGATCGAGGTGGTGGTCGGCCCGGAGGTGCTCACAGGCTCGACCCGGCTCAAGGCCGGCACCGCGCAGAAGCTGGTGCTCAACATGGTCTCGACGATCACCATGGTCCGGCTCGGCCGCACCTACGGGAACCTGATGGTCGACCTGCGGGCCACCAACGAGAAGCTCCGGGCCCGCTGCCGCCGGATCGTCGCCCTCGCCACCGGCGCCGCCCCCGAGGCGGCCGACCGCGCCCTGGACGCCGCCGGCGGCGAGGTGAAGCCCGCGGTCCTCGCCCTGCTCACCGGCCTTGCCCCCGCCGACGCCACCCGCCTGCTCACCGCCCACGGCGGCCGCCTCCGCGAGGCCCTGGACGCCGCCGGCGCCGACCGCGCTGACTGATGATCACATCCTCTTACTGCCAAAGGAATTGAAAGGATCGTGTCCGGCCTTCGTGCCATACTGGGCGGCCTGCCCGGAAAGGCCGTCGAGGGGGACGATGAACACAGGCCATGACGAGCGCGCCGGTACCGCACCTCCGATGCACTGGGACCCGACCGCACGCGGCGGACAGGGCGGGTGGAGGGACGGGGTCCCCGTCCCCGGGGCGGTGCCGACCGCTCCGGGGACGACCGCTCCGGCGACGCCCCGGCCGACCGGCCCGCACCGGCAGCGGATCGCCCTGGCCGCCGCGTTCGGCGTGGTCGCCTGTGTCCTGATCGGGGTGCTTGCGCACCGGTCGACGGACGGGGCTGCCGAGGGCGCCGCTGCACCGTCCGCACCGACCGCCCCCGAGACGACGGCCGGCACGGCGTGGTCGACCGGCCCCGGCGACAGCGACGGCGACGGTCCCGGAGCCGGACCCGGGCTCGCCGTGACCGACAGCGGTGCGGCCGCACGGCAGGCCGCCGCCCTGGACGCCCTGCTCGGCGACAGTACGGCCGACCGCCGGCAGGTCACCGAGGCCGTGAACCAGGTCGCGGAGTGCCGGTCGGTGACGGCCGCCGTCACCGTCCTGGCCGCGGCGGGTGACCGCCGCGACGCGCTCGTCTCCCGGCTGGCCTCGCTCGACCTCGACTTGATCGACGGCGGCCCGCGCGCCGCGGCCGATCTCCGCACGGCCTGGCAGCACTCGGCCGAGGCGGACCGCTCGTTCGCCGCCTGGGCCCGCACCGCCGAGGGCTGCACCACCGCAGCGGACGTGGCCCGCGGTGCCGACTACGACCGCGCCGTGGCGGAGAGCGGCCAGGCCGGCCGCGCCAAGGCGGCGTTCGCCGAGGGATGGGCGACCATCGCCGCCGCCAACGGCCTGCCGGCGCGCTCCGCCGACCAGTTGTGACCACGGGCCGCCGGGCGACCGGCGCCGAGAAAGGCTCCCGACTTCCGTGACTTCCCCGCCAGGCCCCCTTCCACCGCCCCGGTCGGACACGCCGCCCAACACGGATGCGACCGTCGAGACGGACGCACCGCCCGGACCCCCGCCGGTGACGCCCCCGCCGGTGACGCCGCCGCCGGGGCAGGGCGCGCTCGACCAACTGATCCGGGCCCAGGCCGGACACCCGCAGAGCGACGCCACGGCCTACCTCCGCGCGGCGGCCCACCTCGACCGCGGCTTCCGGCACGCCGTCATCGAGGAGCTCGCCGAGAACCCGCACCGGATCCCGCCGCCCTCCTTCGGCATCGACCTGGTGGCGGTGCTCAACGAGTGCTTCGCGGCACGGCGGTGGGAGCTGCAGCGCGGCGCGGTGATGCTCCTCCTGCCCCTCGCGGCGATGCCGATCCACCTCGCCGGCGCCCTGCTGCCCCTCGTCCTCACCCTCACCGCCCGCTGGTACCTCTTCCTGGCCGGTGCCGCCTCCCGCTACCTGGAGCGCTGGGCCGTCCGCCTGGCGGGGCCGGGCGTGCGCGGCATCGTGCGTCTGATCACCGGACTCTGGTGGATCGTCACCCTGGTCTACCTCGCCGTGACCGTCTCCGGCGCGGTCTTCGCCCTGCTCGACCTGTCGTTCGCCGAGTCCCTCGAACGGGACTGCGGCTACTACTCGTCGGGCGGGTACGGCTGCGACTCCGGTGCCGCCTCGGCGGCGCCGCTCTGGGCGGCCCTGCTCGTGGTCGTCGGCTGGATGGTGGTGGCCGCCGTCGACCGCCACCGCACGCTGCGCCGACTGCACCTGCTGGGCACCGGGCGCGCACCCGTCGAGCCGGACCGGGACGCGGCGCTCTGCGCCGAGCTGCGCCGCAAGCAGGCGGACCCGGAGGTCGTGTACAGCGACTTCGCGCCGTTCGTCGGGGCCGGCGTCGAGCTGGACCACTGGTCCTTCGCCGTCGAGCTCGTCCCGGACGACGCGGCGCACCTGCCGGACGGGACGCCGGACCTCTCGAAGGAGGCCGCGCCCGCGCTGACCGTGCTGGCGGTCCACGCGCACCTCCGCCGCGAACTCCAGCGCCTGGCGGAGACCGGCACCCCCGGGTACCCCGGGGACCGGATGCACACCCTCCGCGTGATCGACCACGTCTTCAAGAACGGCCGCCGGCTCGGTCCCGCCACCGACTGGAGCGGCACCGGCCCCGGATCGGCCTTCGCCGTGATGGCGCCCTACGCCGCGCGGGAGGCCGCGGCGCGGGCCGGCCGCGGTGCCGCGGACGTCCCCGACACCTGGTGGGTCGACAGCCTGGACCTGGCGGCCGAGGAGCGGCTGAGGCACTACCTCGCCGTCCGGGTGACCGGCTGGAACGACGAGGTGGCGCTGACCGTCTTCACCCGGGTCCAGCTCCAGGGCGGGCTGCTCTTCCTGGAGGCCCGCGCGTTCCTGCTGCCGCCGATCGCCCGCGCCTACCACGCGATCGACACCGCGTCGGCGCCCAACGACCTCGTCACCTGGACGGCCCTGGCCCTCCGTTCCACCGTGTCCGCCTTCGTCCTGACCGGTCGGGCCGTCCCCGACCTCGGCCGGGCGCTGCGCAGTTCCTGGCGCAGGGCCGGTACGGAGGCCTGGTACCGCTGGATGTGCCACGAGAACCGCCTGGTCGACCACGCCCCGGCCTGCTCGGTGCGGGAGCTCGGCGCGGAGTCCGAGTACCAGCAGCTCTTCCAGGAGATGGACGTCCAGCGCTTCCTGAAGAGCATCAGCACCCGGACGCTGACGGCCGTCCACGGCGCCCTCCGGGAGCACGGCTACCTGACCGACCAGTACGACAGCCTGCGGACGGTAGTGATCAACAACGGTGTGCAGGTGAACGGCGCGGTCACCGGCACCATCCAGACCGGCGAGGGGTCGAGGGCGGAGTTCCGGCAGGTGACGACGCCCGCCACCCACCTGGGCACGCGCAAGAACTGAACCGAGAGGGAGGACCGGAGCATGACGACATCCGGATCGGGCGGAGGCATCCACATCGCGGACCGGTGACCGGCATCGTCCAGAGCGGTTCCGGCAGCCACGCCGTGTACCACCAGGGGGCCGCCGGGGAGGCGGCCGCCGAGTCGCCCGGTGCGAGGCGCCTCCTGGAGGCGGTCGAGGCGCTGCGCGCGGAGTTGCGGGCCTTCGCCGGGGCGCGGCCGGACGGGCTGTCGGAGCAGGAGGCGCAGCTGGCCGAGGAGGCCCTGGACGAGGTGGCCTCCGCCGCCCCGGCCCCGGGCGCGGCACCGGACGGGACCCGGCTGCGCAGGGCGGTCGCCACCGTGACCGGGCTGCTGGCCTCGGCGACCGGGCTGGCCGCGGCCGTCGCGGCGCTCACCGCCGCGGCCGCGCCGCTCTTCTGACCCCGCCGTTCCGCGGCGCACGGGACGCACGGAGGCCCCGGCCCGGGAGGCTCGCGCTCTCCCGGGCCGGGGCCTCCGTCGGCCGTCCTACAGGTCGAAGTAGAGCTCGAACTCGTGCGGGTGCGGCCGCAGGGCGATCGGGGCGATCTCGTTGGTGCGCTTGAAGTCGATCCAGGTCTCGATCAGGTCGGGGGTGAACACCCCGCCCGCGAGCAGGTACTCGTGGTCGGCCTCCAGCGCGTCGAGGACGGCGCCGAGCGAGGCGGGGACCTGCGGCACCGCGGCGTGCTCGTCGGGGGCCAGCTCGTAGAGGTCCTTGTCGACCGGCTCCAGCGGCTCGATCTTGTTCTTGATGCCGTCCAGGCCGGCCATCAGCATGGCGGCGAAGGCCAGGTACGGGTTGGAGGCCGGGTCGGGCGCGCGGAACTCGATGCGCTTGGCCTTGGCGTTCGACCCGGTGATCGGGATGCGGATCGCCGCGGAGCGGTTGCGCTGCGAGTAGACCAGGTTGACCGGCGCCTCGAAGCCCGGCACCAGGCGGTGGTAGGAGTTCACCGAGGGGTTGGTGAAGGCCAGCAGGGACGGCGCGTGCCGCAGCAGGCCGCCGATGTAGTACCGCGCGGTGTCGGAGAGGCCGGCGTAGCCCTGCTCGTCGTAGAAGAGCGGCGAGCCCTCGGTCCACAGCGACTGGTGGACGTGCATGCCGGAGCCGTTGTCGCCGAAGATCGGCTTCGGCATGAAGGTGGCGGTCTTGCCGTTCCGCCACGCGACGTTCTTGATGATGTACTTGAACAGCATCAGGTCGTCGGCGGCGTGCAGCAGGGTGTTGAACTTGTAGTTGATCTCCGCCTGGCCGGCCGTGCCGACCTCGTGGTGCTGCCGCTCGACCTGCAGGCCGGCGGCGGCGAGCTCCAGCGACATCTCGGCGCGCAGGTCGGCGAAGTGGTCCACCGGCGGCACGGGGAAGTAGCCGCCCTTGTACTTCACCTTGTAGCCGCGGTTGCCGCCCTCCTCGATCCGGCCGGTGTTCCAGGCGCCGGCGATCGAGTCGATGTGGTAGTACGAGGCGTTCGCACTGGTCTCGAAGCGGACCTCGTCGAACACGTAGAACTCGGCCTCCGGGCCGAAGTACGCGGTGTCGGCGATGCCGGAGGAGGCGAGGTAGGCCTCGGCCTTCCTGGCGACGTTGCGCGGGTCGCGGCTGTAGGCCTCGCCCGTGATCGGGTCCTGGATGAAGAAGTTGATGTTGAGGTGCTTCTCGGAGCGGAACGGATCCAGCCGGGCCGTCGCCAGGTCGGGGACGAGTGCCATGTCGGACTCGTGGATGGCCTGGAAGCCCCGGATCGAGGAACCGTCGAACATGAGGATCTCGGACGGGTCGAAGGTCGAGGCAGGCACTGAGAAGTGCTGCATGACGCCCGGCAGGTCGCAGAACCGGACATCGACGAACTTGATGTCGTTGTCCGTGATGTACTGCCTGACCTCGTCGGCGTTGGTGAACATCCATCCTCCTCAGCTGCGGTGCGGCCCACGGTAGGAGCCGGCCGTTTCCGGTGGGTGATTTCCCCGTCCTCTGCATGTTAACCAGCAGCGCCCCGAGTGTGGGCAAAGTCATACGGGGCCGTGCAAAACGCCCAAACCAGGCATCGGCCGGTCCGGGCCGCCCGGCGGTGCCGTGCGTGTCGGGGGAGGCCCCGGAAGATCGCACGTGAAGCCCGGATACTGTGGATTTCGTGGACACCAGAGATGCGTTGGGATCGTGGCTGGACGGGCCGAAGGCCGCCGCCGAGAAGATGGGCGCCGACTTCGGCCACCGCGGCGAGCGCCTCGGTCTGCCGAAGGAGGGCCCGGGCTCCGTGGTCGGCCCCGGCCGGCGCCTCGGCGCCCTGTTCGTCGACGGCTGGCTCTGCAGCCTCGTCGCCTTCGGCCTGCTCTCCCGCGGGGACCAGGCCGGCGCCAACCTGTGGACGACCCCGCTCTTCTACGTCGTCACCGTCGTCCTGCTCGCCACCAGCGGCACCACCATCGGCAAGCGGCTCTTCGGCCTGCGCGTCGTCCGGCTGGACGGCACCCGCGCCTCGATCCCACAGGTGCTACTGCGCACCCTGCTGCTCTGCCTGATCGTGCCCGCCGCGATCTGGGACCGCGACACCCGCGGCCTGCACGACAAGGCCGTCGGCACCGTCGAGGTCCGCATCTGACACCCGGCGCCCCGCGCGGGCCGGGCCCACGGAACGTCGAACGGCCCCGGAACGTCGAACGGCCCCGCCGCGAGGATTCGCGGCGGGGCCGTGGTGTCGGTCGGGGTGGGGGGCTCAGCGGACCTGGCCGCCCTTGGGCATCCGGGCGCCCTTCGGCATCGGGCCCTTGGGGATCGGCGCGCGGGAGAGCAGGTCGCCCAGCGCGCGCAGCCGGTCGTTGGTCTCGGTGACCTGGGCCGGGGTGATCGCGCGCGGCAGCCGCATCAGGTGGATCTGCAGCTTCTTCAGCGGGATCTCGCCCTCGCCGTTGCCGACCATGATGTCGTGCACGGGGACGTCGCCGACGACCTTGGCCATCTTCTTCTTCTCGGCGGCCAGCAGCGGACGCACCCGGTTCGGGTTGCCCTCGCCGATCAGTGCGATGCCGGGACGGCCGACCGCGCGGTAGACCGCGTCCTGGCTGCGGGTGACCGCGACCGGGGTCGGGTTGGCGCTCCAGCCGCGCCGGATGTTGTTCAGCACCGCAGCGACCGCGCCCGGCTGGCCCTCCATCTGCCCGAAGGCGGCCCGCTCGGCCCGGCGTCCGAAGACCACCGCCACCGCCAGGAAGCCCACGACGAAGCCGAGGATGCCCAGGTAAACGGGGTGCCCGATCGCGAAGCCGATGGCGAGGAACACGCCGAAGGTGATGAGGCCGACTGCGGCGATGATCAGGCCGATCTTGGTGTCGACCTTCTTGGTCATGGTGTACGCCGTGCGGATCTGCTGCAGCCGCCCGGGGTTCTCGGATGTTTCCCTCGCCATAGGCCTCATGGTACGTGCCGGGGGGGCGGGTTATCCAAGGGCGGGGCCCCCTCCGGCCCCGACCCCGCCCGGACGGACCCGTCCGCGCCCGTGCGGGGAGCGGTCGACGGCCCCCGGAGGACGGCCCGGTACGGCTCAGGAAAGGCGGCGCGGACCGGGCGCCGCGTCCGCGTCGTCCCGCTCGGCGGCGTGCCGGCGGTTCTCGCAGACCGCGGCCCAGGCGTTGCGGCGGGCCTGCCGCTGGCCGCCGGCCAGCAGCACGCTCTCGGCATAGCGCAGGGCCCCGCCCACCGACGGCATCCGCGCCGGCAGCAGGCCGCGCTGCACTCCGCTCACTGCCCCCATGCTCAACAGCTCCCCTCAGGACCGGCGGGCGACTGACACGTCCAGGGTCGCCCGCAGGTGTTACCGATCGGTGACCTGCCGGTCAAAGTCGCATGAAAGCCGCACGACCGCAAGGCGGCCGCGCCGCAGGTACGCCGGAGGGCGGCAGGCCACTGCCCGCCGCCCTCCCGAGCTTCCGGTACGACCCTCGCGCGGCCCGCGCGAGGAGCCCCTCCGGGGCGCCCGGGGCCGTCCTCAGACCGCCGCGCGCTCGCGGTGCTCCAGCGCCTGCCGGTACAGCCGGCCCGCGCGGTACGAGGACCGCACCAGCGGACCCGACATCACGCCGGCGAAGCCGAGCTCCTCGGCCTCCTCCTGCAGCTCCACGAACTCCTGCGGCTTCACCCAGCGCTCCACCGGGTGGTGGCGCAGCGAGGGGCGCAGGTACTGGGTGATGGTGATCAGCTCGCAGCCGGCCCCGACCAGGTCGGCCAGCGCCTGGCTGACCTCCTCGCGGGTCTCGCCCATGCCGAGGATCAGGTTGGACTTGGTGACCAGGCCGGCCGCGCGGGCCTGCGTGATGACGTCCAGCGAGCGCTCGTAGCGGAAGGCCGGGCGGATCCGCTTGAAGATCCGCGGCACCGTCTCCACGTTGTGCGCCAGCACCTCGGGGCGGGACGAGAAGACCTCGGCGAGCTGCTCCGGGACGGCGTTGAAGTCCGGGATCAGCAGCTCCACACCGGTGCGGCCGGCCTCGCGGCCGGCGGTCATCGCGTGCACCTGGCGGACGGTCTCGGCGTACAGCCAGGAGCCGCCGTCCTCCAGGTCGTCGCGGGCGACACCGGTGATGGTTGCGTAGTTCAGGTCCATCGTGACGATGGACTCGGCGACCCGGCGCGGCTCGTCCCGGTCGAACTCGGCGGGCTTGCCGGTGTCGATCTGGCAGAAGTCGCAGCGGCGGGTGCACTGGTCACCGCCGATGAGGAAGGTGGCCTCGCGGTCCTCCCAGCACTCGAAGATGTTGGGGCAGCCGGCCTCCTGGCAGACCGTGTGCAGCCCCTCCTTCTTCACCAGCGAATGGAGGGCGTTGTACTCCGGGCCCATCTTCGCCCGGGTCTTGATCCACTCGGGCTTCCGCTCGATGGGGGTCTCGCTGTTGCGGACCTCCAGGCGGAGAAGCTTCCTGCCGTCGGGCGCGACAGCGGACACGTGCAACTCCTAGAACTAGACGGGGTACCCCCAGGGTACGCCTGTACTTTCATCGCCTGTACCGGGCCTGATGCCCCTCAATCGCAGGGCAACATGGCTACTGACCGGTAGATTCCCGCCCTCAGCGGGCGGGCGCGGGCTCCGGCAGCTCCGCGAAGACCTCGGCCAGGTGCTTGCGCACCACCGGCAGGGCATCCGCCACGCCGAACGGCCGGCCCAGCTCGCCGGCCAGCGAGCCCACGCCCGCGTCCCGGATCCCGCACGGCACGATCCGGTCGAACCAGGTCATGTCGGGGTCGCAGTTCAGTGCGAACCCGTGCATGGTCACGCCGCGCGCCACCCGGACGCCGATCGCCGCCAGCTTCCGGTCGTCGCCCCGCTGGCCCGCGTTCGACGGCGCGTACTCCGGACCGGCCAGCCGCGGGTCGATCCCCAGCGGCAGCCCCATCCGCAGCGTCAGCTTGCCGATCTCCACCACCTGCGACGGATCCACCACCGCGTCCGGGAGGTCCTCGCCGAGCACCCACACCCCGCTGCGGCCCTCCACCCGCGAGGTCGCGACCCCGACCTCGGCGCAGGCGCGGATCAGCGCCTCCTCCAGCCGGCGCACGTACGCCACCACGTCGACCGGGTCCGGCAGCTTCACGATCGGGTAGCCCACCAGCTGCCCCGGCCCGTGCCAGGTGATCTCGCCGCCCCGGTTCACCTGCACCACCGGGGTGCCGTCCAGCGGGAAGTCCTCCGGGTTGGTGCGCTTGCCCGCCGTGAACACCGGCGGGTGCTCCAGCAGCAGCACGGTGTCCGGGATCTCGTCCGCGACGCGCAGCGCGTGCAGCCGCTGCTGTTCCTCCCAGGCCTCCGGGTAGGGGACGGCGCCCTCGCCGATCCCCATCGTCACGAACCGTACGTCCTCGCTCACCGCTGCTCCTTGCCAGGCGTTCGAGACCAACCCGGTCACTGTACGCCTGCCCCCGGAGGAGCCGGTCGGCCCCCGAGACCCCCGGGGCCGCCGCCCCCGTCAGGCCCCGGCCAGGAGCTGGAGCCGCAGGGCGAGCTGCAGTTCCAGGGCGCGCTCGGGGGAGTTCCAGTCGCGGCCGAGCAGCACCTCGATCCGGTCCAGCCGCTGGACGACGGTGTTCACGTGGACGTGCAGTTCGTCCTTGGCCCGGGTGAGGCTGCCGCCGCAGTCGAAGTAGGCCCGCAGGGTGCGGACCAGCTCCGTCCCGCGCCGGGCGTCGTACGCCACCAGCGGGCCGAGTGCGGCCCCGACGAACCCCGCGACGTCGTGGCCGTCGCCGAGCAGGACGCCGAGGAAGCCGAGCCCCGCGGCGGAGGCCCCGCAGCCCTCGCGCCCGAGCACCCGCAGGGCCCGCACGCACCGCACGCCCTCGCCGTGCGCCGCCGCGAGCGCGGCCGGACCGGCGGCGGGCCCGCCCGCGCCGACGGTCACCGGGCAGCCGGCCAGCCGGGCGAGGCGTTCGGCGGCGTCCGAGGCGGCCCGGTCGGGCGGGGTGCCGTCGTCGGGCAGCAGCAGCACCACGGCCTCGCCGTGTTCGGCGCTGATGCCGCGGGTGCCGAAGAGGTGGCGGGCGGCGGCCCCGACGAGCCGGGAGCGGTCGGCGGGGTCGGCCTCGGCGACGAGCACGAGGTGGCGGCGGCCGAGGTCGACGCCGAGCCGGCGGCCGCGGGCGGTGAGGCCGGCGGGGTCGCGGTCGGGTGCGGTGAGCAGGTCGGCGAGGAGTTCGCCGCGGACGCGGTTCTCCGTCTCGGCGACGGAGCGCCGCAGCAGCAGGAGCAGCGCGGTGACCACGCTCGCCCGTTCGAAGATCCGCCGGTCGGCGTCGTCGAGGTCGGCGCGGCCGCGCAGCACCAGGCCGCCGAGCAGGTCGTGGCCGGCCAGGGCGGCGCAGACCCAGTCCTCGCCGCGGCGCACCGCGCGGCCCTCGGTGCGGGAGGCGGCGAAGGCCTCGGCGAGGTGGCGGGACGGACCGGCGGCGCCGTCCGGGCCGGGGCGGCCGGTGAGCGGGTGCCCCTCGGTGTCGTGGACGGTGACGCCGCCGCCGAGCAGGGTGGCGACCTCGGCGGCGACGTCGGCGGCCTCGGCACCGCGCAGCACCAGGTCGGTGAGCCGGTCGTGGGCCTGCTCGGCGCGCTGGACGGCGGCGGCGTGCGCCTGGATCACGTGGTTGGCGGCGGCGAGGTCGGTGAGCGCGGCCCGGGTGTCGGCGAGCGCCTTCGCGGTGTCCAGGGCGACGGCGGCGTGCGCGGCGAGGGTGCACAGCAGGGCGACCTCGTCCGGGGAGAACGCCCGGGGGGAGCGGTCGGCGGCGAACAGCACGCCGATCACCCGCCCGCCGAGCAGCAGCGGTACGCCGATGATCGCGACCAGGCCCTCGTCCAGCACACCGGCGTCGATGGTGCCGGTGTGGTGGAACCGCTCGTCGGTGCGGTAGTCGGGGGTGGCGTACGGCCGGGCGGTCTGGGCGACCAGGCCGCCGAGGCCGTCGCCGAGGCTGAGCCGCAGGGTCTGGAAGAGCTGCGAGACCGAGCCGTCGGTGACCCGCATGTAGGTGTCCCCGGCCGCCTCGTCGGGGAGGGTGAGGTACGCGGTGTGGGTGCCCAGCAGCATCCGGGCCCGGCGGACGATGGCCTGCAGTACGGCGTCCAGGTCGCGGGAGGCGGCGAGGTCGCCGGCGGTGTCGAAGAGCGCCGTCAGTTCCGCCTCGCGGCGCCGGTGCTGGCGCAGCGTCCGGTGCACCCGCAGCGCCTGCCAGGCTGCGGCGTCGATCTCGGCGAGCACCGCGGCGGGCGCGCCCTGCCGGCGCGCCTCGGAGAGCACCTCGGTGAAGTCCTCGGTGGCCGCGCCGGAGGCGAGCAGGTCGATCAGCCGGCGCAGGGCGGGGGCGGCGCTCTCGGTGGGCTCGTTCATGGTGCGGGCCATCGTGCCATTCATCCGTGCGGTCCGGGAGCGGCGCGGCCCGGGGCGGGGGAGCCGCCCCGGGCCGCGCCGGGCGGGTCAGCCGACCGGGACGCCCTCGCGGGCCGGCTCGGTGTCGGCGAGGTCCTCGCCACGGGTCTCCCGGGAGCAGAGCACCGCGAGGACGGTGATCGCGGCCGCGATCGCCACGTACACCGCGATCGGGGTCGAGCTGCCGTAGTCCTTGAGCAGCGCGGTGGCGATCAGCGGGGCCGGGGCACCGGCCGCCACCGAGGAGAACTGGGCGCCGATGGAGGCGCCGGAGTACCGCATCCGGGTGGCGAACAGCTCGGAGAAGAACGCCGCCTGCGGGGCGTACATCGCGCTGTGGAAGACCAGGCCGATCGTGATCGCCGCGACCAGCGCGCCGAAGGACTTCGTGTCGACCATGCCGAAGAAGACGAAGGCCCAGACGCCCACGCCGACCGCGCCGACCAGGTACACCGGCTTGCGGCCGACCCGGTCGGAGAGCGCGCCGAACAGCGGGATCAGCGCGAACTGGACGGCGGAGGCGATCAGCACCGCGTTCAGCGCGGTCTGCTTCGGCAGGTGGACGTGCCCGACCGCGTACGCCAGCACGAAGGTGGTCATCACGTAGTACGAGATGTTCTCGGCCATCCGGGCGCCCATGGCGACCAGCACGTCCCGCCAGTGGTTGCGCAGCACCGCGACCAGCGGCGGCTGTTCCACCGACGTCCGCTCCTTCGCGGCCCGGAGCGCCTGCTGGAACAGCGGCGACTCGTCCACCGCGAGCCGGATCCACAGGCCGACCGCGACCAGCACCGCGGAGAGCAGGAACGGCACCCGCCAGCCCCAGGAGAGGAAGGCCTCGTCCGACAGGGTCGCCGTCATCAGCGACAGCACGCCGGCCGCCAGCAGGTTGCCGGCCGGGGCGCCGCCCTGCGGCCAGGACGCCCAGAAGCCGCGCCGCGCCCGGTCGCCGTGCTCGGAGACCAGCAGCACCGCGCCGCCCCACTCGCCGCCCAGCGCGAAGCCCTGCACCAGCCGCAGCGCGGTGAGCAGCACCGGCGCGGCGACGCCGATCTGGCGGTACGTCGGCAGGCAGCCGATCAGCGTGGTCGCGCCGCCCATCAGCAGCAGGCTCAGCACCAGCAGCCGCTTGCGGCCGATCCGGTCGCCGAAGTGCCCGAACACCAGGGCGCCCAGCGGGCGGGCGGCGAAGCCGATGGCGTAGGTGAGGAAGGAGAGCAGCGTGCCGGTCAGCGGGTCGCTGTCGGGGAAGAACACCTTGCCGAAGACGAGGGCGGCGGCGGTGCCGTAGAGGAAGTAGTCGTACCACTCGACGGTGGTGCCGATGAGGCTGGCGCCGACCACCTTCCAGAGCGGGGAGCCTGGTCTCGCGACGTCGGGAGAGTGGGCCATGGGGTCACCTGTTCTCGGGGGAGGGGCTGTGCGGGAGGGTACGGGCGGGGCCCGCGGGGACGGAGGCCGGGAGGGCCGCGTCAGTGGGCCGTCCAGCCGCCGTCCACGGGCAGGCTGGCGCCGGTGATGTACGAGGCGGACGGCGAGCAGAGCCAGAGCGCGAGCTGCGCGACCTCGTCGGGTTCGATCAGCCGTTTGACGGCGGTGCGGTCGAGCATGATCTGCTCCACCACCTCGTCCTCGCGGATGCCGTGCGCCAGGGCCTGGGCGGCGACCTGCCGCTCCACCAGGGCGGTGCGCACGTAACCCGGGTTGATGCAGTTGCTGGTGACGCCGTGCGGGGCGCCCTCCAGGGCGGCGGTCTTGCTCAGCCCCTCCAGCCCGTGCTTGGCGGTCACGTACGCCGACTTGAAGGCGCTGGCGCGCAGCCCGTGCACCGAGGAGATGTTGACGATCCGTCCCCACGCGTTCCCGTACATGTGCGGCAGGGTGCGGCGGATGATCCGGAACGGGGCCTCCACCATGACCCGCTGGATCAGCGCGAACCGCTCGGTCGGGAACTCGTGCAGCGGGGCGACGTGCTGCAGGCCGGCGTTGTTGACGACGATGTCCGCGTCGTCGGGCAGGGCGTCCACCGCCTGCGGGTCGGAGAGGTCGGCGACGACGGCGACCCCGCCGATCCGCCCGGCGAGCTCCTCGGCCGGGGCGGCGGCGACGTCGACGACGTACACCCGTGCGCCGGCCGCGGCGAAGGCCTCGGCGCAGGCCCGGCCGATCCCGGAGGCGGCTCCGGTGACCAGTGCCGTCCGGCCCTGCAGGGCCGGCGGCGGGGCGGGGGCTGAAGTGGTGTCCATGGCCGAGAACGGTAGGAATCCTGCGCGCCCGCTCCCATGTGTGCGGGCGACACAGGTCTGCGTCGGCGGATGTGCTCGGACGCCATGGCAGGCCGCAGGGCGCACCGGTGGTGCAAGCCAAACCCCCTGTGCGCCCGCTTCCCCGTAACGGGCGCCCTTGCATCACCCGTTCGGAGGATTGCACGCCCGAATCGACCCATAGCGCCCGAATGCTCGCTACTGTCACGCCGATTCCCGACAGGGGGCGTCGCCCGAAAACCGGGGGGACCGGAGCGGCGCTCGAGAGGTGTTGACTGATATGCCCCAACGGCCTGTGACCGACAGCCCGGCGTTCGGACCGCTCGATGCGCTCGACCCGCACGAAGTGCAGGCCGGGGCCCCTCCGCAGGTGTCCGACGAAGACGACGACCGCCCGGTGGAGACCGCCACCGGGAACCACCGCACCCAGAACCCGCAACTCGCCGCGCTCATCGAGGAGTCCGGCTTCTCGCACGCCGGTCTGGCCCGCCGGGTCGACCAGCTCGGCCTGGAGCACGGCCTCGACCTGCGCTACGACAAGACCTCGGTGACCCGCTGGCTGCGCGGCCAGCAGCCCCGCGGCGCCACCCCGGCGCTGATCGCCGAGGTCTTCACCCGGCGGCTCGGCCGCCGCCTCACCGCCCAGGACGTCGGCCTCGACGCCTGCGCCCCGGTCTACGCCGGGCTGGAGTTCGCCGAGACCCCGCAGGAGGCCGTCGACATCGTCGCCTCCATGTGGCGCAAGGACAACGGCCCGTACGCCGAACTCCGCAAGATCGCCTTCACCCCGGCCGGCCTCGTCGTGCCCAGTCGCGACTGGCTGATCGGCCGCACCGACGAGCGGGTCGCCCGGGACGCCACCACGCTGCCCCCGGAGGAGCTGGCCGGCACCCGGCCCACCGCCGCCGGGGCCGTCCGCGGTCCGGCGCGGCCCGTCCCCGGGCGCGTCCCGCAGCAGGCCCGCCGGCCGCTGCCCGGCACCGACGCCGCCGAGCAGAACGCCCCCGGCCGGGACTCCCGCCCGGCCGTCCGGGTCGGCCGTGGCGACATCGCCGCCATCCGCGCGGTCGGCGACCTCTTCCGGGCGCTCGACCACGCCTACGGCGGCGGCCACGCCCGGCAGGCCCTGGTCCGCTACCTGGAGAGCGAGGCCGAGCCGATGCTGCGCGGCCGCTACGGCGAGCAGATCGGCCGGGCGCTGTTCGG
This sequence comes from Streptomyces sp. NRRL B-24484, assembly GCF_000717715.1. GTDB lineage: Bacteria > Actinomycetota > Actinomycetes > Streptomycetales > Streptomycetaceae > Kitasatospora. The sequence continues at coordinate 29,264 of NZ_JOAI01000014.1, read as the reverse complement.
CGCCGTCGCCGACCTCACCCGGCTGGCCGGCTGGACGTCCTTCGACATCGCGGCGCACGGCCTCGCCCAGCGGTACTTCGTCCAGTCGCTGCGGCTCTCCCAGGCCGCGGGGGACCGCGTGCTCGGCGGCTTCGTGCTCACCACCATGAGCCAGCAGGCCGTCCACCTCGGCCACGGCCGGGAGGCGATCCAGCTCGCCCGGGTCGCCCAGCAGGGCGTCGGCACCACGGCGGCCCCGGTCGTCCAGGCGCTGATGCACGCGGCCGAGGCCCGCGGCCACGCCCTGCTCGGCGACGTCCGCTCCTGCACGGCGGCGATGGTCCGCTGCGAGCGGGCGTTGGCCACCGCCCGGCCGGGCGACGAGGCACCGTCCTGGGCACGCTACTTCGACGAGGCCCAGCTGGCCGACGAGTTCGCGCACTGCTACCGCGACCTGCAGCAGTGGCGGCCCGCCGCCCAGCACGCCGAGAAGTCGCTGCGGCTGCGCGCCCCCGCCTACGCCCGCAGCCGGATCCTCTGCCGCCTGGTGCTGGCCACCTCGCGGCTCGGCATGGGCGAGGTCGAGGAGTCCTGCACGATGGCGGGCGAGTCGCTGCGGGCCGCCGGCGAGATGCGCTCCGCCCGCACGGTGGAGTACCTGCGGGACTTCCACCGCCGCCTCGCCCCCTACCGGGCCACCCCGACCGTGCGGGCCTTCGAGGAGGCCGCCCGCCAGGCCGGGGTGATCTGAGCGCCGTCCGGTCAGGCCGCCACGTCGGAGGCCCGCACCGTCGGCTCCAGCCCGAGGTCGCGCAGCACCGCCTGCGCGGCCCGGCGCCCGGACACCAGGGCGCCCTGGACGCTGCTGGTGTCCCGGTGGTCGCCGCAGACGTACAGCCCGGCCAGGACCCGCACCGACCGGCGGAAGTGGTGCGGGGCGGGCATCGCCGGTACGGCGTCCGGGGCGTGGCGGACGCTCAGGAACTCCCACCGGGTGGTGGACGTGCCGTACAGCTCGGCCAGCCGCCGGCGCACCACCGGCTCGAACCCGGCCGGGCCGCCGATGTCGTAGCCCCGCCGTCCCAGCACGGTGGTGGCCACCAGTGCCCGCCCGGCCGGCGCGTACGAGGGGTGCACGTCGCTGAGCACCAGCGTGTGCGCCACCCCGGACCGGTCGGCGTCCAGCAGCAGCGACGGCTCGCCCAGCGGCGAGCGGTCCGCCGCGTGGAAGTACGTGGTCACCGGGTGGAAGTCCGGCAGCCGCAGCCCCGGCAGCAGCGCGGCCGCCGACCGGGCGTCGCAGGCCAGCACCACGGCCTGCGCGGCCACCCGGCCGTGCCGGGCGGTCTCCACGCCGTCCGCGGACACCGCGGTGACCGCCACCCCGGTCCGCACGGTGCCGGCCGGCAGGCCCTCGGCCAACTGCGCCGGCACCGAGGCCGTTCCGCCGGCGGGCAGGCAGAGCCGGCCCCGGGCGTACGAGCGCAGCACCAGGTCGGCCACCCGGCTGCTGGTGGTCAGCGAGCGGTCGGCCAGCAGTGCGCCCAGCAGCGGGCGCAGGAAGCCCTCGACGGTCCGTCCGCCGAGCCCGCGGTCGGCCAGCGCGCGGGCCGCGGTGGTCTCCGGCCGCGCGAGCAGCCGGGGGACGGGCGTGGCGGCGAGCCGGTTCAGCGCGGCGGCGAGCCGGGCCCGCTCCAGCGGACTGCCGAGCGCCCCGCCGAGCGCGCCCCGGCCGGCGGCCTGCTGGGGGACGCCCGCCCGGTAGCGGCGGCCCGCACTGTGCACCAGCACGCCCGGCGCCAGCGGACGCAGGTCCAGCCGGTCCGGGTCGAGCCGGCGGGCCGGCTCCGGGTGGTCGGTGTTGAGCAGGTGGATGCCGTGGTCGAGCCGGAATCCGTCCAGCTCGTCCGAGGCCATCCGGCCGCCGATGCGCCGGGCGGCCTCCAGGACCTGGACGTCGAGGCCCTGTTCGGTCAGCGCGCGGGCGGCGGCCAGGCCCGCGAGGCCGGCACCGACCACGACCACGTCCGGGTCGGACGGCTGGCGGGAACGGCGGATGAAGTCGTATGCGGGCACGGGTGTGCTCCCTCCCTGACGGCGGCCTCCGGGCCCGCGCGGCGGCGGCCGGGCCCCGGGGAGCTCCGGCCGAGGCGGGCAGCGGGGTGCCGGGTACGGTCCGTCAAACGTGATGCCCCGTCAATGTGCTGATCAGACCGGCGCGGCCGGTGGAATCGGCCCCGACCACCGGGTCGTGGTGGCACTGCGGAGGGGACCGGTCACCGGGCGTGCGCCGGACCAGCGGCGATCCGGCGGCGCCGGGCGCACACGGTCACGGAGGGCGCGACGGCGCGCCCTCCGTCTGCAACCGTGCGCCCCTGTGCGCCCGGTGGGCGGACCGGGCCCGCCCCACGTACGGGGGCGCTTACCCGGAACCGGACCCTCTCAGTCCTGCCCGTCTCCCGCCCGTTTCGCGCGCGGATCCCGCGCGTCTCCCGCGCGTCTCCCGCCCGGATCCTTCAGTCCAGCAGGGCCGCCCGCACCATCGACTCCGCGTCGGGGTGCCGGAACCGGAAGCCGGCCGCCAACAGCCGCTCCGGCAGCACCCGGTGGCTGCCCACCACCTCGACGGCCATGTCCCCGAGCACCGTCCTCAGCGCGATCTCCGGCACCGCCATGACCGTCGGCCGCCCCAGCACCCGCCCGAGGACCTCCGTCAGCTCCGCATTGGTCACCGGGCGCGGACCGGTCAGGTCGACCGGACCGGACAGGTCCGCACGGTCGATCAGGAACCGCATCGCCGCCACCTCGTCGGCCAGCGACAGCACGCTCCAGTACTGCCCGCCCGAACCCAGCCGCCCGCCCAGCCCGAGCCGGAACAGCGGCAGCATCCGCCCCAGCGCACCGCCGCGCGCGGACAGCACCAGCCCGGTGCGCGGGTGCACCACCCGGATCCCGGCGTCCTCCGCCGGCCGGGCGGCGGCCTCCCACTCGACGCACACCCGGGCCAGGAAGTCGTCCCCGGCGGGTGACTCCTCGTCGATGACCCGGTCCCCGGTCTGGCCGTAGAAGCCGACCGCGGACGCGCTCACCAGGACCTTCGGCGGCCGCTGGAGCTCCGCCAGCGCACCCGCCACGGTCTCCGTGCCGAGTACCCGGCTGTCCCGGATCTCCTGCCGGTACGCCTGCGACCACCGCCGGTCGGCGACCCCGGCGCCGGCCAGGTGGACCACCGCGTCGGTGCCCTCCAGCCCGGCCGCGTCCACCTGCAGCAGACGGGGGTTCCAGCCGATCCCGACCGTCCCGTCCGGCTGCCGCCCCACCCGGCTGCGCTGTCGCACCAGCCGCACCACCTCGTGCCCGTCCGCGAGCAGCGAGCGGACAAGAGCAGAACCGATCAGACCCGTGGACCCCGTCACCGCGATGCGCATGCCCCCATCCTCCCAGCTCCGCACCCACACCACGCCCAGCACCCGGCGCGCGCCGCCTCCCACAACCCGGGAGGGCACAGTGCCGCACCGCCGTCCCCACCGGGCACCCCGCCCCCACCCGCCCCCACCCGCCCCCGTAGCCCCGGGCCCCACCTCCTACCATGACCCCCATGCCGCACGACGAGCTGACGATCCGTACCGCCCGTGCCGAGGACGACGCCGAACTCGCCGCGCTCGACCGCGCCGTCTGGTCCGTCCTCAGCGAGGTGGCCCCCCGCCGTGCCGAGGGCACCGCCTTCTTCGACGCGCGGCACGCCCCCGACGGCTACCTGGTCGCCGAACTCGGCGGCCGGGTCGTCGGATACGTGCGCCAGACCGCGCCGACCCCGCTCGCCAGCAACCGCCACGTCCGCCAGATCCAGGGTCTCGCCGTCGACCACGGCGTCCGCGGCCACGGCGTCGGCCGGGCCCTCGTCGAGGCCGCCTGTGCGGCCGCCGCCGCGGCCGGGGCCCGCCGGATGACCCTGCGGGTGCTCGGCCACAACACCCCCGCCCGACACCTGTACGAGCGCTGCGGCTTCACGGTGGAGGGCGTGCTGCGCGAGGAGTTCCTGCTGGACGGCGCCTACGTGGACGACGTCTGGATGGGCCGCCCGCTCGTCGGCTGACGGCCCACCAGGGGGCTGCGGCGGCCCGGCCGGTCCAAGTCGTGACCTTGCCGCCCCTGCCCGGCCGTACCCCGGGACCGGTACCGTACGGCCGTGAGCACATCGATTCCTCCCGGCTGGTACCCGACCCCGGAGCCCGGGCCGGGCGGCACCGCGCAGGAACGCTGGTGGGACGGCAACGCCTGGACCGCCGAGGTCCGGGGCGCCCAGTCCGCAGCGGCCCCGCAGATCGCCGACGCCCCCACCCAGGCCTGGGCCGGCCAGGCCGTCCCGCAGCCCGGGTACGGCTACCCGCAGCAGCAGCCGGGGCAGTACGGCTACCCGCAGGCCGGCCCGCCCTACGCCTACCCGTCGACGGCGGCCGGCCCGAAGAACCGCAACGGCCTGATCATCGGCATCGCCGCCGGTGTGCTGGCCCTCGCGGCGGTGGCCGCCGTGGTGCTGGTGGTCTCCAACAGCGACGACGACAAGCCGGTCGTGACGGCGCCGCCGCCGGTGAGCTTCTCCGCCTCCCCGCGGACCAGCCCGAGCCTGCCGCGGACCAGCCCCAGCCCGCGCACCAGCACGCCGCCGCTGGCCGGCAGCACCATGACCGACGTGCTGCACGGCTGGCGCGTGCCGCGGCCCACCGGCTGGACGGTGCACGCCAGCAGCGGCAGCAGCTCCGTCTACGAGGTCACCGGCCCGTACGACTGCGGCATGGAGTCGCAGTGCATCCGCGGTCAGTTCTCCATCGAGACGCTGTCGGTACCCGGCACGGACGCGGCCACGGTCGCGAAGGCGCAGATGGCCCTGTACGCCCCGCGGGTCTTCGGTGACCTCACCGACCACGACGAGCTGGCCTCCGGGCCCGTGGCGGTCGCGGGTTCGATCGGCTACGCGGTGCGCTGGCACGTCACGCCCGAGCAGGGCGCCGCCGGCTACGTGCTGATGGTGGCCGTGCCCGACAGCCGCGGCAGCGGCTTCGTGCTGCTGCACGGCGGTGTGGACGACGACCCGCAGGCACCCTCCTTCGGCACCGTCGACGCGATCGTCGCCGGCATCCGCCCCACCACCCCGGGCAGCGGCGCCTGACCCGCGTCCCGGCCGGCGCCGCAGCGCCGGCCGGGACCGCCGCCTGGGCGCCCGCCGGCGCCCGCCTCACCGCCCGAAGCGCTCCCACAGCCGCGGGAAGCGCTTGGCCATGATGCCGTCGTCCTCGAAGTCGAACGGTGCGCCCTCCGGGTCGTCCTGAGGCGGGAGACCGAGGTCGGGCAGCGGCAGACCGGTCAGCTGCTCGTGCGCCTCGTCGGCGGCGTAGCCGAGGTCCTCTGCCTCGCCGTCCTCCTCCTCGTCGAAGTCGGGCACCAGCGCGGCCAGCTCGTCCGGCACGTGCACCGCGTGCTCGTACACCTCGCGGCCCTGGCCGATCAGCCAGCAGCGGAAGAAGTCGAAGTCGTCCGCGGACGCGCCGCCCAGCATCAGGTGCGCGGCGGCCCACAGCTCGGTGGTGAAGGCCCGCTGGAACCGGGCCTCGAACAGCCGGGCGAAGTCGACGACGTCGTCCGGGGTGAGCTGCGCCAGCCGGTCCACCAGCGCGTCGGCCTGGTCGTCCGGGTCGCCCGCCGCGGCCTCGCGGGTCTCGTCGATCAGCTGCCAGAAGTCCGTCTCGTACATCACCGCTCCAGCATCCACGCTCACCCCGGCCAATGCATGCGAGGCGCGACGGGGAGGGGCGGAGCGGCCCTCCGGGGGCGCGCGGGCACGGCCCCCGCCCCGGGACGAGGGCGGACGAAACGACGGACCCCCGCCCCGAGCCGAAGGGCCCGCCGGCGACGAGAGCGAGGAGGGAGGGAACGACGAAGGAGCGACGGAACGACGAGCGTCGGCGCCGGGTCGAGAGGGCCCGGAGCGAGCGGGCGAACGGCGGACCCCCGCCCCGGGAGACCGGGGCGGGGGTCCGCCGTGCGTTGCGTCCGCGGGGTGCGGCGCGGTCCTTACAGACCGAGCTCGACCTCGAACTCGCCGGCCTCCAGGATCTCCTTCACGGCCACCAGGTAGCGGGCGGCGTCCGCGCCGTCCACCAGACGGTGGTCGTAGGAGAGCGACAGGTAGGTCATGTCGCGGATGCCGATGGCGGTGCCGCCGTCGGCCTCGATGACGACCGGGCGCTTCACGGTGGCGCCGATGCCCAGGATCGCGACCTGGTTCGGCGGCACGATGACGGTGTCGAACAGCGCGCCGCGCGAGCCGGTGTTGCTGATGGTGAAGGTGGCACCGGACAGCTCGTCCGGGGTGATCTTGTTGGTGCGCACCTTCTGGGCCAGCTCGGCGGTCTTCTTCGAGAGGCCGGCGATGTTGAGGTCGCCCGCACCCTTGATGACCGGGGTCATCAGACCCTTCTCCGAGTCCACCGCGATACCGATGTTCTCGGTGTCGAAGTAGGTGATGGTGCCCTCGGCCTCGTTGATCCGGGCGTTGATGACCGCGTGGGCCTTCAGCGCCTGGGCGGCGGCCTTGACGAAGAACGGCATCGGGGACAGCTTCACGCCCTCGCGGGCGAGGAAGGAGTCCTTGGCCTTGCCGCGCAGCGACATGATCTTGGTGACGTCGACCTCGACCACGCTGGTGAGCTGCGCCTGCTCGTGCAGCGCCTTCAGCATGTTGTCGCCGATGACCTTGCGCATGCGGGTCATCTTCACCGTCTGGCCGCGCAGCGCGGACGGAGCGGCGGCGGCCTTCGGCGCGGCGGCCGGGGCAGCGGCGGCGGGCGCGGCCTGGGCGGCCTTCGCAGCCTCCGCGGCGGCCAGCACGTCCTGCTTGCGGATGCGGCCGCCGACGCCGCTGCCGGACACGGCCGACAGGGCCACGCCGTGCTCGGCGGCGAGCTTGCGCACCAGCGGGGTGACGTAGGCGTCGCCGTTGTCCGCGGCCGGAGCGGCCGGGGCGGCGGCGACCGGGGCCGGAGCAGCCACCGGCGCGGGCGCCGGAGCGGCCGGAGCCGGAGCGGCGGCCACGGGGGCCGGCGCCGGAGCGGCCACCGGAGCCGGAGCGGCCACGGGGGCCGGAGCAGCCACCGGAGCCGGAGCCGGAGCCGGAGCCGGAGCCGGAGCGGCCGGGGCGGGGGCGGCGGCGGGCGCGGGGGCGGCGGCGACGGCACCGGCGGCACCGATCAGCGCGAGCTGGGCGCCGACCTCGGCGGTCTCGTCCTCGCCGACCAGGATCTTCACCAGGGTGCCGGCGACCGGCGACGGGATCTCGGTGTCGACCTTGTCGGTGGAGACCTCCAGCAGCGGTTCGTCGACCGCGACGCTGTCGCCCTCGGCCTTCAGCCAGCGGGTGACGGTGCCCTCGGTCACGGACTCGCCGAGCGCGGGCAGCAGCACCGGGGTGGCGTCGCCGGCCGGAGCGGCGGCGGCCGGAGCGGCCTCCGCGACCGGAGCGGCCTCCGCGACCGGAGCCGGAGCAGCGGCGGGGGCCTCGGCGACCGGCGCCGGGGCGGCGGCCGGGGCGGCCTCCGCGGCCGGGGCCGGAGCGGCCGCCGGGGCGCCCGAGCCGTCGTCGATGACGGCCAGCTCGGCGCCGACCTCCACCGTCTCGTCCTCGCCGACCTTGATCGACGCGAGGATGCCGGACGCGGGGGCCGGGATCTCGGTGTCGACCTTGTCGGTCGAGACCTCCAGCAGCGGCTCGTCGGCCTCCACGCGCTCACCCTCGGCCTTCAGCCAGCGGGTGACGGTGCCCTCGGTCACGCTCTCGCCCAGTGCGGGCAGTGTTACTGAGACCGCCATGGTTTCAGCGACTCCTATCAAGTCTTGCGTACAGGAATGGACAACTAAGGGGGTGCCGCGGATCAGTCGTGCGCGTGCAGCGGCTTGCCGGCCAGCGCCAGGTGCGCCTCGCCCAGAGCCTCGGACTGGCTGGGGTGCGCGTGGATGAGCTGCGCGACCTCGGCGGGCAGCGCCTCCCAGTTGTAGATCAGCTGGGCCTCGCCGACCTGCTCGCCCATGCGGGCGCCGACCATGTGGACACCCACCACGGCGCCGTCCTTGACCTGGACGAGCTTGATCTCGCCGGCGGTCTTCAGGATCTTGCTCTTGCCGTTGCCGGCCAGGTTGTACTTGAGCGTGACGATCTTGTCCTTGCCGTACTGCTCGGCGGCCTTGGCCTCGGACAGACCGACGGACGCGACCTCCGGGTTGGAGTAGGTCACGCGCGGGATGCCGTCGTAGTCGATCGGGACGACCTTCAGGCCCGCCAGGCGCTCGGCGACGAGCATGCCCTCGGCGAAGCCGACGTGGGCGAGCTGCAGGGTCGGGACGAGGTCGCCGACCGCCGAGATCGTCGGCACGTTGGTGCGCAGGTACTCGTCGACCAGGACGTAGCCGCGGTCCGTGGCGACGCCGGCCTCCTCGTAGCCGAGGCCGGCCGAGACCGGGCCGCGGCCGATGGCGACCAGGAGCACGTCGGCGTCGATCTGCTTGCCGTTCTCGGTCGAGACGCGGACACCGTTCTCGGTGTACTCGACGCCCGAGAAGCGGGCCTTCAGCTCGAACTTGATGCCGCGCTTGCGGAAGGCGCGCTCCAGCAGCTTCGAGGAGTTCTCGTCCTCCAGCGGGACGAGGTGCGGCAGGGCCTCGACGATGGTGACGTCGACGCCGAAGGACTTCCACACGGACGCGAACTCGACGCCGATGACGCCGCCGCCGAGGATGACGGCCGACTTCGGGATGTAGTCGAGCTTGAGGGCGTGGTCCGAGGAGATGACCCGGTTGCCGTCGATGGTCAGACCGGGCAGCGACTTGGGGACCGAGCCGGTGGCGAGGACGATGTGGCGGCCCTCGACGCGCTGGCCGTTGACGTCCACCGAGGTCTGCGAGGACAGCCGGCCCTCGCCCTGGATGTAGGTGACCTTGCGCGAGGCGACGAGGCCCTGCAGGCCCTTGTAGAGGCCCGAGACCACGTCGTCCTTGTACTTGTGGACGCCCTTGATGTCGATGCCCTGGAAGGTGGCCAGGACGCCGAACTCGGCGGCCTCGCGGGTCTCGTCGGCGACCTCGGCCGCGTGCAGCAGAGCCTTGGTGGGGATGCAGCCGCGGTGCAGGCAGGTACCGCCGAGCTCGCCCTTCTCGATCAGGGCGACGTTCAGGCCGAGCTGGGCGGCGCGGAGCGCCGCGGCGTAACCGCCGCTTCCGCCTCCGAGAATGACAACGTCGAAAACGGTGCTGGCGTCGTTCGCCACGTCACGTCCTCCATGCAAAGGGGTGCGGTTCGCCGGGCCGGTCGCGGTCCGGTGGGGTGGGAAGCCTTTGTGGGGCGCCCAGTCGTGCCGGAAATACATCTTTGCACTTGTTCGAGGCGACTGGTGTCCGGGGCTGCCCCGGCGGCCGCGGTCCGGCGGCCGCGGGTCGCTCGAATGCCCCGTACGGGTGGGTATCGCCGCAGCTCACAGCGGTGCCGGTGGCCCGGAGAGGGGCGGTTGCGGAGGCCCGCGCCCGGGCCGGTTCCGCACTGCGGAACACAGTTTCGCCCGCGGCGAACACCGTCTCGGAATGTGGCCTTCGCCACCCTCGATGTATTACCGGCTGGTAATAGGAAAACGCCGAGGGGTCCGGCGCCCACCGGGCACCGGACCCCTCCGCGGATATCGGGGAGCGTCAGGCGCCCGCCGCCACGTCCTCCGCGTACCGCACCAGGGTGCGCACCGCGCTCGCGGTGCCGCCCTTCGGGGTGTAGCCGAACGGGCCGCCCTCGTTGAACGCCGGTCCGGCGATGTCCAGGTGCGCCCAGTCGATGCCCTCGGCGACGAACTCCTTCAGGAACAGGCCGGCCACCAGGCCGCCGCCCATCCGCTCGCCCATGTTGGCGAGGTCGGCGATCGTCGACTCGACCATGCCCTTGCGCAGGTCCGCCGGGAGCGGCATCGGCCAGGACTGCTCGCCCACCGCGGTCGCGGTCTCGTGCAGCCGGGTGCGCAGCTCGTCGTTGTTGGCCATCACGCCGAAGGTACGGGTGCCCAGGGCCAGCACCATCGCGCCGGTCAGGGTGGCGACGTCCACGATGACGTCCGGGTTCTCCTCGCCGGCGCGGACGATCGCGTCGGCCAGCACCAGGCGGCCCTCGGCGTCGGTGTTCAGCACCTCGACGGTCTTGCCGCCGTACATCCGCAGCACGTCGCCGGGGCGGGTCGCCGTGCCGGACGGCATGTTCTCGGCCAGCGCCAGCCAGGCGGTCACGTTGACCTGCAGGCCGAGGCGCTTGGCGGCGACCACGGCGGCGAACACCGCGGCGGCACCGGACATGTCGCACTTCATGGTCTCGTTGTGGCCCGCCGGCTTCAGCGAGATGCCGCCCGAGTCGTAGGTGATGCCCTTGCCGATGAAGGCCAGCGAGGTCTTCGCCTTCGGGTGGGTGTAGGCCACCTTGACCAGCCGGGGCGGGTTGGCGGAGCCGACGCCGACGCCGAGGATGCCGCCGAAGCCGCCCTTGAGCAGCGCCTTCTCGTCCAGCACCTCGACCTTGAGGCCGTGCTCCTTGCCGGCCGCCTGGGCGATCGCGGCGAAGGACTTCGGGTTGAGGTCGTTCGGCGCGGTGTTGACCAGGTCGCGGGCCCGGTTCATCTCCTCGCCCAGGGCGGCGGCGCGGTCGACCGCGGCCTTGGCGTCCTTGCTGCCCTTGCGGGGCGCCAGCACCACCAGCTCGCCGACCGGGGTCTTGCCGTTCTCGCCCTTGTAGGCGCCGAAGGCGTACGAGCCCAGCAGGCCGCCCAGCGCGACCGCCTCGATCTCCTCGGCGGACTCGGCGGGCAGCACCAGCGCGGCCTTCTTCACGCCGGCCAGCGTGCGGGCGGCGACACCGGCGGCCCGGCGCAGCGCCTCCGCGGCGAAGCCGTCCTCGGACGCGTCACCGAGGCCGACCGCCAGCACGAGCGGCGCCTTGAGCCCGGCGGCCGCCGGAACCTTGACCGCCTCGCCCTCGGCACCGGTGGCGCCCAGGGTGGAGAGGACCTCGGCCAGCGTGCCCTCGAACGCCTCGGCCACGGCCTCGGCGCCGGCGGCGAGCACCAGGCCCTTGGGGCCCTTCGCCACGCCGACCACCAGGGCGTCCGCGCGCAGGCTTGCGGCGGAGGAGGTGCTCACAGACAGTGTTGTCACGACGATGCGTCCTGTTCTTTCGCGGTCCATGGCCGGCGACGGCTCGGGGTGTGCCGTACCGGCATAACCCCGGCTGACTCCGCGGGGAAACGGGGCGCAGGGCTACGGTGCACCCCGCATGGTAGTCCGCATGTTGGGACCGCGCGGCGCCAGGGCTCGCCCGGTTCCGGCGGACCGGGCGTACACGGTGTGACGAACCGTGCGAACCGGGCGCCCCCGCACCCGGGCGGCGAGGGCCGCTCAGACCGTGCCGATCAGCGCGAGCGCGACCAGTGCCCCGGTGGCCGCGGTCTCCGCCGTCGCCCCGAGCACGTCCCCGGTGATCCCGTCGAACCGCCGCACGCAGCGGCGCAGCAGCAGCTGGGCGCAGCCGAGCCCGACCACCAGGGCCGCCGGCCAGACCCAGGCCTGTCGGCCGTACCCGGCGCCGGCCGCGGCGAGCAGCAGCGCGCAGCCGGCCGAGACCGCGGCCGCTCCCGCGCCCGGAACGGTGCCGGCGACCGCCGCGCCCAGGCCGCCGGGCCGGGCGGCCGGCACCCCGCGGCGGCAGCCCCAGGCGAGCGCGCAGCGTCCGGCGAGCGCGGCGGTCAGCACCGCGAGCGCGCCGCGGCCGAGCGAGGCATCGAACTGTCCTGCCAGCGCGGCGATCTGACCGAGCATCACCAGCAGGAGCGTCAGCACGCCGAACGGCCCGATGTCCGACTGCTTCATGATCCGCAGGGCGTCCTCGGCCGGCTTGCCGCTGCCGAGGCCGTCGGCCACGTCGGCCAGACCGTCCAGGTGCAGGCCCCGGGTCAGCGCGGCGAGTGCGCCGATCGCGGCCACCGCGCCGAGCGGGCCGCCCGCCCGCCAGGCCACCAGCGCCCCCGTGCCGGCCGCGAGCAGGCCGAGCACCGCGCCGACCGCGGGCGCGGTGAGCATCGCCCGCCCGGCCGTCGGCCGGTCCCAGCGGTCGACCCGGACCGGCAGCACCGAGAGCGTGCCGAAGGCGAAGCGCAGCCCGTCCGGCACGTCAGCCGAGGCCCAGCAGCTCCGCCGCGGTGGGCAGCTTCGCGGGCGGCCGCGGTTCGGCCCTCACGGCGGCCGGCACCTCGCGGGGCTCCGCAAGGCTGTCGGAGGCGGCCTGCAGCAGCGGCAGCGCCAGCAGCGAGCCGACGCCCTCACCGGCCTTGACGCCGAGCTGCTGCAGCGGGGCCAGGGTGAGCCGGTCGTACGCCTTCGCCTGCGCGGGCTCGCCGCTGTCCTGGCCGGCCCGCCACCACTCGGGCGCCCGGAAGGCGATCCGCTGGGCGACCAGGGCGCAGGCCGCGGAGACCACGCCGTCGAGCACCACCGGCAGCCGGCGGACGGCGGCCTGCAGCAGGAAGCCGGTGATCGCGGCGAAGTCCGCGCCGCCGGTCGCGGCCAGCAGGGCCAGCTGGTCGCCGAGCACCGGGCGGGCCCGGCGCAGCGAGTCCCTGACGGTGGCGCACTTGACCATCCACACCCGGTCGTCGATGCCGGAGCCGCGCCCGGTGACGGCCGCCGCGTCGGTGCCGCACAGCGCGCCGACCAGTACCGCGGCGACCGTGGTGGAGCCGGTGCCGATGTCGCCGAGCAGCACCAGGTCGGTGCCGGCGTCGGCCTCCTCGTCGGCGACCGCCATACCGGCCCGGAAGGCCCGGGAGGTCTCCTCGGGGGTCAGCGCGTCCTCGACGTCGATCCGTCCGGAGCCGCGCCGCACCCGGTGCTGCGACACCTCGGCGGGGAACTCGTGCGGGTCGGCGTCGACCGCCATGTCGACGACCCGGACGGCCGCGCCGTAGCGGCGGGCCAGCAGCGCGACCGGCGCGGTGCCCTCCAGTACGGCGTGCACCCGGGCGGTCGTGCTCCGGCCGGGGCCGGGCCGGGAGACGCCGAGCCCGGCGACGCCGTGGTCGCCGGCGAACAGCAGCACCTTCGCGTCGGCCACCGGCCGGACGGGGGCCGCGCCCTGGACGGAGGCGAGCCAGGCGCCGAGCTCCTCCAGCGCGCCGAGGCCGCCCGGCGGCAGGCCGAGCTGCTGCCGGAACTCCTCGGCGGCCTTGCGGGCGGCCTCGTCGGGCCGCTCGACGAGGGAGGAGAAACTGTCGAGATCCACGGTCGTGTCCATCGCTCGGAAGGCTACACGGCACCGGCTTTGACGGTCAGCACCTGCCCGGCCACGACGAGCAGCACCTGCTCGGAGGCGTCGGCGACGGCCATGTTCAGCCGCCCCAGGGTGTCCCGGAAGCGCCGCCCGGCCGCGGTCGCGGGCACCACGCCCATGCCGACCTCGTTGCTGACCGCGACCGCGGGCCGCCGGGTCGCCGCCCAGGCCGCCGCGAGTGCCTCGCAGCGCCGCTGCACCGCCCGCTCGCCGCCGCCGTGCCAGCTGTCGTCGGACCAGGCGCCGTGCTCGTCCATCACCGCGGTGAGCCACAGCGCCAGGCAGTCGATCAGCACCGGCGCGGTGTCCTCGGGGTCGGCGAGCACCGCCTCCAGGTCGCAGGTCTCGGCGGTGCGCCAGGACGCCGGCCGGCGCTCCCGGTGCAGGCGCACCCGGTCCGCCCACTCCCGGTCGCCGTCCCGGCGGCCGGAGGTGGCCACGTACAGCACGTCGGCGTGCGGCGCGAGCATGAGCTCGGCACGGGTCGACTTGCCGGAGCGGGCGCCACCGAGGACGAGGGTGCGGGGGAGTGCCATGCGGATCATCCTGCCGCACGGGGTATGGGGAGCGGCGGGGCGGGCACGCTAGTGTGCGCACGTCGAGGTCACCGAGCGGGAGGAGTCCGACACATGGTGTGGACGTGGCGGTTCGAGCAGCAGGACGGCACCGGGGTCGACCAGCCGGGCGGCCAGGAGGAGTTCCCCGGCCAGGGCGACGCGGAGTCGTGGATCGGCGAGACCTACAAGCAGCTGCTGGCGGACGGCGTGGACCGGGCCGTCCTGCTGGAGGACGACCGCGAGATCTACTCGATGAGCCTGCACGAGGGATGAGTCCGTCCTCGGACGGGCAGGGGCAGCCCCTCCGGCCGGAGGCCGGGTGCCCCTCGGTGCCGCGCGACTACTTGGCGCCGACGAGGTGGAGCAGGCCGGCGACCTGGCGGTACGGGTCCTGCCGGCCGGCCCGCTCCTCGGCGTCGAGGAGCTGCGCGAGCTGCCGGCCGTCGACCGGCGCCGCCTCGTCGGGGGCGGCGTCGGTGAAGACCCGGACGCCGTACCAGTGCCGCAGCGGCACGGAGATGCCGGAGAGCGTGGTGGTCAGCTCGCCGAGCCGGTGCGCCCGCGCGGGGACGCCGTACCGGTCGGTGCAGCGGTAGGAGTCGAAGGCGGCCAGCGCCGTCCGCCAGTCGCCGGCGAGCGCGGGGCGCATGGCCAGCGCGTCGGCGTTGCGGACGAGCAGCGACAGCACGCCGCCGGTGTCGAGCACCCGGGCGAGCGCGGCGAGCAGCGGGTCCGGGTCGGCGAGGTACATCAGGGCGCCGTGGCACAGCACCACGTCGAAGGAGCGCGGCGGGAACCACCGCCCGCAGGCGTGCCCGTCCCCGCCGATGAGCCGCACCCGCGCCTGCACCTCGGCGGGCTCGGCCGCGACCGCGGCCTGTGCGGCGCCGAGGGTGACCGGGTCCGGGTCGACGCCGGTGACGACGTGCCCGGCACGGGCCAGTCGCACGGTCTGGGTGCCCTGCCCGCAGCCGACGTCGAGCACCCGCAGCTCCGTCCGGCCGGCCAGCTGCTCGGCGAGCTGCCGGGTCAGCAGCTCCTCGCGGACGATGCTGCGCAGCCCGCCCTGCCGGGTCGGCCAGGGAGCGGCCGCGTGCCGGCCGCCGCCGCCGACGGCCGGCAGCCGGTCGTGGCCTCCGACGCCCTGCCCGGGCAGCACGTACAGCCCGGGCTGGTCCGGCTGTACCGGCAGGGCCCAGGGCGGCGGGACCGGCTCCGCGGTCAGGGCCGCTCGCCCCGCTTCACCTGCGGCTTGGGCAGCCGCAGCCGGCGCATCTGCAGGGTGCGCATCAGGCCGTAGGGGACGGCGCCGCGGGTGTTCTGGTCCGGGAAGCGCTCGCGCAGGGCCTTGCGCAGGCCGAGGCCGAGACGGGCGAAGTCCAGGATCACCAGGACGAAGAACACCACGAAGAGCAGCGTGGAGAGCAGCTGCAGGGCCGGCACCTTGACGATGCTGAGCACCAGCACCACCACGGCGTACGGCAGGAAGAACTCGGCGAGCGACCAGCGGGAGTCCACGAAGTCGCGGGCGAAGCGCCGCACCGGGCCCTTGTCGCGCGCCGGCAGGGCGCGCTCGTCGCCCTCCAGCAGGGCGGTGCGCTGCTTCTCGCGCTCGGCCCGCATCCGCTCGCGGGACTGCTTGGCGGCCTCCTTGCGGTCCTTGGGCACGGTCACCCGGGTCCGCCGGTTGGCCTCGGCCTCGCTGCGCTTCGGCGTCGGGCGGCCCTTCTTGGCCTGCGGGTCGCGGGGGGTCTTCTCGTCCTGCTCGGCCAGCGCGGTCGCGGCGGAGGAGGCTTCATCACGGCGTCGGAACACACCCCCAGCGTACGTGCTGGCCGGGTGCTTTCCGCAGTGAGCGTCGGCACGAACGGATATCGATCGGCGGCGTGTCCCGTACGGGGCGCCCTCCGCGGGGCGGATCATGGTCTCAGGGTCGGCTCCACCCCAGGAACGATGACCGGCAGTGTGCGGCTGTAGCAGTCTTGTTGCAGCTCGTGCACTGCGGCGACCAGCTCGCTGCACATAGACTCGACGTGTTACGAGACGGAATTCGCAGGCCCGTAGAAGGGGGCACCCGAGGCCCATGAGCGACGGAATCATGAAGCGTATGGGGCTGATCTTCCGCTCCAAGGCCAACAAGGCACTGGACCGTGCGGAGGACCCGCGGGAGACGCTCGACTACTCGTACCAGAAGCAGCTGGAGCTGCTGCAGAAGGTGCGCCGCGGCGTCGCCGACGTGGCCACCTCGCGCAAGCGGCTGGAGCTGCAGCTGACGCAGCTGCAGCAGCAGTCCGCGAAGTACGAGGACCAGGGCCGCAAGGCGCTCTCGCTGGGCCGCGAGGACCTCGCCCGCGAGGCGCTCACCCGCAAGTCGAACCTGCAGTCCCAGATCACCGACCTGGAGACCCAGTACCAGCAGCTGCAGGCCGAGGAGGAGAAGCTCACGCTCGCCTCCCAGCGGCTGCAGGCCAAGGTGGACGCCTTCCGCACCAAGAAGGAGACCATCAAGGCCACGTACACGGCCGCCCAGGCGCAGACCCGGATCGCCGAGTCCTTCTCCGGCATCTCCGAGGAGATGGGTGACGTGGGCCTGGCGATCCAGCGGGCCGAGGACAAGACCGCGCAGATGCAGGCGCGCGCCGGCGCGATCGACGAGCTGCTCGCCTCCGGTGCGCTCGACGACGCCAGCGGCCTCGGCCGCAAGGACGACATCGAGGCCGAGCTGGAGCGGGTGGCCGGCGGCAGCGACGTCGAGCTGGAGCTGGCCCGGATGAAGGCCGAGCTGACCGGCGGCTCCCCGGCCGCGGGCCCGCAGGCCATCGAGCAGGGCCAGCAGGACCCGTCGAAGATCAACTACAACAAGTAGCAACCGGACAGCACCACGACACCGGACAGGGAGACGCGCCGGCATGATCATGAGGGTCATGGGTGAGGGGCAGTTCCAGGTCGGCGAGAGCCACCTGAACCGGCTGAACGAGCTGGACGACGACCTGCTGAAGGCCGTGGAGTCGGGGGACGGCGAGAGGTTCAAGGCCGCCCTCGACGCACTGCTGGGCGCGGTCAAGGAGTTCGGCGACCCGTTGCCGGACGAGACCCTGGAGCCCTCCGACCTGATCCTGCCGGACGCGGAGGCGACCATCGACGAGGTCCGCGAGATGCTGCGGACGGAGGGCGACGGCCTGATCCCCGGCCTGCCGGAGTAGGTCCCGTGACGCCCGGAGGGCGGGCACCCCCACGGGGTGCCCGCCCTCCGGCGTGCTGCGGGCCGCGCGCTGCGGCGCGGCGGAACGTTACGGCAGGGCCAGCATCCGGTCCAGGGCCGCCTTGGCGTACTTCTCGGTCTCCGGGTCGACGGTGATCACGTTCGGCACCCGGCCCTCGACCAGCGACTCCAGCGCCCACACCAGGTGCGGCAGGTCGATCCGGTTCATGGTCGAGCAGAAGCAGACCGCGCGGTCGAGGAAGACGACCTCCTTGTCCGGGTGCGCCTTGGCGAGGCGGCGCACCAGGTTCAGCTCGGTGCCGATGGCCCACTTGGAGCCGGGCTCGGCGGCGTCCAGCGCCTTGATGATGTACTCGGTCGAGCCGACCATGTCGGCCGCGGTGACGACCTCGTGCTTGCACTCCGGGTGCACCAGCACGGTCACCCCGGGGATCCGCTCGCGGACCTCGTTCACCGAGTCCAGGCTGAACCGGCCGTGCACCGAGCAGTGGCCGCGCCAGAGGATCATCTTCGCGTTCCGCAGCTGCTCGGCGGTCAGGCCGCCGTTCGGCTTGTGCGGGTTGTAGAGGACGCAGTCCTCCAGCGAGAAGCCCATCTCCAGGACGGCGGTGTTGCGGCCCAGGTGCTGGTCGGGCAGGAACAGTACCTTCTGGCCCTGCTCGAAGGCCCACTCCAGCGCGCGCTTCGCGTTGGAGGAGGTGCAGATGGTGCCGCCGTGCTTGCCGGTGAAGGCCTTGATGTCGGCGGAGGAGTTCATGTACGAGACCGGTACGGTCACGTCGGCGATGCCCGCGTCGGTGAGCGCGTCCCAGCACTCGGCGACCTGCTCGGCGGTGGCCATGTCGGCCATCGAGCAGCCCGCGGCGAGGTCCGGCAGCACGACCTGCTGGGCGTCCGTGGTGAGGATGTCCGCCGACTCGGCCATGAAGTGCACGCCGCAGAAGACGATGTACTCGGCCTCCGGGCGGGCCGCCGCGTCGCGGGCCAGCTTGAACGAGTCGCCCGTCACGTCGGCGAACTCGATGACCTCGTCGCGCTGGTAGTGGTGGCCGAGGATGAACACCCGGTCGCCGAGCTGCTCCTTCGCGGCGCGGGCCCGCGCGACCAGGTCCGGGTCGGAGGCCGCGGGCAGGTCGCCGGGGCACTCGACGCCGCGCTCGCTCGCGGGGTCGGCCTCGCGGCCGAGCAGCAGCAGCGCAAGGGGCGTCGGAGAGGGGTCGACGCCGTAGGTCTCGGTGGTGGTGGTCACGGGCGGGTGCCCTCCTGTGCGGCCGATCTTCCGGCCCCTGCCGAGCTGCGGTGGTACCGCGGGGCCTTCTCGTCTATCTGACACTATCTATGATAACCCGTTAGCGTCACTCTGACGATGGACGTTCTGTCGATGTGACGAGAACCGCTCTCCGGATCGGAGCCTTCCCGGCGTGGCCGAACCGATATCGAGCCGCGATCGCGTTGTCTTGGAGCATGAAGGCCATTGTGATCAGGCAGTACGGCGGCCCCGACGTCGTCGAGTACACCGACGTGCCCGACCCCAAGGTCGGCCCCGACTCCGTCCTGGTGCGGGTGAAGGCCGCCGGCGTCAACCCGGTCGACTGGAAGCTCCGCGAGGGCCACCTCGACGGCATCATGGACGTCCACTTCCCGCTGATCATGGGCTGGGACATGGCCGGCGTCGTCCAGGCCGTCGGCGGCGGGGTCACCGAGTTCGCCCCCGGCGACGAGGTCGTCGGCTACGTCCGCAAGGACTCCGCCGAGCACGGCACCTACGCCCAGCTCGTCGCCGCCCCCGTCCGCACCCTCGCCCGCAAACCCGCCTCGCTCGACTGGGCCCAGGCCGGCGGCCTCCCGCTCGCCGGACTCACCGCCCACCAGGCCCTCGTCAAGGCGCTGCGCATCCGCGCCGGCCAGACCGTCCTGGTGCACGCCGCGGCCGGCGGCGTCGGCAGCCTCGCCGTCCAGATCGCCACCGCGCACGGCGCCCGGGTCATCGGCACCGCCGGCGAACGCAACCACGCCTACCTGCGCGAACTCGGCGCCGAACCGGTCGCGTACGGCGACGGCCTGGCCGACCGCGTCCGCGCGCTCGCCCCCGACGGCGTCGACGCCGCCCTCGACCTGATCGGCGGCGACGCCGTCGAGGTCTCCGCCCAGCTCGTCCGCGACCCCTCCTGCATCGCCTCGATCACCGACTACGGCGTCGCCGCCCGCGGCGGCCACTACGTCTGGGTCCGCCCCGACGCCGCCGACCTCGCCGAACTCGGCCGCCTCGCCGACACCGGCAAGCTCCGCGTCCCGGTCGCCTCGACCTTCCCGCTCTCCCAGGCCGCCTCCGCCCAGGCCCTCAACGCCGAGGGCCGCACCCGCGGCAAGATCGTGCTGCTGGTGGACTGACCGCCCCCGTCCGCCAGAATGGGGCGGTGCGCCGTCCCACCCCGACGGCCCCACCGCCCTCACACGCACCACCAGTGGAGCCCGCAGCCATGAGCACGCACCGACCCACGGACCCGGGCGGGGCGCCGCTCGACGACACCGACCGGCTCCTGCTGGAACACCTGAGCAAGGACGGCCGTGCCTCGTACGCCGAGATCGGCCTGCTCGTCAACCTCTCCGCGACCGCCGTCCGCCGCCGCATCGACCGGCTCCGCGCCCGCGGCGTCGTCCGCGGCTTCACCGTCGTCCTCGACCCGGGCCTGCTCGGCTGGCGGACCGAGGCCTTCGTCGAGATCTACTGCCGCGAGCGCACCAGCCCCGAGGAACTCCTCGCCAGCCTCCGCCAGTTCCCCGAGGTCGCCGCCGCCTGGACGGTCACCGGCGACCCCGACGCCCTCGTCCACCTCCGCGCCGCCGACACCCGGCACCTCGAAGCCGTCATCGAACGCATCCGCAAGGAGCCCGGCGTCCAGCGCAGCCGCAGCTCCGTCGTCCTCTCCCGCCTCATCGGCTGACACCCCCGCACCGGCCCCCGGCACCCGCCGGCACGCCACGCAGGAAAGCTGCGCGACCCCCGCCGAACACGCACGAAAGCTGCCCGCGCGGCCCCGTTCCGACGCGCGCCGACCGAGCGCCGCTGCCTACGCTGATCGTGTCCGGTACGCCCCAGCAACCCCACCCGTACCGGGCCGCCGCACCCCGCAGCCAGAACGAGAGGGACCACCGTGTCCGCAGCCGCCGACCGCATGCACCAGCCCGACAACCAGCTGGTCGACCTCGTCTTCGACTACATGCGCGAGCGGCTGCAGTACGACCCCGTCCCCCTCGACCACCCCGGCGACGGCGACCACCTGCGCACCCACCTCGCCGGCCTGCTCAACGAGCACGGAAACGACCCCGGCGACGTCCTCAAGCTCTACGACCACGAGCTCTCCCGGGCCGTCATCTCCGCCGACAGCCCCCGCTACCTCTCCTTCATCCCCTGCGCCCCCACCAAGGCCGCCCTCCTCTTCGACATGGTCGTCTCCTGCGCCTCCCTCCAGGGCATCTCCTGGCTGGAGGCCGCCGGCGCCATCGCCGCCGAGAACCAGGTGCTGCGCCTGATAGCGGACCGCGCCGGACTCCCCGCCTCGGCCGGCGGCACCTTCGTCTCCGGCGGCTCCGCCGGCAATCTCTCCGCGCTCGTCGTCGCCCGCGACACCGCCCGCCGCAAGCTGGCCGATCACGGTGGAGACCGTGGCCCGGAGGCCCGGCTGCGGATCGCCGTCGCCGACCAGGTCCACTCCTCGGTCAAGAACACCTTCAACATCATCGGCGTCGAGGCCTTCGTCGTCCCGACCGTGGACCGCCGCTTCACCGGCGAGGCGCTGCGCGCCGCCCTGGCCGCCGACCCGAACCCCGAGACGGTGATCGCCGTCGTCGGCACCGCCGGCACCACCAACGAGGGCATCGTCGACGACCTCGCCGGCCTCTCCGAGGTCACCCGCGAGCGCGGCCTCTGGTTCCACGTCGACGGCGCGTACGGCGGCGCCGGGCTGTTCGCCCCCTCCGTCCGCGAGCGCTACAACGGCATCGAGCACGCCGACTCCTTCGTCGTGGACCCGCACAAGTGGCTCTTCGCGCCGTTCGACTGCGCCGCCCTGCTCTACCGCAACCCGCAGCTCGCCCGCGCCGTCCACACCCAGGACGCCTCCTACCTCGACGTCCTGCACACCGAGGGCGACGAGTGGAACCCCACCGACTACGCGTACCACCTCACCCGCCGGGCCCGCGGCCTGCCGCTCTGGTTCTCCCTCGCCGTCCACGGCACCCAGGCCTACACCGACGCCATCGAGACCGGCCTGGCGCTGGCCCGGGACACCGCGCAGCTGATCCGCGACACCGACCACCTGGAGCTGCTGCACGACCCGCAGCTCTCCGCGGTGTGCTTCCGCCGCACCGGCTGGACCCGCGAGGACTACTACCGCTGGTCCCAGCAGCTCCTCGCCGACCAGATCGGCTTCGTCACCCCCACCGGCTGGGACGGCGAGACCGTCGCCCGCTTCGCCTTCCTCCACCCCGGCACCACCCTCGACATGGTCAAGGAGATCCTCGCCACCATGGAGTGACGGGACCCGTCCGCGGGGAACCGCGCAGGTCAGGGGCATGCACAACCAGGGGCACGGGGAACTGCGCGGTCCGGGGCTGAGCATCGGACCGCGCAGTTCCCCGCGCCCCGGTTCCGTCCTGCCCGGCCTTACAGGAAGGCGCCTTCGGGGAGGTACGGCACCGGTGGGCGCATGCCGCGGAGGGCCACGTAGCCGCGGGTGCCGACGGTGAGGCCGACCTCTAGGCCGACGTCGAGCGCCCACTCCTGTTCGGCGGTCAGGTGCTCGACCAGCGCGTCCGTCCCCTCCGGGACCCGCGCCAGCGCCTCCCGCAGCAGCCGAACGGCGATCCGCTTCGACGTCGCCGCCAGCAGCTTCACCTCGCCGCCGTCCCGGTAGCAGTACCCGCTGCCCGCCAGTGAGTCCGCCACCAGCAGCTCCTCGAAGTGCGCCAGCATGAAGCCGTGGTCGGGCCCGTGCGCGGCGCCCCGCAGCCGCCGGTCCACCGAGTCCAGCAGGTGCAGCTGCCCCGGCCCCCCGGGGTGCACCGGGACGTCGCCCGGGTCCTGCAGCCCCGTCCGGTCGACCGGGCCCCGCAGCTGCATCGCCGGGTGCAGCGTGAACCCGCTCAGCCGGTACCGCCGCGCCGCGGCCGGCGACGGCGAGGCGCACAGCATCCCCCGCAGGCAGCCCCGCCCGTGCGCAGCCGCCCGCTGCAGCAGCAGCCGCCCGACCCCCTTGCCCTGCACCGCCGGGTCGACCACCAGCAGGGCGAGCAGCCACACGTCCTCGCGCCGCAGGGACAGCGCGGCCCCCACCGCCCGTCCGCCGTCCTCGGCCAGCCAGCACCCCTGCGGGTCGGTCACCGCCAGGTGCCGGGTCCGCGCCTCGTGCCGGACGGCCCGGACGGCCCGGGCGGCGTCCGGTGCCTCCCGCCGCTCCGGCGCGGGAGGGCTCCCGAAGGCCGCCGCGGCCACCTCCCGCACGGCGGCGGCGTCCGCGGCACTGTCCCTGACCGGCCGAATGATCACGCATCTCATCCTGGCCCGCCGCCGGACCCGCTGCGGGCGGTTTGCCGAGATCGGACGCCGAGTACGCACCGCCGGTGTGCGAGCATGGGAGGCGTAGCGGTGCGGGCGGCGAAAACGCCTCCCGGAATCACCACCGACCGGAAATGAATCCGGGCGGCCGCCGGTTGGCACTGGCGGCACACTGTCGTCACAGACCGGGAGTAAGCATGACCGTCCAGGACGAGACCACTGTCGAGAGTGGCATCCTCCTCACCGACGCCGCCGCGGCCAAGGTCAAGGGCCTGCTCGAGCAGGAGGGCCGCGAGGACCTCGCGCTGCGCGTCGCCGTGCAGCCGGGCGGCTGCTCCGGCCTGCGTTACCAGCTGTTCTTCGACGAGCGCTCGCTCGACGGCGACGTCGTCAAGGACTTCGGCGGCGTGAAGGTCGTCACCGACCGCATGAGCGCCCCCTACCTGGGCGGCGCCACCGTGGACTTCGTCGACACCATCGAGAAGCAGGGCTTCACGATCGACAACCCGAACGCCACCGGCTCCTGCGCCTGCGGCGACTCCTTCAGCTGAGCCGCGCGCCCAGCAGCACCCGCGGCAGCGACAGCAGCAGCGAACCGCCGGAGGGCGGCCCCGACGCCGGGGCCGCCCTCCGGCGGTTGCGTCCTGTCCGTGACCCGGGTCCGCCGACCGGCGTCAGCGCGGCCCGCCCGGCATGTCACCCGTCATGGTGAGCCCGGTGCCGGAGGTCATGTCGACCACCTTGCGCTCGCCGATCGGCTGCGCCAGCTGGGCCGACACGGATTCCTTCTTCGCCAGCGCCGGGCACTCCTGGCCGCGCGGGGCCGGCTTCTCCACCGTCACCCGGACGCGCACCAGGCCGGGCGCCTGCTCGTCGGCCTTCAGCCCGTACTGCTCGCAGACCCCGCCGTAGAAGTAGACGGTCAGGTGCGTTCCGCCCTCCACGGTGTAGCTGATCGCGGGCATGCTCGCCGCGGTCGGCGTCGGCTCGCCGACGGCTATCCCCGGCTGGGTCGGCCGGGTCGACTGCCCGGGCTGCGGGGCCGCACTGCCCGCGCCGGACGCACTGGGGGAGGGGCTCGGCGAGGCCGGCGCGGCGGTGGCCGGGGCGCTCGCCGTGGGCTGCGCCGTCGGCGCACCGCCGGCTCCGGTCGACGTCTGCGACCCGCAGGCGGAGAGCCCGCCGACGACGAGCGCCACCCCTGCCGCCAA
Source organism: Streptomyces sp. NRRL B-24484 (assembly GCF_000717715.1). Taxonomy (GTDB): domain Bacteria; phylum Actinomycetota; class Actinomycetes; order Streptomycetales; family Streptomycetaceae; genus Kitasatospora. Next base: position 5,341 of record NZ_JOAI01000014.1, on the reverse strand, counting down.
CACGGCGGCCCGCCGCCGACGAGCGGCCCCGAACGGTACGACTGCGGTCCTTGCGTCCATGGTGCGACTTCCTCCCGAGGGTCCAGCGAACCGCCACCTGAGCGGTGCTGCGCCGGTTTGACGTGCCCCGGAGGAATCCGGTTCCACCCCCGTGCGGGAGCGGCACCGGGGGAGCGGTCAGCTCCCGTAGTCGGCCATCGCGGCCACCAGCTGCTGCGCCCCGGACGGCACCGACACCCCCGCCGGACGGGCCGCCGCGGGCTGCGGGCCGGCCGCGAGCGGCGGCCAGAACCGGCCGAGCCGGCGCGAGGAGCTGACCAGGGCGTCGAGGCTCTCGAAGTCGGCCTCGCCGCCGAGGGCGCCCGGACGGACTGCAGGGGGCTGGGTGGGCATCATCGCTGTCATCGCTCCGATCACCGGGCCGCGGCCTCGTCGCCACGGCACGCATGGCCGGGGACCGGCCGACCGGCCCCCGTGCTGCGACCCTAGGCCGCCGCCGGGCGCCCCACCAGGGCTACTGCGGGGTAGTACCGGTTCGGGTCGTCCGGGTCCGGGGCAGGCTTGGCTGTACCGTAGGTGGGTCCACCACCACCGCTTCCGGCCGCCACCAGGCCCCGCCGCCACCAGGCCTCCCGAGGAGACTCCCGTGCGTATCGCCGTCGCCGGCTCGATCGCCACCGACCACCTGACGACCTTCCCCGGCCGCTTCGCCGACCAGCTGGTCGCGGAGCAGCTGCACACCGTCTCGCTCTCCTTCCTGGTCGACACCCTCGACATCCGGCGCGGCGGCGTCGGGCCGAACATCGCCTTCGGCATGGGCGTGCTGGGCCTTCGCCCGGTCCTGGTCGGCGCGGCCGGCGCGGACTTCGACGAGTACCGCAGCTGGCTGGAGCGCAACGGCGTGGACACCGCCTCCGTGCACATCTCGGAGACCCGCCACACCGCGCGCTTCATGTGCACCACCGACCTGGACCACAACCAGATCGCCTCCTTCTACACCGGCGCCATGGCGGAGGCCCGCAACATCGAGCTCAAGCCGATCGCCGACCGGGTCGGCGGCCTCGACCTCGTCCTGATCGGTGCCGACGACCCGCAGGCGATGGTCCGCCACACCCAGGAGTGCCGCAGCCGCGGCTACGCCTTCGCCGCCGACCCCTCCCAGCAGCTGGCCCGCCTGGAGGGCGACGACATCCGCGAGATCGTCGACGGCGCCGCCTACCTCTTCACCAACGAGTACGAGGCCGCGCTCATCGAGTCCAAGACCGGCTGGGCCGCCGAGGAGCTGCTGAACCGGGTCGGCACCCGGGTCACCACGCTCGGCCCCAAGGGCGTCCGGATCGAGCGCAAGGGCGAGCCCGCGATCACCGTCGGCTGCCCCGCCGAGGAGCGCAAGGCCGACCCGACGGGCGTCGGCGACGGCTTCCGCGCCGGCTTCCTCGCCGGCGTCTCCTGGGGCCTCGGCCTGGAGCGCGCCGCCCAGGTCGGCTGCATGCTCGCCACCCTGGTGATCGAGACCGTCGGCACCCAGGAGTACGAGCTGCGCCGCGCCCACTTCACCGACCGCTTCGCCGCCGCGTACGGCGACGAGGCCGCGGCCGAGGTCCGCGCGAAGCTGGCCTGACCCCGCCCGGTCGCGGCCGGGCGGGCGTTCAGTCCGCCCGGCGCACCAGGTAGGCCGTTCCCCGGTCCGCGCCGTACTGCGCGGCCGGGGCCTCGCCCAGGTACTCCTGGGCCCGCATCCCGCACCAGGCCGGGATGTCCAGCCGGGCCGCCTCGTCGTCGGCCAGCACCACGACGGTGCCGCCCGGCGGCACCTCGCCGATCCGCCGGGCGAGGTCGATCACCGGCAGCGGGCAGCGCCTGCCGAGGGCGTCGAGCACCAGCACCTCCGCCCCGCCCGCGCTGCCGCCGGCCGTCCCGGCATCCTCCGGGCCCGCCGCCGCGTCCGTCTCCGCGCCGGTCTCCGCGTCCGTCGTCGGGGGAGTCTTCGGGTGAGTCTCCGCGGCGGCCTCCCGGACGGCCTGCGGGCCGGGTTCCGCCGCGGGCAGCTGCAGGTCGATCCCGAGCGGGGCCCGCACCGCGGCGACCAGCTCGGGCAGCGCGGCGAGGAAGCGGTCCACCTCCTCCTCCGCGGTGCCGTACGGCAGCGAGACCCGGACGTTGCCCTCGGTCAGCACCCCCATCGCCGCCAGCACGTGGCTCGGCGTCAGCGTGGAGGAGGTGCAGGAGGAGCCCGAGGAGACCGCGAACCCGGCCTTGTCCAGCTCGCCGAGCAGCACCTCGCCGTCCACGTACAGGCAGGAGAAGGTGACGACGTGGGGGAGCCGGCGCACCGGGTCGCCGACCACCTCGACCTCGGGCACCAGCGCCGGCACCCGGGTGCGGATGCGTTCCACCAGCGCGTGCAGCCGGGCGTTCTCCCGTTCGGCGTCGGTGCGGACGGCGCGCAGCGAGGCGGCGGCCGCGACGATCGCCGGCACGTTCACGTAGCCGGGCACCCGGCCGCGCTCGCGCTCGTCGGAGGGCAGCGGCGAGGCGTAGCGCACGCCCTTGCGGACGGCGAGCACGCCGACGCCGGCCGGGCCGCCCCACTTGTGGGCGCTGGCGGTCAGCAGCGACCAGCCGTGCGGCACGGGCAGCCGGCCCGCGCTCTGGGCGGCGTCCACCAGCAGCGGGACGCCGACGTTGCCGCAGAGGTCGGCGACCTCCTCGACCGGCTGGACGGTGCCGACCTCGTGGTTGGCGCTCTGCAGCACGGCGAGCGCGGTGGCCCCGGTGAGCCGCGCGGCGAACTGGGTGGCCTTCACCCGGCCGTGGCGGTCGACCGGGACGACGCCGACCTCGCCGCCGCGGGCCTCGTGCAGCTCGGCGGTGTGCAGCACGCTGGAGTGCTCGACCGCGGAGTGCACCAGGTGGGCGCCGCGCCGGCGGTTGCCCTGCAGGGCGCCGAGGATGCCGAGCTGGACGGCCTGGGTGCCGCTCGCGGTGAACGAGACCTCGTCCGCCCGGGCGCCGAGCTCGGCGGCGACGCCCTCGCGGGCGGCGTCGAGCAGCATCCGGGCCTGCCGGCCGGAGCGGTACAGCCGCGCCGGGTCGGCCCACCCCTCGTCGATCGCCGCGTTCAGCGCCTGCCGGGCGACGGGGTGCAGGGGTGCGGTGGAGGCCACATCGAAGTACGACACCCTCCCACGCTATCCCCGCCCGGCCCGCGGTCGACCCCGCGCCCGATTTCGTCGCATTCGTCCGGTACGACGCACCGTCACCCGCGTGTCGCAGTGGGGTCCCCCGATCGGGTGTGGGACCCTCGGATGCCTGCCATGACCTGCGCCGGAACGCCTGCCGGGGCTGATCGGGTAGGCGGGCGGCGCGTTAGCGGGGGCTGCTCGTGAGTGCCGCATAAGGATGCAGTAGCGTTTGGCCCGCATAAGCATTCAAACCGTGCCCGTGGCCGGGTCGCCGGGGAGGCGCACAGCACTCCCGGAGGCGGCGCGATCGCGGGCGAGACTTCGGGAAGGCGCTACGTGAGTCCCAACGGCTCCGACCGCTCGCCGCGGCGCACGATGCGGCGGAAGCTGCCTCAGGCGCTGGCACTGGGCCTCGTCATCGCGACCGCCACCGGCTGCTCGGCCAACGACCTCCCCAGGCTTGGCCTCCCGTCGCCCGTCACCGAGGAAGGCCCCCTGGTCCTCCACATGTGGCAGGGCTCGTGGATCGCGGCGCTGGCAGTGGGCGCACTGATGTGGGGTCTGATCCTCTGGAGCGTGATCTTCCACCGGCGTAGCCGCACCAAGGTGGAGATCCCCGCTCAGACCCGGTACAACGTGCCCATCGAGGCGCTGTACACCGCGGTCCCCCTTGTCATCGTCTCGGTGCTCTTCTACTTCGTCGCCCGCGACGAGACGCGCCTGACCGCGGTCAGCGCGAAGCCGCAGCACGTGGTGAACGTGGTGGGCTTCCAGTGGAACTGGGCGTTCAACTACGAGAACACCGAGATCCCGAACCCGGCCAGCACCACCGCCGCGTACGACGTCGGCACCCCGGCCGAGGTGCCCACCCTGTACCTGCCGATCAACGAGTCGGTGGAGTTCGTCCTGACCTCCAACGACGTGATCCACGACTTCTGGCCCGTCAACTTCCTCATGAAGATGGACGTCGTGCCGGGCGTGGTGAACAAGTTCCAGGTGACCCCGACCTCCTTCGGCACCTTTGCCGGCAAGTGCGCCGAGCTCTGCGGCCAGGACCACTCCCGGATGCTGTTCAACGTCAAGGTCGTCACCCACGACCAGTACGAGCAGCACCTGAAGGAGCTTCGGGCCAAGGGCCAGTCCGGGGCGGTGCCCGCGGGCATCCTCGGTGCCGGCCACGCCCGCGAGACGACCACGGGAAGTGAAGAGAAGTGACCATCCTCAACGAGCCCGCCGCGGCCGGCGGGGGCGCCGGGGGCGTCACGGCCGGCAAGAGCGCCCGTGTCGGCAAGCGGGGCAACGCGATCATCAAGTGGCTCACCACCACCGACCACAAGACGATCGGCACGATGTACCTGGCGACCTCGTTCGCCTTCTTCCTGATCGGTGGCGTCCTCGCCCTGGTCATGCGCGCCGAACTCGCCCGTCCGGGGACCCAGATCCTCTCGAACGAGCAGTTCAACCAGGCGTTCACCATGCACGGCACGATCATGCTGCTGATGTTCGCCACCCCGCTCTTCGCGGGCTTCGCGAACTGGATCATGCCGCTCCAGATCGGCGCCCCGGACGTCGCCTTCCCGCGTCTGAACATGTTCGCCTACTGGCTCTACCTGTTCGGCTCGATCATCGCGGTGGCGGGCTTCCTGACCCCGCAGGGCGCGGCCGACTTCGGCTGGTTCGCCTACTCGCCGCTCTCCGACGCCGTCCGCTCGCCGGGCGTCGGCGCCGACATGTGGATCATGGGTCTGGCCTTCTCCGGCTTCGGCACGATCCTCGGTGCGGTCAACTTCATCACCACGATCATCTGCATGCGCGCGCCCGGCATGACGATGTTCCGGATGTCGATCTTCGTCTGGAACGTCCTGCTGACCGCCGTGCTGGTCCTGCTGGCCTTCCCGGTCCTGGCCGCCGCCCTGTTCGCCCTGGAGGCGGACCGCAAGTTCGGGGCACACGTCTTCGACCCGGCCAACGGTGGCGCCATGCTGTGGCAGCACCTGTTCTGGTTCTTCGGCCACCCCGAGGTCTACATCATCGCGCTGCCGTTCTTCGGCATCGTGTCGGAGATCGTCCCGGTCTTCAGCCGCAAGCCGATGTTCGGCTACTCCGGCCTGATCGCGGCCACCATCGCGATCGCCGGTCTGTCCGTGACGGTGTGG
>NZ_JOAI01000013.1 GCF_000717715.1 Streptomyces sp. NRRL B-24484 | reverse complement strand
GCAACATCGTCGTCGAGGCCCTCTGGCGCGTCACCACCTGGGGCATCACCTCCCGCCTCGACAAGATCACCGGCAAGAACAAGACGAAGTAACCCTCCGCCCGGGCGGCGCGGGTGCGGGGTCCCACCGGCGGGGCGAGCATGGGGGCTGGGTCACGCAGGGTGCCCGCTCGCGGAGGGAGCCGGGGTGGCAGGTTCGCAGCAGCCGGGTATGCGGGCCAGGGCGGCCGAGAAGGCCAGGTCGCTCAAGGCCGTGCCGGACCGCGTGCCGCTGATCGGCCGGGCGCTGCACCAGGTCGTCCGGGTCAACCTGCTGGACTGCGCCACCCGTCTGGCCGCACAGGCCTTCCTGAGTGCGCTGCCCGCACTGATGGCGCTGGCCGTGTTCGCCCCGGCCTCGGTCAAGGAGGGCGTGGTCAGCTCGCTGCGCGAGCAGCTCGGGCTGAAGGGCGCGGCGCAGCAGCAGGTGGCGGCGTTCCTGGGCGGCGGGCACGACGACGGGGTGTCGCAGAGCTTCGGCGCCGTGGGCGTGATCATCACCGTGCTGTCCGCGACCGCGCTGAGCCGGGCCGTTCAGCGGGTGTGCGAGCGGTGCTGGGAGCTGCCGAAGGCCTCGCACCGGATCACCGCCTGGCGGTGGCTGATGTGGCTGCTGGTGTGGCTGGTCGTCCTGGTGTTCCAGCACGCGCTGCACGACGGTTTCGGCGCGGGCCTGTGGCTGGGCATCCCGCTGACCTTCGTGATGGACGCCGCGCTCTGGTGGTGGACGCAGCGCCTGCTGCTCGCCGGGCGGATCGCCTGGCGACTGCTGCTGCCGGGTGCGCTGCTGTGCGGGGTGGCGGTGGTGGGGGTGAACGCGGCGGCCGCGGTGTACCTGCCGCACGCGGTGACGCAGAGCGTCAGCAGGTTCGGCCCGTACGGGGTGGTGTTCACGATGCTGTCCTGGCTGATCGTGATGTTCACCGCGGTGACGTTCGCGATCGCGCTGGGCCGGGTGCTGACGCAGGAACCGGGGGTGGCCGCGCTGCTGGGCGTCGAGCCGACTCCACCGCCGGGGAACCCGGGCGTGCCGGAGACCGCGGGGGCGCCGGCCGGCACCGGGTCGACCGGGACGGCGTCGACCGGCGCCGGCGGGGCGCCCGGCGCGACCGGAGGTCCGGGAGCGACCGGGGAACGGAACGGCGGCTCCCCGCCCGGCTCCGCGGCCGGACCGGGCTCGGCGGCGGGCCCGGCCAGCGGCTGAGGGCCTCGGCCGGGGACTCCGGCCGAGGGCATCGGCGAGGACACCGGCCGAGGCGGGTGCGGGCGCAGGACACGGGAACGGCGAAGGCCCCGCCGTACCGCCACGAGGGCGGGGACAGCGGGGCCTCCGGTGCGCTCCGACCGTGTCGGAGGAGACGGGTCAGAGGAGGCGGGTCAGCCGCGACAGGATGGACGGCGGGGCGAGGTCGCCCTGCAGGGTGACCGGGATCTCGATCTTGCCTTCGCCCTCGCCTGCGGAGAGGGTGCCGACCTGGGTGCCGGCCTTCACGGTGTGGCCGAGCTTGTCGGCGTCCAGGGTCAGCTGGGCGGTGATGCCCGACCAGCCGGCGACGGTGAGGTCCTTGGCCGCGACGATCGGCACCGAGCCGCCGAGCCCGTCCTCGACCCGGCCGACGACCTGGCCCTGCTTGGCCAGGGTCTGGCCTTCGAGGCCGTTCTGCACCGACTTGATGATCTTCAGGCTGGGCGCCTGGGCGACCTTGGCCAGGTCGACGCCGGCGACGGCCGGCTGCCGCAGGGTGACGCCGATGATGGTCCGCTTCACGCCCCCGATCTCCTTGACCGCGGCCCACATCAGCGCGGACTGGGCGGCCGTGGAGGAGCCGGTCTTCACGCCGATGACGCTGCCGCGCTGGGTGGTGACCAGGTCGTTGGTGTTCGAGATGCGGACGTTGTTGTACCGCATCTCGGGCTCGGCGACGATCTGCCGGAACACCGGGTCCTTCATGACCTGCTCGGCCAGCTTGAGCTGGTCGGCGGCGGTGCTCTTGGTGTCCTCGTTGTAGCCGGCGGGGTCCGCGTACACGGTGTTGGTCATGCCGAGCTTGGCGGCCTCGGCGTTCATCTTCGCGACGAAGGCCTCCTCCGAGCCGGCGTCCCAGCGGGCCAGCAGACGGGCGACATTGTTGGCCGATGGCAGCATCAGCAGTTCCAGTGCCTGGTACTGCTTGAGCTTCTGGCCCTCGGTCAGGGTCGCGCGCGACTGGTCCGTGTCGGTGGACTCCTGGGCGGCCGCCTTGTCGACGACGATGTCCGGGCCGCTCTCGCCCTTCTTCAGCGGGTGCGCCTTGAGGATCAGGTAGGCGTTCATCACCTTGGTGACGCTCGCGATGGAGACCGGCGTCTGCTCGCCGGAGGTGCCCACCGGGCCCACACCGATCACCGCGGCGGCGGCCTGGCCCTTGGCCGGCCAGTCGACGGCCAGCTTCTCGCCCTGGAAGGTGTAGCTGGTGGACAGGGCGAGCTTGGTCTCCGGGTCGGGCAGCGGGCGCAGCAGCTGCGCGACCGACACCACGCCGAGCACGAAGGCGAGGAACAGGCCCCAGATCGCCGTCCGCTTGGCGGCGCGGCGCAGCGGGCTGGCCGGGCGGGCGCTGAGGGTGGCGAGCACCTCCATCGCCTCGATGGTGTTCTCCGGCAGCGGGGCGGGCGCCGGCACGGGGGCCGGGTCCGCCACGGGCAGCGGAGGCGGAGGCGGGGGCGGGGTCGGCCGGGCTTCCGGACGCGACGGCGCGGGACGCGGCTCCGCTTCGGGCTTGGGGACCGGGGCGGGCTCGGGGGCGGTGCCGCGGACCGGCTTGCCGGCGTCCTTGAGGGCGGCACCGGCCACCTCGCGGCTGTCCCGCATGGCGAGGCGCGGGTCGGTGGACTTCGCGGAGGGCTTGTCGGGGTCCTCGGCCGGGGCCGCGGCGGGCGTCCGGGCCTCCGGGGGCAGCCGCAGCGCCCGGGTCGCGTTGTCGACGGGGAGGCGCAGCGCACGGGTGGCGTTGTCGACGGGGGCAGCGGCCTCCGACTCCTTCGCCGTCCCGGTGGACGCCGGAGCAGTGCCGGTGCCGGTGCCGGTGCCCGTGTCGGAGTCGGTGTCGCTGTCGCTGTCCGTGTCGGCGCTGTCGTCGGCGGCGGCCCCGGTGTCCGCGGCCTTGCCGGCGGCGGCCGGTGCTGACGGAGCGTCGGCGGCCTTGCGGGCCTCGGCGGGCAGCCGCAGTGCGGTGGTGGCATCCGGGGCGGGTGCGGCCGGCTTCTCGGCACCAGCCTTGTCGGCGCCGCCCTTGCCCGCACCGCCCTTGCCCGCACCGTTCTTCTCGGCACCGTTCTTCTCGGCGCCCTTGTCCGTGCCGCTCTTGTCGGCGGCCTTGCGGGTCGCGTCGGCGGGCAGCCGGAGCATGGTGGTGGCGTCCGAGGCGGGTGCGGCGGCAGCCGGCTTCTCGGCACTGCCCTTGTCGGCGCCGCCCTTGTCGGCACCGCCCTTGTCCGCACCGCTCTTGTCCGCACCGCCCTTGTCGGCGCCGATCTTCTCGGCGCCGCTCTTGTCCGCACCGCCCTTGTCCGCGGCCTTGCGGGTCGCGTCCGCGGGGAGCCGCAGCATGGTGGTCACGTCGCTCGGCGGCTGGTCACCGGCCTCGGCAGCGTCGGTGGAGCCGGTGGCGGACGCGGCCGGCTTGCGGGCCTCCGGCGGGAGGCGCAGCGCGGTGGTGGCGTTGTCCACGGGCACGCGGAGCGCGGTGGTGGCCTTGTCGGTGCTCCGGAGGCGGAGGTGGACAGTCGAGCCGCCCGAGCCGGCGGCCGCGGCAGCGCGGTCCTCGTCGGAGTCCTCGGCCCCACCCTTCGCGGGCTCACCGGACTCGACGGACTCACCGGACGCCTCGTCCTCGTCCCGGTCCTCCGGCTGCTCGGCCGCGGTGTCGTCGGCACCTGCACCGGCATCGGCAGCGGCGTCCGACTCGGTCCGCTCCTCCGCGTCCGACGCGACAGCCTCCGATTCGACAACGTCCGACTCGACAACGTCCGACTCGACGGCGTCCGGCTCTGCGGAGTCCGCGGGCTCCCTCCGGTCCGCGGGCTCCGGGGACGCGGCCGGCCCGGCGGTGCGCGCCGTTGCGGTGTCCTCCTTCGTCGCCGAACCCTCGGCCGCCCCGTCGCGCCGTCCTGTGTCGGGGGACTCGCCCACTGACCCTCTCCTCCTCGTCCGCCCGGCGGACCGGCTGCCCGCCCGGGCCGGCGGGCCGAGGGCCGCGCCGATCCTTCATTTTTTCCTACGGGTTCTCGTCCCGTCGGGATGTCTGTACAGTCTCCGCCACCGGTGGCGCGTCAGTCGCGCACACCCCGCCCGACCGGCCGTTTTTCTGCCCGTCCGGGCCCGTCCCCGGCTCAGACGCCGGGCGCGGGGCACCGGTTCCAGCCTGCCGTGCCAAGGTCACGATTCGGAGGCGTACTCGACAAGCCCGTGTGAGAGGCGTCACGCTGTCTCTCATCCACGCGGGGAGGCTTGGATGGGCAGGAGCCGCAGAACAATTCCCGAGGAGCTGTTGCTGCTCGCACTGGACCCGACCACGGGTACCACTGCGCAGCCCCAGACCCTCGACCTCGGACTCGCCGGGGCGCAGCTGGTCGAGCTGTCCCTGGCCGGACGCATCGCCCCGGACGGGGACCGGATCGCCGTGGTTCTCGCACGGCCGACCGGTGATCCGACCCTCGACCACGCCTTGGAGCTGCTGCGACGGCGCGGCAGTGCGGTCCGGGCGTCGCACTGGATCGGCGGGCCCCGACTGGGCCTGCGTCAGATGTACCTGGCGCACCTGGAGCGCTGCGGGATGGTGACCGCGGTGGCGGGCCAGGTCTGCGGGGTGCTGCCGACGACGCGGTACCAGGCGTCGGACGACTGCACCAATGCCGCGATCAAGCAGCGCCTGGACACCGCGATCCGTACGGGCGTCCCGCCGGACCCGCGGACGGCCGCGCTGGCCGCGCTGGCGCACGCAGTGGGTCTGGGCAAGCACCTCTATCCCGGCAACGAGGGCCGCTCCTCGCGGTCCCGGCTGCGGGACCTGATCCGCTACGACCCGCTGGGCGGGATGGTGGCGCACGCGGTGATGGACGTGCAGAACGGCCTGCCGGCCCAGCAGAACCGGGGTGCGGCCCCGGCGGCGGCGGGCGGACACCCCGCGGCGAGGCCGGCCGCGGGCGGCCGGCCGGTCGCCACCCGGGTGGGCGCGCGTTGATCGGCCCGCGCCGTACGTGAGTTCGTGAGGGGCGGCCCGCCCGGCAGGAAGACTGCCGGGCGGGCCGCCCTTCGTCGTGTCACCCGCCGGCGGGCGTTCGGTGCGTCGCGGCGGGGTAGGAGTGCGGACACCGCGCCGACGCCGGCTTGTACCGCGCGGGACGACCAAGTGCAAGGCATGCCATCCCGATTACACACTTTTCCGATGATCTGTTCTAGTCCGCTGGGAGGATTCCCCCGCACGGAGCAGAGGCGAGGTGGCATGCTCTCCACGTCAGGGGGGGTTGGTACCAATTTCCACACTGTTCCGAGGCGCAGCGCTGCCGTCTGTGCCAGAGGTCCGGCCGGAGGTCGATGTGTCCGCCAGCGTCAATCCCACCGTGCGCCGCCGCAGGCTCGGCGCCGAACTCCGGCGCCTGCGCGAGCTCAAGGGCATGACCGCCGAGGAGGTCGCCGGCCGCCTGATGGTCTCCCAGTCGAAGATCAGCCGACTGGAGAACGGCCGGCGCAGCATCAGTCAACGGGACGTCAGGGACCTGTGCGACGTCTACGAGGTGGCCGACGAGCGGGTCCGCGCCGGGCTGATGGAGATGGCCCGCGAGTCCCGCCAGCGCGGCTGGTGGCACGAGTTCGGCGACATCCCGTACAGCGTCTACATCGGCCTGGAGGCGGAGGCCTCCTCGATCCGGGCGTACGAGTCCTCCTTCGTGCCGGGGCTGCTGCAGACCCGGGAGTACGCGGCGGCCGTGGTCGCCGGCACCTTCCCGGACTACGACGCCCAGGCGGTGCAGCGCCGGGTCGAGGTCCGGATGAAGCGCCAGCTGCGGATAGACGACGAGAACGAGGACCGGCTCGGCAGCCTGTGGGTCGTCATAGACGAGGCGGTGCTGCGCCGCGAGGTCGGCAGCCGGGCGGTGATGGCGGACCAGCTCTGCCGGCTGCTGGCGCTCAGCGAGCGGCCGTACATCAACCTGCAGGTGATCCCGTTCAGCCACGGGGCGCATCCGGGCATGAGCGGCACATTCTCCCTGATGGAGTTCCCCGAGTCTGCCGATTCGACAGTTGTCTACTTCGAAGGGGTGACGAGCGATCTCTACCTGGAGAAGGAGGCCGACGTACGCCGCTATACCAATCTGTACGACCACCTGCGGGCCGCGGCGCTGAGTGTCGCGGACAGTCGGTCACTGATGCACACCATTGCAGAGGGGTTCAGGTAATGACCACCACGTCCACGACCAATCCGACCTGGCGCAAGAGCAGCCACAGCGGCGGCAACGGCGCCTGTGTCGAGATCGCCGTCCCGGACACCCGCACGATCGCGGTACGCGACTCCAAGGACCCGGAGGGCCCCCGACTGCAGTTCTCGAACGCCGCCTGGGCCGCCTTCACCACGGCCGTCGCGGCGGGTGCCTTCGGCGAGGTCTGACGCCCACCGCCGTTGTGCGCTACCCGGCGGTCCTCACCCGACCGGGTAGCGCTCCGCCCAGCCGGGCGTGCCGTGCAGCTCCGGCCCGTGCACCAGCTCCAGTGCGAAGTCGTCCGCCATCTCCAGGATCGTGCCGCGTCCCTCCAGCTCCGCCAACAGATCGGCGGGCAGCGCCGTCTCCCCGTGCAGCGCGCCCAGCAGGTTCCCGCAGATCGAGCCGGTGGAGTCGCTGTCGCCGGAGTGGTTGACGGCCAGCAGCAGCCCGGACCGCACGTCCTCCGCCACCAGCGCGCAGTAGACGCCGATGGCCAGGGCCTCCTCCGCGACCCAGCCCTCGCCGAGCGCCTCGACCCGCTCCGCCGTGGGCTCGCCGGCCCGGACGGCGTCCAGGGCGGCGCGCAGGGCCGTGGTGGTCTCCTCGTGCGAGGGACGCTCGGAGAGCAGGGCCAGGGCGAGGTGCACGCCCTCCTCGGGCGTGCCGCCGCGGGCCACCGCGTGGACGATCACCGCGAAGGCGCCGGCCGCCAGGTAGCCCGTCGGGTGGCCGTGCGTCAGGACGGAGCACTCCACGGCGAGCTGGAACACCAGGCTCGGGTCCCAGGCGGTCAGCAGGCCGAACGGCGCCGCCCGCATCACCGTGCCGCAGCCCTTGGAGTGCGGGTTGCGGGGCGCGTCGACCGTGCCGAGGCGCTCCGCGTCCGGCCCGGAGAGGCCGGTGAGGCAGGCCTGGCCGGGCGCCCGCTGGGCGTAGAGCCACTCCTGGCGGCCCAGCCAGCCGAGCTCGGTCCGGCGTTCGTCCGGTCCCCAGTCCTGCTGGGTGGCGTGCCAGCGCAGGTAGGCCTTGTGGACGTCGGTCGGCGGGTGCCAGGTGCCGGTGTCCCGGCCGATGTGCGCGCGGATCAGGCCGTCCAGGGTGAAGAGCGTCATCTGGGTGTCGTCGGTGACCGCGCCGCGCCGCCCGTACGCGGGCACGTAGCCGGTGACGCCGAGCGGTCCGTGCGCCGCCCGGATCTTCTCCAGCGAGTCGAACTCGATCCCGGCCCCGAGCGCGTCGCCGACCGCCCCGCCGAGCAGGCAGCCCCGGACCCGGCTGCGGAAGTCCTGCTGCTGCGCGCGCGACCACAGGGGCATCACGGGTCTTCGCCTTTCGTCCGGGGCGGGCCTGCGGCCGCGGCGGGTCGGGAGCCTGCACTGTATTCGAAGAACCGTACGGGCAGGTGCCGGGGTGGTGGACCTCCACGCCGCCCGCACACCCGCCCCGGGGCCGCACCGGGCCCTGCGGCGCCCCGCCACGGACGGGCTACGACCCGGGGCCGATACGACCCTGAGACCGCCTCAGGGTCGGGTGCGACGACGGGCGTACCCGGATCCAGCCCTGCGGGGCGATGCCGGGGCGGCCCGCGGCGCCTCTAATGGAGAGTGCAAGCAAGCGACGACTCGGAGGGGTTGAACGAGATGGCGGAGCAGGAGCAGGGGGCGCCGTACCGGTCCGGCCGCAGGACGCTGGTGCGGGTGGCTGTTCCGGTCGCGGTGGTGGCGGCGGTGGCCGCAGGTGTCGGTCTGGTGCCCGCGCTGGCCAGTGACTCCGGGCCGGACCTGCCGTCGGTGACGGCGGAGCAGCTGGTGGCGAAGGCGCTCGGCTCGGACACCGAGGCGCTGTCCGGCACCGTCCAGGTCAAGGCCGACCTGGGGGTCCCGTCCCAGCTGCTCGGCGCGGCGGGCGGGCTCGCGGGGCAGGGCGGCGCGGGCCCCTCGGCGTCGGGCGGTGCGCAGCCGGAGGCCAAGCTGGCGGAGCTGCTGGGCGGCCAGCACACCCTGCAGGTGGCGGTCGACGGGCCGGACCGGCAGCGGATCGGCCTGGTGGACAACCTGGCCGGCTACGAGCTGGTGCACGACGGCGCGAACGTCTGGGCGTGGGACAGCTCCTCCAACGAGGCGGTCCACCTGACGGCCCCGCAGGGCGCCGGCAAGCACTCCGACCGGTCGGTGCCGCCGGTGACCCCGCAGGACGCGGCGAAGCAGTTCCTGGCCTTCGCCTCCGGCACCACCACGGTCGCGGTGGACGGCACGATGAAGGTCGCCGGCCGGGACGCGTACCGGCTGACGCTGACCCCGAAGGGGCAGGGTTCGACGATCGCCCGGGTGCGGATCGCGGTGGACGCGGAGCATGGGGTGCCGCTCTCGGTGCAGGCGACGGCCGTCTCCGGCGGGCCGGTGCTGGACGTGCACTACAGCAAGGTGTCGTTCGACCGGCCGGCCGCCTCGACGTTCTCGTTCACCCCGCCGAAGGGCGCGAAGGTGACGGAGCACCGGGCGGACGGGCAGCTGGCCGGGCACGACGCGCCGAACGGGAAGCCGTTCGGGAAGCAGGCCGGTGGCGCGCCGGACGTGCAGGTGACGGGCGAGGGCTGGACGACCGTGGTCTCGACCCGGCTGCCGGTCGGCGAGGTGCCCGGCCGGGACGGCGGCCACGGGTCCAAGGGCGCGGCGCAGAACCCGCTGTCCCTGGTGAAGGCGTTCGGCAAGCCGGTCGGCGGCGGCACGCTGATCGGCACCAAGGTGGTGAACGTGCTGGTGACGGACGACGGCCGGGTGTTCGCCGGTGCGGTGACGCTGCCGGTGCTGCAGCACGCGGCCGGGGTGAAGTAGCCGTGGCCGGCGCCCCTTCTGCGGAGCGGTCGGGCCCGGCGGAGCGGTCGGGGGGTCGGGCCTTCGCGGGCCCGGCCCCCGCCGGCGCGTCCGGGGAGGCGATCCGCACCCGCGGTCTGACCAAGCGGTTCGGCGACCGGACGGCGGTGGACGGGCTGGACCTGGTGGTGCCGCGCGGCAGCGTCTTCGGCTTCCTCGGCCCGAACGGCTCCGGCAAGACGACGACGATCCGGATGCTGATGGGCCTGATCGCGCCGTCCGCCGGGTCGGCGTCGGTGCTGGGGGCGCCGATGCCGCAGTCGGTCGGCGCGGTGCTGCCCCGGGTGGGGGCGCTGATCGAGGGCCCGGCGCTGTACGGCTTCCTGTCGGGGCGGGCCAATCTGGTGCGCTTCGACGCGGCCGATCCGACCGCCGACCCGCGGACCAGGGAGCGCCGGGTGGCCGCAGCACTGGAGCGGGTCGGGCTGTCGGCCGCGGCGGGCCGCAAGGCGCGCGGCTACTCGCTGGGGATGAAGCAGCGGCTCGGGCTGGCGGCGGCGCTGCTGCGGCCGCGGGAGCTGCTGGTGCTGGACGAGCCGACCAACGGCCTGGATCCGCAGGGCATGCGGGAGATCCGCGCGCTGGTGCGGGAGCTGGCGGCGGACGGTACGACGGTGTTCCTCTCCTCGCACCTGCTGGACGAGATCGAGCAGGTCTGCACGCATGCGGCGGTGATGTCGCGCGGGCGGCTGGTGGTGCAGGGCACGGTGGCCGAGCTGGCCGCCCGGGCGCAGGGCCGCCTGGTCGTGCGGACGGCCGACGCCGAGGAGGCGGGCCGGGTGCTGAAGGAGCACGGGGTGACGGACCTGCAGCTCGCGGACGGGTCGGTGGACGGCCTCCCGCCGGAGGGCGAGGACGCGCTGCCGGCGCTGTGCGCGGCGCTGGTCGGCGCGGGGGTGCGGGTGCGCGGCTTCGCGGTGGAGCGGGGCACGCTGGAGGACGCCTTCGTGGCGCTGACCGGAGAGGGATTCGATGTCGCGGGCTGAGGCGGTGCCGCAGGGCGGCGCGTTGGCGGCGGACCGGCCCCGGGCGGGCGCGGCCGGGTACGCGGCGCTGTTCACCAGTGAGCTGGCCATGACCTTCCGCCGGGCGCGGACGATCGCGATGCTGGGCATCCTGGCGGCGCTGCCGGTGCTGATCGGCGTCGTGGTGCGGGTGCACACCGGCGGCAGCCGCGGCGAGGGGCCGGCCTTCGTCGCCCAGGTGACCCAGAACGGGCTTTTCCTGGTCTTTACGGCCTTGGCCGTCACTTTGCCCGTCTTCCTGCCGATGACGGTGGGCGTGGTGGCGGGGGACTCGGTCGCCGGCGAGGCCGCCACCGGGACGCTGCGCTACCTGCTGGTCGCCCCGGCCGGGCGGACGCGCCTGCTGGCGGCGAAGTTCTCCGCGGCGCTGGCGTTCTGCCTGGCGGCCACCGGGGTGGTGGCCCTGTCGGCGCTGGCCACCGGGGCGGTGCTGTTCCCGCTGGGCGAGGTGACCCTGCTGTCGGGGGACGCGATCGGGGTCGGCGAGGCGCTGCTGCGGGCGGTGCTGGTGGCGGGGGTGGTCGCGCTGTCGCTGGCCGGGCTGGTGGCGGTCGGCCTGTTCGTGTCGACGCTGACGGGCAGTGGGATCGCCGCGATGGCGACCACGGTGGTGCTGGTGATCACGGTGCAGATCCTGGACAGCTTCCCGCAGCTGCACGCGGTGCAGCCGTTCCTGTTCACCCACCGGTGGCTGAGCTTCTCGGACCTGCTGCGCGAGCGCATGTACTGGGACAACGTGCTGGAGAACCTGGGGCTGCAGGCGGTGTACGTGGCGGTGTTCGGCTCGGCGGCCTGGGCGCGCTTCACGGCCCGGGACGTCACCGTCTGATCCGGCCGGCCCGTCCGGGGTTCGGCGGACGGGCCGTCAGCGGACGGGGAGCATCCGGGAGGCGGCGGCAGCGCAGGCCAGCACCGGCAGCTGGGCGGGGGCGATCAGGAAGAGCGGCGACCACTCGGGGCAGACCAGGCGGACGCCGGCGGTCAGGCCGTACAGCCGGGCGCGGTGGGAGCCCTTCAGGTCGACCCGGTCGAGCCGGTAGGGGCCGTCGAGGGTTATCGCGGGGCGGCCGTGGCGCTGCCACTCGATGCGGACGGTGCCGCTGCTGGGGGTGCCGGTGACCAGCAGGTCGCCGCTCTCGGCGGCGTCGAGCTCGCGCCGGACGGCGGGCAGGCGCAGGGCGGCACCGCGGGCGAGGAGGTCGTCGGCGGCGTCGCGCAGGGTCTGCGCGGCGCGTCCCGGACTCGTGGCGACACGGCGGAACGGCCGGGCGAGCTGCCCTGTGAGTTGACCCGTGAGGTGGACCATCACAACCCTCCTGTGGCCGTGCGAGCGCTCGCGCGGAACGGGGTTTCCGTCGTCCGGCAGCGGTGGCACCCCGGACGTTAGCAGTCCGAGACCTGGGTTGAGGAGATCCGGCGGGGACTTCTTCACAGCGGGATTCCCGGTGCGAACGGCCCCCGCGCGGAGCGCGTTCGGGCGGTCTCAGCGGGTGACGGCGGGGGCCGTTCCGGGGATGGTTCCGGAGGTCTTCCCGCCGGTTTCCGCGGCGCCGGCCGCCGGCACGGCGGCGGTGGCCGCGGCCGCCGCGGCGAGGGCCGCACGGTCGGCCCGCATCCGGCGCAGCGCGTCGAAGGTCAGGACGGCGAGGGCGGCCCAGACGAGGGCGAAGCCGGCCCAGCGGGCGGGCGGCATCGACTCGTGGAAGACGGTGATCCCGATCAGGAACTGGAAGACCGGCGCGAGGTACTGCAGCAGGCCGAGGGTGGTCAGCGGGATGCGGACGGCGGCGGCGCCGAAGCAGAGCAGCGGGACGGCGGTGATGAGGCCGCTGACCATGAGCAGCCCGGAGTGGGCCCAGGCGGAGCTGCCGTCGACGGCGTGGCCGAAGCTGCCCTCGCCGCGCAGCTGCAGCCAGACCAGGAAGCCGAGCGCGAAGGGGAACATCGCGGCGCTCTCCAGTGCGAAGCTCTCCATGCCGCCGAGGGCGACCTTCTTCTTGAGCAGGCCGTAGGTGGCGAAGCTGAAGGCGAGGGTGAGGGCGATCCACGGCGGGCGGCCGTAGCCGACGGCGAGGACGACCACGGCGAGGACGCCGATACCGACGGCGGCCCACTGGGCGCGGCGCAGGCGCTCGTGGAGCAGCAGGACGCCGAAGGCGATCGTGACCAGCGGGTTGATGAAGTAGCCGAGGCTGGTCTCGACGACGTGGCCGGAGTTGACGCCCCAGATGTAGACACCCCAGTTGACGGAGACCACGGCGGCGGCGAGGGCGACCAGGGCGAGTCGGCGGGGCTGGGCGAGCAGCGGGCGGATCCATGCCCAGCGGCGCTGGACGAGCAGCATCAGCACGACGGCGACGAGGGACCAGACCATCCGGTTGGCGAGGATGTCGACGGCCCCGGCGGGCTCCAGCAGCGGCCAGAACAGCGGGAACAGGCCCCACATGCCGTAGGCGGCGGCGCCGTACCAGAATCCGCGGCCGGTGTCGTGCTCCTCGTTCATGCCGCTCCGTTCCTCACGCGCGCGAGTACCGGCTCGACGGTAGCGGCGGAAACGGAAGATGTCACGCCCGTATCCACATTTTGGTCATGACAGTTGCCTCACGCACCAGGTTCCGGGCCGGGGTCTCCCCCGCGGCGGCCCGCGGGGTCGAGCGCGGCCAGCCCGTCCAGCACCCGCTGCAGGCCGAAGGCATAGGCGTGGGCCGCGCTGGAGGCGGCACCGTGGGCCGCGCCGGCGGCCGCGCCGATCCGGGCGGCGGTCGGGAAGCGCTCGGGGTCGAAGACCTTGGCGAGCAGGTCGGCGTTGCCGGCCCACCACTGCTCGTCGCTCATCGCGCTCTCCTGCTCGGCGGCCCGCTCGTCGGCCGCGGCCCGTGCACAGCTGTGCACGAAGCCGAGCACGAAGGAGAGGGCGGCGTCCGTCTCGACGTCGCCGAGGCCGAGCCCTTCGAGGGCGCGCAGCTCGTACTCGTACTTGGCCATCAGGCCGGGGCCGAGCGGGGGGCGGCCGGCGGCGACCTCCGCGACCCAGGGGTGGGCGGCGAACAGGGCGGCGTTGTCGTCGGCGACGGCGGCCGTCCGGGCCCGCCAGCCGCCGTCGGCGGGGGTGCGGCGGGACATGGCGGCGTAGACGGTGTCGAGCATGAGGTCGAGCAGTTCGGCCTTGCCCGGCACGTAGGTGTAGAGCGCCATCGGGGAGAGACCGAGCCGCTGGGCGACGGCGCGCATGGTGACGGCGGCCGGGCCCTCGGCGTCGGCGAGGGCGATCGCGGCGGCGGCGATCTCCGGCACCGTCCGGGCCTGGCGGGGGCCGCGGCGGCCGGGCCGCGCCTCTCCCCCGCCCCAGAGCAGCGCGAGGGTGCGCGCCGGGTCACCTGCACTGCTGCGGTCGCTCGACATGCCCGGGATTCTCCCACCGCAATTCTCCGTACGTTGTACACTGTACTCAGTACGGAGAATGGGAGGCACATGACAGTGTTCAACGGGGCGTTCAGCGGGGTGTCCGAGGGGACGCTCGACGGGGAGTTCGACCGACAGGTGCGGCGGCTGACCGCCCTGGGCTACCCGGCCCTGGCCGGGCTGCCGGAGGAGGGCTTCACCGAACTGCTGGAGCCGCTGCGCGCGGCCGCCGGCCCGGGAGCACCGCCGGAGGGCGGCCGGGTGCCGTTCGTCCTGGTCGTGACCCGGGAGGCGGTGCCGATCGAGGAGGTGGTGCCGCTGACCACGCTCGCCGGCCGCACCCGCCCCGGGGTCGTGGACCGGCACTACCCGGAGGGCGACCTCGCCCGCTTCGTCCCGACCGTGCCGCTGCCGGACGGCCGGGCCTACCTGCTGCTGGACGTCGACCGCGGCGAGGAGTTCTGCGGCGCCGTCCCGCGGGACGCGATGGCGGCGGTGGCCGACCGCGGCCGCACCCCGCTGACGATCGAGGAGGGCCTCGCCCTGGTCGTCCAGTACCCGGAGCTGCTCGCCACCAACAAGTGCTTCTCGCTCGGCGCCTCGCGCTGCGGCGACCGCCGGGTGCCCGCGCTGTGGATCAGCAAGGGCGCGCCCAAGCTCGGCTGGTGCTGGGAGGGCAACCCGCACAGCTGGCTCGGCATGGCCTCGGCCGGCGGCCGGGCCTGAGACCCGCCGGACCCGAGACCGGTCGGGCACGCCGCGGGCCCCGGGGGCGCTCCCCCGGGGCCCGCGGGCATCCGGTCAGACCACCGTCCAGGTGTCGTGGCCGGTGAGCAGGGAACCCAGGTCGCCGGGGCCGCGGTCGGCGGCGGCGCGCTCCAGCTGCTCGGCCATCAGGTCGTCGTAGACCGGCCGTTCGACGGAGCGGAGCACCCCGATCGGGGTGTGGTGCAGGGTGTCGGCGTCGGCGAGCCGGGTGAGGGCGAAGGCGGTGGCGGGGCCGGGGGTGTGCGCGTCGTGGACGAGCACCTCGGCCTCGTTCTCCGGGGTGACGGTGCGGACGGCGAGTTCGCCGTCGGCGCCGCGGAAGACGCCCTGGTCGGCGCCGAAGCGGATCGGCCGGCCGTGGTCGAGGCGGATCAGTGCCTCGTCGCGGGTGCCGGGCTCCTTGAGGACCTCGAAGGCGCCGTCGTTGAAGATGTTGCAGTTCTGGTAGATCTCCACCAGGGCGGTGCCCTGGTGCTCGGCGGCGGCGCGCAGCACGGACTGCAGGTGCTGGCGGTCCGAGTCGATGGTGCGGGCGACGAAGGTGGCCTCGGCGCCGATCGCCAGCGAGAGCGGGTTGAACGGCGCGTCCAGGGATCCCATCGGCGTGGACTTGGTGATCTTCCCGACCTCGCTGGTGGGCGAGTACTGGCCCTTGGTGAGGCCGTAGATCCGGTTGTTGAACAGCAGGATCTTCAGGTTGACGTTGCGCCGCAGGGCGTGGATCAGGTGGTTGCCGCCGATGGAGAGGGCGTCGCCGTCGCCGGTGACCACCCAGACGCTGAGGTCGCGCCGGGAGGTGGCGAGGCCGGTGGCGATCGCCGGCGCTCTGCCGTGGATGGAGTGCATCCCGTAGGTGTTCATGTAGTACGGGAAGCGCGAGGAGCAGCCGATGCCGGAGACGAAGACGGTGTTCTCGCGGCGGATGCCGAGTTCGGGCATGAAGGACTGGACGGCGGCGAGGATCGCGTAGTCGCCGCAGCCGGGGCACCAGCGGACTTCCTGGTCGGTCTTGAAGTCCTTGGCGCTCTGCGGGCCGTCCGCCTTGGGCACCAGGGAGAGCGATCGGAATTCGGTCATCGCTGGTCCTCCGCGTCGAGGGTGCCGATCGCCGCGTGCAGCACATCGGCCAACTGGGCGGCCTTGAAAGGAAGTCCGCGGACCTGGTTGTAGGACTGGGCGTCCACGAGGTACTTGGCGCGCAGCAGCAGGGCGAGTTGGCCGAGGTTCATCTCGGGGACGATGACCTTGTCGTAGCCGCGCAGCACCTGGCCGAGGTTGGCGGGGAAGGGGTTGAGGTGGCGCAGGTGGGCCTGGGCGATGCGGCCGCCGTCGGCGCGGACCCGGCGCACGGCGGCGGTGATCGGTCCGTAGGTGGAGCCCCAGCCGAGGACCAGGACGCGGGCGTCGCCGTGAGGGTCGTCGACGTCCAGCGGCGGGACCTCGATGCCGTCGACCTTGGCCTGCCGGGTGCGGACCATGAAGTCGTGGTTGGCCGGGTCGTAGGAGATGTTGCCGGTGCCGTCCTGCTTCTCGATGCCGCCGATCCGGTGCTCCAGGCCGGGGGTGCCGGGCACCGCCCAGGGGCGGGCCAGGGTGCGCGGGTCGCGCTTGTACGGCCAGAAGGCGCGGCTGCCGTCGGGCAGTTCGTGGTTCGGCTCGGTGGCGAAGTCGGTGGCGAGGTCGGGCAGTTCGTCGACGGCGGGGACGCGCCAGGGTTCGGAGCCGTTGGCGAGGTAGCCGTCGGAGAGCAGGAAGACCGGGGTGCGGTAGGTCAGCGCGATCCGGGCCGCCTCCAGGGCGGCGGTGAAGCACTCGGCGGGGGTGGCCGGGGCGACGACGGGCACGGGCGCCTCGCCGTTGCGGCCGAACATCGCCTGCAGCAGGTCGGCCTGCTCGGTCTTGGTGGGCAGGCCGGTGGACGGGCCGCCGCGCTGGATGTCCACGACCAGCAGCGGCAGTTCGAGGGAGACGGCCAGGCCGATGGTCTCCGACTTGAGGGCGACGCCGGGGCCGGAGGTGGTGGTGACGCCGAGCGCGCCGCCGAAGGCCGCACCGAGGGCGGCGCCGATGCCGGCGATCTCGTCCTCGGCCTGGAAGGTCCGCACGCCGAAGTTCTTGTGCTTCGACAGCTCGTGCAGGATGTCGGAGGCCGGGGTGATCGGGTACGAGCCGAGGAACAGCGGCAGTCCGGAGCGCTCGGCGGCGGCGATCAGGCCGTAGGAGAGCGCCAGGTTGCCGGAGATGTTGCGGTAGGTGCCTGGGGGCAGTGCGGCCGGGGCGATCTCGTAGGAGACGGCGAAGTCCTCGGTGGTCTCGCCGAAGTTCCAGCCGGCGCGGAAGGCCAGGATGTTGGCCTCGGCGATGTCGGGCTTCTTGGCGAACTTCTGCCGCAGGAAGGCCTCGGTGCCGTTGGTCGGCCGGTGGTACATCCAGGAGAGCAGGCCGAGCGCGAACATGTTCTTGGCGCGTTCGGCGTCCTTGCGGGCCAGGCCGCTCTCCTTGAGCGCCTCCAGGGTCAGCGTGGTCAGCGGCACCTTGTGCAGCCGGAAGGCGTCCAGCGAGCCGTCGCCGAGCGGGTCGGCCGCGTAGCCGACCTTCGCCAGGGCGCGCTTGGTGAACTCGTCGGTGTTGACGATGATCTCCGCGCCGTGCGGCACGTCCGGCAGGTTGGCCTTCAGCGCGGCCGGGTTCATCGCCACCAGCACGTTGGGGGCGTCGCCCGGGGTCAGGATGTCGTGGTCGGCGAAGTGCAGTTGGAAGCTGGACACGCCCGGCAGGGTGCCGGCGGGTGCCCGGATCTCGGCCGGGAAGTTCGGCAGGGTGGAGAGGTCGTTGCCGAAGGACGCCGTCTCCGAGGTGAAGCGGTCCCCGGTGAGCTGCATGCCGTCGCCGGAGTCCCCGGCGAACCGGATGATCACCCGGTCGAGCCGCTGGGTGGGCTTCACGGGACGCCCCTGCCTGGCCGAAGGAGGCGCCGAGCCGGCCCGGCCCTCGCCCCCGTCCGAGCCGTCCACTGCCTCTGACTGATCGACCTGACTGGTCACTGCCGCGGACCTCCTCGTGGGCGCCAGCCGCGGGCGTGAGCCGTGTGCCCCGTCCGCCTGGTGCACCACTCGCATCCTAAGGCGGACGGGGATCACCGGACCGGAACTCGGGCACGTGGAGTCGCTCGATGCGCCATCTTCGATCGACGGGCAACCGGGAGCGGACGTGAGCGGTCAGGAGTTCAGGTAGGTGAGCACCGCGAGCACCCGGCGGTGGTCCTCGGGGCTCTGGCCGAGGCCGAGCTTCAGGAAGATGTTGCTGACGTGCTTCTCCACCGCGCCGTCGGAGACCACCAGCTGCCGGGCGATCGCCGCGTTGGTGCGGCCCTCGGCCATCAGCCCGAGCACCTCGCGCTCGCGCGGCGTGAGGCCCTCCAGGACGTCCCCGCGGCGGCTGCGG
This sequence comes from Streptomyces sp. NRRL B-24484, assembly GCF_000717715.1. Taxonomy (GTDB): domain Bacteria; phylum Actinomycetota; class Actinomycetes; order Streptomycetales; family Streptomycetaceae; genus Kitasatospora. The sequence continues at coordinate 188,339 of NZ_JOAI01000013.1, read as the reverse complement.
ATGAGCAGCTGCTGGACGACCTCCGGGTCGAGCGCGGTGCCGCCGCCGGCCACCCGGACGACCGCGTCCGCGAACTCGCGGACGTCGGCGACCCGGTCCTTCAGCAGGTAGCCCACGCCGCGGGTGGAGCCGGCCAGCAGCTCGCCGGCGTAGCGCTCCTCGACGAACTGCGAGAGCACCAGCACCCCGACCCCCGGGTACAGGCCGCGCAGGGTGACGCAGGCGCGCACGCCCTCGTCGGTGTGGGTGGGGGGCATCCGGACGTCCGCGACGACCACGTCCGGCAGGGCATCGACCTGGGCGAGGTCGTGGAGGGTCTTCAGCAGCGCCTCGCCGTCGCCGACGCCGGCGACCACCTCCAGCCCCCGGTCCGTGAGCAGCCTGGTGAGGCCCTCCCGCAGCAGGACGGAGTCCTCCGCGATCACGACGCGCAGCATTGGTGACGATCCCCCTTCGACACGGTGGGCCGCCCCCGTGACCGGCCCGGTCTCACCCGTGACTCACATGGTACGGATCGCGACCGCGTCGCAGAGCCCCTGCAGGGCGGCCTTGGCCGGGCACTCGGGCAGCGGGTCGAGCAGGGCGCGGGCCTCCTCGGCGTACCGCAGGGTCTCCCGGCGGGCGCGCTCCAGGGCGGGGTGGCGGCGCAGCAGGCGCAGCGCCTCGGCGTGCAGCTCGTCGTCCTCGGCGAGGTCGCTGTCGAGGAGCTCGCGCAGCCGCAGGTCGGCGGGGTCCTCCTCGTCCACCGGGGTCTGCTTCAGCAGCAGCACCGGCAGGGTGGGGACGCCCTCGCGCAGGTCGGTGCCCGGGGTCTTGCCGGACTCGTGGCTGTCGCTGGCGATGTCGAGCACGTCGTCGGCGAGCTGGAAGGCGGTGCCCATGCGCTCGCCGTACTGGGTGAGGATGTCGACCATCCACGGCTCGGCGCCGGACATCAGGGCGCCGAAGCGGCAGGAGACGGCGACCAGCGAGCCGGTCTTGCCGGCGATGACGTCCAGGTAGTGCTGCAGCGGGTCGTCGGCCGGGCGGGGGCCCGCGGTCTCCAGGATCTGGCCGGTGACGAGGCGCTCGAAGGCGTCGGCCTGGATCCGGACGGCCTCCGGGCCGAGGTCGGCGAGGACCTGGGAGGCGCGGGAGAAGAGGAAGTCGCCGGTGAGGATGGCGACCGAGTTGTCCCAGCGGGAGTTGGCGCTGGGGGCGCCGCGGCGCACCGGGGCCTCGTCCATGACGTCGTCGTGGTAGAGCGTGGCGAGGTGGGTGAGCTCGACGACGACCGCGGCCGGCACCACGCCGGGCGCGTACGCGTCGCCGAACTGGGCGGCGAGCATGACCAGCAGCGGGCGGAAGCGCTTGCCGCCGGCCTCGATGAGGTGGCTGGCGGTGACGGTGATGAACGGAACCTCGCTCTTCACCGCCTCGGCGAGCGCGGTCTCGACCGCGTCCATCCCGGTCTGGACGTCACGGGTCAGATCGCGGTCCTGCACGCTCAGCCCGAAGGGCCCCACGACGGTCACGAAGACCACTCCTGTCCCTGGTCGTTCCCAGCGGCCTGGTCCCCCTGGTCGCCGCCTCTGCGCGTACTGCTGCACGCACTAGGCAGCGTATCCGGTCACGAGTGGATCACTGCACGGGCATGTCCCCAACCAGCGCGTCGGGGTGCCGCGCAGGGCCGTCCGGGAGCCCGTTCGGGCGCGCGGACGGACGCGGGCCGGCACGGAGGCGCCCGGCCCCCGCCGAACGGCGGGGGCCGGGCGTCGGTTGCCGGGCGACGGGGCCGGGCGGCCTAGCGGACGAAGAGCGAGGCTTTCGACGCCAGGTCGAGGAAGTACTGCGGCAGCAGGCCGAGGCCGAGGGTGACCAGCACGCCGACGCCGATGGCGGTGGCGGTGAGCGGGCTGGGCACGGCCACCGAGGGGCCCTGCGGCTGCGGCTCGGAGAAGAACATCAGCACGATGACGCGGATGTAGAAGAACGCCGCGACGGCCGAGCTGAGCACGCCGACGATCACCAGCGGGGTGGCGCCGCCGGCCGCCGCGGCCTGGAAGACCGCGAACTTGCCGGTGAAGCCGCTGGTCAGCGGGATGCCCGCGAAGGCCAGCAGGAACAGGGCGAAGACCGCCGCGACCAGCGGGGAGCGCCGGCCGAGGCCGGCCCAGCTGGACAGGTGGGTGGCCTCGCCCTTGGAGTCGCGCACCAGGGTGACCACGGCGAAGGCGCCGAGCGTCACGAAGGAGTAGGCGAGCAGGTAGAAGAGGACGGCGCTCAGGCCCTGCCGGTTGGTGGCGATCACGCCGGTGAGGATGAAGCCGGCGTGGGCGATCGAGGAGTAGGCGAGCAGCCGCTTCACGTCCTGCTGGGTGACCGCCAGGATCGCGCCGGCCACCATGGTGAGGATGGCGACGCCCCACATGACCGGCCGCCAGTCCCACTTCAGGCCGGGGAAGGCCACGTAGAAGAGGCGCAGGAACGCACCGAAGGCGGCGGTCTTGGTGGCCGCGGCCATGAAGCCGGTGACCGGGGTCGGGGCGCCCTGGTAGACGTCCGGGGTCCAGGCGTGGAACGGCACGGCGCCGACCTTGAAGAGCAGGCCGACGGCGAGCATGGCCAGGCCGATCAGCAGCAGCGCGTCGTTCTGGGTGGTGACGGCGAGCGCCGGGGTGACCGGGGCGACCCCGGAGACCACGTCGGCGATGTCGCCGAGTTGGACGCTGCCCGCGTAGCCGTACAGCAGGGCGGTGCCGAAGAGGAAGAACGCCGAGGCGAACGCGCCGAGCAGGAAGTACTTGAGCGCCGCCTCCTGGGAGAGCAGCCGGCGCCGGCGGGCGAGGCCGCACAGCAGGTAGAGCGGGAGGGAGAGCACCTCCAGCGCCACGAACATGGTCAGCAGGTCGTTGGCGGCGGGGAAGAGCAGCATGCCGCCGACGGCGAAGAGGGTGAGCGGGAAGACCTCGGTGGTGGTGAAGCCGGCCCGGGTGGCCTCGCGCTCCTGGTCGCCGCCGGGGACGGCGCCGCCCTGGGCGGTGAAGGAGTCGACGCCGTGCCCGTTGAGGCGCGGCTCCAGCCGGCGCTCGGCGTAGGTGAGGACGGCCATCACCGCGGTGAGCAGGATGACGCCCTGCAGGAAGAGCGCCGGGCCGTCGATCGCGACCGAGCCCATCGCGAGCAGGCCGGCCTGCGTGGTGGCGTGGCCCTGGGCGGCGAGCACGACCACCGCGGCGAAGGCGCCGACGAGGCCGAGCAGCGACACGCCGGTCTGCACGCCGTAGCGGGCCCGGCGGGGCACGAAGGCCTCGGCGAGGATGCCCACGACCGCGGCGGCGAAGACGATCAGCATCGGTGAGAGCTGGCCGTACTCGATGTGCGGGGCGGGGATGCTCGCGCTGTTGCCGCCCGCGGCGGCGAGCCACAGGGTGGGGCTCATTCGTGCTCACCTCCGGTGGTGGCGGCGACCGGGTGGGCCGGTGCCGGGTCGGTCCGGTGGACCTGGGAGAGCGTGGCGTCCACGGCCGGGTTCACCATGTCGGTGAGCGGCCTGGGGTACACGCCGAGCAGCAGGGTGAGTGCCACCAGCGGTGCCACCACGGCGAGTTCGCGGACCTTGAGGTCCGGCATGCCCTCGATCCGGGGCTTCACCGGGCCCGTCATGGTGCGCTGGTACAGCAGCAGGGCGTACAGCGCGGCCAGCACGATGCCGAAGGTGGCGGCGATGCCGATCGCCGGGTACCGGCTGAACGTGCCGACCAGCACCAGGAACTCGCTGACGAACGGCGCCATGCCGGGCAGCGACAGGGTGGCGAGTCCGCCGATCAGGAAGGTGCCGGCGAGCACCGGGGCGACCTTCTGCACGCCGCCGTAGTCGGCGATCAGGCGCGAGCCGCGGCGGGAGATCAGGAAGCCGGCGACGAGCATCCAGGCGGCGGTGGAGATGCCGTGGTTGACCATGTAGAGGGTGGCTCCGGTCTGGCCCTGGCTGGTCAGCGCGAAGATGCCCATGATGATGAAGCCGAAGTGCGAGATGGAGGCGTAGGCGACCAGCCGCTTGATGTCCTTCTGCCCGATGGCCACCAGGGCGCCGTAGACGATGCCGATCAGCGAGAGCACGAGGATCGCCGGGGCGAAGGTCTTGGACGCGTCGGGGAAGAGGCCGAGGCAGTACCGCAGCATCGCGAAGGTGCCGACCTTGTCGACGACCGCGGTGATCAGGACGGCCGTTCCGGCGGTGGACTCGCCCATCGCGTTCGGCAGCCAGGTGTGCAGCGGCCAGAGCGGTGCCTTCACCGCGAAGGCGAAGAAGAAGCCGAGGAAGAGCGCCTTCTCCGTGGTCGGGTCGATCGCCAGCTTGCCGTCGGCGATCGCGTTGGTGAGCGTCGGCAGGTCGAAGGTGGCGAGGTCCTGGTCGGCGGCGACGACGTACAGCCCGATCACCGCGGCCAGCATGACCAGGCCGCCGAGCAGGTTGTACAGCAGGAACTTCACCGCGGCGTAGGAGCGCTGCCTCCCGGCGTCGGGTCCGCCGGCCCGGTCGCCGAAGCCGCCGATCAGGAAGTACATCGGGATCAGCATGGCTTCGAAGAAGACGTAGAAGACGAAGACGTCGGTGGCCAGGAAGGACACCAGCACCATCGCCTCGACCGCCAGGATCAGGGCGAAGAAGCCCTGGGTGCGGCGCTTGGCCTCGAAGCTGCCCTCGGGGGCGGGGGCCGGGTCGGGGTCGTGCCAGGAGGCGAGCATCACCAGCGGCACGAGGACGGCGGTGAGCAGGGCGAGGACGGCGCCGATGCCGTCCACGCCGAGCGAGAAGGAGATGCCGAAGGAGCGGATCCAGCTGTGGGACTCGGTCAGCTGGTAGCGGGGGCCGCCCGGTTCGAACCGGGCGGCGACGACGGCGGTCAGCGCGAGGGCGGCCGCCGAGACGGCCAGGGCGACGGCCTTGGTGGTGCGCCGGCGGGCCTCGCTGTTGCCCGCCGGCAGCGCGGCGGTGACCACCGCGCCCGCGGCGGGCACGGCACAGGTCGCGGTCAGCAGGTAGCTCATGGCCGGCCTCCCCGCAGAGCCTCAGCAGTCATGGTGTGACCTTCCATCAGACCGACCTCATGAGCAGGGTGGTGGCGACCAGCACGAGCGTGCCGCCGAACATGGAGAGCGCGTACGTGCGGACGTAGCCCGTCTGCACCCGCCGCAGCCGGCTGGAGACGCCGCCGATGGTGGCGGCGAGGCCGTTGACGAAGCCGTCCAGGCCGCGGCTGTCGAACCAGACCAGGGTCGCGGCGAGCGCCGAGCCGGGGCGGACCAGGACGGCGTGGTTGAAGTCGTCCTGGAGCAGGTCGCGGCGGGCGGCCCGGGTGAGCGCGGAGCCCACCGGCGGGGTGACCGGGATCCGGCTGCGGCCGTACATCGCGTAGGCCAGGCCGACGCCGGCCAGCATGCAGACGGTGGTGAGCGCGGTGACGACGGCCGCCGGGATCGGCGGGTGGCCCTCCTCGAAGCCGGTGACCGGCTCCAGCCACTTCAGGAAGGCGTCGCCGTAGGTGAACAGCGCGCCGGCGAAGACCGAGCCGACCGCGAGGACCACCATCGGCAGCGTCATGACCTTGGGCGACTCGTGCGGGTGCGGCTCCTCGCCGGTCTCCGGGTCGGCCTGCCAGCGCTTCTCCCCGAAGAAGGTCATCATCATCACGCGGGTCATGTAGAACGCGGTGACGGCCGCGCCGACCAGGGCGCACAGGCCGAGGATCCAGCCCTCCGTGCCGCCCTTGGAGAACGCCGCCTCGATGATCTTGTCCTTGGAGAAGAAGCCGGACAGACCGGGGAAGCCGATGATCGCCAGGTAGCCGAGGCCGAAGGTGGCGAAGGTGATCGGCATGTACTTCCGCAAGCCGCCGTAGTGGCGCATGTTCACCTCGTCGTCCATGCCGTGCATGACCGATCCGGCGCCGAGGAAGAGCCCGGCCTTGAAGAAGCCGTGGGTGACCAGGTGCATGATCGCGAAGACGTAGCCGATCGGGCCGAGGCCCGCGGCCAGCACCATGTAGCCGATCTGCGACATCGTCGAGCCGGCCAGCGCCTTCTTGATGTCGTCCTTGGCGCAACCGACGATCGCACCGAAGAGCAGGGTGACCGTGCCGACGACCGTCACCACGAGCTGGGCGTCGGGCGCCAGGTTGAAGATGTCCGCCGAACGCACGATCAGGTAGACGCCGGCGGTCACCATGGTCGCCGCGTGGATCAGTGCGGAGACCGGGGTCGGGCCCTCCATGGCGTCGCCGAGCCAGGACTGCAGCGGCACCTGGGCGGACTTGCCGCACGCGGCGAGCAGCAGCATCAGCGCGATCGCGGTGAGCTTGCCCTCGCTCGCGCCGTCGGCGGCCCCGAAGACCGGGCCGAAGGCGAAGGAGCCGAACTCGACGAACATCAGCATGATCGCGATCGACAGGCCGAGGTCGCCGACGCGGTTGACGATGAACGCCTTCTTGGCGGCCGTCGCCGCGCTCGGCTTGTGCTGCCAGAAGCCGATCAGCAGGTACGAGGCGAGGCCCACGCCCTCCCAGCCGACGTACAGCAGCAGGTAGTTGTCGGCCAGCACCAGCAGCAGCATGGCGGCCAGGAACAGGTTGAGGTAGCCGAAGAACCGGCGGCGGCGCTCGTCGTGCGCCATGTAGCCCGTCGAGTACACGTGGATCAACGTGCCGACGCCGGTGATCAGCAGGACGAAGGTCATGGACAACTGGTCGAGCTGGAAGGCGACGTCGGCCTGGAAGCCGTTCACCGGGATCCAGCTGTAGAGGAATTCGCGGACGGGGCGCTGGTCCGTGGGCCGGCCGAGCATCTCGGCGAAGAGGACCAGGCCGATCACGAAGGACGCGGCGGCCGCGAGGGTGCCAAGCCAGTGGCCGAACCGGTCGAGCGCGCGCCCGCCGAGCAGCAGCAGGGCGGCGCCGGCCAGCGGGACCGCGACCAGCAGCGGAATGAGTGAGTTCACCGTGGGCCCTCCGCCTACAGCTTCATCAGGTTGCTGTCGTCGACCGAGGCGGTGTGCCTGGTCCGGAAGATGCTCACGATGATGGCGAGGCCGACGACGACCTCCGCCGCCGCGACCACCATGGTGAAGAAGGCGATGATCTGGCCGTCCAGGTTGCCGTGCATCCGGGAGAAGGTGACCAGCGCCAGGTTCGAGGCGTTGAGCATCAGCTCGACGCACATGAACAGCACGATCGCGTTCCGCCGGATCAGCACACCGGACGCGCCGATGGTGAACAACAGGGCGGAGAGGTAGAGGTAGTTGACGGGGTTCACGCCTCGTCCTCCTTCTTCTCCTTCGTCGGCACCGTCTCCAGCGCGGCGCGCTGCTCGGGCGTCGCCGGGCGGGCGGAGGACGGGCGGCCCAGCCAGTCGGCGGTGGACTCCTCCAGCTCCGCCATCCGCTGCAGCATCTCCTGGCTGACGTCGCGGATCTGGCCGCGCTCGCGCAGGGTGCCCATCACCGAGTCCTCGGCGACGGTGCCGTCCGGCAGCAGGCCGGGGACGTCCACGGCGTTGTGCCGGGCGTAGACGCCGGGCGCGGGCATCGGGGGCACCTGGAGGTTGTCCCTGACCCGCTGGGCGGCCAGCTCGCGCTGGGTCTTCGGCTTCTGCACGTACTCGCGGTGGGTCAGCACCATCGCGCCGATCGCCGCGGTGATCAACAGGGCGCCGGTGACCTCGAAGGCCCACACGTACTTGGTGAAGATCAGCCGGGCCAGGCCCTGCACGTTGCCCTCGGCGTTGGCCTCGGAGAGGCCGGTGAAGCTGTGCAGCCTCGCGTTGGCGAGGCCGGCGATCAGCAGCACGCCGAAGCCGAGCCCGCAGAGCACCGCGGCGAACCGCTGGCCCTTGAGCTGCTCCTTCAGCGAGTCCGCGCTGGTGACGCCGACCAGCATGACCACGAACAGGAAGAGCATCATGATCGCGCCGGTGTAGACGACGATCTGCACCACGCCCAGGAACACCGCGCCCTGGGCCATGTAGCAGACCGCGAGCGCCAGCATCGTCGCCGCCAGGCAGAGCGCGCTGTGCACCGCCTTCTTCATCAGCAGCATGCCGAGCGCACCGCCGACGGCGATCACCGCGAGGACCCAGAACTGGACGGCCTCTCCGGTGGAGGTCATGGCTGCACCTCCTTCTCGTGCTGGTGCCGCTCCTGCTGCACGGTGCCGGGCGCGGCCTGGGTGATCTCGCCCCGGTAGTAGGCCTGTTCGTCGGCCCCGGGGAAGATGGCGTGCGGGCTGTCGACCATGCCCTCGGTGAGGCCGACGAGCAGCTGCTCCTTGGTGAAGATCAGGTCGGCCCGGGTGGAGTCGGCGAGCTCGTACTCGTTGGTCATGGTGAGCGCGCGGGTCGGGCAGGCCTCGATGCACAGCCCGCAGAGGATGCAGCGGGCGTAGTTGATCTGGTAGACCGCGCCGTACCGCTCGCCGGGCGAGTAGCGCTCGTCGTCCTGGTTGTCGGCGCCCTCGACGTAGATGGCGTCGGCCGGGCAGGCCCAGGCGCACAGCTCGCAGCCGACGCACTTCTCCAGGCCGTCGGGGTGCCGGTTGAGCTGGTGGCGGCCGTGGAAGCGCGGGGCGGTGGGCTTCTTCTGCTCCGGGTACTGCTCGGTGAGCCGCTTCTTGAACATGGCCCTGAAGGTCACGCCGAAGCCGGCGGCCGGGCCGAGGATCGACGGCTTGGCTGTCGTGTCGTGCCCTGAGGTGTCGTCCGATGACACGTCGGCTCAGCTCCCTTCGGTGTGGTCGGCCCCGTTGAGGGCGTCCTGGAGTTGCGGGGCGCGGCTGCGCCGGCGCGGGACGGGCGGCAGTTCCTGGCCGGGCATCGGCGGCACCGGGTAGCCGCCGGCCATCGGGTCGAACGCGGCGGGCGGGGCGGGTTCGGCCGCGGCGGGCTTCTTCCGCAGCAGGTCCCAGACCAGCGCGAGCAGCAGCAGCGCGGCGATCGGGGCGCCGACCCAGAGCACCACCTTGGCGAAGTCGTAGCCCTCGTTGCGCAGCGCCCGGACGCTGGCCACCATCACCAGCCAGACCAGCGAGACCGGGATGAGGATCTTCCAGCCCAGCTTCATGAACTGGTCGTAGCGCAGCCGGGGCAGCGTGCCGCGGAGCCAGATGAAGAAGAAGAGCAGCAGCTGGATCTTGACGATGATCCAGAGCATCGGCCACCAGCCGTGGTTGGCGCCCTCCCAGAAGGTCGAGATCGGCCACGGGGCGCGCCAGCCGCCGAGGAAGAGCGTCGAGGCGACGGCCGAGACGGTCACCATGTTGACGTACTCGGCGAGCATGAACATCGCGAACTTCAGCGAGGAGTACTCGGTGTTGAAGCCGCCGACCAGCTCGCCCTCGGCCTCCGGGAGGTCGAAGGGCGCCCGGTTGGTCTCGCCGACCATCGCGATGACGTAGACGATGAACGAGACCGGCAGCAGCACCGCGAACCAGGTCGGCTGCTGGGAGGCGACGATCTCCGAGGTCGACATCGAGCCCGAGTAGATGAAGACCGCGGCGAAGGACAGGCCCATCGCGATCTCGTAGCTGATCATCTGGGCGGAGGAGCGGATGCCACCGAGCAGCGGGTAGGTCGAGCCGGAGGACCAGCCGGCCAGCACGATGCCGTAGATGCCGACGGAGGCGGTCGCCAGGATATAGAGCAGGGCGATCGGCAGGTCGGTGAGCTGCAGCGGGGTGCGGGTGCCGAAGATCGACACCTGGTCGTCGGCCGGGCCGAAGGGGATCACCGCGAAGGCCATGAACGCCGGGATCGCGCTGACGATCGGGGCGAGGATGTAGACCACCTTGTCGGCCCCGGTGACGACCAGGTCCTCCTTGAGGGCCAGCTTCACGCCGTCGGCGAGCGACTGGAGCATGCCCCAGGGGCCGTGCCGGTTGGGGCCGATCCGCAGCTGCATCCAGGCGACGACCTTGCGCTCCCACACGATCGCGATCAGCACGGTGCCGACCAGGAAGGCGAAGACGAAGACCGCCTTGAGCAGCACCAGCCACCAGGGGTCCCGGCCGAAGAAGGCGAGCGTGTCGTAGGCGGCGAGCATCTGGGGGGCAGCGAGGGTTCGCATCACGCCTCCTGTGCCGGTGCGATGGTGACCAGGTGGCCGACGGTGGTGCCGAGGGCGCGGTGCGCGCCGCCGGGGGTGGAGTTGAGGGGCAGCCAGACGGTGCGGTCGGGCATGTCCTCGGTGACCTCCAGCGGAAGGACGACCGAGCCGGCCGGGCCGGTGACCCGCAGCGCCGCGGTGGCGCCGATCTCGGTGGCGGTGCCCGCGGAGAGCCGGGCGACGGCCGGGTGCCGGGTGCCGGCGAGGTGCTCGTCGCCCTCCTGGAGGGTGCCGTTGTCGAGCAGCAGCCGGTGGCCGGCGAGCACGGCCTGGCCGGTGGCCGGACGGGGCAGCGGCGCCGGGTGCGCGGACGGTGCGGCCGGGCGGTCGCCCGCCCAGGGGGTGAAGCCGTCGAGTTCGCGGCGGGCGGCGGTGACGTCCGGCAGGCCGAGCGGCCGGCCGAGCGCGTCGGCCAGCATGTTCAGCACCCGCACGTCCGGGTGCAGGTGGCGCTGCATCAGCTGGTCGGCCTTGAGCGCGGGCTCGAACAGCCGGACCCGGCCCTCCCAGTCGAGGAAGGTGCCGGCCTTCTCGGCGACCGCGGCCACCGGCAGCACCACGTCGGCGTGCGCGGTGACGGCGGACGGCCGGAGCTCCAGCGAGACCACGAACGCGGCCGTGGCGAGCGCCTCCTCGGCGAGCGCCGGGTCTGCGAGGTCCTCGACGCCGACGCCGCCGACCAGCAGCGCGTCCAGGTCGCCGGCCGCGGTCGCGGCGAGGATCTGGTCGGTGTCGCGGCCGAGCCGGGACGGCAGGTCGGGCACGCCCCAGGCGGCGGCGGCCTCGGCGCGGGCGGCTAGCACGGTGACCGGCCGGCCGCCGGGCAGCAGGCCGGGCAGCGCACCGGCCTCCACCGCGCCGCGCTCGCCGGCCCGGCGCGGCACCCAGGCGAGCGAGGCGCCGGTGGCGTGGGCGAGCCGCAGGGCGGCGGTGAGGCCGCCGGCGGTGTCGGCGAGCCGCTCGCCGACCAGGATCACCGAGCCGGGCGAGCGCAGGGCGTCGGCGGCCCGGCCGGCGTCGTCGGCGAGCACCTCGTCGCCGGCGAGGGCGGCCAGCCACTCGGCCTCGGTGCCGGGCGCGGCGGGCAGCAGCGCGCCGCGCAGCTTGCCGAGGCCGCGGGTGGCGTGCGAGGCGATCGCGTAGACGCGCTGGCCCTTGTCGCGGACGGCCTTGCGCAGCCGCAGGAAGACGATCGGCGACTCCTCCTCGGGCTCCAGGCCCGCCAGCAGGACGGCCGGGGCGTCCTCCAGCTGCTGGTAGGTGGGGCCGGTGCCGTCCAGGTCGGTGCCGCGGCCGGCGACGGCGGCGGCCAGGAAGTCCGCCTCCTCGCTGCTGTGCGGGCGGGCCCGGAAGTCGACGTCGTTGGTGCCGAGCACCAGGCGGGCGAACTTGGCGTAGGCGTAGGCGTCCTCGACGGTGACGCGGCCGCCGGCGAGCACGCCGGTGCGGGCGCCGCGCAGTCCCTCGGCGGCCCGGGCGAGCGCCTCGGGCCAGGAGGCGGGGGCGAGTTCGCCGTCCTCTCCACGGACCAGCGGGGTGGCGATCCGGTCGCGCTGCTGGGCGTAGCGGAAGGCGAAGCGGCCCTTGTCGCAGCTCCACTCCTCGTTGACCTGCGGCTCCTCGCCGGCGAGGCGGCGCATGACCTTGCCGCGGCGGTGGTCGGTGCGCAGCGAGCAGCCGGAGGAGCAGTGTTCGCAGACGCTGGGTGAGGAGACCAGGTCGAAGGGGCGGGAGCGGAAGCGGTAGGCGGCGGAGGTGAGTGCGCCGACCGGGCAGATCTGGATGGTGTTGCCGGAGAAGTAGGAGCGGAAGTCGTCGCCCTCGCCGGTGCCGACCTGCTGGAGGGCGCCGCGTTCGACGAGGTCGATGAAGGGGTCTCCGGCGATCTGCTGGGAGAAGCGGGTGCAGCGGGCGCAGAGCACGCAGCGTTCGCGGTCGAGCAGGACCTGGGTGGAGATCGGCACGGGCTTGGGGTACGTCCGCTTGACGCCCTCGAACCGGGTGTCGGCGTCGCCGGTGGACATCGCCTGGTTCTGCAGGGGGCACTCGCCGCCCTTGTCGCAGACCGGGCAGTCCAGCGGGTGGTTGATGAGCAGCAGTTCCATCACGCCGCGCTGTGCCTTCTCGGCGACGGGCGAGCTGAGCTGGGTGCGGACGACCATTCCCTCGGCGACCGGGATCGTGCAGGAGGCGACCGGCTTGCGCTGGCCCTCGATCTCGACGATGCACTGGCGGCAGGCGCCGGCGGGGTCGAGCAGCGGGTGGTCGCAGAAGCGCGGGATCTGGGTGCCGATCTGCTCGGCGGCGCGGATGACCAGGGTGCCCTTGGGCACCTGGACCTCGACGCCGTCGATGGTGAGCGTGACGAGGTCGGTGGCCGTGGACGAACCCGCGGCGGAGTCGCCGGTCGTTGCAGTGGTCACGCGTGCACCTCCCTCTCGGTGGCGGACTCGTGGGCGTGGTGCCGGCCTGCCCAGACGGTGGAGGCGGCGGGGTCGAGCGGGCAGCGCCGCTCGGTGAGGTGCTGCTCGTACTCCTCGCGGAAGTACTGGAGCGAGGAGACGATCGGGCTGGCTGCGCCGTCGCCGAGGGCGCAGAAGGACTTGCCGTTGATGTTGTCGGCGATGTCGAGGAGCTTCTCCAGGTCGCCGCTCTCGCCCTGGCCGGCCTCGATCCGCTTGAGCAGCTGGACGAGCCAGTAGGTGCCCTCGCGGCAGGGGGTGCACTTGCCGCAGGACTCGTGGGCGTAGAACTCCGTCCAGCGGGTGACGGCGCGCACCACGCAGGTGGTCTCGTCGAAGACCTGGAGGGCCTTGGTGCCGAGCATGGAGCCGGCGGCGCCGACGCCCTCGTAGTCGAGCGGGACGTCGAGGTGCTGGTCGGTGAACATCGGGGTGGAGGAGCCGCCCGGGGTCCAGAACTTGAGGCGGTGGCCGGCCCGGATGCCGCCGCTGATGTCCAGCAGCTGGCGCAGCGTGATGCCGAGCGGTGCCTCGTACTGGCCGGGGTTGGTGACGTGTCCGGACAGCGAGTAGAGGGTGAAGCCGGGGGACTTCTCGGTGCCGAGGCCCTTGAACCACTCCTTGCCGCGGCTGAGGATCGGCGGCACGGAGGCGATCGACTCGACGTTGTTCACCACGGTCGGGCAGGCGTAGAGGCCGGCGATCGCGGGGAACGGCGGGCGGAGCCGGGGCTGGCCGCGGCGGCCCTCCAGGGAGTCGAGGAGGGCGGTCTCCTCGCCGCAGATGTAGGCGCCGGCGCCGGCGTGCACGGTGATGTCGAGGTCGATGCCGGAGCCGAGGACGTCCTTGCCGAGGTAGCCGGCCTCGTAGGCCTCGGCGACGGCGGCCTGCAGCCGGCGCAGCACCGGGACGACCTCGCCGCGCAGGTAGACGAAGGCGTGGTTGCAGCGGATCGCGTAGGAGGCGATCACCATGCCCTCGATCAGCGAGTGCGGGTTGGCGAAGAGCAGCGGGATGTCCTTGCAGGTGCCCGGCTCGGACTCGTCCGCGTTGACGACCAGGTAGTGCGGTTTGCCGTCGTTCTGCGGGATGAACTGCCACTTCATGCCGGTCGGGAAGCCGGCGCCGCCGCGGCCGCGCAGTCCGGCGTCCTTGACGAGGGCGATGACGTCGTCGGGCGGCATGGCGAGGGCGTTGCGCAGGCCGGTGTAGCCGTCGTGGCGGAGGTAGGTCTCCAGTGTCCAGGGGCGGTCGTCGTCCCAGCTGGCGGAGAGGACCGGCGTCAGGAGCTTCTCGGCCGGTTCGGCGGAGGTCATCACGCTTCGGTCCCTTCGTGGCGGGGGGCGACCACCTTGGTGCCCGGGGTGCCGGGCAGGGCCTCGCCCTTGGCGAGCTTGAGGCCCGCGAGGGAGGGGGTGCCGCCGGCGCCGGACTCGTCGACGGCGCCGGGGCGCTCGTCGGGGAAGCCGGCGAGGATGCGGGCGGTCTCCTTGAAGGAGCAGAGCTTGGCGCCGCGGGTGGGGTGGACCTCCCGGCCGGCGCGCAGGTCGTCGACGAGCTGCTTGGCGCTCTCGGGGGTCTGGTTGTCGAAGAACTCCCAGTTGACCATCACCACGGGGGCGTAGTCGCAGGCGGCGTTGCACTCGATGTGCTCGATGGAGATCTTGCCGTCGTCGGTGGTCGCGTTGTTCTCGATGCCGAGGTGCTGCTTGAGCTCGTCGAAGATCTGGTCGCCGCCGAGGACGGCGCACAGGGTGTTGGTGCAGACGCCGACGTGGTGCTCGCCGGCGGGCCGGCGGCGGTACATGGTGTAGAAGGTGGCGACCGCGGTGACCTCGGCGGTGGTGAGGTCGAGCTGTTCGGCGCAGAAGCGGATGCCGGTCGGGGTGACGCAGCCCTCCTCGGCCTGGACGAGGTGGAGCAGCGGCAGCAGGGCGGAGCGGGCGACCGGGTAGCGGCCGATCAGTTCGCGGGCGTCGGCGGCGAGCCGCTCGTGGACGTCCTGCGGGTACGGCTTGGCCGGCAGTGCCGGCAGTCCGAGTTCGACGTTGCTCACCGGTCCACGCCTCCCATCACCGGGTCGATCCCGGCCACCGCGACGATGACGTCGGCGACCTGGCCGCCCTCGCACATCGCCGCCATCGTCTGCAGGTTGGTGAACGAGGGGTCGCGGAAGTGGACCCGGTAGGGCCGGGTGCCTCCGTCGCTGACCACGTGCACCCCGAGTTCGCCCTTGGCCGACTCGACGGCCGCGTAGGCCTGGCCGACGGGCACCCGGAAGCCCTCGGTGACCAGCTTGAAGTGGTGGATCAGGGCCTCCATGGAGGTGCCCATGATCTTCCGGATGTGGTCGAGGGAGTTGCCCATGCCGTCGGGGCCGACGGCGAGCTGGGCGGGCCAGGCGATCTTCTTGTCGCCGACCATGACCGGGCCGGGCTTCAGCCGGTCGAGGCACTGCTCGACGATCCGCAGTGACTCCTTCATCTCCTCCAGCCGGATCAGGAACCGGCCGTAGGAGTCCGCGGTGTCGGCGGTGGCGACCTCGAAGTCGTAGTCCTCGTAGCCGCAGTAGGGGTCGGTCTTGCGCAGGTCGTGCGGCAGGCCGGTGGCGCGCAGGATCGGGCCGGTGGCGCCGAGGGCGAGGCAGCCGGCCAGGTCGAGGTGGCCGACGTCGACCAGGCGGGCCTTGAACACCGGGTTGGTGGTGGCGAGTTTGTCGTACTCGTGCATCCGGGAGCGGAAGAGCGCGACCGCTTCGCGGATCTTGTCGACGGCGCCGGGCGGGAGGTCCTGGGCGAGGCCGCCGGGGCGGATGTAGGCGTGGTTCATCCGCAGGCCGGTGATCAGCTCGAAGACGTCCAGGATGAGTTCGCGGTCGCGGAAGCCGTAGATCATCAGCGTGGTGGAGCCGATCTCCATGCCGCCGGTGGCGAGCGCCACGAGGTGCGAGGAGATGCGGTTGAGCTCCATCATGAGGACACGGACCACGTTGGCGCGCTCGGGCACGTCGCCGGTGATGCCGAGCAGCTTCTCGACGGCGAGGCAGTAGGCGGTCTCGTTGAACAGCGGTGTCAGGTAGTCCATGCGGGTCACGAAGGTGGTGCCCTGGACCCAGGTCCTGAACTCCATGTTCTTCTCGATGCCGGTGTGGAGGTAGCCGATGCCGCAGCGGGCCTCCGTCACCGTCTCGCCGTCGATCTCCAGGATCAGCCGCAGCACGCCGTGGGTGGACGGGTGCTGGGGGCCCATGTTGACGATGATCCGCTCGTCGTCGGCGCGGGCGACGGCCTCGACGACCTCGCCCCAGTCGCCGCCGGTGACGGTGAAGACGCGCCCCTCGGTGGTCTCCCGGGCGCCGGCCTCTTCGTAGTGGTGAGTGGTCATCAGCTGTACGACCTCCGCTGGTCGGGCGCCGGGATCTGGGCGCCCTTGTACTCGACGGGGATGCCGCCGAGCGGGTAGTCCTTGCGCTGCGGGTGGCCCAGCCAGTCGTCCGGCATCATGATCCGGGTGAGGGCGGGGTGGCCGTCGAAGACCAGGCCGAAGAAGTCGTAGGTCTCGCGCTCGTGCCAGTCGTTGGTCGGGTAGACGCTGACCACGGACGGGACGTGCGGGTCGGAGTCCGGTGCGGTGACCTCCACCCGGATCAGCCGGGTGTGGGTGATCGACCGCAGGTGGTAGACGGCGTGCAGCTCGCGGCCCTGGTCGGACGGGTAGTGGACGCCGCTCACGCCGAGGCACAGCTCGAAGCGGAGCGCCGGGTCGTCGCGCAGGGTGCGGGCGGCCGTCAGCAGGTGCTCGCGGGCGATGTGGAAGGTGAGTTCGCCGCGGTCGACGACGGTCTTCTCGACCACCTCGGCCACGTCGAGTCCCTGCTCCTCCAGGGCGCCCTCGAACTCGTCGGCGACCTCGTCGAACCAGCCGCCGTAGGGGCGGGTGCTGGCCGGGGGCAGCACGACGGGTCGGGTGAGGCCGCCGAAGCCGGAGGTGTCGCCGGTGCCCTGGGCGCCGAACATGCCCTGGCGCCTGCCGATCACCTCGACGGGGATCTCCTTGCGGGTGGCGGGCACGCCGTTCTGCTCGGTCATCGCAGCAGCCCCCGCATCTCGCTGACCGGGGTGGCCTGCAGGGCGACCTGCTCGGCCTGCTCCTCGGCGCGGCGGCGGTTCACGCCGAGCTTCTCGTGCTGGATCTTCTCGTGCAGCTTCAGGATCGCGTCCATCAGCATCTCCGGGCGGGGCGGGCAGCCCGGCAGGTAGATGTCGACGGGGACGATGTGGTCCACGCCCTGGACGATCGCGTAGTTGTTGAACATGCCGCCCGAGGAGGCGCACACGCCCATCGAGATGACCCACTTCGGGTTGGCCATCTGGTCGTAGACCTGGCGCAGCACCGGGGCCATCTTCTGGCTGACCCGGCCGGCCACGATCATCAGGTCGGCCTGCCGCGGGGAGCCGCGGAACACCTCCATGCCGAACCGGGCCAGGTCGTAGCGGCCGGCGCCGGTCGTCATCATCTCGATCGCGCAGCAGGCCAGGCCGAAGGTGGCGGGGAAGAGCGACGCCTTCCGCACCCACCCAGCGGCGGTCTCCACGCTGGTGAGCAGAAAGCCGCTCGGCAGCTTCTCCTCGATACCCATCAGATCCCTCTCAATGCCCTCAAGTCCGGTGGCTTGTCCGCCCGTTCACAAAGTCAGCGGTCAGTCCCACTCCAGACCGCCGCGGCGCCAGACGTAGGCGTACGCGACGAAGACGGTGGCGATGAACAGGAGCATCTCGACCAGCCCGAAGATCCCGAGGGCGTCGAAGCTGACCGCCCACGGGTAGAGGAAGACGATCTCGATGTCGAAGACGATGAAGAGCATCGCCGTCAGGTAGTACTTGATCGGGAACCGCCCGCCGCCCACCGGCTGCGGGGTCGGCTCGATACCGCACTCGTACGCCTCCAACTTGGCCCGGTTGTAGCGCTTCGGGCCGGTCAGCGAGGCCATCACGACGGAGCCGACCGCGAACGCCGCCGCGATGGCACCGAGTACGAGGATCGGCGCGTAGGCATTCATAGCCCCCGCTCCCTCCGTCCAGTCGTCCTTGACTGCAGATAGGAACCGCCGGGTCACGCTGGGGTGATCCGGTGATCCGGACCGTGAGATCGACCCCATGTGAGGCAGTTCACAAAGCCCGGATCGAGCGCATCCTATGCCCGTCGGCTTGTGATCTGCGACACGCGGTTCTGAACGATCTTTGTGATCTGCGCCACCTCGCAAACGACCACCAACCAGCCCGAGTCGCGGCCTATCCACACAATGGAGGCAAATGGTCACAAACAGTCGCATTCACTTCTGAAGCGACTGGTCAGAGGCCTGCGCCTATATCAATCATGCGGCGGCCGGAGCAAATTTCTGAGCACTCCGTCGGGCGTGATATAGGCACCTCACCCGCCCGAGTGCGCGGGCGGTGCGGTCGATTGACCTTTCTTTCACAAGCTCACGAATGCCCGCCGCGCACCCGTTCAGCGGCTGGCCGCCCGGCCCGCCGCCCGCCACCCTTGGTCCATGCCCCTCCCCCGGTACGGCGTGGCCGCCGGCACCTTCCACGACTTCACCCGCGACCCCTCGCACGACTTCGGCCGCTGGTACCACGGCCACCTCACCCTGACGACGCCCGAGGGTCCGTACCGCGCGGCACTGGACGTGGACTCGCCGGACGACAACGGGGTCGCCTACCGGGTCGTCGACGGCCTCACCACCGCCGACATCGCGACCGTCCGCGCCCTGCCGGACGGGTTCCACCCGCTGGCCTCCGACCCGGCCTCCGGCGCCCTCGACTACGTGCGCAGCCCGGCGCTCCAGGACGTCACCTGGCTCGCGGCCCTCGCCGCACTGCTACGCCGGCTGCGGCTGCTGCTGGGACGCCCCGCCGTGGGCGCCCCCGCCTTCGGGCCGGACCTCGCCGACCGGCTCGCCGCACTGCTGCCGGTACGGGCCTTCCCCTGGGTGCCCAGCGACGGCGACAACGCACTGGACGTGCTGCAGCCGTACCTGCAGGCCGCGAGCCGGATCTACGTCTTCGGCCAGTCCTTCGACACCGGCCTCGGCGTCCACGACGTCCACCTCAACCAGGGCGACCCGTACGGCAGCCAGTGGTGGGACGACGACGGCCCCTGGCAGGACGGCGCCGTGGTCTGCGAGCACCCCACCGGGTCGGTCGCGGTCTGGCAGATCAAGTTCGACACCCAGGTCCTCACCACGGACGACGCCGGGCACCCCCGCTGAGGCCCTGCCGGAGGGCGGCCGCACTCCCGTACGGTGGAGGACCGCCCGTCCGCCGCCGCACAGGAGCCGCCCGCATGGAGACCAGCAACTGGGAGAGCATCGACCGCCTGGTGGGCTGGCTGGACGGGGCGAGCACCCTGCCCGCCGGGGAGGAGCGGCTGCTGCGGCTGCTCAAACTCACCGAGGAGGTCGGCGAGGTGGGGCAGGCCGTCATCGGCGCCACCGGGCAGAACCCGCGCAAGGGCGTGACGCACGGCTGGGAGGACGTCCAGGCCGAGCTGTGCGACGTGGTGGTCAGCGCGCTGGTCGCCCTGCGCACCCTCACCCCGGACGCCCGGACCGTCTTCGAGGACCGCCTCGCCCGCATCGAGGCCCGCTCCCTGGCGGTCCACCAGGAGGCCTAGCCCCGCAGGGGCAGGAGGCCGGGCAGCGCGCCGGGGCAGCAGGTCAGGGGGCGCGGCGAGCTGCGCAGTCCGGGGGTCGGCACCGTGCGGAGTCGGCCGAGCCCGTTCCGTACGGTGCCCGCACCCGCATTGCGCAGTCCTCCCCCGGCCTTCGGCCGGGAGGTGCCCCCACCCGCCCCTGGGGTGGCCCCGTGCCTCCTACCCGCCGGTGAGGCGGAAGGCGGTGCGGCCGAAGCCGACCTGGTCGCCCGGGGCTACGCGCACCGGGCCGGTCACCCGGCGGCCGTTGACGAAGGTGCCGTTGGCCGAGCCGAGGTCGTGCAGCACCCAGCCGCCGTCCTGGTAGCGGAGTTCGGCGTGGGTACGGGAGACGGTCGAGTCGGACAGCCGCAGCCCGCTGCCGTGGTTGCGGCCGATCAGCAGCGGCTGCGGACCGGGCTGCGGCAGGCCGAGTTCGGGCAGCTGCTGGTTGCGCCAGGTGCGCCGCAGGCGGAATTGGAAGGCCGAGACGCCGCCGACCGCGCGCAGCACGATCCGGGAGACCGGCCCGCCGGTGGGCAGGCCGGCCAGCGCCTCGTCGATCTCGGCGCGGGTGCGGGCGACGAGCACCAGCTCCATCCGCCGCATGAAGGTGTCGTGGGACAGCCGACCGTTGCCGACCCCGTCGCGCAGCGCTCCGAGCGCCCGCTCGCGGTCGGCCTCGGACGGCCGGGCCACCTCTGCCCCGAACTCTGCTGACGCCATGGAAGGGATTGTCCGACCAGCAGAACTTCCCTGTCCAGCGGCGCTGCGCGGCCCGGCCGTCAGGCGCGGGGCGCGACCTTGGTGAGGCCGTTGATGATGCGGTCCATGGCGTCGCCGCCCTGCGGGTCCGTCAGGTTCGCGAGCAGCTTCAGCAGGAACTTCATCAGGACGGGGTGGGTGAGGCCGCGTTCGGCAGCGGTCTGCATGATCTTCGGGTGGCCGAGCAGCTTCACGAAGACCCGGCCCATGGAGTAGTAGCCGCCGTAGACCTCCTTGAGGATCTGCGGGTAGCGCTGCAGGGCGCGCTCGCGGCCGGCGTCGGTGACCCGGGCCATCGCCTGGACGACGACGCCCGCGGCGATCTGGCCGGACTCCATGGCGTAGGCGATGCCCTCGCCGTTGAACGGGTTGACCATGCCGGCGGCGTCGCCGACCAGCAGCAGGCCGCGGGTGTAGTGCGGCTGCCGGTTGAAGGCCATCGGCAGGGCCGCGCCGCGGATCGGGTCGGTCATGTTCTCGGGGGTGTAGCCCCACTCCTCGGGCATGCTCGCGCACCAGCTCTTCAGCACCTCGCGCCAGTTGAGGTCGCCGAAGGCGGGCGAGGAGTCGAGGATGCCGAGTCCGACGTTGCTGGTGCCGTCGCCCATGCCGAAGATCCAGCCGTAGCCGGGCAGCAGCTTGCGCTGGCCGTGCCGGGTGTCCCAGAGCTCCAGCCAGGACTCCAGGTAGTCGTCGTCGTGCCGGGGCGAGGTGAAGTACGTCCGGTAGGCGACGCCCATCGGGCGGTCCTCACGGCGGTGCAGGCCCATCGCGACCGACAGCCGGGTGGAGTTGCCGTCCGCGGCGACGACCAGCGGCGCGCGGAAGACGACCGGCCGCTTCTCGTCGCCGAGCTTGGCGGTGACGCCGGTGATCCGGCCGGTGCGCTCGTCCAGCACCGGGCCGGTGACGTTGCAGCTCTCGTACAGCCGGGCGCCGGCCTTGGAGGCCTGACGGGCCAGCAGTTCGTCGAAGTCGGCGCGCTTGCGGACGAGGCCGTAGTCCGGGAAGGCGGACAGCTCGGGCCAGTCGAGCTCCAACCGGACGCCGCCGCCGATGATCCGCAGGCCCTTGTTGTGCAGCCAGCCGTTCTCGGTGGAGACGTCGATGCCCATGTCGACGAGCTGCTTGGTCGCGCGCGGGGTCAGGCCGTCGCCGCAGACCTTCTCCCGCGGGAACTCGGTCTTCTCCAGCAGCAGGACGTCCAGCCCGGCCTGCGCCAGGTAGTACGCGGTGGTGGAGCCGGCCGGGCCCGCCCCGACCACGATGACGTCGGCGGTGGCCTCGACGGTGCCGCTCAGGTCGATGGGGGTGTCGGACACGGGGGCACACTCCTGCACGGGACGGCGGACGGCTGGCTGGGACTGAGTGTAACCAGCGCTTACGCGCGGAAACCCCGGTGCAGCGCCACGATGCCGCCGGTGAGGTTGCGCCAGGCGACCTTCGACCAGCCGGCCTGCTGCAGCTTGGCCGCCAGCTCGGGCTGGTCGGGCCAGGAGCGGATGGACTCGGCGAGGTAGACGTAGGCGTCCGGGTTGCTGCTGACCGCGGAGGCGACCGGCGGCAGCGCCCGCATCAGGTACTCGGTGTAGACCGTGCGGAAGGGCGTCCAGGTCGGCGTGGAGAACTCGCAGATGACGATCTTTCCGCCGGGCTTGGTGACCCGGTGCATCTCGCGCAGCGCGGCGTCGGTGTCCTGCACGTTGCGCAGCGCGAAGGAGATGGTGACGGCGTCGAAGGTGGCGTCGGCGAAGGGCAGCTTCGTCGCGTCGCCCGCGGTCATCGCCAGCTCGGGGTGGCGCTGCTTGCCCTCGGCGAGCATGCCGGTGGAGAAGTCGCAGGGCACCACCTTGGCGCCGGCCTCGGCGAACGGCAGCGAGGAGGTGCCGGTGCCGGCCCCCAGGTCGAGGACCAGCTGGCCGGGCTCGGCCGCGACCGCGTCGGCGACCGCCCGCCGCCAGGCCCGGGCCTGGCCGAGGGAGAGCACGTCGTTGGTGCGGTCGTACTTGGCCGCGACGTCGTCGAACATGGCGGCGACTTCGTGGGGCTGCTTGTCCAGGGAGGCTCGGGTCACGCCCCCATTGTTCACCCTGGCGGCACCCGGCCGGGCAACGGGTGCACATCGGAGCGCCGTGCACCCGGCGGCGGCCGGATGCTTCGTCGCGGAACGGACCGGCCGGACGGTCGGGACGGGGGCGCGGCGGGTCAGGACCGGGCGCGGCGGCCGCCCCTGCGGCGGCGGCGCGAGCGCTTGCCGTGGGTGAGGGCGGGCATGCCCTCGGCGGCCAGCACCACGGTGGTGCGCACCCCGGTGCCGCCCTCGCGGGCCGGGCGGGTGCGGCGGTGGCGCAGGATGCGGACGAGGCACAGGCCCAGGCAGAGCAGCGCGACCGGCACGCTGGTGCGGGCCAGGGTGATGCCGACCGGCTGCGGGTAGCGGTTGCCGCAGACCCGGACGGCGGCCGGGTCGTCGGCGGCGTGCTCCAGGCAGAGCGTGTCGCCCACCTTGGCGCCCTCGGGCAGCCAGAGGTCGGCGGCGGTGAGGCTGCGGCCCTCCGCGGTGTACAGGACCTCGCTGTAGCTGCCGCTGCCGCCGGGCAGCTGCGTGACGGTGCCCTGGACGCGGACGGGGTCGGCGGTGATCCGGTCGGCCTGGTCGGCCTGCCGCCAGCCGAGCAGGCACATGCCGAGGGCGAGCACGGCGCTCAGCACGGCCCCGAGATACCAGCCGCGGCCCAGCCGCGGGGCTGACAGGTGGGGGGCGGTGGCGGCGGGTCGCATCGGTCCTGTCCTGGCGGCCGGGGCCCGGTCGGGCCCGGTGGTGAGGGGCGCCCCCGGGACGGCGCCTGAGGGGCTGTCCGGGATCGTAGCCGCTGGCGGTGCCTCAGGTCACGGCAGGATGTGTGCGGTTTGTACGACCTTTGCCGGAAGCGGGTGCGGCGCCGGGACGCGGTCGGGCGTCAGCGGCCGCGGTAGAGCAGCCGCCCGCCGAGCACGGTGGCCAGGCAGCGGCCCGCGCCGGCGCGCTCCAGGTCGGCCGCCGAGGCCGCGGCGAAGACGGCGAAGTCGGCCGGGCCGCCGGCCTCCAGGGGGCGGTGCACGGCCTCGGCGAGGGTACGGCCGGCGAGCGGGTCGAGGCCGCCGTCGGCGCCGTCGCCGGGGACGGCGGTCAGCCCGGAGCGGGCCACCGCGGTGCGCACGGCGGGGTGGGCGAAGGGCCCGGCGACGGCGGTGGTGCCGTGGCCGAGCATCCGCTGCAGGCCGCGCCGGGCGGACCCGCCGCGCTGCCCGTCGGGCACGTCGAGGACGAGCGGCTCCGCGCCGAGCTCCTCGCGCGGGTCGGGGTGGTAGCGCCGTTCCAGCTGGCAGGCCCCGTACGGGTTGAGCAGGCCGGGGACGAGCAGGCCCGGCCACGCGCGCAGCCGGGCCGCGGTGTCGGGCCGGTCGGCGTACGGGCCGACCCAGGCGACCAGGCCGCCGTCGACCAGCACCGCGCCGTCGGCGGTCGCCGGGGCCGCGGGGGCGGCCGGGTCGGCGATCAGCAGTGCGGCGCGGTGCAGGGTGAGCATCAGGTCGCCGACAGGATCGTCAGCTCGGGGTGGGCGGTGCCGCCCTCGATCGCGGTGGAGGCGATGTGCGAGGCGACCCGGGGGTCGACCGGGTCGTTCGCCGGGTCGTCGAGGACGCGCAGGTGCTGGTAGGTGGTGGAGCGCTGGGCGGGGGTGCGGCCGGCCGCCCGGATCAGGTGGATCAGCTCGGTGAGGTTGGAGCGGTGCTTGGCGCCCGCCGCGGAGACGACGTTCTCCTCCAGCATCACGGAGCCGAGGTCGTCGGCGCCGTAGTGCAGCGAGAGCTGGCCCGCCTCCTTGCCCGTGGTGAGCCAGGAGCCCTGGATGTGGGCGACGTTGTCGAGGAAGAGCCGGGCGACGGCGATCATCCGCAGGTACTCGAAGACGGTGGCCTGGGTGCGGCCCTTCAAGTGGTTGTTCTGCGGCTGGTAGGTGTAGGGGATGAAGGCGCGGAAGCCGCCGGTGCGGTCCTGCACCTCGCGGATCATCCGCAGGTGCTCGATGCGCTCGGCGTTGGTCTCGCCGGTGCCCATCAGCATGGTGGAGGTGGACTCCACGCCGAGGCCGTGCGCGGCCTCCATGATCTCCAGCCAGCGCTCGCCGGACTCCTTGAGCGGGGCGATCGCCTTGCGGGGGCGCTCGGGCAGCAGTTCGGCGCCGGCGCCGGCGAAGGAGTCCAGGCCCGCCCGGTGGATCCGGGTGATGGCCTCCTCGATCGTCACGCCGGAGATCCGGGCCATGTGCTCGACCTCGGAGGCGCCCAGCGAGTGGATGACCAGCTCGGGGAAGTCGGCCTTGATCGCCGCGAAGGCCCGCTCGTAGTACTCCACGCCGTAGTCGGGGTGGTGGCCGCCCTGGAACATGATCTGGGTGCCGCCCAGTTCGACCGTCTCCGCGCAGCGGCGCAGGATCTCGTCGAGGTCGCGCGACCAGCCCCTGTCGCTCTTCGGCGGGACGTAGAAGGCGCAGAACTTGCAGGCCGTCACGCAGACGTTGGTGTAGTTGATGTTCCGTTCGATGATGTACGTCGCGATGTGCTCGACGCCGGCGTAGCGGCGGCGGCGCACGGCGTCCGCGGCGGCACCGAGGGCGTGCAGCGGCGCGGAGCGGTAGACCTCCAGCGCCTCCTCGGGGGTGATCCGACCGCCCGCGGCCGCACGGTCGAGGACGGCCTGCAGGTCGGCGGCGGGGGAGTCGAGGGTCTGCTCGGACACCTTGCGGGCCTACTTTCTTTCCAACGGCGGGCTGTCCGACGGCGGCACCGGCGGGCGGCGGGGCGCCTCCGGGACGGGAGGGCACCCGGACGGCAGGACCGAACCAGCCTACGCCAGCACTTTTCTGCGGCCCGTCACCCCTGCTTGGCCAGGTCGCCGGAGGGGTCCATGCCCAGCGGGGCACCGCTGACCTGCAGGTGCAGCGCGCCGCTGCCGGCCGGTGCGTAGGTCTGCTTCTCCGGTTCGCCGGTGCACCGAGGGTCGGTGCCCACCGGGCGCTCCTGCAGCTCGATCCGGTCGGCGGTGGCGGTGAGCAGGGTGAGTTCGCCGCGGCAGACGGTGTCGCTGAAGGCGGAGGCGTTGCTGGTGCGGCCGACCACCTCGCCGACCTTGCCCCGGCCGAACTCGACCCGGAAGGTGCTGGGCAGGCCGCCGACGCGGGTGGTGATGGTGCCCTGCCAGGTCCCGAGGTAGCCGGCCGGGAGCGTGCCGGAGCCTCCCGGGGAGGCGGCCGGGGAGGACTGGGCCCCGGCCGGGGAGGCCGTCCGGCCGCCGGAGGAGCCGCCGTCGCCCCCGCCGCTGTCGCCGGGGCCGGTGGGTCTGCTGGTGGCGGCGTCCTGGCTGCCGCGGTCCGGCTGACCGGAGTCGGGCAGCAGCGTCCACAGGCCGGCGCCCGCGGCGAGCACCGCCAGCACGGCCGGCACCGCGAGCAGCACCGTCCGGCGGCGGCGCGGGCCTGCGGCGGCGGGACGGTCGAGGGTGGTCGGGGTGCGGTCGTGCGGCGGGCCGGGCGGGACGGGTGGGACGGGGGCCGCGGCGGGGACGGCCGGCTCGTCCGGGTCGTGCGCCTCCAGGTCGAGGAGTTCGACGGCGCTGCGGGCCACGGCGGCGGAGACGGCGGGCGGCAGCCAGTCCCCGGCGGCGGGGGCGGCGCCGGGGGCGAGCAGGGCGCGCAGGGCAGCGGGGGTGGGCCGGTCGGCGGCGTCCTTGTGGAGGCAGGCCAGGACGGCCTCGCGCAGCGGGCCGGTGAGTCCGGAGAGGTCGGGTTCCTCGTGCAGGACCCGGTAGAGCAGGACGGCCGCGCTGACGCCCTCGCCGAACGGGGCGGTGCCGCTGGCGGCAAAGGCGAGGACGGCGCCGAGCGAGAAGACGTCGCCGGCCGGGCCGGCCGGTTCGCCCGCGGCCTGCTCGGGCGAGAGGTAGCCGGGCGAGCCGACCACGTACCCGGAGCGGGTGAGGGCGGTCGCGGCGTCCAGGGCGCGGGCGATGCCGAAGTCGATCAGGCGCGGCCCGTCCAGGGCCAGCAGCACGTTGGACGGCTTGACGTCGCGGTGCACCAGGCCGAGCGCGTGCACCTGTTCCAGGGCCTCGGCGAGGGCGGCGCCGAGGGCGTGCACGGCCGGGACGGGCAGCGGTCCGTGCCGGCGGACGGCTGCGTCCAGCGAAGGTCCGGCGACGTAGCCGCTGGCCACCCAGGGGCGGTCGCCCTCGGTGTCGGCGTCCAGCACCGGGGCCGTCCAGCGGCCGCCGACCAGCCGGGCGGCCGCGACCTCCTGCCGGAACCTGGCCCGGAACTCGGGGTCGTCGGCGAGTTCGCCGCGCACCACCTTGACCGCGACCGTCCGGCCGCCGGCCGTGCGGCCGAGGTAGACCCGTCCCATGCCGCCCGCGCCGAGTCGGCGCAGCAGCCGGTACGCGCCGACCCGTGCCGGGTCCGAAGCACCCAGTGGTTCCATCCCCCCGCCTCCCGTCGGCCCGGTGGGCCCCGCCGGACAGTACCAACCGGGGCCCCTGCACGCCGGTGTTACCCGACGGCGGGCACGGACTCCAGCAGGCGCACCGTCACGTCCGGGGCGAAGCCGCTGTCGTGGGCCACCCGGCGGGCGAACTCGGCGATGCCGGCGAGCTGGCGGCCGCCGAGCGAGTAGTCCAGGGCCTCGGTGAAGTACCGCTCCAGCAGCGGCGCCTCGAAGGACTCCCAGCGGGCGGCCTGCTCGGCGACCTTGCCGGCCTCGGTGAGCGACAGGTCGCGGGACTCCAGGAAGGCGCGGTGCACGGCGGCGACGGTGCCGGGCTGCTGCTCGACGTAGCTGCGGCGGGCGGCCCAGACGGCGAAGACGAAGGGCAGGCCCGTCCACTCCTTCCACATGGCGCCGAGGTCGTGGACGGCGAGGCCCTGGCTGGGGGCCTGCTCCAGGGAGGCGCGCAGGGCGGGGTCGCCGATGAGGACGGCGGCGTCGGCGTCGGCGAGCATCGCGTCGAGGTCGGGCGGGCAGGAGAAGTACTCGGGCCGGACGCCCTCGCGCTCCTCCAGCAGCAGGCGGGCGAGCCGGACGGAGGTGCGGCTGGTGGAGCCGAGCGCGACGCGGCGGCCGTCGAGGTCGGCGAGCGGCACCTTGCTGACGATCACGCAGGACATCACCGGGCCGTCGCTGCCCACGGCGATGTCGGGCAGGACGACGAGGTCCTCGGCGTGCCGCAGGTATTCGACGCAGGTGATCGGGCCGACGTCCAGGTCGCCGGCGACCAGGCGGTCGCTGAGCTTCTCGGGGGTGTCCCGGGTGAGGTCGAGATCGAGGAGGTTGCCGGTCCGCGCGAGCCCCCAGTAGAGGGGCAAACAGTTGAGGAACTGAATATGTCCGACCCGGGGCCTTACCGCCGCCGAGCTGCCCGCTTCGCTACCGGTCACCGTGCGCTCCCTCTGATGTTCGTACTCTCCCCGCAGCGTATGCCTGCCGCGTTCAGGTCCCGACACCAGGCGGACGACACACCGGCGCGCCCTCCGGTCACCCCTGGTCGGGGCCGCGCCCGCGTGCTAACGTCTCCTCCAGTTGCAGTTTGATTCCCCTTGCAGTACTTGAAGCCTGCGGAGCATGTAACCGCGGGCTTTTCGTAGTTTTTCAGCAGTTTCAGCGCAATTGAGCATTGATTGAGCACTGTGCGAAAAACTCCGGACCCTACCGGAGGCAGGGCGATCAGCGCAGCGGACCGGAGGTCACACGGTGTGGCCTCCAATACGTCCCTCGCAAGGAGAACGGCATGGCTCAGGGAACCGTCAAGTGGTTCAACGCTGAGAAGGGCTTCGGCTTCATCGCCCAGGAGGGCGGCGGCCCCGACGTCTTCGTCCACTACTCCGCCATCAACTCGACCGGCTTCCGGTCGCTCGAGGAGAACCAGGCGGTCACCTTCGACGTCACCCAGGGCCCGAAGGGCCCGCAGGCGGAGAACGTCACCGCTGTCTGACGATCCTCTGATGATCTGATCGCTCCGGACCTCCGGGTCCGCGGTGGCCACCCGGGCCGCCACACGAGCACGAAGAGCAGTACCAAGGGGGCCCGCCACGTCGTGGCGGGCCCCCTGCCTGTGTCGGGGCCGCGGCCGCTGCGGCCGGGGCCCCGACACGCGGGGAGCACTGCTCCGTCAGCCACGGCGCATCGCTCGATCGGGTGATCCTCGCCACGTGGCCGGGGCCTGTTGTCGATTCGTGACCGGACGATCCCCCGGGTGCGAAACTGCCGGGGCCCTTCGCGCGTCTATCGAAGGGAACACGGCGAAGGGGTATGGCAGTGAAGCGGGCGGCAGGCAGGGTCGTGGCGGCAGCGGTGCTCGGTGGGGCGCTGGTGCTCACCACCGCGTGCAGCAGCAGCGGCGGCGGGGGTTCCTCCTCGGGCGCCGACAAGCAGGAGCAGAAGAAGTCCCAGGCCCAGCTGACCATCGAGCCGGCGAACGGCGCCACCAAGGTGAAGCCGTCCGGCGCGCTCAAGGTCGCGGTGGCGAACGGCAAGCTCACCGCGGTCAAGGTGACGGGCAAGGACGGCAAGGAGGTCCCGGGCGCCATCACCCCGGACGGCCTCGGCTGGACGCCCGCGCAGAACCTCGCCGTCTCCACCGAGTACAAGGTGACCGCCCAGGCCGCGGACGCCTCCGGCGTCGCCGCCACCTCGGAGAGCAGCTTCACCACCCTGACGCCCACCAAGGGCGCGGGCCCGTACGACAACATCTCGGACAAGCAGACGTACGGCGTCGGCATGATCGTCTCGCTGAACTTCAAGAAGGCCGTCGAGAACAAGGCGGCCGTCGAGAAGGCCGTCACCTTCGAGGCCACCGACGGCACCGTGGTCAAGCCGCACTGGTTCGGCAACACCCGGGTGGACTTCCGCCCGGAGCAGTTCTGGAAGCCGCAGACCAAGGTCACCGTGCACTACCGGCTGAAGAGCGTCGAGACCGCCCCGGACGTGTACGGCGAGGTCGACAGCGACCAGAGCTTCACGATCGGCCGGTCCCGGGTCAGCGTCGCCGACGCCTCCACCCACGAGATGGTGGTCAAGGAGGACGGCAAGCCGGACGCGACCATCCCGATCAGCGCCGGCGCCAGCTCGCCCGCCTCGCAGAACACCTTCAACGGCACGATGGTGGTCATGGCCAAGGAGGGGACGACCGTCATGGACTCCTCCACCGTGGTCAACCACGAGGGCCCGGCCTACAAGGTCGAGATGCCGCACGCCCTGCGGCTCACCCCGACCGGCACCTACGTGCACGGCAAGTACGCCCCCGGCGTCTTCGGCCGCACCAACACCAGCCACGGCTGCATCGGCCTGGAGGACACCTCCGCCAAGGACGGCTCGTCGGGCTCGACCGCCGGCCAGTTCTACGACGCCGCGATCGTCGGCGACCCGGTCACCGTGCAGAACTCGGTCGGCCAGCAGGTGCGGCCGGACAACGGCCTGAGCGGCTGGAACATCGGCTGGGACAAGTGGTGACGCACTGACCCGAACGCCGTCGGGGCGTCCGTCCGGAGGGGGGATCCGGACGGGCGCCCCGATGTCGTGTCAGGGGTGGTTCCCGCGCTTCGTCACCAGGCGGACGGCGCCGGCGGGGCCACCACCGGCGGGCGGTCGTCGCAGGTGATGGTGTTGGGCAGTTCCCAGGGGGCGAGCCAGGCGCCGGTGGTGCCGCCGCCGTCGTTGCCGCCGAGGTCGGTCACCGAGAACTCGGAGCCGGCTGGGGTGAAGTGGAAGCTGCCGCAGTTGTTGACGCCGACCGCGCCGACGTTGCGGGCGTCCACGTTCTCGAAGTCGGCGGAGCCGGCCGCCCGGGCGCTGAGCACCGAGGTGCCGGTGCCGTCCACCCGGATGTCCTTGAAGTGCAGGCCGGTGACCTCGTAGAGGTCCTTCACCGGCCAGTCGGAGACCACCATCACCGCGTTGTAGGTGCTGTCGAGGAAGTGGTCGCCGGTCACCCGGACGTCCGCGGCGATGTCCTTCTCCAGCGCGTAGAACCAGATCGCGCCGAGGCCGATCTTCCAGTTCAGCTCGTAGGTGCCGGAGCGGACGGTGGTGTTGTCGGTGATCCACAGGTGCCCGGTGAACGGCTCGGCGCCGAAGCGGGAGCCGACGTGGATCGCGCTGCCCTCGCGGACCGGGTCGGCGACCAGGTTCCCGGAGGCGGTGTTGTCGGTGCCGCCGTAGATCGCGATGCCGTTGGCCAGCACCGGCGACTGGACGGTGTTGTGGTCGAAGGTGTTCCGGGCGTCCTCGGTCTTCTCGGACCACATGGCGAGGCCGTCGTCGCCGGTGTTGCGGACGAGGTTGTGGGAGACCACCGAGTCGGTGACGCCGGTGTGGAAGTTCAGGCCGTCGGCGATCTGGTCGGTGATCACGTTGCGGGTCACCCTGAGGTTCTTCATCGGCCCGTCGAACCAGAGGCCCACCTTGGTGTGGTGGATGTAGAGGCCCTCGATCACGGAGTCGCTCATCGCGCCGCCGATGCCGTTCACCTGGTCGGTGTCGATCCGCTCGCGGACGTCGCCCTCGATCGCGAAGCCGGACAGGTGGACGTTGCGGCTGCCGCCCGCGGCGGCGTCCTTGCCGTAGAAGCCGACGCCGGTGTGCACCGAGCCTCCCCCAGCCTCCGGCCGGGGGGACCCCCATGGGGCCGGGGTCGCCAGATCGACCTGGTGGCCCTTGACGATCGTGTACCAGCTGCCGGCGCCCTCGATCGTCACGTCGTCGACCACGATGTGCCGGTTCACCTGGTAGGTGCCCGGCGGCAGGTAGACCGGCAGGTGGACCCGGCGGGCGAAGGCGATCGCCCGGTCCAGGGCGTCCGCGGAGTCGCGCCGGCCGGTCGGGTCGGCGCCGAAGGCGAGCACGTTGGCCGAGGCGAGGTTCACGTGCGGGGCGGCGACGAGCTCGGAGTCGAGCAGGTCGACCACCGTCCAGGCGGCCTTGCTGCCCTGCGGCACCGTCAGCCGCACGGTGTCGCCCGCCTTGTAGGTGCGGCCCAGCAGCAGGCGCTGTTCGTCGTAGAAGTGGGTCGGCCGGAAGGGCTTGGCGATCTCCGGGGCCGGGGTGGTGGCGCTCGGCACGCAGGAGCACTCGGTGATCCACCAGTCGGGGTGCAGCAGCCCGGCCTGCGGGTCGTTGCTGAACGGGTACTGGTTGTAGAGCCAGGAGTACTGCGAGGTCAGCGTCATGGTGCTGTGCTTGCGGCCGTTCACCGCGACGTCCAGCGGCGCCGTGGTGCCGCCGCCGCCCGGGGCGTCCGGGATGCTGTAGCGCACGGTGATCGCATTGGCCGCGGCGGGCAGGGTGAACTCGACGTACTGGCCGGGCGTCAGCTTCACCGCGGAGCGGCCGGAGGCCTCCGAGGGCAGGGTGTAGGCGGTGCGGTCCGGGCCGATCACCGTGCCGGTGCTCCGCGCGTTCTCCGCCTCCTGCTCGGCGGCGCCGAGGTCGGCCCCGCGTCCGGCGACCAGCGCGGGGGCCAGACCCGCCCGCGTCACGACGGCCCCGGCGGCGGACTTCGGGGTGTCGGCGGCGGCCGGCCCGGCGTAGCCGACGGTGGCCGCGGTCACCGCCGCCAGCACGGCCGCGGCACGTCGCGGCGGGCCGCCGGCCCGGCGTGTCGCAGCTCCTCTGATGCTCCGTGACATCGCTTGCTCGATTCTCTCGGGGTGGTGGCGGCCGCAGGCGCCCGCGGCGGAGCGTAGGACGGCGGCAGGCCACACCACAAGAGTCGTGCAAGCAATTTTCGAGAATCTATAGATTTGATGCAGCGCAGACAGTTGATTATTGCGCTCCGTATCTCACCCTCTGCAGTCGCCCCGGAACGCCCCGGGCCCCTCCCCCCGGGGCGGGGAAGGGGCCCGGGGCGGGCGGGACGGCAGGTCAGGCCGCCGCGGCCACCGGCTCGGCGGCACGGACGGGCTCGGGCTCCGTCAGCAGGTCGCCGGTGGGGTTGTCGTAGGCCGTGCGGTCCAGCGTCTTCTCGCGGGCCGCGACCAGGATCGGCACGACCGCCTGGCCGGCCACGTTGGTGGCGGTGCGGACCATGTCGAGGATCGGGTCGATCGCGAGCAGCAGGCCGACGCCCTCCAGCGGCAGGCCGACCGTCGACAGGGTGAGGGTCAGCATGACGATCGCGCCGGTGAGGCCGGCCGTCGCGGCGGAGCCGATCACCGAGACGAAGGCGATCAGCAGGTAGTCGCCGATGCCGAGGTGGATGCCGTACACCTGCGCCACGAAGATCGCGGCCAGCGAGGGGTAGATCGCGGCGCAGCCGTCCATCTTGGTGGTCGCGCCGAACGGGACGGCGAACGACGCGTACTCGCTCGGGACGCCGAGGCGCTCGGTGACCCGGCGGGTGACCGGCAGGGTGCCGACCGAGGAGCGGGAGACGAAGGCCAGCTGGACGGCCGGCCAGGCGCCGCGGAAGAAGTGCACCGGGTTGAGGCCGCCGGCGAAGCGCAGCAGCAGCGGGTAGACCGCGAACAGCACGATCGCGCAGCCGATGTAGACGTCGGCGGTGAGGGTGGCGAACGGGGCGAGCAGGTCCCAGCCGTACTTGGCCACGGACTTGCCGATCAGGCCGAGGGTGCCGAGCGGCGCCAGCCTGATGACCCACCAGAGCGCGGTCTGGGTGAGGTCGAGGACGGACTCGGCGAGCCGGCGGACGGGCTCGGCCTTCTCGCCGATCTTCAGCACGGCGGCGCCGGTGACGACGCCGAGGAAGACGATCTGCAGGACGTTCACCTCGACGAACGAGGTGGCGATGTTGGTCGGGACGATGCCGGTCAGGAAGTCCACCCAGCTGCCCGCCTCCTCGGGGGCCTTGAGGCCCACGGTGGACAGGCCCGCGCCGCGGCCGGGGTCGGTGAGCAGGCCGAGGCCGAGGCCGACCGCGACGGCGATCAGCGAGGTGGCGAGGAACCAGAGCAGCGTGCGGACGGCGAGCCGGGCGGCGTTGGCGACGTTCCGCAGGTTGGCGACGCTGACCACGATCGCGGTGAAGACCAGCGGCGGGACGGCCAGCTTCAGCAGCTGGACGAAGGTCTTGCCGATGGTGTCGAGGGTGGTGGTGAGCCAGGCGACGTCGCCGGCGCGGGCGATCCAGCCGAGCAGCAGGCCGAGGGCGAGGCCTCCGGCGATCTGGGCCCAGAAGGGCGTGCGGCGGACTGTGGACAGGGGTCCGGGCATGGGGATGCGACTCCGGGGGTGGGGTGGCAGACGGGGGAGGTCGGACACGGCGGCACACGCGGGGCCCGTCCGGGCGGGGGCCGCGGAGGAACCGTCAGGAGAGGCGTGCCGCCCCGGTACAGCCGCAGGCGCGGCGGGCGCGCGGGCAGGCGCAGCGGCGGACGGGCGGGGTGCCCGGCCTGTCCTGGAGTGCGGCGTCTGCGGTGGTCACGGCCGGAACGTTAGCAGTAAACATTTGAGATGTTCAAAGTATTGGTTTGAGCTATGGCCACGAACCGGCCAGGCCCGGCAAGGGTCGGCCGCGACCCGGATTGACCGGCGCGCGCAGTTATACGTATAACTGCAGCTATGGGCTACATCGCGCTGCTCCGCGCCCCGCACGTCACCCGGCTGCTCCTCGGCACCCTGCTCGGCCGGCTCCCCGCCGGCATGACCGGCCTGGTGATCGCCCTCGCCCTGCGCGAGGCCGGTGCGCCGTACAGCCGGATCGGCCTCGCCACCGCCGCGTACGCCGTCTCCGCCGCGATCGGCGGGCCGGTGCTCGGGCGGATCGTCGACCGGACCGGCCAGCCCCGGGTGCTGCTCAGCACCGCCCTGGTCGCCGGCCTCGGCTACGCCCTGCTCGCCCTCGCCCCCGGCTCCGCGGCCGCCGCCACGGCCGGTGCCGCGCTCGCCGGCCTCGCCATGCCCCCGCTCGAACCCTGCCTGCGCGCGCTGTGGCCCTCCGTGGTGGCGGAGGAGCAGCTCGACACCGCGTACGCCTTCGACTCCGCCTCGCGCCCGCCGCCCCCCCCCCGCCCGGGGGGGGGGGCCCCCCGCCCGCAGCGCCTCCGCCGGACTCCTCGGGCCGCTGCGCTCCCTCGGCCTCGTCCTGCTGCTCGTCGGCCTGGCCGGCGCCGGCTGGACGGTCGGCGCGCAGAGCGTGCTGTTCATCGCCTACGCCGAGCAGCACCCCGGCGCGCTGCCCGGCGGGGCCGGCCTGATGCTGGCGCTCGCCGCCCTCGGCGGGCTGCTCGGCGCGCTCGGCTACGGCGCCGTCCGGTGGCGGAGCACCACCGCCACCCGCACCTGGGTGATCGCGCTGCTGATGGCCGCGTCCTACCTGCCGCTGCTCGCCCTGCCCGGGCCGTACGCGATGGCCGGGCTCTCGCTGCTCTCCGGGATCGGCCTGGCGCCGCTGCTGGCGGCCGCGTTCGTGCTGATCGCCGAACTGGCCCCGACCGGGACGGTCACCGAGGCCTTCGCCTGGCTGATCACGCTGTTCGCGACCGGGAACGCCGCGGGCTACGCGGTGTCCGGCGCCCTGGTCGAGGGCTCGCTGCTGCGGGTCGCGGTGTGCGCGGCGGCCGGGATCGGCGTCGGCGGGGTGCTGCTCTTCGCCTGCCGCGGATGGTTCCGTCCCGCGGCCGCCGACGCCCCGGCCCTTACGGTCCTAGCGGCCTGACGGACACTCACCCGGGACCGTGCCCGGTGCGGTGCACCGGGCACGGCGGCGGTCAGGCCGGGCGGGTGGAGGCGCGGACGACCAGCGTGGTGGGGAGCGGCGGGACGGGCGCGACCGGCTCGCCCGCGAGGAGGGCGGCGAGGGCGGTGACGCCGGTGCGGCCGAGCTCCTCGCCCGGAAGGTCCACGGTGGTGAGCGGCGGCACGAGCAGACCGGCGACCGGGATGTTGTCGATGCCGACCACCGAGACGTCCCCGGGGATCCGCAGGCCGAGTTCGGCGGCGGCCTGGTAGAGGCCGGAGGCGACCACGTCGTCGTCGCAGATCACCGCGGCCGGCCGGTCGGGCCGCTGCAACAGGGTCCGGGCGACCGCCCGGGCGGCCTCGGCGCCCTCGTTCAGGCTGACCCCGGCCTCGACGACCTCCAGGTCCGCGGTGGCGGCCTCGAAGCCGGCCTGGCGGGTGCGGAAGGTGTGCGCGGACAGCGTGGAGCGCAGGTGGCCGATCCGGCGGTGGCCGCGGGCGGCGAGGTGTTCCACGGCGGCCCGCATGCCGGCCGCGACGTCGAGCTCGACGGTCGGGCGGCCGGGGCTGCGGGCCGGGTCGGCGTCGAGGAAGACCGCGGGGGTGTCGGCGGGGAGTTCACCGAGCTGGCTGTCGTCCGGCGAGCAGATCAGCAGGCCGTCGAAGCGGCCGGCGGTGGCGGCCTCCGCGAGGGTCGCACCGTCCCAGCCGGAGGAGACGACCACGGCGAGGCCGCGCCGGTGGGCCTCCTCGTGAACCCCGGAGAGCACCCGGCCGAAGAAGGGGCCGAGCAGGTTGGGCACGGCGAGCATCACCATGCCGCTGCGGCCGAGCCGCAGTTGGCGGCCGGCGGCCTGCGGCTGGTAGCCGAGGGCGCGGGCGGCCTCGCGGACGCGCCCTCGGGTGGCGTCGGAGACGCGGTGGCCGCCGGCACCGGAGAAGACCAGCGAGACGGTGGCCTGCGAGACGCCGGCCAGCCGGGCCACGTCGCGCCCGGTGGGGCGGCGCGGCGGCGCGGGGTCGGCCAAGGTCAGTCCTGCACGGCGGCGGCGCGGGCCGCGTCGTCGGCCGCGTCCTCCTCGGCGTTCCGGTCGGCGATCCGCTGCGCGGTGCGGGAGCGCACGCCGCCGACCTTGTCGACGATCTGCTCGGACATCGCGTCGCGCTGCTTGCTGAGCACGACGTAGCTGATCGGGGCGGACACCAGGAGCGCGAGCAGGATGAGGAAGACGACACCGCTGCTGCCGGCCACCGGGATGACGCCGAAGCGGCCGAGCAGCACGGCCACCAGCAGGCAGCCGAGGAAGATACTCGCCCGCAGGGAGGTGTAGCGGAGCGTGGCGTGCGACTTGCGGCTGCTCACGGGTGGCGTCCTTCACGGCTGGGGTACGACGGGTGGCTCCGGCCGGGCCGCCTGGGGCGGGCCTTCGCCGGGGCCGGTCTCCCAGTGAAGCATGCCGAACGGCGGTGCCCGCACGGGGTCAGCCGATGTCGGCGCGGAGGTCCAGCCACATGGTGACGTCGTCGCGGTCGTCGCCGGGCCCGACCCGGATCGCGCCGGGCACCCGGCCGACCTCCCGGTAGCCGCAGCGGCCGTAGAAGGCCTCCAGGCCGAGGCCGCCCCGCAGGGTGAGCCGCAGGCCCGCGAGGCCCTGCTCACGGGCGGTGCGCTCGGCCTCGGCGAGGAGGTCGGCGCCGTAGCCGCGGCCCTGCAGCTCGGGGTGGACCATGACCCGCTTGAGCATCCGCCAGTGCTCCATGAGGTCGAAGCGCATGGAGGTGAGGAAGAGCGCGGCGGCGAGCCGGCCGGTCGCCCGCTCGCGGCCGATCAGCAGCCGGTCGGGGCCGCCGGGGCGGAGACCGGCGAACTGTTCCTCCGCGGCGGGGCGCACCCGGTCGGCGGTGACCGGGGGGACGAAGCCGACCGCGCCGCCGGCGTTGCTGACGTCCGTCCACAGCGCCACGAGCTCCTCGCGCAGGCCGGGGGTCAGGACGGGGTCCTGCGTGAAGCGCAGTGTCATAGCCGCAGATGCTATCCACTCCTTACGACGGTCCGCTCCTCACGACGGTCGGCCGCGCCCTCAGGCGGTCGCGGCCGCCGGGGCCCCGCCCGCCCGGGCGCCGCCGCCGCGCAGCGCCAGGCAGAGCACCACGGCGACGGCGCACAGCCCGCCGGCCGCGTACCAGGCGAGGTCGTAGTCGCCGAAGCGGTCGCGGACGACGCCGGCCAGCCCTGCGACCACCGCGGCGCCGATCTGGTGGGCGGCGAGCACCCAGCCGAAGACGATCGGCGCGTCGGCCCCGAAGTGGCGGCGGCAGAGCGCCACGGTGGGCGGCACGGTGGCGACCCAGTCGAGCCCGTAGAAGATCACGAAGGCGAGGATCGGCGGCTGCAGCGAGTGGCCGAACAGCTGCGGCAGGAAGAGCAGGGAGAGCCCGCGCAGGCCGTAGTAGACGACGAGCAGCCGCCGGGAGTCGAAGCGGTCGGTGAACCAGCCGCTGGCGACGGTGCCGGCCACGTCGAAGACGCCGATCAGGGCGAGCAGGCTCGCGCCGGTGGTGACCGGCATGCCGTGGTCGTGCGCG
The DNA here is from genome assembly GCF_000717715.1 of Streptomyces sp. NRRL B-24484. Lineage (GTDB taxonomy): Bacteria > Actinomycetota > Actinomycetes > Streptomycetales > Streptomycetaceae > Kitasatospora. The sequence goes on along the minus strand of NZ_JOAI01000013.1, from coordinate 150,971 downwards.
GCCGGGATGAAGTGGGTGCCGACCAGGCCGGCGGTGGTCGCGCCGCAGATCGCGAAGGAGCCGGCCAGCAGCCAGAAGGCCCTCGACCGGGCGGCCTCCCGCAGCACCCGCAGCGAGCGGGCCAGTGCGCTGCCGTCCGTGACCGGCGCGGGCGGCTGCTCGGTGGCGCCGTACGGGAGCAGGCCGACGTCGGCGGGGCGCTCGCGCATCAGCAGCAGCACGGGCACGGCGACGGCGGTGGCCGCCAGCGAGACCACGACCACCGCGGTGCGCCAGCCGTGGTGCTCGACCAGCGCGGCGAGCACCGGCATGAAGACCAGGTTGCCGGCCGCCCCGGCGGCGGTCAGCACGCCGGTGACCAGGCCCTGCCGGGCCTGGAACCAGCGGCCGGTGACGGTGGTGGCGAAGGCGCCGGCCATCGATCCGCTGCCGAGGCCGACCAGCACGCCCCAGCAGAGGATCAGCTGCCAGCTCTCCGTCATCAGGACGGTGAGGCCGGCGCCGGTGGCGATGGTCAGCAGGGCGCTGACCACGATCAGGCGGATGCCGAAGCGGTCCATCAGCGCGGCGGCGAACGGCGCGGTGAGGCCGTACAGGGTGAGGTTGACCGAGACGGCGCTGCCGACGGTGGCGTGCGACCAGCCGAACTCGGCGTTCAGGGCGTCCATCATCAGGCCGGGCGCGGAGCGGAACCCGGCCGAGCCGAGCAGGACGACCAGGGCGACGCCGGCCACCACCCAGGCGTAGTGCAGGCGGGGCGGGCGGGTGCCGGCGGGGGCGGCGGGTCTGCGGGTGCTCAGATCGGTCACCGGACGAGTGTCCCGAGCGGCACGGCCGGGAACGAGTGGCCTGACTGCCAGCTTTCGTCAGGATCGGGCCAAACGGCCCGGCCGCGCCGCGCACCGGCTCAGTGGTCGGCCACCCGCCGCAGGTTCCGGATCGGCCGGACGAGCAGCAGCGTGGCGACCACCAGCACCGCGACCACCGCCCCGGTGAACAGCACCGCCCGCGGACCGAAGGCCGCGGAGGCGGGGCCGGCCAGCGCGGAGCCGACCGGTGCCATGCAGACCGACCCGGCGACCTCGTAGGCGTGGATCCGGTTGAGCACCTCGGCCGGCACCTGGGTCTGCACGCTGGTGGCCCACATGACGCTCCAGAAGGTGGCGCCGACGCCGGTGACCAGGAAGCACACCGCGAGCGCCGGCACGGGAAGCCCGAGGGCGATGCCGAGCGGGGTGAGCGGGAAGGCCAGCATCGCCAGCGCCCCGCCGCGCAGCGGGTGCTGCGGCCGGACGCGGATGGCGAGCAGCCCGCCGAGCACGGTGCCGGCCCCGAAGACGGCGTTCAGCACGCCGTACGCCGTGGAGCCGTGCGCGGGGACGATCAGGCCGGCGGCGATCGGCTGCAGCGGGCCGAAGCAGATCGCGCTGTGGAAGAACCAGATCACGATGACGCCCCACATCCAGCTGCGGGCGCGGAACTCGTGCCAGCCCTCGACCAGGTTCCGCCAGAGGCTGTCGCCGGGCGGCGGCGCCGGGGCCGGCCCGAGCCGCAGCGCGAGCAGGCAGCCGGCGCTCAGGGCGTAGGCGCAGGCGGCGACCACCATCACCCAGCCGGTGGCGGCGGCGCCCGCCAGCAGGCCGGCCAGCGCCGGGCCGAGCAGGACGGTGAGCGCCTCGGAGGTGCGCAGCACCCCGTTGGCGCCGTGCACGTCACGGGCGGTCAGCGGGACGGTGGAGGCGGCGCCGGGCTGGAACATCGCGGCGGCGGTGCCGGCCACGGCGAGCAGGGCGTACAGCTGCCAGAGCCGGTCGACGCCGGTGAAGAACAGCCAGGCCAGCAGCACCCGGGTGGCCAGGTTGAGCAGGTCGGCGGCGATCATCAGCCGGCGGGCGGTGAAGCGGTCGGCGAGCACCCCGCCGACCAGCACCAGGCCGGCGAAGGGCGCCATCAGGAAGGCCATGGCGTAGCCGACGCTGCCGAGCGGGTGGCCGGCGCCGATCAGGCCGGCCGCGACGGCGACCGGGAGCATCGCGTCGCTGAGCAGACCGGAGCTGCGGGCGGTGAAGTAGAGCCGGAAGTTGCGGGTCCAGATGGCCGGTCCGGCGTCGGCGGCGGGGACGGTGACGGCCGGGGCGGGCGCGGGTCTCAGTTCGGGCACAGCAGCAGTTTTGGTCCAGACCACTTCCGCGGGCCAGTGGTTTCCGGGTCACAATGTGGCACCGCCCCGCGCGAAGGGAGACCAGGATGACAGGGGCCGCGCGGCAGCACCGGGTCGCGGTGCTGGCACTGGACCGGGTGATCGCCTTCGAACTGGCCATCCCGGCAAGGATCTTCGAGTCGGCCAAGGGCCCGGACGGCGTACCGCTGTACCGGGTGGCCACCTGCACGGTGGACGGCGGGCCGGTCGCCACCAGCACGGACTTCCGGATCTCGGTCGACCACGGCCCCGAACTCCTCGCCGAGGCCGACACCGTGATCGTCCCCGCGCAGCAGGACGGCCCCGGCGACGTGGTGGACGGGGTCCTCGACCCGCGGATCGCCGCCGCCCTGGCGACGGTCCGCCCCGGCGCCCGGCTGGTGTCGATCTGCACCGGCGCCTTCGTGCTGGCCGCGGCGGGCCTGCTCGACGGCCGCCCGGCGACCACGCACTGGGCGTACACCGAGCGCTTCGCCCGGATGTTCCCGCAGGTGCGGCTGGATCCGGACGTGCTGTTCACCGACGACGGCGACGTGCTCACCTCGGGCGGGGTCGCCGCGGGCGTGGACGTCTGCCTGCACCTGGTGCGCCGCGACCACGGCAGCGCCGTCGCCAACGCGGTGGCCCGGGCCTGCCTGGTGCCGCCGTGGCGGGAGGGCGGACAGAAGCAGTACGTCGCCGTGCCCGGGCCCGACCCGCTGCAGGGCGGCTCCGGCACGGCCGCCGTCCGGGCCTGGGCGCTGGAGCACCTGGACCGGCCGCTGCCGCTCGGCGACCTGGCCGCCCGGGCGGGCATGAGCGTGCGGACCTTCACCCGGCGGTTCCGCGACGAGACCGGGAGCAGCCCGGGCGAGTGGCTGGCGCTGCAGCGCACCGAACTCGCCCGGCGGCTGCTGGAGGAGACCGACCTGTCGGTGGACCGGGTGGCCCGGCGGGCCGGGTTCGGCACCGCGGCCTCGATGCGGCTGCACCTGCGCGGCCGGCTGGACGTCGCACCGAGCGCCTACCGGCGGACCTTCCGCACCACCGAGCCGGTGCCGCACCGCTCGCCGGACGGTGCCCCGCCGCGCACGCCCCGAGCACGGCACGCCGGGACACCGTCCGAGCGGACGCGCGAGCCCTGAACCCGCGCGCCTTCGCTCCGCACTCGCCGAGGAGGCCTGCGGGCGGTCGGCAGCCTGTCCCCCTGATGTGCTGGCACCACCCGGGCTTCCCTCGGCGTCCCCTCGCGACGGAGCTGCACCCAAGCGTGATCAGTCGGATACGTCACGTCAATGGCTTGTCGTAAATTCGGCGAGGTTGCGGCGCATCGGCCGGAATGCGGAGCACGGCCGGGCCGGTGCGGACGACCCGTGCGCCCCGGGCGCACCGGTGGTGGCGGTACCCCGCGGCACCCTGCGACGGGAAGCGGTCAGAGCTGCCAGGCGAGTTCGTCGAGGGCGGGCACCGCGGCCGGGACGGGCGCCTCGACGGCCGGGTCGATCTCGCACCAGACCCGCTTGCCGGAGCCCTCCGGGTACCAGCCCCAGCGCACGCAGAGCAGTTCGACGAGCTCCAGGCCGCGACCGTTGGTGGCGTCCCGGCCGGCGTGCCGCGGGGCGGGTGCGGTGCGGCTGGCGTCGGCGACCTCGACCCGCACCGGCGATGAGGCGACGTCAGGCGACGCGGCGTCGGCGACCGGCATGGTCAGCCTCAGCACGGCCGGACAGCCGGTGTGCACCACGGCGTTGGTGACCAGTTCGGAGACGACCAGCACCAGGGTCTCGGCGACCGGCGCATCGGGGTCGAGCCCGTGCCCCTGAAGCCTGGTCCGTACCCACCGGCGCGCCCTGCCGACCTCCGCCGGGTCCGCCTGGACCGCCAGCTGCACCTGAAGTACCTGCACCGCTCCACCACCCGCACTCGGTAATCGGCCACCCACACCCTGCCGCCCGGCCCGGGCGGCAGCGCCTTCATCACACCGGTCGGCCGGCCGCGCTCGGCCGGTCTGCCTGGTCGGATTACCCATGGCTTCGACACGAATACGCCTCAGGATGATTCGACCGGATGGTCGCAGCAAGCGCTTCGGGCATATTCCAGCGATCGGGGGACAGCTCGGTGCATACTGTCCCGCTCACCCTGACGAGGGTCGCACCGACGATCGTCAGGCCGGGCCGGGGGCTGTGCACGAGCACAACGACGGTACCGCCAGAGCGGCCGTCCGGGGCGCCCGCCACGAGCGAACCACCCTTCCCACATGTGTCCGAACCCGCCGTCCCCGCCGGGGTACCGGCAGGATCTGACGGGGTGAAAGTTCCCGCCCCCTCATTTCCGCATTTCACCCGGCGGGTCCGCGGTCTTGGATACCGTGGTCGCAGGCATGGCCCGTCGCCCGGCGTGCCGGGGCGGACACGGTGCGGCCAGGCCCGGCGACACGCCGGGGAGAGCGGGGAGGGACACCCTCGTGAGCGGGGAGCGCGGCATGAGCAGTTCCGACGAACGCCTCGCGCTCCGCCTCGTCCGCGGCGAGGAGACGGCGCTCGGCGAGCTCTACGACCGGTTCGCGCCGCTGGTGCACGGCCTCGCGCTGCGCGTGCTCGACGACCAGGACGCCGCCGAGCAGCTCACCCGCGACGTCTTCGCCCGGGTCTGGACGGACCCGGGCCACTGGCACCCCGGGCAGGGCACCCTGCGGTCCTGGCTGGGCCGGCTCACCCACCGGCAGGCGGTGGAGCGGCTGCGCGAGGACTGCACCGACGAGCGCCGGATCGCCGCCCGGTCCGCCGCCGCCAGCGCCCACCACGCCGTCGCCTCGCTGCCCGACCCGCTGCGCGAGGCCATCGCCCCCGGCCACCACGACGGCCGCACCTACCGGGACACCGCCCGCCGGCTCGGAATCGGCGAGAGCGCCGCCAAGCACCGGATGCGGCTCGGCCTGCAGCTGGTGGCCGGCGAGCTGGCCGCCGGCCGCGACGGCGACGACACCTGTGACGACCTCCGTTCGGGCGCCCGGGGGACGGCGGGCGGCGGCACCCGCCCTGAACCCGTCCCGGCGGCGGGACGGCCGGGTCCGTGACGGCGCCCGGGCGGCACGAGACGCTGCGCTCCCTGCTGGGGGCGTGGGCGCTCGGCGCCTGCCCGCGCGAGGAGGCCGCGGAGGTCGCCCGGCACCTCGCCGACTGCCCGGAGTGCGCCGAGGAGGCGGGCCGGCTCGGCGCCGCCGCCGCCGAACTCACCCCCGACGAACCGCTCGATCTCTCCGCGACGCTCCGCCGCCAGGTGCTCGACTGGTGCCTGGGCCGGCGCCCCGCCGAGCAGCCGATACCGGCCTGGGCCGGCCCGTACGCCGCGGAGAGCGCCAAGCTCGACGCCCTGCTGCGCGACCTCGGCCCGGCCGAGTGGCAGGAGGTCGCCGAACTGCCCTGGCACGGCGGGGTGCAGCGCTGGCGGCCGGCCGAGGTGGTCTGCCACCTGACGGCGGTCGACGGCTACCTCGCCCGCACGGTGGGCCTGCCCGACCCGCTCGGCGGCGCCCGCCCGCCGGTGGTCGGCCGCCGTCCGCCGGCACCGCGGGTGCCGGAGCAGGGCGGCCCCGCCGACGTCCTCGACCGCACCCTGGCGCTGATCACCGCCGCCGGCGGGGACGACCCGGAGCAGGTGCGCCGGCGCTGGCGGCGGCAGAGCCGCGCGCTGCTGCGGGCCGCCTCGGCGGGCGGCGACGGCGGCGCCCCGGTGGACTACGGCTTCGCCGTGCTGCCGCTGCGCGACGCCTTCCTGGACCGCGCCTTCGAGTGCTGGATCCACGGCGACGACATCGCCCGCGCGGTGGACTACCCCTACCCGCCGCCCGCACCGGCGCACCTGCACCGGCTGATCGACCTCGGGGCGCGGATACTCCCCCGGCTGTTCGCCGCCCGCCGGGCGCAGCCCGTCCCGGCGGGCGTGCCGGGACGGTCGCTGCGGCTGGTGATCGACGGCCCGGCGGCGGGCGAGTGGCTGATCCCGCTGGACGGGCCGGGCGGACCCGCCGAACCGGTGGCGGAGATGGCCCTGGACGGGCTGGAGTTCTGCTACCTCGCAGCCGCACACCGCGACCCGGACCTCATCCCGGTCGGCCGGGAGGGCGACCGGGACGCGATCCGGCAGGTGCTGCACGCGCTGCCGCTGCTCTCCCGGCCCTGACGGGCGCCGGGGCCGTCCTTCGGGCCGTAAGGCGCCCGGGGACGGGGCCGGGCCGGGGGCGGGGCGGGATCAGGCGAAGACGACCGTGCGGCTGCCGTTGAGCAGCACCCGCCGCTCGCTGTGCCACTTGACCGCCCGGGCGAGTGCCTGGCACTCGACGTCCCGGCCGATCGCGACCAGCTGCTCGGGGGTCACGTCGTGGGTCACCCGGGCCACCTCCTGCTCGATGATCGGGCCCTCGTCGAGGTCGGCGGTGACGTAGTGCGCGGTGGCGCCGATCAGCTTCACCCCGCGGGTGTGCGCCTGGTGGTAGGGCTTGGCGCCCTTGAAGCTCGGCAGGAAGGAGTGGTGGATGTTGATCACCCGGCCGGAGAGCTCCTTGCAGAGGTCGTCCGAGAGCACCTGCATGTAGCGGGCGAGCACCACCAGGTCGACGTCCTCCTCGGCGACCAGGTCGAGCAGCCGGCGCTCGGCCTCGTCCTTGTTCTCGCGGGTGACCGGGACGTGGTGGAACGGGATCCCGTAGGACTCGGTGAGCTCGCGGAAGTCCGTGTGGTTGGAGACCACCGCGGCGATCTCCACCGGCAGGGCGCCGATCCGGGTGCGGAAGAGCAGGTCGTTCAGGCAGTGGCCGAACTTCGACACCATGAGCACGACACGCATCCGCTCGGTGGTCGAGTGGATGTGCCAGTCCATGTGGAAGGAGGCCCCGACGGCGGCGAAGCTGGCCCGCAGCTTCTCCGCGGTGACCTGCCCGGCGGCGGAGAAGTGCACCCGCATGAAGAACAGCCCGCTGTCGGCGTCGCCGAACTGCTGACTGTCGATGATGTTGCACCCGGTCATGAAGAGGTAGCTGGAGACCGCGTGCACGATGCCCTGCTTGTCCGGGCAGGACAGCGTGAGGACGTACTGGGCGCCGGCCTTCTGCTCTTCCACGTGCGGGTTCCTCCACTCGCTCACGACGGACGGCCAAGCGTGTCACATTCCGGACGCCCGGCGCGCCGGTGACCGGACTGCGGGACGCGCCGCGCGCCGGGCCGCCGGGTCAGGCCGCCTGCGTCATGATCCGCAGCACCTCCAGGCTGCGCGGCGGGACGTCCGGGTCCTCGCCGTCGTTGACCGCGAACAGGACGTGGGCCTCCCGGGCGGCCGTGACCGCCTCGGGCCACAGCTGGTGCCCGAGGTAGGCGGCGGCGGGGGCGTCGGCACCGACCTGGTGCAGCACCCGCAGGACCCGCAGCACCGCGGCGTCCAGGGCGACGGCCTCGGCGGCGTCCCGGACGACGGTGCCGATGTACTTCTCGGCGGACCAGCGGTCCAGCCAGCTGTCCTCGACCAGGCGGTAGACGGCGTCGGTGACGTCACCGTAGCCGTCCCGGCCGGCCAGCCAGGTGTGCTGCTGGAAGGACGGGTCGGAGAGCATGTGGAGCGCCGAGCGGATCCGGGCCCGCCAGCGCCACCAGGGCAGATCGTTGAGCGGCATGCGGCCCATCGTGCTGGAGCGGCGCCCGCCGCGAGAAGAGGTGTTGGCGGACCGATACGAAGAATCTGTGGAGTCGGACATCGTGCCTCGATCGTACGCGCCGCCGCCGACCGCGGGTCTACACGCGTCACCCCCCGGAGTTCCGCCCCCGTTGGCCCCACGTTCGCTTTTCGTCCCTCTCTGCGTGCCCGGCCAGGTCAAGGCTTGATTTCGGCCGAATCACAGAGCGGCCGTGGGTGTGTACCCGGGAGGGGAGAGTCACATGAGGCGGAACGGATCGCCCGACGACCATCGGCCCGCCGGCCGGCAGAGCACCGGCCCGGGGTGGTGCCGCCGCAGAGCGGGCGTCCTGGCCGCGGCAGCGGCCCTCGTCCCGGCGGTCTTGGCCACCTCCGCCTGCGGCGGGCCGGCCGACGCCGCCTCCGCCTCCAGCGACCTGACCGTGATGACCTGGGCGCCCTCCGGCACCGGCTCCGCCGACCGGCCGGGCATGACCGCGCTCGCCGAGGCGGTCGGCCGGGAGATCAACGCCAAGGGCGGCCTGCACGGCCGGAAGCTGCGCGTGCTGACCTGCAACGAGCACAACACCGCCGACGGGGTCACCGCCTGCGCCCGGCAGGCGATCGACGCGAAGGCCGTCGCGGTGGTCGGCTCCTACAGCCAGTACGGCAGCAGCTTCGTCTCCACGCTGGAGCAGGCCGGCATCCCCTACCTGGGCGGCTACGGCCTGTCGACGCCGGAGTTCAGCAGCCCGCTGTCCTACCCGGTGGCCGGCGGCACCCCCGCGCTGATCGCCGGCAGCGGCCGCCAGCTGGTCGAGGCGGGCTGCAAGTCGGTCGCGCTGATCCGCCCGGACACCCGGGCCGGCGACACCCTGGTCGGCTACCTGGACGCCGCGCTGCGCCCGGCCGGGATCCGGCTGACCGACGTCAAGGCGCCGGAGCGGTCCAACGACTACACGCCGATCGCCCAGAAGGCCATCGGCGACGACCGGAACGGCAACTGCGTCACGGTCGCGCTCGGCGCCGAGCCGACCTCCAACCTGCTCGACCCGTTCCGCCGGCTCGGTCCCAAGCACACCGCACTGGCCTCGGTGATCGGCAGCTTCCAGCAGTCCGTGGTGGACTCCACCGGCGGTGACGGCGGCCCGCTCGGCGGCGCCTACGCCACCGGGTGGTTCCCGCCCGAGTCCTCGCCCGTCTGGGACGCGCTGCGCGGCACCGTCCGCAGCTACGGCAGCGGCGACACCCCGATCGACGTCGCGGACCCGGGCGTGCAGACCACCTGGGTCGCCTACGAGGTGCTGCGGGCCGCGGCGACCCGGGTGGACGCCGGCAAGCCGCTCACCGCCAAGACCCTGCGCGCCGTGCTCGACAGCGGCGACCCGATCGAGACCAACGGCGCCACCCCGCCGCTCAGCTGGGGCATGACCAACATGCTCGCCAGCGCGGACTCGCCGCGGCTGGTGAACACCGCGGTCACCTTCCAGCACGTGCAGGGCGGCCGCCTGGTCGAGCAGCACAAGGGTTTCGTCGACGTCCGCTGGGTGCTCGCCGGGGGCAAGGCCCCGTCCTGACGGCGGCCGGCACCCGGGCGGACACGAGGGGCGGACGGGATCACTCCCGTCCGCCCCTCGGCGTTCCGTGGGCCCGCGGGGCCCCGGAGCTCAGAGCTCCGTCTTGTCCTTGTTCGGGAGGCCGGCCTGGCCCGCGATCGCGTTCCACAGCGAGGACGCCTTCTCCTTCGCCCCGGTCGCGGTGCCGCTGGCCTCGTTGGCCGACTTCAGGTGCGGGTTGTTCTTGATCGCCGCCGGGTCGCAGCCGGCCGCGGCGTCGCCCGCCCAGGCCGCGTACTCGGTGTCCGCGGTGGCGGAGGCCTGCCAGGCCCGCTCCAGCTGGGAGGTCAGCTCCGCGCCACCGGTGAGCTTGTCCACCTTCAGCGCGTCGAGCTTGGTCACCAGGCCCTGCCGCTGGGCGGCCGCGTCGGTCAGCGCCGTCTGCGACTCCGGCAGCTTCTCGCACTTGCCGACCGCCGCCACCGCGCCGACCACGGCCTGCCGACTGGCGCTGGCGGTGCCCAGCAGGTCGGAGAGGGCCTTCGCCTGTGTCTTGGCCTCCGGGGTCATCCCGCCGGTGCCGGTGGTGGCCGGAGCACCGCTGGACGCCTTCGCCACCGGGGTCGACCCGGTGCCGGACGGCTTGTTGTCGCCGCCGCTCATCAGCACGGCGACCAGGATGCCCGCCGCCGCGCAGCCGGCGATCACACCGCCGATGACGATCTTGTTGGACGGCCGGTTGGAGCCGGAGCCCGCCCGGCCGCCCTGGTCCCCGTAGCCGGGGGCGGCCGGCGGCGCGGCCGGGGCCGCCGCGAAGGACTGGCCGCCGAAGGTCTGCTGACCGCCGTAGCCGGGCTGCGGCACGGCCTGCGGCGCCTCCGCCGGGAAGCCGCCGCCGAAGGCCTGCTGGCCGCCGTACGACTGCTGCTGCCCGCCGAAGGCCTGCTGGCCGCCGTAGGACTGCCCGCCGTAGCCGGGCTGACCCGGCATCGCCTGACCCGGTGTCTGCGGCGCACCGCCGACCGACGGGTCTGCCGTCGGGTACGGCGGCAGGTACTGCGTCTCCGGGGCGTGCTCGACCGGGGCGGCGGGCTGGCCGACGCCGGGCGGCGGACCCCAGTACTCGGGGCCGCCCTGGCCCGGCGCCGGCGGCGCGGCCTGCGGCACCGGCTGCTGGACGGGCGGCGCCTGTTGTGCGGGCACGCCCGGCTGACCCTGCTCCCCTCCGGACTCCGGCCTGAACAGATCGTCCAGATTGAAGTCGCTGGAGGAATGGGAGTGGGAGAAGCGGCGCTGGCTCAACGCGATTCCTCACCTGTGCCGCGCGCTCGCTGACGGCGGACCACAACTGCTCGACGACCTGGGTAACGCTGCATAGCACGCCCACGCTACCCGGTCACCTGCACGGGTGACTACGCAGGGAGGGCGTTCCTCACCTGCTCCTCACGAAGCGGGGCGGTCCACCGCCCGGACGACCCCTATGCCGCCTCCCCCGCGAGCCTCGCCTGGAACTCCCGGACGACCCGGTGCTCCCGGTACGGCTCCAGCCTGCTGCGGAAGTCGTGCAGGTACTCCACCCCGCGGTTCGAACGCAGACCGCTCAGCAGCCGCACGGCCTGCGTGCCCGTCTCGCAGGCCCGCTCCACCTCGCGCTGCTGCAATTGCGCCGTCGCCAGCAGGACGAGGTCCACCGCGCGCCGGCGCACCCGGCTCACGGGGTGCAGTTCCAGCGCGGTCCGGGCGTACGCCTCCGCCTTCGCGCCCTGTTCGAGGTCCCGGTGGCAGTGCGCGAGCTCGTCGGCGAGGTAGGCCTCGTCGAAGTGGACGATCCAGTCCGGGTCGTCCGCCGGGTTGCGGTGCGTCATCGCCTCCTGTGCCTTGGCCGCCACCGCCTCGCAGGCCCGGGCGTCGCCGAGCAGCGCGTGGCCGCGGGCCTCGGCGGCGTAGAACATCGCCATCGCGGTCGGGGTGGCGACCGCGCGGGCGCCCTCCTGGGCGGCCCGGGCCAGCTGGGCGATCTCCCGCGGGTTGCCGAGGGTGGCCGCCAGGTGGCTCATCGAGGCGGCCAGCACGTAGCCGCCGTAACCGCGGTCGTCGGCCGCCTGGGCGAGCCGCAGCGCCTGGATGTAGTAGCGCTGGGCCAGCCCCGGCTGGCCGGTGTCGACCGCCATGTAGCCGGCCAGCTCGGTCAGCCGGGCGACCGCGGCGAAGAGCTGACGCCCCGTCTCGTCCCGGTAGCCGCCGGAGAGCAGGTTGGACACCACGCTGTTGAGGTAGTGCACCACGACCGGGCGGACGTGGCCGCTGCCGAAGCGGTGGTCCAGCTCGACCAACATCTGGGTGGTGGCCCGGACGGCGGCCACGTCGGTCGGGCCGACCCGGGTGGCGCCGGCCCGGGCGACCACCGGGTCCGGCGGGGTGATCAGCCAGTCCCGGCTGGGCTCCACCAGGGCGGAGGCGGCCACCGCGGCGCCGGCCAGGAAGTCCCGGCGGCCGACGTCGCTGCGCCAGAGCTCGCAGACCTGCTCCAGCGCGGCGTTCAGGTTCGGCGCGAACTGCAGGCCCACGGCGGAGCTGAGGCCCTTGCCGTCGGCCATGCCGATCTCGTCCACGGTGACGCCGCGGCCGAGCTTGCGGCCGAGCGCCTCGGCGATCACTGCGGGGGCCTGGCCGCGCGGCTGCTGTCCGCGGAGCCACCGGGCCACCGAGGTCTTGTCGTAGCGCAGGTCCAGGCCGTGCTCCGCGCCGCAGAGGTTGACCCGGCGGGCCAGACCCGCGTTCGAGCAGCCCGCTTCCTGGATCAATTGCTGCAAGCGCTCGTTGGGCTCTCGTGCGACGAGTGGTCTCGCGGCCATGGACTTCGCCTCCCCAACGCCCCCGGCCCTGACCGCGGGGCGACGATTCTGCTGCTGGTGCGTGCGCCGGCGGCGGGGGCACGACCTGCCCCCGGCCGGCAACCCGGCGACACCAGCGGAATACCCAGGGTGACGCATCCACTCCCCACGCGCCCTGCTGAATGCCCCTGTGCGCCCCCATTGCGCCCGTTACCGCCCCCGGAACGGCGGTCGACACGGCGCCCGGCTCACCGTCGAGGGTGACATCCGCGGCGGCCTGCTGACCACCCGCCGTCCGGCCGTAACCGCCTTCACGCGCGGTAGTTGAGCAGCACGTGGACAACAGCCCAGGAGCCCGCGAGCAGGGTCCGCCCCCGCTCCTCATCGAAGCCGTCAGCTACGCGGAGGACCGCCACTGGGAGGTCGTCCCCGGCACGTGGCTGATCGACGGCGACGGACCGGCGCACTGCTCGTGCGGCGACCTCCGCTGCGAGCTGCCCGGCGCGCACCCGGCGGAGGACGACTGGCGGCGCCGGGCCAGCGCGGGCCCGGGCGTCGTGCGCCGCTGGTGGACGGAGCGCCCGGAGGCGTCCGTCCTGCTGCCGACCGGCAGCTCCTTCGACGTGCTGGACGTGCCGGAGGTGGCGGGCTGCCTGGCGCTGGCCCGGATGGAGCGGATGGGGCTCCAGCTGGGCCCGGTGGTGGCCGTCCCGGCGGCGGCCGGGCGGGTCGGCCGGCGGCTGCACTTCCTGGTGCTGCCCGGGGTGGCGGCCAAGGTGCCGGAGATGCTCCGCAAGCTGGGCTGGGCGCCCGGTCGGCTGGACCTGGTGGCCCGCGGCGAGGGCGACCACGTGGTCGCGCCGCCGTCCCGGATCGGCCCCTTCGGCTTCGCCCAGTGGGCGCGCCCGCCGTCCGCGATCAACCGCTGGCTCCCGGACGCCGCCGAGCTGATCAACCCGCTCGCGTACGCCTGCGGACGGGAGGTGCTGCAGCCGCTCCCGGCGCAGCCCGGACCGGTCGCTGCGGCCGTCCGCTGAACCGGGCCTGACGGGAATTCACCCGTCCGCCGATCGCCGCCCTGCTCCTATCGGGTGAGGGCGGGAACCGCGCGACACCCTCGCGCGCATCCGGCGGGCCCCGCCCCTCACAGGGGGCGGGGCCCGCCTGACGCGTCTGTGCCCTGAGGCAGGGGTGTACCCGCTGGTCAGAACGGCAAGCCTGCTCGTTCGGGTGACAACTCTCAAGGATTGGCGGGAACTGCCGAGGGGAGAAATTCCAGCGGGAGGACGTACGGCGGCAGCACGAGAGGGGGCACGGACCCGGGGGGCCGGGAGGGGCGTTCGGTCGGGGAAGCCGGACGCGGGGACGGGGGGATCGGGGACTGCGGCACCGTCCCGGCTCGGGGTGGCCGGTACCGCGGTCGAAGGGGAGACAGGGAGGGAGCAGGGAGGGGACCGAGGGGGACGGGAGGGGCGCAGCAGGGGCCCGGTGCCGGGGAGCACCGGGCCCCTGTGCGGTGAGGAACCGCGGGCACGCCGAAGAACGGCCCGGCGTGCGGAGCACGACCGGGTCGCGGGCCCGGGGCCGGGGAGCGCGCCTCCGGAGGCGTGCGGAGGCCCCGTGGGGGCGCCTGGAGGTACCTCCCGAGTGCCCCGTGGAGACGACTCCTAGGCCTGGGCGACGAAGACGTGGGCGGCGATGTCCTTGCCGAGCTCCGCGGCTCCCTCGCCGGCGCCGACCAGGACGCCGCCGGCCGCCGGGGCGACCTGGACGGTGGCGCCGGGGCGGACACCCGCACGGCGCAGCGTGCGCATCAGCTCCTCGTCGGTCTGGATCGGCTCGCCGATCCGGCGGACGACCACGCTGGCGCTGCCGCTGCCGGCCACCGAGTCGAGGGTGAGCAGGGCCGCGTCGAAGCCCTCGCCCTCGGCCTTGGTGTCGCCGAGCTCGTCCAGGCCGGGGATCGGGTTGCCGTACGGGGACTGGGTGGGGTGGCCGAGCATGGCGAGCACCTTGCGCTCGACCGTCTCGCTCATCACGTGCTCCCAGCGACAGGCCTCCTCGTGGACCTGCTCCCACTCCAGGCCGATCACGTCGACCAGCAGGCACTCGGCGATCCGGTGCTTGCGCATGACGCGGACGGCGAGCCGGCGGCCCTCCTCCGTGAGTTCCAGGTGGCGGTCGCCCGCGACCCGCAGGAGGCCGTCGCGTTCCATCCTCCCGACGGTCTGGCTGACCGTGGGGCCGCTCTGCTCCAGGCGCTCCGCGATGCGGGCGCGCATCGGCGTGATGCCCTCCTCCTCCAGTTCGAGGATGGTGCGGAGGTACATCTCCGTGGTGTCGATCAGGCCAGACATCGCCGCTGGTCTCCGTTCTTCGGTGTCCTCACCGCCAATTCTGGCGTACCGCAGTGTCAACAGGGGCCGGTCGTGGTACATGCCCGACCCTTTTCATCGCTGTTGACAGCGGACCGCCGCAGGCAGCACCGTGCTCGCCGTATCTTCCTCCATGAGCGGTCTGGACCACCGGGCCCCGCACAGATTCGGAGATTTCGATGACCGACCTGGTCGGGCAGTACTTCGACGCCGCCGTGGCCCATCTGGAGCGGGTCCGCCGCGAGGAGGCGGCCTCGATCGCGTCGGCGGCCGGGCTGCTGGCGGACGCGGTCGCGGAGGGTCGCCGGATCTTCGCGTTCGGTGCCGGGCACTCCTCGCTGGCCGCCCAGGACGTGGTGTACCGGGCCGGCGGCCTGGTGGTGATCAACCTGCTGAACGTGCCGGGGATGACCGGGGTGAACGTGATGCCGGCGCCGCTGGGCAGTGCGCTGGAGCGGGTCTCCGGGCTGGCCACCGCGACCCTGGACCTCACCCCGGCGGCCGCCGGGGACCTGCTGTTCGTGATCTCGCTCTCCGGCCGCCAGGTGATGCCGGTCGAGCTGGCCCGGCACGCCCGCGAGCGCGGGATGAACGTGGTCGGCGTGACCTCGCTCGCCTATCCGGGCGCGGTCGGCTCCAACCACCCGTCCGGGACGTACCTCAAGGACAACTGCGACGTGGTGCTGGACAACAAGATCGCGGTCGGCGACGGGGAGCTGTCCTGCGAGGGGGCGGAGACCACCTTCGGTCCGGTCTCCACGATCGCGACCAGCGCGCTGATGCAGGCCGTGGTGGTGTCGGCGGTCGGTCTGCTGACCGAGCGGGGGATCACCCCGCCGCTCTTCCGGTCCGGCAACGTGGACGGCGGGACGGAGTGGAACGCCAAGGTCATGGCGGACAACCGGGAGCGCATCTACTACGCCTTCTGAGAGGATGTCCTGCTCGTTTGCGGGATAGTTCATGGATTGTGCCAGGTTATGACGGTTTCGCCCGTTGCTCGCTTGGCGAGGTTGGAGATCATCGCGAGGCGGATCATGCTCTCGGAGTGCTCGGGTTTGGTCTCGTAGTCGCGGGCCAGTCGGCGGTGCATCATGATCCAGCCGAAGGTTCGCTCGACCACCCACCTTCGAGGCACGACCGAGAAGCCCTTGACCTGGGCGTTTCGTGGGACGACGTCGACATCGATGCCGAGTTTCGCTCCGTGCTCGATCGCCTGGGTCTTGTAGCCGGTGTCGACCCAGGCCTTGGTGATCGTGGGATGCGACTCGGCGAGCTGGGTCAGGAGCTGCTTGCCGGCGTCGTTGTCCGAGACGCCGGCGGCGGTGACCATGACGAGCAGGAGCAGGCCGAGCGTGTCGACGACGATGCTGCGCTTGCGGCCGACGATCCTCTTGCCGGCATCGATGCCCTGAGTTTCGATCGGCACGCTGGGTGCGGTCTTGACGCTCTGGGCGTCGATCACGCAGGCGGTCGGTTCGGGGTCCCGGCCTTCCTTCTCACGGACCAGGCGGTGCAGTCGGATGCCGAGCTTCTCGATCGTGCCGTCGGCGGTCCAGGCGCTGAAGTGCGAGAACACGGTGGTGTGGGGCGGGAAGTCGTGCGGCAGGTAGCGCCAGGCGATCCCGGTGCGGTTCACGTACAGGATCGCGTTCATGACCTCGCGAAGATCGGCAATCTTGCCGCCGAGCCCCAGCGAGGTCTTCTGGCGTTCGGCCCGCCAGGCGGTCAGCACCGGCTCCACCAGGGCCCAGCGGGCATCGGACAGGTCACTCGGATAGGCTCTGCGCTGCGGCTGGATCGTCATAACTCCACTGCTGCATAAGGGAGTTAGGTTCGACCATCACTCGTCCGAGTGAACCATTGCCGACTATTCGGGAGGTCTTCGAACCGGACAGGAGCTTTCGGGTTGAAACGGGACGAACCGCAGCGGCACCGGCACTCGAGCGGCGGCGGCATTGCCGACAAAAGGCTCATTAGTGGAGTCTTCAGGCGCGCGGCAAATCATCTCAAACCTGCACATCGGCGACGCGAACATCCTCTGACTGGGCGTTTCGTCCCTGGTTTCGGGGGTCAGGTTCCGCGCCAGGTTGGGGTGGATTCGCTGGTGAGGCGGCGGGTCATGAGGCCGATCATCGCGACGTGGACCATGGCTTCGGAGCGGGCCGGGAGGGCTTCGTAGTCGCGGGCGAGGCGCCGGTGGTTCATCAGCCAGCCGAAAGTGCGCTCGACGACCCAGCGGCGGGGCTGGACGACGAACCCCCTAGTGGCGGGGGCGCGGCGGACGATCTCGAGGTCGATGCCCAGGGTGGCGGCGTGTTCGACGACGGCGTTCTTGTAGCCCATGTCGGCCCAGGCCTTGCCGATGGTCGGGTGGTCGGCTGCGACCGCGGTCAGCAGTTGTCGGCCGGCGGTGCCGTCCTGGACGCTCGCGGCGGTGACCAGCACCACGAGCAGCAGGCCGATCGTGTCGGTGACGATGTTGCGTTTCCTTCCGACGATCCGCTTCCCGACATCGGCGCCCTGGGTGGCGGCGGGGACGTTCGTGGAGGTCTTCACGCTCTGCGAGTCGATGATGCAGGCCGTCGGCTCGGGATTGCGCCCCTCGCGGGTGCGGACGAGGCGGCGTAACAGGCCGTTGAGCTGCTCGAACACCCTCTCCTTCTGCCATCGGGCGAAGTAGGCGTAGACGGTTTCCCAGGGTGGGTAGTCGTGCGGGAGGTAGCGCCAGGGGATGCCGGTGCGGTCGACGTAGAGGATCGCGTCGAGGAGGTCGCGCAGGTCGTGTTCGGGCGGCCGGCCGAAGGCAAGGGCTCGTGCGGTGCGTGCCTGGCGCCAGGCGGTCAGGGTCGGCTCGATCAGTGCCCAGCGGGCGTCGGACAGGTCGCTCGGATACGGTCGACGATCCGTCATGATGACGGCATACTGCGGGATCACCGCCTTGGCCATGGACCTCGCATCTGCGCGGACAGATGCCATCGAGGCCGGCCTTTTGGAATGAGACAGGACGCAGTGCGCATCTCTGGCGGGCTTTCGTGGGCAGGTGCCACGCCGGTCACTTCTGCCTCGGGAGTCGCGCCAATGGCTCCGGCCGGACGGCTCGAAAAACCGCATCAACCAGCGCTTTCATGGATGAAACGCCCAGTGACGTCCCGTCGACCCCCGCCGGGCCGGGTACGGGAGCGAGCCCGGGCCGGTCCCGGTACGGCTTCTGTCCGAACTGTGCCTGTCCGTCCGGGACGGTCCGCACCCATACTGGCCGTTCCCCAGGCGTACCGCGTCGGCGGGCGGGGCAGAACAGCTGCTGCTGGGGGCTGCTGGGGTTCGAGCGACGGCGGGGGGCCGACATGACGACTGGGCCGGCACGTTCGATCGGCTGGGTGCGCGAGGAGGACCTGCTGCCCGAGCTCTTCTGGGCCGCCGACTCCTCCTCGCAGCAGGGGCAGCGGCGGGCCGTCCTGCTCGCCCGGTGGGAGCTGGTGCTGCTGGTCGGCGCCGCCGCGGCCGGCTCGGCCGACGGCACCGGCTGGGCCTGGGTCGCCGCCGTCGCGTACCTGTGCACCGTGCTGATGGCCGCGCTGGTCAGCGTGCAGAACCCGCAGGGCCTCTGGTACGAGGCCCGGGCGGTCGCCGAGTCGGTGAAGACGCTGTCCTGGAAGTACGCCGTCCGCGCCGACTCCTACCGCCCGCCGCCGAAGAAGCTGCCGGACGCAGAACGGCTGTACGCGATCCAGCTGGACGGCATCCTCGGCGAGTTCGAGACCGACCGGGTGATCCCGCAGATGGCCCGGGTCCGGGCGGAGCTGGAGGGCTGGCGGGGGCCGGCCCGGCATCCGCAGATCACCGAGAGGATGGAGCAGCTGCGCGGGCAGCCGCTCACCGTGCGCCGGGACATCTACCTGCGCGAGCGGGTGCACGCCCAGCGCACCTGGTACCAGAACAAGGCGCGGCAGTGCGCCAACGCGGGCCGGCGGGCCGGACGGCTGGGGATCGCCCTGCCGCTGCTCGGCCTGGTGCTGGCGGTGCTGCGGGCGCTCGGCTGGTTCAGCTACGACGCGCTGGGCACGGTCTCCGCGGTGGCCGCCTCGGTGGCCGCCTGGGCCCAGCTGCGGCAGTACCGCCCTCAGGCGGCCGCCTATGCGCTGGCCGCCTCCGAACTCGTCCTGGTGGAGCGCCAGCTGGACCAGCTCCGGCCGGACTCCGAGGACGCCGAGGAGACCTGGGCCCGGCTCGCCCGGGACGCCGAGGACGCCATCTCGCGGGAGCACACCACCTGGCAGGCCCGCCGCGAGGTGCGCAGCCTGGACGTGCCCAACTGACCTGGAGGAACTGCGTGGTACGACGACTGGTCGAGGCCGCGGGGGGGCGGAGGCTGGCGGTCGAGACCACCGGTGATCCGTACGGGAAGCCGGTGTTCCTGCTGCACGGCACGCCCGGCAGCAGGGTGGGGCCGGTGCCGCGCAGCAGCGTGCTGGCGCGGCTCGGGATGCGGTTGATCTCCTTCGACCGGCCCGGCTACGGCGAATCCACCCGGCGGCAGGGCCGGCTGGTGGCCGCGGCGGCCGAGGACGTGGTGGCGATCGCGGACGCCCTGGGGCTGGACGGCTTCGCGGTGCTCGGCCGGTCGGGCGGCGGTCCGCACGCGCTGGCCTGCGCGGCACTGCTGCCGGATCGGGTGGCCCGGGTGGCGGCCCTGGTGAGCCTGGCGCCGCGGCACGCCGAGGGGCTGGACTGGTACGGCGGGATGACGGCGTCCAACGTGCGGGAGTACACGGACGTCGAGCGCGGCGAGGAGCACTTCGCCGACACCTTCCGCTTCCGGTCCGGGCTGATCCGGGACGACCCGCACGCGTTGATCAACGATCTGGTGCCGGAGCTGCCGCCGACCGACCGGGCGCTGGTCTCCGACGCGGGCATCCGGCGGATGCTGCTGGCCACGTACCAGGAGGCGTTCCGGCACGGTGCGGACGGCTGGATCGACGACGTGCTGGCGTTCACCACCCCGTGGGGCTTCGAGGTCTCGTCGATCCGGGTGCCGACCCGGCTCTGGCACGGCGCGGACGACCAGTTCTCGCCGGTGGACCACTCGCGGTGGCTGGCCGACCAGATCCCGGGGGCCGACCTCTACCTGGAGCCGGGGGCGGCGCACTTCGGTGCGCTCAAGGTCATGACCGAGGCGTTGCAGTGGGCGGCGGCGGGCTGACCCGGGTCGGCGGTTCCGCCCCGGCCAGCACGGCGAGCACGTTGTCCACGGCCAGGTCGCCCATGGCCCGGCGGGTCCGGACGGTGGCGCTGCCGAGGTGCGGGGCGAGCACGGCGCGCTCCTGGGCGAGCAGCGCCGCGGGGACGGCCGGCTCGTGCTCGAAGTTGTCGACGGCGGCGGCGAACAGGTGACCGGAGGCGAGGGCGGCGGCCACCGCCTCCTCGTCGACCACGCCCGCGGTCATGCTGACCAGGACGGCTCCGGCGGGCATCCGTGCGATCCGCTCGGCGTCGATCAGGTGGCGGGTGGCGGCGGACAGCGGGGCGGTCACCACCAGGACGGGGGAGCTCGCCAGCAGGTCGTCGAGCGGCAGGTGGCGGGCGCCCTGTTCGAGGTCGGCGGGGAGCCGGTTGCGGTTGTGGTAGCCGACCGGCATGCCGAAGCCGGCGGCCCGGCGGGCGACGGCCTGCCCGATCCGGCCCATGCCGAGGATGCCGAGCGGGGTGCCGGAGAGCTCGACGCCGAGCAGGAAGGTCGGCGCCCAGGCCCAGGGCCGGCCGGAGCGCAGCAGCCGCTCGCCCTCGCCGAGCCGCCGGGTGGCGGCGAGCAGCAGGGCCCAGGCCATGTCGGCGGTGGACTCGGTCAGCACGCCGGGGGTGTGGGAGACGGCGACGCCGCGCGCCGCACAGGCGGCGTGGTCGATGTTGTGGGTGCCGACCGCATGGTTCGCCACCAGCCGCAGGCCGGGGCCGGCCGCGTCGAGGAGTTCGGTGTCGACGGCGTCGTCGAGGGTGGTGAGCAGCGCGGTGCAGCCGGCCGCGGCGGCGAGCAGGTCGGCACGGGGCAGCGGCTCCTCGCTGTCGTGGTGCCGCAGCTCGCAGGCGGTGGCGAGGCGGTCCACCACCCCGGGCGCGAGCCGGCGGGTGACCAGGACGGCGGGCCGGGGCGGGTGCTCGTTCACCCGCCGCACGCTACACCCCGGCCGGGCCGGCCGACGGGACGGCCGGCCCGGTCCGTCAGAGCGGCTGCGGTTCGAGGTCGCGGTTGATCCGCTGCCAGCCGCGCGCGGAGACGATCGTCGGGTGGTCGTCCCCGAAGAGCTCGATCAGCGCGGTGATCGACTGCCGGCGCAGGGCCTCGGCCTCCTCCTGGCGCCCGGAGGCGCGCAGGGTGATGGCGAGGTTGAGCCAGCAGACCACGGCGTCGGGGTGGCCGGGGCCGTAGCGGTTGTGCAGGCCCGCGTAGGCGGAGCGGCCGAGTTCCTCGGCCCGGCCGAGCTGGTGGTCGTCGGCGTAGGCGTTGGCGAGGTTGATGGTGGCGTTGAGGGTGTACGGGTGGTCGGGGGCGAGCGAGTGGGCGAGTCCGGCGACGGCCTCCTCGTTGTGCCGGATGGCCCCGGCGACGTCGCCGCTGCCGCGCAGGTAGATGGCGAGGTTGTTCTGGCAGACGGCGGTGAAGGGGTGCTGGTCGCCGTGCAGCCGCCGGTAGCCCTCGTAGGCGGCGGCGGCGATGTCGCGGGCGGTCTCCTTGTCGCCGGCGGCGCTGTGGTCGGCGGCGAGGTTGAGCCGGCAGGCGAGGGCGTCCGCGTTGTCCGGGCCGTACCGGTCGACGTACCGCTCGTAGGTCTGCTCGGTGAGGCGGCGGGCCTCGCGGCCCTCGCCGGCCCGGCGGAGCGAGACGGCGAGCGACTTGGCGTTGCGGAGGTTCTCCGGTGCGTCGGGCTGGAGGATCTCGTCGAGGACCTCGGTGACCTCGCGGAGCAGTTCGACGGAGCCCTTGTAGTCGCCCATCTCGCGCAGGTCGCGGGCGAGGTTGGACTTGCTGGAGAGGGTGTACGGGTGGCGCGGGCCGAGCACCGCGGCGCGCCGGTCGAAGGTCTCCTGGTCGAGGTCGCGGGCGAGCTGGGAGTTGCCGACCAGCCGGTGGTCGATGGCGAGGTTGTTGGCCACCGACAGGGTGCGCGGGTTGTCGTCGCCGAACAGGTCGCGGAACTGGTTGTAGGTGTCGATGTCCAGGATCAGCGCCTCCTGGAACCGGCCGAGGTTGCGCAGGTCGGCGCCGAGCGAGCCGGCCGTCATCAGGGTGAAGGCGTTGTGGTCGCCGAGGAGTTCCTTCTGTCCGGCGAGGGTGGCGCGGTCGAGCTCCAGCGCCTCGCTGTACGCGCCCTGCGAGCGCAGCACGTTGGCGAGCTGGAAGTTGAGGCTGAGCATCTGGCGGCGCAGGAAGCGCCGTTCGGCGTTGCTGGTCTCGGTGGCGTAGCGGGCCGTCCAGGTGGCGTCGAGGGTGCGGGCGAGGGTCATCGCGCGGTCGAGGTCGACGCGCTTCCACAGGTAGCGGACGCGGTCGATGAGCAGTTCGCGGGTCTCGCGCTCGTCGCAGTCCTGGGCGCGCGAGGGGGTGAGGTGCGGCCAGATCTTCTCGAAGGCCGGCCAGTTGCCGGGGTCGTCGGTGTCGCCGAGCGAGGGCCGGGCGCTGACCAGGATGCGGTGCACGTCGTGCATGGCGTCCTGGCGTTCGGCCTCCGTCATGCCGCTGCGGACGACGGCCTGGACGAGCCGGTGCACCTGGAAGCTGTTGCTGGCGGCGTCGGTCTTGGCGAGCGCGTAGCGGCTGACCGCCTGGATCACCTTGCCGAGCATGAAGCTGTCGGTCAGCTCGTCGTCGTAGGGGGCGAGCGCCCGGGTCATCTGCTCGTTGTAGAAGAGCGTGAGCGAGATCGGCTCGGGGGCGAAGAAGGCGCACAGCTGGAGCAGCCGGACGGCGGCCGGGGACTGCTCGCGCAGCCGGGTGATGGAGACGTTCCAGGTGGCGCCGACCGGGGTCGGGTAGTCGACGGGCGTCTCGCCGGCGGCGAGCGCCTTGGTGGCCTCGGCCTGCAGCTGGGCGACGTAGGTGTCGACCGGGGTTCGGGTGGTCTCCAGCCAGGCGGCGGCGACCTCGACGGCGAGCGGCAGGTCGCCGACGGCCTCGGCGACCCGGTCGGCGTCCTGGCGGGTGAGCCCGCGGACCCGGCGGCGCAGGTGGTCGATGCTCTCGCCGCGGGTGAAGACGTCGACGCCGAGCACCCCGGCCTGGCCGGACCAGCCCTGGTTGCGCGAGGTGATGAGGATGTGGCCGGAGCCGCCGGGGAAGTACCGGCGGACCTCGGAGGGCTCGTCGGCGTTGTCGAAGATCAGCAGCCAGCGGGAGGTGGGGGCGCCGCGGCGCAGCGCCTCGCGGGCGGACTCGGCCGCCTCGTTGACGCTCTCGCCGACGCGCAGGCCCAGTCTGTCGGCGAGTTCGGCGAGCGAGAGGACGACGGACTCGGCCTGCTCGGCGTCGATCCACCAGACCAGGTCGTAGTGGGACATGAAGCGGTGGGCGTACTCCAGGGCGACCTGGGTCTTGCCGACGCCGCCGAGGCCGTACAGGGTCTGCGGGGTGGGCAGCACCGCGGTCGGGCCGCCGACCAGCTGCTCGCGCAGGTCGTCCAGGACCTTGGCGCGGCCGGTGAAGGACGGGTTGCGCTGCGGCACCGACCAGTAGGTGGGCCGGGTGCCGGGGAAGCGCGGGCTGCCGGGGCTGCGCTCGACCGGTGCGGGGTCGGTGTGCCCGAGGGCGCGGAGCAGGGTGACGGCGGCCTGTGTCTCGTCGCGGCCGACCAGGTCGACGGGGTTGCGGTTGTTGAACGGCGCGGTGAGCCGGACGTCGCCGACGCGGACGGGGATGACCTGGCGGCGGGTGCCGGCCGGGTCCCCGCCGACGGCGCGTTCCCACAGGGCCTGGGCCTGCGGCGAGACGAGGTACGCGGAGGAGAGCACCGCGACGGTGCGGTAGGCGGCGTCGATGCCCTGTTCGGTGGAGGAGCGCGGGTCGGCGCCGACGCCGAGGTCGCGGGAGACCACCCGGAAGCCCGCGTCGGAGAGTACGGAGGCGATCCAGTCGGCCCAGACGCGGTCCTCGGGCACGAAGCTGAGGTAGAGGTCGGCGGGGGCGGTGGGCCTGCGCCGGATGAACGAGTCGAGGTTGCGGAGCCGTTCGAGCTCGTCCATCGGCGGCAGCGCGGTGACCCGGTCCCGGGTGAGCACGGCGGTGAGCCGCTCGCAGGCGGAGAGCAGCGAGGCGGGCTGGCCCGGCGCGTCGCCGAACGGGGCGAGGATCTCCTCGTAGGAGTAGAACGGCCGGTACGGGATCTCCACGGAGGCCCAGTACTGGGCGAGTTCGGGCTCGGCGAGGCCGACGGGGAGGCCGGAGAAGCGGATCCGGGCGTGCGCCCGGCCGGCGTCGGCCTTCTCCTTCTCGTTCTCGTCGATGCGCATCGGCACCGGCAGGATGCGGATCCCGCGGTCGGCGTACCGGCCGTCGACGGTGTGCGCGATCCGGGCGGCGCCGTCGATGCTCTGGTCGCTGAGGGTGAAGCAGACGACCAGGTCGTCGGGCATCTCGACGGTGCAGATGTCGGCGGTGTCGGTGAGGCCGGTGCGGCTGTCGATCAGGACGTAGTCGTAGTGGTGCTTCATGTCCTGGCGCAGCGACTGCAGGAACCGCTGGCCGTCGTAGCGCTCGTAGAAGTCGTCCCAGTCGATCCGGTTGGCGGAGTAGTCCCGGTTGACCTGGCCGGCCGGCACGTAGTCGAGGCCGCCGGTGCCGGGGAAGCGCCAGGAGAGCGAGATGGCGTGCGGGTGGATCCGGGCGAAGTCCTCGTGCCAGTCGACGGCGCGTTCGACGGGGCGGCGGGCCTCGTCGTAGTAGTCGGCGAAGAGGTCCATCATGCCGGTGGTGCCGTCGACGGCGGCCTGGTTGAGGAAGGGGTGGAAGAACCGGCCGAGGCCGGGTGCCTCCAGGTCCCAGTCGACGGTCAGCACCCGGAACCCGTTCGCCGCAAGGATCCAGGCGGTGTTCGCCAGCGCCATGGTGCGGCCGGTGCCGCCCTTGTACGAGTAGAAGGTGACGATCCGGCCCTGCCGGTCCTCGTCGGAGCGGGTGTCGGCGACCGGTTCGGGCCCGGTGCGGCGGACCGCCGCGGCGGGCCAGGTCTGGCTGTTGCTCATGGCTGTCCTCCCCCCGGCGCGGCCCTTCCGGTGCCTCCGCCGTCCTCGTCGTCCACTGGTGCGTCGAGCGGCACGGTGCGGGTCCGCTGCCCGGTGTCGAAGTCGCCCCGCAGGCTGGGTCTGCGCGGGGCCGGCAGGTGCTGGGTCTTCGGCCCGTCCCGGCGTTCGAAGCCCTGGTTGGCGCGGATCACCGCCCACTCCATCTCGCCGCGGAAGGCCTCCAGGCTGCCGGGCACGCCGGAGCCGCCGCCGCGGAGGGTGGGCCGCCGGGCCCGGGCGGAGCGCAGCACGTCGTCGCTGAGACGGGTGAGCTCCTCGTCCTGCGCGGTGCTCTCCTCGTCCTGGGTGTTCCACGGTTCGAGGGTGGTGATCCAGGCCGGATTGCGCTGGTCGAGCCGGCGGACGGTGTCGCGCCGGCGGCCGTCGTAGAGGGCCCAGCGGTCGATCAGGACGATGCCCGGCGAGGTCGGCTCGGCGCCGCCGAGCAGTGCGGTGGCCTCGGTCTCGAACTCGTGGACGGAGGCCTGGAACCCCATGCTGCGGGCGACGTCCACGGCGTCGTCGGCGAGCGGGCGGCGGGACTCCGGACGGTACGGCTGCCAGTCGGTGCGCCGCGCGCCGTAGAACTCGGGGCTGCGGCCGGGCGGTTGTTCTCCCCGGCGGTAGGAGTACACCGAGATCCGCAGGGTGTTGCCGGGCGGTTCGGTGCCGGAGAAGGCACTCGGCTGGTCCTCGAAAGCGGCGGACCGGGAGATCGGGATGATGGTGCGCTCGGCGACCTCGACGATCCGCTGCGCGAGCCGGTGGACGGCGAGTTCGTACTGGGAGCGGTACGCGGTGAGCTTCATCAGCGCGTACAGGCCCTCGGCGGCGTAGTCGGGCCCGAAACTCCCGTGGTTGAACTGGAGTTCACTGGCGCAGCGGGGCAGCGTGTAGTGGTCCATGGCGACCCAGAGCACCGGGACGATGCCGCTCGTCACCTCGCCGTCCTGCCAGCGCTGGTAGACCGGGCGCTGGCTGAAGATGTGCCACTCCTGGCCGCAGGCGTGGCTCTTGAAGTAGCGCGGCGAGTAGAGGGGGACGAAGACCCGGCAGGCGGCGAGTTCGCGGGAGAGGCGTTCGGCCCAGAACTGCCCCTGGTGCATGGACTGGTCCATGAAGCCGACCGGGATGCCCTCGGGGACGTCGGTCAGCTCGGTGATGGCCTCGCAGAGGTCGTCGTAGAGCTTGGCCACCCAGTGGTTGGGGTCGCCGGCCTTGCCGGTGGCACGCGGGGTGTGCGCGTAGCTGAGGAAGAAGTACGGCCGCGAGGCGTCCTTCCCCCATCCCCCCGGGCTGTTCACACGCGCCTCCCCCGAGACCGTCCGCACCTCGACCCCCGAACGGGATCAGTCTAGGAAGGTGACCTTCCCCGGCGGAACAGCGCGTGAACGTGTCAACGGGCGCACGTTTCGATGTAGTTGCGCGCCGCATCGACACCGGCGCGAACGGGCACGAGCCAGCACGCCGCATCGCCCAGGGGCCCGCTGACGAGCCCGGCGACGGTCTTCTCCAGCACCGGGCCCATCGGCATGAAGTGCTCGTCGACCAGCTTGACGGCGTTGAAGTGCTCCCAGTGGCTCCCGCCGTCCGGGTCGGGCACCACGCAGCCGTAGACCTGCGAGGGCGGGTGCGGCAGCTGGTACTCGGCGAGGTGGAAGGCGGTGCAGCACCACACCGGCAGGCCGATCAGCAGCGCACGGGCGTCCGGGTCGTCGTACAGCTTCTGGGCGGGCGAGTGCGGGCCGAGGTGGCTCTCCAGCCGGTGCCCGGCCATGAGTTCGGCCGCCCGGCCGCCGACGGCCGTGAACGAGGTCTGCGGATGGGCGCTGCGCACCGCCTTCTCGTGCGCGCGGACGTGCTCGGGGAACCAGCCGAGCACCGGCGAGGTGCGGGTGGCCGCCCGGTCGTAGGGGGGCATCGACCGCTTGTGCGCCGCCTCCTCCTCCAGCGTCATGCCGGCGGTCAGCTCGCGGGCCAGCCGGGAGGTGTCGCTGTTCTCCGGCGAGGCGGTGTAGACGACCACCGTGCCGTTGTCCGGACCGACGGTCTCCAGCAGCGCGTCCAGCAGGGTGGCGGCGCCGCCGGCGAGCTCGCCGAGCCGCCGCAGCGAGGACTGCACCAGGACGGTGTCCCCCCGGCCCAGGCCCATCGCCCGGAGCTGGCGGGTCAGGTCGCCGACCGTCCAGGGGTCGCGCTGCGGCGTGCGGGCCGGCCGTTCGACCCGCTCGACCACCGGGGGGCCGCCCGCCACGGGGAGGGTCGGCGGTGCCGGCGTGCCCGGTTCGGCGACGGTGGTGGACACGGCGGGGGTCCCTCCTGGCTGCGGCGGTCTCAGCGGACTGCGGTGGGCGGTGCGGCGGTCTCGGCGCGGACGGCGGTCTCGGCGACGGCCCCGACCGGCACGGACAGCCACGGGGTCACCGCGGCGCGCATGCCGGCCACCAGGCGGTCGCCGAGCGGGGTCAGCGAGCCGGAGCCCGCGAGGTCCTCCACCGCGGTGGCGGTGTGCGCCCGCCAGCGGGCCAGCTGCAGCCGGGCGTGCTCGGCGGCGGCACCGGGCAGGCCGTCGTAGGCGCGCACCCGGCCCGCCCAGAACTCGGTCACCGCGAGGTGCGCGTAGGTGCCCTGGAGCAGTCCCTCCAGCGGACGCGGGTCGGGCCGCCAGGGGGCGTGGTACAGCCGGTCGTCCGCCGGGTCGTACAGCTCGTGCCGGTCGAGCACCGCCCCCAGCTTGACGTGCTGGAACTCGTGCACCAGCAGCAGCGCGAGGATCGGCGCGGTGGCGGGCCGGGCGATGCCGACGGCGCCGAAGGCCTGCCGGGCGGCGGCGCTGACGTCCCGGCCGGGCGGGCCGGGCCGCAGCGGGGTGACGGTGGACAGGCCCGCGGCGAGCCCGGGCGCGTGCCCCGGCAGGTCGCGGCCGATGAGTTCCCAGGCCTCGCGCAGGGCGCCCGTCCAGGCGAGCAGCTCGTCCTCGGGGAGCCGGTCCGCGGCGGGCCACTGGTGGCTGTCGCGCTGCGGGTCGGTGTCCTCCAGGGCGACCGTCCAGCCGGGCAGGGCGACCCGGCGGACGGGCTGCCAGGCGGTGCCGGCCGGGGTGTCCCACCCGACCGTCACGCCGCGGACGGCGAAGCCCTCGGCGGTGGCGGTGAGGCGGGCCTCGCCGGCGCCGCCGACCAGGAGCCGGCCGAGGGTGGGCAGGTGCACGGCGCCGTCGCGGACGGGGACCGGCAGGTCGACGTCGACGCGTGCACGCAGTGCCGCGGCGGCGGCGAGTTCGGCCAGGCCACCGAGGTCGGCGCCGCGTTCGCCGCGCAGGCAGCGGGCCGCCCAGGCCCGGGCGTAGGGGTGGGCGAGGACGGCGTCCAGGGCGTGCGGGGCGCGGCCGTCCAGCTCGGCGAGCAGCTGCCAGGCGTCCGGGCGGCCGTCCGCGAGGGCGGCCACCATGCGCCGGGTGAGGCCGAGTTGGGCGGCGGCGAGGGCTTCGACGGTGGCGCGGTCGCCGTGGCCCCGGGCCAGCCGGTCGAACTGCTCCTCCGTCAGATCGGATTCGACGGGTGCGGCCTGGGCGGGCACGGAGGTGGCCGGGCCGATGCGGTCGCGGACGGTGGTGATCAGGTGCATCAGGTCTCCGCAGAAGACCGAGGGATTGGCGAAACCGCTGCCGCCGGTGCGCCAGCGGTGTGCGTAGAGCCCGCCGCCGCAGGAGCGGACGACGGGGCAGCCGCGGCACTGCTCGGCCAGCCCGGCCAGGCCGGACTGTCGTTCGCGCATGCCGGGGTGGTCGGCGACCCGGTCGAGGCTGTGCTCGAAGACGGTGAACCCGGTGGCCGGGGCGCCGTCGTAGGCGGTCTTGAGGCTGTCCGCCTGCTCGAAGCCGCCGTCGGTGTCGATCACCACGAGGTCGGCGGGGTCGAGGCCGAGGGACTCGGTGAGACTGGAGCGGCCGCGAAGGGTGCGGTGGACCGAGTCGAAGATCCGCACCGGCACCGGGCGGCCGTCGGCGCTCCACCGTTCGTGGATCGCCAGCAGCCAGTCGGCGTAGGGGTGCGTGCCGAGGTGCTCGGGCCGGGGCGGCGGCGTGTCCCAGGTGGCGTGCGGGAGCAGGAAGTCGATCCGCGGCGGCGCCTCGGCGAGGAGCGCCTCGTACACGGCGATCGGGTCGTTCTCGACGTCGATCGTGCAGAGCAGTCCGGCGTAGAGGTGCCGGTACTCGGGGCGGCGCAGCAGGTCCAGGGCCTTCAGGACCTTGGCGTGGCTGGAGCGGCCGTCGGCGAAGCGGCGGTGCCTGTCGTTCGAGACCGGGTCGCCGTCCAGGGAAACCCCGACCTTGATCCCGTACTCGGCGAAGAGGTCGAGGAACGCGGGGCTCAGCAGCACCGCGTTGGTGTGGATCCGCAGGTCGAGGGCGCAGCCGTCGGGCAGGGCCCGGTGCAGTTCCTCGGCGGCCCGGCGCAGCAGTGCCGGGCCGGCCAGCAGGGGTTCCCCGCCGTGCAGCACGACGTGCACGGCGGGCAGGGAGTGGGCGCGGACGTGGTCGGCGATCCGGTCGGCCGTCCGGGCGAGGACCTCCCCCGTGACGGCCTTCGGTTTCCCCCGCCAGCTGGTGTCGGCGTGCTCGTAGACGTAGCAGTGGTCACAGGCCAGGTCGCAGCGACTGTGCACCTTCACCACGAACTGCGAGAACGGCACCACCGGCGCGGCAGCCGCGTCGTGCGGGCTGCCGGACGCTGCCACGCCCGGTCAGATGGACGAGTTGAAGGCGGCCACGGCCACCTGGCCGGCGTCCGCGCCGGGCAGCGCGCGGTGCAGCTGCGCGGTCAGTTCGTCCGATCCCAGAGCGGCGAGCGCGGCAAGGGAAGGCCGTGTGACGGCTTCCTCGGCGGACGCGTCGTCGACAGGCCGGGTGGCGAGTGCAGCGACCATGGGAAGTCTCGATTCTGCGAGATCAAAGCGCCAATGGGGAGTACGGCAAGGCGAGACCCGAAATGGCACCGCTCCGGTACGGTACGGTCAATGCTCCCGTCCGGCCCCGGGCCCGTGGCCCCGGGGACATTATGCCCAATCAGAACGAGTTTGACGCGCTATCAGGGTTTCCTCTTGCTCCGAATCGGGTATACCGAACCGTTCGGATGAGTCCGGCGCGACAGGATGCTCGATCAGGGGCACAGTCGCTCGACGCGCCAGCCCTCGTCACCCTCCGCGACGAAGACCAGGCGGTCGTGGAGGCGGTTCTCGCGGCCCTGCCAGAACTCCACGCTCTCCGGGACGACCCGGTAGCCGCCCCAGAACGGGGGCACGGGGACGCCCTCGCCCTCGGGGTAGCGGGCGGCGAGGTCGGCGTAGCGCTGTTCCAGGACCTCGCGGCCGGCGACCGGGCTGGACTGCTCGCTGGCCCAGGCGCCGAGCTGGGAGCCGTGCGGCCGGGTGCGGAAGTAGGCCGCGGTCTCGTCCCGGCCGACCTTCTCGACGCGGCCGCAGACGATCACCTGGCGGGCCAGCTCGATCCACGGGAAGAGCAGGGCGGCCTGCGGGTTGACAGCGAGTTCGCCGCCCTTGCGGGAGCCGTAGTTGGTGTAGAAGACGAATCCGCGGAGGTCGTACCCCTTGAGCAGCACGGTGCGCGAGCTGGGCCGGCCGGCCGCGTCCGCGGTGGAGAGCACCATGGCGTTCGGCTCGACGACGCCCGCCTCGTCCGCCTCGTGGAACCACTTGGTGAACTGGGTCACCGGGTCGGCGGCCACGTCGCCCTCGGCCAGGCCCTCGTGCTGGTAGTGCTTGCGCATGACGGCGAGGTCCGGGCCCGGCCGGGGGTCGGCCGGCGTGGTCAGGGCAGTCGGGGGTCGTTCCGCGGTAGGCACGGCAACATCATCCCGTACGACAAGCGCTGCGGGCTGCTACGTCCCGGCAAACCCCGGGGGGAGTTAAGGTGTCACGCCACCGCTCGGGCGGTGGCCGCCCCGGGAACCGTCCGCTATGGACCGGTTTTCTCCCGGGTGTCCGCCGATGACGCCGGACGCCTGCGCGGTCGGGCGTCGCTTGGGGGAAACATCACCGTCGTGGTGTATGGCGCAATGCACGCCGTGCCTGCCAGGCTGACACCGAGTGCCAACCACCCACGATCACCCGGCACGCCGCACCACTCGCCGCGGCGCGCCGGATCGGATCACTGAAGGAGCCGTCTGATGTCCGACTTCGTACCCGGGCTCGAAGGTGTCGTCGCCTTCGAGAGCGAGATCGCCGAACCCGACCGTGAGGGCGGCGCCCTGCGCTACCGCGGCGTGGACATCGACGACCTGGTGGGCCACGTCTCCTTCGGCCACGTCTGGGGTCTGCTGGTCGACGGCAAGTTCAACCCCGGCCTGCCCGCGGCCGAGCCGTTCCCGATCCCGGTGCACTCCGGCGACATCCGGGTGGACGTGCAGTCCGCCCTCGCCATGCTCGCCCCGGTCTGGGGCCTCAAGCCGCTGCTCGACATCTCCGCCGACCAGGCCCGCGACGACCTCGCCCGGGCCGCGGTCATGGCGCTGTCGTACGTCGCCCAGTCCGCCCGCGGCCAGGGCCTGCCGATGGTGCCGCAGCGCGAGATCGACAAGGCCGAGACGGTCGTCGAGCGGTTCATGATCCGCTGGCGCGGCGAGCCGGACCCGCGCCACGTCAAGGCCGTCGACGCCTACTGGACGTCCGCCGCCGAGCACGGCATGAACGCCTCCACCTTCACCGCCCGCGTCATCGCCTCCACCGGCGCCGACGTCGCGGCCGCGCTCTCCGGTGCGGTCGGCGCGATGTCCGGCCCGCTGCACGGCGGCGCCCCGTCCCGCGTGCTCGGCATGATCGAGGAGATCGAGCGCACCGGCGACGCGGCCGGCTACGTCAAGAAGGCGCTGGACAAGGGCGAGCGCCTGATGGGCTTCGGCCACCGCGTGTACCGCGCCGAGGACCCGCGCGCCCGCGTGCTGCGCCGCACCGCCAAGGAGCTCGGCGCCCCGCGCTTCGAGATCGCCGAGGCGCTGGAGAAGGCCGCGCTGGAGGAGCTGCACAACCGCCGCCCCGACCGCGTGCTCGCCACCAACGTGGAGTTCTGGGCCGCGATCATGCTGGACTTCGCCGAGGTCCCGGCGCACATGTTCACCTCGATGTTCACCTGCGCCCGTACCGCCGGCTGGTCGGCGCACATCCTGGAGCAGAAGCGCACGGGTCGCCTCGTGCGCCCCTCCGCGCGCTACATCGGCCCGGGCCCGCGCAGCCCGCGCGAGGTCGAGGGCTACGACTCGATCGCGCACTGACGCTTCGCTCGTCGGGGCGGGTCCGGGCGTGCCCGGGCCCGCCCCGAACGTGCGGTGACCACATCTCAGCGGGCGGACGTCCGCCCCCGTACCACCGTCCGGGGCAGTAGGCTGCCGCCGTGGCCCAGATCCAGATCCCCGCTGACATCAAGCCCGCAGACGGCCGTTTCGGCTGCGGCCCGTCCAAGGTGCGCCCCGAGGCCCTGAGTGCCCTCGCCGCCACCGGAACCTCCCTGCTGGGTACCTCCCACCGCCAGGCCCCGGTCAAGAACGTGGTCAAGCGCGTCCGCGAGGGTGTGAGCAGCCTGTTCTCGCTCCCCGAGGGCTACCAGGTGGTGCTCGGCAACGGCGGCTCGACCGCCTTCTGGGACATCGCCGCCTTCGGTCTGGTGCGCGAGAAGTCCCAGCACCTGAACTTCGGCGAGTTCTCGTCCAAGTTCGCCTCCTCCGTGAAGGCGGCCCCGTGGCTGTCCGAGCCGTCGGTGATCAAGACCGAGCCGGGCACCCACCCGCTGCCGGTCGCCGAGGCGGGCGTGGACGTCTACGCGCTGACCCACAACGAGACCTCCACCGGTGTCGCCATGCCGATCCGCCGCCCCGAGGGCGCGGACGCCGGCTCGCTGGTCCTGGTCGACGCCACCTCGGGCGCCGGCGGCCTGCCGGTCGACATCGCCGAGACCGACGTCTACTACTTCGCCCCGCAGAAGTCCTTCGCCAGCGAGGGCGGCCTGTGGCTGGCCACCTTCTCGCCGGCCGCGCTGGAGCGCGCCGCCGAGATCGCCGGCTCCGGCCGCTACATCCCGCCGTTCTTCGACCTGCCGACGGCGATCGACAACTCGTCGAAGGACCAGACCTACAACACCCCGGCGATCAGCACGCTCTTCCTGCTCGCCGAGCAGCTGGAGTGGCTGAACGGCAACGGCGGCCTGGACTGGGCGGTGGCCCGCACCGCGGAGTCCTCCTCGATCCTGTACTCCTGGGCCGAGAAGTCCTCCTTCGCGCAGCCGTTCGTCGCCAAGGCCGAGGAGCGCTCGCAGGTCGTCGGCACCATCGACTTCGACGACTCGATCGACGCCGCCGCGATCGCCAAGGCGCTGCGCGCCAACGGCATCGTCGACACCGAGCCCTACCGCAAGCTGGGCCGCAACCAGCTGCGGATCGCGATGTTCCCGGCCGTGGAGCCGTCGGACGTCCAGGCGCTCACCGCCTGCATCGACTACGTGGTCGACCAGCTCTGACGTCCGCGGACGGCGAAGGGCCACCGCCTCCGGGCGGTGGCCCTTCGCCGTCCGGTGCCGGGCGGGCCCGGCTCCGGTCACTTGCCCACGAGCGAGCTGACGACCACCACCACGAGCAGCAGCACCAGCGCGCCGGTCACGATCCGCATGCGAGTCTTCGGGTCCACGCTTCGAGGTTAGTCGGTCGCCGCCCCGGCCCCGGCACTGCCCCGCGGCGGGAGCTCCCCCCGCTGCTCGCGCTCCCGGAAGACCGAGGGGGCGACGCCGACCCGGCGGGTGAACAGCCGGGTGAAGTACGCCGGGTCCTCGTAGCCCACCCGGCGGGCCACCGCCGCCACCGGCAGCTCCCCCGCGGCGAGCAGCAGCTTGGCCTCGCTGAGCCGCACCGCCATCAGGTACTCCTTCGGCCCGGTCTCGCCCACCGCGCGGACGGCCCGGCGCAGCCCGGCCACCGTCAGCCCGGCCCGGCGGGCGTGCTCGGCGACCGGCAGCGGCAGGAAGGCGTCCCTGCGCAGGGCCTCCAGCACGGTGCCGCCGCGCGGGTCGAGGTCGGCCCGCTGGCGGTGCAGCTCGACCAGCAGCTCGTGCACCGCGGCGGCGGCCTCGGGGTCCACCAGCGGACCGCCGCGGCGGCAGGCGCCGGCGATCCGGGCGATCACCCGCTGGGCGCGGTCGGCGGCGAGCAGCGGCACCACCTCCTCGTCCGGCAGCAGGCCGAGTCCGGCGTAGCCGGCCAGGGCGGGGCCGGTGAAGTCCACGAAGGACTCGGACCAGCCGTCGGCGTCCGGTGCGTAGTGGTGCGGCACGCCGGGGCGCAGCCAGACCACCGCGGGGGCGGCCACCGTGCGGCGGGAGCCGTCCGGCGCCGCGTACCAGCCGCGGCCGGCGGTGACGACCACGGCCACCCAGCGGTCCAGGGTGCGCGGCCCGACCACGGGCAGCCGGCCGCGCTGCATGCCGACGCCCAGGCAGGCGAGCCCGGTGGCCAGCTGGGCCGGACCGGGCGTCAGGTAGTGCCACCAGCGCTGCACGGCCCACCTCCGGGGACGACGGGTCGGGACGACCTTCGGACGCTGATCAGGACGGCCGCCGGGGACGACAGTCCAACACCCGCCCGGGGTTTGTCCATGGCCGCGGCTCCGGCACCCGGGCAGGCTGGGGGCATGTTGACCTACGACTCCGCGGGTTTCCGGCTGGACGGGCGCCCGCTGCGCATCCTGTCCGGTGCCGTGCACTACTTCCGCACCCGCCCCGAGCAGTGGCCCGCGCGGCTGGCCGCCGTCCGCGCGATGGGGCTGAACACGGTCGAGACGTACGTGGCCTGGAACCTGCACGAGCCGGCGCCGGGCCGGTACGAGCGGACGGCGGAGCTCGGTGCCTTCCTCGACGAGGCGGCCCGGCAGGGGCTGTGGGCGATCGTCCGGCCGGGCCCGTACATCTGCGCGGAGTGGGACAACGGCGGACTGCCCGGCTGGCTGACCGCGCGGGTGGGGCGGCGGGTGCGGACGGCCGACCCGGAGTACCTGGCGGCCGTGGACGCCTTCCTCGACGAGCTGATGCCGGCCGTGGTCGCCCGGCAGGTCGACCGGGGCGGGAACGTGCTGATGGTGCAGGTCGAGAACGAGTACGGCTCCTTCGGCAGCGACACCACCTACCTGCGGCACCTCGCGGACGGCCTGCCGCGGCGCGGGGTGACCGTCCCGCTGTTCACCTCCGACGGGCCGGAGGACCACATGCTCACCGGCGGGACGCTGCCCGGAGTGCTCGCCACCGTCAACTTCGGCTCCGCCCCCGAGGAGGGCTTCGCGGCGCTGCGCCGGCACCGGCCCGAGGACCCGCCGTTCTGCATGGAGTTCTGGAACGGCTGGTTCGATCACTGGGGCCGGCCGCACCACACCCGCGACGCCCGGGACGCCGCCGACACCCTGCGGCGGATCCTCGCCGCCGGTGCCTCGGTCAACCTCTACATGGCGCACGGCGGCACCAACTTCGGCACCGGCGCGGGCGCCAACCACGCCGACCCGCCGTTCAACTCCACCGGGTGGACGCACTCGCCGTACCAGCCGGTGACCACCTCCTACGACTACGACGCCCCGCTGGACGAGCGGGGCGCACCGACGGAGAAGTTCGCGCTCTTCCGCGAGGTGCTCGCCGGGTTCGCCGCGGCGCACCCGGAGGAGGCGCGGTTCCTGGACGACCGGGAGCCTGCGCTGCCCGAGCTGCCGCCGGTCCTGGAGGCCCCGGCGGTCGCCCTCACCGAATCGGCCGCGCTGCCGTTCGGGCCGGCGGTCCACGCGCCGGTGCCGCCGCGGTTCGAGGAACTCGGGCTGGAGCACGGGCTGGTCCGCTACACCGTCCGGGTGCCGGACGGGCGGCCGGACCTGCCGCTCACCGTGGAGGGGCTGCGGGACCGGGCGGTGCTGCGGGTCGACGGGGTCCGGACGGCCGACCTGGAGCGCGGCGTCGCGCAGCCGGAGCTCGCGGTGCCGGGCGGGGCCGTGCTCGAACTCCTGGCGGAGTCGCTCGGGCGGGTCAACTACGGGCCGCTGGTGGGCGAGACCAAGGGCGTGGACGGCCTCCGGCACGAACGGCAGTACCTGCACGGGTGGCGGGCCGAACCGCTGCGGCTCGACCCGCTGCCAGCCGCGGACTTCGGGCCCGAGCCGGAGGACGGGACGGGCGGGGCGGAGCGCCTCCTCCGGGGCGTGCTCGACCTGACGGCCGACGGGGACGCCTTCCTCGCGGTGCCGGGCGGCGTCCGCGGCTACCTGTGGGTCAACGGGTTCCTGCTGGGCCGCTACGACGCCCGGGGCCCGCAGACCACGCTCTACTGCCCGCAGCCCCTCCTCCGCCCCGGCCGCAACGAGCTCACCCTCCTCGAACTCGGCGACGCCCACCCCCGCAAGATCGAACTCCACCCGGCCCCCGACCTGGGCTGAATCGGACGACCCGCACGCCCCCGAGTCCGTACCGCCGGACTACTCCGCCCGCCAGTGGGCGAGGGGCCAGGTGGAGAGGGTGCGGTAGTGGGAGGGGCCGAAGCCGGTTTCGCTCAGGACGAGGTGGAACTCGCCCGCCTCCCACTCCAGCCCGCGGAAGCCGTCCAGCTCCGCCGCGAGGTGCTGCAGCTCGGCCGCGGCCACCCGCTGCTCCGCCCGGCGCCGCCCCCGGCTCGACCCCGCGCGGGCCAGCGTGAGGTGCGGGTGGAAGCCGTACTGGTCGGTCTCGACGCCGACCTCGCCGACCGCCCCGCGGACGGCCTCGGCGAGCCGCCGCAGCGCCCACACCTCGCCGTCCACACCGGCCCAGAGCACCCGGTCGCCGAAGGTGCCGCCGCCGGCGAACCTCAGCCGGTGTGTCCCGTGCTCCCCGGCCGTCCGGGCGAGCACGCCCTCCAGGGCCGGTACCTCGGTGACGGGGACCTCCCCCAGGAAGGCCAGGGTGAGGTGCCAGCCGTCGACGCCGCTCCAGCGCAGCCGGTCCGCCCCTGGTCGCTCGCGGAGGCCGGCCGCGGCGTCCACCAGTTCCTGCACCGCCTCGCTCGGCGGGTTGACCGCCACAAAGAGCCTCATGGGCCCATCTTCCCCGCCGGGCCCCTTCCGCCGGGCGGATCCCCCGGCTAGAACGATCCGTATGAAGATCAGAACCGGAGGCCCGGAGGACGCGGCCACCACCCTCGCCCTGCTCGACGCCGCCGTCGTCTGGCTGGCCGCCCGCGGCCGCACCGGCCAGTGGGGCGACCGGCCGTGGACGAGCCGGCCCTCGTCGGTGGAGCGGATCCACCGCTACGCCCGCGAGTTCACGGTGCGCGTGGCGGAGGACGAGGAGGGCCGCACCGCGGGCATCTGCATGCTGTCCGAGGAGGCGCCGGAGTACGCCCCGCCGGCCGGCGAGCGGGAGCTGTACCTGCAGCTGCTGGTCACCGACCGGGAGCGGACCGGTTCGGGGGTGGGCGCCGCACTGGTCGCCGACGCGGTGGAGGAGACCCGGCGGCGCGGCATCGGCCTGCTGCGGCTGGACTGCTACGCGGGGGACGACCGCAAGCTGGTCGCCCACTACGAGCGGCTCGGCTTCACCCCCACCGAGCCCTTCGAGGTGGCCCAGCCGAGCGGGCCGTGGCCGGGGCAGATCCTGGCGGTCCGGGTCTGACACCGACCCGGTCCGGCACCGGCCCGATCGGCCGGCCCCGCCCGCGGTGGGCGGGGCCGGCCGGGCCCGCGGTCAGCAGGCGGTGGCCAGGTCCTTCTTGGGCAGGGTGCGCGGCACCACCGCGACCACCCGGCGGCCCGCACCGCGGTGCAGGTCGACGCGGACCTTCAGGTCGGCCGCGCGGGCCAGCACCACGGCGATCACGCCCGCGGCGGCCGCCGACACCAGGCCGCAGGCGAGCAGGCCGAGCCGGGGCCCGTACGCGGCGGTGACCCAGCCGACCAGCGGGGCGCCGATCGGGGTGCCGCCGGTGAAGACCAGCACCAGCAGGCCCATCACCCGGCCGCGCACGGCGGGGTCGGTGCCCAGCTGGAGCGCCGCGTTGACCGAGGTGTTGAAGGTCAGCCCGAAGACGCCGATCAGGGTGAGCAGCGCGGCGAAGGTCCAGTAACCGGGGGCGAACGCGGCCAGCACCTCCAGCGTGCCGAAGACGACCGCCGCGCCGACCAGCCTGCGCAGCCTGGGGGCGCCGCGGCGGGCGGCCAGCAGGGCGCCGGCCAGCGAGCCGACCGCCATCGCGGTGTTCAGCAGGCCGTACTCGCCGGCGCCGACGTGGAAGGTGTCGTAGGCGAAGCCGGAGAGCAGGGTCGGGAAGTTGAAGCCGAAGGTGCCGATGAACCCGGCCAGCACCATCGGCCACAGCAGCTCGGGCCGCTCGCGGACGTAGCGCAGGCCCTCGCGCAGCTGGCCGCGCTGCCGGGCGACCGGGGCGGAGGGGCGCAGCTCGCTCTCGCGCATGGCGAGCAGGCCGCCGAGCACGGCGGCGAAGGACAGCGCGTTGACCGCGAAGGCCCAGCCGCTGCCGACCGCGGCGATCAGCAGGCCGGCGACGGCCGGGCCGACCAGGCGGGCGGTCTGGAAGTTGGCGGCGTTCAGGCTGACCGCGTTGGCGAGGTCCTTGGCGGGCACCATCTCGCTGACGAAGGCCTGCCGGGTCGGGTTGTCGACCACGGTGACCAGGCCGAGCAGCAGCGCGAAGACGTACACGTAGCCGGCCGTGACGGCGCCGGTGACGGTGAGCACGGCCAGTCCGGCGGCGAGCAGGCCCATCACGCCCTGGGTGGCGAGCAGCAGCCGGCGCTTGGGCAGCCGGTCGGCGAGCACGCCGCCCCACAGGCCCAGCAGCAGCATCGGCAGGAACTGCATGGCGGTGGTCACGCCGACCGCGAAGGGGCTGCCGGTGAGGCTCAGCACCAGCCAGTCCTGGGCGATGCGCTGCATCCAGGTGCCGGTGTTGGAGACGACCTGGCCGGCGAAGTAGTACCGGTAGTTGCGGATCCGGAGGGAGGAGAACATCCCCCCGGGCCGGGTGAAGCGGGCCCCGGTGGGGCCGTCCCCCGCTCTGGCGGTGGCAGGGGCGGATGCGGCGGTGGTGGCCGCCGCGGGGCGTTCGTCGGGGTCGTCGTCGCCGGTGCCGGGCAGGCCCACGGGGGCGGGCGCCTGGCTCTCGGCGGTGGCAGCGCGGTCGGCTGCGGGGTCTGCGGCGAGATAGTCGGTGCGGGTGGCGGCGGCGCTGGCTGCGGCCGGCGGTGTCAAGGTGGTCTCCCCTCGGGGCGCGGCGACGGGCAGGTTCGTCGCCGCGCGGCTGTTCTCTCGGATGTGTCCTGCGGTGATGCGGTGCTCCTTCGTTCGGTTGCCGTGAGACGTCGTGCCGGTCGGGGTGCGCCCGTCAGGTCGGGGCGCGCCCCGTCAGAGGTGGGCGAGTCGGTAGAGGGCCGGTGCCGCTGCGCGGATCAGCGCCCACTCCTCCTCGCTCAGCCCTTCGGCCAGTTCGGCCAGCCAGGCGTTCCGTCGCCAACGGCTCTCCGCGAGGATCGCCTCGGCCTGCTCGGTGCTGCTGACGACCACCTGGCGGCGGTCGTCCGGGTGCGGCTCGCGCCGCACCAGCCCCTTCTCCTCCAGCATCGCGATGATCCGCGTCATGGACGGCGGCTGGACGTGCTCGCGCCGGGCGAGCTCGCCGGGGGTCGCCTTGCCGCAGCGCGCCAGGGTGCCGAGGACCCCCATCTCGGTGGGGCTCAACGACTCCTCGACACGTTGGTGTCTCAGCCGACGGGCAAGGCGCATCGTGGACGACCGCAGCTGGCTGACGGCTGCGAGATCGTCCTCGGACATCTCGGGCATGGTCCTTAGCCTATGTCATTACTCTCGCTAAGGAAAATCCTTTTGACGGGCACCCCGGCGCTGCACCCGCCGCGGTGCGGAGACCGGCGGGACATCGTGTCGACCTCCGGTGACAACATCTTGGGCCAAACGTGAAGTACCGCTACTGACCTGCGAGTTCACCGAATCTCCCGGCGTTGCCCACGAGCGGAGCGGGTCGCTAGGGTTCGGGCTTGTCAGGAACACAGCACGCCGGCACTGTGCACCCCTACTCCGCCCCGGGAGTCCTCTTGGGTCACATCCACCACGCTGTCTACGGCTGGGTGACACCGGCGTTCTCGTACCTCGTCGCATGTCTCGGCGCCCTGGTGGCGCTGCGCAGCACCCGCTGGGCCCTCGTCACCGAAGGGCGCTCGCGGCGCAACTGGCTGCTGCTCGGCACGATCTCCCTCGGCGGCGGCATCTGGAGCATGCACTTCGTCGCCATGCTCGGCTTCGCCGTCAGCGGTGCCGAGATCCACTACAACGTCCCGCTGACCCTGGTCAGCCTGCTGGTCGCCATCGGCTTCGTCGGCATCGGCATCTTCACGGTGGGCCAGAGCACCCACCGCCGCAGCGCCCTGCTGGTCGGCGGCGTCGCCACCGGGCTCGGCGTGGCCGCCATGCACTATCTGGGCATGGCCGCGATGCGGCTGCCCGGCCGGATCACCTACGACCCCGTGCTGGTCGGCGCCTCGATCGGCATCGCCGTCCTCGCCGCCACGGCGGCGCT
The DNA here is from genome assembly GCF_000717715.1 of Streptomyces sp. NRRL B-24484. Classification (GTDB taxonomy): domain Bacteria; phylum Actinomycetota; class Actinomycetes; order Streptomycetales; family Streptomycetaceae; genus Kitasatospora. Next base: position 110,483 of record NZ_JOAI01000013.1, on the reverse strand, counting down.
CTGGGCGGCGCTCAACATCCGGGGCACCGGGGCGGTGCTGGCCGCCTCCCCGGTGATGGGCGTGGCCGTGTGCGCCATGCACTACACCGGCATGCTGGCGGTCTCCGTCCGGCTCTCGGACACCGGGCACGCCCCGCCCGGCCCGGTCGCGCTGCAGTTCGTCTTCCCGCTCGCGGTCGGCTTCGGCACGTACGTCTTCATCAGCGCGCTGGCCTTCGCGGTGGCGCCGAGCAAGCACCGCCCGGTGGTGACCGGGCCGGCCGCACCGCTGCCGCCCCGTCCCGCCGCCGCGCGGCGCGCCCCGGACGACTGGCCGCAGTGGCCGCTGCAGGGCGGTGACACCGGGCCGGACCTGTTCGCCCCGGGCGCCGGGCAGAGTGCCCGGGGCGGCCGCCGGGCCCGCCCGGCGCCGTCCGCGCCGGTGAGCGGCCGGGTGGTGCCCGCCTGGTCGGGTCCGCAGGCCGACGGGCATCCGCAGTACTGAGGGCGCAGCACGAACGGCCGGGGGCCGGTCCGCCACGGAGGCGGGCCGGCCCCCGGCCGTCGCCGGGTCAGCCGCGCAGGTGCTCCGGGGTCGCGGTCGGGCAGACCTTGTGCACGAAGTCGCGGCGCAGCCGGTGGTACGGCTCGTCGGGGGCGGTGAAGTTGCGCCGCATCCGGGCGAGCTCCTCGGCGCGGTACGCGGAGAGCGGCCTGGCGGCCTCGTCGGCCGCCCGTCGGCGCTTCTTGTCCAACAGCCGGGCGCCCAGCTCGGGCGAGCCGGCGAGCGCGGCGGCCTCCCGCTCGACCCAGCGGCGGAACTCGGCGGCGCTGCCGCGGCGCACCCGGTCGACCAGTCCGAGCGCCTCGGCCTCCGGGGTACCGACCGGCAGCGCGGCGGTGGTGAGCCGGCGGGCCGCCTCCTCGCCGACCCGGCGGGGCAGCGTGTACGTCCAGTACTCGGAGCCGTACAGGCCCATCAGCCGGTAGTGCGGGTTGAGCACGGCGGAGGCGCGGCACCAGACCTCGTCCGCGGCGACGGCGAGCATCAGGCCGCCGGCCGCCGCGTTGCCGGCCAGGGCCGAGACGGTGAGCTTGTCGGTGGTGGTGAGGATCGCCTCGACCAGGTCGTCCATGGCGTTGATGTTCCGCCAGGACTCCTCGGCGGGGTCGGCGGCGGCCTCGATGGTGTTGAGGTGGATGCCGTTGGAGTAGAAGTCCCGGGCCGGGCCGAGCACCAGCACCGAGGTGGGCCGGGCACAGGCCTCCCGGTAGGCGGCGAGCAGCCGGCGGCACTGCCCGGTGCTCATCGCCCCGCCGGGGAAGGCGAACTCCAGGTACCCGACCCCGGCCTCCTCGCGGTAGCGCAGCTCGGACCAGGTGCGGCGGCGGGCGGCGTCGTAGGGGGTGACGGGTGCCTCGGGCACCCCGTCGAGGAGGCCGTCGAGCACCTGTGCGGCGGGCAGCTTGAAGGTGGCCGGGCCGCCGGGGGTGCGGCGCGGGCGCAGCTGCGGGATCCAGACGGCGCCGTCGGCGGTGGCCCGGCAGATCGCGCCCTCGCGGGTGGCGAGGACGGCGCCGGGGGCGCCGCGCAGCAGGTCCTCCGGGTACCCGCCGTGCAGGAAGTGCTCGCGGCCGTACAGCTCGTCGAGCACGCCGGGCTGGGAGTCGCCGGAGCGCAGCTTGCGCAGCACGGTGGCGGTGTCGTCGGCGGCCCAGTCGATCCGCCGGTACTCCTGGGCGTGGTACGGCCGCGGCGTCCCGCGGACGTCCCAGCGGGCGTAGTCGAGCGGCTCGGGTTCGAACCAGCCGCTCCCGTAGCGCTCGACGGCGAGCAGCACGGCCTCCACGGCCGCGTCCGCCACCTCGGTGCGGTACGCCTCGCTCTTGCCGCAGGCCGGAAGGGTGAAGGGGACGGACGCCCAGATCGGCCCGGCGTCCATCTCGGCGACGGCCTGCAGGACGGTCACGCCCCACTCCTCGGCGCCCTCGTGGATGGCCCAGTCGAGGGAGGACGGCCCGCGGTCGCCCTTGGGGCCGGGGTGGACGATCAGGACAGGGAGGCGGCGCCAGACGTCCTCCGGAACGGCCCGGGTGAGCATGGGCGCGAGGACGAGGTCGGGCTCGAACCGGCCGACGGCGGCGCGGACGGGCCCGTCACCGAGGGCGAGTTCGACGGCCACGGTGTGGCCGCGGTCGCGCAGCTCGGTGTGGACACGCTGGGTGAGGCTGTTGAACGCGCTGGCGACCAGCAGGATGCGCAAGGTGGCCCTCCGACGACATGTCACGGTGGTGGGGGTGTCCCGACCGGGCGGCTCCGGATGCCGCAGATGCCTACCCGGAAGCGCTGCCGGCGTCACCGGATCCGGGCCCCGGGGTGGGCCGGACGGGCCGCCGCCGGTCGGGGTCGGGCCATCCAAACATGGTCATGCACACGCAAGTCACCAGATCGGGACGGGTGGGCGGCCCCTGCACAACACCTGCCCGGAACGGCCGACCCCTCCGTCGAATCGGCGCCGGATCGCCACCCGTACGCCCCCTCCGCGCGCCGGTCCGCTCCCCCGCCCGGGAACGCCGCGGGCCCTCCCTCCGGAGTCGGAGGGAGGGCCCGTACGGCGGCGGCGGTCAGAGCAGGCCGAGCGCCGGCATCAGGTAGTAGAAGGCGAAGACCGCGGACACCGCGTACATCGCCGCGGGCACCTCGCGGCCGCGGCCGGCCGCCAGGCGCAGCACGCAGAAGGTGATGAAGCCCATGCCGAGGCCGTTGGTGATCGAGTAGGTGAACGGCATCAGGACGATGGTCAGGAAGGCCGGGATCGCGATCGTGTGGTCGGCCCAGTCGATCTCCTTGATCGAGTTGGCCAGGATCAGGAAGCCGACCGCGACCAGCGCCGGGGTGGCGGCCTGCGCCGGGACCATGGTGGCCACGGGGGTCAGGAACAGCGCGAGCAGGAACAGCACGCCGGTGACGACCGAGGCGAAGCCCGTCCGGGCGCCCTCGCCGACGCCCGCGGTGGACTCGACGTAGCAGGTGTTGGCGGAGCAGGAGGTGGCGCCGCCGGCCGCGGTGGCGATGCCGTCCACCAGCAGGATCTTGTTGATGCCCGGCAGGTCGCCCTTCTCGTCGAGCAGGTGCGCCTCGTCGGCGACGCCGAGGATGGTGCCCATCGCGTCGAAGAAGCAGGACATCAGCACGGTGAAGACGAACAGCACACCGGTGAGCGCGCCGGCGTGGTGGAAGCCGCCGACCAGGTCGACCTCGCCGATCAGGCCGAAGTCGGGGGCGGCCACCGGGCTGCCCGGCCAGGTCGGGACGGTCAGGCCCCAGCCCTGCCCGAGGCCGACGACCTGCTCGATCACCAGGGCGACGACGGTGGCGGCGACGATGCCGATCAGGATCGCGCCGGGCACCTTGCGGACCAGCAGCACCAGGGTGAGCAGCAGGCCGAGCACGAAGACCAGCACCGGCCAGCCGAGCAGGTGGCCGCTGCCGCCGAGCTGCAGCGGCACGGTGGTGTGCGCGGCGTCCGGGATGCGGGTGACGAAGCCCGCGTCGACCAGGCCGATCAGGGCGATGAACAGGCCGATGCCGATCGCGATGGCCTTGCGCAGGCCGAGCGGCACGGCGTTCATCACGCGCTCGCGCAGGCCGGTGGCGACCAGCAGCAGGATCGCGAAGCCGGCCAGCACGACCATGCCCATCGCCTCGGCCCAGGTCATCCGCGGGGCCAGCTGGAGGGCGACGATGCTGTTGACGCCGAGGCCGGCCGCGAGCGCGATCGGCACGTTGCCGATGACGCCCATCAGCAGGGTGGTCAGGCCGGCGGTGAGCGCGGTGGCGGTGACCAGCTGCCCGCTGCCGAGGTGCGCGCCGGTCATGTCCGTGGCGTTGGCCAGGATGATCGGGTTCAGCACCAGGATGTAGGCCATGGTGAAGAAGGTGGCGACGCCGCCGCGGATCTCCCGGGGCAGCGTGGAGCCGCGCTCGGTGATCCGGAAGAAGCGGTCGAGGGCACCGGTGGGGGGCTGCGGTGCGGCGGGGGGCGCGGAGGGTGCGTCGAGCGCGGACGTCGACTGGGCCTGCGGAGACATGCGGGGTCCTCGTCGGGTGGGGGCACGGACGGGGGTGGTGACGGCGGGCCCGGGTCGGCACTGACCAGGTCCAGCGGCGGTCTGCCCGCGGGCGGAATGACGCGCGTAGCAGCAACCGGAAGCCCAAGTATGAGTTTTCGCTCGTTCGCACGCCATCTTCGCGCGTAGAAGAAGGCCCTTACGGCCATCCGCCCGCAGAATCGGTCGCCGGACGCCCGGCGCCCCTGCACCGGCGACCCCTCGCCCCCGTACCCTAGGGGCCATGCCCAAGACCGCGCTGCGCCCCTCGCCCCCGCCGCTGGAGGCCAACGACGTCGCCATCGTCGGCGGCGGCACGGCGCTGTGGTTCGTCGCCTTCCTCGTCCTGCTGCCCTTCAAGGGCACCCTGGAGCAGCACGGCCACGGCACCTGGCCGTGGATCTGCCTCTCGGGCGGCCTGCTCGGGCTGATCGGCCTCTGGTACTGCCGCGCCCGCCGGGACGCCATCCGCCGCGCCCGGGCCGCCGAAGCCGGGGCCGGGACGGGCGCCGACACCCCCGGCGGGCCCGCCACTCGTCTGGACTGACCGCCCCCTCGGCGGAGCGGCACCGGCCCGGGGCCCCACCTAGAGTCGGTCCCATGACGCATCCCGCGGAGGGCACGGCCGAGGCAGGACACCCGGGACCGCCCGGGCGTCGGGGCGGACTGACGGCCGCCGAGGTCGCCGATCGGATCGCCCGCGGCCAGGTCAACGACGTCCCGGTGCGCTCCAGCCGCTCCGTCCGCGAGATCGTCCGGGCCAACGTCTTCACCCGCTTCAACGCCATCATCGGCGTGATGTTCGCGATCATCCTGGTGGTCGGCCCCCTCCAGGACGGCCTGTTCGGCCTGGTCATCGTGGCCAACACCGCGATCGGGATCGTCCAGGAACTGCGGGCCAAGCGCACCCTCGACAGCCTCGCGCTGATCGGCGAGGCCAGGCCGCAGGTCCGCCGGGACGGCACCGCCGTCGCCGTGAGCACCTCCGCGGTCGTGCTCGACGACACCGTGCTGCTCGGCATCGGCGACAAGGTCGTCGTCGACGGCACCGTCACCGAGGCGGACGGGCTGGAGATCGACGAGTCGCTGCTCACCGGCGAGCCCGACTCCGTCCTGAAGCGCCCCGGCGACCACGTCATGTCCGGCAGCTTCGTCGTCGCCGGCGCGGGCGCGTTCACCGCCACCGAGGTCGGCCGGGAGGCCTACGCCGCCCGGCTCTCCGAGGAGGCCGCCAAGTTCACCCTGGTCCGTTCCGAGCTGCGCAGCGGCATCGACCAGATCCTCAAGTTCATCACCTGGCTGCTGGTGCCGACCGCGCTCGGCCTGATCGTCAGCCAGCTCGCGGTGGAGCGCAACGACTGGCAGGAGGCCGTCCGCCGGATGGTCGCCGGCATCGTGCCGATGGTGCCCGAGGGCCTGGTGCTGCTGACCTCGGTCGCCTTCGCGATCGGCGTGATCCGCCTCGGCCGCCGCCAGTGCCTGGTGCAGGAGCTGCCCGCCATCGAGGGGCTCGCCCGGGTCGACACCGTCTGCCTGGACAAGACCGGCACCCTCACCGAGGGCGGCATGGACCTGCTGGAGCTGCGGCCGCTCGCCGACGGCCGGGCCCGGCACGGCGGGCCGGAGACCCTCCGGGAGGCGCTCGGTGCGCTCGGCTCCGCGGACGCCCGCCCCAACGCCTCCATGCGGGCCGTCGTCGAGGCCTACGGCCCGCCGCCGGACGGCCGCTGGCGGGTGGTCGACTCGGTGCCGTTCTCGTCCGCCCGCAAGTGGAGCGCCGCCCGGCTCGCCGAACCGCAGGGCGGCGAGGGCAGCTGGCTGCTCGGCGCCCCCGACGTCCTGCTGCCGGCCGGGCACCCGGCGCTGGCCGACGCCGACGGGCTCGGCGCCCGCGGGCTGCGGGTGCTGCTGCTCGGCCGCTCACCCGTCCCGCTCGACGACCCCGACCCGGCCGCCGGGCTGGAGCCGCTCGCCCTGGTGGTGCTCCAGCAGCGGCTGCGCCCGGACGCCGCCGACACCCTGCGCTACTTCGAGCGGCAGCGCGTCCGGGCCAAGGTGATCTCCGGCGACGCCGCGGTGGCGGTCGGCGCCGTCGCCGGCCACCTCGGGCTGCCCGGCGCGGACCAGCCGGTGGACGCCCGCACCCTGCCCCACGACGATCCTGCCTCCTTCGCCGACGCGGCCGACCTGGCGTCCGTCTTCGGACGGGTCAGCCCGCAGCAGAAGCGCGACCTGGTCGGCGCCCTGCAGTCGCGCGGGCACACCGTGGCGATGACCGGCGACGGCGTCAACGACGTACTGGCGCTCAAGGACGCCGACATCGGCGTCGCCATGGGCACCGGCAGCGACGCCACCCGCGCGGTCGCCCAGATCGTGCTGCTCGACGACTCCTTCGCCACGCTGCCCTCGGTGGTCGCCGAGGGCCGCCGGGTGATCGGCAACATCGAGCGGGTCGCCAACCTCTTCCTGGTGAAGACGGTCTACTCGGTGCTGCTCGCCCTGCTGGTCGTCTTCACCCACGTGCCGTACCCGTTCCTGCCCCGGCACTCCACCGTGCTCTCCACCCTCACCATCGGCGTGCCGGCCTTCTTCCTCGCGCTCGCGCCCAACAACGAGCGGGCCCGGACGGGCTTCGTCCGGCGGGTGCTGCGGTTCGCCGTCCCGGGCGGGGTGATCGCCGGCGCCGCCACCTTCACCTCGTACATGCTGGCCCGGGCCAACGACAGCACCGACCTGAAGGCGGACACCAGCGTGGCGACGCTGACGCTCTTCCTGGTGGCGATGTGGGTGCTGGCGATCGTGGCCCGGCCGTACTCCTGGTGGCGGATCCTGCTGATCGCGGCGATGGGCGGGGCGTTCGCCCTGGTGCTGATGGTGCCCTGGCTCTCCGACTTCTTCGAGCTCGAACTGGCCGGCGTCCGCGACCCCTGGATCGGAGTGCTGGTCGCCGGCGTCGCGGGCGTGCTGCTGGAGGTCAGCTGGCGGGTGATCGTGCTCCGCTCCGAACCCGCCGAGGACGACACGGACTGAAACCCGGGGCCGGGACCCGCGGGTGCGGGCCCCGGCGGGGGGTCAGGACTCGTAGTCGCGGGCGTTCAGCAGCTCGTACGCGCGCTCCGGCTCGGCCAGCGCGGCGAGGACCTCGAACCGGCGGTGCCACTGGCCGACCGACCAGGCGAGTCCGGCCGCCAGCCCCTCCGGGGTGGCCGCGTGCAGCAGGCCCTGCACCGGCGGCACCTCGAACTCGTCGTCCTCGTCGCCCGCCTCGGCGTCCTCCGGTGCGTACGGCACCTCCGGCGTGCCGGCGGCCGCGTCCCAGCGCCAGTCGACGTGCGCCTCCTCGCCGTCCGGGCCGACGACCAGCAGCTCCTCGTGCTCCTCGTAGGCGGCCGGGCAGCCCGGCAGCAGCTCGCGGACCACGGCCGGCACCCGGTGCAGGACGCCGTCGGAGAGCACCCGGCCGCCCGCCACCTCGCTGGCCAGCGACACGTGCAGCCGCTCGGCGAGCGCCGCGGCCAGCTCGGGGGCGACCGGCAGCACCGGGTGGTCGTGCAGCAGCTCGACCAGGTCCGGGGCGTCGGCGACGACCGCCCGCGCGGCGTCCACGATCACCGTGGTGTCGGGACGGCGGCCGGTCTCCGGGTCCAGCGGGGCCAGCGCGCGGACGACGTCCAGCGGCTCGACCCGCTCGGCCGGCAGTGCGGCCAGCTGGGTGTGGATGCCGTGCAGCTGCCGGTGGGTCACCTCGGAGGCGTCGTCCACCAGGCGGTCCAGCAGCTCGTCCGGGCCGTGCGGCTCGGCGAGCAGTGCGGCCAGCGTGGTGCGCACCCCGAGGGCGTGCAGGAACTGCTCGTCCAGGTCGGTGCGGGCCTCGTCGTACAGGCCGCGCAGCAGCGGGTCGGCGCCGGCGGCGCGCAGGCCGGCCGGCTCCCGGCCGTCCAGCACCGGGTGGTCGCGCAGCCACCAGGCCGTGTACGGCGGCAGGTCGACGTAGCGGCCGTCCGGCAGCAGGGTGCGCACCGGGTTCACCACGGCGTCCCGGTACGGCGGGCGGGCCAGCACCTTCAGCGCCCGCGGCCAGGCGCCGTCGTCGACCAGGTCGAGGTCGCGGACGGCGAGCAGCTCGGCGGCGACCGGCGGCACGCCGATCTCCCCGCTGTCGTCGGCGTGCAGGGCCTCCAGGGCGTCCTCGCACCACTCGGCGAGGCCGTCCGGGGCCTCGTCGACCAGGCCGGTGGGGGCTCCGCCCGCGGCCCGGTCGGCCGGGACGGTCGGGTCGAGCCGCTCCAGGTCGTCCGGGTCGAGCACGACGTCCTCGGCGCGGACGAGCACGAAGCCGGCCAGCGCGCCGGCCGCGGCCAGCACCTCCGGCCCCCAGCGCTCCAGCAGGTCCTCGTCGACGTACGCGGCGTCGCCCTCGCGGGCCAAGTCGGCGAGCGGCGAGTCCGGGATGATCAGCTCGCCGGCGCGGGTCAGCTCGCCCTCGTCGTCCGGCAGGGCCAGGCGGGCCAGCCAGGGGTGGTCGCCGGGGGTGGCCTCGGCCGCCTTGACCAGGGCGAGCACCGCGTCCGCGAGGTCGACCGCGGCGTCGAAGTCGTCCTCGCCGACCTCCAGCGAGCGGGCGACCGCGGCCCGCACCTCCGGGGTGTCGAGCACCCCGGCCGGGGTCGCCGTCGCCGCGCCGAGCTTGGCCAGCAGCGGGTGGGCGGCCTCCGGGTGGGCGAGCCGCAGGTCGAGCAGGCCGAGCGCCTCCGCCAGCGAGTCCGGGTACCCCTCGTAGCCCGCCCAGTCCGCCGGGTCGGAGGGCAGCAGCACCCGGCGCGGGCCGGTCACCGTCCGGCCGTCCGCCAGCGGCACGGGCAGCGCGCCCAGGGCCTCCGGGTCGGCGCCGGCCAGCGCCGCGTACAGGTTGCGCCACCAGGCGGGCTCCCGCTCCAGGCCGCCGAGCTGGTCGACCACCTCGGCCAGCGGCACCCGGCGGACGTCCAGCGCCCGCAGCTCGGGGCGGCGCTCCAGCCCGGCCGGCAGCAGGCCGGGGAAGATCGGCGCCAGCGCGGAGACCACCGAGCCGTCGGCGCCCTCCAGCAGCGTGGCGTCGCGCGGCCGCAGCGCCGGGGTGCCCTCCTCGACCGGGCCCGGGTGCGGCAGGAAGGGCGTGCCGGGCAGCCGGTGAAGGATCGCGGCGCGCAGGGCGTTGTCCAGGGCGCCGTGGCCGAGCGGGCCGGGCACCAGGGAGAGCGAGCCGAGGTCGGCCCCGCGGGCCTTCAGCAGCTCGGCGTAGGCGTCCGCGGCCCGCTCGGTGAGGAAGTCGGTCAGCGGGCCCGGGGCGACGTGGCGCCGGGTGGAGTCCAGCGGGTAGCCGGCGATCAGCAGCGCGGGCACGCCGAGCGGCTCGTCGCTGGGTGTCGGCGCGTGCACCACCGCGGTGGTCCGCAGCGGCTGCGGCACGCCGGTGTCGGAGACCGGCACGGCCCAGACCACCGACCAGTAGGGCCGGGCGCGCTCCTCGGTCGTCCGGTCGGCCAGCAGCGCGGCGGCGACGGTGCCCTCGGCGCCGACCGTCTGCCAGACGGTGGCCCGGTCGCCGTCGGTGATGGTGACGGTGGTGATGCCGTCCGGGCGCGGGGCGTCCGCGGACCGGGTCAGCGTGCGGACGCCCTCCGGCGTCTCCACCACGATCTCGGCGAGGCCGGGCAGGGTCAGCAGCAGCGCGTCGTCGATCTCGGCGAGCAGGCGGCGGGTCAGGTCCTCGGCGGCGGCGTCCCGCAGCGGCAGCATCACCACGGTGTGGTAGCCGTCCGGGGCCGACCCCTCGGCCGGGAACGGCAGGCGCAGCAGCGGCACGTGGCCCTCGCGGCGGCGCAGTTCCTCGGCGAGCTGCGGGCGGGCGCCGACCAGCGCGGAGGCCTCGGAGAGCGACCAGCGGACGGACCCGTGGGCGGAGAGCACCGCGGGCTCGTCGGTGACCGCGAGCACGGCCGAGAAGCCGACGCCGAAGCGGCCGACGGTCGGGACGTCCTCGGGGCGCTTGGCCGAGGCGCGGAGGGTGGAGAGCGACTCCACCGCGGTGGGGTCCAGCGGGGCGCCGGTGTTGGCGGCGGCCAGCACGCCGTCCCGGAGGATCAGCCGCAGCCGGCCCGGGGCGGTGCCGTTGCGGGCGGCCGCGTCGGCGGCGTTCTGGGCGAGCTCGACGATCAGGCGGTCGCGGTAGCCGCCGAGGGCGAGCTCCTCCTCGGCGTTGGCGTCCTCCCGGAACCGTGCGGGCGCGGCCGTCCACGCGTCCAGGACACGGTGGCGCAGGCCCGCCGTGTCGAAGACGTCCGCCGCCTGCCCGTCCGTACCGCCGATGATCCGAGGCTCCACTGGCCCTGCCGCCTTCCGCCGTCCGCACCCTGCGTACGTCCGCATTCTCCCCTGCCGGACGGACAGTTCCGACCGCAGGGGACGGCGTACGCGGGGCGGGCGCCCGCTCCGTCAGGAGTGACCGAGCTCCTCGGTGGGGGCGTCGGGCTCGACGGAGCCGCCGGTGCGGTCGGGGTGGAGGGCGAGCGGCTCGACGACGGTCTCGTCGAGGATCAGCTCGGAGGGGGTGGGCGGGGCGGGCAGCACCGCGGCCTCGGAGTGGCCGCCGCAGCCGTAGCCGAGGGCCACCACCTGGCCGTCCGCGGGGCCGAACTCGTTGCCGCAGACGCCGAACGCCTGCCCGAGCGAGCCGCCGATCGGGATCAGGAAGCCGCAGGTGTCGCAGTTGGCCGGGGCGGCCTGCGCCATCGGCGTCTGCGGGCCGAAGGCCGAGTCCCAGCGCTCCGCGGCGAGGTGCAGGCCGAGCCGGGAGAGCACCCGGGGTCGGGCGAGCCCGAGCTCCTCGGCGACGGCGCCGATCCGGGCGCGGGCCGGGGCGGGCTGGACGTGCGGGTCGGTGAGGACGACGTCCTCGTCCGCGGCCTCGCTCATCGCGGAGTTGGGGGCGGGCTCGTCCTCGCCGCTCCAGCCGGGCTCCAGCCGGAGGTCGTCGGCGCCGGTGGGCAGCAGGTCGCCCGGGCCCATGTCGCCGGGCCGCAGCCGCTCGCTCCACGGCACCCACTGCGGGGCCAGCACGGCGTCGTCACCCGGCAGCAGCACGGCCTCGTCGAGGGTGACGTTCTTGGCGCGCGGGGCGCGGGCCACGGTGACCGCCCAGTGCCAGCCGCGGTAGGCGGCGTCGAGGCACTCGAAGGTGTGGGTGACCACGCGGTCGGCCTCGGCGCGGACGCCGAGGTGGGCGCCGACGGTCTCGGGTCCGACCATCTCGACGGCGGCCTGGCGGGCGAGTTCGACGGCCTCGGCACAGAGCCGGTCGGGGGTACGGCTTCGCATCGCAGCGCTCACGGCGTCGATTCTCTCCCAGTCCTGTTGTCCGGCGGCGGTCCCGCGCACGGCAGTGGCCGTCCGGGGGCGGTGCCCCGCCCGCCGAAGCTGTACGAGGGGCACTCCTTTTATTCTGCGCGACCCAGGTCCGTCCCCGGCACCGGCCGCGCCGCCCCGCCCGGTCCGTCCCACCCCGTGCGCGCGTAGTGCAGGCTACCCGTCGGTCGGCGTCCGGGCACAGTCCGGGGCGGCGCGCGGCGCTCCGAGGAACCCGCACCGGGTCACAGTCGTACCGCGGCTGATTCTCGGGCAGGATGGCGTATGTGGCGGACGAGACCCCCTCGCAACACGGCGTGGACGCTCCGCAGCCGGAGGGTCCCTCGGAGGTGAGGGCTGTGCCGCCGCCCGATCCGGCCGCCGACGCCGGGGCGGACGGCGGGCCGCTCCCGCCGAAGGCCGGCAGGCCGAAGAACGCGCTGGTCAGGGGTGCTTCCGCGGCGGGCGTGCGGACCGGCCGGATGGTGCACGGCACCGGCCGGCGGATCCGCCGGGCCACGTCGGCGGAGGGGGCGGGCGAGTCGGGGCTGGCGAAGCTGATCGAGCTGCACGCGCTGAACTCCTTCGGCGACATGCTCATCACCATCGCGCTGGCCTCCACCATCTTCTTCTCGGTGCCGACCGGCGAGGCCCGCGGCCGGGTGGCGCTCTACCTGCTGATCACCATGGCACCGTTCGCGCTGCTGGCCCCGGTGATCGGCCCGCTGCTGGACAAGCTGCCGCACGGCCGCCGTTCGGCGATGGCGATGTCGATGCTGGCGCGGGCGATCCTGGCCTGGACGATGGCCGGTTCGATCGCCGGAGGGGGGATCGCGCTCTATCCCGAAGCGCTGGGCGTGCTGGTGGCCTCCAAGTCGTACGGGGTGGTGCGCAGCGTGGTGGTGCCGCGGCTGCTGCCGCCGCAGTTGTCGCTGGTGAAGGCGAACTCGCGGGTGACGCTGGCCGGCCTGCTGGCGACGATGGTCGCGGCCGGGGTGGGCGGGCTGCTGCACCTCGCCGGTCCGGGGTGGCCGCTGCGCGGCGCGTTCCTGGTCTTCGTGATCGGCACGCTGATGGCGTTTCACCTGCCGCACAAGGTGGACTCGGCCAAGGGCGAGCAGCGTGCGGTGATGCACGCCGAGGGGCACGGCGCCCGGTCGTCGAAGGCGATCCTGCGGACGGTCGGCCCGTCGGTGATCCTCGCGCTGCGGGCGGTGTCCTCACTGCGCTGGCTGGTCGGCTTCCTGGTGATGTTCCTGGCGTTCCTGGTCCGCAAGGAGCCGGTGAGCGGCGTGCCGGAGACGGCGGCGCTGGGCATCGTGGCCGCGGCGGCGGGGGTGGGGAACGCGCTGGGTTCGGTGTTCGGCTCCTGGCTGAAGACCCGCGGCTCGGAGGCGACGGTGGCTGCCATGCTGCTGCTGGCAGCAGTGGCCTCGGCTGCGGCGGCGATCTGGTACAGCCTGCTGACGATCGCGGTGGTGGCGGCGGCCTCGGGCATGGCGGCCTCGCTGGGCAAGCTGGCGCTGGACGCGGTGATCCAGCGGGACGTGCCGGAGGCGGTGCGGACGTCCGCCTTCGCGCGGTCGGAGACGGTCCTTCAGCTGTGCTGGGTCGCGGGCGGCGTGGTCGGCATCTCGCTGCCGCTGAACGCCACGCTGGGCCTGGCGCTGGCGGCGGCGGTGATGACGGTGATGCTGCTGTGGACGCTGCGCTCGCTGTTCAAGGTGGGGCTGCGCGGGACGGCCGCTCGGCCACGGGTGGCATAGCCGCGGCGACTCGGCCACCCCCGCGTCGCGTGATCGCGAAAGCCCGGTAGCCTCTTGCCCATGAGCCTCAGCACCCGTGCAATCGCCGCCATCGGCGCCGTGGTCGTGATCGGCGCCGGCACGGTCGGCGGTTCCATCGCGTACGCCAACAGCCAGGGCAAGCCCGACTCGCACGTCGTGACCCTGACGGTCGGCCGTACGTCGATCACCTCGGCGCCGTTCTGCTACAACGACGGCAAGGCGCTGCCGCAGGACGTCCTCGCCAAGTGCCAGGTGGACGCGAAGAAGGCCCGCGAGGCCGACAAGCTGCCGTCGACCGACGTGCAGGCGAGCGACCGGGTCGGCGTGGGCGTGCCGCCGTCCGTCGCGGACCGCGGCTGGTTCGCCTTCACCGACGGCGGTGCGCAGGGCCAGACCCCGCTCGCGCAGGACACCCGCGGCACCACCTGGTCCGGCTCGGTGGCGGCCTCGCAGGTGCTGAACTCCTCGGGCACCACGACCGTGACGGTCGTCGAGGCCGACCAGAAGACCCAGGAGATCCTGGGCATCTGGTACTTCGACATGAAGACCCAGGACTGACCCTCCGGCGATGAGCCCCAGGTACGACGACGAGCAGTCCGGCCCCCCGGCCGGGCTGCTCGTCGTCGTCGCCGTCCAGGCGGAGGCCGATGCGGTGCGGCGCGGGATCGACCGCGCCGGCGGGGCGGGCGTGCCCGTCCGGGTGCTGGCGGGCGGGGTCGGCCCGGCCGCGGCGGCCGCGACGACGGCGGCGGCCCTGGCCTCCGGGCGGTTCCGGCTGGCGGTGTCGGCCGGCATCGCGGGCGGCTTCGCCCCGCACGCGCCGGTCGGGGCGACGGTGGTCGCCTCCGAGACGGTGGCGGCCGATCTCGGCGCGGAGACCCCGGAAGGCTTCCGGGACGTCACCGAGCTGGGTTTCGGCAGTGTGCGGCACCGCCCCTCGCCGGGGGCGGTCGCGCTGGCCTCGCAGGCCCTGGACGCCGTCGTGGGCCCGGTGCTGACCGTCTCCACGGTGACCGGGAGCGCCGAGCGGGCCGCCGCGCTGGCGGCCCGTCATCCGGGTGCGGCCGCGGAGGCGATGGAGGGCTTCGGCGTGGCCGAGGCCGCCGCCCGGTTCGGCCTGCCCGTCCTGGAGATCAGGACGGTGTCCAACCCCGTCGGCCCGCGGGACCGCGCTGCCTGGCGGATCGGCGAGGCGCTCGGGGCCCTGGAGCGGGCCTTCGCGGCGCTGCCGTACTCCGAACTGCTCCAGGAGGCCGCTGATGGCTGAGCCGCTGAAGGTCGCGTACTCGCCGTGCCCCAACGACACCTTCGTCTTCCACGCCTGGGCGCACGGCCTGGTGCCCGGCGCCGACGCGCCCGAGGTGCTGTTCGCCGACATCGACCTCACCAACGGCATCGCCGAGCGCGGCGAGCTCGACCTGCTGAAGATCAGCTACGGGCAGCTGCCCTGGGTGCTGGAGGAGTACGCGCTGCTGCCCTGCGGCGGGGCACTGGGCCGCGGCTGCGGCCCGCTGGTGCTGACCCGGGAGCCGGACGCCGACCTGACGGGCGGCACGGTGGCGGTGCCGAGCGAGCGCTCGACGGCCTACCTGCTGTTCCGGCTCTGGGCGGCGAAGGCCGTCCCCGGCGGCTTCGGGAAGATCGTCGTGATGCCGTTCCACGAGATCATGCCCGCGGTGCGGGACGGCCGGGTGGACGCCGGCCTGGTGATCCACGAGGCCCGCTTCACGTACGGCCGGTACGGGCTGCACAACCTGGCCGACATGGGCGAGGCCTGGGAGCGGGAGACCGGGCTGCCGATCCCGCTCGGCGCGATCGTCGCCCGTCGCTCGCTCGGTGCCGGCCGGCTGGAGGAGCTGGCCGACACCCTGCGCGCCTCGGTGCGGGCCGCCTGGGACGCCCCGGAGGCCTCCCGGGCGTACGTGCTGGAGCACGCGCAGGAGATGGACCCGGCGGTGGCCGACCAGCACATCGGGCTGTACGTCAACGCGTTCACCGAGGACCTCGGCGCGGAGGGGTACGCGGCGGTCGAGACGCTGCTCACCCGGGCCGCGGCCGAGGGGCTGGTGCCCCCGGTCGACCCGGGTGCGCTGCGCTTCTGAGGTCCCGACGCCCCGCGGGCGCCGGTCCGGTCAGACGTCGAACTGGTCCGCGACCGCCCGCAGCAGCACGGCGAGCTGCTGGCCGGCCGGCTTGGCGGGGTAACGGCCGCGCTGCAGGCCCGGCAGGACGGCGTCCAGCGTGGTGATCAGGTCCTGCACGATCGGTGCCATGTCGTCGGGGCTGCGGCGCTGGGCGGCGGCGACCGACGGCAGGGCGTCGAGCAGCGTGACACCCATCGCCTGGTCGCCGCGGTGGCCCGCGACGATCCCGAACTCGACGCGCTGGCCCGGCCTCAGCGTGGTGACCCCGGCGGGCAGCGCCTTGGTGTGGACGAAGACGTCGCCCCCGTCGTCGCGCGACAGGAAGCCGAATCCCTTCGTCTCGTTGAACCACTTGACCTGGCCGGTGGGCATCTCGAACTGTCCTCGTCGTGGGTGTGGGCGGGGCGGCGGTGGCCGGACCCCGTCGGGTGGACGCGAACCGACCACCCTACGCGGGCGGCCGGCGACGCACAGCGGATTAATGATCCCTCAGCCGCTCACTCCCGAGCGGCGCGTCCCGACGGGGGGCCGACCCGGCAGGGACGCGGCACGGCGCGATCCACGGTCGGACACCCCCAGGGACGAAGCGGGGTGATCGGCCACCCCGTGCGAGGGCTGCATACCCGGCCGGGCCCGCGGTCGAAACTTTGAGTCCCCGGGGAACTGCGGGCAGTGACGGAGAGCACGTGGCGGGCGGTCCGCGCGGCGGCCGGAGGGCGGACGGCACGCCCTAGGCTGGCGGTCATGGCTCTCACCGTCGGCTTCGACCTCGACATGACGCTGCTGGACACCAGGCCCGGGATCAAGGCCACCTACGACGCCCTCGCCGCCGAGACCGGCACCTGGATCGACAGCGAGCTGGCGGTCGGCCGGCTCGGTCCGCCGCTGCTGCACGAGCTCGCCAACTGGTTCCCGGCCGAGCGGCTGGACGAGATCGCCGACCGCTACCGCACGATGTACCGGGAGCACGCGCTGGCCGCGACCCTGGTACTGCCCGGCGCCCGGGAGTCGGTCGCCGCCGTCCGGGCCCGCGGCGGCCGGGTCGCGGTGATCACCGGCAAGTACGAGCCGAACGCGCGGCTGCACCTGGAGCACTCCGGCCTGGAGGCGGACGTCCTGGTCGGCGACCTGTGGGCGGAGACCAAGGGCGACGCGCTGCGCGAGCACGGCGCCGGCATCTACGTGGGCGACCACCTCGGCGACATCGTCGGCGCCCGGGCGGCGGGCGCCGTCGCGGTCGCGGTGGCCACCGGGCCCTACACCGCCGAGGAGCTCCGGGCGGCCGGCGCGGACGCCGTCCTGGACGACCTCACGGCCTTCCCGGCCTGGCTGGCGGACGCGCTGGAGTGACGTCTCCGGGGGCACCGCCCCCGGAGGGCGCGGTCCTGCGGCTCAGCCCCGGGCGCGGCGGCGCTCGGCGCGCGCGCTGGTGAGCAGACCGGCCAGCGACAGCAGGAAGCCGAGCGGCATCAGCATGCAGATCCAGTAGGCCGCGCTGGGCAACCTGGTCAGGTCGAAGAACAGCGGGACGAAGGTGACCAGGGTCGCGAGCGCACCGACGGCGAACACGATCGCCCCGGCGCGGACCAGGGCATCACCACGGTCGGCGGTCTGCTTGCTCACAGCGGGCTCCTCACAGCACGGACCCCATCAGTCTCCCAGCAATCCGCCCCCCGCCGTTCGGCGGGGGACGATTCAGCCTGCGCGCCGAGTCCTCCCAGGAATCTCCCAGCGATCCTTGACACTGAGACCGGAATCGGGGCGTACGGGGGAGCAGAGAATGGGACTCACCAGCCACAAAGTGCTGGCACTGTCCGCCCTGGTGGCGGTGGCGGCGATCGGGGGGACGGTCTGGCTCTGGCCCAAGCTGGCCCGGCGGAGCTGGACGGCCGTCCTGGCGCGGCTCGGCACCATCGTCGGCACGCAGCTCGCGGTGATGTGCACGATCGGCCTGCTGGCCAACAACTACTTCGCGTTCTACAGCAGCTGGGACGACCTGCTGGGCACCGGCGACAGCGGCCCGGTGACCATCCAGAACCGGCTGGACGGGCGGGCGCACGGGGTGCAGCGGCTGTCCGCGGAGAACGTCCGCGGCACCAACACCGTCGGGCGGGACGCGGCCCAGGTCGGCAAGCTGGAGCGGATCCGCATCCCCGGCGCGACCACCGGGCTGGCCACCGACGGCTACGTGTACCTGCCGCCGCAGTACTTCCAGCCGGAGTACAAGGACAAGCGCTTCCCCGCCGCGATCGCCATCACCGGCTTCCCCGGCGACGCCAAGAACCTGATCACCAAGCTGAACTACCCCGCCACCGAGCTGCAGCTGATCCGCGACGGCAAGACGAAGCCGACGGTGCTCGTGCTGATGCGGCCCTCGCCGGCGATGCCGCGGGACACCGAGTGCGAGGACGTGCCGGGCGGCCCGAAGGCGGCCACCTACTTCACCACCGACGTGCCGGCCGCGATCCGGGCCGCGTACCGGGTGACCGAGGGCCCCGGCAGCTGGGGAGTGATCGGCAACTCCACCGGCGGCTACTGCGCGCTCAAGCTGGCGCTGCGCAGCCCGGACGTGTTCTCCGCCGCGGTCTCGCTCTCCGGGTACTACAAGGCCGCCGAGGACGCCACGACCGGAGACCTCTTCGGCGGTGACGCCGGCCGCCGCCAGGACGCCGACCTGACCTGGCGGCTCACCCACCGGCCGCGTCCGGCGGTCTCGCTGCTCGTCGGCGGCAGCCGTGAGGGCGACGGCGACTACTACGGCGAGACCGAGAAGTTCGTGGCGGCCGCCAAGGGCGGGCAGACGAAGGTCTCCTCGATCACGCTGGACACCGGCGGCCACAACTTCAACACCTGGTCGCGGATGCTCCCGGCCTCGCTGGGCTGGCTGGGCGAACACCTCACCGACCCGCGCTGATCCCGGCCGCAACTGGTGACGGATCCTCAGGAGGATCGGGCATTTCGTTCATAATCGGACGCAGATGCCCGATCTCCGGGAGGTCCCGATGCCCCACCGGCCGACCCGCCGGGCCGTCCTGACCGCGCTCGCCGCGAGTGCCGGCGCCGTGCTGGCCGGATGCACCGGGCCCACCGTCCGCGGGGTGGCCCCCGCGCCCGCCGAGGCCGAGGGCTCGGCGGGCGGCAGCCCCAGCCCGCGGCCCACCCCCAGCACCACGGTGACCACCGCGACCGGGCCGGTCACCGTGCCCGGCGGGCCGGTCCGCGTGGTGGTGCTCGGAACCCCCGAGCTGGACTCGGCGATGACCCTGGGCATCACCCCGGTCGGCGCCACCCGCTCCGCCCTCGATGCGGGCCTGCCCGACTACTGGCCGGCCTCCCGCCTGGCGGAGATCGCCTACGTCGGCGACACCGGCAGCCCCGACCCCGCGCGGATCAGTGCGGTGGAGCCGCAGGTCGTCCTCGGCAGCGCGTCCCGGGACGGCGCGCACCTGGCCGAGCTGCAGCGGATCGCCCCGACCGTCTTCAGCCGGACCCCGGCCCCGCCCTGGAAGGACAACTTCCAGCTGCACGCGCAGACCCTGGGCCGGCAGGAGCAGGCCGCCGCCGTCACCGCCGAGTACCGCCGGCACGCCGAGCGCGCCACCCGGGCGATCCGGGACGCCGGCTCGGGGGGCCGGCGGATCAGCGTGCTGCGGTTCGTCGAGGGTCCGCCGCCCGGCATCCGCACCTACGGACGGCAGAGCTGGCTGGGCAGCGTCCTCGCGGACGTCGCCCTCGGCCGGCCGGACGTGCAGAACACCGACCAGGACGAGATCGACCTGCCGCTCGACCAGCTCGCCCGCGCCGACGCCGACTTCCTCTTCTACGCCACCTACGGGGACCCGGACCGGGCCGGGACGACGGCGGTGCTGCGCAGCCCGGCCTGGCTCGCGCTGGGCGCCGTCCGGGCGCACCGGACCTTCCCGGTGGAGGACGGGCTGTGGTTCCAGGGCGTCGGCTACACCGGCGCCAACCTGGTGCTCGGCGAGCTGCAGCGCTTCCTCGGCGGCTGAGCCCGCCGGTGCCCGGCCGCCCGGCGCCGGACGCTCAGTCGGCCGCTCAGTCGGCCGTCTTGCGGCGGCGCAGCGTCACCGCCAGGAGCGCGAGGGCGGTGATCACGGCGGCGGCCCGGAGCACGTCGGGTGCGGCCGTCCAGACCGCGTGGTTCATCGCCGCGCCCTCGGCGAGCGGCTGCCCCCAGCGGCCCTTGGTCCGGCCCCAGTACCAGACCGCGGAGCCGAACATGGTGGCCAGTGGGATGCCGAGCACCACGACCTTGCGGGCGAGGTCGGAGAACTGCCGGGAGAGGTAGGCGGCGCCCCAGCCGAGCAGCATCGCCAGCAGCTGGCCGGTGACCGCGCCGGCCAGCAGGGCTGCCGCGGCGAACAGCAGCAGCGGGGAGGGCCGGCGGCCGGCGAACAGCCCGGACGCCGCGGTCTTCGGGGCGGGGTCGGCCGCCGGCCCGGCGCTGCCGGGGGCCTTGCGGCCGCGTCCCTTCCGCAGCCCGACCGGGGCCGGCTCGGCGGGTGCCTCCGGTGCCGGGGCGGCCGCGGTGGCCTCGGCCCGCGGGGCGGGGAGGTCGGCGGCCGGCCGGCCGAGCAGGTCGACGCCGTCGGGGTACTCCACCACTTCCCAGCCGGGCAGGTTGAGGCCGGCACCGGGACCGCCCGTGAGCAGGCCCTCCGCGGGCGCCGGGCCGCCCGGTGCCGGGCCGCCCGGTGCGGCGCGCGGCGGCTCGGCCGCGGGCGCCCCGTCGGGCGCGTACACGCTCTGCTCGTCGGCCGGCGCAGCGGCGGCGGCGAGCCGCGGAGCGCCGATCGCCCGCCAGGGCTGTTCGGACCGCCACCACTCGCCGCCGGCTCCGCGGCCGCCCCGTCCGGCGCCGTCCGCCGCTCCGCCCGCCCCGCCGTCCGCCCCGACGTCCGCCATCGCCCGCACCCCGCTCGCTCACCGGCCCACCCACCGCTGACGGTACCGACTGGCGGGCCGCGCGGGCGAGAGGCGCCGCCGTTGCCGGGCGCGGGGCGGCCGCCTCCGGCCTCCCGGCCCTCGCCCGCGCCGGACGGGGCGGCGTCCGGCACTGGGCCCGGGCGAGGCAGGCGGACTAGTCTGGGTCGGATGACCACCCAGCAGAGCGGACCGTCCCGCGCCCGGGCAGCCGCCGCACCCCGCACGCTCGCCGAGGAGCTCCGCGCCCGCAGCGACGAGGCTCTCACCGGGCTGCTGCGCGCACGGCCCGACCTGCTGAACCCGGTGCCCGGAGACCTGACCCAGCTCGCCGCGCGGCTCTCCAGCCGGGCGTCGGCGCTGCGCGCGCTGGAACGCCTCGACCGTTTCACCCTGCAGGTCGCCGAGGCGCTCGCCGCCGCGCCGGACGGCAGCGGCGACACCGTCGTCCGCAATCTGCTGGCCGGCCCGGCGCGGGTGAAGCCGCACGCGGGTGCCGAGCCGGTGGACCGGGCCGCGGTCACCGCGGCACTGCCGGGGGCGCTGGAGACGCTCCGCGGCCGCGCACTGCTGTGGGGGCCGGACTCGGCGCTGCGGCTGGTGCTGGCCGTCCGGGAGGCGCTGGCGCCGAGCGCGGCCAACCCGGGTCGGACGGGGCTCGGACCGACGGTGGCGGAGGCGACCACCGGGATGTCGCCGGCCCGGCTGCAGGAACTGCTGGCCGGGGCCGGACTGCCGGCCACCCCCGACCCGGTGACCGCGGTGGCCGCCCTGGCCGGGCTGTTCACCGACCGCAAGCGCTGCGCGGCGCTGCTGGAGCAGGCGCCGCCGCCCGCGCTCGCGCTGCTGGAGCGGCTGGTCTGGGGCCCGCCGACCGGCACCCTGCCGGACGCGGCCCGCCCGGTCACCGCCGAGCAGGCGCACACCCCGCTGGAGTGGCTGCTCGCCCGCGGCCTGCTGCTGCCGTCCGGCCCCGGTTCGGTGGTGCTGCCCCGGGAGCTCGCCCTGCACCTGCGCGGCGGGCGCAGCCACCGGGCGGTGGAGCCTCGGCGGCCGGTCGTGGAGGCCGCCGCCGAACGGGACCCGGCCACCGCGGACGCCACGGCGGCCGGCCAGGCGTACACCGCGGTGCGTACCGTCGAGGAGCTGCTGGAGGGCTGGGGGCTGCAGCCGCCGCCCACCCTGCGGGCCGGCGGGCTCGGCGTCCGCGACCTCAAGCGGGCCGCGCTCGCGCTGGACTGTTCGGAGCCGGTCGCCGCTTTCTGGCTGGAACTCGCCTACGGTGCCGGTCTGCTCGCCCCCGACGCCGAGGCGGACGAGCACTGGGCGCCCACCCCCGCGTACGACGGCTGGCTGCAGGACTCGGTCGCCGAACGGTGGGAGGTGCTGGCCCGGGGCTGGCTGGCCGCGACCCGGGTGGCCGGGCTGACCGGCAGCCCGGACGCCAAGGGCAGGCCGCGGGCGGCGCTCGGCCCGGAGCTCGACCGCACCCTGGCACCGTCCGTCCGCCGGGCGGTGCTGGAGCTGCTCGCGGAGCTGGCGCCCGGCGGTGCGGCCGGGGCCGACCGGCTGCTGCCGGCCCTGCGCTGGCAGCGTCCGCTGCGCGGCGGCGCCACCGGGCCGGACGGCCGCGACCTGCGCGAGCACCTCACCGACTGGACGCTGCAGGAGGCCGAGCTGCTCGGCGTCACCGGCAGGGGCGCGCTCTGCGGGGCGGCCCGGGCCCTGCTGGCGGACGGCGACCCGTCGGCGGTGCTGGACCCGCTGCTGCCGCAGCCGCTGGACCACGTCATCCTGCAGCCCGACCTCACGGCGATCGCGCCCGGGCCGCTGCTCACCCCGCTCTCGCAGGCGCTGGCGCTCTGCGCGGACATCGAGTCCAAGGGCGGGGCGACGGTGTACCGCTTCACCCCGGAGTCCGTGCGGCGGGCGCTGGACGCCGGCCGGACGGCGTCCGACCTGCACGCCTTCCTCGCGCAGCACTCGCGGACGCCGGTGCCGCAGCCGCTCGCCTACCTGATCGACGACGTGGCGCGGCGGCACGGCGTGCTGCGGGTCGGGGCCGCCTCCTCGTACCTGCGCTGCGACGACCCGCAGTTGCTGAACGAGGTGCTGGCGGACCGCCGCGCCGCGGAGCTGCGGCTGCGGCTGCTGGCGCCGACGGTGGTGGCCGCGCAGGCTCCGCCGGACACGCTGCTCGCGGTGCTGCGGGCGATGGGCTACGCGCCGGCCGCGGAGTCCGCCGAGGGCGATGTGCTGATCACCCGTCCGGACAGCCGGCGCACCCCGCCGCGCAGTGCACCCGTCCCGGTGCCGGACGGGCCGCCGCGGCCGGACGGCGCGCTGCTCGGTGCGGCGGTGAAGGCGATCAGGGCCGGCGACCGGGCGGCCACCGCCGTCCGCCGGGAGACGGTGGCCGGGCCGGCCGCGCACCTGCCGCAGTCCGGCCCGGCCCGCACCGACCTGCGGCAGCTGCCGCGCAGCGCGGCCGCCGACACACTGGCCGCGCTGCAGACCGCGGTGCTGCTCGGCGAGCGGATGTGGATCGGCTACATCAACGCCGAGGGCATCGCCTCGCAGCGGGTGGTCGACCCGGTGAAGGTGGAGGGCGGCTTCGTCACCGCGTACGACCACCACGCGGACGAGGTCCGGACCTTCGCCCTGCACCGGATCACCGGGGTGGCGGAGGTCGACGAGCCGGCCTGAGCGCGGCGGGGCGCCGGGTCAGTGGCCCTGGGCGGCCTTGGCGTCCTGCTCGGCCTTCTGCTGCTTGGCCTGCTCCACGAAGGACTGCGGGTCGGGGATCTTGGGCTGCACCCCGGTCAGCAGACCGGTCGCGGTGAAGGCGGTGGCGCCCAGCAGGCCGCCGGGCTGGCCCATGTCGGCGACCTGGTCGAGGCCGGGCTCGGCGGCCTGGGCGGGGCTCGCGCCGAGGACGGTGGCGAAGGCCGCGCCGGAGAGGGCGAGACCGGCGAGGAGGCGGTTCGGCTTGTTCATGCCCTGACCAACGAGACCGCGGCCGCCCGGTCACCCGGCACCGCCCGGGTGCGGGACACTGGAAAGTCTGCGACACGACACACGGAGGGTTGCCCGCGTGAACGACGGACCGCTCATCGTCCAGAGCGACAAGACGCTTCTGCTGGAGATCGACCACCCGAGGGCGGCCGACTGCCGGCGCGTGATCGCCCCGTTCGCCGAGCTGGAGCGCGCCCCGGAGCACGTGCACACCTACCGGGTGACCCCGCTCGGCCTGTGGAACGCCCGGGCCGCCGGCCACGACGCCGAGCAGGTGGTGGACGCGCTGGTCAGCCACTCCCGCTACCCGGTGCCGCACGCCCTGCTGGTGGACATCGCCGACACCATGGCCCGCTACGGGCGGCTGCAGCTGCAGAAGCACCCGGTGCACGGCCTCGTCCTCTCCACCACCGACCGGCCGGTGCTGGAGGAGGTGCTCCGCTCCAAGAAGATCGCGCCGCTGGTCGGCGCCCGGCTCGACCCGGACACCGTGGTCGTGCACCCCTCGGAGCGCGGCCAGATCAAGCAGGTGCTGCTGAAGCTCGGCTGGCCCGCCGAGGACCACGCCGGGTACGTCGACGGCGAGGCCCACCCGATCGAGCTGGAGGAGGACGGCTGGCAGCTGCGCCCGTACCAGAAGCAGGCGGTCGAGGGCTTCTGGCACGGCGGCAGCGGCGTGGTGGTGCTGCCGTGCGGCGCGGGCAAGACGCTGGTCGGCGCGGCGGCGATGGCGGAGGCCAAGTCGACCACGCTGATCCTGGTCACCAACACCGTCTCGGCCCGGCAGTGGAAGCACGAGCTGGTGAAGCGCACCTCGCTCACCGAGGACGAGATCGGCGAGTACAGCGGCACCCGCAAGGAGATCCGGCCGGTCACCATCGCCACGTACCAGGTGATGACCACCCGGCGGAAGGGCGTCTACCCGCACCTGGAGCTGTTCGACGCCCGCAACTGGGGCCTGGTGGTGTACGACGAGGTGCACCTGCTGCCGGCCCCGGTCTTCAAGTTCACCGCCGACCTGCAGGCCCGCCGCCGGCTGGGGCTGACGGCGACGCTGGTCCGCGAGGACGGCCGGGAGGGCGACGTCTTCTCGCTGATCGGTCCCAAGCGCTTCGACGCGCCGTGGAAGGAGATCGAGGCGCAGGGCTACATCGCACCCGCGGACTGCGTCGAGGTGCGGGTGACGCTCTCCGACTCGGAGCGGCTCGCGTACGCGACGGCCGAGCCGGAGGAGCGGTACCGGTTCTGCTCCACCACGGCGACCAAGCGGCGGGTGGTGGAGTCGCTGGTCCGCAAGCACGAGAAGGACCAGACGCTGATCATCGGGCAGTACATCGACCAGCTGGACGAGCTGGGCGAGGCGCTCGACGCCCCGGTGATCAAGGGCGAGACGACCAACGCGCAGCGCGAGAAGCTGTTCGACGCGTTCCGGAACAAGGAGATCTCCGTGCTGGTGGTCTCCAAGGTGGCGAACTTCTCGATCGACCTGCCGGAGGCCACCGTGGCCATCCAGGTGTCGGGGACGTTCGGCTCCCGCCAGGAGGAGGCGCAGCGGCTCGGCCGGGTGCTGCGGCCCAAGGCGGACGGGCACATGGCGCACTTCTACTCGGTCGTCGCCCGGGACACCGTGGACCAGGACTTCGCGGCGCACCGGCAGCGCTTCCTGGCCGAGCAGGGCTACGCGTACCGGATCGTCGACGCGGACGACATCTGAGGCGCGGCGGCTCGGCCTGCGGCCGGGCTCCGGGCCGGTTTCCGGGTACGGTCCGGGGTCGGGCCCGGGGTCAGTAGGAGACGCCGTCGCGGCCGAGGAAGACCACCCGGGCGGCGGTGTCGAGCATGATGCCGACGTTGCGGACGGCCTTCGCCACCGGGCCGCGGTGGCGGTGGTCGTCCTGGTCGGGGCGGTCGGCGGAGCGGCGGTCGGCTGTGGGCTGTGTTCTGTTCCTCATGCTTCCACCGTAGGTTTTCGGCCATTCGGGCGCATCGGTCCGAAGTCCGTCTCCGCGGGTCCCGGACGTCGTCCTCCAGGTGTAGGGCGACCCCGAGGATCGGCGGTGGCGACCCTGAGACCGGCACCGGGCCGGAAGTGTGCGAAATGATTGGTGCGGCCGCCGGGAGCGGTCTATGATCGCCGGTCTGCCCCTCCCGAACCGTGGTGCCCCGTCGTGCGGCAGCCGGGGGAGGTCCGGCCGGTCGGCAACCGGCCGGTGCCCTTCTGCCGTGAGCTACCACCACGAGTCCGCTGCCCCCGCGCCTGCGTGCGCGGGCGGGGCAGCCGGGAAGGTTCGCCGTGCACTCCCCCACCACCGACGCCGCTGCCGCCGGCACCGATCCGCTGCAGCGCGAGCGCGACCACCTCGCCTCCTCGCGCGCCGCCCTGCGTGCGATGCGCGAGGACGTCGAGTCGCTGGACCTCCGCGACGTGACCGGCACCTGGGTGTCGGCCGCCGTCCTGCACAACCAGATCCAGCAACGGATCGCCGCACTGGCCGACCTCGCGCACACCCCGCTGTTCTTCGGCCGCCTGGACTACCTGCACGCGATCAGCGAGGAGCTCGCGGAGGGCGGCACCGGCGAGCGGTTCTACATCGGGCGCCGGCACGTGCACGACGCCGACGGCGACCCGATGGTGATCGACTGGCGGGCGCCGGTCTCGCAGCCGTTCTACCGGGCCAGCCGCAAGGACCCGATGGACGTCGAGCGGCGCCGCCGGTTCGGCTACACGGCGGGCGAACTGACGGCGTACGAGGACGAGCACCTGACCGACCCGGCCGAGGACGAGACCCGCTCGGCCCTGCTCGCGGCGGAGATCGAGAAGCCGCGCGTCGGCCCGATGCGCGACATCGTCGCCACCATCCAGCCGGAGCAGGACGAGATCGTCCGCGCCGACGTGTCGGGCACGGTCTGCGTGCAGGGCGCCCCGGGCACCGGGAAGACCGCCGTCGGCCTGCACCGCGTCGCCTACCTGCTGTACGCGCACCGGGAGCGCCTCGCGCGTACCGGCACCCTGGTGATCGGCCCGAACAGTTCCTTCCTGCAGTACATCGAGCAGGTGCTGCCCGCGCTCGGCGAGCTGGACGTCGCCCAGGCGACCGTGCAGCAGCTGGTCGGGCACGTGGAGGTGCGCGGCGAGGACTCCGCGGGGGCGGCCCTGGTGAAGGGCGACGCGCGGATGGCGGAGGTGCTGAGGCGGGCGGTCCGCTCGGGCATCACCCTGCCGACCGAGCCGTGCGTGGTCGTCCGCGGCGCCCGGCGCTGGCGCGTGCCGGCGTACGAACTCACCGGGATCATCGAGGAGCTGCAGGGTCGGGAGATCCGCTACGGCGCCGCCGCCGAGGCGCTGCCGCAGCGGATCGCGCACGCCGTCCTGGTGAAGATGGAGCAGTCCGGGGAGGCGCCGGACGACCGGGTGCAGGACGCGGTGGCCCGCAACACCGCGGTCAAGGCCGTGGTGAAGGCCTGCTGGCCGCCGGCCGACCCGCTGAAGCTGGTGCACCGGCTGCTCTCGGACGCCGGCTTCCTCGCCCGCTGCGCGGACGGCCTGCTCACCGAGGAGGAGCAGCGGACGATCCTCTGGGAGAAGCCCGCCCGTTCGCCGAAGACCACCCGCTGGTCGGCGGCCGACGCGGTGCTCGTGGACGAGGCGACCGACCTGGTGCAGCGCACCCCCTCGCTCGGCCACGTGGTGCTCGACGAGGCGCAGGACCTCTCGCCGATGCAGTACCGCGCGGTGGGCCGGCGCTGCTCGACCGGTTCGGCGACCGTCCTCGGCGACCTCGCCCAGGGCACCACCCCGTGGGCGACCGCCGACTGGCCGGAGGCGCTGCGCCACCTCGGCAAGTCGGACGCGCACGTCGAGGAGCTCACCCAGGGCTTCCGGGTGCCGGAGGAGGTCATCGCGTACGCCTCGCGGCTGCTGCCCGCGATCGCGCCGGGGCTGGCGCCGGCGACCTCGGTCCGCGAGGCGCCCGGGTCGCTGACGGTCCGCCGGGTGACCGGTGACCAGGTGGCGGAGGTGGTGGCGGCCTGCCGGGCCGCGCTCGGCCACGAGGGCTCGACCGGTCTGATCGCCGCGGACGCCCGGATCCCGCTGTTCGCCGAGGCACTGGCCGAGGCCGGCCTGCCGTTCGTCGAGCCGGGTGTGGAGACGACCGCGGAGGCCCGGCTGACCCTGGTGCCGGCCTCGCTGGCCAAGGGTCTGGAGTACGACTACGTGGTGCTCGACGAGCCCGCCGAGGTGGTGGCGGGCGAGCCCGACGAGCGGACGGGGCTGCGCCGGCTGTACGTGGCACTCACCCGGGCGGTCTCCGGGCTGCAGGTGCTGCACTCGGCGCCGCTGCCGGACCGGCTGGGCTGACCGCGCGGGCGCCGGACGCCCGGTGCCGGGTGTCCGGCATCAGGCGCCTGGCGCCTGTCGTCTGGCGTCAGGCGTCAGGCGTCAGGCGTCGGCGAGGGCGCGCCAGGCGGCCACCTTGGCCGGGTCGACCGGGGTCGTCCAGCCGTCCACCCGGGCAGCCCCGCCGATGTGGAAGGCGTCGAAGCCGGCGGCCTTGAGCCCGGGCACGTGGTCGGCCCGCAGGCCGCCGCCGACCAGGATCCGCTGGGTGTAGCCGGGCTCGCCGTCCTTGGCGAGCTCGCCCTCCAGGACGCCCTGGCCGGCGTCGACACCGGCCGGGGCGCCCGAGGTGAGGAAGGTGTCCAGGCCCGGCAGTGCGGAGACCGCGGCGCGGACGCCGGCCCGGTCGGCGCTGTGGTCGAGTGCGCGGTGGAAGGTCCACGGGCAGCCGGCCACGGCCTCGGCGACGGCCGCGGTGGCGGCCAGGTCGATCTCGCCCCGCGCGTCGAGGAAGCCGAAGACGAACTCCTCGGCCCCCTCGGCGCGCAGCGCGGACGTCCGGGCGAGCAGGTCGTCCAGGTCACCGGGGGTGAAGCCGTCGCGGATGCGCAGCATCACGCGCAGCGGCAGGGAGACCGCCGCCCGGATCCCGGCGAAGTCGGCCACCGACGGCGTGAGCCCGTCCGCGGCCATGTCGGTGACCAGCTCGAGCCGGTCTGCGCCGCCGGACTCGGCGGCCCGGGCGTCCTGGGCGGTCAGCGCGATGACTTCGACAATTGGTCTAGACATATGCGTACCCTGCCACATGGTGGGCCCGCCGGGCGAGCCCCCTCCCCCGTTCGCTCAGCCGACGGCCGGCGGCAGCTCCGCGGAACGGTCGCGGCGGACCAGCAGGGCGACGGACGCGGCTAGGCCCGCGGCAGCGGCGAGCACCAGCTCCGACGAGCGCAGATTGCCGAACACCACGTACAGCCGCCCGAGGGTCCCGCCGGCCATCGCGGGCACCAGCGCCAGGACGACGGCGACCGGCAGGACGCGGCCGCGGGAGGCGGTCGCCAGCCCGAGCGCGATGAGCGCCGCGGAGAACAGCGGCGGCAGCAGGAACGCCTCCGAACCGCCGTGCAGGAGCGGGCTGAACTCGGAGTACAGCTCCAGCGAGGCGGCGGCGAGAGCCGCCGCACCGAGCGTGCGGCGGACGGACGGCCGGGGCAGCAGGTCGGGCGGCGCGGCCAGCACCAGGGTGGACCAGATCAGCGGCGGCAGCAGGGTCGCCCCCAGCCACACGACCGAGGCGGCGTCGAACCGGGGGTAGGTCGGGCTCATCACGTGACCGATCCGCAGGTACGCCAGCCCGGCGACGCCGAGGAGCACCGGCAGCGCCAGGAGCCGGGCGGCGGCCCACCGGCCGGCGAGGCCCGCGGCGGCGGCCGCGAGTTGGCCGACGGCGACGAGCAGGAAGAGCCACCTGTCGTCGCCGGGCACGGGCGCCCCCCACCTGTTCTCCAGCACCAGCATCAGGAAGTCGGGCACGGCCGTCCCGATCCCCGCCGCGAGGACCAGCGGCGCGGCGGTGGCCAGTAAACGCCCGCCGGGGGCGGCCGAGGTGAGCCCGGTCCGCAGCCGCAGTCCGTACCCGGCGATGCCGGCCAGTTCGCGGGCGGCGGCGAGGCGTCCGGCGCCGGCCGTGGTGTCCGCGTAGACGGCGGCGAGTTCGGGGCCGCGCTCGGTGCGGTAGGCGGCGGGATACAGCCGCATCGCGGCGGTGAACGGACGTGTCGTCATGCGAAGGCCCCCCTGACCCTCGGGTTCGGCTTCGGAGCGGCGGCGGCCATCCGGCGCTCCGCCTCGGCCGCCACGGCGCGCAGCCGTGCGGCCTCGGTGGCCAGCACCTGCCGGCCGGCGCCGGTGAGCGCGTAGCTGCGGCGGGCCCGGCCGTCGACCACCTCCTCGCGGTCGACCTCGATCAGCCCTTGCTGCAGCAGCCGGTCGAGGGCGCCGTAGAGGGTGCCGGTGCACATCCGGACCCGGCCGCCGGAAATGGCGTCGATCTCCTGGATCAGGGCGTAGCCGTGCCGGGGCGCGTCCGCCAGCGCGGTGAGCAGGAGCAGCGTGGGCTCCTGCATGCTTCGTTCCGTCATGTCAACTACATATACCGGTCATCGACATATGGTGTCCGGCGAACCGTCGAATCCGGTCCGGAGCAGAATGGGTGTCATGACCGATGCGCTGCTCGACCGTTGGAACGAACTGCTGCGCCGCTGCGGGGCGGCGGTGGACCCGGAGCCGTACGGGCGGGACCTGCTGGCCCGCTGGTCCGAGCCGCAGCGCAGGTACCACACGGTGGAGCACCTGGCCGCCGTCCTCGGCCACGTGGACGCGCTGGCCGAGCGGGCGCAGGACGCCGACGCGGTGCGGCTGGCCGCCTGGTTCCACGACGCGGTCTACCGCCCGGACCGCTCGGAGAACGAGGAGCGCAGCGCCCAACTGGCCGTCCGGGCACTGCGCGAGGCCGGGCTGGCCGAGGAACTGGTCGCCGAGACGGCCCGGCTGGTGCGGCTGACGGCGGGTCACGGATGCGAGCCGGGCGACCGGAACGGCGAGGTGCTCTGCGACGCCGACCTCGCGGTCCTCGGCTCCGGCCCGGAGCGGTACGCGGCCTACACGGCGGCGGTGCGCGAGGAGTACGCCTTCGTCCCCGAGGAGGCCTTCCGGGCCGGGCGGGCGGCGATCCTGCGGCAGCTGCTGGAGCTGCCCGCGCTCTACCGCACGCCGGAGGCGCTGGCCCGGTTCGACACCGCCGCCCGGGCCAACCTCGCGGCGGAGCTCAGGAGCCTGGAGAGCTGACCTTGCGGCGGCGCAGGCCGGCGGCGGTGAGCCGGGCGACCAGCTCCTTGCTGCCGACCGGCTCGGCGCCGAGGGCGACGGCCCGCTCGTACCAGTCGGCCGGGATGTCGTAGTGGTCGCGCTCGAAGCCGCGCGCGGGCACGCCGAGGCGCGCGGCGAAGTCGTGCAGTTCGTCGAGGCTGACGTCGCTGACCAGGTGCGACCAGTACCTGCCGTGGCCGGGCCAGGTCGGGGGGTCCACCAGGATCACGACAGCTCCCCGACCGGGGCCACCACCGCGCCGCGCTTGCCGCAGACCCAGTGCGGGTCGGGGCCGAGCTCCGGCTCCACACTCAGCGCGTGCGGGTCGTCCTCGGCGGCGCAGTCCGCGCACAGCGGCCAGCGCCCGTAGGCCTCCAGCAGGGCGTCCTGGACGTCCTGGGCGACCAGCCCGAGGACGAACTCCGTGCCGTCCGGCCACTGCTCCAGCCACCACCGGCGGTGCGTGACCGCGTCTTCGACCAGGGACACCACCGCCGCGTCCGCCACGTCCCGGGCGGTCAGGTCGGCGAGGATCAGCGCACGGGCGCCGTGCAGGGCGGCTTCGATCTCAGGACTGGCCATCCGCCCATTCTCCCGCAGGTCACTTGCCTGCCGGGAACCCTTCGGTGCTCAGCTCGATCGCGAACGGCTCGGGCAGCTCGACGGGCTGCCCGAACGGCGTGCGGACACCCCGCTGGTACCGCCCCTGGTCCGGCTCGGAGAACAGGGTGACCGTGGGCCCCTCCTCGTCGAACCGGTCGACCAGCAGGAAGAGCGGGACGGGGGCGTGGCCGTACGCCCAGAGCTTCTTCGTGCGGTCGAGCCGGGCGGTGCGCTTCGAGGTGATCTCCACCGCCATCAGCAGGCCGGCCGCGTCGATCGACGCCTCCTGCGCCACCAGGCGCGCATCATCGACCACCACCAGGTCGGGCACGTACAGCTTCTCCAGCGGAACGATCTCCGTCCCCAGGGTCTGGTAGACCCCGACCTCCGGCGGCAGGCACGCGAGCAGCGCCCGGTGCACCCTTCCGGCAATCACGTTGTGGCCCACGTTGGGCGGCGGCACCAAGCGGATCTCCCCCTCGTCGATCTCCGCGCGCCAGCCCTCGGGGACGTCCAGCTCCAACCAGGTGTTCAGCAGGTAGTCCCACTGACGCCCCGGCTCGACCGACATCGCAGTCACCGCCGACCTCCTGTCTCCCGTTCGACGCCCGTGGTCGTCACTGTACGGATCGTCCGAGGTGCCCCATCCGGTCATGGGCCCAGCGTCCCACGAAGGGATGAATGGCGGGGGGAATGCCGCGAGGGCGGTCTCCCCGTGTGGGGAGACCGCCCTCGCGGAGCGTTCCGGGCCTGCCGATCCTCGGGAGGATCAGAAGTCCATGTCACCGCCCGGCATGCCGCCGCCGGCGGCCGCGGAGGCCTTCTCCGGCTTGTCGGCGATGACGGCCTCGGTGGTGAGGAAGAGCGCCGCGATGGAGGCGGCGTTCTGCAGCGCGGAGCGGGTGACCTTGGCCGGGTCGATGATGCCCGCGGCGATGAGGTCGACGTACTCGTTGCTGGCGGCGTTCAGGCCGTGGCCGGCGGGGAGGTTGCGCACCTTCTCCACCACGACGCCGCCCTCGAGGCCGGCGTTGGTCGCGATCTGCTTGATCGGGGCCTCGAGCGCCACGCGGACGATGTTGGCACCGGTGGCCTCGTCGCCCTCCAGCTCCAGCTTGTCGAAGGCGACGGCGGCCTGCAGCAGCGCGACGCCACCACCGGCGACGATGCCCTCCTCGACGGCGGCCTTCGCGTTGCGGACGGCGTCCTCGATGCGGTGCTTGCGCTCCTTGAGCTCCACCTCGGTGGCCGCGCCGGCCTTGATGACGGCCACGCCGCCGGCCAGCTTGGCGAGGCGCTCCTGGAGCTTCTCGCGGTCGTAGTCCGAGTCGCTGTTCTCGATCTCGGCGCGGATCTGGTTCACGCGACCGGCGACCTGCTCGCTGTCGCCGCCACCGTCGACGATGGTGGTCTCGTCCTTGGTGATGACCACCTTGCGGGCGGTGCCCAGCAGGTCGAGGCCCGCGTTCTCCAGCTTGAGGCCGACCTCCTCGGAGATGACCGTGCCGCCGGTGAGGATGGCGATGTCGCCGAGCATGGCCTTGCGGCGGTCGCCGAAGCCCGGGGCCTTGACGGCGACGGACTTGAAGGTGCCGCGGATCTTGTTCACGACCAGGGTCGACAGGGCCTCGCCCTCGACGTCCTCGGCGATGATGACGAGCGGCTTGCCGCTCTGCATGACCTTCTCCAGCAGCGGGAGGAGGTCCTTGACCGAGGAGATCTTGGAGTTGGCGATGAGGATGTACGGGTCCTCGAAGCTGGTCTCCATGCGCTCCAGGTCGGTGGCGAAGTACGCGGAGATGTAGCCCTTGTCGAAGCGCATGCCCTCGGTGAGCTCGAGCTCCAGGCCGAAGGTGTTGCTCTCCTCGACGGTGATGACGCCTTCCTTGCCGACCTTGTCCATCGCCTCGGCGATGAGCTCGCCGATCTGGGTGTCGGCGGCCGAGATGGAGGCGGTGGAGGCGATCTGCTCCTTGGTCTCCACGTCCTTGGCCTGGGCGAGCAGCTGGTCGGAGACGGCCGTGACGGCCTTCTCGATGCCGCGCTTCAGGGCCATCGGGTTGGCGCCGGCGGCGACGTTGCGCAGACCCTCGCGGACGAGCGCCTGGGCGAGCACGGTGGCGGTGGTGGTGCCGTCACCCGCGACGTCGTCGGTCTTCTTGGCGACCTCCTTGACGAGCTCCGCGCCGATCTTCTCGTACGGGTCCTCGAGCTCGATCTCCTTGGCGATGGAGACACCGTCGTTGGTGATCGTGGGGGCGCCCCACTTCTTCTCAAGGACGACGTTGCGGCCCTTGGGGCCGAGCGTGACCTTGACGGCGTCGGCAAGCTGGTTCATGCCGCGCTCAAGGCCGCGGCGAGCTTCCTCATCAAAAGCGATGATCTTGGCCATCTGAAGTGGTCCTCCGGGACACGGTCGACTGCTCGGACCAGAGGTGCCCGCGACGGACGGCCCTGTGAGCGGGGGTCCTTTCCCCTACCGCTCGCCGGGGCCTCACCGACCCGGTCCGCTTGTCACTCTCATGCTGTGAGTGCTAACGCCAATGATTAGCACTCGCCGGTGGCGAGTGCAAGCCCGTTCGCCGTGTCCCGTCGGTACGGTCCGACGACTTCCGGACACGACACAGGCCCGTACGACGTGTCGTACGGGCCTGTCGCGAAGGAAATCGCCGACCAGCTCGGGACGAGCCGAGGGCTCCGCAGGTTTCGAAGGTCAGCCCGCGGCGGCACGAACCATGTCCGCCTGCGGCCCCTTCTGCCCCTGGGAGATCTCGAACTCGACCCGCTGGCCCTCTTCGAGGGTGCGGTAGCCGTCCATCTGGATCGCGCTGTAGTGGACGAACACGTCCGCACCACCGTCGACCGCGATGAAGCCGTAGCCCTTCTCCGCGTTGAACCACTTGACGGTGCCCTGAGCCATTCCGAACTCCCCTTGTGCTGTGCTGGCCATTCACGGGTCCGCAGTCTTTGCGGACCCAGGTCCGGTGGGCCGGCCCGAGGGAACCCCCCCTGGGCGCGGCCGTGCACGCCGCAGACCACCGTCCGGGGCCCTCCAACGGGCCCGGCGGACGGGTGAATGCGTCGACCGCGGCTGAATGTATCCGGACAGGAGCCCTGTGCAACAGGCCCAACTTCGGGGAAATCGGCGGCCTCGACAAGGGATATGACGGGATGAAAGCGGAGGATCTCGGCATTTCATGCCGGACATAACGGGCAGAAAACGACATATTGCCGTATGAATTCTGACACTTGCCTGACAGGTTCGCCCGCGAGCCGTCCAACGCCCGTCTCAGCGGGCGGACCTGGCCGCGACCGGCGCCCGGGCCCTGCGCACACGATCCGACCGGTCCGGCCGGGGCGGGTAATTCCGGGTATTAGCGCTGATCAGGGCGGGCGGCGCGGAGGGGAGTACTGCCACCGGACCGAACTCTACTCCCCGTCAGGCGGTCGAATTGCACCCGGCACGGCGAGAGCCGCCGCCGGGACCGGAAAATCGCGTTCCGGTCCCGACGGCGGCTCTCCGCGGGCACTGGGTCGGCCTCAGCAGCCGCCGGCCACCGCCGGGATGATCGACACCGTGGCGCCGTCCTTGATCGCCGTCTCCAGGCCCTCGGCGAAGCGCACGTCGTCGTCGTTCACGTAGACGTTCACGAACCGGCGGAGCTTGCCGGCGTCGTCCAGGATGCGCGCGGAGATGCCGGCGTGGTTCTGCTCCAGGTCCGCGACGACGGCGGCCAGGGTGTCGCCCTCGGCGGTGACCTCGGCCGCACCGCCGGTGTAGGGGCGCAGGATGGTCGGGATGCGGACGGTGGCGCTCATGGGGTTGCTCCTTGGCGGAAGGGGTGGGCTGCTCAGACGAGGCCGGCGGCGCGGAAGGACTCCAGCGTCGGGCGGATGGTGGCGGTCAGTCCGGCGTCGGCGACCGCGTCGAGGGTCTTCAGGCCGTCGCCGGTGTTGATGGCGACCGTCTCCTTCGACGGGTCCAGCTGCCCGGTCTCGACGAGCTTCTTGAGGACGCCGACGGTCACGCCGCCCGCGGTCTCCGCGAAGATGCCCTCGGTGCGCGCCAGCAGCTTGATGGCGGCCACCACCTCGGCGTCGGTGACGTCCTCGACCGCGCCGCCGGTGCGGCGGGCGATGTCGAGCACGTACGGGCCGTCGGCCGGGTTGCCGATCGCCAGCGACTTGGCGATCGTCTTCGGCTTGACCGGGCGGATCACGTCGTGGCCGGCCTTGAAGGCGGCCGAGACCGGGGAGCAGCCCTCGGCCTGGGCGCCGAAGACCTTGTACGGGCGGTCCTCGACCAGGCCCAGCTTGATCAGCTCCTGCAGCCCCTTGTCGATCTTGGTGAGCTGGGAGCCGGAGGCGATCGGGATCACGATCTGCTCCGGCAGCCGCCAGCCGAGCTGCTCGCAGATCTCGTAGGCCAGCGTCTTGGAGCCCTCGCCGTAGTACGGGCGGAGGTTGACGTTGACGAAGCCCCAGCCCTCGCCGGCCGGGTCGCCGATCAGCTCGGAGCAGAAGCGGTTCACGTCGTCGTAGTTGCCGTCGATGCCGACCAGGGCTCCGCCGTACACACCGGCCATGACGATCTTGCCCTGCTCCAGGTCGTGCGGGATGAACACGCAGGACTTGAATCCGGCCCGGGCGGCGGCCGCGCCGACCGCGCCGGCCAGGTTGCCGGTGGAGGAGCAGGAGAGCGTGGTGAAGTCGAAGGCGCGGGCGGCCTCGATCGCACAGGCCACCACGCGGTCCTTGAAGGAGTGCGTCGGGTTGCCCGAGTCGTCCTTGACGTGCAGCTGGGCGGTGAAGCCGAGCTCGCGGCCCAGGTTGTCGGCCTTGACCAGCGGGGTCCAGCCCGGGTTGAGGTTGGGCTTGCCGGCCACGTCGGCGGGCACCGGCAGCAGCGGGGCGTAGCGCCAGATGCTGGCCGGGCCGGCCTCGATGCGCTTGCGGAGCTCGTCCGCGTCGTAGCCGCTGTAGTCGTATGCGATCTCCAGCGGGCCGAAGCACTCCAGGCACGCGAAGCTCGGGCCGAGCGGGAAGCGGGTGCCGCACTCGCGACAGGAAAGGGCTGCGGCCGGACCGAGGTCGACGGTGGCAGCGGGTGCAGGGGTAGCGGTAGCCATGCTGGCGGAGGCCTCTCTCCTCATCTTCCCCGCGGCGCGGTTGCGCCACAGGCCGGAATTGGCACCTGTCTCGCGGGGGGCCTGCGACCACCGCTGCGAGAAGGTTGCCGGGACGTCGACGGGCCGTTCCCTCAGTCCCTCTGGATGAGCTCTGTGAAGTTGTGTGTTGTTCGCTGCGGCGACCCCGGCGTGCCAAGGCTCGACCGCAGTACGAAGACTGTATCCGAAGGCCCGGGCGCCGAAAGGCGGCGTCCGATCCGCGAGATGGAAGTTACGAGGAGCGAGACCGTGACCGAGCAGCCCCGTCCCGACGTCCTCCCCGAGGTCGCGTCCTGGCTGCGTCGCCGCTCCTGGGCGGCGGCCGACTACCCGGTGGAGCGGCTGCTCGCCGCCAAACGGGCGGCGGGGAGCGCCGGAACGGTCAGCGTGGTGCTGCCCGCCCTCGACGAGGAACCCACCGTCGGGGACATCGTCGCCACCCTCCGCAGCGAGTTGATGGAGCGTCATCCGCTGGTGGACGAGCTGGTGGTGGTGGACTCCGGCTCGGTCGACCGGACGGCCGAGACCGCCCGGTCGGCGGGCGCCCGGGTGGTCCACCGGGACGACATCCTGCCCCGGCTGCCGGCCGCCCCCGGCAAGGGCGAGGTGCTCTGGCGGTCGCTGCTGGCGACCTCCGGGGCGATCGTCTGCTTCGTCGACGCCGACCTGCGCGAGTTCGACCCGGCCTTCGTCACCGGGATCGTCGGACCGCTGCTCTCCGACCCCGCGCTCCAGCTGGTCAAGGCGATGTACGACCGGCCGCTGGAGACCGAGGGCGCGGTGGTGCCGGCCGGCGGCGGGCGGGTCACCGAACTCGTCGCCCGGCCGCTGATCAACCTGCACTGGCCGCAGCTGTCCGGCTTCGTCCAGCCGCTCGGCGGCGAGTACGCGGCCCGCCGCACGCTGCTGGAGCGGCTGCCCTTCCCGACCGGCTACGGGGTGGAGCTCGGTCTGCTGGTGGACGCCCTGGAGGAGGTCGGGCTGGACGCGCTGGCCCAGGTCGACGTCGGAGTCCGGCACCACCGCCACCAGGACGGGCAGGCCCTCGGGCGGATGGCCGCCACGATCTACCGGACGGCGCTGGAGCGGCTGGACCGCACCCACCGGCTGAAGGCCGGCGAGGACCTGGTGCACCCGCTGCTCACCCAGTTCAGCCGCGACCCGGGCACCCGGGGCTTCACCGCGCACACCCACGAGGTGACCGCCCTGGAGCGACCGCCGATGCGCACGGTGCCGGAGTACGCCGGGCGCTGAGCGGGGCCCGCGGGGCCGCCGAATGGTTTGCCGGACCGGTCCCGCGGCAAGCTAGGGGATATGGCCGATCTCGCGTTCGAACGTACGCAGCAGTCCGGCGCCGCCCCCGTCCTGGTGGCCTCGAACCGCGGCCCGGTGTCCTTCAGCAGCGGGGACGACGGCGCGCTCACCCTGAAGAGAGGCGGCGGCGGCCTGGTGTCCGGGCTCTCCGCGATCGACGACCCCTCGGCGGTCTGGGTCTGCGCCGCGCTCGGCGACGCCGACCGGCAGGCCGCGCGGCAGGCTCCGGACGGCCGGCTCGACCTGGCCGGCCACGACGTCGGCGGACAGGCCGTCCGGATGCTGGACATCGAGCCCGGCACCTTCGCCCGCGCCTACAACGGCATCGCCAACTCCACCCTGTGGTTCGTCCACCACCTGCTGTACGACACCCCGGTCTCCCCGGTCTTCGACGACCGGTTCCGGCGCGAGTGGGAGTCCTACACCGCGTACAACACCGCCTTCGCCGAGGCCCTGGCCGCCGAGGCCGCGCCGGGCGCCGCCGTGCTGGTGCAGGACTACCACCTGTCGCTCGCCCCGGCGATGCTCCGCGCGCTCCGCCCGGACCTGCGGATCGGGCACTTCTCGCACACCCCGTGGGCCCCGCCCGAGTACTACCGGCTGCTGCCCGACGACGTCGCCGCCGAGGTGCTCTCCGGCATCCTGGGCGCCGACCGGGCCGGCTTCCTCACCGAGCGCTGGGCGCTCGCCTTCGCCGACTGCTGCGAGGCCGTGCTCGGCGCCGAGGTGGACCGCGCGGCCCGCACCGTCACCCACGCCGGGCGCACCACGCAGCTGGGCGTGCACGGGCTCGGCGCCGACGCCGACTTCCTGCGCGAGCGCGCGCACCGGCCGGACGTGGACGCCCGGCTGGCCGCCCTGCGGGAGGCGGTGGGCGACCGGAAGACGGTCGTCCGGGTCGACCGCACCGAGCTCAGCAAGAACATCGTGCGCGGCCTGCTCGCCTTCCGGCACCTGCTGCGCAGCCGGCCCGAGTGGCAGGACCGGGTCGTGCACATCGCCTTCGCCTACCCGTCCCGGCACGACCTGCCCGAGTACCGCGAGTACACCGCGGCGGTGCAGCGGATCGCGCGCGAGATCAACGACGAGTTCGCGACGCCCGACTGGCAGCCGCTGATCCTGCACGTCAACGACGACTTCCCGCGGTCGCTGGCGGCCTACCGGCTGGCCGACGTGGCGCTGGTCAACCCGATCCGGGACGGCATGAACCTGGTCGCCAAGGAGGTCCCGGTGGTCTCCGACGCGGGCTGCGCCCTGGTGCTCTCCCGGGAGGCCGGTGCCTTCGCCGAGCTCGCCGAGGACTCGATCACCGTCAACCCGTACGACGTGATCGCCACCGCGGAGGCGCTCCACCGGGGGCTGACCATGCCCGCGGAGGAGCGCACCGACCGCACCAAGCGGCTCGCCGCCGCGGCCACCGCGCTGCCCCCGCAGCAGTGGTTCCTCGACCAGCTCGACGCCCTCGGCTGAGGGGCGCCCCTCAGGGGTTCAGCCCAGTTCCGTGGCGAGGGCCGCGAGCAGGTCCACCAGGCCGGCCGGGCCCGGGACGACCAGGTCGGCCCGGTCGGCCAGCTCGCGCACCGGCACCTCGCCGGTGGTCGGCCCGCTGCACACCAGCAGGCCGGGCAGGCCCTCGCCGCGGCGCTTCTCGACGGCGGCGTAGGCGGCGAGGTCGCCGAGGTCGTCGCCGGCGTAGAGCACCGTGCGGGCGGAGCGCTCGGCGAGGAAGGCCTCCAGGGCGCCGCCCTTGTCGACGCCGGGCGGGCGCAGCTCCAGGACGAAGCGGCCGGGCTCGACGACCAGCCCGTGCTCGGCCGCGAACGCCGCCAGCGGGGCCCGCAGCCGGTCCATCGCGGGCTGCGGCTCGGCGGTGCGGCGGGTGTGCACGGCGAGCGCGCGGCCCTTGTCCTCCGTCCAGGTGCCCTCGGGGGCGCCCTCGCGGGCCAGCAGGGCGGGCAGGGCGGCGCGGGCTGCGGCGACGCCGGCCGGGGGTTCGGGGGCGGTGAGCCGTCCGGTGTGCGCGTCCCAGCGCTCGGCGCCGTACTGCCCGAGGACGGTGAGGTGTTCCAGCCCGGCGACGCCCTCGAAGCCGCCGTGGGCGACCGCGTCGGCGGCGGGCCGGCCGGTGACCACGGCGACGGCGCCGACCCGGGGTGCCAGTGCGGAGAGCACGGCGGCGGCCCGGGGGTGGGCGCGGGCCGCGGTCGGGTCGGCGACGATCGGTGCCAGGGTGCCGTCGAAGTCGAGGGCCACCACGGCCTCGCCGGGTGCGGCCAGCAGCGCCGCGAGGCCGTCCCGCCCGGCGGCGGTGCTCGGAGTGAAGTGCTCAGGAATGCCCATGTCGGGGACGCTACCCAGGTCCGGGCGCCGGACACCGTCAGCGTTCGGCGCGCCGCCGTTCCCGGATCCGGCGCAGCCGGTTGACCAGCACCGGGTCGGCGGCCAGTGCCTCGGGGTTGTCCAGCAGGGCGTTGAGCAGCTGGTAGTACCGGGTCGCGGAGATGTCGAGCTCGGCGCGGATCGCCCGTTCCTTGGCGCCGGCCGTGCGCCAGGGCCGGGCCTCCAGGGCGAGCACCGCGCGGTCCCGCTCGGTCAGGGCGGCCATCGTCCACCTCCTCTTACGAGGTGTCATTCTGCCCGCCCGGTGCGACACACTCTGCCCGCCCGGCCCGGGGTCGGGCCCGGCTAGCGTCGGTCCATGACCTTCGCACTGCACGTTCCCGACGCCGAGCTCGAACCCGAGCCGCTCGACCCCGACCAGATCGTCGCCGGCACGCCGGAGGTGACCGGGAGGGTGCTGTGGTCCTCGCCGGACGGCCGGCAGCTGCGCGGCCTGTGGCAGATCACCCCGGGCACCGTGACCGACACCGAGGCGGACGAGCTGTTCGTGGTGGTGAGCGGCCGGGCCACCATCGAGGTCGAGGGCGGCCCCGTCCTGGAGGTGGGCCCCGGCGACGCGGCCGTCCTGCGCGCGGGCGACCGCACCACCTGGACGGTGCACGAGACGCTCCGCAAGGCGTACGCGATCACCCTGCCCTGAGCCGGCTCCGGGCCGGGGCCGCGGTCCGCGCTCAGTGCCGGGTGCGGCCCGCCTCGGTGGCCGCGGCGGCCTGCAGGGCGGCGAGCGCGTCGTTGCCGTCGCGCTTCACCGCGGCGCCGATCCGCTGCTTGACCAGGCCGCTGACCTTGTCCCAGGACGGGTCGCCGTAGGGGTAGAAGTTGGCGGTCGGCAGGGCGTTGAGGAACTCGGCGAGGTCGCGGTGGCGGCCGCTGCCGGTCATCTCTGTGCGGGTCTCCTGGGTGACCGGCAGCAGGTTGTACCGCTCGTCGAAGGCGAGCTGGTTGTCGGTGCGGTAGAGGAACCCGAGGAACTTCTTGATCTCGGTGCGGTGGCCGTTGGCCTTGAAGGCCATCATCCAGTCGGCGACGCCGAAGGTGGCCGGCTTGACCGTGGCGTCCTTGCGCGGGACGGCCGCCGTGCCGTAGTCGATCTTCGCGGCGGTGGCCTTGGCGACCAGCCCGGGGTGGCCGTTGAGCATCGCGACCTTGCCTGCGGCGAAGTCGTTGAAGGCGGTCTTGCGGTCGGTCGTGGACGGGTCCGCGTAGGTGAGGTGCTTGTCCACCAGGTTGGTGCGCAGCCAGGCGAAGGTGGCCCGGTTCTGCGGGGAGTCGAAGGTGTAGTTGCCGGCGTTGTCGGCGAGGCCTCCGCCGCCGCCCATGGCCCAGATCATGGATTCGGCCTGGGCCTCCTCGGGTCCGAGGGGCAGCGCGTAGGGGGTGACGCCGGGCACCTTGGCCTTGATCAGCTCGGCGTCGTGGCGGAGCTCGTCCCAGGTGGTGGGCGGGGCGGTGATGCCGGCCTTGGCGAAGACGGCCTTGTTGTAGAAGAAGACCCGGGTCGAGGCGACGAACGGGATGCCGTACTGGCTGCCGAGCACCTGGCCGGCGCGGGAGAACGCGTCGATCATGCCGGCCTGGGTGTCGATGGAGAGGACCTCGGTGGCCGGGTAGAGCCGGTCGGCGGCGACCTGGTCGGCGAAGCCGCCGGTCTGCACGAGGTCGGGGGTGCGGCCGGAGGCGAGCAGGTTCGCGACCCGCTTGTCGATGTCGTTCCAGCTCTGCAGGTCGAGTTCGACCTTGATGCCGGGGTTGGCCTCCTCGAAGCGGCCGATCAGGTCGCCCCAGAAGTGCGACGAGCTGTTGGCCTCGCTGTCTCCGTAGTCGGCGGCGACCAGGCGGAGCGTGACGTCGCCGCCGCCGTCGCCGGAGCCGAAGGCGCCGCACCCGGTGGCGAGGACCAGGACGAGTGCGGGCGCCAGGACGCGACAGGCGCGGAGCGGGTTCGTGCGGGTGAGGGTGTTCACGCGGGGACCGCCTTCGGAAGGGGAAGCTGCGCCACCCTCCCAAGCACCCCCACATGTGGTCCAGACCTGTTCGCGCGGTAGTTATCGAAGTGTCAGATGTCGTTGCACCGGCTGCAATCGGAACCGGGCGAATCCGGACAGTCCGACCGCGCGTTCAGACGGTGACCACCTGGACGCCGGCCTCCGTGAAGGCCCGCGTCAGCTCCTGGTCGGCGGCGGAGTCGGTGACCAGGACGTCGATCCCGTCCAGGCCGCAGATCCGGGCGAAGGCGCGGCGGCCGAGCTTGGAGGAGTCCGCGGCGACGACGACCCGGCGGGCGCGCTCGGCGAGCAGCCGGTTCACCCCGGCCTCGCCCTCGTGGTGGGCGGTCGCACCGTGCTCGACGTCGATCGCGTCGACGCCCAGCACCGTGACGTCCAGGGCGAGTTCGGCGAGCATCAGGCCGGCCAGCGGGCCGATCAGCTCGTAGGACTGCGGCCGGGCCACACCGCCGGTGACCACGATCTTCACCTGCGGCCGGACGGTCAGCTCGTTGGCGATGTTGAGCGCGTTGGTGACCACGGTGAGGCCCTGGCCGGCGGCGCCCTCGGGGGACTCGGTGAGCTCGGGCCGGACGGCGAGCGCCCGGGCGACCTCGGTGGTGGTGGTGCCGCCGTTGAGGCCGACCACCTCGCCGGGGGCGACCAGGCCGGCGACCGCGGCGCCGATCCGCTGCTTGGCGTCGGCGTGCCGGGCGGTCTTGTAGCGCAGCGGCAGGTCGTAGGAGACGTGGTGGGCCACGGCGCCGCCGCGGGTGCGGGTGACCATCTGCTGGCGGGCCAGCTGGTCGAGGTCGCGGCGGATGGTCGCGGCGGAGACCTGCAGGGCCTCGGCGGCCTCCTCGACCTCCAGCCGTCCGTGTTCGGCCAGCAGCTCCAGCAGTGCGTTCCACCGCTCGTACCTGGACACCCCGCGCCGCCCTCCCGACCACGTCCGACCGCTGCGCGCACCTGCGCGAAGCCTGCACAGCTTTGCACACCGGTGGTGCCCCGCGCCCGGTCGGCGGCCGGTTTCCGACGCCCCGCGGCGCGCACCGTTGCGCATTGCTGCGCGAAAGGGCTATAAATCAATCATCTTCACGCAGTTCTTGCTGTTCCTGCTGTTCCTGTCCGATCCGGCGCACCTGCCCGAGGAGCCGCTCCATGCCCCAGCCATCCCTCACCGCCGAGGAGCTGGCCACCCAGCCCGCCGACTGGCGCACGGCCGCGGCGCTGGCCGCCGAGTCGTCCGCCGCCCTGCCGCAGCGCGGGGAGCGGGTGGCCGTGGTCGGCTGCGGCACGTCCTGGTTCATGGCCCAGGCCTACGCCGCACTGCGGGAGACCGGCAGGCACGGCGAGACGGACGCCTTCGCCGCCTCCGAGTTCCCGCACGGCCGCGGCTACGACCGGGTGCTGGCGATCACCCGCTCCGGCACCACCACCGAGGTGCTGGACCTGCTCCGGCAGGCGAAGGCACCGACCACCGCGCTCACCGCGGACACCTCGCAGCCCGTCACCGCGCTCGCCGGGTCGGTCGTCGACCTCGGCTTCGCGGACGAGCGCTCCGTGGTGCAGACCCGGTTCGCGACCACCGCCCTGGCGCT
The DNA here is from genome assembly GCF_000717715.1 of Streptomyces sp. NRRL B-24484. Classification (GTDB taxonomy): domain Bacteria; phylum Actinomycetota; class Actinomycetes; order Streptomycetales; family Streptomycetaceae; genus Kitasatospora. The sequence continues at coordinate 66,846 of NZ_JOAI01000013.1, read as the reverse complement.
GCTCCGGGCCCACCTGGAGACCGAGGGCGCGCTGCCCGCCGGGGTCCGCACGGTGGCCCGCGCGGCCGAGGACGCCCGCGCCGCGGTCGAGGGCGCGCTGCCGCCGGGGCTGGTCGACTGCGAGCAGTTCTCCTTCCTCGGCACCGGCTGGACGGCCGGCCTGGCCCGGGAGGCAGCGCTCAAGATGCGCGAGGCCTCGCTCTCCTGGACGGAGGCCTACCCGGCGATGGAGTACCGGCACGGGCCGATCAGCATCGCGGCACCCGGCCGCGCGGTGGTCGTCCTCGGTGCGCCGCCGGAGGGCCTGGCCGCCCAGGTCGGCGCCACCGGCGCGCTGCTGGTGGCCGGCTCGGGGCCGGACGGCATCGACCCGATGGCCGACCTCGTCCGGGCGCAGCGCCTCGCCCTGGCGGTCGCCGCGGCCCGCGGTCTGGACCCGGACCGGCCCAGGAACCTGACCCGGTCGGTGGTACTGGCCCCGGACGGGGCATGAGAAGGGAGAGGAGCCGGGAAGGAGCAAACCTCACAGCTGCGGCGCAATGGCGACAAACGTCACCGTCATGGACCAGACCAATCACGCAACTGGACTAGACCTCTCGGACCGGCTCAAGGGAGACTGTCCCCCGTGAAGCACGTCATCGCACTCGATGTGGGCGGCACCGGCATGAAAGCCGCGCTGCTCGCCCAGGACGGCTCCGTGCTGTTGGAAGCACGGAGGCCGACCGGGCGGGAGCACGGCACGGACGCCGTCGTCGCCGCCATCCTCGACTTCGCCGCCGAACTGGCGGACGAGGGCCGCACCCGACTCGGGAGCGCTCCCGTCGCCGCCGGAGTCGCGGTGCCGGGGACGATCGACGAGAAGAACGGGATCGCGGTCTTCTCCGCCAACCTCGGCTGGCGCGACCTGCCGCTGCGCAAGCTCCTCGGCGAGCGCCTCGGCGGCCTGCCGGTCGCCCTCGGCCACGACGTCCGCACCGGCGGGCTGGCCGAGGGGCGGATCGGCGCCGGCCGCGGCGTGGGCCGCTTCCTGTTCGTCGCGCTGGGCACCGGCATCGCCGGCGCCATCGGCATCGACGGCCGGATCGAGGCGGGCGCGCACGGCTACGGCGGCGAGATCGGCCACGTGGTGGTCCGCCCCGGCGGGCCGGCCTGCGGCTGCGGCGCCCGCGGCTGCCTGGAGACCCTGGCCTCGGCCTCGGCGGTCTCCCGGGCCTGGGCCGCGGCCTGCGGCGACCCGGACGCGGACGCGGCGGCCTGCGCGGCCGCCGTCGAGGCCGGCGACCCGCGGGCGGCGGAGGTCTGGCGGACGGCCGTGGACGCCCTCGCGGACGGCATCGTGCTGGCGCAGAGCCTGCTCGACCCGTCCACGGTGATCGTCGGCGGCGGGCTCGCCGAGGCCGGCGACACGCTCTTCACACCGCTGCGTACGGCGGTCTCCGAGCGGCTGACCTTCCAGATGCCCCCCGTGGTCGTCCCGGCCGAACTCAGAGACACCGCCGCTTCCCTGGGAGCGGGTCTGCTCGCCTGGGACCTGCTCTCCACGGAGGTGACCGCGTGACCGCGGACCGCATTGCCCTGGCCGGCGCCCGACTCGTCCTCCCCGGCGGCGTCGTCGAGAACGGCCGGATCACCGTCGAGGGCCCGCGCATCGCGGCCCTCGGCGGCGAGCCGGACCTCGCCGACGTCGACCTCACCGGGTTCACGGTCGTCCCCGGCTTCGTCGACCTGCACGTGCACGGCGGCGGCGGCGCCTCGTACGCCGCCGGGGACGCCGAGCAGGCGCTCGTCGCGGCGCACACCCACCGGACGCACGGCACCACCACGACGGTCGCCTCCACCGTGACCGGCGAGATCGACGAGGTCTGCCGGCAGGCGGCCGTCCTCTCCGAACTGGTCGAGGACGGTGTGCTGGCCGGCGTGCACTTCGAGGGCCCGTTCATCTCGCCGGGCCGCTGCGGCGCGCACGACCCGGCGCTGCTGCGCGACCCGGACCCGGCGGTCGTCCGCAAGGTGGTGGACGCCGCCCGCGGCACCGCCCGCATGGTCACCCTGGCTCCGGAACTGCCCGGCGGCCTGGACTCCGTGCGGATGCTGGCGGACCTCGGCGTGATCGCCGCGGTCGGCCACACCGACTCCGACTACGCGAAGACCCTGGAGGCCATCGAGGCGGGCGCGACCGTCGCCACCCACCTCTTCAACGCGATGCCCGCCATCGGACACCGCGCCCCCGGCCCGATCGTCGCCCTGCTGGAGGACGAGCGGGTCACCGTCGAGCTGATCAACGACGGCGTCCACCTGCACCCCTCGGTGCTGGACCTCGCCTACGGCACCGCCGGCTCCGGCCGGGTCGCGCTGATCACCGACGCGATGGGTGCGGCCGGCATGGGCGACGGCCTCTACCCGCTCGGTCCGCTGGAGGTCCGGGTGGAGAACGGCGTCGCACGGCTGGTCGAGGGCGGCTCCATCGCCGGCTCCACCCTCACCCTCGACGTGGCGTTCCGGCGCTCCGTCACCGTCAACGGCCTGAGCCTGAACCAGGCCGTCGAGTCCCTGTCCGCCGTTCCGGCCCGGCTGCTCGGCCTGTCGGACTCGGTCGGGTCGCTGGAGACGGGCAAGTACGCCGACCTCGTCGTCCTCGACTCCCTCACGTACGACCTCGTCGCGGTGATGCGCCGCGGCGAGTGGATCACCGGCGCGGACCGCCTCGCCAGGACCGTCTCCTCGGTCTGATCCCCCGTCCCACCGGGGGTGAGTGGCGGCACTGCGTCCCGTCACTCACCCCCTGGGGGACACCCATGCCCATCGCCGCCACCGCCGACCTGCTCGCCCGGGCAGCGGCCGACCGCCGCGGTCTGCCCGCCTTCAACGTGATCACCCTGGAGCACGCCGAGGCGGTCGCCACCGGCGCCGAACTGGCCGGCACCGCCGCGGTGCTGCAGATCAGTCAGAACGCCGTCCGCCACCACGGCGGCCGGGTGCTGCCGCTCGCCCGCGCCTGCGCCGAGATCGCCGCCGCCGCGAAGGTGCCGCTCTCGCTCCACCTCGACCACGTCGAGGACCTCGACCTGCTGCACGCCGCGCCGGCGGCCGGCTTCTCCTCCGCGATGTACGACGCCTCCCGGCTGCCGCACGACGACAACGTGAAGTCGACCGCGCAGGCCGTCTCCTGGGCGCACCGGCACGGTCTGCACCTGGAGGCCGAGCTCGGCCGGGTCGGCGGCAAGGAGGGCGAGCCGCCGCTCTCCCCGCACGAGCCGGGCGCCCGGACGGACCCGGCGGAGGCCGCCCGCTACGTCGAGGACACCGGGGTGGACGCGCTGGCCGTCGCGGTCGGCAGCTCGCACGCGATGACCACCCGGACCGCCGCCCTGGACCACGCGCTGATCGGCCGCCTGGCCACGGCCGTCCCGGTGCCGCTGGTGCTGCACGGCAGCTCCGGGGTGCCGGACGGGGAGCTGTCCGCGGGCATCGCCGCCGGCCTGGTGAAGATCAACATCGGGACGGCGCTCAACGTCGCCTTCACCCGGGCCGTCCGCGAGCACCTCGCCGCGGACGGGCGGGTCACCGACCCGCGCCGCTACCTCGCGGACGGGCGCGCGGCGGCCTCCGCCGCCGTCGCCCGCCTCGCCGCCGTCGTCAGCCGTTCGGGTAGTTGCTGACCGACATGTCGGTCAGCGCGACCTGGTCGAGCAGGATGCTGCCGCTGCCGGCCGGGAGGGTCACCGTCAGGGTGTTCGTCCCGGCCACCAGCTGCGGCCATATGTTCGTGCTGTACCAGGCGCGGTTCGCGTCCGAATTGCCCTTGGAGTAGTTCTTGAAGGTCACTCCGCCGGGGTGGTCCTTGCCGTTGACGGTGACCTGCGCGGGCGTGTCCGAGCCGGTGTTGTTGAAGTGCAGCCAGAACTTGGCCTGGCCGGCCTGCTGGGCGGTCACCGTCCAGGTCACCGTCGACCCGCCCTGCAGCGTCAGGTAGCTGCCGTCGGCGGAGATCGCACCCTTCACGCTGCTCGCCGCCGGAGCGTTCTGCGCCTGCAGCTTGGAGGCGTCGGCGACCGGCTTGCCGTCCGGCGTCGGGCTCGCCGACGCGCTGGGCGAGGCCGGGGCGCCGGTCGAGGCCTGCGCGGAGGCCCCCGTCGGGTTCGGCGCGGCCTTGTCCTTCTTGCCGGGGTCGCCGGTGGAGAGCGCGATGCCCACCCCGATCGCCACGGCCGCGATCACGGCCACCGCACCGACCACCGCACCCTTGCCACGGCCCGAGCCCTGACGCTCCTCGCCCGGCTGCGGGCGGGAGCGCTCGGCGTACCGGCTCTGCTGCGGCGGCAGCGGCGTGGTCTGCGAGGCCTGGCCGTAGGAGGGCTGCGGCGGGTAGGGCTGCTGGGGCCGCGCGGCCGCCTGCTGGCCGTACTGCGCGCGGCCGACCTCCATCGGGCGGCTGTACGAGCTGCGCGGCTGCGCGGGCGCGGCGGAGCCGTCGGCCGGGCGGTAGAGGTAGGCGAAGGGGTCGTCTTCGCCCGCGCCCTCGGGCGCGCCGTTGCTGCCGTCCGTGGTCACGGTGCTCACTCCCCGGGCAGATGATGGACGCTCGTACCAGCGGCACCCTACCTGCAGGGGCCGACCGCGGGGAAAGCCGATCAACGGACCGGCTAACCGGCGCGACGGTGGGAACGCTCCCCCCGCGCTCCCCTCACCGAACCTCCACGCGCCCGCTTCTCGTCGTACATCCGCTCGTCGGCGGCGTGCAGCACCTCTTCGATCGACATGCCGCAGCCGGCCCAGCCGATGCCGAGGCTGACTCCGACCCGCATCGCCCGGTTGTCGATCCGCATCGGCGGGACGATGGCGTTCCGCAGCCGGCCGGCGAGGTCCTTGGCCTCCTCGCGGCCGATGCCGTCGGCGAGCACCACGAACTCGTCGCCGCCGAGCCGGGCGACGGTGTCCCCCTCGCGGACGGCCTGCTGCAGCCGGCGGGCCACCTCGATCAGCACCGCGTCGCCCGCGTTGTGGCCGAACCGGTCGTTGACCGACTTGAAGCCGTCCAGGTCGCAGAAGAGCACCGCCAGGCCCTTGTCCGGTGCGCCCGGCGCGCGGTGCGCCCCGTGCCCCCCGCTCCAGGGCTCCGGGCCGTCCGGCTGTTCGGTGGGCACCACGGTGTGCACGTGGGCCGGGTCGTGGTCGAAGCGGCTCAGCACCTCGCCCGCGGCGAAGGCCTCCAGGTCCCGGTCGAAGGCCGGGTCGGAGCCGTAGCCGTGCGCCAGCGCGGTCGGCCCGCCCGGGCCGTCGAAGGCGGTGTGCGCGCTGTAGGAGAACTCCGGGTGGGCGAAGGCCGGGCCGTGCTCGGCGGCCGCGGAGGGCGGCAGGCTGCACAGCCGGCGGCCGAGGCGGGTGCGCAGCTCGGCGCCGTTCGGCAGGCCGGTCAGCGCGTCGTGGCTGGCCCGGTGCGCCAGCTGCAGCTCGTGGCGCTTGCGGTCCTCGATGTCCTCGACGTGGGTGAGCAGGAAGCTCGGGCCCTCGCCGGCGTCCGCCACCACCGAATTGCGCAGGCAGACCCACTGGTAGCCGCCGTCCCGGCGGGAGAGCCGGAGCTCGGCCCGGCCGCCCTCGGCGCTGGTGCGCTGCAGCAGGGCGAGGTCCTCCGGGTGGACGAGGTCGGCGAAGCTCTGCCGGCGCAGCGTCGCCCGGGGCCGGCCGAGCAGCCGGCACAGCGCGTCGTTGACCCGGGTGAGCTGGCCGCGGGCGGCGCCGTGCAGTTCGGTGATGGCCATCCCGCTGGGCGCGTACTCGAAGGCCTGGCGGAAGCTCTCCTCGCTGGCCCGCAGCGCCTGCTGCTCCTTCTCCAGGCGGGCGAGCGCCCGCTGCATCTCGGCGCGCAGCCGGGCGTTGCCGATCGCGATGGAGGCCTGCAGGGAGAACATCTCCAGGGCCTCGCGGGTCCAGGCGCCGGGCCGCTTGCCGCTGCGCGGCCGGTCGACCGAGAGCACCCCGAGCAGGTCGCCGCCGGCGCTGTACATCGGCGCGAACAGGAAGTCGCGGGGGTGCCAGTCGTTGGCGTAGATCGGCAGGGCGCCGTCGCCCGTCCAGGTCGGCACGTCGGTGCCGATGGCCCAGCCCCGGTCGTACGGCAGGAAGCGCAGCGTGCCCCAGTGGTCGCTGACGCTGAGCATGCGGTCCCAGGACTCCCGGGAGCCGACCTGGCCGAGCAGCACCGCCGGGCCGCCCACCCCGCTCTCCTCGGCCTCCCAGACCGCCGCCACCACCAGGTCGCCGTCGGGCCGGACGAGGCTCACCGCGGCCGCGTCGAACCCGAGCCCGTGCACGGCGCCCTCCACCACGGCCTGCAGGGTGCCGGCCAGGCTGCGGGCAGCGTTGAGGTCCGCCACGACCCGGTGCAAGGTGCGGAGGGTCGCGAGGCGGACGTAGGGCTCCGACTCGGCTTCCATGCGGGGGCTCCCCGGCTGCTTCGGATTGGCGGTGGTGGTTATCGTCCGATTGCCAGAAGAACTGAATCACAGCGAGCACAGCGATAGGCACGCTCGGTCAGCAATAGGCCGTCACTTGTGACTCAAATCACACTACTTGCCCGTGCCCCGGCGGCTCCGGGCCTCCCCGAACCACCACGAAACGTGACAACGGACCGCACCGGGGCGGCCCGCACCGGCCCTCGGTCCTACGACCAGGGCCCGATTCCGCTCCGCGCAGGCGCGGACTACCGTGCGGTACGTGCACACCTCCTCGCAACCCTCGCCCATCCGTACGGCCGGCCCCGACGAGTTCCGGTCCGCCCTCTCGCAGCTCGCCGCGGGCGTCGCCCTGGTGACCGCCAACGACCCCGAGGACGGCGAGGACGCGGGTATGACGGCGACCTCGTTCCTGTCGGTGTCGCTGGAGCCGCCGCTGGTGCTGGTCTCGGTCCGCGAGGACTCCAGGATGGACGACGTGCTCACCCGCGCCGAGACCTGGGCAGTCTCCCTGCTCGCCGAGGAGCAGCGCACCGCCGCCTCCCGGTTCGCCATGAAGGGCCGGCTCAGCGACCGGCTGCTCTTCGCCGACACCCCGCACCGCCGCGGGGAGCACAGTGGCGCCCTGCTGATCGAGGGCGCCCTGGCGACCGTCGAGTGCCGCACCGAGCAGCGGGTGACCGCGGGCGACCACGTCCTGGTCATCGGCCGGGTGCTGGAGGCCCGGGTGCAGCAGCCCGGTGCCAAGCCGCTGCTGTACTTCCGCGGCGACTACCGCCGGCTCGCCTGAACCCCACCCGCCGCACCGCGGCCCGCGGCGCGACGGACCGTCAGTCCGCCGGCCGGACCCGGGACCTGCCCTGCTTCAGCTGGGCGCGGTGCCGCTTGTTCTCCAGCCGGCGCTCGACCATGCCGCGGCTCGGCCGGGTGGCCCGGCGTGTCTTCGGCGGCGGGGCGGTCGCCTCGCCGAGCAGCGCGGCCAGCCGCGCGGCGGCGGTCTCCCGGTTGCGCCACTGCGAACGGTGCTCGGAGGCCCGGACGACCAGCACCCGGCCGTCCACCAGGCGGTGGGCGAGGCGCTCCAGGGCGCGCTCCTTCCACACCGGGGGCAGGGCGGCCGACGCGGCCAGGTCGTAGCGCAGCTCGACCTGGGTGTCGGAGGTGTTGACGTGCTGGCCGCCAGGGCCGGAGGAACGCGAGAAGCGCCAGACGAGCTCGGCGTCGGGGACGACCACCGACCCCCGTACGCGGATGGGCTCGGACATGCGTCCATCATCCCGCCCCACCGGCCCGGGGTCACGCGGTTAACCGCACACAGGGCCGGACCCGCCGAGAACAGCACCCCTGGAGGCAGCACCGCCGGGGGCCGCACGCCGGGGGCACGGGGAACTGCGCACTGCGGATGCGGTTCACGGGACGTACCGGGGCCCGGCCCGACCAGGCCGTACAGCCACCCCCGGACTGCGCGGTCCCCACGCCCCGGCGTCGGCCCCCGAGGTCACCGCCCTCCGGGGTGCGCCCCGCTCCTGCGAGAATGAGGCGGTGATCGAGCTCGGGTACTCCCTGTCCAACCGCTTCCCCGACCCGCCGCAGACCGACTACCGGCAGGCCCCCGTGCGGAGCCTGCGGTACGACCTGTTCTGCGGCGACGTCTACCTGGAGGCGGACGGCGAGGCCGTGGAGACCCGGTGGGGCTGGGTGCCGGTGCTGGACTTCGCCTGGGCGCTGTGCGACGTCACCGAGCAGCTGGACCAGGACCCGCAGGGCAGCCGCGCGGCGGTCGTGCAGACCGCCGACCTCGACTTCACCCAGAACACCGAGCTGCTCCGGTTCGCCCGCCGCTTCGGCTGGGTGGAGGTCACCGCGACCTGGCTGCGGGACGCCGAGCCGCTGGTGGTCCGGCACGCGGAGCTCCGCCGCGAGGCCCGTGACTTCCTGCAGGACGTCCTGGCCGATCTGACGGACCTGCACGAGGGCCTGGCCGACAATCCGAACATCTGGTCCGTGCAGGGCCGCTTCCCCCGGATCTGACCGGCGCCCCGCCGGCCCCGCGCGCCCGCGGCACGCCGCTGCACGACGGTTCGTACGAGAAATTCGGCCGGGCCTGGAACCATGGCCCCCGCGAACAGCGTTCTTCCGAACAAAAGCGACCGAAGGGACACACACACCATGCCCGTGAGCCTCTCCAAGGGTGGCAACGTCTCGCTGACCAAGGAGGCCCCCGGCCTGGCCGCCATCACCGTCGGCCTCGGTTGGGACGTCCGCACCACCACCGGTGCGGAGTTCGACCTCGACGCCAGCGCGATCGTGCTGAACAACGACGGCAAGGTGTACTCCGACCGTCACTTCGTCTTCTTCAACAACACCGCCACCCCGGACAACACGGTCGTCCACACCGGTGACAACCGGACGGGCGAGGGCGCCGGCGACGACGAGCAGATCAACGTCAACCTGGCCGCCCTGCCGGCCGACGTCACCCGGATCACCTTCCCGGTCTCGATCTACGACGCGGTCAGCCGCGGCCAGAGCTTCGGCCAGGTCCGCAACGCCTACATCCGGGTCCTCAACCAGGCCGGCGGCGCCGAGATCGCCCGCTACGACCTGTCCGAGGACGCCGCCACCGAGACCGCCATGATCTTCGGCGAGCTCTACCGCAACGGCGCCGAGTGGAAGTTCCGCGCCATCGGCCAGGGCTACGCCTCGGGCCTGGTCGGCATCGCGCAGGACTTCGGCGTCAACGTCTGACGTCCCGGCAACCGCCGGTCCGTCAATCTCCGGCGCGCCACGAACGGGCGATGCCCGGGAATCCAGTGGATTCCCGGGCATCGCCCGTTCCTGCGTCCGGGGCCGTCAGGAGCGACCCGCGCGCAGCTCGGGGAGCTGCAGCATCTCGGTGTCCTCGTGCGGCGTCAGGTCGACCACCTCGGGGCGGCCGTGCTCGGCACCCGCCTCCGGGGCGGGCTGCGCCGGTGCCGGCTCGGCCGAGAGGGCCGGCAGGACCGGCAGGGCCTGCTCGGCGGGCGCCGCGTAGCGGACGCTCTCGGCGAGCGCCTCCTCGCCGACCACGTCGGCGAGGTCGGCCAGGTCGCCGACGGCCGGCGCCGGGGCGGCGGCCCGCAGCGCGGCGGCGGTGGCCGGCCGGCCGAAGAAGCTGAATCCGGCGCCCCGCCCGGCCGCCCGGACGCGGGCGGCGGGAACGACGGTGCCGGTGCGGGGGCGCAGGGCGGGCGGTGCGGTGAGCGGCCGGTCGACGGCCGGCTCGGGGACCGCCGGGACGGCCGCCGGGGCGGGCTGCTGCACCGGCAGCGGGCGGGCGACGGGCACCGGCTCCGGCATCCGCGGCCGGAGCTCCAGCTGGGCCCGGGCCTCGCCCTCGCGGCGGCGGGCCTCCGCCTCGTTGCCGACGCGCTCCAGGTGGCGCAGCGCGGCGGCGGCCCGCACGTAGGCGGCCGGGCTGGCGGGGTGCTTGGGGCGGGCGGCCTCCTGGGCGCGCTTGGCCGCCTCGGCCTCGCGCATGGCCTGCTCGGCGACGGCCACGGCGCGCTCGCGCAGCAGCCGGGCGATCTCGGTCTCGGCCTTGGCGAGCCGGGACTTCTCGGCGGTCAGCCGCCGGCCGAAGCGGGTGGCCCGCTCCTCGGCGACCTCGGCCGCGTACTCGGCCTCGGCGAGCTGCTCCTCGAAGCGCTCCTCCAGCCGCAGCCGCCTGGTCGCGGCGAGCTGCAGGGCGGCCCGGGCCGCACGGTCGCGCTGGCGCAGCAGGAGGCCCAGCCCGACGGCCGCGACGACGGCGGCGACACCGACCGAACGCGCCACCACCGGATCCGGAGTGGCCACCAGTGCGGCCACGGCGGCGAGCACGAGCACACCGACGGCGACGGGTGGCGCGTAGCGGCCGAGGACGGAGGAATGACGGTGGCGTCCACGAGACATGCCAAGAAACTAGCGTGCGAATCGGGGCGCTGTCAGCCTCGCCACTCATTCGGCTCTTGACAGCCCGTCGGAAATACTCGGCGCTTCAGGATGGTCACGGGCCGTTACCATGACGGGCGTCATTCCGACCGTTGAGCGAGGCGCCCGTGTCCCCCGGTTTCCGTGTGCATCCAGGCGAGTTGACCGAGGCCGGGCACGCCGCCCGGCAGACCGCCGAGCGGCTGCGCGCCGACGCCCGTGCCGTGCTCGGTCCGGCCGACGCGGCGGCCGCGGCGCTGCCCGGCTGGCGGACGGCCGCGGCCCTGCGGGACTGCGCCGACGCGTGGCACCGGCTGTTCGAGCGGCTCGCGGACGACCTCGGCACGATCGGCGCCGACCTGGTGCGGACGGCCGACGGCTACACGGCCGCCGAGGAGTCCGTCCGTCGCAGCCTGACCCCGGCGGGCTGAGATGGACACCGCCGCCCTGGCCGCCGCCCGCCCGGGCGAACTCCCCGCCGCCGCAGCGGCGTACGGCGCCCTGGCCGCCGCGCTGGAGCGGCACCACGACGCATGGGCCCGGCAGACCGCGGGCCCGGTGCACGGCTCCGGCTGGCAGGGCCGGGCCGCCGATCTGGCGGGTGCCGCGGTCGACCGGGCGACCGGCCGACTGCAGGCGGCCTGGGTGGAGCTGACGCTCGTCCAGGAGACGCTGCGTCAGGCCGCGGAGGCGTTCGCGGTGGCGCAGGCCGCGCTGCCCGGCGATCCGGCCGGCGCGGTCGCGCTGGCCGAGCGGGCCGATGCCGCGGCCGCCGAGCGGCTGGCGGCGCTGGCCGCGACGGCCCGGGACGGCCGGGCGCTGACCCCGGCGGCGGCGGTGGCGGGCCTCGGCCGGCTGTCCGACCCGTGGGAGCCGCTGAACGCCGCGCTGCGGGCGCTGCTACCGCCGCCCGGTGCCGGACCGGAGCAGGTCGCCGCCTGGTGGCGGGGCCTGGCACCGGGCGCCCGGGCCGCCCTGACGGAGGGTCGGCCGGAGCTGGTGGGCGCCCTGGACGGGCTGCCGGCCCGGGACCGGGACCGCGCCAACCGGCTGCAGCTGTCCCGTCTGCTGGAGCATCCGGACGTGCTGCCCGGCCCGGTGCGGGAGGGCCTGCGGGCGGTCGCCGCCCGGCTGGCCGGCGGCGATCCGGCGGGCGGCGGCCCGCTGCTGCTCGTGCTCGGCGCGGAGGGACAGGGCCGGGCCGTGCTCAGCTACGGCGACCCGGACACCGCGGACGACGTGGCGGTGTACGTGCCCGGCTTCGGCACCGACCTGGCCGCGGCGGGCCGCGGGGACGCCGAGCGGGCGGAGCGGATCCGCACCGCGGCGGCGGGCTGCGGCGGCGGCCGGACGACGGCCGCGATGGTGTGGCTGGGCTACGACGCCCCGCCGAACGAGGGGCTGGACCTGCGTTCCGTCCAGGTGGCGGGCGACGCCCGGGCGAAGGACGGTGCGGCCGACCTGAACCGCTTCCTGGGCGGGCTGCGGGCCGCCCGGCCGGGGGAGCCGGCGCACGTCACCGCGGTCGGGCACAGCTACGGCTCGCTGGTCGTCGGCCTCGCCGCCCGGCAGGACGGCGCCGGCATGGACGACGTGGTGCTGGTGGGCAGCCCCGGCGCCGGGGTGGACCGGGCGGACGCGCTGAAGGTGGGCGCCGACCACGTGTACGTGGGGGTGGCCGAGCACGACCCGGTCGGCCGGCTGCCGGCCGGTACCGGGGTGGCCGGCCGGATGCTGCTGGGCGGCCCGGCGGCCGCGGTGGTCGGGCAGGTGGCCGGCCCGGACGAGCTGTGGTTCGGCCGGGACCCGGCGGACACCGGGTTCGGTGCGCGCCGCTTCGAGGTGGCGCCGGGCGATCCCGGGCACCCCTTCGACAGCCACTCCGCCTACTTCGACGCGGCCCCGGACGGGCCCTCCGCCTCACTGGCGAACATCGGCCGGGTGGTCGCCGGGCGGGGGACGGAGACGACCGCGGTGCCGCCGCGCTGACGGCCCGCGCCGGGAGCCCGCGCCGGCGGGGTCAGCGCGGGGAGGGCTCGGCCGGGTGCCCCTGGCCGTTGTGGTCCTCGGGCAGCCTGAGGATGTGCTGCAGCCAGAGGGCGGCGGCCATCACGGCGGCACCGGCGAGCACGGCGAACCCGGCGGTGAGCGCCTGTGACTTGCGGGCGGCGATGTCGAGCTGCTCCAGCAGGTAGACCCCGATGCCGGCGTACAGGCCGGTGACCACCGCGGAGACCAGGGCACTGGCCTGGGCGAGCACCAGGGCGCGGGCGGCGTGCAGCGGGTCCACGCCCTTGGCGTCCGGCTGCCGCTCGCGGACCGCCTTCAGCCGCGAGCGCAGCGAGATCGCGGTGGCGAGCAGCACCACGGCGACGGCGGCCAGCACCAGCGGTGCCGCGGCCGGCACGCCCGGCAGGCTGCCGAGCGAACCCCAGAGCTTGGCCCCGGACCAGGACAGCACCCCCGCCACGGCGGTGATGCCGAGCAGCAGGCGCAGACGGAGCGGCTTCACGCGGACGATGTCCTTCCCGGCGGTGGCGACGGACTGCTGTCCCTGACGGACCGTCGCGGTGCGGCGGTGCGAGCCCACCGTACCGGGCCGTCGCGCGCCACCTGTACGGACGGCCCGGCGGACGGGGAAGTTCCCCGTCCGCCGGGCCGTGCGGCGGTCCTATTCCGGCAGGCGCAGCCGCAGGTCGGCGCGGCGGCGGACGCCCTGGGCGTCCTCGCCGCCGAGTTCCTTGAGCAGGTCGGCGACGGGGCCGCGGCCGGGTACCTCGGCCGCCGGGTCGGCGTCCAGCCAGGGGGCGAGCACGAAGGCGCGCTCGTGGGCGCGCGGGTGCGGCAGCAGCAGGTGCGGGTCGTCGCTGAGGACGCCCTCCACCGCGAGGATGTCGACGTCGAGGGTGCGCGGGCCCCAGTGGACCTCGCGGACCCGCCCGAAGGCGTCCTCGACGGCGTTGCCGCGCTCCAGCAGCGACGGGGCGGGCAGCGTGGTGCGCAGCAGCACCACGGCGTTGAAGTAGGACGGCTGGTCGGCGGGGCCGCCGACGGCGTCCGTCTCGAACACGCCGGACACCGCGGTGACCTTGATGCCGGGGGTGTCGGCCAGTGCGTCCACGGCGCCCTGGAGGGTCTCCAGACGGTTGCCGAGGTTGGCGCCGAGGGCGATCGCGGCGTTGCGGACGGTCTGCAGGGTGGAGTCGGCACTGTCCACCCGGCGCTCCAGGTCGAACGTGGTCGGCGAGGCGGTCGGGTCGCTGGTGCTCATCGGATTCCCTCTGCGGCTCGGGGACGGGGCAGCCGGCACGTCATGCGCGGCCCCGGTGGATGGTGACGGTCACGTCGTCGAACGGGACGGTGATCGGGGCGTCCGGCTTGTGCACGGTGACCTCGACCTCCTGGACGGGCTCGTGCTTGAGGCACTGGTCGGCGATGCGCTGGGCGAGCGTCTCGATCAGGTCCACGGGGTCGCCCGCGATGACCGCGGTGACCTCCTCGGCGATCACGCCGTAGTGGGCGGTCCTGGTGAGGTCGTCACCCGCCGCTGCCGGCCGGGTGTCCAGGAAGAGCACGAGGTCGACGACGAAGGTCTGGCCCTCGATGCGCTCCCGTTCGAAGACGCCGTGGTGGCCGCGGGCACGCAGGCCCCGCAGGGTGACGCGGTCCAGCAAACGAATCACTGCTCCCAGGAAGACGGCCCCGACCGAGGGCAGGGCGAAGGCGGGCACCGTCGCCCGCAGTCCCTCGAATCTACCTCCGGGTGCCCGCGGTCCAGACCGTCTACCCGGCAGGGCGGGGCGCCACGCACGCCGGATCGGCGATTGACGTGAACGTTTCGGGCCGTTCCGGTGACGCTGCGGGGCCGTCCTCCGGGGTCAGTCCTCGTCCTCGTCGTCTCCGCTGGTCAGAACGGGTGAGCCGTGGTGCGACCAGATCCGCCAGCCGTCCTGGGTGCGGCGGAAGAGGTTGGTGGAGACGACCTTGCCGCCGACCAGCGGGCCGAGTTCGCCCTCCTCCTCGGCCTCGCCGCCGGAGAGGATGTTCTCGGTGCAGGTGACGAGGGCCACATCGCCCTGCACCTCGCACTCGACGTCGGTCAGGAAGAACTGGATGTACTCGGTGTTGGCCATGATCAGCATGTACGAGCGGGTGACCTGGGCCCGCCCGCGCAGCACCGGCCAGCCGGGGTGGACGCAGACCACGCCGGTCTTGTCGTCGGCGTCCCCGGCGCCCAGCCAGATGGACTCGACGGCCTCCAGGTCGCCGTTCTCCAGTGCCTCGTAGAGCGCCTGGTTCGCCGCCAGGACGGCCTCGCGGTCCACTTCCAGGGCCGCCGCCCGGTCGCCGCTCATCGCGCCGCCTCCGATCGGCGGGCCGGCCTCGTCGTCGTCCCGCACTGTGCCTCCTGCCGGGCTCCTGCCACGCCTACCCCCTTCGGGCGGCCTGCTGCCAGGCCGCGACCACTCGTACGGCGTCCGCCGTGCCGGCCACGTCGTGCACCCGGACGGCCCAGGCGCCGGCCCGGGCGGAGAGCACGGAGACCGCCGCGGTGGCGTCGTCCCGCTGCCTCGCCGGGCGCAGCTCCCCGGTTTCCGGGTTGGCGAGCAGCGTACCCAGGAAGCGCTTGCGCGAAGCGGCGACGAGCACGGGGCGGCCGAGCGAGGTCAGGGCGTCGAGCCGGCCGAGCAGGGCCCAGTTGTGCTCGGAGGTCTTGGCGAAGCCGAGGCCGGGGTCGAGGACGAGCTGCTCCTCCTTGACGCCGGCGGCCAGCAGGGCGGCCACCCGGGCGGTGAGCTCGGCGGTGACGTCGGCGACCACGTCGTCGTAGACGGCGAGGGAGTCCATGTCGGCGGACTGGCCGCGCCAGTGCATCACCACGAAGGGCGCGCCGGTGGCGGCGACCACCTCGGCCATCCCGGGGTCGGCCAGGCCGCCGGAGACGTCGTTGACCAGCCGGGCGCCGGCCTCCACCGCGGCGGCGGCGACGTTCGCCCGCATGGTGTCCACCGAGACGACCGCGCCGGCGGCGGCGAGCTCGCGGACGACCGGGACGACCCGGCGCAGCTCCTCCTCCTCGGTGACCCGCCGGGCACCGGGCCGGGTGGACTCGCCGCCGACGTCGATCAGGTCGGCGCCCTGTGCGGTGAGCCGCAGCCCGTGCGCCACCGCCGCGGCCGGATCGAGCCACAGGCCGCCGTCGGAGAAGGAGTCGGGAGTGACGTTGACCACCCCCATCACGGCGCAGCGGTCGAGGGTCGGGAGGCCGGGCAGGTTGTCCATGGGGCCATTATCGAGCCACCCGGCGGCCGGATCAGGACGCCGGAACGCGCCCGCGGCGGGCACCGGGGTCGGTGCCCGCCGCGGGCGGGTGGTGGTGCGGACCGGGCCGTGCGGGCCGTGCCGCGCGGCCGGTCGGTCAGGCCGCCTCGGTGACGGCGGCGAGCCGGGCCTGGTCGGGCTCGGGCATGAGGCCCTGGCGCTGCTTGGAGCGGCCCAGGCGGGGCATGCCGAGGGTGATGAAGGCCTCCGCCTGCATCGCGGCGAAGCCGATCCGCGGGAGGTCGCGGGTCTGCTTGTAGACGAGGAAGCGGGGCTCCCACTCCGGCTGGAACTTGGCGTTGAACTTGTACAGCGACTCGATCTGGAACCAGCGGGAGAGGAACACCAGCAGGCCTCGCCAGGCGCGCAGCACGGGGCCGGCGCCGATCCGCTCGCCGCGGGCGAGGGCGGAGCGGAACATCGCGAAGTTCAGCGACACCCGCTTGACGCCCATCGCCGGGACGGCCTGCAGGGCGGCGACGATGAGCAGCTCGTTGAGGCCGGGGTCGGCCTCGCGGTCGCGGCGCATCAGCTCCAGCGAGATGCCGTCCGGGCCCCAGGGCACGAAGTGCAGCACGGCCTTGAGGTCGCTGCCGGGCGCGCCGGCCGGCTCGCCCTCGGCCGGGGCCTTGTGGGCGGTGACGACGACGCAGCGGTCGTCGGTCGGGTCGCCGAAGCGGCCGAGCGCCATGGAGAAGCCGCGCTCGGTGTCGGTGCCGCGCCAGCGGCAGGCGGCGTCGGCGATCTGCCGGCGCTCCTCCAGGGTGAGGTCGCCGACCCGGCGGACCTGGCAGGAGTAGCCGTTGCGCTCGATCCGCTTGACCATCTGGCGGACGTTGCGCATGGCGCGGCCGGAGAGCGAGAAGGTGGCGGTGTCGACGATCGCCTCGTCGCCGAGCTCCAGCGCGTCGAGGCCTGCCTCGCGCGTCCAGACCTCGCCGCCGACCTCGCTGCAGCCCATCACCGCGGGGACCCAGGCGTGCTCGCGGGCCTCCGCCATGAAGACCTTGATCGCGCCGGGCCACGCCTCGACGTCGCCGACCGGGTCGCCGGAGGCGAGCATCACGCCGGAGACGACGCGGTAGGAGATGGCGGCCTTGCCGGAGGGCGAGAAGAGCACGCTCTTGTCGCGGCGGAGCGCGAAGTACCCGAGCGAGTCGCGGGTGCCGTGCCGGGCGAGCAGCTCGCGGACCCTGACCTCGTCCTCGACGGTGAGCTCCGGCTCGGGCTTCTCCGGGCGCAGCAGCAGGTAGGCCGAGGTGAACGCGGTCAGCAGGCCGAGCGCGCCGAGCGAGTAGGCGACCAGGTCGGAGATCCGGTCGGAGCCGTAGTGGATCGGGCCGTCGAAGCCGAAGAGGCCGTAGACCGTCTCCTGCAGGCGCTGGAGGGTCGACGGGTCGCCGATCTCCGACTTCGGGTGGACGCTCACGATCAGCAGGCCGAGCAGGACGCTGAAGACGCCCATGACGACCAGGTTGGCGAGGGCCCGCCAGCGGGTGCGCGGGTCGGCCTTGGCGTAGAACTCGCGGCGGTGCACCAGGATCACCGCGAACAGCACCAGGGAGATCACGGCGGGGCCGGTCTGGTGCCAGCGCAGCAGGTGCAGGGCGGCGCCCACGGGCAGCAGGACGACGACCGCGCGCCAGGCGCGCCGCTTGCGGCGGCGCAGGGCGTGGGCGAGGAGCACCAGCAGGACGCCGACCATGAGCGTGCCCGCCGCGGCGAGCGTGGTGGTCGCGCCCGGCAGCTGCCCGGCGAAGGTGTGCATCCGGGTGTGGCGCAGTTTCGGGAAGACGGCGCTGCAGATGTCGAGCAGGCCGATCAGCAGGCAGGCGTAGCCGACCACGCCCGGAAGCCAGGCGCGGGGGACGGCCGCGGCCTGGGTGCGCAGCGTCTGCAGCCCGCCTCGGCGGGGCTGCTCGGTCGACGGCTCAACGGACACGGGAACGCTCATGGAAGTTCAGCGTAGGGGCTGATCCGGGTCGTCCTGTCACTCCGAAGTAGGAGTTGTGATGGACCTTCATGACTATTCCTTGATCGGGCAATCCGCTGGTCAAGAAGGTCCCGCCGGCGGGTGTGCCGGGCGGGCGCCTCCCGGGCCGAGGGGTGCCTGGGGACGGGTGGTGACCGCTGCCGGCCCGGCCCGGCAGGGAGCCGGGCGGTCGGTCGGCGGTCGCGGGTGACGGCGCGCAGCGGCCGTCGCGGCAGGGACGGTGGTTCACGCACTGCACTCGGTGGACGCCGCATTCTAGGGCCTCGGTTGCACCCGGATCAGCACCCCGGGCGGAGCGGGAATCCGACGCCCGGTCAGGCTAGCCCCGGTGGCCCGGGTCGGTGGGCGAACGCACGATGAACCCTGGCCCCACCCCGCCCGATGGAAGGCGCCGCCATGGAACTGACCAGCAGGTCGCTGGTGTACTCGCTGATCGCGACGGCGGCCGCGGGCCTGGTCGCGACCCTCTGGCTGTGGCCCCGGCTGGCCCGCCAGCGGCCCCTGGCGGTGCTCGGGCGGCTCGGCCTGCTGACGGTGGTTCAGGTCTCGGTGCTGGGGGTGCTGGCCCTCTCGGTCAACAACGCGTACAGCTTCTACACCTCGTGGAACGACCTGCTGCACCCGGGCGGGGCGGCACTGGCGCTGACCAGCTCGGAGCACGCCAAGGGGGCCGCACCGGACTCCCAGAAGCTGGTCGAGCCGACCTCCGAGGGCGGCCTGGAGACGGTGAAGGACGTCCTGCCGGCCGGCAAGCCGGAGGAGGTCGGCCGGGTCGACTCGGTGAAGGTGACGGGCACCGAGTCGGGGCTGTCCGACCAGGTCTTCGTCTACCTTCCGCCGGAGTACTTCGTCCCGAAGTACGCACGCGAACGGTTCCCGGTGATGCTGGCGATCGGCGGCTACCCCGGGCCGTCGCTGCACCTGGTGGAGGGGCTGCAGGTGCCGCAGACGGTGTCGGAGCTGGAGCGGGCGGGCCGGATGTCGCCGACGATCGTGGTGATGGCCCGGCCGACGGTGGCACCGCCGCGGAACACCGAGTGCGTGGACGTGGCCGGCGGGCCGCGCTCCGAGACCTGGTTCACCAAGGACGTCCCGACGGCGATCAGATCCGCCTACCGGGCGAGCCACTCCCCCGCCTCTTGGGGGGTGTTCGGTTATTCGACCGGGGGGAGCTGCGCGCTGCGGATGGCGATGCGCAGCCCGGACGCCTTCCCGAACGCGGCCGCCCTGCACGCGGACTACCAGGTGCCGAACGACCGCTGGACGGACGGCGACCTCTTCCACGGCGACGCGCAGGCCGCCTCGCAGTCGGACCTGAACTGGCGGCTGAAGAACCTGCCGGCCCCGCACGCGGCGCTGCTGGTGGTCAGCACCAGGACGGAGGACAACTACCAGGCGACCCAGCAGTTCCTGGCGACCGCCCAGCAGGTCGCGGCGAACAACCAGGACTTCACCGTGGACTCGCTCTTCCTGGACGACGGCGGGCACAGCTTCGAGACCTGGCGGCGGGAGCTGCCCGCGGCGCTGGAGTGGATGAGCGACCACCTGGCCCCGCCGCCGGACCGCGAGCCCCGGCAGTAGCCGCGGCGGCCCCGGGGCCGTCCCGGAACGCGTCCGGCGGGCCGGTGGTGACCGGCCCGCCGGACGTCCGCGGCGCGGGTGCTGCGGGCGCCGCCGCGGGGTGCTACTTGGCGGCGATCAGGCTCATCGCCTCGGCGCGGGTGGCCGGGTCGCGGAGCTGGCCGCGGACGGCCGAGGTGATGGTCTTGGCGCCGGGCTTGCGGATGCCGCGCATCGACATGCACATGTGCTCGCACTCGATGACGACGATCGCACCGCGGGGCTCCAGGATCCGCATCAGGGCGTCGGCGACCTGGCTGGTCAGCCGCTCCTGGACCTGCGGCCGGCGGGCGTACACGTCGACCAGCCGGGCGAGCTTCGACAGGCCCGTGATCTTGCCGGTGGTGGCCGGGATGTAGCCGACGTGCGCGACGCCGCGGAAGGGCACCAGGTGGTGCTCGCAGGTCGAGAAGACCTCGATGTCCTTCACCAGCACCATCTCGTCGTGGCCGATGTCGAAGGTGGTGGTGAGCACGTCCTCGGGCTGCTGCCACAGACCCGCGAATATCTCCTGGTAGGCGCGGGCCACGCGGGCCGGCGTCTCCAGCAGGCCCTCGCGGTCCGGGTCCTCGCCGACGGCGATGAGCAGCTCGCGGACCGCGTTCTCCGCGCGCTTCTGGTCGAAGTGCCCGATGGCGGGCTCGCCCTCGAGAGTCACCGGGTCGATCATGCGGGGCCTCGCTTGCCTCATTGCCAGTGGGGGTCCGTTCGTCGGGCACGGGGCCCGGCAGCACGAATGCCGCGCCTCCAGGGTACAAACCCCGGGGGCGCGGCATTCATTCCGTACGGGCGGCCGCTCAGCTCTCGGTGGAGCCCTCGGCGGGCGGCAGCTTCATGACGTCCACCGGGGCGGCCTCGTGGGAGGAGACGACGCCGTTGGTCAGCGCCAGCTCCTTCGGGGACTGCACCGGCGGGCGGGTGGACGGGGTGCGGCGGGAGGAGCCCGTCCACGCGGGGCGGGCGGGGCGCTTCACGATCGTGGAGAAGACCTCGGCGATCTGCTCCTTGTTCAGCGTCTCCTTCTCCAGCAGCTCCAGCACGAGGTTGTCGAGCACGTCGCGGTTCTCGACCAGGATCTCCCAGGCCTCGTTGTGCGCGTTCTCGATGAGCTTCTTGACCTCCTCGTCCACCAGCCCGGCGATCTCCTCGGAGTAGTCGCGCTGGTGGGCCATCTCACGGCCGAGGAACGGCTCGGAGTCGCCGGAGCCGAACTTGATCGCGCCGAGGCGCTCGCTCATGCCGTACTGGGTGACCATCGCGCGGGCCGTGGCGGTGGCCTTCTCGATGTCGTTGGACGCGCCGGTGGTCGGGTCGTGGAAGACCAGCTCCTCCGCGGCGCGGCCGCCCAGCATGTAGGCCAGCTGGTCGAGCATCTCGTTGCGGGTGGTCGAGTACTTGTCCTCGTCCGGGAGCACCATCGTGTAGCCCAGGGCGCGGCCGCGGGACAGGATGGTGATCTTGTGGACCGGGTCCGCGTTCGGGGAGGCCGCCGCGACCAGGGCGTGGCCGCCCTCGTGGTACGCGGTGATCTTCTTCTCGCGGTCGGACATGATCCGGGTCCGCTTCTGCGGGCCGGCCACGACGCGGTCGATGGCCTCGTCGAGGACGAGGTTGTCGATCAGCTTCTTGTCCGAGCGGGCGGTCAGCAGAGCCGCCTCGTTGAGGACGTTGGAGAGGTCCGCCCCGGTGAAGCCGGGGGTGCGCTTGGCGACGGCCGAGAGGTCGACGTCGGGCGCGATCGGCTTGCCCTTCTGGTGCACCTTGAGGATGTCCAGGCGGCCCTGGAGGTCGGGGCGCTCGACGGCGATCTGCCGGTCGAAGCGGCCCGGGCGCAGCAGCGCCGGGTCCAGGATGTCCGGGCGGTTGGTGGCGGCGATCAGGATGACGCCGCCCTTCACGTCGAAGCCGTCCATCTCGACGAGCAGCTGGTTCAGGGTCTGCTCGCGCTCGTCGTGGCCGCCGCCGAGGCCCGCACCGCGGTGCCGGCCGACGGCGTCGATCTCGTCGACGAAGATGATCGCCGGGGCGTTCGCCTTGGCCTGCTCGAACAGGTCGCGCACCCGGGAGGCACCGACACCGACGAACATCTCGACGAAGTCGGAACCGGAGATGGAGTAGAACGGCACGCCGGCCTCGCCGGCCACCGCACGCGCCAGCAGGGTCTTGCCGGTGCCGGGCGGGCCGTAGAGCAGCACGCCCTTGGGGATCTTGGCGCCGACGGCCTGGAACTTCGACGGCTCCTGGAGGAACTCCTTGATCTCCTGGAGCTCCTCCACCGCCTCGTCCGCGCCCGCGACGTCCGAGAAGGTGGTCTTCGGGGTGTCCTTGGTGAGCAGCTTGGCCTTGGACTTGCCGAACTGCATGACCCGGGAGCCGCCACCCTGCATCTGGTTCATCAGGAACAGGAAGACGAGGACGATGATGACGATCGGCAGCATCGACAGCAGGAGGCTGACGAAGGTCGACTGCCGCTCCGGGGTGACGGTGTAGTTGTTGGGCAGCTGGCCGTTCTTGTACGACTGCTGGAGCGTGTCGGCGATCGCGTTCGCCTGACCGTCCGAGACGTACGAAGCCTGGAACTTGCTGCCGCTGGGGGCCTTGCCGTTGGCCTTGGCCGGCAGCTGCTGGCCGTCCTTCAGCTCGATCTTGATCAGGTTGGAGTCACCGGTGGTGAGCTGCGCCTGCTTGACCTGGTTGCTGTTGATCGCCGCAATGACCTGGCCGGTGTCCGCCGTCTTGTAGCCGCTCGAGTCCGAGACGACCTGCATCAACACGATGACGGCGAGGACGGCCAGCACGATCCACATGATCGGCGCACGGAAGTATCGCTTGACGTCCATCCATGCGGGGCGTTGCCGCCCCGTCCCTCCTGCCACTCGACGGCGCTGCGCGGCATCGGCCGCGGCGCATCCGGTATCTGCTCATGAGAAGAGCGGTTCATTGGACCGTACCGCAGTACCACCCGCACGCGGCGGGAGCACGACGGCACGACGTATTTTCCTACCTCGGCACAACGGGCGGGAACGGTGTGCTGTTCCCACCCGTCGCCCGGACGGTGTCAGCCGCCGTAGACGTGCGGCGCCAGCGTGCCGATGAACGGCAGGTTGCGCAGCTTCTCGGCGTAGTCGAGGCCGTAGCCGACCACGAACTCGTTGGGGATGTCGAAGCCGACGTACTTGACGTCGATCTCCACCTTGGCGGCGTCGGGCTTGCGCAGCAGGGTGCACACCTCCAGCGAGGCGGGGCGGCGCGAGCCGAGGTTGCCGAGCAGCCAGGACAGCGTCAGACCGGAGTCGATGATGTCCTCGACGATGAGCACGTCCCGGCCGGCGATGTCGGTGTCCAGGTCCTTGAGGATCCGCACCACGCCGGAGGACTTGGTGCCCATCCCGTACGAGGAGACGGCCATCCAGTCCATGGTCACCTGGGAGTGCAGCGTCCGGGCGAGGTCGGCCATCACCATGACGGCGCCCTTGAGCACGCCGACCAGCAGCAGGTCCTTCCCGGCGTAGTCCCGGTCGATCCGCTCGGCCAGCTCAAGCAGCTTGGCGTCGATCTCGTCCTTGCTGATGAGCACCTTCGCCAGGTCGGCGCCCATGTCGTTCTGATCCACCGGGGATACGTCCTCAAACGTTCGGGGTCTGTGTCGGCGGCGGCTCCGCGACCTGTGGTGCCGCTAGTCGCTCTGCCGCCGAAACACCAGCGTGCCACACCTGCGGCTCGCTTCGACCCCCCCGGGTAGGTGCAGCGGCCCCTGGCCGCGCCAGCCGGTGACGAGCAGGTCGACGCTCTCCAGGTGCCGGGCGAAGAGGTCGCCGGCCGGGCAGCCCGCGCGCAGCGCGGCCCGGCGCAGCACCCGGCGGCGGACCGCGGGCGGCAGTTCGGCGAGCCGGCCGACGTCCAGCGAGCCCTCCGCCGTCCGGAGGTCACGCTCGGCGAGGGCCGCCCACTGGTCGAGCGCGTCGGCGTCGTCGCGGAAGAGCCGGGCGGTGCGGGCGAGCGCCTCGACCACGCCGCCGCCGAGGTGCTTCTCCAGCACCGGCAGCACCTCGTGGCGGACCCGGGCGCGGGTGTAGGCCGGGTCGGAGTTGTGCGGGTCGTCCCAGACCGGGATGGACTGCGCCGAGCAGGCCTGGCGGGTGGCCGCGCGGTCGAGTTCGAGCAGCGGGCGGCGGTAGCGGCCCTTCTGGGCGGGCATGCCGGCGAGCGAGCGGGCGCCGGAGCCGCGGGCGAGGCCGAGCAGGACGGTCTCGGCCTGGTCGTCGCGGGTGTGGCCGAGCAGGACGGCGAGCGCGCCGTGGCGGTCGGCGGCGGCGTCGAGGGCGGCGTAGCGGGCGTCCCGGGCGGCGTTCTCCGGGCCGCCGTCCCGGCCGACCCGGACGGGGACGGCCTCGACCGGGTCGAGGCCGAGTTCGCGCAGCCGGACGGCGACCTGCTCGGCGCGTTCGGCGGAGCCGGCCTGCAGGCCGTGGTCGACGGTGACGGCGCCCACCCGCAGGCCGAGCTTGGGCGCCTCGAAGGCGGTGGCGGTGGCCAGGGCCATCGAGTCGGCGCCGCCGCTGACGGCGACCAGGACGAGCGGGGAGCCGGGGGCGGCGGGGGTGCGCGGCAGCCCGGAGGGGTGGCGGCGGGCGTTGCCGATCAGGGCGGTGGCGCTGGCGGGAACGAGGGCGGCGGCGGCCGGCCTGCTCCGCGGGGCGCGGACGGGTGCGGCGGTGGGGACGCCGGCCTCGGCCGCGAGGTCGGCGAGGGTGCGGCGGACGGCGAGGCGTATCGCCGCGACGGCAGGGTGAGGGCCCACGGGGTGCACTCCTTGACGGAGACGGGGAGGGACGGCGGCCGGCCCGGGGCGGCGGGGCGGGGAACCTCGCACGCTCACGGTCACCGGGCGCTCACAGATGGTCGCAGAAAGCGGCCCGCTGCCAGGCTGTGCACGCCAGCGCCGGGTCAACGGTCCCACGTACGGGTGAATGGAAAAACGTTCATTCGGCCGCCGTCGGCCCGGGGTTGGGCAGGTGTGCGGTCGCGCGCGGACGACTCAGCGGGCCACCCGGGCGACCCAGGCGGCCGGGTCGTGGAGCTCCTCCTTGGTCGGCAGGGTGTTCGGGGACGTCCAGACCCGGTTGAGGCCGGCCATGCCGACCCGGTCGACCACGCCGCGGACGAAGACCGCGCCGTCCTGGTACTGGCGCAGCTTGGCGTCCATCCCGAGCAGTCGGCGCAGCACCAGGTCGAGCCGGCTCGCGCCGCGGTCGCGGCGGCGCTGGAACTTCTCCCGGATCTCGGCGACGCTCGGCACCACCGCGGGGCCGACGCCGTCCATGACCACGTCGGCGTGGCCCTCCAGCAGCGACATGACGGCCGTCAGCCGGCCGAGCACCTCGCGCTGGCCGGGCGACTGGACGGCCTCCAGCAGGGTCTGCGGGCCTGAGCCGTCGCCGCGCCCGCCGAGGCCGGGGATGCCGTCCGCGACGACCTCGCGGGCCCGCTCCAGCAGCGCGCCGGGGTCGATGTCGGTCTGCGCCAGGAAGGACTGCACCTCGGACTGGATGTGGTCGCGCAGCCACGGGACGGCGCTGAACTGGGTGCGGTGGGTCTCCTCGTGCAGGCAGACCCAGAGCCGGAAGTCGTGCGGGTCCACGTCCAGCTCCCGCTCGACCTGGACGATGTTCGGCGCGACCAGCAGCAGCCGGCCCGGCCCGGGCGGCTCGGGGCCGCGGCGCGGCTTGTCGAACAGCCCGGCGGGGCTGTCCGGCGCGGACGGCGGCTCGGCGGGTGCGAAGGTCTCGTACTGGCCGAGCACCTTGGTGGACAGGAAGGCCAGCAGGGCGCCGACCTCGATGCCGGTGGCCTTCTCGCCGATGCTGCCGAAGACCTGGGCGCCGGTGCCGTCGCCGCGGCGGGCCTGGAGGCGGTCCACCAGCGGCTGGACGATGGTGCGGAAGCCCGCGACGTTGGCGCGCACCCAGCCGGGCCGGTCGACCACCAGCACCGGGGTGGCCTCGGCGTCGGCCAGCCGGGCGGGCCGGAGCCCGGTGTAGCCGCGCACGTGCTCCTCGGCCTCCAGGGCGTGCCGGCGCAGCTCGGCGACGACCTTGACGGCCTCCTCGCGGGTCACCTCCGGGCCGGGCCTGGCCAGCCGGGTGGCGGTCGCGACCGCGAGGTTCCAGTCGACCATTCCTGCTCCGCCGCTCGCGCTCGTCATGCCCTCACCGTACGTGCTCCGGGGCGGTGGAGGGAGGGAACCTGCCGTGCCCGCTGCCGGGGTGCCGCGGCGGGCGGGTCAGCGGCAGCCGCAGGCCGCGATCGCGGCGACGATCCGGTCCACCGCGGCGCGGGCGTCGCCCCCGGTCGTCCGGCTCATCAGGGCGAAGACCAGCACCCGTCCGTCGGCGTCGACGACGGTGCCGGCCAGGGTGACCACGCCGGAGAGGGTGCCGGTCTTGGCCCGGACGATGCCGGCCGCCCCGGCGGCGCCCGAGCGGGCGCCGAAGCGGTTGACCAGGGTGCCGGTGAACCCGGCGACCGGCAGGCCGGTCAGCACCGGACGCAGTTCCGGGTGGTCGGGGGCGGCGGCCCGGGCGAGCAGTTCGGTGAGGGTGATCGGCGGTATCAGGTTCTTCCTGCTGAGGCCGCTGCCGTCGTTGAGCACCGTGCCGGCCGTCGGGACGCCCAGCTTCGCCAGCGCCTGGAGGGTGGCGGCGGCGCCGCCCTCGAAGCTCGCCGGCTTCCCGGCGGCGAGCGCGGCCTGCCGGGCGACGGCCTCGGCGAGGGTGTTGTCGGAGGTGGTGAGCAGCCGCTCGACGAGCCGCGGGACGGTCGGCGACCGGACCTCGGCGATCGCGGCGGCACCGGCCGGTGCGGTGGTCTGCGCGGGGGTGCCGTCGACGGCGACGCCCTCGGCGCGCAGCCGGTCGGCGAAGGCCGCGGCGGCCTGCCCGGCGGGGTCGAAGACCCGGGCGGGGGCCTCGTCGGGGGACTTCGGGTCGATGCGGCCCTCGTCGACCATCAGCGGGGTGACGGCGGCGATGTTGGTGGCGTCGTGCTCCGGGTGGAGCAGCGGGCCGGTGTAGAGCGAGGTGTCGTAGCCGAGCCTGACGGTGGTGGTGCCGGCGGCCTTCAGCGCGGCCGCGGTGCGGGCGGCGAGGTCGGCGAGCGAGGCGGGGGCGGTGTCGGCGTCCACCGGCTGGCCGCCGATCCGGACCTGGTCGGCGGGGAGCGCGGTGAGGGTCGGGTCGCCGCCGCCGACGAGGGTGATGGTGCCGGGGGTCGCGCTGCGGACGACGGTGGTGGCGATCCGGGTGGTCGGCGGGACGAGGGCGAGCGCGGCGACGGCCGTGGCGAGCTTGGTGGTGGAGGCCGGGGTGGCAGGGGTGTTCTCGCCGGATCCGTACAGCAGCCTGCCGGTGGTGGCGTCGGCGACCGCGAAGGCCAGGGTGCCGAGGGCACCGTCGTGCAGGGCTTGGTCGAGGGAGCGCTGCATGCCGTCGCCGGTGGGCACGCCGGCGTCCGCGGCGGCGGCGAGCACCGGGCCCTTCACCGGGGCGCTGCGGTGCCGGCGGACCGTGCCCTTGTCCGGCCCGGAGTCGTTCCTCCTGTCGGACCTGTCGTCGACGTCGGCCGCGCGGCGGCGGGCGCCGTCGGCGGCGTCGCCCGGGCGGTGCCGGTCCGGCCGGCCGGTGGCGGGCCCCGGTCCGGCCGCGGCTGCGGGGACGGCGAGCGGTCCGGCGACCGCGAGCACCGTCGCGACGGCTCCGGCGGCGACGGCCCGGCGCCCCCTCCACACCCGTGCACGCGCGTTCACCGACCGGCCCCTTTCCCGAGCACTCCCTGCCGTGCGAGACACTGGATTCTGTCAGTTTCTACCTTGGAGGAACCTTGGAGTTCGACGTCCTGAT
Source organism: Streptomyces sp. NRRL B-24484 (assembly GCF_000717715.1). GTDB lineage: Bacteria > Actinomycetota > Actinomycetes > Streptomycetales > Streptomycetaceae > Kitasatospora. The sequence continues at coordinate 39,610 of NZ_JOAI01000013.1, read as the reverse complement.
CGAGATCCCGAAGGGCTCGCGCAACAAGTACGAGGTCGACCACGAGACCGGTCGTCTGCGCCTCGACCGCATGCTCTTCACCTCGACCCGCTACCCGGCCGACTACGGCTACGTCGAGGGCACGCTCGGCGAGGACGGCGACCCGCTGGACGCGCTGGTCATCCTGGACGAGCCGACCTTCCCGGGCTGCCTGATCAAGTGCCGCGCCATCGGCATGTTCCACATGACCGACGAGGCCGGCGGCGACGACAAGCTGCTCTGCGTCCCGGCGACCGACCCGCGCTGGGAGCACCTGCGGGACATCCACCACGTCTCGGAGTTCGACCGCCTGGAGATCCAGCACTTCTTCGAGGTCTACAAGGACCTGGAGCCCGGCAAGTCGGTCGAGGGCGCCAACTGGGTGGGCCGCACCGAGGCGGAGGCCGAGATCACCGCTTCGATCAAGCGCCTGGAGGAGCAGGGCGGCCACTGAGCCGTCCCTCCCCCCGGTTCTCCGGGGTGACGCGAGGGCCGGGGCGAGCATCGCGCTCGCCCCGGCCCTCGTGCGTCCGCGGCCGGCGTCCGCGGCGTTCGTCAGTCCCCGTCGTCCAGCCGGAAGCCGACCTTCAGTCCGACCTGGTAGTGCTCGATCCGGCCGTCCACGAGGTGTCCGCGGACCTGGGTCACCTCGAACCAGTCGAGGTTCCGCAGCGTCCGGGAGGCCCGGTCGATGCCGTTGCGGATCGCCTGGTCGATGCCCTCGGCGGAGGAGCCGACGATCTCGGTGACTCGGTAGACGTGGTCGGTCATGGCGCATCTCCCAGCGGTGGGTGACGAGGGACGGTGTGCGGGCCCTCGTCCACCGTGCCGCAGGACGTCCCGGCCCGCGCGCCGAGCCGCCGTCCGCGGGCCGCGGGGGCGGCCGCCCGGGGGACGCCGGGGGACGCCGGGGGCCGCGTGCGCCGCGCGGCGGGTCAGAACGCGGCGCGGACCTCGCCGACCACCGCGCCGCCGCCGTGCAGCGGCTCGGCGCCGATCCGGTCCAGCACCTCGTGCTCGACGCCGAGGCGGCGCAGCGCCGCGGCGAGCACCGGCCCGCGGGCCCGCTCGGCACCGTCGTCGATCTTGAAGGCGAGCGCCCGGCCGTCGGCCAGCGCGACCACCTGGACGGCCTCGGCGCCCATCTTGGAGAGCGTGCCGGGCACCGCCCGCATCAGCCAGGTGTCGGCGCGGCGGGTGCCGGCCACGTACTCGGGGTGGGCGCGCATCGCGTCGGCGACGCGGCGCTGCGGGGTGCCGGGGTCGGCGAGCACCAGGGAGCGGTAGCCGCGGGCCAGGCCGGTCAGCGAGACGGCGAGCAGCGGGGCGCCGCAGCCGTCGGTGCCGACGTGCGCGGCGGGCTCGCCGGTGGCCTCCTCCAGGGCCTCGCGGGCCAGCAGCTGGATCGGGTGGGCGGCGTCCAGGTACGCGGCGGTGTCCCAGCCGTTGGCGACGCTGGCGGCCAGCCAGCCGGCGTGCTTGCCGGAGCAGTCCATCATGATCGGTGCGGCGCTGCCGCCGGAGCGCAGCAGCTGCTCGGCCTCGACCCGGTCGAGCGGGAGGTCGGCCGGGGTGCGCAGGGCCTCCTCGGTGAGGCCGGCGGCGGCGAGGACGGCGCGGACGGCGTCGCGGTGGAACTCCTCCGCGGAGTGGCTGGAGGCGGCGAGGGCGAGCGCCGTGCCCTCCAGGGCGAGGCCGGCCCGCAGGGTGGCGACCGCCTGGAAGGGCTTGGCGGTGGAGCGCGGGAAGACCGGCGCCTCGGGTGCGCCGAGCGCGTACTCGACCGAGCCGTCGGCGGCGAGCATCACCAGGGAGCCGCGGTGGCGGCCCTCGACGAAGCCGGAGCGTATGACCTCGGCGAGGGCGGGCAGGGCGGACTGGGGCATGGAGACTCCTGACGGCGAGTGCACTGGGTGAGGGTGGCCCGGTCGCCGCCCGCTCCTCAGCCCCCCGTGAGCAGGTCGTCGACCCGTGCTTCCCCTTCACGGTACCTGCGGGTGATTTCCGCACTGCAGTCGTCCGCCGTCCGCTGCAGCACCTGGCGCCGGCCGGAGACCTCGCGCTCGTGCCGGGCGAGCCGCTCGACGGCGGACAGCAGGCCCGAGGTGGGGTGCGCCGCGAGGTCGGCGAGCCGGACGTCGCCCATCAAGGTGTCGGCCTCCCGCCGGTACTCCGCGCCGCGCGGCGGGCCGAGCGTGACGTGCCGGGCCGGGCGGCGGACGGGGGAGGGCAGGTCGGCCAGGATCGCCGGCAGCCGGTCGAGCAGGTCGGCGGGGGCGGGCGGGGCGAGGTCGTGCGGCACCCGGCGGCGGGCGAGCTCGGCCCGCAGGATGTCCATCCGGCCCTGCAGCAGGCGGCGGAGGTACGAGAGGTCGGCCTCCTGCTCCTGTGCGTCGCGCCGGAGCGTCCGTAGCTGGTCCATGCCCAGCCCGCCGATGTCGCTCGCGTCCATCCACCACCTGCCGTTGTCCCTGCGTCCCGGGCCGTGCGGCCCGTACCCGAACACGACCGCCGGCCCCCGGGAGTTCCCGGCGGGCGCCGGTGCCACCCGCTCGGGCTAGCGGCACCCCGGAGCCGGGTCGGCTCGACGGCCGTGCGCGGGCGGACGTCGGACAGCGTGCCACCCCGGCGGGCGGCCGCGCACCGCCCGGCACCCGAACGGCCCCCCTGGCGAACCGCCATGGCTGGTACGACAATTGGCGGCTGCGCGCTGACCTGCGCCGACCTCGGCGCACGCGCACGCCACCCGGCGCACGCCGAGGCGCCGCGCGCCTCCGGCAGAATGGCGGCATGCGAGCAGTGGTGCAGCGGGTGTCGGAGGCGGCCGTCCGGGTCGACGGCGAGTGCGTCGGCGCGATCGAGGGGCCCGGGCTGTGCGTGCTGGTCGGCGCGACCCACGAGGACACCCCGGCGAAGGCGGCCCAGCTGGCCCGCAAGCTGTGGACGCTGCGGCTCTTCCCCGGCTCCCCCGAGCTCTCCTGCGAGGAGCTGGGCGCACCGCTGCTGGTGATCAGTCAGTTCACGCTGTACGGCGACGCCCGGAAGGGCCGTCGGCCCACCTGGAACGCCGCAGCGCCCGGCCCGGTCGCCGAGCCCCTGGTGGACGCGGTGGTGGCCGAGCTGCGGGCGCTGGGCGCCAAGGTGGAGACCGGGCGGTTCGGCGCGGACATGAAGGTGTCGCTGGTGAACGACGGGCCGTTCACCGTGCTGCTGGAGGTCTGAGCCCCGCCCGCCGGGGCGGCGGCGCCGCTACTGCGGGACGATCACGTCCTGGGTCCCCGGCACGCCGTCGGCGAGCAGCACGGCGTCGACCGGGACGTTCCGCTTGACCAGGGCCATGGCGATCGGCCCGAGCTCCCAGTGCCGGGCCGAGGAGGTCACGAAGCCGAGCGCCCGGCCGTCCTCGCCGTCCGAGGCGAGCCGGACCTGGGTGCCGTGCGGCGGCAGCTTCTCCTCGGTGCCGTCGAGGTGCAGGAAGACCAGCCGGCGCGGCGGGCGGCCGAGGTTGTGCACCCGGGCGACCGTCTCCTGGCCGCGGTAGCAGCCCTTCTGGAGGTGGACGGCGGTGGCCAGCCAGTCGACCTCGTGCGGGATGGTCCGGTGGTCGGTCTCGAAGCCGAGCCGCGGCCGGTGGTCCTCGATCCGCAGCGCCTCGTACGCCCAGACGCCGGCCGCCGGTCCGTAACCGGCCGTCAGCTTCTCCAGCTCGGACCGCGGCACGAACAGCTCGCGCCCGTAGGGGAGTTCCCGGACGGCCGCGGCACCCTCCGCGGACGCGGCGGAGCCGGCCGGCAGGTGCACCACGGCGAGCTCGGCGGTCGCGTCGGCGACCTCGACCCGGTAGAAGAACTTCATGCTCTCCAGGTAGGCGAGCAGCGCGGGCGCGGTGCCCGGCTCGACGTGCGCCCAGGTGGTCTCGCCGTCGTCGACCAGGTAGAGGGCGTGCTCGACGTGCCCGTTCGGGGAGAGGATCAGGGCGTCCGTCGCCTGCTGCGGGGGCAGCGCGCTGACGTGCTGGGTGAGCAGCAGGTGCAGCCAGGAGAGCCGGTCGGCGCCGCTGACGGTGACCACCCCGCGGTGCGACAGGTCGACGAAGCCGCGGCCGGCCGCGAGCTCGCGCTGCTCCCGGAAGAAGTCGCCGTAGTGGGCGGCGACGCCCTCGTCCGGTCCCTCGGCGGGGACGGCTCCGGGCAGGGCGAGCAGCGGGCTCTTGGTTCCGGTCATACCGGCCAGCTTACGACTGCGCGGCGCCGCGCTTCTCGGTGCAGTCGGCGCAGCGGCCGAAGATCGCGAAGTGCTTGAGGTCGGTGTCGAAGCCGTGCTCGGTGCGCAGGCTCTCGATCAGCGGGGCGGCGATCGCGGTGTCGGTCTCGGTGACCTTGTCGCAGTCCCGGCAGACCAGGTGCAGGTGGGTGTGGCGGCCGGCCAGGTGGTAGGTCGGGGCGCCGTGGCCGAGGTGCGCGTGCGAGACCAGGCCGAGTTCCTCCAGCAGTTCCAGCGTCCGGTAGACGGTGGAGATGTTGACCCCGCTGGCGGTCTTGCGGACGTGGCCGAGGATCTCGTCCGGGGTGGCGTGGTCCAGCACGTCGACCGCCTCCAGGACGAGCTGGCGCTGCGGGGTCAGCCGGTAGCCGCGCTGCCGCAGGTCGCTCTTCCAGTCGGTGGGGGTTTCGGTGTTCGCCACGGTAGGTCCCTGCCCGTTGGAGGTGATGGGACAAGTGTAGGGACCGACCCCGGGGTCGGTCCCTACGTCGTGCGGCCCCGCGGGACCGGCCGGCCGGTCAGCGGAAGAACGCGATGCCGTCGTCCGGCAGGTCGTTGATGTCCTGGATCAGCCTGGCCGGGCTGAGCACCTTCTTGAGCTGCGCGGACATGTACGGCCGCAGCGGGACCTCGGGGGCGGCCTTCTCGCCGACCCAGAGGAGTTCCTCCTTGACCATGCCGTACAGGCGCTTGCCGCCGGTGTAGGCCGGGGCGCCCTCGATGCGGGCGACCGCGTCGGTGGCGAGGTCGATCTGCGGCTTGCCGTCGTGCAGCTTGCCGTACCAGATCTCGACCGTGCCGTCGTCGCGGACGGACGAGACCTCGATCTCGCGCTCACCGGACGTGCCCTGCTGGTTGCTGGTGATCCGCCAGAAGGAGTGCTCGTTCTCCAGCGGACGGACCTTCTCGCCCTGTTCGTCCAGGACCCAGGTGCGGGAACGGAACTCGAGGAACGGCCGGCCGTCGTGCCGGAAGACGACCTCCTGGCCGAAGTTGCACTTCTCGGTGCCCGGGAAGTCGTAAACGCCGGCGCCCTCCCACGTACCGAGGAGGAAGGCCAGCGGGACGACGTCACGGTGGAGGTCGGAAGGGATCTCGATCATTTTCCTGCTGCTGTCGTCGGAGTCTGCTGACTCCACACGTTACGGCAGTCGGGCAGCGTCAGCGCTGGCCCTGGTAGAGCTTCATCACCGAGAAGATGGCGAACCAGGTGATCAGGACGGCCATCAGCGCGAGCAGGCTGTCGAAGAAGATTTCCAGACCGGACACGAGGCGCTCCATTGCGGGCGGGCGGACAGATAGACGAATGACGTCGCGAGTCTATCGGCCGCCCTCCGGCCGGTCTCGGTGAGCCCCGCCACGCCGTCGATAGTCTGGGCGGCATGTCGAAGAAGCTGGTCATCAAGGTCACGGCCGGGGCGGACGCGCCGGAGCGCTGCTCGCAGGCCTTCACGGTGGCGGCGGTCGCGGTCGCCAGTGGGGTCGAGGTGTCGCTCTGGCTGACCGGGGAGTCGTCCTGGTTCGCGCTGCCCGGCCGGGCGGCCGAGTTCGAACTCCCGCACGCCGCGCCGCTGCCGGACCTGCTGGAGTCGGTGCTCGCAGCCGGCACGGTCACGCTGTGCACCCAGTGCGCGGCGCGCCGGGGCATCGGCGAGGAGGACACCGTCGGGGGTGTCCGGATCGCGGGCGCCCAGGTCTTCCTGAGCGAGATCATGGCGGACGGGGTGCAGGCGCTCGTCTACTGACGCGGCTCGTGGTCGGGCCGGTCCCGGTCGTGGCCGGGCCGGTCCCACCGGGGGTCGTCCCAGCGCGGGTCGTTCCACCAGTCGTCGTCCGGGTCGCGCTTGTTGGCGAAGACCGCGGCGAGCGGCGGGATGACCATGGCGAACACGCACATCCCGACCGCGACGGGCACCGACCAGATCCGCACGACGCCCCAGGCCAGGACGAACGTGCCGAGGCAGACCCCCATCATGACGAAGTAGCGGACGTGCCGCCGGTGTGCCTGCACACCTCCAGGGTATGGCCGTGGCCCCCTGCACGGCAGGGGGCCACGGCACGGGTCGTCGGCGGTCAGACCGCGATCGCGACCTCGGTGAACTCGCCCTGGGCGGCCACGACCTGGCGGTCGACGGTCGCGCCCGGCACCAGCGCACGCAGCGTCCAGGTGCCCGGACGGGCGAAGAAGCGGAACTGTCCGGTCGCCGAGGTGGGCACCTCGGCGGTGAACTCGCCGCCCTCGTCGAGCAGCCGCACGTAGCCGTTGACCGGCTCGCCGTCGCGGGTCACCGAACCCTGGATGATCGTCTCGCTCGCCACGTCAACTCCTGCCAGGTCCGGGCCGCCGGCCTTCGCACCGCACATGTCTTGTCTTCCCTTCCTACGGTTCGAGCCGGGGGCTCAGTTGCTGCCGAGCTCGATCGGCACGCCGACGAGGCTGCCGTACTCGGTCCAGGAGCCGTCGTAGTTCTTCACGTTCGGCTGGTCGAGCAGCTCGTGCAGCACGAACCAGGTGAGCGCGGAGCGCTCGCCGATGCGGCAGTAGGCGATGGTGTCCTTGGCCAGGTCCACGCCCTCCTCCTGGTAGAGCGCGCGCAGCTCGTCGTCGCTCTTGAAGGTGCCGTCGTCGTTGGCGTTCTTGGCCCACGGGATGTTCTTGGCGCTCGGGACGTGGCCCGGACGCTGCGACTGCTCCTGCGGGAGGTGGGCCGGGGCGAGCAGCTTGCCGGAGAACTCGTCGGGCGAGCGCACGTCGACCAGGTTGAGGTTGCCGATCGCGTTGACCACGTCGTCGCGGAAGGCGCGGATCGAGCCGTCGACGGCCTTCGCCTTGTAGTCGGTGGCGGCGCGCGCCGGCACCTCGACGACGAGCTCGCGGGAGTCGAGCTCCCACTTCTTGCGGCCGCCGTCCAGCAGGCGGACGTCGCCGTGGCCGTACAGCTTGAAGTACCAGTAGGCGTACGAGGCGAACCAGTTGTTGTTGCCGCCGTAGAGCACCACGGTCTGGTCGTTGGCGATGCCCTTGGCGCTGAGCAGCGCCTCGAAGCCGGCCTGGTCGATGAAGTCGCGGCGCACCGGGTCCTGGAGGTCGGTCTTCCAGTCGATGCGGACGGCGTTGCGGATGTGGTTCTTCTCGTAGGCGGAGGTGTCCTCGTCGACCTCGACGATGACGACCTTCGGGTCGTCCAGGCGGGCCTGGACCCAGTCGGCGTCGACCAGGACGTCGCTGCGGCTCATGGTGATGTCTCCATCCGGGGGCGGTTTGCGGAAGGCTGCTGTGGGTGCCCGCAGTCCGGGTTCCGACCGGGTGTCCACAGTTCGGACACCGCAGGTCATGGGCCTGGCGGGCGGTTCGTCAGAGGTGCCGGGGGCCGGCGGTCCGGGAGCGGGCCGCACGGGGGCCGGCATGCGGGGCGGGCGGGGCCTGACGGGCTGGTCAGAGCTGCCCGGTCAGCGCATTCGACACAGGCAGGTGGACACGCGGCACAGGTCTACCGCCCGCCGCTTCGTGAGATCCGCCTGTCGCTTCATGTCGACGATGCTAGGGACACCGCAGGCCCGCTGTCATCAGTGTGTCGAATAATGAGACCAGATGGCCCGAATACTGGGATTTGCCGATTTACCGCCGCCGCGGCCAGCGCGAACGTCGCCCCGGCGCGCCCGGAACGGCGGCCGGGGCAGCGGTGCGAACGGCATTGCTGGACAGCCCGTCTCGCAGTGCGGGACGGGAGGGGGTGACGGTGCGACGCCGCGGCGGGCGCCGGGCGGTCAGCCGATCAGGCTGACGTTCTCGCCCTGGAAGGTGAGCCGGAGGCCGTCCGGCTCAGGCACCGCGCCGGAGAGGTTCAGGCCGGCCGGCAGCTCGGTGAGGGTGAAGCTGCGCGCGCCCAGTTTCCCGCCGAGCGCTCCGTTCAGCACCGACGCCATGCCGGTGAGCCTGAAGCCGTCCGCGGTGATGGTGTTGCCCGAGCTGTGCACGTCGCCCTGGCCCACGGACACGCCCATCAGCGAGGCCTTGACCTTGCCGGGACCGCCGTAGGACAGCTCCAGGCGGTCGGCGCCGGGCACCCCCGACTGGGGCGCCGCGAGCCGGGCCGCGTCGGCGTAGCTGATCAGCCCGGTGCCGCTGCCGTGCCGGACGGTGGCGCTGCGGTAGCCGTCGCCGACCGACACGCCGGACAGCCGGGCGCTGAAGGAGCGCAGCGCGACCTGCTGGCTGCCGTTGCCGACCGTCATGCCCTCGCCGGAGAGCCGGACGTCGTCGAACTCCTTGGCGAGGGCCTGGGTGAGGAACGGGAAGCCGTCGATGTGCACGGTCGGCCGCTGGGCCATCCGCCCGCTGCCGGCGAGCCGGTCGGCGGCCTCGTCCTCGGCGACGCCGACGGCCACCCGGTCCGCGCCGGCCAGCAGCCCGGCCAGGGCCGCCAGGCCGATCGTCGCCTTCAGCCAGCCGCGCATCATGTCTCCCGGTGGTCGCTCCGTGTCGCCGTGCCGTTCGGAGTGCTACGACGATCGGCCGACCCTTGCGGTTCCTGGGCGGTGCGGGCTCAGCCGCCGGCGAACGGGGGCAGCACCTCGACGGTGCCGCCCTCGGTGAGCGCCACGGCGGCCCGGTCCCGGGTACCGACCTGCTCGCCGTCGACCAGGAACGAGCAGTGCCCGAGCACCTGGAGCAGCCGCGGCCGGTCGGCGTGCCGCTCGTGCACCGCGGCCAGCGCCTCGGCGAGCGTGGCGGCCTCGTAGGGCTCCTCGGCGGTGCCGGCCGCCGCCTTGGCGGCGGCCCAGTAGCGGATCGTCCCGGTCACCCGTGCGGCGGCCGGGTCCACTCCCCGGGGTGAAGCAGCGGCGGTGGTGCCCATGGCAAGCCCTCCTCGTCGTCCCTCGCCCGGTGCAGCGGCCCGGCTCCGTCCGCCGGCCCGCCCACGCCAAGGTGTACACGTACGGTGCGGCCGGTGCTGCCCCCATGATGGCCCGGGCGGCCTCCCGGACGTCAACGCCGCAGCTCGGACGGGCGGACGGCCGGCCTCCGCAAGGGCCGGGGCGCACACCGCGTGATCCAGCACTCCCCGCGCGCCCCTCCCGGAGCGGGGCGTGGTCGGCTATTCTCGATGCGTGAGGGATCCGGGCAGAGTCGCCCCCGGGTCCTTTTGTGCTTTCAGGACGCCAGTACGGACGTTCTTGCGAACGGCGCCCCACCCGCGCCGGAGGCGGGAACACCCCGAGGACAACGGCACGACGGAGTGCCCGCGGCCCGACGGGGCGTCAGGACCGGCGCCGGGCCTCACCCGGCGTGGGAGCAGACCGGAAGGTTCGCGGATGGGCAGGGCAGGAACGGTACGCCAGGGGTCGCGGGACTCCTGCCGTCCGCACCGCTGTGCCGTGCGCACCGGCGAACCCACCGGAGCTCCCCCCGGACGCCCTGCGAGCGCCTCCTCCACCTTCACCGCCGCCGCGCCGCCCGGCCCCCGCCGCAGGCGCAGCGCGACCGCGACGACCCGGAAAGGGGACTACCGGGTATGAGTTCTCTCCTCCTGCTGACCAACGCCCTCCAGCCGTCCGCCGAGGTGCTGCCCGCACTGGGCCTGCTCCTGCACAACGTCCGGGTCGCCCCGGCCGAGGGATCGGCCCTGGTCGACACCCCGAGCGCCGACGTGATCCTGGTCGACGGACGGCGCGACCTGCCGCAGATCCGCAGCCTGTGCCAGCTGCTGCGGTCCACCGGCATCGGCTGCCCGCTGGTGCTGATCGTCACCGAGGGCGGCCTGGCCGCCGTGACGGCCGAGTGGGGCATCGACGACGTGCTGCTCGACACAGCCGGGCCGGCCGAGGTGGAGGCGCGGATCCGGCTCGCCACGGGCCGGCTCCAGGTCACCACCGACGACTCCCCGATGGAGATCCGCAACGGCGACCTGTCGGTCGACGAGGCCACCTACTCGGCCAAGCTCAAGGGCCGGGTGCTGGACCTCACCTTCAAGGAGTTCGAGCTCCTCAAGTACCTCGCGCAGCACCCCGGCCGGGTCTTCACCCGGGCCCAGCTGCTGCAGGAGGTCTGGGGCTACGACTACTTCGGCGGCACCCGCACGGTCGACGTCCACGTCCGGCGGCTGCGGGCCAAGCTCGGCGTCGAGCACGAGCAGCTGATCGGCACCGTCCGCAACGTCGGCTACCGGTTCGTCGTCCCGGAGAAGGCGGAGAAGGGCGGCGACCGGTCCGGCGCCGAGAAGCGCGCCGCCGCCGTCCAGGAGGTCTGAGCCCGCGCGGCGGCCGGCAGCACGCCTCCGGCCGCCGCGCCCGGCTTTGTCCCGATTGGTACGGAGTGTGCCCGTCCGCGGCCTCCTCGTGACCCTCCGGTACGTGAGACTCCTCCTACCGTCCACCTGCCACCCGCGTAGACTCCCTCCGTGGCCAAGGTGACGCGCGACGATGTAGCCCGACTGGCTGGGACCTCGACCGCGGTCGTCAGCTACGTGATCAACAACGGACCCCGCCCGGTCGCCCCGGCGACCCGCGAGAAGGTCCTCGCGGCGATCGAGCAGCTCGGCTACCGGCCGAACAGCGTCGCCCAGGCGATGGCCTCGCGCCGCACCAACCTGATCGGGATGGTCGTCCCGGACGCCCGGCAGCCCTTCTTCGCCGAGATGGCGCACGCGGTGGAACGCGCCGCCTCCGAGCGCGGCAAGCTCGTGCTGATCGGCAACTCCGACTACGTGGACGACCGCGAGGTCCACTACGTGCGGGCCTTCCTCGGCATGCGGGTCGCCGGCCTGATCCTGGTCAGCCAGGGCCCCTCGCAGCGGGCCGCCGAGGAGTTCGCCGCGATGGAGGGCGCCAAGGTCGTCCTGCTGCACCGCCGGCCCGAGGCGATCGACGACGTCGCCGTGGTCACCGACGACGTCGGCGGCTCCGAGCTCGCCGTCCGCCACCTGCTGGAGGTGCACGGCCACCCGTACGTGGTCTGCTTCGGCGGCCCCGTCGAGTCCCCCGCGCCCGGCGACCCGGTCATCGACCACGTCGAGGGCTGGCAGCGCGCCATGACCGCGCACGGACTGCCGACCGAGCCGCACCTGGTCGACGCGCCGTTCCACCGCTACGGCGCCTACGAGGTCGCGCTGGAGCTGCTGCGCTCCCCCGACCGGCCGCCGGCGATCTTCTGCTCCACCGACGACCAGGCGATCGGCGTCCTGCGCGCCGCCCGCGAGGTGGGCCTGAAGGTGCCGGAGGACCTCGCCGTCGCCGGCTTCGACGACGTGCCCGAGGCCGCCCTCGCCGACCCGCCGCTCACCACCGTCGCCTCCGACCGCGACGCGATGGCCCGCGCCGCGGTCGACCTGGTGCTCGACGACTCGCTGATGGTGCCGGGCTCGGACACCGAGCGGGTGCGCAAATTCGAATCGCGCCTGGTCGTGCGGCGTTCCTGCGGCTGCACCGGCCAGGAACCCGCCCCCGTGGCCTGACCAGGCTTTATGAGAACCTGACGGGCTTCTCGGAGCGTTCTGAGCGCGTTCTCATCAAGCCTTCATCCGTCGGGCGGAGCGTGGTCCTCATGAGCGACCCGTACCGCAGCAGCGAGGACCCGTACCGCACCGCCGACGGCCACCTGGTGTGGCCCGCCGCGCCCCCCGCCCGGCCGGCCCACGAGCCGACCGCGCATCTGGCCGACGCCCACCCGGCGCCCGCGGCCGAACCCGCCGGACACGCCGCCGGCGGCGGGCAGCTCCCGCCGCCGTACACCGCCGCCTTCGCGGACCCGCCCGAGCCGCCCGTACCGCCCGAGGGCCCCGGCGACGCCGCGGCGGCCGGCTCGGGCGGCCACGCCCGGCGGAGCTTCCTGCACGGCCGGCTCGCCCTGGCCGCGGCCGTCGCCGCGGTGGCCGCCGTCCTCGGCGGGGTCGCCGGCGGCGTGGTCACCAAGGCCGGCGAGACCACGGCCGCGGCCACCAGCACGGTGGTCAGCCCGGTCGCCGCCAAGTCCGACGGCACCGCAGACGTCACCGCCATCGCCGGCGCGGTCTCCCCCAGCGTCGTCCAGATCACCGTGCAGGACGGCAGCGGCACCGCCACCGGCACCGGCATCGTGCTCACCGCCAAGGGCCAGATCCTCACCAACTACCACGTCATAGCGGGCGCGGTGGACGGCGGGCGGATGACCGTCGCCTTCAAGGACGGCAGCACCGCCGAGGCCACCGTCACCGGCACCGACAAGTCCCTGGACGTCGCCGTGATCACCGCCTCCGGCGTCAGCGGGCTCACCCCCGCCGTCCTCGGCGACTCCTCTGCCCTGCGGGTCGGCGACCCGGTGGTCGCCATCGGCAACCCCGAGGGCCTCACCGGCACCGTCACCTCCGGCATCATCAGCGCCGAGAACCGCCAGGTCACCGTCCAGGTCGACGAGGGCACCACCCGCGGCAACGGCGGCTTCGGCTTCCCGCAGCTGCCCGGCTACCAGGGCGGCTCCGGCTCCGACGGCTCCGGCAGCACCGGTGATTCCGCCACGTACAAGGCGCTGCAGACCGACGCCGCGCTCAACCCCGGCAACTCCGGCGGCCCGCTGATCAACGCCAACGGCCAGGTCATCGGCATCAACTCGGCCATGTACTCGGCGAGCGGCTCCAACTCCACCGCCGACTCCAGCAGCGCCGGCAGCGTCGGCCTCGGCTTCGCGATCCCGATCGACACCGTCAAGCAGGTGCTGTCGGACATGCAGTCCGGCCGGAACCTGTGACGGCACACCTCCCGCACCCGGGCGCCTCCCGCAGGACAATGGCAGCACCCCCGCAGCACCGCCCCCACGAGAGCCAGAAAGGGCCACAGCCCATGACTCCCCCCGCCGACGACCGCACCCCTGCCGAGACCGCCGGCTCCGGCCCCGCGCGGCTCCTCGTGGTCGACGACGAGCCCGCCCTGCGGGACGCCCTGGAGAGCAGTCTCGCCTTCGAGGGCTACGAGGTCACCACCGCCACCGACGGCTTCGAGGCCCTGGAGGCCGTCGAACGCGACCGGCCCGACCTGGTGCTGCTCGACATCATGATGCCCCGCATGGACGGCCTCACCGCCGTCCGCCGGATGCGCTCGCGCGGCGACACGGCACCCGTGCTGATGCTCACCGCCCGCGACGCCGTCGGCGACCGCGTCACCGGCCTCGACGTCGGCGCCGACGACTACCTCGCCAAGCCCTTCGAGCTCGACGAACTGCTCGCCCGGGTCCGCGCCCTGCTCCGCCGCAGCGCCCTCGCCAGCGAGGCCGCCGCCCGCGCGGCCGCCGCCGAGGACGACGGCGAGGTGCTCGCCTTCGCCGACCTGCGGATGAACACCGCCACCCGCGAGGTCACCCGCGGCGGCAAGCCGATCGAGCTCACCCGGACGGAGTTCATGCTGCTGGAGATGTTCCTCTCGCACCCGCGGCAGGTGCTGACCCGCGAACAGATCCTCAAGGCCGTCTGGGGCTTCGACTTCGAACCGTCGTCCAACTCGCTCGACGTCTACGTCATGTACCTGCGGCGCAAGACCGAGCACGGCGGCATGCCCCGGCTCATCCAGACCGTGCGCGGCGTCGGCTACGCGCTGCGGCCCGCCAGCGGCGCGGCGGCGTGAAGGCGGCGGGCCGGCTCACGGGGTGGTTCCGCGGCCGTTCGCTGCGGAGCAGGCTGGCCATGCTCACCGCCGCCGCGGTCGCCGTGGCGATCGCGCTGTCGGCACTGGCGTGCTGGTTCTTCGTCAGGAATCAGCTGTACCACCAGGTCCGCATCAACCTCGCCGGGGCGCCGTACGACTTCCGGACCATCGCGAACGGGCAGCTGGCCGGCGACACCCTCCCGAACTGCGGCAGCACGCCGCAGCAGGCGCTGACCAAGTCGCAGGCCGCCAACGCGGTCTTCGCCGCCACCCACCCCAACCGGGGCGGACCGGAGCACGGCGGACCGAACCGCTGGGACAACCAACTGGTGACCGCCGCCGGCCTGGCCTGCCTGCCGCTCGGCGCCACCAAGGCCATCCAGACCGACCCGGGCGACAGGTCGATCCTGAACGAGCCGGACAACACGGCGCACTACCGGGACGGCGCCTTCGTCGGCGGCAATGCCGCTGTGGTGCGGGTGACGAAGGTCTACCTCGTACCGTCCCAGGAACCGGCGATCATGCTGACCGCGCAGGACGTCACCGCCGTCCAGGACTCCCTGCAAGGCCTCGCCCTGCTCCTCGCGGGGGTCGCCGCGGTCGGTGTGGTCGGTGCGGGGTTCATCGGCCGGATCGTGGCACGGTCGGCGCTCAAGCCGGTGGACCAGCTGACGGACGCGGTGGAGCACATCGCCCGCACGGAGGAGGTCGGGACGACCATCCCCGTCAACGGGAGCGACGAGATCGCGCGGCTGTCGGCCTCGTTCAACTCGATGTCCACCGCGCTGCTCAACTCCCGTGAGCGGCAGACCCGGCTGATCGCCGACGCCGGGCACGAGCTGCGCACCCCGCTCACCTCGCTGCGCACCAACGTCGACCTGCTGATCCGCAGCGACGACACCGGGCGGCCGCTGCCGCCGGCCACCCGCACCAAGCTGCTGGGCAACATGAAGGCGCAGATGCAGGAGCTCACCGTGCTGATCGGCGACCTGCTGCAGCTGTCCCGGCCGGACTCCCCGAAGCCCGGTCAGAACCTTTCCGTGGTCGCCCTGCACGAGATCGCCGGGCGGGCGGTCGAGCGGGCGCGGCTGCGCGGCCCGGGGCTGGTCTTCGAGGTGGCGGTGCGTCCCTGGTACGTGCACGGGGACGCGGCGGCGCTGGAGCGGGCGGTGATCAACCTGCTGGACAACGCGGTGAAGTACAGCCCGCCGGGCGGCACCGTGGACGTCTCGCTGGCCGGCGGCCGGCTGACCGTCCGGGACCACGGGCCGGGCATCCCGCAGGACGAGCTGCCGTACGTCTTCGACCGGTTCTGGCGCTCGCCCTCCTCGCGGCAGCTGCCCGGTTCGGGCCTGGGGCTGTCGATCGTGGCGCAGACCGTCCGGGACACCGGGGGAGAGGTCACGCTCGGCCCCGCCTCGGACGGCGGGCCGGGGGCACTGGCGACCCTGCAGCTGCCGGGGCAGCCGAGCCGGCCGGAGTAGTCCCCGCCCCGTGGGCGGGAGGCAACGGGCGGAGGGCGGGACACCCCCTCAGGTGCCCCGCCCTCCGCGGCTCGTGCCGTCCTGCGTCAGTCCTTGTCGGTGCCGTCGCCGACCAGGGCGATCCGGTCGCGGGCCGGCGGGGCCAGCGGCTTGGCGGCCGAGCTGTTGGCGCCCAGGTAGGCGCTGAACAGGTCCAGGTCGGACGGGCCGACCAGGGTGTCGGTGCCCGCGGTGAAGGCCGGGAAGCCGTCACCGCCGCCGGCCAGGAACTCGTTCGCGGCGACCCGGTAGGACGCGGCCGGGTCGATCGCGGTGCCGTTGAGCTTGATCGAGGGGACGACCACGCGGGCGGCGCCGGTCTTGGTCATGTCCAGGGTGTAGGTGAGGCCCTTGGAGACCTGCAGGATCTTCGGCGCGGCGTCGTTCAGGCCGCTGACCTGCTGCTGCAGCAGCTCGACGACCTTGGCGCCGGTGAGCGTCTTGACCTGCATCATGTTGGTGAACGGCTGGACGGTGAACGCCTCGCCGTAGGTCACCACGCCGTCGCCCTCGGCCGCGGAGGCCTTGTAGACCAGGTCCGAGCGGATGCCGCCGGGGTTCATGAAGGCGATCTGGGCGCCGCCCTTGTCGGCGGGTGCCGTGCCGGCCAGCTGGGCGTCGGCGATGACGTCGCCGAGCGGCTTCTCCAGGTCGGCGGAGCCGCGGCCGTTGATGTCGGCCGAGATGTAGCCGATCGGGCGGTTGGCGATCGGGGCGGCCAGCTTGTTGTAGGTGTCGATCAGCTTGGTCATGTCCGGCGCCTTGGCCACGGTGCGGCGCACCACGTGGTTGGCGGCGGTGACCGACGGACGGACGATGGCGCCCGTGCGCTTGTCGATCTGCAGGTTGATCTCGGTGTAGAGGCGGCCGAAGGAGGCGGCGCTGGTGACCGAGCGCGGCACGCCGTTCCTGTCCGGGATGGCGCAGGCGTACGCGTTGTGGGTGTGGCCGGTGACGATCGCGCCGACCGCGGGGTCGATGTTCTTCGCGATGTCGACGATCGGGCCGGAGACGCCGGCGCCGCCCGCGCCGCAGTCGTAGTTGTACGTGGTGGAGGCCGGGTAGCCGCCCTCGTGGATCAGGGCGACGATCGCGTTCACGCCCTTGCGCTTCAGCACCGCCGTGTACTTGTTGATCGTCTCGACCTCGTCGCCGAACTTGAGGCCCTTGACGCCGGCGGCGGTGACGATGTTCGGCGTGCCCTCCAGGGTGACGCCGATGAAACCGACCTTCTCGCCGTGCACGTCGGCGATCCAGTACGGGTCGAGGAGCGGGCGGCCGGTCTTCTCGTTGGTGACGTTGGCCGCCAGGTACTGGAAGTCGGCACCCTTGAACTTGCGGCCCTTGGTGTAGCAGCCGTCGGTCGGGTGGCAGCCGCCGTCCTGCAGGCGCAGCAGTTCCTTGGAGCCCTCGTCGAACTCGTGGTTGCCCACGCTGGTGACGTCGAGGCCGAGCTTGTTCATCGCCTCGACGGTCGGCTCGTCGTGGAACAGGCCCGACAGCAGCGGGCTCGCGCCGACGATGTCACCGGCGGCGACGGTCAGGGTGTTGCGGTGGCCCTTGCGGGCGTCGCGCAGGGCAGTGGCCAGGTACTCGACGCCGCCGGCCGGGGTGGAGACCACCTGGCCGGTCGCGGGGTCGACCTCCTTGATGGTGCCGGAGGAGCCGGCCGGGGGCTCCAGGTTGCCGTGGAAGTCGTTGATGGCGAGGAGCTGGAGGTCCTCGACCTTCGGCTTGTGGTGGCCGTGGGCCTCGGCGACGCTCGGCACGAGCAGCGTGCCGAGCAGTCCCGCGGCCGCGGCCGCGGCGAGGGCCGTGCGGCGGTATCTGCCGGTCTGACCGGATGTGGACATGAGGGTACCCCGTACCGTCTGGGGCCCGGCGGGGGCCGGGGCCATGGTGGCATGACCAGTGAAGCCTAGGGTCAACGCGCGTAGCTGTCAGGTCTTCTGACGTAACGAGAGGGTTTCCACCAGCTGACGTCATGTCGAGCAGGCGGGTTGAGCACCCGTACCCAGGCGGGGCCCGCGGCGGCGGCCGTAGCGTCGCCACCATGGAGAACCGACCCCGCACCCGCCCCGCGAGCCTGACCGCCTGGTGGCTGCTCACCGCCTCCGCGGTGCTCTGGGTCACCGCCGCCCTCGGCACCGCGGCCTACACGGCGCTGGTGCTGCAGCCCCTCTCCGCACCCCTCGACGCCAAGGGTCGGCCGGACGGCGAGGAGCAGTTCCTCCGCATGATCGATACGGGGCCCGCGCTGTTCTGCGGCCTGACCTTCCTGCTGCCGGCCGGCCTCGCCCTGCTCGCCTCGGCCCGGTACGCCCGGGGCGAGCGCGGTGCGGCGACGCTCGCGGCCGGGTACGGGTGCGCGCACGCCCTGGCCGCGGGGCTGCTGTCCTCGTGGGGGCCGTGGCAGACCGGTGCGGCCTGGCTGCTGACCGCCGCCGCGGCGACCGGAGTGCTGGCCGCCGGAGCGGTCGAGGGTCTCCGGTGAGCCCCGGCGGCCTGCGCCGCCGGGGCGGTCAGATCATCGGTTCGGAGGCGAGCTGCTGCTCGGCCCGCTGGCGCTCCACGACGGCGTCCTCGGTCATCGCCCGGTCCGTGTAGACGAGCGGCCGCTCGGGCTCGGTGATGATGTGCTTGACCACCTGGACGTTGCCGTTGACGTCCCAGACCGCGATGCCGGGCGACAGGGTGGGGATGATCTCCACCGCCCAGCGCGGCAGGCCCAGCACCCGGCCGGTGGCTCTCGCCTCCTCGGCCTTCTGCATGTAGATCGTGCGGGTGGAGGCCATCTTCAGGATCGCGGAGGCCTCCTTCGCGGCCGCGCCGTCCACCACGTCCGACAGGTGGTGGACCACCGCCACGAAGGACAGGCCGAGACGGCGGCCGAACTTCAGCAGGCGCTGGAAGAGCTGCGCCACGAACGGGCTGTTGATGATGTGCCAGGCCTCTTCGACCAGGAAGATCCGCTTCACCCGGTCCGGCCGCAGCCAGGTGTGCTCCAGCCAGACCCCGACGATCGCCATCAGGATCGGCATCGCGATGGAGTTCCGGTCGATGTGCGACAGGTCGAAGACGATCAGCGGCGCGTCCAGGTCGATGCCGGCCGTGGTCGGGCCGTCGAACATGCCGCGCAGGTCGCCGTCGACCAGCCGGTCCAGCACCAGCGCCACGTCCAGGCCCCAGGACTGCACGTCGCCGACGGCCACCCCCAGCGACTCCACCGAGGAGAGCTCGGGGTTGCGCAGGGTGGCGATGATGTCGTCCAGCACCGGCTGGCGGTCCTTCACCGTGGCGTGCACGTGGGCGTGCGCGGCCTTCAGCGCGAAGCCGGCCCGCTCCTCCAGCCCGCGCCCCATCGCCACCTCGATGATGGTGCGCAGCAGTGACAGCTGGCCGGTGGTGGTGATCGACGGGTCGAGCGGATTGAGCTTCACCCCGCCGTCCCGGGCCGCCATCGGGTCGAGCCGGATGGACTTTATGCCGAGCGCGTTGGCGATCAGGTTCCACTCGCCGACGCCGTCCTCGCCCTGCGCGTCCAGCACCACCACCTGCCGGTCGCGGAACCGCAGCTGGCGCAGCACGTACGTCTTCTCCAGTGCCGACTTGCCGTTGCCCGACTCGCCGAGCACCAGCCAGTGCGGCGCCGGCAGCTGCTGGCCGTACAGCTGGAACGGGTCGTAGACGTAGCCCTTGCCGCTGTACACCTCGCGGCCGATGATGACGCCCGAGTCGCCCAGGCCCGGCGCGGCGGTCGGCAGGTAGACCGCCTGCGCCTGGCCGGTGGAGGTGCGGACGGGCAGACGGGTGGTCTCCACCTTGCCGAACATCAGGCTGGTGAAGGCGTCGGTGAGGTTGCCGATCACGGGGTCCCCTCCCTCAGCGGCGGATGCCGGTCGCGAACGGCAGTGTGTTGACGAACGCCCGGTGGTGCTCGCGGTCGCACCACTCCAGCTTGAGGTAGCTCTTGCCGGCCGAGGCGCGGATGGTCCGCTTGTCGCGGGCCAGCGCCTCGGGGGTGCGGGCCGAAACCGTGATGTACCCGACCAGGTTGACGCCGGCCGCGCCGGAGGCGAGGTCGTCGCCGCGCTGGTCGACCCGGCCGGTGTGCGCCAGGTCGCGCGGGTCGACGGTGCGGTTCATCTTGGCCGCGCGGTTGGCCTCGGCCTCGTCGTTGGTCTTCTCGGTGAGCATCCGCTCGATGGCGACGTCGGTCGGCTCCAGGTCCATGGTGACGGCGACCGTGCGGATCACGTCCGGGGTGTGCACCAGCAGCGGCGCCAGGAAGTTCACGCCGACCGGGGTCAGCGGCCACTCCTTGACCCAGGCGGTGGCGTGGCACCACGGCTCCCGGGTCGCCGACTCGCGGGTCTTCGCCTGCAGGAACTGCTGATGGGTGGCGTCCAGCTCGGCCGGCCAGGCGTTGCGCCGGCTCATCGCCTGGATGTGGTCGATCGGGTGGTCCGGGTCGTACATCGAGTGCACCAGCGAGGCCAGCCGGGCCTGGCCCAGCGGCTGCCGGACCCGGATGTCAGCCTCCGCCAGCCGGGCGCAGATGTCGGTCAGCTCACGGGCCATCACCGTCGCCAGGCCCTCGTCGTCGCGCTGCCGCCGGCCGTCCGCCGTCCGCCCCATGGCGTGCGCCTCGGCCGCCAGGTCGCGGGTGTAGTGCATGCAGGCCACCAGGTACGCGCGGTGCTGCTCGGACGAGGTCGACACCATCGACTGCAGCTGGTCGTACGACTCCTTGAGCCAGCGCGGCGCCTCGTCGGCGCCGCGGCGCTCCACGTCCTTGGCGTGCGCGTCCGGGTCCGCGGGCAGCGTCCGGGCCAGGATCTGCAGGCGGGTCACGAAGCCGTCGCCGTTCGCCACGTGCTTGAGCAGCGTGCCGAACCGGTCGACCAGCGCCTCCTGGTCCTCCGAGTCGCGCAGGCCGACGCCCGGGCCCTCGATCTCGATCGCGGCGGTGACCGTCCGGCGCTCCAGGTGCATCAGCACCCCGACCTCGTCCGGCCCGAACGGCGCCGACAGCCAGCGCAGCCGGCCCACCCCGGGCGGCGGCCCGATCTCCACCTCGCGACCGTCCAGCCGGGTGCCCGCGTCGATCACCTCGGACCTCCAGACCGCCCGGCCGCTGCGCACCGTCCGCCGGTACGTCCGGTTGATCTCCACCCACTTGTAGAAGGTGCGGCGGCGGTACGGCACGTACACCGCCATGATCGCCAGCAGCGGGAAGCCCACCAGGCCGGCGATCCGCAGCGGCAGGACCGGCATCAGCAGACCCCACATCATGCCGAGGAACGCGCCGAAGATGATCAGCACGATCTCGCCCGACTCGCGGTTGCGCCCGATCGGCGCGTTCGGCCGGGACTTGCCGATGAGGTAGGTGCGGCGCTGGTGCACGTACGGCTGGGCGTACTGGGCGCCGAACTGGCCGAGCGGTTCGCTGCTCACCGGTCACCCTCCCTTCGTGGGGTTGTTGACCGGGGCGGGGGCGGGAACGGGGGGCTTGGCGGGCGCCGCGGCGCGGCCGGCGTGCGCGGCGATGCCCGGCGCGATGCCGGAGCCGCCCGCACCGGAGGAGGCGTTCGCCGCCTGCGGGCCGCCGCGCGAACCGTGCGTCGAGATGCCCTGCTTGACCAGGTTCGCCGGGCCGTTGATCATCGCCGAGCCGGCGGAGACCGCACTCGCCCGGGCCCGGCGCATCTGCTGCAGCTCGTCGCCGAAACCGGGCACGAAGCGGTAGACGGCCGTACTGGAGAAGATCGACAGGAAGAGGATCGCGAGACCCGAGAGCACCCGGGCGAAGTCGTCGTTGGCCCCGGCTCCGGTGGCGACCGCGCCGGCCAGCCCGAGGATGATCACGATGATCGGCTTGGCCAGGTCGACCGCCAGCATCAGACCGGCCCAGCGGCGGACGTGCTTCCACAGCTGCTTGTCCACCAGACCGGCGTAGACCGCGGTGCCGAGCAGCGCGCCCACGTACAGCATGGCGGCCCGGATCAGCAGCTCGATCCAGAGCACGGCCGCGGCCAGCACGGCCACCAGCGACACGATGATCAGGATCAGCGGGCCGCCGCCGATGGAGCCCTTCTCCAGGGTGTCGGCGAAGCCTCCCAGGTAGGTGCCGGTGTCCGACTTGGTGCCGGCCGAGATCGCCGCGGTCAGGCCGTCCGTGGCCGAGACCACCGTGTAGAGGATCAGCGGGGTGAACGCCGAGGCCACCACCGTCAGCCAGAGGAAGCCGATCGCCTCCGAGAACGCCTGCGTCAGCGGGGCCCCGCGGACGGCCCGCTTGGTCACCGCGAGCAGCCACAGCACCAGCGTGATGACCGTCGAACCGGCGAACACCACCGCGTACTGCTGCAGGAAGGCGGCGTTGGTGAAGTCCACCTGCGTCGTGCCGTCGATCGCCCCCGACAGCTTGCGCACCACCCACGCGGCGGCCTGCGCGCACCCCTTGGCGAGCGACCCGAGCGGGTCGGTGACGGTGCCGACCGTGTCGCCGCCCACGACCGCCGCACCAGGCGGAGCGCACTGTCCGCCCGCGCCCGGGAGCGGCACGCTCTGCGCCGCGCAGGTGGACGACGGCGTCGGCGAGGGCGACGGGTCCGCGAACACCCGCTGGGCGGTGATCAGCGCGGTGGCCTGCAGGACGGCGAGTGCGCCGCCCAGCGCGCCGGCCCGCCGGACGAAGGAGCTGGTCGAGCCGTCACCGCGCATAGCGGAAGCCTCCGAACCTCTGGACTGCGTCAGTGATCTGCTGGGCCGTGGCCGCCTGCTGATCACCCGGAACGGGGGCAGGGCCCGAGGCCCGGTCGAAGTCGGTCACCTTCCAGTCACTGCCGTTCCAGCGCATGGTGACGGTGAGGGTGTACCAGTCCTGGGAGACCGGCCTGGTCGAGCCGTCGCCGGCGAGCCCGTGCAGCCCGGTGCACCACACCTCCACCTTCGTCGCCGTGTCGGCGTAGTTGGTGGTGCGGGTGCCGACGGGGACGGTCCGGCTGACGAAGGTGAGGCCCTTGGGGGCCCGGCCCTGGGCGTCGAGGCCGAAGCGGCCGTTGTTCTCGGCGGTGAAGGCGGTGTCGAGCCGCTGCTGGAGCCCTCCCGCGACGGTGGGGTCGGAGACGGTGTCGACGATGGTGTGGCGGCTCGCGGTCTGGAACATCTCCGCGGAGCCGAGCGCGGTCGCGTAGTTGGCGGCGGCCGACTGGGCGCCCTGGTCGGTGTGCGGGAAGCCGTTGGCGATCCCGTTGGCGGTGGTGTCGACGGGCTTGGTGCCGCTCGGCGCGGTGGCGGCCGCGCCGGCCTGTGCGCCGTCCCCGGAGCCGGTGGCGGCGGTGCCGCTGCCGCCGGAGCCCGGGCCGGGCTTGCCGCGGTTGGCGATGGAGACCGCGATCACCAGCAGGGTGACGACGAGCAGGACGGTCAGCAGGGTCCGGACCGGACGCGGCTGGCGTGCGGTCATCTGGTGGGAGGGCTGTTCGCCGACCGGCAGCCGCGTACGGGTGTGCGGCTGGTCGTCGGACAACGGCACGGCGGCCCTCCTGGTGCGGGGAGCCCCGCGGGGCCCCGGTGACGCGAACACGACTGTGCCGGCAGAGTCGCATGGCCGCTCCGCCGGGATGACTATCCGATCCGTACGATCGTCAGATCGCCATGCCGTAGACAATGGTGAACAGGGTGCCCAGCGATCCGATGATGAACACGCCGGTCAATCCCGCGATGATCAGTCCCTTGCCCTGCTCGGCACTGAACGTGTCGCGCATCGCGGTGGCACCAATGCGCTGCTTGGCGGCCCCCCAGACCGCGATGGCGAGGCAGCCCAGGATGGCGACCGCCATCACGACCTCGACCATCACGCGCGCCTCGGACCCGAGGCTGGCGAACGGCCCCCAGTCGGGGGCGATGCCGCCGATGATGGTGTCGATGTTGGCCTTCTTGGGTGGGTCCTCGGCCAGGTAGCCGATCACCTTGCTGTCCACGCTGCTCAGGTTCATTCCGTCTCACCGCCCGATCAGGCAAATTCAAGGCCCCGGAGCACGGGTTCGCGAAGGGGCAGGACCTATTCTTGGCCAGATCTGATGTCGACTTGGCTATATCTCGTGGATTGGTCGTGAGGCATGGGACACGTACGACAGGATGTCCACCGTACGAAGGATACCGCTCACTCTTCGTATCTGTGCTGATTGCGCTGAGCAACGCCTTCCGGAACACTCGCGACTGACGCCACGTCGGGGATGGTGCTGATGGTACTCCGCAGAGCGGGCACGGCGGCCGCCGCTGCAGCGGTTGTGACGGTCGGTTTCGTCGGTCTGGTCTCGGTGGGGACCTTCGCCGCCAGCGGCACGGCCCGGTCGGGCACCAACCACCTCGCGATCTCATCGGGCACGGTACCGGCCGCCTACCGGCCGCTGATCGAGAAATGGGGCACCCTCTGCCCCGAGATCTCTCCCCCGATGCTCGCGGCGCAGCTGTACCAGGAGAGCGGATTCGACCCGACCGCCAAGAGCCCGGCCAAGGCCTACGGCATGGCGCAGTTCCTGGAGGGCACCTGGGCCACCTACGGGGTGGACGCCAACAACGACGGCCGGCGCGACATCTGGGACCCGGCGGACGCCATCGCCTCGGCCGCCACCTACGACTGCGCGCTCGCCAAGGACGTCACCAACGTGCCGGGCGACCGGCAGGCGAACATGCTGGCCGCCTACAACGCCGGTCCTTACGCGGTGATAAAGGCCGGCGGAATCCCGGGCTACCGGGAGACCCAGGGCTATGTGAAGAACATCCAGTCGCTGGCCAGGAGCTTCACCGCGCCGGCCCCGCAGACCGCGGTCGGGCTCTCCCAGCCGGCGGCCGGCGCGATCTACTTCGCGCAGACCAAGCTCGGCACGCCGTACCTGTGGGGCGGCGAGGGCCTGCCCTCCCAGCAGGGGCGGTTCGACTGCTCGGGCCTGACCCAGGCCGCGTTCGCGAGCGTCGGGATCAGCCTGCCCCGGGTGGCCAACGACCAGTGGTACGCCGGCGAGCACCCCTCGCGGGACCAACTCCGCCCGGGTGACCTGGTGTTCTTCGCTAACGACCTGAACGATCCGCGGTCCATCCACCACGTCGGGATCTACGTCGGCGGCGGGTACATGATCGACGCCCCGCACACCGGTGCGGTGATCCGTTACGACACCATCGACCAGCGGGACTACATCGGCGCCACCCGGGTCACCCCGGACGGTGCCGCGGCTCTGCCGCTCCGGAACGCCGACGGTACGATCAGCGGCGGCCAGGGCCCGGCGCAGAGCTGACCCGCCGGCCCGCCCCGGGTGTGGGCGGGCGGTGGACGGTGAGTCAATTTTCGGTGACGTGCGATCTCCGCGGAACCCTCCGGCCTGCTCAGAACGTTGTTGCTCCGTACCGGACGCCACCCGACCGGTACCCGGAGGAACGCAGGCGGCGCACCGGCCGGTGCACCGGACACCGAGAGGGAGGTGCGGCGTGTCGACGCTGCTCGCCGACACGGGCAACCCCGACCTGGGCCTGCTCCGCGCGATCAACGGGCTGGCCGTCTCGGCCCCCGGCTGGCTGGACTCCGCGGTCTCGTGGATCGGCGAGTACGGCATCCTGCTCGGCCTGGCGGCGGTCTGCCTGACCGCCTGGCTGCAGGCCCGTCGGCGGCCGGACGCCCCGGTGGCGGTGGCCGGGCTGCTGTGGGCCCCGCTGGCGGTGGCGATCTCCGAGCTGGCCAACCTGCCGATCTCGGCGATCGTCGACCGGCCGCGCCCCTTCGTGGACCACCCCGAGCTGGTGGTCCTGGTGGAGGGCAAGGAGGGCACCCTCTCCTTCGTCAGCGACCACTCGGCGATGTCGATGGGCATCGCCGTCGCGCTGCTGCTGGTGAACCGCCGGCTCGGCCTGGTGGCGGGCGCGCTCGCCCTGCTGCAGGGCTTCTGCCGGATGTACATGGGCGTGCACTACCCGACGGACGTGATCGGCGGCTTCGCCCTCGCCACCGCCGTGGTTCTGCTGCTGGCGCCGCTGGCGATGGCGGTGCTGGTGCCGTTCTGCCACGCGATCACCAGGACGGCGGCCGCGCCGCTGATCGTCGCCCGCCGGTCGGACGGCGGGGGCGGGGACGGCCGCAGCCGCCGGCGCCGCGAGCCGGCCGCGGCCGCGCAGCCGGCGCCGGAGTCCGACCTGGCCGCGTAGGGGCCCCGGCTCCCCGCCCGGCGAGGGCCGGGTCAGGCCCCGCCGCCGTTCTCGTGCTCGTCCGCGTCCCGCCTGGCGCGGTCGCGGGAGCGCCGCCCCGGCGCGAACCATCCGCAGCTGCACTGCGCGAAGCAGAAGGATCCGCGTTCTTCGAGTGCCACCCGGTGGGCGGCGGGCGGGGCCGGTACGGACTCCGCCGGGACGTCGCTGGACACGTGCTTCACCGTAACGCGCCGACCGGGGGGCGCGTGCACGATTCCGTACGCCGGGACGGCCGTAACCCTTGCGGCCCGGGCTCGTTGGGCCCTGGAGAGCTCTGCCCATCGGGGGTGGCTGCTTGCCGGGCATCGGTGCCCGAGGGGGTTGTGTCGATCGTGAAGAAGCTGAAGCCCGTCCGCACCGCCGCGGCGGCGGCCGTGCTGGCCGCCGTCCTCTCCGCCTGTTCGGGCGGCGGCACCGAGCCGCAGGGCGGCTCGGCGGACGTGCTCTCCTCCGACCCGCTGACCGCGGTGCGCTCCGCCGCGGACATCACCGGCCGGACGGGCTCGGCCCGCACCACCACCGAGCTGGTCACCGAGTCGGGGGACAAGAAGGCGGTGTTCAACGGCACCGGAGGCTACGACTACGTGAAGCGGATCGGCACGCTGGAGATCGACGTGCCGCCGGGCGCCGCCACCACCGGCCGGATCAAGGAGATCGTCCTGCCGGGCACGGTCTACCTGCAGAACAGCGGCGCCAAGGTCCCCGCGGGCAAGTGGGTCCGGCTGGACGTCCGCCAGCTCCCCGACGGCAACCTGGTCAGCAGCGGCGCGACGGACCCGGCCAGCGCCGCCGGCGCACTGCGCGGCGCAGAGTCGGCCGAGCTGGTCGGCACCGAGACGGTCGACGGCACCGAGCTCAAGCACTACAAGGGCACCCTGGACCTCGCCAAGGCCGCCGAGGCCACCGGCGGCCGGGGCGCGGACGGCCTGCGGATGGCCGCGCAGACCTTCACGGCCAAGCAGGTGCCGTACGAGGTGTGGCTGGACGCCCAGGGGCGGGTGCACAAGGTGGTGGAGACCTTCGCCTTCGCCGGGGTGGCGGGGTCCAAGGAGGCCAAGGACCAGGTGAAGGTGGTCTCGACCACCTCGCTGGCCGATTTCGGCGCCCCGGTGCAGGCGGCGGAGCCGGGTTCCGCCGACATCTACTCGCCGAAGGCCTCGGCGCCCGCGAAGTGACGGCCCGAGCGGCCCGCAGCCGGGTTCGACCGCCGGTTCTAGTGCCTGTGGCCGCAGAGATGACCCGTCCGTGCCATACGGCGGGGCCCCGCTCCTCCCTACCCTGGAAGGACGGGGTACCGCCGCCCTGGCCGGGAGGCGGCGCTGGAGGGGTGGTGCAGGTGGCGTCCTCGGAGGGCCGCACGGGCGGCCACGACAAGACCGCGCTCGACGAGATCGAGCTGGCCGGCGAGCTCATGATCGCCGCATCGACCAGTTCCGACGAGAAACTGGCCACCGAGCAGATCGACCGGGTGCTGCTCGACCGGGTGCCCGTGGCGGCACCCCGGCAGGACGGCGCCGAGCGGTCGGCCGCGGCCGGTTAACACGGCGCCGGACGGCGCGGGTCCCGGCGGTGTCCGCCGTCCGCGCCGCCCGGTGCCGTGTCGACCGGTGCCCCGTCGGCCGCAGCCGCGCTGACCGGTGCTCAGCCGGTGACCGGTGCTCAGGTGCGCAGCAGCCGGGAGATGGCGGCGGTGGCCTCGGCGACCTTGCCGTCCAGTTCCGCGCCGCCCTGCTCGGCGGCGGCGGCCACGCAGTGCCGCAGGTGCTCCTCCAGCAGCGAGAGGGCGAAGGACTGCAGCGCCTTGGTGCCGGCGGAGACCTGGGTGAGGATGTCGATGCAGTAGACGTCCTCGTCGACCATGCGCTGCAGGCCGCGGATCTGGCCCTCGATCCGGCGCAGCCGCTTGAGGTGCTCGTTCTTCTGGGCGCTGTAGCCGTGCGGGCCGCCGTGCGGATGGGCCGCGCCCGCCTCGGCGGTGACGTCGTCGCCGCCGGGCGCGGTGCCGGGGGTACTGGTGTCCTCGGTGCGCGTCTGAATCGTGGTCATCCGGCCCGCCTCTGTCTCCCTGCTCGCCGTCCCTGGACCTCCAGTGTCCAACACGGGCGGCTCGCTGCATGTTCCGCCGTCCGGGCGGGTGCCCGGATCTGCGCGTGCACGGCAGGAGCAAACCGGCGTGAGTTCCGCCAGACTGGGGAACCGTGTCAACACCCCGTTTGCACTCCTGGGACGGCGAGCGCCTAGAGTCGTTCAGTCCCTACCCCGCACATCGGAGATTTCCGTGCGTTTTAGCCTGACCCCGAAGGAGACGAGCTTCTACGACATGTTCGCCGCCGCGGCGGAGAACCTCGTCGTCGGGTCGAAGCTCCTGCTGGAACTGCTGGGATCAGACGTGTCGGCCCGCGCGGAGATCGTCGAGCGCATGCGCGCCGCCGAGCACGCCGGCGACGACACCACCCATGCGATCTTCCACCAGCTGAACTCCTCCTTCATCACGCCCTTCGACCGCGAGGACATCTACAGCCTCGCCGGTTCGCTGGACGACATCATGGACTTCATGGAGGAGGCGGTCGACCTGGTCGTCCTCTACGACATCGAGTCCCTGCCGAAGGGCGTGGAGCAGCAGATCGAGGTGCTGGCGCGGGCCGCCGAGCTGACCGCGGAGGCGATGCCGAACCTGCGGTCGATGCAGAACCTCACCGAGTACTGGATCGAGGTCAACCGGCTGGAGAACCAGGCGGACCAGATCCACCGCAAGCTGCTGGCGCACCTGTTCTCCGGCCAGTACGACGCGATCGAGGTGCTGAAGCTGAAGCAGGTCGTCGACGTCCTGGAAGAGGCCGCCGACGCCTTCGAGCACGTGGCGAACACGGTGGAGACCATCGCGGTCAAGGAGTCCTGACCTCCGTGGACACGGCAGCACTGATCGCCGTCATCGGCGTGGCCTTCTTCTTCACCTACACCAACGGCTTCCACGACTCCGCGAACGCGATCGCCACCTCCGTTTCGACCCGGGCGCTGACCCCGCGGGCGGCGCTGGCGATGGCCGCGGTCATGAACCTGGCCGGCGCCTTCCTCGGTTCCGGGGTGGCGCACACGGTCTCCAGCGGCATCATCGAGACGCCCTCGGGCAGCCAGGGCATGGCGATCCTGTTCGCCGCCCTGGTCGGCGCGATCACCTGGAACCTGGTCACCTGGTACTTCGGCCTCCCCTCGTCCTCCTCGCACGCCCTGTTCGGCGGCATGGTGGGTGCGGCGCTGGCCGGCGGCACCGAGGTGATCTGGAGCGGCGTGGTCGACAAGATCATCATTCCGATGGTGGTCTCGCCGGTGGTCGGCCTGACCGGCGGCTTCCTGGTCATGCTGGGGATCCTCTGGATCTTCCGCCGGGCCAACCCGCACCGCGCCAAGCGCAACTTCCGGGTCGCGCAGACCGCCTCGGCCGCCGCCATGGCCCTGGCGCACGGTCTGCAGGACGCCCAGAAGACGATGGGTGTCGTGGTCCTGGCGCTCACCATCTCGGGCCACCAGGCCGGCAACGACATCCCGATCTGGGTGAAGATCTCCTGTGCGACGATGCTCTCGCTGGGCACCTACGCGGGCGGCTGGCGGATCATGCGGACCCTCGGCCGCAAGATCATCGAGCTGGACCCGCCGCAGGGCTTCGCGGCGGAGGCCACCGCGTCGACCGTCATGTACATCACCTCGTTCGTCTACGCGGCGCCGATCTCCACCACCCACGTGATCACCTCGGCGATCATGGGTGTGGGCGCCACCAAGCGGATCCGCGCGGTCCGTTGGGGCGTCGCCAAGAACATCGTGCTCGGCTGGTTCATCACCATGCCCGCCGCGGCCCTGGTGGCGGCGGCGATGTACGGCGTCGTGGACCTGCTCCTGCTCTGAGCCCGACGAGCCCGACGAGCCCGCCCGGAAGGGTGCAGGGCCCGCCCCCACATCACGGGGGCGGGCCCTGCGTACTTCGCGGCGGCACCGCCATGCAGCACCGCGAAGTAGTCGGTGGGGCTCCGGGGAGCCCGGCCCGGTCAGCCGAAGCGGCCGGAGATGTAGTCCTCGGTCGCCTGGACGGACGGGTTGGAGAAGATCCGCTGGGTGTCGTCCAGTTCGACCAGCTTGCCCGGCTGGCCGACGCCGGCCAGGTTGAAGAAGGCGGTGCGGTCGGAGACGCGGGCCGCCTGCTGCATGTTGTGGGTCACGATGACGATCGTGTACTGGGACTTCAGCTCGCCGATCAGGTCCTCGATGGCGAGGGTGGAGATCGGGTCGAGGGCGGAGCAGGGCTCGTCCATCAACAGGACGCGGGGCTCGACCGCGATCGCGCGGGCGATGCACAGGCGCTGCTGCTGGCCGCCGGAGAGGCCGGCGCCGGGCTTGTTCAGCCGGTCCTTGACCTCGTTCCAGAGGTTGGCGCCCTTGAGGGACTTCTCCACCACGCCGTCCAGCACGGACTTCCTCCGCACACCGGCGAGCTTGAGGCCGGCCACCACGTTGTCGTAGATCGACATGGTGGGGAAGGGGTTCGGCCGCTGGAACACCATGCCGACCGAGCGGCGCACGGCGACCGGGTCGACGTTGGAGGCGTACAGGTTCTCGTCGTCCAGCATCACCTTGCCCTCGACGCGGGCACCGGGGATGACCTCGTGCATGCGGTTGAGGGTGCGCAGGAAGGTGGACTTGCCGCAGCCGGACGGGCCGATGAAGGCCGTCACGGAGCGGGGCTCGATGGTCATCGAGATGTCCTCGATGGCGCGGGTGGTTCCGTAGTAGGCGGACAGTCCGCTGACGTCGATGCGCTTGGCCATGGTCTTTCTCTTCTCTCGTCTCGTACGTCAGTCGGGTCAGCGTCCGCCCTTGGGCGAGCGCCAGCGTGCGATGCCCCGCGCGACGAGGTTGAGCCCCATCACGAAGAAGATCAGCACCAGCGCGGCGCCCCAGGCGCGGGCGTAGCCGAAGTCGTTGTTGACCATCGAGTACTGCTGCCAGATGTAGAGCGGCAGCGACTGCTGCGGTCCGTTGAAGGGGTCGCCGTTGATGGCGTCGGCGCCGAAGACCAGCATCATGACCGGCGCGGTCTCACCGGTGATGCGGGCGACGGCCAGCATCACGCCGGTGGTGATGCCGCCGATCGCGGTCGGCAGCACGATGCGCAGGATGGTCTTCCACTTCGGCACGCCCAGGGCGTACGAGGCCTCGCGCAGCTCGTTCGGGACGAGCTTGAGCATCTCCTCGGTGGAGCGGACGACGACCGGCATCATCAGGATGGCCAGCGCGAGGCTGCCGGAGAAGCCCGAGTACTCGAACCCGAGCAGGATGTTCCAGAGCGAGAGGATGAACAGACCGGCGACGATCGACGGCACGCCCGTCATGACGTCGACGAAGAAGGTGACCCACTTGGCGAGCCGGCCGCGGCCGTACTCCACCAGGTAGACGGCGGTCAGCAGGCCGATCGGGGCGGCGATCAGGGTCGCCAGCAGGACCTGCTCCAGGGTGCCGATCAGCGCGTGGTAGATGCCGCCGCCGGGGCCGGAGGAGATCACGTTCTTCATGGAGTGGGTCAGGAAGTTGCCGTCCAGCACCTCCATGCCCTGCTGCACGGTGTAGAAGGTCAGCGCGGCCAGCGGCACGACGGCCAGGATGAACGCGACCCAGACCACCGCGGTGGCGAGCCGGTCCTTGGCCTGGCGGCGGCCCTCGACGCGGGCGGAGAGCGAGTAGCTCAGCACCACGAAGAGCGCGGCGGCGATGATGCCCCACTGCAGGTGGCTGGCGAGTCCGGCACCGGCGCCGATGGCGCAGCCGAGGCCGATCGAGAGCAGTGCGACGCCGGCCGGCGCCCACTTCGGGAGCCGCGCGGAGGTCAGGCTGCGGCGCAGCTGCGGAGTCGCGTCCGCAATGGTGGTCGCGGTGCTCATGCGTTGGCCCCCGAGTACTCCTTGCGGCGCGCGATGATCAGTCGGGCGGCGCCGTTCACCAGCAGGGTGATCACGAAGAGGACCAGGCCGGAGGCCATGAGGGCGTCACGGCCGAACGGCTGGGCCTCGTTGAACTTGAGCGCGATGTTCTGCGCGAAGGTGCCGCCGCCCGGGTCGAGGACGTGCAGCGAGAGCACGCTGTTGGCGGAGAGCACGATGGCGACGGCGATGGTCTCGCCGAGGGCGCGGCCGAGGCCGAGCATCGAGGCGGAGATGATGCCGGGGCGGCCGAAGGGCAGCACCGCGGTGCGGATCATCTCCCAGCGGGTGGCACCCAGGGCGAGGGCCGCCTCCTCGTGCATCCGCGGGACCTGCCGGAAGACCTCGCGGCTGACCGCGGTGATGATCGGCAGGACCATGATCGCCAGCAGGATGCCGACGGTGAACAGGTTGCGCGGGGTGACGCCGGCCTGGGTCTGGTCGAAGACGTACGTCCAGCCGAGGTACTGGTCCATCCAGGCGGTCAGGCCGTCCATGTGCGGGACCAGGAACAGCACGCCCCACAGGCCGTAGACGATGCTGGGCACCGCGGCGAGCAGGTCGACCAGGTAGGCGAAGGGCTGCGCGATGCGGCGGGGGGCGTAGTGCGAGATGAACAGCGCGATGCCGACGGCGACCGGCACCGCGATCACCATGGCGATCAGCGCGCTGACGATGGTGCCGAAGGTGAGGACGGCGATGCCGAAGACCGGCTTGGGCGCGTCCGGGTTCCACTCGAAGGTGGTGAGGAAGTTGCCTTCGTCCTTGGACAGCGCGATGCCCGAGCGGTAGGCGAGGAAGCCTGCGATCGCGGCCATGATGACCAGCAGCAGGATGCCCGACCCGCGGGAGAGGTTGAAGAAGATGCTGTCGCCGAGCCGGCTGTCGCTCCGGCTCCGGCGGGCCCTGCCTCGTGAGGCGGCAGGGGGGGATGAAGTCATGATCGTCTACTCCGGTCTGACGGTGCTGCCCCCGTGGGGGACGGCACCTGGCGGCGGTGCCCCGGACGTGTGGTGCTCGTGCGGTGGTGCTTCCGGCGGAGCGGCCCGGTCCCCCCTCTGAGGGCCGCCCCGCCGGTGGTGCGGGGGTCAGGCCAGGGTCGGGATGACCGCCTGGACCTTCGCGCTCAGCTCCTTCGGCAGCGGGACGTAGCCCTTGGCGCCGATGGCCTGCTGGCCGGCGTCACTGATGGTGTAGGTGAGGAAGGACTTCAGGGTGTCGAGGCTCTCGGCCTTGTTGCCCTTGTCGCAGACGATCTCGTAGGTGACCAGGACGATCGGGTAGGCACCCTCGTCCTTGGTCGCGTAGTCGAGGCCCAGGGCCAGGTCGCTGCCGGTGCCGGCGATCTTCGCCTTGGAGAAGGTGGTGGCGGCGTTCTCGGCGGTCGCGTCGACCGGCTTGGAGGCGCCGGTGTTGATGGCGGCGCTCTTCAGGCTGTTGGTCTGGGCGTAGGAGAGCTCGACGTAGCTGATCGAGTTCTTGACCTGCTTGACCTGTGCGGAGACGCCGGCCGAACCGTTGGCGGACTGGCCGCCCTTGCCCGCCCAGGTCTTGCTGGCCGGGTAGGTCCAGGCGCCGCCGGAGGCCTTGGCCAGGTAGCCGGTCAGGTTGGCGGTGGTGCCGGAGTCGTCCGAGCGGTGGATGGCCTGGATCGGCGCGTCCGGCAGGGCGACGCCCGGGTTCAGGGCGGCGATCGCCGGGTCGTTCCACTTGGCGATCTGCGAGTCGAAGATCTTGGCGATGGTCGGGCCGTCGAGGACGAGCTTGTCGACGTTCTCGACGTTGAAGACGATCGAGATCAGGCCGCCGACCATCGGCAGGTTGACGCCCTGGCCGCCGGTGCAGACCTGCTTCGAGGCGTCGACCTCGGCGGGCTTGAGGGCCGAGTCGGAGCCGGCGAAGGCGACCTTGCCCTGGTTGAACTGCTGCACGCCGGCGCCGGAGCCGCCACCGCCGTAGGTGATGGTCGAGCCGGAGCAGGCCGAGCCGAAGGCGGCCTTCCAGACGTCGATCGCGTTGGTCTGCGCGGTCGAACCCGCACCCAGCAGCTGGCCGCCCTTGCCGCAGGCGATCTGCGCGGCCGGGGCCGCACCGGAGGCCGCGGCGCTGCTGCCCGAGTTGCTGGTCGAGTTGTCGTCCGTACCGCAGGCCGCGAGCGACAGCGAGCCGACGAGCGCCATGGCACCGATGGCGAGGGCCTTGGAGCCGTTCCGCTGGAGCTTCACTGGGTGTCCCTTTCTGAGGCAAACCCGGCGCCCTGACGAGCTCGTCGATGGCTCGATCAGCGCGGGTTTCGCTGTGGTCCGGGGCCCGTTCGGCCCTCCGGTGGTCCCGAAGGTAGGCCGGGCAGGTGACGCGTCAGGCGGTCGCAAATGAACGGATGGTGAACCTCGAACGGCTGGCGGGAAACCGCGGCCGGTAGTAACGGTTGCGTCACGGTGAGGGCGCGGTGAGATCACCCGGAACGGCCCCGCCGCCCCGCCGCCGACCTGCGGCGGAGGGGCGGCGGGGCCGCACTGCGGAGGGTGCCCGGGTCAGGCCCGCGCACCCTCCAGGAGGGCGAGCAGCGCGTCCACCAGAGCGCGGTCCCGGACGTGCGTGAGGCGTGCCTTCGCCTTCTTCGGGGGCAGCCATTCCAGCCGGTCGACCTCGCGTCCGGGGGTGAACGAACCACCGGTCGGCACCGCCGCCCAGTAGCGCACCTCCTTGGGCCGCCCGTCGACCAGGTAGTGCTGCGCGGGCAGCTCCTGGCCCAGGACGCAGTGCATCCCGGTCTCCTCGCGCAGTTCGCGCAGCGCCGCCGTCCGCCAGCCCTCACCGCGTTCGAGCTTGCCCTTGGGCAGGCTCCAGTCGTCGTACTTGGGCCGGTGGATCACCGCGATCCGCGGCTTCTTGAGGCTGCGGCCGTCCTTCTTCGGCCCGCCTGGTACCCAGAGCACCCCGCCGGCCGCCAGCACGGTCGGCCCGTAGCCGGGCACGGCGGCCCGCAGGGCGGGCGCGCCGCCGCGGCGGGACCGCCGGGCGAGCCGGACGCGGAAGGGATTGGCAGCGCGGTGCTGCGCTGCGGTCAGACGGTCGCCCATTCGTGCCATCCGTGGTGCGGGAGCTTCGGCCACTGGTGGCCGAAGGCGTACCGGGCCGCCTCCACCTCCAGTCGTTGATCAGCATGCACCACGCCGAGCACGTACGCGGTCGCCGGCGTGATCCGTGGCGTCCGGGCCGCGGTGGAGGCGGTGGCGGCCGCGTCGGAGGCGTCCCGGTGGCGGTCGAGCACCGCGTCCAGCCGGTCCAGCTCGACGGCCGGTGCCGCGCACACCTCCAGGGCGTACCGGGCCCGCTTCGCCAGCACCCGGACCCGGTGCCAGGGCTCGTCGTCCGCGGCCAGCAGCACGTCGGCGTCGCCGGGGGAGGCGCTGCGGGCCGCGGGCAGCACGGCGAGCCGGTGCAGCCCGTCGCCGCCGTACGGCTCGACCGCGCGGGCCAGCGGCAGCCGCTCCGCCGCGGCGGCGAGCGCGGCGAGCGCCCCGGCGGCGTGCTGCACCAGCGCAGCGCCGTCCCGCCCGGCGGCCCCGTCCAGCAGCGGCACCTCGCCGCTCAGCAGGGTCATCCGGTCGGCCAGCGCGTGCAGCCGTGCCGTCCGCAGCTCCTGCAGCAGGGCGGTGTGCGCCCTCGTCCGGGCGAGGGTGAGCTGCCGCTCCAGCAGGGCGCGGGCCTTGGGCACGCCGGTGTGCCCGGCGAGCATGCCGGGGGAGTCGGCGCCGGTGTCGCCCAGCGAGTCCAGCGCGGCCAGCAGCCGGGACGAGCGGCGCCGGTAGCCGGGCTCCCGGCCGAGCAGGTCGAGCAGCCAGGCCAGCTCCGTCCGCAGCTCACCGGCCCAGTCGGACTCGAACACGGCCCCGAAGGTGTGCAGGGCGCCGCCGATCCGCCGGACGGCGCGCAGGAGGTCGTCCGCACCCGCCGCCGAGGCCGGGAGCGAGCCCGGTCTCGATCCGGCCTCGCCCACCGCCTGCGGCAGCGCGCGCAGGAACGCGCCGGCCTGGGTGGTGAGGTAGCCGGAGAGGACTTCCCCCGCGGACGCGCTCGGCGCCGCCGGGGCCGTCATCGGCGAATCGGTCATGACAAGGACTCCCCCATGTGGTCGTCCCGGGCCGCCGCCGCGGCCGCCGTCCCGGCCACCGCCGGAACCGGGGGCACGGGCGGCGGCCCGGAGAGTGGTCAGCGGCTCGCGGACGCGTTCCGGTGGCGCTTGCGCGAGGCGATGAACAGGTCCTGGACGTGCTGCAGCGGCCGGCCGTCGGCGTCGGTCGAGTGCCGCGTCCAGCTCCCGTCGGCACCTAGGTGCCAGGACTCGGTCTCGTCGGAGACCCCGAGGTCCAGCAGCCCGGACAGCTCGGCCCGGTGCGCCGGGTCGGAGACCCGCACCAGCGCCTCGATCCGGCGGTCCAGGTTGCGGTGCATCATGTCGGCGCTGCCGAACCACACCTCGGGCTCGCCGCCGTTGCCGAACACGAAGATCCGCGAGTGTTCGAGGAACCGGCCGAGCACACTGCGTACCCGGACGTTCTCGCTCAGCCCTGGGACGCCGGGGCGGATCGCGCAGATGCCGCGCACCCAGACCTCCACCGGCACGCCCGCCTGCGAGGCCCGGTACAGCGCGTCGATCACGGCCTCGTCGACGATCGAGTTGACCTTGATCTTCACGTACGCCGGACGGCCGGCCCGGTGGTGCGCGATCTCCCCGTGGATCCGCGAGACCAGGCCGTCCCGCAGCCCGCGCGGTGCGGTCAGCAGCCGCCGGTAGGACTCGCGGCGCGAGTACCCGGACAGCCGGTTGAAGAGGTCCGAGAGGTCCGCGCCGACCTGCGGGTCCGCGGTCAGCAGGCCGAGGTCCTCGTAGAGCCGGGCGGTCTTCGGGTGGTAGTTGCCGGTACCGACGTGCGCGTAGCGGCGGAGCGTCTCGCCCTCCTGCCGGACCACCAGCGACAGCTTGCAGTGCGTCTTCAGCCCGATCAGGCCGTACACCACGTGGCAGCCGGACTCCTCCAGCTTGCGGGCCCACTTGATGTTGGCCTGCTCGTCGAAGCGGGCCTTGATCTCGACCAGGACGAGGACCTGCTTGCCTGACTCGGCCGCGTCGATCAGCGCGTCGACGATCGGCGAGTCACCGGAGGTCCGGTACAGCGTCTGCTTGATCGCCAGCACGTGCGGGTCGGCCGCGGCCTGCTCCAGGAAGGCCTGCACCGAGGTCGAGAAGCTGTCGTACGGGTGGTGCAGCAGCACGTCCCGCTCGCGCATCGCGGCGAAGATGTCCGGCTGGGAGGCCGACTCCACGTCGGTCAGACCGCGCGCGGTGCCCGCGACGAACTTCGGGTACTTCAGCTCCGGCCGGTCCAGGTCGGAGATGCCGAACAGCCCGGTCAGGTCGAGCGGCCCGGGCAGCGGGAACACCTCGGACTCGCTGACGTTGAGCTCGCGCACCAGCAGGTCGAGGATGTACGGGTCGATCGACTCCTCGACCTCCAGGCGGACGGGCGGGCCGAAGCGCCGCCGCATGAGCTCCTTCTCCAGCGCCTTGAGGATGTTCTCGGCGTCGTCCTCCTCGACCTCCAGGTCCTCGTTGCGGGTCACCCGGAAGGCGTGGTGGGCGAGCACCTCCATGCCCGGGAAGAGCTCCTCCAGGTGCGCGCCCATGACGTCCTCCAGCGGCACGTACCGCTGCGGGGAGGCCTCCAGGAAGCGGGACAGCGACTGCGGCACCTTCACCCGGGCGAAGTGCTTGTGCCCGGAGACCGGGTTCCGCACCACGACCGCCAGGTTCAGGCTGAGCCCGGATATGTACGGGAAGGGGTGCGCCGGGTCGACGGCCAGCGGGGTGAGCACCGGGAAGATCTGCTGCCGGAACAGCGTGTGCAGCCGGGCCTGCTCCTTCTCCAGCAGCTCGGGCCAGCGCACCACCTCGATGCCCTCGGCCGCGAGGTCCGGCAGCACCTCGTGCTGGAAGGACGCCGCGTGCCGGGCCATCAGCTCGCGCGACCGCCGCCAGATCAGGTCCAGCACCTCGCGCGGCTGCAGCCCGGAGGCGCTCCGGGTGGCGACACCGGTGGCGATGCGGCGCTTCAGGCCGGCCACCCGGACCATGAAGAACTCGTCCAGGTTGCTGGCGAAGATCGCGAGGAACTTGGCGCGCTCCAGCAGCGGGATCCCCGGGTCCTCCGCGAGTTCCAGCACCCGCTCGTTGAACGCCAGCCAGCTCCGCTCACGGTCCAGGAACCGGCCCTCGGGGAGGGCCCCGAACTCCGTCTCGACGTCGGCGAGCGCCGAGTGCACCCCGCCCGTGGAGCTGGCCGTCGCCGACCGGGGCGCGATCCGGACGGCCGGCTCGTCGTTCACCGGCACGCCGAGCGCATTGGTGATCACGCTCGGCAGCGGTGCCGGCGTGGCCGGGGCCGCCTTCGAAGCGGCGGCACGGGCCGCGGCCGGCGGACGGGACTCGCCCGCCGCCGTGGACCTGCCCGCCTTGGGCACGCGGGCGCGGCTCTTGGACGGCTGCTTGGCTGCCTGCTTGGAGCCCGCACCCGAGGCGGGGCCGGGGGCCGCACCGGACGAGGCGGAGACGGGGCCAGGGATGGTCATCGGTGCCAGCTCCTCATGCAGGGCGAAGTCCCGGGCGCACGTACCGCGGTCGTCAGCCGTGCTCGCGGCGGCGTACGTGTCTGTGGCGTACGCAGCGTCCTCGTCCCGCCACTCCGGTGCCCACCCGCCGGGAGCGGCCGGGCGGAGCCGAGCCGGTCGGCGGGCGGAGCGCGGACGAGGCACTACGGGCGTCATCCTGTGATCTTCGCGGCGTCAATTGAATCCACGGTAAACACCGGATGGCCAGGAGGAAAGCTGAGTCGGTCACCCCTGTGGGCCGGAACCACCGGCCGGGCCGGCCTCCCGGACCCGGTACATCAGGTCCACCTCGTGGACGGTGAAGCCCAACCGTTCATATACCCGCACCGCCGCCGGATTGTCAGCGTCCACATAGAGAAGGACGGCCGGGACTCCGCGGTCGTGGACGAGGTGCCGCAGACCGGCCGCGGTGAGCACCCGCCCGAGCCCGCTGCCCTGCTCGCCCGGGGCCACCCCGACCACGTACACCTCGCCCAGGCCGTCGGGGTGCACCTTCGTCCAGTGGAAGCCGACGAGCTCGCCGCCGCGGACGGCGAGGAAGAACCCGGCCGGGTCGAACCAGGGCTCGGCGATCCGGTCCGCGAGGTCCGCCTCCGTCCACGCCCCCTGCTCGGGGTGGTGGGCGAAGGCCAGCGCGTTCAGCGCCAGCCAGGCCCGGTCGTCCTCGCCCGGGCGGAAGGTGCGGAGCTCGACGCCCTCCGGGAGCACCGTGGTGGGCACCTCCGGACCGGCCGGCCTGCGCATCTGCCGCAGCTCCCGGATCAGCTCGCCGCCGAACCGCTCGGCCAGCCGGGCAGCACCGGGGTGACCGCCGTGCGCCCAGCAGTCGACCGCCTTCGCCGGTGCCAGCTCCGCGAGGAGAACCTCCGCCAGCCGGCCGCCGAGACCACGGCGCCGCAGTTCGGGGTGGACGGCCAGCTCCGCCGTCGCCGCACTCCCGTCCGCGGCCACCTCCAACTGCGCGTACCCCGCCGGACGGCCGTTCAGCGTCTGCAGCAGGTGCCGCACGCCCGGACGTCCCGCGCCCTCCCGCAGCCGCAGCCGGCCCGCCTCCGAGACCGCCTCCCGGCCGTCGTCGACGGCGGCCGCCGTCAGCACGGACCGGGCGAGGAACAGGTCCTCCGCGGTCAGCTCGGACATGACACGGATGCTCTCGCCGGAGGGCGGCGTCGTGGTGGTCTCCATAGGGCGACCCTACGTCGCGGTCGCTCACCGGCCGTGCCGAACCCGGAAATGCGAGAAGCCCCGCCCGGTGTCCCCGGGCGGGGCTTCTCAGAAGAATTGTTCGGCGGCGTCCTACTCTCCCACAGG
>NZ_JOAI01000012.1 GCF_000717715.1 Streptomyces sp. NRRL B-24484 | reverse complement strand
CCCGCCAGCCGCCGGCCCGCCCGCCCCGCCGCCACCGGCGCCGCCACCGCGGCCGGCACCGGCACTGCCACCGGCACCGGCACCGGACGGGTCGGCCGGCCGCGCGCCCAGGGGCCCTCGGCGAGCGGCCTCGCCCCGCGCGAGCAGGTCCTCGCCGCGGCCGCCGAACTCTTCACCCGCAACGGCTACGCCGCCACCACCACCCGCGCCGTCGCCGAGCGCGCCGGGATGCGACAGGCCTCGATGTACCACTACTTCGCGGGCAAGGAGGACATCCTCGCCACCCTGCTGGAGAGCACCGTCGAGCCCTCGCTGGCCTTCGCCACCGCGCTGCTCGCCGACCCGGACGCCGACCCCGCACCCCGACTGTGGGCCCTGGCCGCCCGGGACTCCGGACTGCTCTTCGGCGGCCTGTACAACCTCGGCGCGCTCTACCAGCTGCCCGAGGTCCGCGGCGAGCGGTTCGCCGGCTTCCGGGGCGCCCGCGAGGCACTGAAGGCGGCGTACGGGCGACTGCTCGCGCTGCTCGACCCCGGCGCGGACGCGGCCCTGCGCACCGACCTGCTGTTCGGCCTGGTCGAGGGCGGGGTCGCGGTCGCCCGGGAGCGCGGCGGCCGTGCCGCGGAGCCGGTGGCCCGGGCCGTCGCGGACGCCGTGCTGCGCTTCGCCGGCTGCGGCCCGGAGCGCGCCGAAGCCGCCCGCCGGGAGGGCGAGCGGCTCCTGTGAGCGCGGGTCCGGACGGTCGCCGTCAGCGGCGGCGCAGCCGGTAGGCGGCACCTGCGGCGACCGCGCCGGCGAGCACCAGCACCGCGAACCACCGCAGGTACCAGTGGCCGCCGTCCGGGTCGTACACCGAGGCGCGCGGCCAGGCCAGGTCGACCGTCATCGCCACCCCGTAGAGCAGGGCGAGCACGTTCACCGGCAGCCCCCAGCGGCCGAGGGTGAACAGCGGCCGGCCGGTCTCGTCCACGTCCGGGCCGCCATCGCCGAGCGGCAGCCCGCGCACCCGGCGGACCAGCATCGCGCCCACCACCAGCGCGTACGCGGCGTAGACCAGCACGATGCAGGTCGCCGAGAGCGCCAGGAAGGCCGCCGGCGAGGCCAGGTTGAGCAGCAGGAAGGCCGCCGCCGGCACGCCCACGGCCACCGCCGCCCAGCGCGGCACGCCGCTCACCGGCGCCACCGAGGCCAGCCGCCGGGCACCGGGCAGCGCCCCGTCCCGGGCCATCGAGAACACCATCCGGGTGCCCGCGGTCTGCATCGCCAGGGTGCCGACGCAGACCGCGACCGCCACGTCGGCCAGCAGCACCCGGCCGAGCCCCTCGCCGAGACTGCTGGTCAGCACGTACGAGAGGCCCTCGGAGGCGAGCCTGCCGTCGGTCAGGCTGGGGGCGGCCAGCACACCGCCGAGCAGCAGCAGACCGCCGCCGACCCCGGCCGCGGCGAGTGCGGTGAGGATCGTCCGCGGCGCGGTGCGGCGCGGGGCGACCGTCTCCTCGGAGAGCTCGCCCGCACTGTCGAAACCGATCATGACGTACGCCGCGGTGAACGCCCCGACCAGCAGCGTCCAGGAGCCGCCGCCGGTGGGGGCGGTGTGCAGCACCGAGCCCACCGGCTGCTCGGTGTGGGTGAACAGCAGCACCAGGATCAGCACGATGCCGACGAGTTCGGCCGTCACCCCGACGCCGTTGACCAGCGACAGCACCCGGTTGTCGACGGCGTTGACCAGGGTGGTCAGCGCGATCAGCGCGGTGCCCAGCAGTACCGCGTTGGCCGCGCCGCTCGCCGTGGTCGGGGACGGGTCGCCGCCGACCAGCTGGAAGCCCGGCCACAGCGCCGGCAGCACCACCTGCAGCGCGAGGGCCGCCGCGGCGACCACGACCACCTGGCCGAGCACCATCAGCCAGCCGGTGAACCAGCCGTAGAGCGGGTTCGCCAGCCGGGTCGCCCACTGGTAGATCGCCCCGGAGATCGGGTAGCGGGCGGCGAGTTCGGCGAAGCAGGCGGCCACCAGCAGCTGTCCCGCGAGCACCGCCGGCCAGGTCCAGACGAAGGCCGGGCCGGCCGCGCCGTAGCCGAAGGCGAACAGCTGGAAGACCGTGGTCAGCACCGAGATGAACGAGAAGCCGGCCGCGAAGGAGCCGAACCGGCCGATCGTGCGGTGGAGTTGCTGCGGGTAGGGGAGCGCTCCGGCGGACGGCGGACCGGAGGTCCCGGCGGGAGCGAGCGACGTGCTGGTGGTCATGGGGCACCGGCTTTCCGCAGGCGTTTTCTGTCGGTTGACAGAAATTAGGGCCGGTCGGATTCCCGTGCGTTGCCCGCCTGTTGCCGCGAGGTTGCCGTGTGCTCACCTGGATCGGGGCCGCGGCTGTGACCCCGTCGGGTCCGACCCGGGGGTCGGTCGGCCCCGCCGGCGCGGGCGGGATCAGCCGAAGTGCCGGCCCGCCCAGGCCGTGACGGCGGCCGCGATCTCCTCCGGCCGGTCCTCCGGGGCCTGGTGGCCCGCCGGACCGCAGTGCACCGTCTCCAGGCCGGCGACGTTCGCCGCGCACCAGGCCGCCATGGCCGGATCGATCATCAGCGTCGGCGAGGAGTCGAAGGTCAGCAGCAGCTTGGGCACCTCGGGCGTGCCGCCCAGCCAGTCGCCGTACGCCTTCACCCGGGCGACCACGTCGGCCGGGTCGTCGTCCAGCGGCATCGCCCGCGGCCACTCCAGCAGCGGACGCCGGCTCTCCCGGGTCGGGTAGGGGCTGCGGTAGACGTCGAGGTCCGCCTCGGCGAGCCCGGTCAGCACGGTCTGGCCGAACGAGCCCTCGATGAACACGTTCCGGTCCAGCACCAGTTCCTCGCCCACCCCGGGCGTGCGGAAGGCCTCGAACCGGGCGCGCGCCGCCGCCGGGTACTCCGACCAGGTCATCGGCCGCACGATCGTCTCCATGAACGCCACCCCGCGCGTCCGCTCCGGCAGCCGGGCCGCCCGGTCGAAGGCGAGCGCCCCGCCCCAGTCGGTGCCGACCAGCACGGCCGCCTCCAGCCCGAGCGCGTCGAACCAGGCGTCCAGGTACCGGGCGTGGTCGTCGAAGCGGTATGCGACATCGGGCTTGCCGGAGCGGCCCATGCCGATCAGGTCCGGCGCGAGCACCCGGAACCCGCCGCCGATGCGGGGGATGACGTTGCGCCACAGATGGGACGAGGTGGGGTTGCCGTGCAGCAGGACGAGCGGCGTGCCGCTGCCCGCCTCCTCGTAGTGCACGGTCGAGTCCAGGACGGCGATCTCGGGCATGGCTACTCCTCCGGTGGTTCGGGCGGGGCGTCGACCGGGGTGCCGACGGACGTTTCGAGTGCTGCGTCCAGTGCTGTGTGGAGCGCTGCGCCGCCGGGTGTGCCGAGCGGTGCGTCGAGCAGGGCGGTCAGGTCGCGGACGAGCGCCTCGGTGCGGTCGGCCGTCAGGCCGCCGAGCGGTGCGGTCAGCTGATCCAGGAGCTGCTGGACGACGGCGATCGCTCGGCGCGTGGTCTCCCGGCCGCCCGCGGTGAGCGACAGGCGGACGGCGCGGCTGTCCGCCGGGTCCTTGGCGCGCTCCAGCAGGCCGTCGGCCTCCAGGGCGCGGGCCAGCTTGGAGACGTAGAGCGCCTCCAGCCCGGTGTGGTCGGCGAGTTCGCGTTGGGTGGGCTGCGCCCCGGTGCGCTGGACGCCGTACAGCGAGGACAGCAGTGCGTACTGGGCGTGGGTGAGGCCGAGGGGGGCGAGCGCCCGGTCGACGGCGACCCGCCACTTCATGGCCAGCCGCCAGACCAGGAAGCCGGGCGTCGGGCCGTGGGGTTCCTTGCTCATGGCAAATACAGTACATGGCTATTAAGTACATGGCTACTATTTCAGTGGGGGGCGAGGGCGATGGGGGAGGGCCGGGGATGCAGGCGGGGCGCGCGGGGCGG
Organism: Streptomyces sp. NRRL B-24484; assembly: GCF_000717715.1. Classification (GTDB taxonomy): domain Bacteria; phylum Actinomycetota; class Actinomycetes; order Streptomycetales; family Streptomycetaceae; genus Kitasatospora. Next base: position 202,017 of record NZ_JOAI01000012.1, on the reverse strand, counting down.
GCGAGGGCGGCGGAGGTGGACGTGCGGCGGGCGGGGCGCCGAGGACCGGCGCCCCGCCCGGGGTGGAGGTGTCCGTCCGTCAGCCCAGCAGGCCGCCCATCCACTCCTCGATGCCCGTGACCGTGCGCGGGAGTGCGGCCGACATCAGTCGGGCGCCGTCCGCGGTGACCACCAGGTCGTCCTCGATCCGGATGCCGATGCCGCGCAGTTCCGGCGGCAGCGTCTCGTCGTCCGGCTGCAGGTAGAGGCCCGGCTCGACGGTGAGCACGTGCCCCTCCTCCAGCCGGCCGTCCAGGTAGGTCTCGGCGCGCGCCCTGCCGCAGTCGTGGACGTCGAGGCCGAGCATGTGGCCGCTGCTGCAGAGCGTGTACCGGCGGTGCAGCCCGCTGTCCGCCCGGAGGGACTCCTCGGCGGACACCTTCAGCACGCCCCACTCGGCGAGCCCCTCGGCGATCACCGTCATCGCCGCCCGGTGGAAGTCGCGGAAGCTCGCGCCCGGCCGGACGGCCGCGATGCCGGCGTCCTGCGCGGCCAGCACCAGCTCGTAGACGTCCCGCTGGGCGCTGGTGAACGTGCCGCTCAGCGGCAGGGTGCGGGTGATGTCCGCCGTGTAGAGGGTGTCGGTCTCCACGCCGGCGTCGAGCAGCAGTAGTCGGGACGGGTCGAGCGGCCCGTCGTTGCGGATCCAGTGCAGCACGCAGGCGTGCGCACCCGAGGCGACGATCGTCTCGTAGCCGGTGCCGTTGCCCTCCAGGCGGGCGCGCCGCTCGAAGGTGCCCTCCAGCCAGCGCTCGCCGCGGCGGTGCCGCAGGGCCTCGGGCAGTGCGCGGACGACGTCCTCGAACCCGGCCGTGGTGTGGTCCACCGCCAGCTGGAGCTGGCCGACCTCCCAGGCGTCCTTCACCAGGCGCAGCTCGGACAGCACGGCGGCGAGCCGGTCGTCCCCGGCGGTGCGGGCCGCGGCCGGGCGGCCGGTCAGTGCGTCCACCGCGGGGTCCACGCCGGCCAGCACCCGCGCGTCCGGGCCGACGGACTTCCCGAGCGCGTCCAGGTGGACGGTGCGGATGCCGGTCAGCTGCTCGGCCTCCGCGAGGTCCGGCCGCCGCCCGACCCAGAACTCGCCGTAGCGGCGGTCCCGGTAGAACTCGGAGCTCCCGCCGCGCGGCGAGCGCGGGCGGACGTGCAGCACCGCCTCGCCGTCGGGCTCGATCACCAGCACGTGCCCGACCTGCTCCTCCCCGGTCAGCCCGGTGAGCCAGGCGTACGCGCTGTGCGGGCGGAAGCGGAAGTCGCAGTCGTTGCTGCGGACCTTGAGCTGTCCGGCGGGCACGACCAGGCGCTCGCCGGGGAAGGCCGCGGCCAGGGCGGCCCGGCGGGCCGGCGTCACCCCGTGCGCGGCGACCCGGTCGGAGACGGGCAGCGGGGTCGGGGCCCAGGCGGTGCCCATGAAGGCGTCGAGGGCGGGGGAGACCGGAAGGTCGTGGCTGCCGGTGTTCGGCGGGGCGGGGACGGCGGGCGTGCTCGCGGCGTCGGTGGTCACGGCGGGCTGGCTCTCCTTCGGGGGTGGGGCGACCTCAGGGCAAGTGCAATTTCACATTGCCATGTTATGTGTGACACCTCAATACCGCCCAGGGATCTGCCGCCGCCTCTTCTCCCTCTCTGCCTCCCGTCTCCGGGAGGCCATGGGGGCTGTCCGTCCAGCCCCCGTCCGTCCAGCCCCCGTCCGTCCAGCCCCCGTCCGTCCAGCCCCCGTCCGTCCAGCCCCCGTCCGTCCCGGGCCCGGACGCACCGGCGGGCCGGGGGATCGCCCCCGGCCCGCTGCCCGTTGTGCTGCTGTCAGACCTCCAGCTCGGCCTCGATGCGCTTGAGCTGGTGGCGGGCCATCGCCAGGTTCGAGCGCTGCTTGTCGATGGCGAGGTAGAGGAACAGGCCCTTGCCCGAGCGGCTGGTGAGCGGCCGGATCAGGTGGTACTGCGACGACAGGGTGATCAGGATGTCCTCGATCGCCTCCTTGAGGTTCAGCATCTCGATCGCCCGGACCTTGGCCCGTACCACGTCGGTGTTGCCGGCCGCGGCGACGTTCAGGTCGAGCTCCGGGCCGCCGCCGATGGTGCCGAGGGCCATACCGCTGTTGTAGTCGACGAGGGCAACGCCGATGGCGCCCTCGATCGAGCTCATCGCGTCCTTGAGTGCGTGCTCCGTGCTGGCCATGGTGGTTCCTTCCAGAAGGTGGATCGACGGTGTGTCGGTGGTGCTCGGTGAAACGTGGTCAGGGGCGGTCCTGGCGCTCCAGGGCCGCGTCGGCGATCGCGGCGATCCGGCCGCCGGCCCGGCGGGCCTCGAAGTGCAGCCGGCCGACGTTGGCGTCCGGCCCGGCGAACAGCGTCAGCACGACGTAGCCGCCGGCCGCGTACGTGGCCGTGTAGCCGTGCTCGCCCCGGGTGAGCAGTTCGCGGAAACCGCCCTGGCCGCTGGCCTCGATCAGCCGGGAACCGACGCCGAGGGCGGCCGCGGTCAGTGCCGCCAGGCCCTCCGGTTCCAGGCCGTTGGTGTCGTGCGCGACCACCAGCCCGTCGGTGGTGGCGACCAGCCCGCCGGTGAGGTGCGGCACGGTGGCGCGCAGCCCGCGCAGTTCGCTCAGCACCTCCGGTTCTGGCAGGGCGGGTGTCCGCTTCGCCGTGAACTGGCGCAGGGCGCGCTTCATGACGCGGCCCGGAACGGCGTACGGGCGGGTGGGACGCTCACAGTCGGGCCTCCAGGGCGGCTCGGATCCGGAGCAGCAGGGCGATCTCCGGATCTGGCGGGAAGTCGTGCAGCGCCGGCGACGGCAGCAGTACCTCCGGGTGGGCCGGGGGCGGCCCGGCCTGCTGGGGTACTCCGCCCGGCCGCACCGGTGCGGACGACGGTTCGGGTGCGGCCACCGGGCCGGCGGCCTCGCGGACTGCGGCGACCGGGGCGGGCCCGTTCCACGGCGCCGGGGTCTCGATGAGCCCGGCGGCCGCCAGGTGCCGGATGTCGAGCAGCGTGGTGTAGGCGGACCGGCCGAGCAGCCGGGCGATCTGGGCGGGCGTGCGGTACCCGTCGGCCGCCGCGAGCACCGCCCTGCGGCGGCCGCTGCAGGCGGTGGGCCGGCGTTCGGGCACGGCCGGTTCGGTGCGGGCGCGGACGGGGGAGACGTCCAGGCCCGCGGCCGGGTGGGTCCGGTCCAGCAGCGCCCTGCGCTTGCCGACCGCGAGGCGCAGGGCCCCGGCCTCCAGCGGCCGGGCCAGCGTCAGCCCGGGCCGCACCCCGGGCAGGAAGCCGATCGGGCCGTCGTTCTGCGGCAGCGCGAAGAACGCCGCGTCCAGCACGGCCGTCAGGTGGCAGAGCTCCAGTTCGCCCAGGCCGATCGCGCCGGCGGCGACCAGGTGCTCGGCGGCGCTGCCGCTGCCGCGGGCCGCCGCCATCGCGTCCGCCCAGGTGCGGGCGGAGAGCCGGCCGGCCGAGGTGAGCAGGGTGCCGACGTCCGGGGTGGCCGGGCTCTCGGCGTGCACCACCTCGCCGTCGACCAGGTGGACGGTGCCGGCGGAGCCGTGCAGGGCACCGGTGGCCAGGTCGGCGGCGAGGTCGGTCAGGGCGGCCTCGAAGACGGTGGCCGGGGCGAAGCCCGACCGGTGCCTGCGGGGCAGCCTGGTGAGGGGGCGGTGGACGACCGGCTCGGGGGTCGGTGGCAGCATCGGCTGCAGGGTCGGCTGCATCAGGCGAGCACCAGTCCGTCGGCGATGGTGGCGAGGCGCAACCGGGCCATGGCGAGGTTGGCGGTGGCCCGGTCGAGCCGCAGATAGAGGAAGACGCTGCTGTCGAACGCCGTCTCCACGAAGCGGATCAGGTGGTACGTGCCGGCCGAGGTGACGATGACGTCCTCGGCCGGAGCGGTTCTCGCGGCGGGGTCGGCGAAGGACGAGGTCTGGGTGATGGCCCGTGCCACCTCCGTGGCGTCGGCCGCCCCGGCGTCGTGGTCACCGCCGGGTCCGGCGCCGGCGGCGCCGAGGGCGAGACCGCTGGTCCAGTCGACCAGGCTGGCACCGAGAGCTCCGGTGATGGTCATCGCCTCGATCAGGCAGTCGTCGATCCCCGGCAATGGTGTGCACCCCTCCTCAGCGCCCCCGTGACGCATCCGTGGCCACGCCCTTACTGGCTGTAGCCCCAACGGGGCGTAACGCTACCGCGCCGTGGGCGACGCGGGGGAGGGTTCCGGCACTTTCCTCGGGCATATGCCCGACTCCCGGGGTTTTCCCTGACGAGGGGTCAGAGTCCCTTCTCCTCCTGCGCATCGGGCAGGTTGCGGAGGCCGGGGATCGGCGACGGCAGTAGCCAGAGGAACGAGGTGAGCGCACCGATGGCGGCCACCCAGAGCGCCGGCCGAAGGCCGAGCGTGCTGCCGAGCAGCCCTCCCAGAATCGAACCTAGCGGACGGATGCCGTAGTTGACCGCCTGATAGGCGCCGGAGACCCGGGATCGGAGCCGATCCGGGATTACTGCCGCGAAGAGCGAGCCGACTGTGATATCGAGGAGCATCACGCCGATGCCCGAGCCGAAGACCGCGGCCAGCAGCAGTGCGACCACCGCCAGGGTGCCGCCGCGCGCCGCGGGGACGAGCAGCAGCGGAGCCGGGTAGGCGATCATCCCGAGCACCACGGCCCGGCCGATGCCGATCCGGCGACTGATCCTGGCGGTCACCGTGGCACCGATCAGCCCGCCGAGGGCGCCCGCGCTGAGCACGGCGCCGAGCAGACCCGCCGACAGGCCGAGCTCGGTCGTGGCGTACAGCACGAACAGTGCGGCGATCATGAAGGTGAAGAGGTTCACCGTCGCCGTGCCGAGCAGGGCCGCCCGCATGATCGGAGTGTCGGCGATGAACCGCAGCCCGGCCGAGATGCGGCCGCGGGTCTTCGGTTCGGCGGGCGGCTCGGTGGGCCGGATGCTGCCGAGGGCGAAGGCGGAGGCGAGGAAGGAGAGCGCGTCGGCGACCAGCGCCAGCGGCGCGGCGAGCAGTTGGACCAGGGCGCCGCCGAGTCCGGGCCCGGCCGCCGAGGACATCGCCCGGCTGCCGTTGACCAGCGAGTTGCCCTCCACGTAGCGCTCGTTCGGGACGACCGCGACGAACAGCGGTGCGTTGCAGACGTCGAACAGCACCGCGAAGGTGCCCATCGCGAAGGCCACCACGAACAGCTGGGTGAGCGTCAGGACGCCCAGCACGAAGGCCAGGGGCACGGTGAGCAGCAGCACCGCGCGGGCGATGTCGGCGACGATCATCACCCGGCGGCGGTCGGAGCGGCCGTCCGCCCAGGTGCCCGCGTGCAGCGCGAACAGCAGGCTGGGCAGCCAGCCCGCGGCGGTGAGCAGGCCCATCCGGCCGGCGTCGGCGTGCAGCGTGCTGACGGCGACCAGCGGCAGCACGATGGTGGTGATCTGGTCGCCGACCGCGGAGATGGTCTGGCCCGTCCAGTAGCGGCGGAACTCGGTGACCCGGAGCAGCGGGGGTATCAGCCGACGGCCGAGACGACCGGTGCGGCCGGACCGGTCGGAGCCGCCGGGGGTGCCGGGGCGTTCGGCGTTGTCCGTGGGGTCGGATGCGGGGGAGGCGGCCGGCGTCGAGGGGTGCGTGCCGGTGGGCTCGGTCGCGGCGGTCACCGTGCCTCCTCCTCGGTGGGGCCCTGCGGGCTGTCGGTGCGGTGCGTGTGTGCGGCGTCGTGCGGGTGGCCGCCGGGGGAGGGGCGGCCGCCGGTGGACGGCTGACCCGTCGTCGGCGGCAGGTCGGTCGGGAGTGCCATCCGGACGACCAGGACCGGGCGGCTGCCGGCCGGCCGTTCGGCCCCGGCGCCGAGCCGGTCGAGGTACGGCCGGGTCAGCTCGTCCATCCGGGCGCCGAGTTCGGTGAGCTCCTCGGCGGTGAGGTGGAGCAGGGTGTCGCTTATGCCGGCGGCGCTGCGCCAGGCGGGCGACTCGTCCGGCTGGACCTCCAGCCAGCGGACGGCGAGCGCCGCGTACCGCTCGACCACCGTCCGCTGGAGGGCACCGGCCGCCTCGGCGGTGGCCGGGTCCGCCGCGGCGGTGTCCCAGCTGGTGAACAGGGCGGTGGCCCGCCACGGCTTCTCCCGCCCGCGGCCGCCGCCGGCCTCCTCCACCAGCCCGTACTTGGCGAGCTGGCGGAGGTGGAAGGAGCAGCTGGCGACCGATTCGCCGACCAGCTCGGCGGCGCGGGTGGCGGTGAGCGGGCCCTCGCGGCGGAGCAGTCCGACCAGTGCCATCCGGGTGGGGTGGGCGTACGCCTTCAGCGCCCGCGGGTCGCTGAGCTGCACGGTGGGCGGCACCTCCGGTGCCGGGTGCTCCTCGTTCACGCTTCTAAAGCTATCTTTAGAAAGAACTCTTTACAAGTGGAGCCCGGCTCGGTCGGGCGGCGCGTCACAGGCGGCCCAGGTAGTCGAGGGCGGCCTTCTCCTCGCCCTGCCGGGCGACGAGTGCCACGTGGTTGTCCGGCCGGACCAGCACCAGCGCCGCGCCCTCGATGCCGTAGGCCCGCCGGGCGTGCCCGCCGGTGTCCCGCAGCCCCGCCGGGTCGTCCGCGTCGACCGTCACCGTCCGGACGTGCCCGGGCAGGTCGGCGGAGGGGCGGTGGCCGAAGGCGAGCAGGGTGAACCGGTCGCCCACGAACGTCTCCAGGAGCCGTATCGGCCGTCCCTCGGCGTCGGTGCAGGGGGCGTCCGGTGCGCGGTCGCCGGCCTGCAGGGCGCCGGCCGGACCGCCCCCGGCGAGCCGGCTCCAGCGGTAGCCGAGCGAGAGGCCGGTGATGTCGTCGACCCGGACGGCCTCCAGCCCGACGCCCGGTGTGCGGGCACCCTCCGCCACCGCGGCCATCCCCGCGGTGGACGTCTGCAAGGTCCAGGCGGCGATCGGCTGCCGCTCCTCCTGGTAGCTGTCGAGCAGGTCCGGCCCCGCGGGGCCGGTCAGGACGTGGCCCAGCTTCCAGCCGAGGTTCCACGCGTCCTGGATGCCGGTGTTCATGCCCAGCCCGCCCGCCGTCGGGTGGACGTGTGCGGCGTCGCCGGCCAGCAGCACCCGGCCGACCCGGTACTGCTCCGCCACCCGCACGTTGACCCGCCAGCTGGAGAGCCAGCCGGCCCCGTGCACCTCGATGTCCGTGCGGCCGGTGTGGTCGGCGACGATCCGGCGGAAGCCCTCCAGCGAGGGGGCGAGCGCCGTGCCGTCCGGACCGGTCTCGGGGGTGGCCTGCACCTGCCACCGGCCGTCCTCCTCGCCGAACGGGCAGAGCAGCAGCGCACCCTGCGGGCCGAACCACTGGTGCCAGACGGTGGGCTCCAGGCCGCTGATCTCCAGGTCGCCCACCACCATGGCCGGCTCCGGCTCGCTGTTGCCGGTGAAGGGGACGCCCAGCCGCTTGCGGACGGTGCTGCGCCCGCCGTCGCAGCCGATCAGGTACCGGGCCTCGATCTCCCGTCCGTCGGCGAGACGGGCCGTCACCCGCTCGTCGTCCTGGGTGAACCCGGTGAGCTCGGTGCCGAACTCGACCGAGCCGCCCAGCTCGGCGAACCGGGCCCGCAGCAGTGCCTCCGTCCTGTCCTGCGGCAGGAAGAGCGAGCCGGGGAAGGGGGCGGCCGGGGTGGGCGGGGTGTCCGCCGACGGGTCGGACTCGGCGGCGAAGGCGCCCTCGAAGTAGCGACGGAACGGCAGGACGGTGCGGCCGGCGGCGAGCAGGGCGTCGGCCAGGCCGAGGTCGGCCAGCACCTCCAGGCTGCGGGCGTTGAGCGCCTTGCCGCGGGAGCCGGAGTGCGGCTCGGGCGCCAGCTCGACCACCCGGACGGCCACGCCCTGGCGGGCCAGCAGGCAGGCGAGCGTCAGGCCGGTGGGCCCGGCGCCGGAGATCAGGACGGACGTCGTCTCGCGGACGGTTGCGGACATGGTGGAGCTCCTCCCCCTGGGGCCCGGGCTCGGCTTCGGTGCGGCCCGGACGCCACTCATGGAACAGCAACCCGGTCAGAAATGCAACCCGGTAACAAAAGAGTCCGAGTCAGTCCCCGGGGTAGGATCGCCGCCATGAACGAGCCGCCCGGTCTGCGGACCCTCAAGAAGGAGCGCACCCGGCAGGCGATCGCCGACACGGCGATCGGCCTGTTCCTCGCGCACGGCTTCGACGGGGTCTCGGTGCTCGAGATCGCCGCCGCCGCCGAGGTCTCCAAGCCCACCCTGTTCCGCTACTTCCCGACCAAGGAGGAGCTCGTCCTGCACCGGATCGCCGACCACCTCGGCGAGTCCGGCCGGGTGGTCGCCGCCCGCGGCCCGCAGGAGACCCCGCTGGACGCCCTGGAGCGCCACCTGCTGGAGCAGCTCGCCGCCCGCGACGCGGTCACCGGCCTGTGCGCGGAGCCCGAGGTGCTGGCCTTCCACCGGCTGGTCTACGGGACTCCCAGCCTCTCCTCCCACCTGCTCGACTGGATCGCCCGCGACACCGAGCTGCTCGCCGAGGCCCTGGGCGATCCGGGCGAGCTGACCGCCCGGCTGCTGGCCGCCCAGTTCGTCTCGGTCCGGCAGGACCTCACCCGCACCAACTGGCGGCGGCTCTCCGAGGGCGTGCCGGAGGCGGAAGCCCACCGGCGGGCCGTCGAGGACACCGGCACCGCCTTCGCCCTGCTGCGCACCGGCGCGGCCGGCTTCGGCTACTGAGCCGGGACCGACCCCGACACGAGTGGCCCCGGTACCCGGCGGCGCCGGACCCGAGCCGCCCGGTCTCCGTCGGCCCTCCGTCCCTCCGGCCGGCCCACCGGTCCGGGGCGGTGGAAGACCACCGGCCCCCGGCGGAGATCCGCCGGGGGCCGGTGAGCCGATCGCGCAGTGGTGCCGTCCCGGGGCCGGTCCGTGCCGCGCCGCGGCCGCGCCGCGTTGCAGCCGTGCCGTGCCGAGCCGTGGCGCGTCCGGGGTGGGGCCGCCGTGATGCCTGCCGCCGTGCCGTCGACCGGTGTTCCGGGAATGGGGTCAGGAGGCCGGGCCGACCCGGACGGTGGTGATCCGCCCGTCCTGGCTCTCCCGGACGACCTCGATCCGGGTGTTGGTGTCCGGGACGGCGACGGCGAGCTGGGGCAGCGCCGGGTCGGTGTAGACGCCGCGGTGGTCGTCGAAGGCCGGTACGGCCGGCTGGGCGCCGATCCGCACGGCCTCGCCCGCCTTGTGCAGGGTGAAGGCGGTGGTGGCCTTCAGCGAGAAGACCGCGTCGTAGGTCTGGGCGCGCCCGTTGACGAGGGTGCCGTCCTTGAAGCGGATCGCCCCGGGGTGCGCGTCCACCGGCAGGATCAGCCCGGCGCCGGGGTGGTCCTTGGTGTTGTTGTCCGAGTAGGCGGTGTCCCAGAGCCAGACCAGCACGCCCTCCTGGTACGGGTAGGTGTCGATCACCCCGGCCTTGTCGGCGACGCCGGTCCAGCCGAAGTTGTACGGGCCGGTCCGCAGGTAGGCGCCGTAGCCCGCGTACCGCCGGTTCTCGACCAGGTAGGCCCGCGGGTGCTCGCGGACGGCCGCGCGGCCCTGCACGACGGAGAAGCCGGTGGCCGTCCAGCCCGGGTCGCCGCCGTGCTCGGCGCCGTCCGCGAGGAGCTCCGTCCCGTCCGCGGTGATCCGGACGGCGTCGACCAGCGATCCCTTGCCGTGGGTGTTGGAGTCCGAGGTGGTGTGGAAGCGCAGCGTCACGCTGCCGCCGGCGAAGCCGTCCAGCGGGACGTGCAGCTTCCTCCAGCCGCCGGAGGCGCCGCTCAGGCCGGGGGTGCCGGCCGGGGTGGCGGGGACGGGCGTGCCGTCGGCGGTGCCGGGCAGCGGCCGCCAGGTCTTCCCGCCGTCGGTGGAGGCCTCGACGGTCAGGAAGTCGTAGTCCTGTTCCAGGTCGTACCAGACCGCGGCGTCCAGGGCGGCGGGCCCCGTCCGGCCGGTGAGGTCGACGGTGCGGGTGAGGCTGCTGTCGAGGTTGTCGCCGGTGTCGCTCCACCACTGGGCGCCGCCCTCGTACGGGTCGGCGAGGTCGGTGGTGGTGCGGCCCGGCGGCAGGTGCACCAGGACGGCCTGGGCCTGGTCGGTGTTGTAGCCGCTCACCCCGAGGGCGTGGCTGGAGCGGGTGGCGGCCTGAGCCTCGTCGTAGTTCAGCCAGCCGAGCTGGAGGCGGCTCCAGGCGTCCAGGTCGCCCGGGTACTCGCCGGTGGTGTTCTTGCGGCCGGTGCCGAGGTACGAGCCGGAGGACATCAGCGACCAGAAGTTGACGGAGTTGTCGCCGCCGGTCAGCGGGTAGAGGTCGGGCAGGCCCAGGTTGTGGCCGTACTCGTGGGAGAAGAGGCCCACGCCGCTGTTCTCGCCGGCCTGCAGGTAGTCGTAGACGTACAGGCCGCTGTCGCCGACCGGGACGCCGCCGATCCGGTCGCCGGCCGGGCCGGTGCTGCCGGTCGGGTCGGGGAAGGCCCAACTGCGGTGCGCCCACAGGGCGTCGGTGCCCTGCGCGCCGCCGCCCCAGGTCTCGTCGACGCCGGCGTGCACCACGATCACGTTGTCGAGGTAGCCGTCCGGCTGGTCGAAGTCGCCGTTCCTGTCGTGGTCGTAGCGGTCGTGGACGTCGTACTGGGCGAGTTCGGCCTTCACGTCGGCCGCGGTGCGGCCCTTGGCGATCTCGCCGTCGTACCAGGCCTTCACCGCGTCCCGGACGAACTCCTGGGTCTGCGTCCAGGCGCCGCTGCCCTGCGGGCCCTTGTTGCTGCCGTAGCGGGCCTCGTTCCAGGGGACGGTCACCCAGTCGCTGACGGTGCCGTCGATGTCGTACCGGCCGGAGGACTGGGTGCGGTAGTAGTTGCGGACCGAGTTGGCGCCGGGCGTCGCGTCGAAGAACATCCGGCGGTAGTAGTCCCGGTCGAAGTCGGCCTTCCAGAAGGTGTGGGTGTCGCTCGCGTCGGGCCGGGGGATGGCGTTGTGGCGCGGGCCGGGGGTGTCGCCGTAACGCGGCTGGCCGTTCCACTGGGTGGTGGTGTCCACCTGGTCGCCGAACTGCGCGAGGATCACGAAGACCTTGTCGCGGCGCTCCAGGCCGAGCTGGACGTAGTCGTCGCCGATCCGGACCTTCGAGGGTGCGCGGTGGTCGGCGGTGCGGGCGACGGCGCCGCGGTTGAGCTGTTCCAGCGCCTCGCTGCGCAGGGCCTGGCGCTTGCGCTCCTGGGGTGCGGGCTCGGGCTGCGGGCCCTCGCTCCCCTGGGCGGGTTCCACGGCGAGCCGCGGACCTGCGGGTAACGGCGCGGCCGCGGCGCCAGGTATGCCGACGACGAGGACGCCGAGGGCGAGCACGGCCGCGAGGGCCGTGGAGGGTGAGCGCTTCAACGGGGACCGGTCCTTCCGGGCGGGGGTGGTCGGATGAGCGCGGGTAATATTTCACATGTCATCGGTCACATGGAAGACGTGTGAACGTGCGTCACCGAGCCCCCGCCCGGCGGACGGTGGTCGTGGTGGTGCGGAAGGATCGTCGTGCGGACGGATCGTCGTGCGGAAGCGTCGTCGCGGAAGGGGCGGAGACGCGGCCGGAGGAAGGGTGCGCGGCCGCCGGGCCGTCAGTCGGAGGCCCTGAGCTCCGCCAGTAGCACGCCCTGGTCCTGGATGAGCTCCGTCAGGATGCGCCGGGCCGCCCGGAGCAGGTCGGCGACATCGGCGCCGGCCAGTGCGTAGACGACGGTGGAACCCTCCCTGGTCGCCGTCACCAGCCCGGCCCGGCGCAGTTGGCCGAGCTGTTGGGAGAGGCTGGACGGCTCGATCTCGATGTCCGCGAGCAGTTCACGGACGGGTGTGGGCCCGGCCTGCAGCAGCTCCAGCACCCGGATGCGGACGGGATGGCCGAGCATCCGGAAGAACTCCGCCTTGGCCTGGTACAGCGGTACGGGCACGCGGCCCCCTCTCCGGCTCCGGGTCAGTGCGACCGCGGATGGGCTCAGACCTCAAGTGCGGCCTCGATCCGCCGCAGCTGGTGGCGCGCCATGGCGAGGTTGGAGCGGCTGCGGGCGAGCGCCAGGTAGAGGAAGAGGCCGCGGCCGCCGGATGTGGTGAGCGGCCTGATCAGGTGGTACTGACTGCTGAGGGTGATCAGGATGTCCTCGATCTCGTTGTCGTGCAGGTTGAGCATCTCCATCGTCCGCATCTTGGCCCGGACGAGGTCGGTGTTGCCGGCGGCGGCCACGTTGAGGTCGAGCTCGGCGGAGTCGCCGAGCGTCCCGAGGGCCATGCCGCTGCCGTAGTCGACCAGGGCGACGCCGATCGCGCCCTCGATCGTCATGGCCTCCTTGAGCGCGGTCTCCGGGTTCGCCATCGTCTTCCTCCTGCTGTCGCGGTTCCCGCACCGTTCGGGCGGGTTCGGCAACGACTGTAGGGAGACGGTCGGGAAATCTTCGCCGGATGACCGGAATCGATCGCGGATGAGTGATTGGCGGTCATCCGGCGTCAGTTCGGCGACGACTTGAAGACATTTGCAACTAAGGATGTGATTGAACTGCCAGATCCGGGCCCGTCCTCGAACGTCTCTGCGACCCGTCGCAGCGGTCCGACCGCACCCGGTGACCGCCCGCCGCAGCCGCCGCCGCGGGACCCGGAAAAGGGTGCTATCGATGTCGGCCACGCCGGGTAACCTCTGGGCGAGATGCTCGATCACCACACCCACCGCACCCGCTGCGCCCCGGCCGGACGGACAGTCCGGACGGCCCCGCAGCCGCAGGCGTCGCCGTCTGCGCACCCGTCCGGCCCGCACGGGCAGCACTCCCACGGGAAGAGAAGGTGACGCCGATGAACGCCCCCCTGCCCGAGGAGCAGCTCAGTCCCGCCGAGGCCTACGCGGCCTCCCGCCGCCGCGCCGCCGAACAGGCGACCGCGCTGTACGGCTTCCAGCAGCTGTACGACTTCCCGCTCGACCCGTTCCAGATCGAGGCCTGCCGGGCCCTGGAGGACGGCGAGGGCGTCCTGGTCGCCGCGCCGACCGGCTCCGGCAAGACCATCGTCGGCGAGTTCGCCGTCCACCTGGCCCTGGCGAGCGGCCGCAAGTGCTTCTACACCACGCCGATCAAGGCGCTCTCCAACCAGAAGTTCGGCGACCTGGTCAAGCGCTACGGCGCCGACAAGGTCGGCCTGCTCACCGGCGACAACAGCGTCAACGGGGACGCGCCGGTGGTCGTCATGACCACCGAGGTGCTCCGCAACATGCTCTACGCGGGCTCCAGCTCCCTCAACGGCCTCGGCTACGTGGTCATGGACGAGGTGCACTACCTGGCCGACCGCTTCCGCGGCGCCGTCTGGGAGGAGGTCATCATCCACCTCCCCGAGTCCGTGGTGCTGGCCTCGCTCTCCGCCACCGTCTCCAACGCCGAGGAGTTCGGCGACTGGCTGGACACCGTGCGCGGCGGCACCAAGGTGATCGTCTCCGAGCACCGCCCCGTCCCGCTCTGGCAGCACGTCATGGCCGGCAACCGGATGTACGACCTGTTCGCCAACCCGGACCGCGACGGGCGCCCCAAGGACGCCCCGCGCAACCCGGCCAAGGCGGTCAACCCCGAACTCGTCCGGCTCGCCCGCTCCGAGATGGACCGCGGCGGCCGGGACCGGTTCGCCAAGGGCCGCGGCCGCGCCATGCCCGCGGGGCGGCCCGGCCGGGTCTGGACGCCCGGCCGGATCGACGTCATCGAACGCCTCGACGCCGAGGGCCTGCTGCCCGCCATCACCTTCATCTTCAGCCGGGCCGGCTGCGAGGCCGCCGTCCAGCAGTGCCTCGCCTCCGGCCTGAGACTCAACCGCGACGCCGAGCGCCGCCAGGTCCGCGAGATCGTCGAGCAGCGCTGCCAGGACATCCCCGACGAGGACCTGCACGTCCTCGGCTACTTCGAGTGGCTGGACGGCCTGGAGCGCGGCATCGCCGCCCACCACGCCGGCATGCTGCCCCGCTTCAAGGAGGTCGTCGAGGAGCTCTTCGTGAAGGGCCTGGTCAAGGCCGTCTTCGCGACCGAGACCCTCGCGCTCGGCATCAACATGCCCGCCCGCTCGGTGGTCATGGAGAAGCTCGTCAAGTGGAACGGCGAGACCCACGCCGACATCACCCCCGGCGAGTACACCCAGCTCACCGGCCGGGCCGGCCGCCGCGGCATCGACGTCGAGGGCCACGCCGTGGTGCTCTGGCAGCGCGGCCTCGACCCGGAGGCGCTGGCCGGCCTCGCCGGCACCCGCACCTACCCGCTCAAGTCCTCCTTCCGCCCCTCGTACAACATGGCGGTCAACCTGGTCGGGCAGTTCGGCCGGCACCGCTCCCGCGAGCTGCTGGAGACCTCCTTCGCCCAGTTCCAGGCGGACCGCTCGGTGGTCGGCATCTCCCGCCAGGTCCAGCGCAACGAGGAGGGCCTGGAGGGGTACCGGGAGTCGATGACCTGTCACCTCGGCGACTTCGACGAGTACATGGCGCTGCGCCGACAGCTGAAGGACCGTGAGAACGAGCTGGCCCGCGAGGGCACCAGCCAGCGCCGCGCCGCCGCCGTCGAGGCCCTCGAGCAGCTCAAGCCGGGCGACGTCATCCACGTCCCCGCCGGCAAGTTCGCCGGTCTGGCCCTCGTCCTCGACCCCGGCCTGCCGCCCTCCGGCCGCGGCGGGCGCGGCGGCCCCCGGCACCCCGACTACCAGGACGGGCCCCGCCCGGTGGTGCTCACCGCCGAGCGGCAGGTCAAGCGGCTCGCGATGATCGACTTCCCGTACCCGGTGGCCGCCGTCGAGCGGCTGCGGATCCCGAAGTCCTTCAACCCGCGCAGCCCGCAGTCCCGCCGGGACCTCGCCTCCGCCCTGCGCACCAAGGCCGGCCACCTCGAACCCGAGCGGTTCCGCCGCGGCCGCGCCGCGGCCGCGGACGACCCGGAGATCACCCGGCTCCGCGCCGACCTGCGCCGGCACCCGTGCCACGGCTGCGACGAGCGCGAGGACCACGCCCGCTGGGCCGAGCGCTACCACCGGCTGCACCGCGACACCGAACTGCTGGAACGCCGGATGCGCTCGCGCACCCACACCATCGCGCGCACCTTCGACCGAGTCTGCGGCCTGCTCGCCGACCTCGGCTACCTGCAGGGCGACACCGTCACCGACGACGGCAAGCGGCTCGGCCGGCTCTACGGCGAGCTCGACCTGCTCGCCTCGGAGTGCATCCGCGAGGGCGTCTGGAAGGGCCTGTCCGCCGCCGAGCTCGCCGCCTGCGCCTCGGCGCTGGTCTACGAGGCCCGGCAGTCCGACGACGCCGCCGCCCCGCGCGTCCCGGAGGGTGCGGCCAAGGACGCGCTCGGCAAGATGATCCGGATCTGGGGCCACCTCGACGCCCTGGAGGAGCAGCACCGGATCTCCACCGCCGAGGGCGTGGGCCAGCGCGAACCCGACCTCGGCTTCGCCTGGGTCGCCTGGCGCTGGGCCCTCGGCCACAACCTGGACGCCGTCCTCCGTGACGCCGACCTGCCGGCCGGCGACTTCGTCCGCTGGACGAAGCAGCTGATCGACGTGCTCGGCCAGATCCAGGACGCCGCCGGTTCGGACACCGACCTGCGGAGCACCGCCCGCAAGGCGGTCGACGCCCTCCGCCGCGGCATCATCGCCTACTCCTCGGTCGGCTAGGCCCCGGCCCTCCGTGGCCGGGCGTGCGGGACACCCCCGCCCGCCCGGCCACGGCCGCGCCCGGCCCGATTCCTGCTGCCCGGTTCGCGCCACCCGGTTCCCCCTGCCGGAGTCCCTCAGCCGGACCGCGTCAGCGGCTGCCGCCCCGGCGAGAGCCGGTACCCCGTGCCGCGGACGGTCTCGATCGCGGCCCGCGCCGACGCCGCCGCCAGCTTGCGCCGCAGCGCCGCCACGTACACCTCCACGATGTTCACGTCGCCCCGGAAGGCGGTGTCCCACACCGCGTCGAGGATCTCCGTCTTCGGCACCGCCTCGCCCGGCCGCAGGGCCAGGCACTCCAGGACGCCGAACTCCTTCGCCGTCAGCCGCACCTCCGCCCCGCCCACCGCGCACCTGCGCGCCGCCGCGTCCACCGTCAGGTCGCCCACCGCCAGCCGGGCCGGTCGGCCCGCCCCGCCGCGCCGGATCAGCGCCCGCAGCCGCGCGGTCAGCACCACGTACGAGAACGGCTTCGCCAGGAAGTCGTCCGCACCGCAGTCCAGCGCCTCGGCCTCGTCGTACTCGCCGTTCTTCGCGGTCAGCACCAGCACCGGGACGGGGCACCCGGCCCGGCGCAGCTCGCGGCAGACCCGGAAGCCGTTCATGCCCGGCAGCATCAGGTCGAGCACCACCGCCGCGTAGGGCAGGGCCTGCGCCTCGGCCAGCCCTGACGGCCCGTCGCCGACCACGTCGACGGCGTAGCCCTCGGCCCGCAGGCCGCGGGCGAGGGAGGCGGCGAGCTGCGGCTCGTCCTCGACCAACAACAGACGCATCGGCCCAGCCTAGGCCGCGCCGTGCGCACACGGCCGGAGTCTGAAGAATCTTCAGCTTCCTTCAGGCCCCGCTCAGCGCGGTCTTCCTAGCGTCGCCGCCGTGTCCGCCTCCACCGCCCCGGTTCGCCGCCCGCGCGTCCCCGCACCCGTTCCCGTCGCCGGCCGTGTGCCGCTCCGCCCGCCGCTCCGTCCGGCCGTCCGGCTGCTCCGCCGGTCCGGCCCCGCCGCGGTGCTGTTCGCACTCTGGACGACCGTCTCGCTCGTCCGCCACCACCGGATGCAGACCTCCGGCTTCGACCTGGGCATCTTCGAACAGGGGGTGCGCGGCTACGCGACGGGCGGCGCACCCGTCGCGACGCTCAAGGGCACCGGCGTCAGCCTCCTCGGCGACCACTTCAGCCCGGTCATGGCGCTGCTCGCCCCGGTGTACCGGCTCTTCCCCGGGCCCGGCACCCTGCTCGTCGCGCAGGCGGGCCTGCTCGCCCTGTCCGTCCTGCCGGTCACGGCCGCGGCCGCCCGCCGGCTCGGCGAGGTGCGCGGCGCGCTGATCGGCACCGCCTACGGGATGTCCTGGGGGCTGTGGTCCGCCGTGCTCTTCGACGTCCACGAGGTGGCCTTCGCGGTGCCGCTCACCGCCTGCGCCGTGGCCGCGCTGGCCGACGGACGGTGGCGGGCGGCCGCAGGCTGGGCGCTGCCGCTGCTGCTGGTCAAGGAGGACCAGGGCCTGACCGTGGCGGCCGTCGGGGCCGTGCTGGTGCTCCGCGGCCGCCGCCGGCTCGGTGCCGCGGTGACGGCCGCGGCCGTCCTCGGCACCGTCGCCGCGGTCTGCTGGCTGATCCCCGCCGCCAACCCGGACGGCGTCTACACCTACGCCGGCCCGGAGGCCTGGCACGGCGGGAATCCCCTCGTCCGGCTGCTGCTCCCGGGCACCAAGGCCCGGACGGCCGTGCTGCTGCTCGCCCCCACCGCCTTCCTGGCCCTGCGGTCACCGCTGCTGCTCGTCGCACTGCCCCTGCTGGCGGCCAGGTTCTGGTCCGTCAACCCGGCGTACTGGGACACCGGGCACCACTACAGCGCGGTGCTGATGCCGGTGGTCTTCCTGGCCGCCGTCGACGCGCTCGGACGTCCGGACCGGACGCGCCGGTGGTCCACGGCGGCCGTTCCCGCGATGCTCGTCCTCGCCGTCGTGCTGATGCCCCGTCCGCTGCTCACCCCTGCGGACCCGGGCACGGCCGAGGCCCGCCGCACGCTCGCCGTGATCCCGGACGGCGCCGCGGTCGCCGCCGCCAACCGGCTCGCCCCGCAGCTGACCGCCCGGTGCACCGTCTCGCTCTTCCCGTACCTCACGCCGCCGGACGCACCGGCCGATCCCCGGCGGCCGACCGCCGACTGGGTGGCCGTGCCGGACCGGCCCGGCGACTTCCCGGAGCCGGAGGCGGCCCAGCTGGCCGCGGTGGCCGGACTGCCGGCGGCCGGCTACCGGATCGTGGCGTCCGGTGGCGGGGTGACGGTCTACCACTGGCACGGCCGGGAGCCGGCACCGGCGGGGTCAGCCCTCCTGCAGCGGCAGGCGGACGACCAGCTCCGCGCCCCGGCCCGAGGCCGGCGCGACCGCCTCGGCGTCGCCGCCGAGGCTCCGGGCGATGCCCCGCACCAGCGCCAGACCCAGACCGGCCCCGCCGGCCGAGCGGTCCCGGGCGGTGTCCAGCCGGACGAAGCGCTCGAAGGCCCGCTCCCGGTCGGCCGCCGGAATGCCCGGCCCGTCGTCGGTGACCGTCAGTACCGCGGAGCCCCGTTCGCGCCGGAGGGCGACCACCACCTCGGAGCGGGCGTGCCGGCAGGCGTTGTCCAGCAGGTTGCGGACCAGCCGCGCCAGCAGCAGCTCGCCGCCGGTCACGGTGGCCGGCTCCAGGACGGCGATCCGCACCCGGCCGTCGCCGTACGCCCGCTCCGCGACCAGTTCGCCGACCACGTCGTGCCAGTCGGTGCGGCGGTCGTCCTGCGGGTCCACCGCGGCCTCCGTCCGGGAGAGCAGCAGCAGGTCGTCCGCGAGCGCCTGCAGTCGCGCCGTCCCGGCGAGCGCCTCGGCGACCACCGTGCGGTGGTCCGTGGAGTCCGGGTGGGCCGCGGCGACCTCCAACGAACTGCGCAGGACGGCGATCGGCGTCCGCAACTCGTGCGAGGCGTCCGCGACCAGCCGGCGCTGTTCGACGACGGCCGTCTCCAGCCGGTCCAGCGTGCGGTTGGTGGTGGCGGCGAGCCGGCCGATCTCGTCCGCGGCCCGCGGCACCGGCACCCGTCGGTCCAGCGCGCCGGCGCCGATCACGGCCATCTCCCGGCGGATCGCCTCCACCGGCCGCAGCGCCGCGCCGGTCACCACCCAGGCCACCAGGGCGACGAAGAGGGTGCCGCCGGGCACGGCGTACCAGCCGAGCAGCCGGGTCATCCGGGCGGCGGCGGCCTTCGCCTCGATCTCGTTGACCACCACGTAGGTGGTGACCTGCTGCCGCGGGAGCCCCGTCCGGCCGGTCAGTTCGGCGAGTGCCGCGGTGTCCCGGTACTGCCCCGCGCGGCGCAGGAAGGTGAGCGTGCGGTCGTCCGGGTTGGGGCCGACCGGGGTACTGATGTCGTAGTGCACCCCGTCCGGCAGCGGGATCCGGACGGTCTCGGCCTTGCCGACGGTGCCGCCGCTGTGCAGGGGCGGCAGGAAGGGCGTCGCCGACCCGGAGATCCGGTCGTGCCGCGCCCAGCTGCCGTCCGCCAGCACCAGGACGTACGCCGACTGCTGGTAGCCGCTGCCCATCACGCGCCAGAGCCACGGGTCGCGCGCGGCGCCCGTGCCCGGGTCCCCGCGGGCGATCGCCTCGTCCAGCAGGGTGGCCTCGCGCAGCGCCTTCGCCTCGGCGTTCGGCATCCACTGGTCGTGGGCCGCCCGGCCGGCCCAGACGGTGGCGCCGCCGAAGGCCAGCAGCGCCGCCGAGGCGGCGCCGAGCGCGGCCCTGGTCCGGACCGACACCCGCCCCCGCAGCCGCATCAGGACGCGGCGTCCGCGAGTACCGCGACGACGCGTTCGAGCGAGCCGCCGAGGCCCCAGCGTTCGGCGAGGGCCTCCAGGGCCATCGGGTCGAGCGGTTCGGCGGGCAGGGCCGGGTCGAAGGCGGGCACCGGCACGTCGGTGGCGACCCGCACGACGGTCGGCGCCACGTCGAGGTAGGCCGCGCCCTCCAGCAGGTTCTTCCGGCGGGCCGGGGTGATCCGGGACGCCGGGTCGGCGGCGGCCGCCCGGACGCCGGCCAGGTCGCCGTAGGTCCGGATCAGCTGGGCGGCGGTCTTCTCGCCGATCCCCCTGACCCCGGGCAGGCCGTCGCTGGCGTCGCCGCGCAGTGCGGCCATGTCCGCGTAGGAGGCGCCGCCGACGCCGTACTTCTCCAGGAGGTGGGCGTTGTCGACGCGCTCGGCCGAGCCGACGCCCTTCACCGGGTACAGCACCGTCACGCCGCGGGCGTCGTCGACGAGCTGGAAGAGGTCGCGGTCGCCGGTGACGATCTCCACCGGGCCGGTGGCGCGGGTGGCGAGGGTGCCGATGACGTCGTCCGCCTCGTAGCCGGGGACGCCGACCCGGGCGATGCCGAGGGCGTCCAGCACCTGCTCGATCACCGGCACCTGCGGCGCCAGGGTGTCGGGGACCTCCTCCTCGCCCTCGACGGCGGGTTCGGCGGCGAGCCGGTGCGTCTTGTATGTGGGGATGAGGTCGACCCGCCACTGCGGGCGCCAGTCGGCGTCCATACAGGCGACCAGCTGGTCCGGCCGGTGGTCCTGGACGAGCCGGGTGATGAAGTCGAGCAGCCCGCGGACGGCGTTCACCGGCTCGCCCGCCGGGGACTTCAGGGACTCGGGGACACCGAAGTAGGCACGGAAGTAGAGGCTCGCCGTGTCGAGCAGCATCAGGCGCGGTGCGGTCACCCTCCGCATCATGCCGTACCCGTCCGACGGCCGGGGCCCGTCAGTGCCGGTGCGGACCGCTGCGGTGGACGGGCCCGTGCGCGTCCGCGCAGTGTTCCTGGCCGCCGGCCGCGGCCCTGCCGTCGGCCGCGGTGGTGCTGCCGATCTGCAGCAGCTCCTGCGGCCCCTCCTCGCCGACGTGGTCGACCTGAAGGGTGGCGTGGGCGATCCCGTACTCGTCGCGGACCCGGCGCTGCAGCTCGCGGCGGACGGCGTGGCAGTCGCCGCCGGGGGCGACCAGGATGTGCGCGGACAGCGCCGGCTCGCCGGAGGTGATCTCCCAGATGTGCAGGTCGTGGATCTCCTCGACCAGCGGCACCGCGACCAGCCGGTCCGCCACGGTGTCCGGGTCGACGCCGGCCGGGGCCGCCTCCAGGAAGATCCGGGCCGAGTCGCGGACCAGCCCGGTGCCGGCCCGCAGCATCAGCGCCACCACCACCAGCGAGGCGATCGCGTCCGCCCGGACGAACCCCGTCAGCATCACCACCAGGCCGGCGATCGCCGTCGCGATGAACGCGTACAGGTCGGTGAGCACGTGCTGGAAGGCGCCCTCGACGTTGAGCGAGCTGCGGTTGGCCCGGGACATGCACCAGGTGGCCGCGAGGTTGACCACGATCCCGACCAGCGCCGTGTACAGCACCAGCGCGCCGTGCACCTCCGGCGGGTCGATCAGCCGGGTGACCGCCTCGTAGCCGAGCCAGGCGGAGAGCACCAGCAGGGTTACGCCGTTCGCCTGGGCGGAGAGGATCTCGGCCCGCTTCAGGCCGTAGGTGTAGCCGCCGCGGGCCGGCCGGGCGGCCAGCCGCATGGCGACCAGGGCGAGCGCGATCGAGGCCGCGTCGGTGAGCATGTGCGCCGCGTCGGAGATCAGCGCCAGCGACGAGGCGGCCAGGCCGACCACGACCTCGCCCGCCATGAAGACGGTGATCAGCACCAGGGCGGAGACCAGCCAGCGGCGGTCGGCGTCGGCGGACACCCCGTGGCTGTGCGCGTGGCCCTTCCCGCCGTGCCCGTGCCCGTCGTGCCCGTCGGCGCCGTGGGCGTGCCCGTGCGCGTCGCGGTCGTGGTCGTCGTGCTCGCCGGCCATCGGAGTCCTCTCGTGCACGTGCTGCCCGTGCGGGCGGCGGACACCGCCCGCACCCGAAGTGAACCCCAGAACCGACGAAGATCCAAAGCCTGCACTGGTGACCGTTGTCGTTGCCGCGCACGGCCGTTCGGCGGAGCTGCCGCGATCCCGGGGCGGGCCCGCGGGGCGGCCCCGCCCGGATCCGGTCAGGCGGTGACGGCGGCCTGGGCGCGCACCGCGGCGGCGGTCCGCACCAGCGCGGTCATCAGCCGCAGGTCGTCGCCCTGCTCGGGGTGCCACTGGACCCCGAGGGTGAACCCGGCGCCCTCGATCGCCTCGACCGTGCCGTCCTCGGCCCAGGCGGACACCGACAGGCCCTCGCCGAGCCGGTCCACCGCCTGGTGGTGGTAGGTGGGGACGTCCACCGAGGCGTCCGGCAGCAGCTCGCCGAGCAGGGTGCCGGGGACCGGCCGCACCGGGTGGCGCCCGTAGGTGCCCGGTGCGCCGATGTGGCCGTGGTGGCCGACCACGTCCGGCAGGTGCTGCAGCAGGGTGCCGCCGCGGACCACGTTGAGCAGCTGCATGCCGCGGCAGATCCCGAGGACGGGCAGTTCGGCGGCGAGGGCGGCGCGCAGCAGCGCGGACTCCCAGACGTCCCGCTCGGGCTCGCCGCCGTCGGTCTCGGGGTGGCGCGCGGCGCCGTACCGGGCGGGGTCGACGTCTGCGCCGCCGGCGATCACCAGGGCGTCGATCCGGGCGACGGCGTCGGCGGCGTGCTCGGCCGCGTCCGGCGGCAGCAGCACGGCGAGCCCGCCGGCGGCCTGCACCACCGACGGGTAGCGCTCGGCCAGCAGGACGGTGCGGATGCTGTCCCAGCGGCCCCAGGCCGCGTCGAGGACGGAGGTGCTGATGCCGATCACGGGCCGAGGGGTCATGGCGGGCATTCTGCCTCCTCACGGGCCGCCGCGGCACGATCGGGGAGTGCGGCACGCGCCACACCGCCGCCGTCGGCGGTACGACGTACCGTAACCGTGTCGTGTCGGAACGTGCTCGGCGAGTGGCGGAGGTGCCCGATGGCGGGAGCGGAACCGGGGGTGCCCCGGCGGATGGCCGGACGGGTGGCGGTGGTGACCGGAGTGAGCGGTTTCGCGGGCGAGGCCGGGGCCGCGGTGGCCCGGCGGCTCGCCGCGGAGGGCGCCCGGGTGGTGTGCGCCGACCCGGACGAGAGGGCGGGGCAGGCGGTGGCCCGCTCGTTCGGCGGCCTGTTCGTACACACCGACCCGCTGGACGAGTACATGGTGGAGGCGCTCTTCGACGAGGCGTACGAGACCCTCGGCGGGGTGGACGCGGTGGTGAACGGCCCGTCCGGGGCACCGCCCGCCGACGGCCCGGCGCTGGAGGTGCCGCCGGACGCCTGGCGGGTCGTCCAGGACACCCGGCTGACCGCCGTCTTCTTCTGCTGCCGGGCCGCGCTGCCCTACCTGCGGCGGCACGGCCACGGCTCGGTGGTCAACCTGGCCGGTCCGGCGGCCGAGGGCGGGCTGGCGGCCGAGGTGGCCGCGGCCGGGGTCGGTGCGCTCACCCGCGAGCTCGCGGACGCCTTCGGGCCGGAGGGCATCCGCTTCAACGCGCTCGGCGGCGGGGACGCGGAGCGGCTCGCCGCGGCGGCGGCCTGGCTGGCGAGCGACGACTCCGCCGGGGTGAACGGCAGCCTGGTCCGATTCTCACCGTAATCTCATCGCGAACAGGGCGTTTCGGCCCTCCTGCTGATATGGCGCTTATCCGCCCGCCCTTAGATTCGATGGCGTGAGCGAGCAGATTCCCGCCGGGTGGTACCCGGACCCGAAGGACACCACCGGCGACCCCCGGGCCGAGCGCTACTGGGACGGCAAGGGCTGGACGGCGACCACCCGCCCCGCACCCGGCGCCGAGGCGCCGGCACCGGCCCCCGAGGCGCCCGCGGGCGGCGACGGGCCCACCGTGATCGAGGGCCGCGTCCTGGACGACGGGCCGACGGTGCGGTACCCGGAGATGCCGACCGCCGTCCAGGCCCCGCCGAAGGCCCGTCGGCGCCCCTCGCGCCCGGTGGTCGTCGCGGCGGCCGTGGCCGCGGTGGCCGGCCTGGCGGTCGGCTCCGGCATCACCTACCTGGCCATGGACCAGGACGGCGACCAGGCGTCGGCCGTCCGCTTCGACGGCCGCTACCGTCCCGGCGGCTCCGGCTCGGACGGCTTCGGCTTCCCCGGACTGCCCGGCCAGAACGGCGGCCAGAACGGCGGGCAGGGCGGCGGCAACGGCCTGGGCGGCGGCAACGGGCTCGGCGGCAACGGGTCGGGCGGCGGCCGGAACGCCTCGACCGCGGTCGACATGGTGAACGGGATCAGCCTGCCGGTGCCCACCGGCTGGCGGGGCGTCACCACCGCCGACGGCCACGCCGCGGTCTCCATCGGCTCGTACACCTGCCCCGACGGCCAGAACGGCTGCTCGCTCGGTGGCGCCTCGACCGGCACGCTCGAGGGCGGCGACGCCAAGCAGGCCGCCCTCACCGACATCGCCGCCGCGGCCAAGGACGCGTACGGCGACGTGAAGTCCCACGAGGAGCTGAAGTCGGAGGCGGTCACCGTCGCCGGGCGCAGCGGCTACCTCGTCCGCTGGAAGGTCGACGCCCAGCAGGGCAACGACGGCTACGTGGAGACGGTGGTCTTCCCCAGCGTGAAGGCGGGCAGCCTGGTCGCCGTCCACCTCGGCTTCGACATCGCCGACAAGGCGCCGGACCTCGGCCAGATGGACACCATCGTCAAGGGCATCGCCGCCGCCCGGGCGAGCGGCCCCGGCGGCACCTGACGGACCCCCGACCCCCGGCGAGGGGCGCACCACCCGCCTCCGAGGACCCACGAGGTCCCATGAAGACCCACGAGGGCTCAGAGGAAGGTGCGTCCCTCGCCGCGGTACGTCGGCACCGTCTCCACCACCCGGTCGCCCTCCACCAGGTGCAGCTCCGCGAACCGCTCGCACAGCTCGCCGGCCTTGGCGTGCCGGAACCACACCCGGTCGCCGATCAGCAGGTCGTCCGCGGCGGCGCCGAGCAGCGGCGTCTGCACCTCGCCGGCGCCCTCCTGCGGGTCGTAGCGCAGACCCTCCGGCAGGTACGGCACGGGCGAGCGGTCGGCCCCGGCCGGGCCGGAGGCCGGGTAGCCGCCGCCCAGCACCGTCACCACACCGACGCCGGGCCGGCGGACCACCGGCTGCGCGAACAGAGCCGCCGGACGCCCCCGGAACGACGAGTAGTTGTCGAACAGCCGGGGCTGGTACAGCCCGGAGCCGGCAGCGACCTCGGTGACGGAGGACTCGGCCACCGTCGACTCCACACTGCCGGTGCCGCCGCCGTTCACGAACTCCAGCTCGGCGACCTGCCGCAGCCGCTGCACCACCGCGGCCCGCCGCTCGGCCAGTTCGGCCCTCGCCCGGGTCTGCATCATCCGCACCAGCTGCGAGCGCAGCGGGCGGCCCGCCACCCGGTCGCCGACACCGGCGATGTGGCCCTCGTACGCCATCAGTCCGACCACCCGGAAGCCCGGCCGGTCCTGCACCTGCTCGGCGAGGGCGCCCAGGGCCTCGGGGGTGCGCAGCGGCGAGCGCCGGGCTCCGAAGCGGACCCGTCCGCCGAACAGCTCCAGCGAGGTGTCGAGTTCGAGGCAGACCCGGACGGTCTCCGACCCCTGCCGGGAGGAGTCGATGAGGTCCAGCTGCGCAGGGTCGTCCACCAGGACGGTGACCGCCTCGGCGAGCTTCGGGTCGTCGGTCAGCTCGCCGTAGCCGGCCCGGTCGGCCGACGGGTAGGCGAGCAGGACGTCGGCGAATCCCTGGCGGGCCAGCCAGATCGACTCGGCCAGGGTGAAGCTCATGATCCCGGCGAAGCCCTCGGTGGCCAGCACCCGCTCCAGCAGTGCGCGGCAGCGCACCGACTTGCTCGCGACCCGGATCGGCTTGCCGCCGGCCCGGCGCACCAGATCGGCCGCGTTGGCGTCGAACGCGGCCAGGTCGACGATCGCGAACGGCGCGTCGAGGTGCGCGGTGGCCCGGTCGTACCGGGAGCGGTCCGAGACGGCGCCGGACACGGCGGGGGCGAGGTCGGTGGCCATGGCGGCAGCGTCCCACACGGTGCCTACCGCTGGGTAGAGGCGGCGACCGGGGAGGCCTCCGCTCCGGACGCGGCCGGGGACGCGGCCGGCGACACGGTGGGGGAGGCGGTGGGGGAGACCGTCGCGGACGGCGTGGCGGAGGTCAGGCTGTCCGCGGCCGCGGTGGCCACCGACTCCACCAGGGCGATCCCCTCCTCCTCGGTGTCCGAGCCGTCGGTCAGCACCGCGACCAGCAGCTCCCGTCCGTCGTGCACCACCCGGCCGATGCTGTTGATCACCCAGGCACCCTCGGCCGTCCGCGGCAGCCAGCCGTTCTTGAGGTGCACCGCGTGGTCGTCGTCCGCGGCCGAGACGCCCCAGCGCTGGTCGGCGGCGATCAGCCCCATCAGCTTCTGCAGGTAGGCGCGGGATTCGTCGCCCAGCACGCCGTCCGTGCCGAACACCATTTGCAGCAGCCGCAGTTGGTCCTCGGCGGTGGTGGTGGTCAGGCCCCAGTAGCCGTCGGTGCCGGCGGTCGTCCCGGTGAGCCCGAACGCGGCGTTGGCGGCGTCCAGGCCTTCGTCCTTGCCGATCTGGCCGAACAGGTCGGTGGTCGCGTCGTTGTCGCTGTTCTCGATCATCAGCGCGGCGGCGGTCCGCTGCTCCTCCGTCAGCATCCCGCCGGACCGCCACAGCAGGGCGGCGAGGATGTCCACCTTGACGATGCTGGCGGTGACGAACCGGTCCGTCCCGTAGGCGGCGCTCGCCCCGGAGGCGGTGTCCAGCACGGCGACCGCCAGGTGGCCGCCGCTGTCCTGCACCGCGGCCGCGAGCTCCGCGTCCGGGTCGACCTCCGGGGCCGCCGACACCGCGGCCGCCGCGACGGGCACGGTGCCCCCGTCCGACCGCTCCCGGTGCAGCCACAGGCCCGTCGCGGCGAGGGCGAGGACGGCCAGGAGGGCGCCGCGGCGCTGCCGGCGGCGGCGCCTGCGGGCGGCGGTGCGGGTCCGTCGGGCCGAGGTCATGCCGGCGATCCTGGGCCGGAGTCCTTGGGCCCGGGTGAGGCCGGGGTGAGCGGCGTCTGAGAAGCCGGCCCCGGGGCCGGACGTACGGGTGGCATACCCTCGACGGGTGGAGCCCAAGAACATTCCGAACCCCGGATTCGCCGACGACGACGGCACCGCCGACCCGCGCCTCGTCCGCGCCCTCGCCGCCTGGGCGCAGGACCCGTCGCAGGAGCCCGCACTCCTCGACGCCCTGACCCCGAGCCGGCTGATGGTGCCGATCGTCGCCCTGCTCGGCGAGGTCGAGACCGATGCGAACGGGCTGAAGCACGAGAAGACCAGCGACATGGCCGTGCCGGTCATCGAGGCCGCCGACGGGCGGCGCGCCCTGCCGGCCTTCACCTCGCTGGAGACCCTGGCCCGCTGGCGTGCGGACGCCCGGCCGGCGCCGGTGGCCGCGCCGCAGGCCGCCATGGTGGCCTTCTCGGAGCGCGCCGACACCCTGCTGGTGGACCCCGCCGGGCCGGTCACCTACCTGCTGAACGGGGCCCGGCTGCGGGCCGTCGCCGAGAACCGCCGGTACGTCAGGCCGGTCGCCGACCCGGACGTGCACGGGGCCCTGCGGGGACTGCTCGCGGCGGAGCCCGCGGTGGCCCGCGGGTACCTGCGGCCGGACGGCGACGCGGACGCGGTGCTCGCGCTGGTGCCCGCCGCCGGGGCGGGGGAGGAGGAGCTGCGGGGCGCCGTCGACCGGCTGGTCGCGGGGCTCGCCGGCGACGCCACCCTCCGGGTCCGCCTGGACCGCGGCCTGCAGCTCGCCGTGCTCCGCACCGACCTCCCGGAGGAGCCGTTCTACTCCGCGGGGGAGTAGGGAGAACCACGAGGGGCGCGGGGAGCCGCGCGCAGCGGAAGGTGCAACGCCGTCACTTCCGCCTCTCGCGGTTCTCCCCCAGCCTTCGGCCGGGAGGTGCCCCCACGCGCCCCTCAGTGGTCGCCCCGGAACCCGGGGCGGGTGGCTCCGGTCAGGAGTAGACCGGGCCGGTGAACTTCTCGCCGGGGCCGGCGCCCGGGGCGTCCGGGACGACGGAGGCCTCGCGGAAGGCGAGCTGCAGGGAGCGCAGGCCGTCCCGGAGCGGTGCGGCGTGGAAGTTGGAGATCTCCGGGGCGCCGGCGGTGACCAGCCCGGCCAGCGCGGTGATCAGCTTGCGGGCCTCGTCGAGGTCCTTGTCCGCCTCGCCGCCCTCGGCGAGGCCGCACTTGACGGCGGCCGCGCTCATGAGGTGGACGGCGACGGTGGTGATCACCTCGACCGCCGGGACCTCGGCGATGTCGCGGGTGAGGTCGTCGAAGCCGACGGCCTGCTCGTCGTCGTGCTCGTGGGGCTGGCTGGTCAAGGTGACTCACTCCGTCTGGCCGGTGGACGTACACAGGGAGCGTACAAGGCGGCGTGACCGGGGCCGGAATAACGGTGTCCGTCCAAACGCTGCTATGCTTCGAGACTGACCGGCCAGGAGTCCGTACGGACGCCCGGCCAGCAAGTGGAGGCTCCACCCAGGAGGCCCGAGAGGGCAACCGCGACAGTCTCCCACCCGATCGACCCCCGGGTCGACGGGTCCGGTCCGCGACGCTCACCGCGAGGTGCGCGCTCGCCAGTGGCGTCCCGCCGAGGACGCTCCGGTTGTGTGGAGCCCCGCCTGTACCGTGCGGGGCTTTTTTCGTGCGTTCGGTGCCCCTTCGGGCAGCGGAGCATGAATGAAGCCCCGCCCAGTGGTCGAAACCACGACGTACGACCGCCGCCCGACGGCCGTACTGAAGAAGGTGCAACCGAGGAGGCCCCATCAGCACCGAGCCCCGCATCAACGACCGGATTCGCGTCCCCGAGGTGCGACTCGTCGGTCCCAGCGGCGAGCAGGTCGGCATCGTTCCGCTTGCCAAGGCGCTGGAGCTTGCCCAGGAGTACGACCTCGACCTGGTCGAGGTCGCGGCGACCGCACGGCCGCCGGTGTGCAAGCTCATGGACTACGGCAAGTTCAAGTACGAGTCGGCCATGAAGGCCCGTGAGGCGCGCAAGAACCAGGCGCACACGGTCATCAAGGAGATGAAGCTCCGGCCGAAGATCGACCCGCACGACTATGACACCAAGAAGGGTCACGTCGTCCGGTTCCTCAAGCAGGGCGACAAGGTCAAGATCACGATCATGTTCCGCGGTCGTGAGCAGTCCCGCCCCGAGCTGGGCTTCCGACTGCTGCAGCGCCTCGCGGAGGACGTCCAGGACCTGGGCTTCGTGGAGTCCTCGGCCAAGCAGGACGGCCGTAACATGATCATGGTTCTCGGCCCGCACAAGAAGAAGACCGAGGCGATGGCCGAGGCGCGTGCCCTCGCGGACGCCCGCAAGGCCGAGCGTCAGGGCCGCACCCCCGGTGCTGCCGCGGACGCCGAGGCCGAGGACGCCGTTGAGGCCGTCGACGCCGTCGAGGCCGAGGACGCCGTCGAGGACGTCGAGGACGCGCCCGCCGCCGAGGTCGAGCAGCCGGCCGACACCGCGCAGGAGAGCTGAGCCGAAAGGCCCGGTTCCCGCGCGGACGGCCACATCGGCCGGGGCTCCCGCCCCGGCCGGGAGATCAATCCACTCCTGGCCCGCACAGCACTGTGCGGGCCGGGGCGGACCGACGAGGAGATACGGCGACATGCCGAAGCAGAAGACGCACAGCGGCGCCAGCAAGCGCTTCAAGATCACTGGCTCCGGGAAGGTGCTGCGCGAGCGTGCCGGCCGTCGCCACCTCCTGGAGCACAAGCCCTCCACGCTGACCCGCAAGCTGGCCGGCAACGCCGAGATGGCCCCCGGCGACGCCAAGAAGATCAAGAAGCTTCTGGGCAAGTGATCGCCCACCCGCGGCACCCCCGCGGGACCGGCTGATCCTTCCCGACCCAATCGATTGACGGACCGCCAGGAGTGATCCGCGGTCCAACCCAAGGAGTAATCAAGTGGCACGCGTCAAGCGGGCAGTCAACGCCCACAAGAAGCGCCGGGTCATCCTCGAGCGGGCCAGCGGTTACCGCGGCCAGCGCTCCCGCCTTTACCGCAAGGCCAAGGAGCAGGTCACCCACTCGCTCG
Organism: Streptomyces sp. NRRL B-24484; assembly: GCF_000717715.1. GTDB lineage: Bacteria > Actinomycetota > Actinomycetes > Streptomycetales > Streptomycetaceae > Kitasatospora. Next base: position 172,213 of record NZ_JOAI01000012.1, on the reverse strand, counting down.
TCTACAACTTCAACGACCGCAAGAAGCGCAAGGGCGACTTCCGTCAGCTCTGGATCCAGCGCATCAACGCTGCGGCCCGTGCCAACGGCATGACCTACAACCGCTTCGTGCAGGGCCTGAAGGCCGCGGGCGTCGAGATCGACCGCAAGATGCTCGCCGACCTGGCCGTCAACGACGCCGCCGCGTTCGCCGTGCTGGTCGAGGTCGCCCAGAAGGCGCTGCCGGAGGACGTCAACGCCCCCAAGGCCGCCTGATCCAGGCGATGCCGCAGTAGGTGAGCTCTTCGGGCCCGCAGGTTCACACCGCCTGCGGGCCCGACGCGCATTCCGGGCCGTGCGGCCCGCCGGGCGCCGGCCCGACCCGCCTCCGCACCGAGTACGCCTCCTCAGAGTCCTCAGAGAACGAGAGCATGCAGAGCACCGACACCCCCCTGCTCACCTCACTGCGCTCCCCGCGCGTCGTCGCCGCACGTCGGCTGGCCAAGCGGAACCAGCGCGGCAAGGACCGCCGCTTCCTGGCCGAGGGCCCGCAGGCCGTCCGCGAGGCGGTGGCGTACGGGCGGCTGCCGGGTTCGGCCGAGCACGCGGTGGTCGAGGTCTACCTCACCCCGCAGGCGCTGGAGCGGCACGCCGACATCGCGGACGCCGCCCGCGCGGCCGGGCTGCCGCTGATCACCGCCACCGAGGAGGTGATCGCGGAGATCTGTGACACCGTCACCCCGCAGGGCATCGTCGCGCTGTGCCGCTTCATCGACACCCCCTTCGAGGAGGTGCTGAAGTCCCGGCCGCGGCTGGTCGCGGTGCTCGCGCACGTCCGCGACCCCGGCAACGCCGGCACCGTGCTGAGGACGGCCGACGCCGCCGGTGCGGAGGCCGTGGTGCTGACCGACGCCTCGGTGGACCTGTACAACCCGAAGGCCGTCCGCGCCTCGGTGGGCAGCCTCTTCCACCTGCCGTTCGCCACCGGGGTGCCGATCGAGGAGGCCGTCGCCCGGCTGCGTGCGGCCGGCGTGCGGGTGCTGGCGGCGGACGGCGCGGGCGAGCGCGACCTCGACCAGGAGCTCGACGAGGGCACCCTCGGTGCGCCGGTCGCCTGGGTGTTCGGCAACGAGGCCTGGGGTCTGCCGGAGGAGACCCGCGCACTCGCCGACGAGGTGGTGCGCGTGCCCATCCACGGACACGCCGAGAGCCTCAACCTGGCCACGGCCGCCGCCGTGTGCCTCTACGCCTCGGCCCGTGCGCAGCGCTCGCCCGGAGGGTGTCGCACACGGCCGCAGGAGCGCTAGGGTCGGCCTCGGCGGGGAGCACGGTGGTGGGTCAGGGGAGGACACCCATGGTCGGCAGCGGGGCGGAGCTGGACCCGGACGACCTGCCCGACGGCCTGGTCGTCGCGGACGGCGACGGCCGGGTGGTCTGCTTCAACCGGGCCGCGGCCCGGCTCACCGGGCGCCGCCCCGACGCGGTGCTCGGCACCGCGCTGGAGGACGCCCTGCCGCTGGAGGACCTCGACGGCCGCCGCTGGTGGAAGCTCACCGACCCGTACGGCGGTCTCGCGGTGCGCACCGGCCAGCCCGAGCGGAACCTGCTGCTGCCCGGCGGCTGCGAGGTGCTCGTCTCCGCCCGGTACGTGCGGGAGCGGCCCGGCGGCCCGGTGCAGCGGGTGGTGGTCGCGCTGCGCGGCACCGAGGCGAGGCGGCGCACCGAGCGCAGCCACGCCGAGCTGATCGCCACCGTCGCGCACGAGCTGCGCTCGCCGCTGACCAGCGTCAAGGGGTTCACGGCGACCCTGCTGGCCAAGTGGGAGCGGTTCAACGACGGGCAGAAGCGGGTGATGCTGGAGACCGTCGACGCCGACGCCGACCGGGTCACCCGGCTGATCGCCGAGCTGCTCGACATCTCCCGGATCGACGCGGGCCGGCTGGAGATCCGCAAGCAGGTGGTCGACCTGGCGGCGGCCGTCCGCCGGCACGTGGACGGCAAGGTGGCGGCCGGCATCCCGGCCGAGCGCTTCGACATCCGGATCGCCGACGGCCTGCGCCAGCAGTGGGGCGACCCGGACAAGATCGACCAGGTGCTGGCCAACCTGCTGGAAAATGCCGTGCGGCACGGCGAGGGGACTGTCACCATCGAGGTGGCCCCCGCCGTCGAGATCGTCGAGGCGGCCGGCCGGCAGCATCCGGGCACCCCGCCGAGGACGGTGGAAGGGACAGCGGTCACCGTGAGCGACGAAGGCAGCGGCATCCCCGAGGAGTCGATGCCGCGCGTCTTCACCCGGTTCTGGCGCGGCTCCAAGCGCGGCGGCACCGGTCTCGGCCTCTACATCGTCAAGGGCATCGTGGAGGCGCACGGCGGCGTCATCCGGATCAGCCGGGCCCCCTCGGGCGGCGCCCGGTTCCGATTTATCCTGCCCGCGGGCGTGCCGGACTTCATGCTGTAGTCCGCGCCCGGCGGGCTCCTCGCGCGCACGGCCACGGACGGCGAACCGGCCGTCGGCGTGCTGCGACTACACTCGACCTTTGGCGTTGTGGGACGCCCTGCGCGGCCGTGCCGCGGACACCCCTCCCGGTCAGCTCCCGGCACCGGTCAGGGGCCGCCCGTGTTCCGGCCACGCCGGGCGTAGCGCAAGGGCGAGCCATCCACTTCACGAGCAGGAGCACGGGAAAGATAGAGATGTCGGCACCCAACAAGTCGTACGACCCGGTCGAGGTCGAGGCCCTCAAGCCCGAGGTGGTGGAGCAGGCCCGGGACGAGGCGATCGCCGCGTTCGCCGCCGCCGCCGACCTCGACGCGCTGAAGCAGGCCAAGGTCGCCCACACCGGCGACCGTTCGCCGCTCGCGCTCGCCAACCGTGAGATCGGCGCCCTGCCGCCGCACGCCAAGGCGGCGGCCGGCAAGCTGATCGGCCAGGCCCGCGGGGCCGTCAACCAGGCCCTGGCGCGCCGCCAGACCGAGCTGGAGGCGGAGCGGGACGCCCGCGTGCTGGTCGAGGAGGCGGTGGACGTCACCCTGCCGTACGACCGCGCACCGCGCGGCGCCCGGCACCCGCTGACCACCATGGCCGAGCGCATCGAGGACACCTTCGTGGCCATGGGCTACGAGGTCGCCTCCGGCCCGGAGGTCGAGGCGGAGTGGCTGAACTTCGACGCCCTCAACCTGCACCCGGACCACCCGGCCCGTTCCATGCAGGACACCTTCTTCGTGCAGGCCCCGGACGGCTCCGCCGACTCCGGCGTGGTGCTGCGCACCCAGACCTCCCCGGTGCAGATCCGCACCATGCTCGACCGCCAGCCGCCGCTGTACGCGGTGAGCCCCGGCCGGGTGTACCGCACCGACGAGCTGGACGCCACGCACACCCCGGTCTTCCGCCAGGTCGAGGGCCTCGCGGTGGACGAGGGCATCACCTTCGCCGACCTCAAGGGCACCATCGAGGTGCTGGTCGAGAAGCTGATCGGCGGCCACCTCGAACTGCGCTGGCGCCCCTCGTACTTCCCGTTCACCGAGCCGAGCGCCGAGGTGGACCTGCAGTGCTTCGTCTGCCGCGGTGAGAGCGTCGGCAACCCGGACCGCCCCTGCCGCACCTGCTCCTCCGAGGGCTGGATCGAGCTCGGCGGCTGCGGTGTCGTCAACCCGCGGGTGCTGGTCGCCGCCGGTGTCGACCCCAACCGCTACAGCGGGTTCGCCTTCGGTCTCGGCCTGGAGCGAATCCTGATGAACCGCCACAACGTCGCCGACATGCGCGACATGGTCGAGGGTGACGTCCGCTTCACCCTCCCGTTCGGGATGGAGATCTGATGCGCGTCCCGCTTTCCTGGCTGCGCGAGTACGTCGACCTGCCGGCGGGCGAGACCGGCCGCGACGTGGCGGCCCGGCTCGTCCGGGCGGGCCTGGAGGTCGAGACCGTCGAGCAGCTCGGCGGCGACCTCAAGGGCCCGCTGGTGGTCGGCGAGGTGCTCTCCGTCGAGGAGCTGTCCGGCTTCAAGAAGCCGATCCGGCACTGCTTCGTCAACGTGGGCGACGCGAACGGCACCGGCGAGCCGCAGGAGATCGTCTGCGGTGCGACCAACTTCCGGGTCGGCGACAAGGTCGTCGTGGTGCTCCCGGGCGCCGTGCTGCCCGGTCCCTTCCCGATCGCCGCCCGGCAGACCTACGGCCACACCTCGGCCGGCATGATCTGCTCCGCCCGCGAGCTCGGCATGGGCGACGACCACAACGGCATCCTGGTGCTGGAGTCGCACCTGGAGCCCGGCACCGACGCGATCGAGCTGCTGCAGCTGGTCGACGAGGTGCTCGACATCGCCGTCACCCCGGACCGCGGCTACTGCCTGTCCATGCGCGGCGTCGCCCGCGAGGCCGCCGCCGCGTACGGCCTGCCGCTGGCCGACCCGGCGCTGCTCGACGTGCCCCCGGCCAACGCCTTCGGCTACCCGGTCAAGGTCGCCGACCCGGCCGGCTGCGACCGCTTCGTCGCCCGCACCGTCACCGGTGTCGAGCCGGCCGCGAAGTCGCCGATCTGGCTGCAGCGCCGCCTGCAGAAGTCGGGCATCCGCCCGATCTCGCTGACCGTCGACATCACCAACTACGTGATGCTCGAGGTCGGCCAGCCGCTGCACGCCTACGACCGGAACCGCGTCCGGGGCGCGATCCTGGTCCGCCGCGCGGAGGAGGGCGAGACCCTCACCACGCTGGACGGCGTCAAGCGCAAGCTGTCCGCCGAGGACCTGCTGATCTGCGACGACTCCGGCCCGATCGGCCTGGCCGGCGTCATGGGCGGCGCCACCACCGAGATCCTCGACCCCGTCCTCGACCCGGAGACCGGCGAGGTCGCCGGCTCCACCGAGGTCGTCATCGAGGCCGCCCACTTCGACCCGATCAGCGTGGCCCGCACCGCCAAGCGCCACAAGCTGCCCTCCGAGGCGTCCAAGCGCTTCGAGCGCGGCGTCGACCCGGAGGCCGCCCGCGCCGCCGCGCAGCGCGCCGTCGACCTGCTGGTGCTGATCGCCGGCGGCACCGCCGAGGCCGGTGTCACCGACATCGCGGCCCCGCGCCCGGTGCGCACCATCGCCATCGCCGCGGACCTCCCGGACCGGGTGGCGGGCACCGGGTACGGCCGCGAGACCGTCACCCGCCGCCTGCAGGAGATCGGCTGCACCGTGGTCGGCGCCGACGTCCTGGAGGTCACCCCGCCGAGCTGGCGCCCCGACCTCACCGACCCGTACGACCTCGCGGAGGAGGTCATCCGGCTGGAGGGCTACGACAACGTGCCCGCCCGGATGCCCAACGTGCCGCCGGGCCGCGGTCTGACCGAGGCGCAGCGCTTCCACCGCCGGGTGGGCGTGGCGCTGGCCGGTGCCGGCTACGTCGAGATCAACGCCTACCCGTTCATCGGCGAGGCCGCGTTCGACGGGCTCGGCCTGGAGAAGGACGACGAGCGCCGCCGCACCGTCAAGCTGGTCAACCCGCTCAACGACGAGGAGCCGGCGCTGCGCACCACGCTGCTGCCGGGCCTGCTCGGCGCGCTGCGCCGCAACGTCGGCCGCGGCAACACCGACCTGGCGCTGTTCGAGACCGGCACGGTCTTCCTGCCGAAGGCCGAGCTCAAGGTCGCGCCGCGGCTCTCGGTGGAGCGCCGGCCGACCGAGCAGGAGCTCGCCGAGCTCAACGCCGCGCTGCCGGACCAGCCGCGCCGGGTCGCCGTCGCGCTGGCCGGCGAGCGCCAGCCGTCCGGCTGGTGGAGCAAGGGCGTGCCGTCCGGCTGGGCGGACGCGGTCGAGGCGGCCCGCGCCGTCGCCCGCGCGGCCAACCTGGAGCTGACCGTCCGGCAGGCGCAGCGCGCCCCCTGGCACCCCGGCCGCTGCGCCGAGCTGCTGGTGGGCGACCGGGTGGTCGGCCACGCCGGTGAGCTGCACCCGCGCGTCGTCAAGGCGCTGCACCTGCCCGAGCGCACCAGCGCGATGGAGATCGACCTGGACCTGCTGCTCGCCGACGGCGTGCAGCAGGTGAGCGGCCCGGCCGTGTCCGCCTACCCGGTGGCCACCCAGGACGTCGCGCTGATCGTGGACGGCGGGGTGCCGGCCGCCGAGGTCGAGGCCGCGCTGCGCGAGGGCGCCGGCGCCCTGCTGGAGTCGGTCCGGCTGTTCGACGTCTTCACCGGCGAGCAGGCCGGCGAGGGCAAGAAGTCGCTGGCGTACACGCTGCGCTTCCGCGCGGCCGACCGCACGCTGACCGCGGACGAGGCCTCGGCCGCCCGTGAGTCGGCCGTCGCGGCCGCGGCCGAGCGCACCGGCGCGGTGCTGCGCGGCGTCTGACGCCCCCGGCCCGACGGGCCCCGTTCCGGACTCCGCGTCCGGGGCGGGGCCCGTCGGCGTTTCCGGCCGGGGTCACCGGTCGCCTTGCGGGCACGGCGAGTTGGCGAACGTTAGGTGGGCCTTAAGGCTGCGTGCAGGTTGGTCCGGCCCTCTTGCGGGTTGAATGCCATGGCCGCTTCAATCCCTGTTAGGAAAGTTTCCTAACCGGAGCGCCCCGGGCATCCCCATGCCTGCGCGCGAGTCGACCGACGGAGCACCAGATGCCTGCACAGTCCCGCACCGCCCGCACCGACGTCCGTTCCCACCGGGCCCGCAGCCGGGCCGGCCGCACCGCACTCGCCGTGCTGCTCGCCGCCGTCCCGCTGACCGTCGCCACCGTGACGATCGGCGCCGACGGCGCCGGCGCGTCCGTGGTCAGTGCCGCGTCGGTCGGCCTGGACGACGCCCACAAGAAGGACATCGCGATGCAGATCGTCTCCAGCGCGGAGAACTCCTCGCTGGACTGGAAGGCCCAGTACAAGTACATCGAGGACATCGGCGACGGCCGCGGCTACACGGCCGGCATCATCGGCTTCTGCTCCGGCACCGGCGACATGCTGGACCTGGTCGAGCACTACACCGACCTCAAGCCCGGCAACGTCCTGGCCAAGTACCTGCCCGCGCTGCGCAAGGTGAACGGCACCGACTCGCACAGCGGCCTCGGCACCGCCTTCACCAAGGACTGGGCGACCGCGGCCAAGGACGGCGTCTTCCAGCAGGCCCAGAACGACGAGCGGGACCGCGTCTACTTCAACCCGGCCGTGCAGCAGGCCAAGGCCGACGGCCTGCGGGCGCTCGGCCAGTTCGCCTACTACGACGCCATCGTGATGCACGGCCCGGGCAGCAGCGGCGACAGCTTCGGCGGCATCCGCAAGGCCGCCATGAAGAAGGCCAAGACCCCGGCCCAGGGCGGTGACGAGGCCACCTACCTCAACGCCTTCCTGGACGCCCGCAAGGTCGTCATGAAGAAGGAGGAGGCGCACTCCGACACCAGCCGCGTCGACACCGCCCAGCGGGTGTGGGTCAAGGACCGCAACTTCGACCTCGCCACCCCGCTGAAGTGGAAGGTCTACGGCGACAGCTACCAGATCAACGGCTGACGCCGCGCCGGGCCCGGGGACGGTCCCCCGACCCCCGTCCCCGGGCCGCGGTAATTCGCACGACAGAGCGGACGGGCCGCTGTTAGCCTCCCGTCCGTGGCGAAACTCAACCAGATCATCGCGGTCGAAAAGGGCGTCAAGTCCAAGTCCTTCCAGGAGCTGACGACGGCCCACCACGGCCTGCAGAAGCCCGCCCTGCTCGCCGGGATCTCCCGCACGTACCAGCCCAAGGACGAGGAGGGCGAGCAGCTCCCGCCGGAGTCCACCCGCGTGCAGGTGCGCGCCGAGGACATCCTGCGCGACACCGCCGCCTCGCTCACCCGGCTGTTCGACGTGACCGCCACCAAGGACCACGCCAACTGCGCCGCCCGCGCGGACGTCGTGGTCGACGGCCGGCCGCTGCTGACCGACGTGCCGGTCACCTACCTGCTCTTCCTGGAGAAGCAGCTCACCGACCTCTACACCTTCGTCCGCAAGCTGCCGGTGCTGGACGCCTCCGAGTCCTGGACGCCGGACGCCTCCACCGACGCGTGGAAGACCGAGCCGGTGCGCACCATCCGGACGAAGAAGGTCCCCCGCAACCACGTGAAGGCGGAGGCCACCGAGAAGCACCCGGCCCAGGTCGAGGTGTACTACGAGGACATCGCGGTCGGGTACTGGACGACCGTCAAGTTCTCCGGTGCGCTGCCGGCCCGGCGGGTCAACGAACTCGTCCAGCGGGTCGAGAGGCTGCAGCAGGCCGTGCAGTTCGCCCGCGAGGAGGCCAACGCGGCGGAGGTCGTCGACAAGCGCGTCGGCGACGCCGTCTTCGGCTACCTGTTCGGCCAGTAGGCCGGACCCACGATCCCCCTCTTTGAGCGGAGGGGTGCGCGACAGCGCAGAAGCTGACACTGAAAGTGAAGCTGACACAGGGGTGACAGTGGAGGTTCGATTCCTCCCCCCGGCACCACGCGCCGGGGTGGCCCAAACGGCAGAGGCAGCCCCCTGAAACTCAGACTCTCGCTCATGTCTCAGCATTCGCCGCCGAGCACCGGATCGAACGGCTGCGGACGGAAAGCCTCGGATGCGGGTTCAAGTCCCGCCTGTGCCTCTCACCGTGGCACGGTAGTTCAAAGGCAGAACACGAGGCTCTGAAGATGATCCGCAGCCTTAAACGTGCCGGTGCGCGCAATTGGGTGGCACCTCAGGGGCCCGGGAGCTGGATACCGCTCCCGGGCCCCGTCACGTCCGCCGCGCCTACCGTGCCCGCCGGGTCACGGGCACAGCGCCGCCTTGACGATCACCGCGATCATCTGGCCCTGCTGGTCGGTCACCTTCGCGCCGGTCGCCGCGAAGTAGGTGGTGGTGTTCTTCGCCACCGTCGCGTCGTCCTTGCCGGCCTTGATGTCCGTGCAGGTCTGCTGCGCGGCGGCGACGGTCTTCTGGTTGTCCGCGGCCAGCTTCGGGTCGATCTGCTTCAGGCCGGCGACCATCGCCAGTTCCTTGGCCAGCTGGGTCGGGTCGGCGGTGCCGGCCGCCTTGGTGGGCGCGGTCGGGGCGGCGGTGGACGCCGCCGGGGCCGCGCTGTCGGCCGAGGCCGGGGTGCTGGCGGCCGGGGCCGCCGTGGTGGCGGCGGAGGACTTCGCCGGCGCGGCGGTGCCGCCGCCGTCGCTGCTGCACGCGGTGAGGGACAGGGACAGGGCGGCAGCGGCGGTGAGGGTGGTGACGATCATTCGAGTTCGCATGTCATCACCGTGTCAGAACGATCACCGTATGCCGAGGCCTGTGACCATGCTGTGACGGCGCTGTGCCACGGGAGTGGCGCAGTCCCGACTGTCGGCGGGGGTCACCCGGCGGGAGCGGCCTCGTACTCGCCCAGCCCGACCCGGACGAGGTCGCCGGAGCGGCACAGCTCCATCAGGTCGCGCCGGATGATGTGCGGCTCCGGGGAGGTGTCGTACTGCGCCTCGGCCCGCCGCCAGTCCCAGCGGCCGCCCTCCTCCCGGATGGCGGCCAGCAGACGCCGGCGGCGGGCGGTGACGAGGACCTCGCGCGCGACGCTGATCCCGTTCAACTGGACTACCCCTGTGGTGAGCTGCTCGGTCGGCTGGGGACGGTGGTGCGGGGTGCGGCGCCCCGCCCGGAGGGGCCGCCCCCGGCGGGGCGCCGCGGGTCGGGACGGGTCAGGCGGTGTAGTCGTAGAAGCCGCGGCCGGACTTGCGGCCCAGCAGGCCCGCGTCGACCATCCGGGACAGCAGCGGCGGCGCCGCGTACAGCGGCTCCTTGTACTCGTCGTACATCGAGTCGGCGATCGACACGATGGTGTCCAGGCCGATCAGGTCGCACAGCCGCAGCGGCCCCATCGGGTGGGCGCAGCCGGCCTCCATGCCCTTGTCGATGTCGGCGGCGGTGGCCACCCCCGACTCGAACATGCGGACCGCCGAGAGCAGGTACGGCACCAGCAGGGCGTTCACCACGAAGCCGGCCCGGTCGCGGGCCCGGATCGGCTCCTTGCCGAGCGCCTGCACCGCGAACTCCTCCACCCGCGCGGTGGTCTCGGCCGAGGTGGTCAGGGTCGGGATCACCTCGACCAGCTTCTGCACCGGCGCCGGGTTGAAGAAGTGCAGGCCGATGACCTGCTCGGGGCGGGTGGTGGCGGCGGCCAGCTTCACGATCGGGATGGACGAGGTGTTGGAGGCCAGGATCGCGTCCCGGCGCTCGACCACGCGGTCCAGCGTCTCGAAGATCTGCACCTTGATGTCCTCGCGCTCGGCGACCGCCTCGACCACCAGGTCGCGGTCGGCGAAGTCGGCGAGGTCGGTGGTGAACGAGAGGCGGCCGAGCGCGTCGTCCCGATCCTCCTCGCTCAGCTTGCCGCGCTTGACGGCGGTCTCCAGCGAGTTGGTCAGCCGGGTGCGGCCGAGCTCCAGGGCCTCGCCGGTCGCCTCGGAGACGAGGACGTCCAGACCGGAACGGGCGAAGACCTCGGCGATGCCCGACCCCATGAGGCCGCAGCCGATCACTCCGACGCGCGCGATGTCACTCACTCAGTTGCCCTTCACGGTGGTGCCGGGGGTTGCCCGGCGAGGTGCTGTTCAGCGGCCCGGCGCAGGGGCTCGGTGGGCCCCGCACGCGTGTCCTGGTCGACCGTACTACTCCCGGGGGCCGGACGGTGGCGCTGGGCCGTTCGGATGACCCGGGGCGCCGGTCCGGCCGGGCGGCCCGGCAGCGCGGCCCGGCCGGACCAGAATGCGGTGGCAGCCGCAGGAGGGAGCACGCAATGGGGACGGGATCGCTCGCCGGCCAGGTCGGCCTGGTCACCGGGGCGGGCCGCGGCATCGGCCGGGAGATCGCGATCGGCCTGGCCGCCGAGGGCATGATGGTCGGCCTGGTCGGCCGCACCCACGCCACGCTCACCGAGACGCTGCGCGAGTGCGTCAGGCACGGCTCCCGCGGGGTCGCCGTCAGCGCCGACGTCACCCGGCCCGGCAACGTCCGCGAGGCGGTGCGCACCGTCGAGCGCGACCTCGGCCCGATCGACCTGCTGGTCAACAACGCGGGCGAGATCGACCACGTCGAGGTGCCGCTCTGGGAGGCCGACCCCAACCAGTGGTGGCACGTCCTGGAGACCAACCTGCGCGGCCCGTTCAACCTGCTGCGCAGCGTCCTGCCCGGCATGGTCGAACGCGGTGGCGGCCGGGTGATCAACATGAACTCCGGCTTCGCGCTGCGCCCCGACGGCGTCTACACCGCCTACGCCACCTCCAAGGCCGCCCTGCTCAAGCTCTCCGACAACATCGCCGACTCGCTCGCCGAGCACCACGTGGTCGTCCTCGACATCAGCCCCGGCGCCGTCCGCACCGACATGACCGCCGCCATGCCGATGTTCGCCGACAAGAAGGACTGGGGCTCCGTCGCGTACATGGTGGCCGTCGCGGTGGACGCCGCCCGCGGCCGCTTCGACGCCCTGCACGGCCGGTTCGTGCACGCCGGACGCGACGACCTGGAGAAGCTGTGCGCCCGCGCCGCGGAGATCCGCGAGGCGGACGCCCGGACGCTGCGGCTGCGCCCGTACGGGCCGGACGACCCGGTGCTCTGAGCCGCCGCGGCCCGGCCGCGGCGCTCACGTCTCCGTGGTCACGTCTCCAGCGCCGCGGCGCTCACGCCTCCAGCAGGGCCGCCAGCTCCGCCTCCGGCAGGCTGCCGGGCGCGCGGCCCTCGCGGGCGAAGGCGTCGGCCAGCTGCTGCAGCGCGGCGTTCAGCGGGGTCGGCACCCCGTGCAGCCGGCCGAGCAGCACGATCTCGCCGTTGAGGTGGTCCGCCTCGATGTCGCCGGCGCCGCGGGCCAGGCTCTGCCAGGACGAGCCGCCGCGCCGGTTCTCCCCGTCGGTCGGCACCAGGGTGAACCGGTCCGACCAGGCGGCCCGCCGTTCCTCGAGGCCGGCCCGGCCGATCCCGGCGGCGTCGAGCACCGCCTCGCCCTCGGCGACCGTCCGCCGGGCCAGCTCCAGCCGCAGCTCGCCGTCGACCGGGCCGCCCACGGCCTCCAGGGCGTTGTTCAGGTTGCCGAGCAGCTTCGCGTACTTCCAGCGCATCACGTCCGCGCTCGCCCGGGCACCGACGTGCGAGCCGGCGAGGTCCGCGGCGATCCGCTCGGCCGTGCCGTCGCTGCCGTGCGGGAAGCGGCCGATGTGCAGCACACCGCTGACCGGGCTGCCCTGGGCGAGGACCCGGCCCGGCTCCAGGTGGGAGGAGGGCAGCCAGACGCACACCCCGTACACGTGGCGGAAGCGGCGCAGCGCGAGGCGCTCGTTCTCGACGCCGTTCTGCGCGCAGAGCAGCGGCAGCAGCTCGCCCGCGGTGCCGCCGCCGGCCACCGGACGGGCCGCCCACGCGTCCAGCAGCGGCAGCGAGTGCTGCGTCTTCACGGCCAGCACCAGCACGTCACCGGGCCGCAGGTCCAGCTCATCGGGCCCGCCGACGGCCGGGACGGGCAGGGTGCGGCCGCCCTCCGGGGTGGTCAGGTGCAGGCCGTCCTTGCGCAGCGCCGCCAGGTGGGCGCCGCGGGCGACCAGCACCACCTCGTGCCCGCCCTCGTGGAGCCGCCCGCCGACCGTCCCGCCGACCGCACCGGCGCCGATGATGATGTATCGCATGCCCCCGACCCTGGCACGTCCGCGGCGGGACGCGCCAGGGTCCGGCCCGGCGGCCGACGTCCCGTCAGTGCGCCGCGGCCACGGCCCGGGCGAAGCCGTCCGGGTTGTCGAGCATGACGTTGTGGCCGCAGTCCGGGACGGCGACCAGCCGCACCCCGGCCGCCGCCAGCCCCGCGGCGCCGTCCGGCGGGCCGTCCGCCGCCGGGTGGAGGAAGGTCCGCGGCTGCGGCAGACCGATCAGCAGCTCGCGCATGGTGGGCACGGTCGCGCGGACGAGGTGGACGGCGCTGCGGTGCAGGGCCGTCCGCCCGGCCAGCCGCATCGTCGACCACCAGTGCGGGCCGACCCCGTCGCGGACCTGCCGCCAGGCACCCGCCAGGAACTCCTCCTCGGTGAAGGAGGCGAGGCCGCTGCTGCCGCCGCCGGGCGGACCGGGCAGCGGCACCGGGTCGAGGTTGGCGTCCACCAGCACCAGCCGGGACACCAGCGCCGGATGGCGGGCCGCCAGCACGATCGCGACGGCACCGCCCATGGAGTGCCCGACCAGTTCGGCGCCGTCCGCCCCGGCCGCGCGCACGGCGGCGGCCAGCGCGTCGGCGTGCTCCTCCAGCGTGTAGCCGAAGTCCTCCGGGCGGTCGCTGAGGCCGAAGCCCAGCAGGTCCACCAGCAGCGAGCGGCGCCCGGCGAGCAGCGGATGCAGCGCCGCCTCGGTGAAGTACGCGGGGGAGGAGGCACCGAGGCCGTGCACGAAGACCCGGGCCGGGCCGGTGCCGGGCAGTTCCACCCAGCGGATCCGGTCGCAGGCCGGGGTGACGGGAGCGCTACGCACCGGCCGCCCCCGACTCCGCCGCCTCCGTCTTCGCCGCCTCGGCGGCCCGCCAGGCCAGGTGGGCGCCGTGCACCCGCTGCCAGAGCGCGGCCCGCCGCTCGGCGGGGACGTCCGACAGGTCCATCCCGAAGTGCCCGGTGAGCAGGCCGAACCACTCCTGCTCGTCGGTGACCTCGCGGTCCTCGCGGCCCGCCGCGCCGACCCGCACCAACAGGCAGCCGCGCAGCGCCTCGAAGCCGTCGGCGCCGCGCCGCATCGTGCAGAAGACCTGGACGAAGGAGGACTCCGGCGAGGTCGACAGCCGGACGTGCTCGCGGACGAAGTCCTCCGGCCCGGCCGGGACGGGCGAGAACTCCATGCCCCGGAACGAGCCCTGCGGGTCGTGCTCCAGCCGCCAGCCGCCCGGCACCACCGCGGACGGCGCCACGCCGAACCGCAGCGCGCCCTGCCGGTGCGTGCCCGTCCGCAGCGGCAGCGGCTCGTACAGGCCGTCACCGAGGCCGACGTCCGCCAGCCACGCGCCCTCGGCGGTGCGGACGGTGAGCGCCATGTGGTTGCCCGCCGCGCCGACCGGTTCCTCGTCGACGTGCCGCTGCACGCCGGCCACGTGCCGGGTGGCGTCGAAGCCCAACGCCTGCAGCAGCGCCGAGAACGCGCCGTTGAGGTGGAAGCAGTAGCCGCCGCGGCCGCGCACGATCCGCTCCGCGGACTCGACCGGGTCGACCGCCGTCGGACGGCCCAGCTGGATCTCCAGGTCCTCGTACGGCACCCGCTCGACGTGGGCGCGGTGCAGGGCCGCCAGCGCGTCGGCGGTCGGTGCCGCCGGGCGCGGCAGGCCGAGCCGCCGCAGGTACCGGTCGACCAGATCGGGGTTCAGCATGCCGGGTTCACCGTCTCCAGGGTTGCTCGTCGTTGCGACAACGGACGCTCGGTGCCGCTTCACTCCAGTGGGGCGAGCCCGAACTCGGGCAGGCAGGGCCCGAGCCCGCCCAGCTCGACCGCCGGACGGTCCGCCCGCTCCCAGTCGGCGCGGCTCAGCCGCAGCCGCTGCGACACCCGCGGCCGGCCCTGCACGTCGTCCCGCTGGATGCCGTCCGGCCGGTAGCCCAGCCGGGCCGAGACCGCCAGCGAGGCCGGGTTGTCGGTGAACGCCGCCGAGGTCGCCTCCTCCGCCCCCAGCCCCGAGAAGGCCAGGTGCAGCACGGCCGCCCGCATCTCCCGGCCGAAGCCGTGGCCCTGGTGGGCCAGGCCGAGCCAGGACCCGGTGCGCACCTCGCGGGTGACGGCGAAGCCCTTGGCGCTCACGGTCTGCACGCCGACCGGCCGGCCCTCGTCGAACACCACCAGCGTCAGCGCCCAGTCGGCCGGCGACCAGGTGCCGCGCCGCAGCCAGTGCTGCTGCACCACGGCTCGGGCGCGCTGCGCCGGGGGCACGTCCGTCCAGCCGCTCAGGAACGGCATCCGGTCCGGCTCGTGGACGCCGGCCGCGGCCACGTCGCCCAGGTCGGCGAGCTCCTCGTCCGAGGGCAGCCGCAGTTCGAGTCGGTCGGTGCGCAGCCGCAGCCCCAGCAGCGGCCAGTGGTCGGAGAGCATTCCGGCATTCTGACCCGCCGTCCGGCCGTCCCGCACCCCGTTTCCGCCGTACCCGACCGGAATCCTCCGCCGTGCCGTCCCGGGGCCGTCCTCACCGCGCGGCGGGCCCGGCCGCGTGCCGGGCCGGGGCCGCCGCGGGCCCGGCGCCCTCCGCCGGCCCGGACCGGAGCGCGGGGGAGGGCCGCCCCGGCCGGCGGGCACGCAGGCCGAGGCAGACCCCGGCGCCGACCAGCACCGCCCCCAGCAACTCGCCGGGCCGCGGCACCCCCTCGCCGAGCACGGCCCCGGAGAGCGCGGCGGTGATCGGCACCAGACCCGCGAACAGGCCCGCCCGCTCCGGCCCGAGCAGCTCCAGCGCCCGGTACCAGAGCAGGAAGGCCACGCAGGTCATCGGCACCGCCAGGTAGAGCAGCGCGGCCAGCTCCGCGGCGTCCGGCACCCGCAGCGCCGCCCGCCCGTCCAGGAAGGCCGCCGCCCCGGCGAACATCGGCACCGCCAGCACCGTCACCCAGGCCGACACCCCGACGGGCCCGAGCCGCGGCAGCAGCGGAACGGCGAGCAGCGAGAACCCCACCTCGCAGCCGAGCGTGCCCAGGGCGAGGACCGTGCCGACCGCGTCCCCCGCCCCGAACCCCTGTGCTGCCGCCGCCCCGGCCGCGACCACCCCCGCCGCCACGACCGCCCGCCGCTGCGGCCGGCGCCCGGCGAGCAGCGGCCCGAGCACCGCCATCAGCAGCGGCGCGGCCCCGACCACACTGCCCACCGCGGCCGGCCCGGAGTGCCGCAGCGCCTGCAGCAGCAGCACGTTGAAGCCGACCAGGCCGGTCGCCGCGAGCAGCGCCAGCCGCCCCCATTCGCGTGCGGTGGGCCGCGGTGCGCCGCCCGCCGCCCGCAGCGCGAGGGGCACCAGCAGCCCGGCCGCGAGCAGGTAGCGCAACGCCTGCCCGCCCAGCAGCGGGTAGCCGGCGAACGCCGCGCTCACACCGGTCGAGCAGCCGAGCATCGTCATCGCGGCCGCGCCGCGCAGACCGCCCGAGGCGGTGGGGGAGAGAGGCATGACGCCCACGCTAGGAGCCGGGTGGTCCGCCGCCCAGGTCCACCCGTGCACCCCGACCGTGGACCACTTCGCGCCGCCGGGCCCGGGTAACCTCGCGACACGGAGGTGGCCCCTTGACCGAACTCCTGCTGCTGTTCGACCCGTCCGGAAGCGGCCTGACCGCCCGGCTCACCGCCGCCCTGCGCGAGGCCGTCCGTCAGGGCCGCCCGCCCGCAGGCGGACGGCTGCCCGCCACCCGCGCGCTCGCCCGGGACCTCGGCGTCGCCCGCGGCACCGTGGTCGAGGCCTACGCCCAACTCGTGGCCGAGGGCTACCTGGTGAGCAGGCCCGGCTCCGGCACCCGGGTCGCCGACGGCATCGCCCCGCCGCCGCCCGCGGCACCGCCTGGCCCGGCCGCCCCCGCCGTCCGCCACGACCTCAGGCCCGGCACCCCCGACCTCTCGCTCTTCCCGCGGGCCGCCTGGCAGGCCGCGCAGCGCCGGGCCCTCGCCTCCGCCGAACACGCCGCCCTCGGCTACGGCGACCCCGCCGGTCAGCCCGCACTGCGCGCCGAACTCGCCGCCCACCTCGGCCGGGTACGGGCCGCCGCCGCCGACCCGGGGCGCCTCACCGTGGTCGGCGGCGTCGCCCAGGGGCTCGCCCTGGCAGCCCGTCAGCTCGTCCGGCACGGCCACCGCGCCATCGCCGTCGAGGACCCGGGCTCGCCCGGCACCTTCGGCCTGCTGCGCGCCCACGGCCTCGATCCGGTGGGCGTCCCCGTCGACGAGCACGGCCTCGACGTCGACGCGCTCGCCCGGACGGGCCTGCGCGCCGTCCTCGTCACCCCCGCCCACCAGTACCCGACCGGCGTGGTGCTCGCCCCCGAACGCCGGGCCGCCCTGATCGCCTGGGCCCGCCGCACCGGCGCCGTCGTGGTCGAGGACGACTACGACGCCGAGTTCCGCTACGACCGCGAGCCCGTCGGCTGCCTGCAGGGGCTCGCCCCCGACCTCGTCGTCCACCTCGGCTCGCTCAGCAAGTCGCTGGCACCGGGCCTGCGGCTCGGCTGGGCCGTTCTGCCGGAACCGATGGTCGAGGAGTTCCGTACCGACAAGCAGTACAGCGACCTCGGCTGCTCCGCCCTCGACCAGCTGGCCTTCGCCCGGCTGCTCGCCGACGGCGGCCACGACCGGCACCTGCGGGCCGTCCGCGTCCGCTACCGCGCCCGCCGCGACGCCCTGGCCGAGGCGCTCGCCCGGCACCTGCCGGACGCCGCCGTCCGCGGTGTGGCCGCCGGCCTGCACCTGTACCTCGACCTGCCGCCCGGCTGCGCCGAACGGCCCGTGGTCGGGGCCGCCGCCGCCCGCGGCGTCCGGGTCGAACCGGTCGCCCCCACCCGCCTCACCGCCGCCGGCCCGCCCGCCCTCGTGCTCGGCTACGCCGCACTGCCGGAACGCCGGCTGGCCCGGGCGGCCCGGCTGCTGGCCGAGGCCGTCGCCGACGTCCGGCCTTGACCGCCGTCCCGCCCGCACCCGGGGCCGGGCACCGGCGGCCCGCCGCGGGCCGCCGCGGCGTCAGCCCCGGGCCCGCCGCCGGAGCCTGAGCCGCCGCAGGGCCGCCCGCGCCGCGGTGCGCCGCCCGGGCGACGGCCGGTCGACCACGGCGAGGTCCCCGGCCAGCAGGTCCATCAGCAGACCGTCGTGCCAGGTGCCGTCGGTGCCGCGCTCGTACTGCCGCATCACCCCGACCGGACGGAAGCCGACCTTGCGGTAGCAGGCGATGGCGGGGGCGTTGTCGGCGGCCGGGTCGATCACCAGCCGGTGGTGGCCGAGTTCCGCGACCAGGTAGCGGGCGAGGGTCCGCACCGCGTCGGTGCCGAGCCCGCGGCCGTGCACCGCGGGGTCGAGGTACACGTCGATGCCGGCGTGCCGGTAGTCCGGTTCCTCCTCCTCGTGCCACTGGATCGCGCCGACCACCTGCCCGCGGTACTCCACCGCCAGCACCGGCGTCCGCTCGTCGGCGAGGTCCGACCGCACCTCGGCAGCCATGTCGGGCCCGCCGCGCCAGCGGGCCCGCACCTCGGGCGTGGCCCGGATCCCGGCCAGCGCGGGCACGTCGGCGGGGGTCGCCGGGCGCAGGAGGACGGCGGCGCCGGGCAGGGTCGGCCTGGTCTGCATGCAGGCACGGTACCGGCCCGCGCGCGGCCCGACGCCCCGTCGGCGGATCCGGCACGACTTGTCCGGAGCGGCCACCACGCGTGACCGCCCGACGGCATACTGTCGCCCGGCCGCCCGTGCGGCCGACCGGCAACGGGCAGGACGACGACAGGTGGGGGCCGCCGCGCCATGCAGGAGTTCCGCGGGGGAGGCCCCCGCCGGATCGGGCAGTACGAGGTGCTGCGCCCGCTCGGTGCCGGCGGCATGGGCGAGGTCTTCCTGGCCAGGTCGCCCGGCGGCCGCCAGGTGGCACTGAAGATCGTCCACCCGGACCTGCAGGACGACCCGGAGGCACTGCCCCGGTTCCGCCGCGAGGTCGCGGTCGTCCGCGGGATGCGCAGCGCCTTCTCCGCCGCGCTGGTCGACGCCGAGACGGAGCACGCCCCGTACTGGCTCGCCACCGAGTACCTCGCCGGCCCCACCCTGGCCGCCGCGGTCGCCTCGTACGGGCGGCCGCTGCCGGCCGCGACCTGCCGGCGGCTGCTCGCCGCACTCGCCGAGGCGGTCGCCGACGCGCACCGCCAGGGGGTGCTGCACCGCGACCTGAAGCCCTCCAACGTCGTCCTCGCCGCCGACGGCCCGCGCCTGATCGACTTCGGCATCGCCCGCAGCCCGGCCCACACCGCGACCGGCGACCCGCAGCGGATCGCCGGCACCCTCGGCTACCTCGCGCCCGAGGTGCTCTCCGGCCGCGAGCGCGGCGGCCCGCCCGCCGACGTCTTCGCCCTCGCCGGCACGGCCGCGTTCGCCGCGACCCGCCGGCCCCCGTTCGCCGGGCACGGCGCACCCGCCCTGCTCTACCAGGCCGTCGCCGGCGGACTCGACCTGGACGGCGTGGAGCCGGAGTTCGCCGCCCTGCTGCGGCGCTGCGCCGCCCGCGAGCCCGCCGACCGGCCGACCGCCGCCGACATCGTCCGCGAACTGGACGTCGACGGCTCACTGGTCGACGACCCGGTCTACCGCGAGCTCACCGGATCCGCCGGCACGACCGCCCCGGACGGTGCCCCGGCCGGTGTGCCAGGGACGGTCCGGGTCCGCCCGCCCGTCCGGCTGACCGCGGCCGTCGGCGGCACCTCGGCCGTCCTCGGCGCGGCCCTCGCCCTCGTCCTCTCGCTGGCCGCCGGACGGCTGCCGCCCGCCGCGGCCGGCGCCCCCGCCGTGACCACCGGCGCCACCTCCGCCGTGACCACCGGCGCGACCTCCGCCGCCTCCCCGGGTGCCACGGCCCCGACGAAGCCCTCGCAGTCGGCGACGACGGCCGCACCCCTGATCGGCGCCGACGGCCGCCCCGGCCCGGTCACCCCCGACCGCGTCCCCGCCGTCGACCGCGACCTCGCGTACGTCTTCGCCAGCGACGGCTGCAACCACCCGGCCACCCGGGACGGCACCCCGGTCGGAGGCCCCTACACCGGCGACTGGACGTTCCCCCACGGGCCGGACGAGAACCACAAGTGGCTCTTCGGCTCGATCCGGCAGAGCGAGGACGGCCGACCCGAGTACACCGTCGTCGAGGTCCGCACCCCGGCCCAGTCCGCCGCCCACCAGCACCCCGCCGCCCAGATCAGCAAGGTCCTGCTGGTCGGCAGGCCGGACGGCGGACAACCCCCGGAGAGCTTCGCCGCGTACCCCGAGGACTTCCCCGGCGCGGCCGCCCTCGACCTCAAGGGCGACTGGACGGTGGTCTACTACAAGATCCGGCCGGACGGATCGCTCGTCTCCAGCACCTGCGGCGGATTCAGGATCGGTTGATGACAGACCTCGTACGACGCCCGGGCGGCACCGCCATGACCACCGGAGCCCGCCGCCGACTCGCCGTCGTCGGCACCGGCAGCGCCGCCGCGGCCTTCGCCCTGACCTGGATCGCCGCACCCGCCCTCTGGCCCGCCACCGGGACGGCCGCCGGCGGCCGTCCGAGCCCGGCGGCGAGCAGCCCCGGCGGACCGGCCGCCACCGGCGCCGCACCCTCCGCCCCGGCCGCGGCCGGCGCCGCCGCACCCCCGGCCGGCGGCGCGCTGCTCGCCAACACCGAGGTCATCACCCCCGGTTGCGACGGCAACGACATCTGGCGGCTGCCGCTCACCCCCGACGCCGTCCGCCACCAGGAGGCCCCAGGGTCGGACCCCGCCGGGTGGGCCCTGGAGCGCCGGGGGGCGCTGGCCGGCCGCAGCCTCACCGAGGCCGTGGTGCAGAGCACCGCCGACCGCCAGATCGACCTGCGCCGCTTCTCCGTCAAGGCGGTCAGCCGCTCCACCGCCGTCACCGGCAGCATGGTCGGCGTGCTCGTCGACCCGCAGTGCGGCGGCGGACCCCGCGAGGTCGTCTACGTCACCGTCGACCTCGACCGCGACCCGCCGTCGGTCAAGGGCAAGCGGGCCGACGACACCCCCGTCAACCTCAACGCCCTCAAGCTCTCGGTCGACCCCCACCAGTCCGTCACCTTCGAGATCACCGCCGTCAGCACGACCTGCGACTGCACCTGGACGGCCGAACTCAGCTACGTGGACCAGGGGCAGACCCGTACCCTCCCCCTCGACGACGGGGGCAAGCCGTTCCGGCTCGCCCAGGGCGGCACCTCGTACCTGCGCTACAGCCGGATTCAGGGCAACCGCTGGATCGATGCCGAGCTGCGCAACTGACCCGGCGCACAATTGCGTTGCCCGGCCCGGCACCGCCGCCCAGAATCGACGGGTGACCGCCGACTTCGCCCGCAAACCCGTCCTCACCGGCACCGCCGTGCAACTGCGTCCCTTCCGGCCCGAGGACCTGCCCGACATCACCGCCGCCATCGACGACCCCGAGGTGCAGCGGCTCACCGGCAGCACCCACCGGCCGCCGATCGACGCCGGGGCGATCGCCCGCTGGTACACCACCCGCACCGAGCGGACGGACCGGCTCGACCTCGCCGTGGTCGACCTGGCGAGCGGCCGCTGCGTCGGCGAGGTCGTGCTCAACGAGTGGGACGAGCCCAACCTGAGCTGCAGCTTCCGTACCCTGATCGGACCGGCCGGGCGCGGCCGGGGCCTCGGCACCGAGGCACTGCGGCTGCTGCTCGCCCACGCCTTCGAGGAAGTCGGGCTGCACCGCGTCCAGTTGGAGGTGTACGCGTTCAACCCGCGGGCCCGGCGGGTCTACGAGAAGGTCGGCTTCGTCGCCGAGGGCGTGCGCCGCGAGGCGCTCCGGGGCGGCGACGGCTGGGTCGACTCCACCCTGATGGCCGTCCTGGCCGGCGACTGGGCCCGGCACCGCGGCCGGCCGGACACCGTCACGGCCTGACGGGCGGCCTGCGGGCGGCCCGGACAGGCGCTGCGGCGGTTCAGCGACCGTGCGGGCGGTCGGCGGGGTCGGCGGGCAGGTCGAAGACGTGCTCGCCGTCGGAGGCCCGCACCACCACCCGGTCCGGGCCGTCCCAGTGCCCGTCCACCGGGCCGCCCGAGGCCGGGCCGTGCTCGAAGACGCCCAGCAGCCAGTGCCGGGCCGACCAGCCGACGCCGGTCTCCACCTCCACCGACCAGCACGGGCCGACCGCGTGGCGCACCACCGACAGCAGCCGGTCCGCCCGGCCCGGCGCCGCGACCGTCAGCACGGTGTGCTGCCGCGGCGGCTCCGCCACGTCCAGCACGCCGATCAGCACCCGCAGCGCCAGCACCCCGGCCACCAGCAGCACGGGCGCCGTGAACAGTCCCCGGCCCGGTCTGCGCGGTGCCAGCACCAGCGCCGCGACCAGCAGCACCCCGGCCGAACCGAGCAGCGGCACCGGCCGGTCCAGCAGCTCCGCCACCCGCACCCGGCCGCCCGAACGCGCCGACCACACCCCGCCCGCGTACCCGGCGACCAGCAGCACCGCCGCTCCGGCCGCCGCCCCCGCGGGCCGCCATCCGCGTCCGGCTCCCCGCCCCGCCGCAGCCACCGTGCTCCCCCGAACTGCGGCGCCCCCCGGCGCCGCTTCGCCGCAGGCTAACACCGGCCCACGGCCGGGCCGTCGGCACCCGGCGCCCCGGCCGGTGCCGCACCCGACGGACCGTCACCGGGGGAGCGCCGCAGCCGTACCCGGCCCGGCGCCGCAGCGTGCGGCCGGGCGGCACCCCGCGGCCGTCCGGGAGGCCGCCGCCGGTCGGCTAGCCTGGGGGAACGATGAACCGCATGAGCACGCCGTGGGGCGAGACCGACCTCACCCGCCACCCCGAGGACCCCCGCGACCAGCTGCGCGCCTGGGACGCCGCCGACGACCTCCTGCTGCGGCACCTCGCGGAGAGCGGCACCGACCTGTCGGGCAGCGTGGTGATCGTCGGCGACCGCTGGGGCGCGCTCACGACCGCGCTCGCCGAGCACCGGCCCGTGCAGATCGGCGACTCCTGGCTCGGCCGGCAGGCCACCCTCGCCAACCTCGCCCGCAACCGCGCCGGACAGGCCGACGGAGTGCGGCTGCTCAGCACCCGCGACACCCCGCCGGACCGGATCGACGTGCTGCTCGTCCGGGTGCCCAAGAGCCTCGCCCTGCTGGAGGACCAGCTGCACCGGCTCGCCCCGGCCGTCCACGAGGGCACCGTGGTGGTCGGCACCGGCATGGTCACCGAGATCCACACCTCCACGCTCAAGCTGTTCGAGTCGGTGCTCGGCCCGACCCGCACCTCACTCGCCGTCCGCAAGGCCCGCCTGATCCACTGCACCCCGGACCCGGCACTGCCGCGCACCGGCAGCCCCTGGCCGCAGAGCTACCGGCTGCCGGAGGGCATCGGCGCCGCCTCCGGGGGGACGGTCCACAACCACGCCGGCATCTTCTGCGCGGACCGCCTCGACATCGGCACCCGCTTCCTGCTGAACCACCTGCCGGAGCGGCACGGCCCCCAGACCGTGGTCGACCTCGGCTGCGGCAACGGTGTCGTCGGCACCGCCGCGGCGCTCGCCAACCCCGCCTCCGAGGTGCTCTTCCTCGACGAGTCGTACCAGGCCGTCGCCTCGGCCGAGGCCACCTTCCGGGCCAACCTCGGCCCGGACGCCCCGGCGCGGTTCGAGGTCGGCGACGGGATGGCGGCGGTCGCCCCCTGCAGCGTCGACCTCGTCCTCAACAACCCGCCCTTCCACAGCCACCAGGCGCTGACCGACGCCACCGCCTGGCGGATGTTCACCGGCGCCCGGCGGGCCCTGCGGCCGGGCGGCGAACTCTGGGTCATCGGCAACCGCCACCTCGGCTACCACGTCAAGCTCCGCCGTCTGTTCGGCAACTGCCGCACCGTCGCCTCCGACCCCAAGTTCGTCCTCCTCCGCAGCGTGAAGCAGTAGCTCCCGGGGGCAAGCGCCCCTACGGGACCTCCGCACGCCGTGGACGTCACGCCCTCGCGTGTCTCACGCCGGCGTGAACACCAGGGTGGCGTTGTGGCCGCCGAAGCCGAAGGCGTTGGCGAGGGCCGCGCCGACGGGGCCCGTCCGGGGGCCGCCGGTGACGACGTCCAGCTTCACCTCCGGATCGAGCCCGTCGAGGTTCCGGACGGCCGGGACGATCCCGTCCCGGACCGAGAGCACCGCCGCGATCGCGCCCAGCGCCCCCGCCGCACCGAAGAGGTGCCCGGTCATCGACTTGGTCGCGGTGACGGCCGGATGCACGCCGATCGCCTCGGCGATCGACTGCGCCTCCGCGAGGTCGCCCCTGGGGGTGGAGGTGGCATGGGCGTGCACGACGTCCACCGCCAGCGGCGGGAGGTCCGCCGCGGCGAGGGCCTGCCGCATGGCCCGGACCTGTCCCTCCGGGTGGGCCGCGGTGATGTGGTGGGCGTCCGAGGTGACGGCCGCGCCGGCGAGCACCGCGTACGGGTGGGCCGTCCGGGCGGCGGCGAAGTCGGCCCGTTCCAGGACGACGACGGCGGCGCCCTCGCCGATGACGAACCCGTCCCGTGCGGTGTCGAACGGCCGGGAGGCGAGCCCGGGGGCGTCGTTGCGGGTGGAGTGCGCCCGGGCCTGGGCGAAGCCGGCCAGGGTGAGCGGGCAGATGCAGGCCTCGGCGCCGCCGGCCACCACGACGTCGGCGCGGCCGAGCCGGATCAGGTCCAGCCCGAGGGCGATCGCCTCGGCGCCGGAGGCGCAGGCGCTGACGGGCGTGTGGGCGCCGCCGCGGGCACCGAGTTCGATGCTGACCCAGGCCGCCGGGCCGTTGGCCATCAGCATGGGGACGGTGTGCGGCGAGACCCGGCGCACGCCGGAGGCCTCCAGCACGTCGTCCTGGCCGAGCATGGTCAGTGCACCGCCGGTGCCGGTGCCGATCACCACGGCGAGCCGCTCCGGGTCGACCTGCGGACGGCCGGCGTCGGCCCAGGCCTCGCGGGCGGCGACCAGGGCGACCTGTTCGCAGCGGTCCAGCCGGCGGGCCTGCACCCGGTCCAGCAGGTCGGTCGGCTCGACGGCGAGCCGGCCGGCGATCCGGACGGGCAGTCCGGCCGCCCACTCCTCCTCGATCGGGGTGATCCCGGAGGTCCCCGCCAGCATGGCCGCCCAGGTCGAGGCGGTGTCCCCGCCGAGCGGCGTGGTGGCTCCGAGCCCGGTGACCACCACATGGGTCCGTGCACTCACTGCTGAACTCCTTTGTGAAGAGAACACAACACCGTGCCCGCCGCCGCCGTGCCGTCGGTCGGGACCGTTCGCCACTCTGCCAAGGAACTGATGCTCCATCCGGCACCGTTCGGCACCGAGTCGGGGCGGAGATGTTTGTAGGGTTCGGACGGTTGGCGGCACCGAGGGGCGGGGATCGGGCAGGCTGGTCGTGGGGGATCCGGAGCTCCTTGCATGAATGTTCCGAGGTGCGTATATTCATGCTGAACCAAGGAGGAACGCCATGGCATTGCGAGTCGCCGTCGCCGGAGCGAGCGGGTACGCGGGCGGTGAGGTGCTGCGCCTGCTGCTCGGCCACCCGGAGATCGAGATCGGGGCGCTGACCGGCGGTTCCAACGCGGGCGCCGTCTTCGGCACCCTGCAGTCGCACCTGCTGCCGCTGGCCGACCGGGTGCTGGAGCCCACCACCACCGAGGTGCTGGCCGGGCACGACGTGGTCTTCCTCGGCCTGCCGCACGGCCAGTCCGCCGCCGTCGCCGAGGCGCTCGGCGAGGACGTGCTGGTCGTCGACTGCGGCGCCGACTTCCGGCTGAAGGACGCCGCGACCTGGGAGCGGTTCTACGGCTCCCCGCACGCCGGCACCTGGCCGTACGGCCTGCCCGAGCTGCCCGGCCACCGTGCCGCGCTCAAGGGCACCAGGCGGATCGCCGTCCCCGGCTGCTACCCGACGGCCGTCTCGCTCGCGCTCTTCCCCGCCTACGCGGCGAAGCTGGTCGAGCCGGAGGCCGTGGTCGTCGCCGCGTCCGGCACCTCCGGCGCCGGCAAGGCGGTCAAGCCGCACCTGCTCGGCAGCGAGGTGATGGGCTCGATGAGCCCGTACGGCGTCGGCGGCGTGCACCGCCACACCCCGGAGATGGCGCAGAACCTCGGCCCGGTGGCCGGCGAGGAGGTCACCGTCTCCTTCACGCCCACCCTGGCGCCGATGCCCCGCGGCATCCTGGCCACCTGCAGCGCCAAGGCGAAGCCCGGCACCACCGCCGAGTCGCTGCGCGCCGCCTACCGGGAGGCCTTCGCGGGCGAGACCTTCGTCCGCCTGCTGCCCGAGGGCCAGTGGCCGCAGACCAGTTCGGTGTACGGCTCGAACGCCGCCCTCGTCCAGGTCGCGCTGGACGAGCACGCCGGGCGGGTGATCGCCATCAGTGCGATCGACAACCTGGTGAAGGGCACCGCGGGCGGCGCGGTGCAGTCCATGAACATCGCCCTCGGCCTGCCCGAGGAGCTCGGCCTCCCGCTGAACGGAGTCGCACCGTGAGCCAGCCCGTGACGGACCATCAGAACATCGGCGTGACGGCGGCGAAGGGCTTCCGGGCGGCCGGAGTCACGGCCGGCATCAAGGCCTCCGGCACCCCCGACCTCGCCCTGGTCGTCAACGACGGCCCGCAGTTCGCCGCGGCCGGCGTCTTCACCTCCAACCGGGTCAAGGCCGCCCCCGTGCTCTGGTCGGAGCAGGTGCTGAAGACCGGCTCGCTCACCGCGGTCGTCCTCAACTCCGGCGGCGCCAACGCCTGCACCGGCCCCGAGGGCTTCCAGGACACCCACGCCACCGCCGAGAAGGTCGCCGCCGAGCTGAACACCGGCGCGATCGAGGTCGCCGTCTGCTCCACCGGCCTGATCGGCGTGCGGCTGCCGATGGACCTGCTGCTGCCCGGCGTCGAGCAGGCCGTGAAGGCGCTCGGCGAGGACGGCGGTCGGGCCGCCGCGATCGCGATCAAGACCACCGACACCGTGCACAAGACCGCCCAGGTGAGCAGCCCGGCCGGCTGGACGGTCGGCGGCATGGCCAAGGGTGCGGGCATGCTCGCCCCGGGCCTCGCCACCATGCTGGTCGTCGTCACCACCGACGCCGCCGTGGAGAGCGCCGAGCTGGACGCCGCACTGCGCGGCGCCACCTGCACCACCTTCGACCGGGTCGACTCCGACGGCTGCATGTCCACCAACGACACCGTGCTGCTGCTCGCCTCCGGCGCTTCCGGCGTCACCCCGGACACGGCCGAGTTCGCCGAGGCCGTCCGCACGGTCTGCGCCGACCTCGCCCGGCAGCTGATCGGCGACGCCGAGGGCGCCTCCAAGGACATCCGGATCGACGTCACCGGCGCCGCCACCGAGGACGAGGCCGTCGACGTCGCCCGCACGATCGCCCGCAACAACCTGCTGAAGTGCGCCATCCACGGCGAGGACCCGAACTGGGGCCGCGTCCTGGCCGCGATCGGCACCACCTCCGCCGCCTTCGAGCCGGACGCGCTCGACGTCGCCATCAACGGCGTCTGGGTCTGCCGCGGCGGCAGCGTCGGCGAGGACCGCGACCTGGTCGACATGGCCGGCCGCGAGGTCGTCATCACCGCGAACCTCAACGCCGGCGGTGCCGCGGCGACGGTGTGGACCAACGACCTCACCGCCGACTACGTGCACGAGAACAGTGCCTACTCGACCTGATCCCGGGGGACAACGGACCGTGAAGATCGCACCCAAGGGCGAACAGGCCCGCAGCAACGCCGCGCTGCCCAAGGCCCGCACCCTCATCGAGGCGCTCCCGTGGCTGGAGCGATTCCACGGCAAGACCGTGGTCATCAAGTTCGGCGGCAACGCCATGGTGGACGAGGACCTCAAGGCGGCCTTCGCCCAGGACGTCGTCTTCCTGCGCTATGCCGGCCTGAACCCGGTCGTCGTGCACGGCGGCGGCCCGCAGATCAACGCCCAGCTCGACAAGCTCGGCCTGGAGTCCTCGTTCACCGCGGGCCTGCGGGTCACCACCCCGGAGACCATGGACGTCGTCCGGATGGTGCTCGCCGGGCAGGTCCAGCGCGAGCTGGTCGGCCTGCTCAACGGGCACGGCCCGTTCGCGGTCGGCATGACCGGCGAGGACGCCCACACCATGACGGCCGTCAAGCGGTACGCCGTGGTGGACGGCGAGCAGGTCGACATCGGCCTGGTCGGCGACATCGTCAACATCGAGGCCGGCGCCGTGAAGGCGCTGATCGGCGACGGCCGCATCCCGGTGATCTCCTCGATCGCCCGCGGCGCCGACGGCCACGTCTACAACATCAACGCCGACACCGCCGCGGCCGCGCTCGCGGTCGCGCTCGGCGCGGAGATGCTGGTCGTGCTGACCGACGTCGAGGGCCTCTACAAGGACTGGCCGAACTCCGACGACGTGATCAGCCAGCTCACCGCCTCCGAGCTGGACGAGATGCTGCCGACCCTGGCGACCGGCATGCTCCCCAAGATGGAGGGCTGCCTGCGGGCCGTCCGCTCCGGCGTGGGCACCGCCCGCGTGCTGGACGGGCGGGTGCAGCACAGCCTGCTGCTGGAGATCTTCACCGACGAGGGCGTCGGCACCATGGTCGTGCCCGACGACGAACCGACCGTACTCGGGGGCCTGGCATGAGCAACAGCGAACTGACCCAGCGGTGGCAGCACGCGCTGATGGACAACTACGGCACCCCGCGGATCCCGCTCGTCCGCGGCGAGGGCGCCAAGGTCTGGGACGCCGACGGCAAGGAGTACCTCGACCTCGTCGGCGGCATCGCCGTCAACGCGCTGGGCACCGCCCACCCGGCCGTCGTGGAGGCGGTCACCCGGCAGATCACCACCCTCGGCCACGTCTCCAACCTCTTCATGGCCGAGCCGACCGTGAAGCTCGCGGAGAAGCTGCTGGAGCTGTTCGGCCGCCCCGGCCGGGTGTTCTTCTGCAACTCCGGCGCCGAGGCCAACGAGGCCGCGTTCAAGATCAGCCGGCTGACCGGCCGCACCCACCTGGTCTCCCTGCAGGGCGCCTTCCACGGCCGGACGATGGGCGCCCTCGCGCTCACCGCCCAGCCCGCCAAGCAGGAGCCCTTCCGGCCGCTGCCCGGCGACGTCACCCACGTGCCGTTCGGCGACGTCGAGGCGCTGCGGGCCGCCGTCACCACCGAGACCGCCGCCGTCTTCCTGGAGCCGATCCAGGGCGAGAACGGTGCGATCCCGCTGCCCGAGGGCTACCTGCGGGCCGCCCGGGAGATCACCCGCGCCACCGGCACCCTGCTCGTCCTCGACGAGATCCAGACCGGCGTCGGCCGCACCGGCCACTGGTTCGCCCACCAGGCGTACGAGGGCGTCGAACCGGACGTCGTCACGCTCGCCAAGGGCCTCGGCGGCGGGCTGCCGATCGGTGCCGCGGTCGCCTTCGGCGACACCGCCGACCTGCTCCACCCGGGCCAGCACGGCACCACCTTCGGAGGCAACCCGGTGGTCGCCGCGGCCGGCCTGGCCGTCCTGGAGACCGTCGAGTCCGAGGGCCTGCTGGAGCACGTCCGCAAGATCGGCGACAAGCTGCGGCACGGCATCGAGGCGATCGGCGACCCGCTGGTCGACCACGTCCGCGGCGCCGGGCTGCTGCTCGGCATCGTGCTGACCGAGCCGGTCTCCGCCAAGGTGCAGGCCGCCGCCCAGCAGGCCGGCTTCCTGGTGAACGCCGCCGTGCCGGACGCCGTCCGGCTGGTGCCGCCCCTGGTGCTGACCGAGCAGGAGGCGGACTCCTTCCTCGCGGCGCTGCCCGGCATCCTCCGGACGGTGCGCGGGGAAGCCCCCGACGCGAACAGCTGAGCGGAGTCCGGGAGAATCGTCACATGACCGCACCCCAGTCCGACCAGCCCTCCTCCGGGGCGACGCCGCAGGTCCCGCAGACCCGCACCGCGCGCCACCGGCGGATCGTGGACCTGTTGACCCGTCAGCCCGTCCGCTCGCAGAGCCAGCTCGCCAAGCTGCTCGCCGACGACGGACTGGTCGTCACGCAGGCCACCCTGTCGCGGGATCTGGACGAGCTGGGCGCGGTGAAGATCCGCAACCGGGACGGCGCACTGATCTACGCGGTGCCCGCCGAGGGCGGCGACCGCACGCCGCGTGCGCCGATGGGGGAGTCCGCCAGCGAGGCCAGGATGGCCAGGCTGGCGGGCGAGCTCATGGTCTCCGCGACGGCCTCCGGCAACCTCGTGGTGCTGCGCACCCCGCCGGGCGCCGCGCAGTTCCTCGCCTCGGCGATCGACGCCGCCGAGACGTACGAGATCATCGGCACCATCGCCGGCGACGACACGGTACTGCTGATCAGCCGCGACCCGGCGGGCGGCCAGGCGCTGGCCGACCACCTGATGCAGCTGGCGCAGGCCAAGGCGCAGTAGCGCTCCGGCGGCCCGCACACCACCCCGGCGACCGACCAGGTCGCCGGGGTGGTGTGCATTCCGGAGTGATTCGTGTCCAGCGCGGCGCCGGGACGGTCGTTGACCGGACCCGGGGGCGGGCCTACGTTGGCCGCGGGCCCGGCCCGGAGCCGACCGCGTTTTGAAATCCATACGCGGTAGTGCATACTTATGCCTATCGCCGCATGGGATCCGCCCCACTCGGGGCGTCGCCCTGTTCGTACCGTTTGTGAAGGAGAAAGCCGTGACCGAGCGCGTCGTACTCGCCTACTCGGGCGGTCTGGACACGTCCGTCTGCATCGGCTGGATCGCCGAGGAGACCGGCGCCGAGGTCATCGCCGTCGCCGTCGACGTCGGCCAGGGCGGCGAGGACCTGGACGTCATCCGCCAGCGCGCGCTGGACTGCGGCGCCGTCGAGGCCGAGGTGGCCGACGCCCGCACCGAGTTCGCCGACGAGTACTGCCTGCCGGCCCTCAAGGCCAACGCCCTCTACCAGGGCCAGTACCCGCTGGTGTCCGCCCTCTCCCGGCCGGTGATCGTCAAGCACCTGGTCGCCGCCGCGCAGAAGCACGGCGCCACCACCGTCGCCCACGGCTGCACCGGCAAGGGCAACGACCAGGTCCGCTTCGAGGTCGGCATCAACTCGCTGGCGCCGAACCTCAAGTGCATCGCCCCGGTCCGCGACTACGCGATGACCCGCGACAAGGCGATCGCCTTCGCCGAGGCCAAGGGCCTGCCGATCGCGACCACCAAGAAGTCGCCCTACTCGATCGACCAGAACGTCTTCGGCCGCGCCGTCGAGACGGGCTTCCTCGAGGACATCTGGAACGCCCCGATCGAGGACGTCTACGAGTACACCCAGAACCCGGCCACGGCGCGCGAGGCCGACGAGGTCGTCATCACCTTCGAGGCCGGCGTGCCGGTCGCGATCGACGGCCGCAAGGTCACCGTGCTGCAGGCGATCGAGGAGCTGAACAAGCGGGCCGGCGCCCAGGGCATCGGCCGCCTCGACATGGTCGAGGACCGCCTCGTCGGCATCAAGTCCCGCGAGATCTACGAGGCCCCCGGCGCGATCGCCCTGATCACCGCCCACCAGGCCCTGGAGAACGTCACCGTCGAGCGCGAGCTGGCCCGCTACAAGCGCCAGGTCGAGCAGCGCTGGGCCGAGCTGGTCTACGACGGCCTCTGGTTCTCCCCGCTCAAGCGCGCCCTGGACGGCTTCGTCAACGAGGCCAACCAGAGCGTCTCCGGCGACATCCGGATGGTGCTGCACGGCGGCCGCGCGGTGGTCAACGGCCGCAAGTCCGACCAGTCGCTGTACGACTTCAACCTCGCCACCTACGACACCGGCGACACCTTCGACCAGTCGATGTCCAAGGGCTTCATCGAGATCTTCGGCATGTCGTCGAAGATCGCCGCCCGCCGCGACCTCGCCTGATCCCGAACGGCCACCGGGCCCCGGCCGCTCTCCCCGCGGCCGGGGCCCACCCCCATCACCTGTAAGGAGCCCACGCGATGACCGCCGACCAGAACGCCGCCAGCAGCAGTCCTGAGCTGCGCCTCTGGGGCGCGCGCTTCGCCGACGGCCCCTCCGAGGCGCTGGCCAGGCTCTCCGCCTCGGTCCACTTCGACTGGCGCCTCGCGCCCTACGACATCGCCGGCTCCAAGGCGCACGCCCGCGTGCTGCACACGGCCGGCCTGCTGACCGCCGACGAGCTCGCCGGGATGCTGGCCGGGCTGGACGGCCTGCTGGCCGACGTCGAGTCCGGCGCCTTCACGGGCACCATCGCCGACGAGGACGTGCACACCGCGCTGGAGCGCGGCCTGCTGGAGCGGCTCGGCGCCGACCTCGGCGGCAAGCTGCGGGCCGGCCGGTCCCGCAACGACCAGATCGCCACGCTCTTCCGGATGTACCTCCGGGACCACGCCAAGATCATCGGCAGCCTGGTGCTCGACCTCCAGCACGCCCTGGTCGGCCTCGCCGAGGCGCACCCCGACACCGCCATGCCTGGCCGCACCCACCTCCAGCACGCCCAGCCGGTGCTCTTCGCCCACCACGTCCTCGCGCACGTGCAGGCCCTCGGCCGGGACGCCGAGCGGCTGCGCCAGTGGGACGTCCGGACCGCCGTCTCCCCGTACGGCTCCGGCGCGCTGGCCGGCTCCTCGCTCGGCCTCGACCCGCAGGCCGTCGCCGCCGACCTCGGCTTCGAGCGCGGCTCGGTCGGCAACTCCATCGACGGCACCGCCTCGCGGGACTTCGTCGCCGAGTTCGCCTTCGTCACCGCCATGATCGGGATCAACCTCTCGCGGATCGCCGAGGAGGTGATCATCTGGAACACCAAGGAGTTCGGCTTCATCACGCTGCACGACGCCTTCTCCACGGGCTCCTCGATCATGCCGCAGAAGAAGAACCCGGACATCGCCGAGCTCGCCCGCGGCAAGTCCGGCCGACTGATCGGCAACCTCACCGGCCTGCTCGCCACCCTCAAGGCGCTGCCGCTCGCGTACAACCGCGACCTGCAGGAGGACAAGGAGCCGGTCTTCGACTCCTGCGACACCCTGGAGGTCCTGCTGCCGGCCTTCACCGGCATGATGGCCACCCTCACCGTCCACCGCGAGCGGCTGGAGGAGCTGGCCCCCGCCGGCTTCTCGCTGGCCACCGACGTCGCCGAGTGGCTGGTCAAGCAGGGCGTGCCGTTCCGGGTCGCGCACGAGGTCGCCGGAGCCTGCGTCAAGGCCTGCGAGCAGCAGGGCATCGAGCTGGGCGACCTGACGGACGAGCAGTTCGCCGGGATCTCCGAGCACCTGACGCCCGAGGTCCGCTCGGTGCTCAGCGTGCACGGCGCCATCGCCTCCCGCAGCGGCCGGGGCGGCACCGCGCCGAGCGCCGTCGCCACCCAGCTCGCCGAGGTGAAGGCCGACCTCGCCGTCCAGCAGGAGTGGCTGCAGGGCTGACACGCCCTCCGATCCCCGCGGGGGAGCGCCGGGTGACCCGGCGCTCCCCCGCTCGTTGCGGCAGACGTGACCGACCCCCGCCCCGCCGAGCCCCCCGCGCCGCCGCAGGCCCGCGCCGCCTCCCCGGTGCAGCGCCCCGCCCCGCCGGCCCTCGCCCCGACCGTGCCCGAGCTGCCGCAGGCGTCCGGTGCGGCCGACCGACCTCCCGTCGCCGGGTCACCGCTCCCTCGGCGGACGCCGCAACCGGACCCGGGCGGGAGCTTCGCGGGGTTGCCCCATGCCGAGTTGCGGCGGGAGCTCGCGCCCTTCCTCGCGGTGCTGGCCGGGAGCCGGGCGGACGGTGAGGACCTGGAGCAGGAGGTCTGGCTGCAGGCGGCCGAGCGGTCGGCCGGGGCGGGACTGCCCCGGGACCTGGGCGGCTGGCTGCGGGCCCGGGCCGTCCGGGCCGCGCTGACGGCCCGTCGCGCCGCCGCCCGGGAGGTTCCGGTGCCGCGGCCGCCGGTGGCCCGCCGCGGGCCGCACGAGGAACTGCTGGCCGCCGAGCTGGGCCGGGCCGTCCGCCGGGCGCTGGGCCGGCTCTCCGGCCGCTGCCCCGAGCTGCTGCTCTCGCTCGCCGAGTCGCCGGAGCTCCGGTACACCGAGCTGGCCGCCCGCACGGGCATTCCGCGGGGCTCGATCGGGCCGACCCGGTCGCGCTGTCTGGCCTGCCTGCGGTCGCTGCTGGCGGCGCGCCGCGCGGACCCGTCGGGGGAGTGACCGCGTACGGTCGAGGACGTGACGCTCGCCACGTCCGGCAGCCGGAAGGTTGAGACCCGGCGAAGCCGGGGTAGAGCGCTGGCGAACGTCTCTCCCGGCGTCGGGTCCGGACCGCGTGTGCGCGGACCGGTCGCAGCGGCGCGCCGTCGTCCGGGAGCCGTTCGACCCTCTTCCCGGCCGGGCCGATCCCCGTCCGGGACCTCAGGCCGGGCACCGGTGCACACCCTCGGCAGCGCACCGGGCACTAACGATGGGGAGACCCCGCACATGGGCATGAGTGTGATCATCTCGCCGGCGACGCAGGACGACGCGGAGCAGATCCTCAAGCTGCAGTACCTCGGCTACCAGGACGAGGCCGCGCTCTACGGCGACTGGTCCATCGACCCCCTCACCCAGAGCCTGGAGAGCCTGCGGGCCGAGCTGGGGGAGCAGGCGTTCTTCGTCGCGCGGCTCGGCGACGAGGTGGTCGGCACCGTCCGCGGGCGGCTGGACGCCGACGGCACGGCCCGGATCGGCCGCCTGGTGGTCCACCCGCGGATGCAGCGGCACGGGCTCGGCGGACGCCTGCTGGACGCGGTCGAGCAGCGCCTGCGGGACCTCGGCACGGTCTACGCCTTCGAGCTCTCCACCGGCCACCGCAGCCTCGGCAACCTGCGGCTGTACGCCCGCCACGGCTACCGGCAGACCGGCGTCCGCGAGGTGTCCGGCCGGCTCTCCCTGGTGACGCTGAGCAAGACCGTGGCGGCGCCGCTGGCGGTCTCCGCCTGACGGTCCCACCCGACGCCCCGCTCCGCCCGACGGCGCCCGCCCCCGGAGGGGGAGGGCGCCGTCGGCCTTGCGGCACAAGGGTCGTGTCCGCATTCCGGACCGGACCTCCTGTTTATTGGGATCGTGTCCGAAGGTCTGCTTAACTGTCTACATGACTGCGACCACGACATGCACCCCCACCGGCACCGCGCCGGGCGGCGCGCGCCGCATGTGCTGTCGCATGTGTCACCACTGAGGGCCCTCGTTCCCCTCCTCGCGCCCCGAAGCGAGTACC
The DNA here is from genome assembly GCF_000717715.1 of Streptomyces sp. NRRL B-24484. Classification (GTDB taxonomy): domain Bacteria; phylum Actinomycetota; class Actinomycetes; order Streptomycetales; family Streptomycetaceae; genus Kitasatospora. Next base: position 137,437 of record NZ_JOAI01000012.1, on the reverse strand, counting down.
CGCGCCGTACGTCCGGCGCCTGCCGAGCCGCCGCATCGCCGATGACCCGTCAGGGCTGCGCCCACGGGCGCGTTCCCGGCCCGACGGCGACGATCGGCGTACGCCACACCCCCCACCCCGTCATCGGGCGTACCCCCGTACGCCGCCGAACGCACCGGTGCGCCCGGCCCACGAGGCCGCCGCCCCCGACCAACGGAAAGCAGCCGTGATCACCACCAAGGGCCTCACCAAGGTCTACCGCTCACGAGGCCGAGAGGTCACCGCCCTCGACGGCGTCGACCTGCACGTCCGGGAGGGCGAGGTCTACGGAGTCGTCGGCACCAGCGGCGCCGGCAAGTCCACCCTCATCCGCTGCGTGAACATGCTGGAGCGGCCCACCACCGGCACCGTCACGGTGGACGGCGTCGACCTGACCGCGCTGCCCGGCGGCGAGAACCGGGCCGGCCGGGAACTGCGCGAGGCCCGTCGCCGGATCGGCATGGTCTTCCAGCACTTCAACCTGCTCTCCTCGCGGACCGTCCAGCAGAACGTCGAACTGCCGCTGGAGATCATCGGCCTCGACCGCACCGCCCGCCGCCGCAAGGCCGCCGAGCTGCTCGACCTGGTCGGCCTCGCCGACAAGGCCCGCAGCTACCCGGCCCAGCTCTCCGGCGGCCAGAAGCAGCGCGTCGGCATCGCCCGTGCCCTCGCCGGCGACCCCAAGGTGCTGCTCTCCGACGAGGCCACCAGCGCCCTGGACCCGGAGACCACCCGCTCGATCCTCGCCCTGCTGCGCGACCTCAACCGGCAGCTCGGCCTGACCGTCCTGCTGATCACGCACGAGATGGACGTCATCAAGTCCGTCTGCGACTCGGCCGCCCTGATGCGCGGCGGACGGATCGTCGAGTCCGGCGCGCTCACCGACCTGCTCGCCGACGGCGACTCCCGGATCGCCCGCGACCTCTTCCCGCTCGGCGAGTTCGCCTCCGGCCACAGCGGCCACACGGTCGTCGAGATCACCTTCCAGGGCGACACCCCGGCGCAGCCGTTCGTCTCCCAGCTCGCCCGCACCTACCAGATCGACATCAACATCCTCGGTGCCGCGGTGGAGACCATCGGCGGCCGGATGGTCGGCCGGATGCGGGTCGAACTGCCCGGCGGCCACCAGGACAACGTCGTCCCGATCGGCTTCCTGCGCGAGCAGGGCCTCCAGGTCGACCTCGTCGCCCCGGGCGCACCCGCCGAGGGGGCCGCAGCATGACCTGGGACCAGATGCAGGAACTCCTGTGGCCCGCCACCTGGGAGACGCTCCAGATGGTCGGCGTCTCCTCGGTCGCCACCGTGCTGCTCGGACTGCCGCTCGGCGTCCTGCTGGTGCTGACCGACAAGGGCGGCCTGCTGCAGCACCCGGGCTTCAACCGGGTGCTCGGCGCGATCGTCAACATCGGCCGCTCGCTGCCGTTCATCATCCTCATGGTCGCGCTGCAGGGCGTCACCAAGGCGATCGCCGGCACCACCATCGGCTGGCAGGCCGCCACCGTGCCGCTCACCATCGGCGCCATCCCGTTCTTCGCCCGGCTCGTCGAGACGGCCGTCCGCGAGGTGGACGGCGGCCTGGTCGAAGCCGTCCAGTCGATGGGCGGCTCCACCGCCACCATCGTCCGCAAGACCCTGCTGCCCGAGTCGCTGCCCGCCCTGGTGGCCTCCGCCACCACCACGGTCATCGCACTGATCGGCTACTCGGCGATGGCCGGCGTGGTCGGCGGCGGCGGCCTCGGCGACCTCGCCGTCCGCTACGGCTACCTGCGCTTCGAGACCGGCTTCATGTGGGTGATCATCGCCGAGCTCGTCGTCATCGTCACCGCCCTCCAGCTGATCGGCGACTTCTTCGTCCGCCGGCTCAGCCACCGCGGCGCCGCCCCGAGGCGGTTCCGCCCCGAAGCCGTCGGCCTCCCCGGCGAGGCGGAGGCGGAACCCGCCTCCACCCGCTGACCCAGACCCGCGGCCGGAGACCCCGGCCCGCACCCCGGCGGCCGTCCGCGACGGCCCGCCGACCACCGCACCACCGGAGAAAGGCACTTTTCGTGCGTAACGTCCTGAAGTTCACCAGCGTCCTCGCCACCGCCGGCGTCGCCCTCACCCTCGCCGCCTGCGGCAGCGACGGTTCCTCGTCCTCCGGGGCGAGCGCCGACCCGAACAAGACGCTGACCGTCGTCGCCAGCCCCACCCCGCACGCCCAGATCCTCGACTACGTCAAGAAGAACCTCGCCGACAAGGCCGGGCTCAAGCTCGACGTCAAGGTGGTCACCGACTACGTGACCCCCAACACCGCGGTGCAGGACGGCTCGGCCGACGCCAACTACTTCCAGCACGTTCCGTACCTCGACGACTTCAACAAGAAGAACGGCACCGACGTCGTCTCCGTCGAGGCCGTCCACCTGGAGCCGCTCGGCCTCTACTCCAAGAAGGTCAAGTCCGTCGCGGAGCTGAAGGACGGCGCCGAGGTCGGCGTCCCCAACGACGCCACCAACGAGGGCCGCGCGCTGCAGCTGCTCGCCGCCAACGGCGTGATCACCCTCAAGTCCGGCGCCGGCACCACCGCGACCGTCCAGGACATCGCCACCAACCCCAAGAACCTCAAGTTCAAGGAGCTGGAGGCGGCCCAGCTGCCGCGCTCCCTCGGAGACCTCGACGCCGCCGTCGTCAACGGCAACTACGCCCTCGACTCCGGCCTCAAGCCCGCCACCGACGCCGTCGTCCTGGAGAAGGCCGAGGGCAACCCGTACGCCAACATCCTCGCCGTCAAGAAGGGCCACGAGAACGACCCGCGGGTCCAGAAGCTCGCCCAGCTGCTGCACTCCCCCGAGGTCAAGAAGTACATCCAGGACACCTTCAACGGCTCGGTGGTCCCCGCCTTCTGATCCCCGCCGCCGACGCCCCGGCCGGGCCCCGCCGCACCCGCGGCCGGGGCCCGGCCGCGCAGTGTGCACCCACCGGGCCCCCGTCGGCGGGCGATCTGACGGCCCGTCGCCGGATTGCAGGTACCCTGGCACGCCCGGAGAGAGGCGGGGCGTACGGTGTGTCCACGACCCGGCGAGGAGAGACGGCATGGCAGCGAGCTTCCCCGAGACGGCCATCAGCACGGAACGGCTGTTGCTGCGCCCGCTCGACGACGGCGACACCGCGGGCCTGACCGCCCTCGCCTCCGACGAGCAGGTGCACACGTGGACGGCCCTGCCCTCGCCGTTCACCGAGGCGCACGCCCGGCACCTGATCCGCGTCCTCGCCCCGGGCCGCCGCGCCGAGGGCGGCGGCATCGTCTTCGCCGTCGCCGAACACCTGACCCAGCGCCTGGTCGGCCTGGTCGACCTCCGCTGCACCGACTGGCGGCTGCGCTCCACCGAGATCGGCTTCATCACCGCCGCCTGGGCCCGCGGCGAGGGATACGCCCCGGAGGCCGTCCTCGGCGTGGCCCAGTGGCTCTTCGAGGACCGCGGCTTCCTCCGCCTGGAGCTGCGCACCGCCGCCGGCAACATCGCCGCCCAGCAGGTCGCCCAGAAGACCGGCGCGATCAGCGAGGGCGTGCTGCGCAGCGCCGGCATAGTCCGGGGCGAGGAGCCGGACCAGCACGGCGCACCCGACGCACGCACCGACCTGATCCTCTGGGGCCTGCTCCCCGAGGACCTCGACGCGCCGCAGACCGGCGGACTCGCCGAGCAGCGCTACGTCCTCCACGACTGACCGCCACCGGCCACACGTCTCCGGCCACCCGCCACCCGCCACCGGGACGGCGATGCCCGGCCGGCCCGTTCGAACCGGTAGCCTCTCGTCCTGGACGCGCGGCGACGCCGTCCGGCACAGGGGCGGATTTCGGGCGAGGGAGAACAGCCGCAGATGGCTGACCGGATCACGGTCATCGGGTGGGACGGCACACCGCTCACGGAGGCGGCCGCCACTGCGCTCGCCGGGGCGACCCTGGTCGCGGGGGCCCCCTACCAACTCGCCGCACTGCCGGTGCCGGCGGCCGCCGAACGCATCGCACTCGGCAGCGTGCAGTCCGCCGCCCGGAGGATCGCCGACCACCGCGGCACCGCCGTGGTGGTCGCCGAGGGCGACCCCGGCTTCTTCGGCGTCGTCCGCACCCTCCGCCGGCCCGAGTACGGGCTCGAACTCGAAGTGCTGCCGGCCGTCTCCTCGGTCGCCGCGGCCTTCGCCCGCGCCGGCATGCCCTGGGAGGACGCCCAGGTCGTCTCCGCGCACGGCGGACGGCTGCGCCGGGCCGCCAACGTCTGCCGGGCCCACCCCAAGGTCGCCGTCCTCACCACCGCCGACGCCGGCCCCAGCGAACTCGCCCTGATGCTGCGCGGCGTGCACCGCACCTTCGTGGTCTGCGAGGCGCTCGGCACCCCCGAGGAGGACGTCACCGTCCTCACCTCCGACCGGGTGCCCGACCACGACTGGCGCGACCCCAGCGTCGTCCTGGTGATCGGCGGCTCCCCGCAGAGCAGCGGCGAGGCCGCCGGCTGGCTGGCCGGCCGCCCGGTGGGCTTCCCCGGCGTCGACCGCGGCTGGGCGCTGCCCACCGAGTCGTACACCGGTCCCGAGACCGGCGGCCGCCCCGCCGACGGCGGGCGGGCGTTGCCCCCGCACGTCCGCGCGCTGGCCGCCGCCCGGCTCGGGCCCGTCCCCGGCGACCTGGTCTGGACGGTCGGCGCCGGCAGCGGCGCGCTCGCCGTCGAGATCGCGCGCTTCGGCGCAGCCGTGGTCGCGGTCGAGGAGGACAGCGCCGCCTGCGCCCGGATCGGCGTCAACGCCCGCCGGTACGGGGCCGAGGTCGACGTGGTGCACGGCGCGGGACCGGACGTGCTCGGCGGACTGCCCGAACCCGACGCGGTCGCAGTGGAGCACGGCGGCGCACAGGTGGTGCGCGCGGTGCTCGCGCGCCGTCCCGAGCGCCTGGTCGCCGTCGCGCACACCCTGGCCGAGGCCGAGGAGATCCGGGAGGCCGCCGCGGCCGCCGGCTACCGGGTCGAGGGCACGCTGCTCCAGGCCGCCCCGCTCGCGCCCCGCCCCGGCGGCCCGGCCGGACTCGCCCTCGGACCCGGTGAGCAGACCGTCGTCCTCTGGGGCGGGCTCGCCCCCTGACAGTCCGTATGGTGGACAACCGGCGGACCGCGGTGGGTGATCCCCGTCGCATCCGGACACCGATTCGAGAGCCCGTCGGCGCCGACCGATAGGGTGGCGTCCTGGTTGCGCACGGCGATCGGTGCACCGTGCCCATCCGGTACGGACGGTGCCCGGCGACGTGCCGCAATCGCCAGGGGCGAAGTCCGCGGACATTCGACGCGGCACCCGCCGGGCCGGGAGAATGCGTCGGGGCCCGACGCGGACGTGCCGGATGCCCCGGCTAGTCGTTAATTCTGATGGCGCGCCACCCGGGACGGGTGGCGGGCAGGGGTGGCAGCGGTCGGCGATCGCGTCGCCGAGGACGCGAAAGCGGCCTGGAAGGAGCTTTGGACATGACCGATGGCGGCCACCTCCCGAGCGATGGCTCGGTCGTGCCCCCGAACGGGCACGGCGCGGGCGCACCGGCCCACCTGGCCGGCGTCGACCCGCTGACCGCGCCCATCGAGGCCGTCGCGGCCGGCAGCGTCCCCCTCGGCACCGACACCTGGCAGGGCGGCCACCGGCCGTCCTTCACCTTCCTCGACCAGCCGGACCAGCTGGACGACGACGAGGACGTCCTGCTGATGCCCGGCCCGCAGGGCGCCTGGGGCGACGCGCTGCACGGCGCCGTCGAGACCGTGCTCGTCGAGGCGAGCGCCGTCGAGCCGACCGCCGCCGCTGCGCCGATCGCGGTGGAGCCGGTCGCCGCCGTGCCCGCCGGGCAGCCCGCCCAGGGCGCGCCGGTGGTCGACACCATGGCGCTGCGCACCGTCGAGGAGAGCGCCGTGCCGGGCGCCGAGCAGCCCCCGGGCGTCCCCGTCGAGCCGTCCTGGCCGCCGCTCAACCCGCCCGGCCTGACCCCCGGCGACCTGCAGCCCGCCGGCGCCGAGCCGCTCGGCGACGCGCCGGCCGCTCCCGGCGCGTTCGCGCAGGCCGCGCCCGTCCAGGAGACGGCCGCGCCGTTCGGCGTGCCGCCGCTCGCCCCGACCGCCGAGCAGCCGGCCCAGACCGTGCGCCGCCCGCTGCACGCGGGCCCGCCGATCCCCGACGCGTCGCTGATGACCGGTCAGGTGCCGGTCCGTTCGCTGGCCGACCGCGGTCCCTCCGCCGTCCCCGTCCCCGGCGGCACGCCCGCCCACGGGGTGCCGGTCGCCACCGTCCCCGCCCCTGCGCCCGCTCCGGAGCAGCTCGTCCAGCTCGTCCAGCCGCAGCCCGTGCCGGCCGCCGTCTTCGTCGAGCCGGTCGCGGTCGCGCAGCCCGTCGGGCAGCCCGCGGGCGTTCCCGTGGAGGCCGCCGCCGCGACCGTCGAGCAGCCGGTCGTCGAGCAGCCGGCCGAGCAGCCGACGGCTGAACAGCCCGTCGCCGTCGAGGCGGTCGCTGCCGCGCCGATCGCGCTGGAGCCCGTGGCCGAACCGGTCGCCCCCGTCGAGCAGCCCGCGGCCGAGCAGCCCGCCGAGACCGTGGCCACGCCGCAGGCCGTCGCCGTCGCGGTCGAGCCCGCACCCGCCGCGCAGCCCGCCGACGCCGTCCAGGCCGCCATCCCCGCGCAGCCCGGTGGCGCCCCGCGCCGCATCGCCGCCTTCCTCGCCGACCCGGCCCCGCAGCACGGTCTGCCCGAGCTGCAGCCCGTCGCGCCGGAGGCCGCGGAGGTGCAGGAGACCGTCCAGCAGCCGGCCGCGCCCGAGCAGCCCGCGCCCGAGCAGCCCACCGAGCCGGTGGCCGTCGTCACCGAGGAACCGGCGACCGCAGAGCAGCCCGCCCCCGTGGAGGAGGCGCAGGCCGCCCCGGCCGCGGAGACCGGGCAGCCGGCCGCCGAGCAGGCCGGCGAGCAGATCGGCGAGCAGCCCGTGGTGGCCGCCGGGACCGTGCCGGCCGAGGAGGCCGCCGAGGCTCAGGCCGCCCCCGCCGAGGAGGCCCCGGCCACCGAGCCGGTGGCCGCCGAGGAGCCGCAGCCGGTGGCCGTCGAGCCGGCCGTAGAGGCCGTCGCCCCGGAGTCCGCCTCCGTGGAGGCCGTCGCCACCGAGGCCGCCGAGATCGAGGCCGCGCCGGAGCAGGCCGTCGAGCAGCCCGTCTCCGACCAGCCCACCCCCGAGCGGCCCGTCTCCGACCAGGCCACCCCCGAGCGGCCCGTCGCCGACCTGCCGGCCGTCGACGAGTCCGCCGTCGACGCGGCCGCGGAGACCGAGCAGCCGGCCGCCGAACAGTCCGCCGCGGCCGAGTCCGCACCCGTGGAGGCCGTCCCCGTGGAGTCCATCGCCGTCGAGACCGCCGTCGAGACCGGAATCGCAGTGCCCGAGCAGCCGGCCGAGCCGGTCGCCGCCGAGTCCGCCGAGGCGGCTGCGGAGTCCGTCGACTCCGAGGAGCGCCCGCCTGCCGCCCCCGGCCTGGACGACGCCGCTCGCGAGGCCGTCCACCAGGTCATCCGCGAGCGCCGCGACATCCGCAACGGCTTCCGCCCCGACGCGATCCCGCACGAGGTGCTGCTGCGCGTCCTGGAGGCGGCCCACACCGCCCCCAGCGTCGGCTACTCGCAGCCCTGGGACTTCGTCGTCATCCGCTCCCGCAAGACCCGGCGGAAGATGCACGAGCTCGCCCAGCGCCAGCGCGACGCGTACGCCGACTCGCTGCCCAAGGGCCGGGCGAAGCAGTTCAAGGAAATCAAGATCGAGGCGATCCTCGAGACGCCGGTCAACATCGTGGTGACCGCCGACCGCACCCGCGGCGGCCGGCACACCCTCGGCCGGCACACCCAGCCGCAGATGGCCCCGTACTCGGCCGCGCTCGCCGTCGAGAACCTCTGGCTGGCCGCCCGTGCCGAGGGCCTCGGCGTCGGCTGGGTGAGCTTCTTCGACGAGGACGAGATGGTCCGCGAGCTCGGCCTGCCCGAGCACCTGGAGGTCGTCGCCTACCTGTGCGTCGGCTACGTCGACGCGTTCCCCGACGAGCCCGAGCTGCAGCAGCAGGGCTGGGCCAAGAAGCGCCCGCTCTCCTGGGTCGTCCACGAGGAGCAGTACGGCAACCGCGCGCTGCCCGGCGAGGAGCCGCACAGCCTGCTCGCCGACACCCTGCGCGGCATCCGCCCGCTGGACGCCAAGTCCCTCGGCGACGCCTGGGACCGCCAGAAGCGGATGACCAAGCCGGCCGGCTCGCTCGGCGTGCTGGAGATCATCGCCGCGCAGCTGAGCGGCCTCGCCCGCAAGTGCCCGCCGCCGATCCCCGAGCCCGGCTGCGTGGCGATCTTCGCCGGCGACCACGGTGTGCACGCCCAGGGCGTCACCCCCTGGCCGCAGGAGGTCACCGGCCAGATGGTCGCGAACTTCCTCGCCGGAGGCGCGGTGGTCAACGCCTTCGCCGCCCAGGTCGGCGCCGAGGTCTGCGTGGTCGACGTCGGCGTCAAGGCCGACCTGCCGGAGGCGATCCAGCAGGGCCGCACCACCGGCCTGCTGCCGCGCAAGGTCAAGGCCGGCACCGACGACATGACCCAGGGCCCGGCGATGAGCCGGGAGGAGGCCGTCCAGGCGATCGAGGTCGGCATCGAGACCGCCCGCGACCTGGTAGCGGCCGGCAACAAGGTGCTGATCACCGGCGACATGGGCATCGCCAACACCACCGCCTCCGCCGCCCTGATCGCCGTCTTCACCGGCACCGATCCGGCCGAGGTCACCGGCCGCGGCACCGGCATCGACGACGCCACCCACGCCCGCAAGGTCGAGGTCGTGCGCGCAGCGCTCGCCCTGCACCAGCCGGACGCGGCCGACCCGATCGGCGTCCTCGCCGCGGTCGGCGGCCTGGAGCACGCCGCCATCGCCGGCTTCCTGCTGGGCGCCGCCTCGCTGCGCACCCCGGTCATCCTGGACGGCGTGATCGCCGGCTCCGCGGCCCTGGTCGCCAAGGCGATCGCGCCGGAGGCGCTCGCCGCCTGCATCGCCGGCCACCGCTCGGCCGAGCCGGGCCACCAGGCCGCGCTCGCCAAGCTCGGCCTGCGCCCGCTGATCGACCTGGACCTGCGCCTCGGCGAGGGCACCGGCGCCCTGCTGGCCCTGCCGCTGGTGCAGAGCGCCGCCCGGGCGATGCACGATGTAGCCACCTTCGACTCCGCCGGGGTCACCGAGAAGGCCTGAGCCTCCCGGCCCCGCCCGCACCGGCCCGAGGGCGCGCCGGTGCGGGCGGGGTTCGCGCCGTCCCCGTACCTCCGCCACCCAGGAGCCCCGCCCATGAACGCGCCCGCACCCCACCCCAGCACCGAGGGCCTCACCCCCTACCCGGTCGGTCTGCTCCTCACCGGCCGGCGCGTGGTCGTGGTCGGCGGCGGCCAGGTCGCCCAGCGCCGGCTGCCCGCCCTCATCGCCTCCGGCGCCGACATCCACCTGATATCCCCGTCCACCACGCCGGCCGTGCACGCGATGGCCGACGCGGGCGAGATCACCTGGCACGAGCGCCGCTACACCGACGGTGACCTCGCCGACACCTGGTACGCGCTGGTCGCCACCGACGACCCCGGGGTGAACACCGCGGTGTCCGCCGAGGCCGAGCGGCTGCGGGTCTTCTGCGCCCGCAGCGACGACGCCTCCGCCGCCACCGCCTGGACCCCGGCCAGCGGCCGCGACGGCGGCGCCACCGTCGCCGTCCTCACCGGCGACCCCCGGCACTCCGCCGGCCTGCGCAACGCCATCGTCGACGGCCTGCGGGACGGCTCGCTGGCCGCCCGCCAGTACCGCGAGCGCACCCCGGGCGTCGCCCTGGTCGGCGGCGGCCCCGGCGACCCGGACCTGATCACCGTCCGCGGCCGCCGGCTGCTCGCCGACGCCGACGTGGTGGTCGCCGACCGCCTCGCCCCGCGCGAGCTGCTCGCCGAACTCCCGCCGCACGTCGAGGTCATCGACGCCTCCAAGATCCCCTACGGCCGCTACATGGCCCAGGAGGCGATCAACCGGACCCTGATCGAGCACGCCAAGGCCGGCAAGTTCGTGGTCCGCCTCAAGGGCGGCGACCCGTACGTCTTCGGCCGCGGCGGCGAGGAACTGCTCGCCTGCGTGGAGGCCGGGCTGCCGGTCACCGTCGTCCCCGGCATCTCCAGCTCGATCAGCGTCCCGGCCGCCGCCGGCATCCCGGTCACCCACCGTGGCATGACGCACGAGTTCACCGTGATCTCCGGCCACGTCGGCCCGGACGAGCGCTCGCTCACCAACTGGGACGCCGCCGCCCGGATGACCGGCACCCTGGTGCTGCTGATGGCGGTCGACAAGATCGGCGCGATCGCGGCGAAGCTGATCGAGTGCGGCCGGCCCGCCGACACCCCCGTCGCCGTCGTCCAGGAGGGCACCACCGCCGGCCAGCGCCGCGTCGACGCCACCCTCGCCACGGTCGGCGACACCGTCGACGCCGAGCAGATCAAGCCCCCGGCCGTCATCGTCATCGGCGACGTCGTCAACGTCCTCGCCCACTGACGGCCGAACGCGGAATCCGCGGCCCCGACCCGCCCGGGGTCGGGGCCGCGGTGCTTTCCCCGACCGGTCTCGAAGGAATCTCCGCCGACGGTGTCGAGAATCCGCGACCGGCTCCGTCCCCGGGGTGAACGCGACCACAATGGGTCGCACAGCACCGAGGAGACCCACCATGGCCAAGTACCTGCTGCTCAAGCACTACCGCGGCGCCCCGGACCCGGTGAACAACGTCCCGATGGAGCACTGGACGCCCGAAGAGGTCTCCGCCCACGTGCAGTACATGCAGGACTTCGCGGCCCGGCTGGAGAAGAGCGGCGAGTTCGTCGACGGCCAGGCGCTCGCCCCCGAGGGCACCTTCGTCCGCTACGACGGCGAGGGCCGGCCCCCGGTCACCGACGGCCCGTTCGCCGAGACCAAGGACCTCATCGCCGGCTGGATGGTGATCGACGTCGACAGCTACGACCGCGCCGTCGAACTCGCCGGAGAACTGTCCGCCGCGCCCGGCGCGGGCGGCCGGCCGATCCACGAGTGGCTGGAGCTGCGCCCGTTCCTGACCGAGCCGCCGACCGTCACCGAGTGACCTCGCCGATGGACGAGTCCCTGCTCAGGAGCCTCACACCGAGCGTGCTCGGCGTCCTCGTCCGCCGCGGAGCCGACTTCGCGGCGGCCGAGGACGCCGTCCAGGACGCCCTGGTCGAAGCCGTCCGCGTCTGGCCCGCCGACCCGCCGCGGGACCCGAAGGGCTGGCTGGTCACCGCGGCCTGGCGCAAGTTCCTCGACGCGACCCGGTCCGACGCGGCCCGCCGCCGCCGCGAGGACCGTGTCGACGAGGAACCGCCACCCGGCCCCGCACCCGCGGCGGACGACACGCTCCAGCTCTACTTCCTGTGCGCCCACCCCTCGCTGACCCCCGCCTCGGCGGTCGCGCTCACCCTGCGCGCCGTCGGCGGACTGACCACCCGCCAGATCGCCCGGGCCTACCTGGTGCCCGAGGCGACCATGGCGCAGCGCATCAGCCGCGCCAAGCGCACCGTCTCCGGCGTCCGGCTCGACCGGCCCGGCGACGTCGCCACCGTGCTCCGCACCCTCTACCTGGTCTTCAACGAGGGCTACTCCGGGGACGTCGACCTCGCCGCCGAGGCCATCCGGCTCACCCGGCAGCTCTCCTCCGCCGTCGACCACCCCGAGGTGGCGGGACTGCTCGCCCTCATGCTGCTCCACCACGCCCGCCGCGCCGCCCGGACCGCCCCCGACGGCAGCCTCGTCCCGCTCGCCGAACAGGACCGCCACCGATGGGACACCCGGGCCGCCGCCGAGGGCATCGGGATCCTGCAGGCCGCCCTCGCCCGCGACCGGCTGGGCGAGTTCCAGGCCCAGGCGGCCATCGCGGCCCTGCACGCCGACGCGCTCACCGCGGAGGAGACCGACTGGGTGCAGATCGTCGAGTGGTACGACGAGCTCGCCCGGCTGACCGACAGCCCGGTCGTCCGGCTCAACCGCGCGGTCGCCGTCGGCGAGGCCGACGGACCGCACGCCGGACTCGCGGCGCTCGCCGCCCTCGACCCCGCACTGCCCCGCCACACGGCCGTCGCCGCCCACCTCCACGAACGCGCCGGCGACCTCCCCACCGCGGCCCGTCTCTACGCCGAGGCCGCCCACCACGCCCCCAACCTCGCCGAACGCAACCACCTCACCCGCCAAGCCGCCCGCCTCAACACCCACCTCCGCCCCTGAGACCTCCGCAGGTGACATACGGGTACCCCGGGGCCGCGTGGGGGCACCCCCCGGCCGAAGGCCGGGGGAGAACCGCGCCACCCCGGGATCGGGCACCCACGGCAGCACAGGCCGACCCCTGCTCCGCCGCAGGCCGGTTTGGCCCCGCCCGCCCCCACCCGGCAGGATCGACCCCGTGTCCGAACCCCGTACCGTCACCGACCCCGCCGACCCCTGCCTCGCCGACTACACCGGCCTGACCGACGTCGAACTCCGCCGCCGCCGCGAGCCCGCCGAGGGCCTCTTCATCGCCGAGGGCGAGAAGGTGATCCGCCGTGCGGTCGACGCCGGCTACCGCATGCGGTCGATGCTCCTCACCCCCAAGTGGCTGGAGGTGATGGCCGACGTCATCGCGCAGGCCGAGGCCCCCGTCCACGTCGTCGAGCCCGCCCTCGCCGAGCAGGTGACCGGCTACCACGTGCACCGGGGCGCCCTCGCCGCCATGGAGCGCCGCCCGCTGCCCGCCCTCACGGACCTCCTCGGCCCGGCCCGCCGGGTCGCCGTCTTCGAGGACATCGTCGACCACGCCAACATCGGTGCGGCCTTCCGCAACGCCGCCGCCCTCGGCGTGGACACCGTCCTGCTCACCCCGCGCTGCGCGGACCCGTACTACCGCCGCTCGGTGAAGGTCTCCATGGGAGCGGTGTTCCACGTGCCGTGGACCCGGCTGGACTCCTGGCCGACGGACATCGAGACGCTCCGATCGGCCGGCTTCACCGTCGCGGCGCTCTGCCTCAGCGAGAAGGCGATCACCCTGGACGAGCTGGCCGCCCGCGACGCCGAGCGGCTCGCCCTGGTCTTCGGCACCGAGGGCGACGGGCTCGCCCGCCGGACGCTCGCCGCCGCCGACGAGCACGTCCGCATCCCGATGGACGCCGGCGTGGACTCGCTCAACGTGGCAGCCGCCTCGGCCGTCGCCTTCTACGTGACCCGCCCCCGCTGACAGGCCCCGGGCCGCCCTCACCCACCGGAGTCGCCCTCACCCACCGGTACAACCCACACCCACGGGCACGACCCGCACCGTCCGGCCGCGGCCGGTCAGCGGCTGCCGCCGGACACCCCGCCGCCCGGCCAGGCCTCCTCCAGCCCGCCGTCGGCCCGCGCCGTGTACCGGGTGGACGAGGTCGCGCCGGTCAGCGAGACCTTCTCCTCGCGCAGCAGCGACCCGTTCTCCAGCCGCCAGGCCGCCGCGGCCTGCGGGTCCGCGGCGGAGGCCCGGGAGGCGACCAGTACCGGCGTCCCGCCGTTGAACGAGAACAGCTCGACCAGGTCGACCGGGACGGACCCCTCCGTCCGCCGCAGCACCACCAGGGCCGCGGGCGCCTCCCGGTACCGCGCCGGCAGCACCGTGCTGAGCGCGATCTGGGCGCCGTCGCCGCCCGCCCGGCCGTCGCGCAGCCGGATCTCCGGGCCGCCCGCGGGATCGCTGTACGCGCGGTTGGCCCAGTCCACGGCGGGCAGCGGCCCGGTCGCCGGGCCGAACCCGGACGCCCCGCCGGCCGCGGGCGCAGCGGCCGGGGCACCGGACGCCGCGGGCGTCGCACCGTCCAGCGAGAGGGCCGGTGCGGAGGCGGTGGGGGAGGTGCGGTCGGCCGGGCCGCGTCCCTGGTTGCTGCGGTTCTCGCAGCCCTGTGCGGTCGCGATGGCCAGCGCCACACCGAGGGTCACCGTGACGAAGACCACCAGCCGCTGCCGCAGCAGCCGCCGCCGGGAGTCCGCCGAGGGCCGTCCCGGGACGGGGGTGTGCTGGCGGTCCCGCGGCCGGCCCGGTGCGGGCGTGTGCGGTCGTACGGGCGTGCGGTGCCGGTCCCGCAGGGTGTCCTGGCCGTCGGCGTGCGGCAGCTGCCCCGGCGCCCGCCGGGGCGGTCTGCCCGGGGGGACGGCCCGCCCGCCGGCGACGGGACGCTGCCCGCCCGTCCGGCCGTGCCCGGCCTGGCCCGACCCGTGGCCCGGAGTGTGGCCGTGCCCGGCCAGCGGACCGGCGCCCGGACGCGGTGTCTGCTGCCCCGGTCCCGTGTCGGCGCCCGGACCCTGCCCGGCACCGGGGGCGTGCGGCCGACCCGGCGCGGAGGCCTGCGCCTGCTGCTGACCGGCGGCACCCTGGGGCGCGGCCGTCCGGCCCCGCCCGCCCAGCACGGTGGCCCGCGCGGCGAGTTCGGTCAACCGCTCGTGCAGCGCCGCCGCGGCCGGCCGTTCGCCCGGCTCCTTCGCCAGGCAGGCCCCGATCAGCGGCGCCAGCACCGGCGGCACCGCCGCGAGGTCCGGCTCCTCGTGCACCACGCGGTAGAGCATCACCTCGGAGGAGGCGCCGGAGCCGAAGGGCGACTCCCCGGTGAGCGCGAAGGCGAGCGTCGCACCGAAGGCGAACACGTCGGTGGCCGGGGTCACCGCCGCCCCGCGGACCTGCTCGGGCGCGAGGAAGCCGGGCGAGCCGACCGCCGTCCCGACGTGGGTGAGCGTGGAGGCGCCGCGCGACCAGGCGATGCCGAAGTCGATGATCCGCGGGCCGCGCGGTGACAGGAGGATGTTGGAGGGCTTGAGGTCGCGGTGGACGACCCCGGCCTCGTGCACCTTCACCAGCCCGTCGGCGAGCGCGGCGCCGACCCGGGCCGCCTCCGGCCAGGGCAGCGGCCCCTCGTCCGTCACCCGCTTGTACAGCGAGGGCCCGGGCACGTACGCCGTGGCGAGCCACGGCCGCTCGGCCTTCAGGTCGGAGTCGACCACCCGGGCGGTGCAGCCGCCGCGGATCCGGGAGGCGGCGGCCACCTCGCGGGCGAACCGGGTGCGGAACTCCACGTCCCCGGCCAGCTCGTCGCGGATCAGCTTGAGGGCGACCCGCTGCCCCTTGCGGTCGGAGCCCAGGTAGACCACGCCCATGCCGCCGGCGCCGAGTCGCCGGTGCAGCCGGAACGGTCCGACGATGCGGGGGTCCTCACGCCTCAGCCGCATCATCGCCATACTCGTCCCCGTCAGCCCGTGGAGTGAGGCCCCGTCGAGTGGGCCGTCGTCAGATCCTGTCCGGGACAGCTTACGGACTGGCCGCAGTGCTGTGCTGACACGCAACACCCCGAGGGGCGGTCGGATTGTCCGATCTCCGTCGGAAGGCGTTCCGCGGGTACCCGGAGCACCCTTCTCCGGTGCCTGCGCCTCGTGCGCGAACGGCACCCCGGACGGTCCGCGGGGCGGTGCCGCAGGACGGGCTCCCGACCGTCCCCGGGAGCCCCCTCGGGGTGGGGCCTCAGGGTTGCCTCGGGGATGCGATCGGTTCCGTCTCCCCCTCCGGTAGTAGGCGGTACAACCCGGCCTCATCCTTCGGGAGGCCCGTGGAACCGTGCGCGGGCATGACGTCCGGTGGGGGCCCTGCCGCCTACTGTTGATCTCGACGGCGGGCCGCTACTCGTCCCCCGAGGTCCCGGCCCGCCGTCCAACCCGTCCAACCCATCCGACGGACCACCCGACCGCCCCGTGCGGGCCGCCCAGCGGCCGCGCCCGGCGACGAGCAGGAGCAGACGATCATGGCCACGCAGTTCACCGGCACCGGGCGTCGACGCCGGCCCTTCGGCGGCCAGTCGCCCACCGGGGACAGGCACCCCGCGGTGGCACTGGCCATCGCCGTGCCGTGCGCGGTGCTGCTGCTGGCGCTGTTCGGCGGCTGGGAGCAACTGGCGACACAGGCGCGAGCCGTCGCCGATCTGATCGGGCGCTGACCCCAGGGGAGGGGTCCGCGCCGGCCGGGAACGACACCGCAGGACACGTGGACGGGCCGAGCGGTGGCCACCCCCGGCAGAGCAGGGGCCGGGTGCACGACGTCGGTGAGGACGTCCGCACCCGGCACCTGCCTTTTCCTCGTCGCCGTGCCGTGCACGGCCGGGCCCCGGGTGCCGGCGGCCGCCACCGAACGACGACGAAGGCCGTGGTCCACTGGACCACGACCTTCGATCTTCGGTGCGCGATACTGGGATTGAACCAGTGACCCCTACCGTGTCAAGGTAGTGCTCTCCCGCTGAGCTAATCGCGCTGGGATGCCGATCCCCGGGGGGATCGAGTGCGCGATACTGGGATTGAACCAGTGACCCCTACCGTGTCAAGGTAGTGCTCTCCCGCTGAGCTAATCGCGCGGGGAGGGCTCCCGGCGAACCGGGGCACCTCTTGGAGGTGGAGACGGGATTTGAACCCGTGTACACGGCTTTGCAGGCCGTTGCCTCGCCTCTCGGCCACTCCACCAGGCAACTTCGGAGAACGATCTTACCCTGTTCTCCATCGAGCGGACGACGAGATTCGAACTCGCGACCCTCACCTTGGCAAGGTGATGCTCTACCAACTGAGCCACGTCCGCCTGTCTCCCGGCTGCTTCCCCGCTTTTCTTCGGTTCCGCGTCCCGGCGACGTGTTGAACTCTAGCGGATTCCCGGGCCAGCTAAAAATCCGTTCCCGCAGCGTGGCGCGGGGGTGGCCGGAAGGTGGTGCTCCGTCAGCCGTCCGGGTGGCTCCCCGGCCGCCTCCGGCAAGGCCTGCGGCGCAGGTCCCGGGGCCCGCCCCCGGCCGTCCCGGCGGGCCGCCGACCTACACTTCAGGCACCGGGCAATCCCCGAAATGGCCCCGCCCCCGCGCCCCACCCGCGCGGAGCACCACCCGAGTCCGCGCAGGAGAACCGTGTCCGGCCGCACCGCCCCCCTCAGCCCCGACCAGCCGATCGCCCGCTTCGGCGGCCGTCTCGCCACCGGGCTGCGCGAGGTCTCCGGCGACCCCGCGGTCCTCGACCGCGGCGGCTTCTGGGCGGTCGCGTACGACTTCGAGGGCCGCCTCACCTGCGCCCGCTTCGACGAGGTCCGCCCCGACCCGGCGCCGCCGGCCACCGCCGGCTGGCTCGGCCCGCGCCCCGGGGACTGGCACAGCTCGCTCGACCGGGACGCCTACACCGCGGGCGTGCGCCGCATCCGCGAGCACATCGCGGCCGGCGAGGTCTACCAGGCCAACCTCTGCCGGGTGCTCTCCGCACCGCTGCCCGACCCGGAGCGCTCCGACATCGACGCGCTGACCGGCCTGCTCGCCCGCGGAAACCCCGCGCCGTACGCAGGAACGATCCGCCTCCCCGAGCACGGGGTGGAGATCGCCACCGCCTCGCCCGAGCTCTACCTGCGCCGGTCCGGCCGCACCGTCTCCTCCGGCCCGATCAAGGGCACCGGCCGCACCGAGGCGGACCTGCTGGAGAAGGACCACGCCGAGAACGTGATGATCGTCGACCTGGTCCGCAACGACCTCGGCCGGGTCTGCGAGACCGGCACCGTCACCGTCCCCGACCTCTGCGTGGTCGAGAAGCACCCCGGCCTCGTCCACCTGGTCTCCACCGTCGAGGGCCGGCTGCGCGACGGCGCCGGCTGGCCCGGGCTGCTCGCCGCCACCTTCCCGCCCGGATCCGTCACCGGCGCGCCGAAGTCCAGCGCCCTGCGGATCATCGACGCCCTCGAGACCGCCCCCCGCGGCCCCTACTGCGGCGCCGTCGGCTGGGTGGACGCCGACCGCGGCAAGGCCGAACTCGCCGTCGGCATCCGCACCTTCTGGATCGACCGGACGACCGGCGGGCCCGTCCTCCGGTTCGGCACCGGCGCCGGCATCACCTGGGGCTCCGACCCGGACCGCGAGTGGGACGAGACCGAGCTCAAGGCCGCCCGCCTGGTCGCGATAGCGTCGGGCACCAGCACCCCCTGAACAACCCCGGGAGCAGCACGCGATGATCTGGGTCAACGGCAACCTCGTGGACGCCGGCACCGCCGCCGTCTCCGTCCTGGACCACGGCCTCACCGTCGGCGACGGCGTCTTCGAGACGGTCAAGGCGGTCGACGGCCGGGCCTTCGCGCTCACCCGCCACCTCGACCGGCTCACCCGCTCCGCCCGCGGCCTCGGCCTCGCCGACCCGGACCACGACGCCGTCCGCGAGGCCTGCGAGGCCGTGCTCGCCGCCAACCCGATGCCGCTCGGCCGGATGCGGATCACCTACACCGGCGGCACCTCCCCGCTCGGCTCCGAGCGCGGCGAGGACGCGCCCACGCTGGTCGTCGCCCTCGGTACCGCGAAGCCGCGCCCGGACACCACCGCCGTGGTCACCGTGCCGTGGCGCCGCAACGAGCACAGCGCCGTCGCGGGCCTCAAGACCACCTCCTACGCGGAGAACGTGGTGGCGCTCGCCGCGGCCCACCGGGCCGGCGCCTCCGAGGCGCTCTTCGCCAACACCGAGGGGCGGCTCTGCGAGGGCACCGGCTCCAACGTCTTCGTCGTCCTCGGCGGCCGGCTGCTCACCCCGCGCCTCGCCTCCGGCTGCCTGGCCGGCATCACCCGGCAGCTGGTCGTCGACTGGAGCGGCGCGGAGGAGGCCGACCTCCCCTTCGAGGCGCTGTTCGAGGCCGAGGAGGTCTTCCTGACCTCCACCCTCCGCGACGTCCAGGGCGTGCACCGGATCGACGACCGCGAACTGCCCGCACCCGGCCCGATCACCCTCAAGGCGATGGCCCAGTTCGCCGAGCGCAGCGGCGACGACCTCGACCCCTGATCCGGCCGCCGCACCGGAGCCCGCACAGGCGTAGGCCGGCCGCCGCGGGGGCAGGGGAGCCGGTATGACCACAACGCTGCGCCCGGGGGGCGCCGAGGAGCTGCTGCCCGGCGGTGGCCGCAGCCGCCGCTGGCGGATCTGCGTCAACGGCCGTCCGGTGGGCGGGCTGCGTACCACCGCGCTGCCGCGCGGCGACCAGTGGTGGGGCGAGATCGCCGAGTTGGAGGTCACCGAGGGGCGCCGCCGGGGCCGCGGCACGGTCGGCGTGCTCGCCGCCGAGGAGGTCCTGCGGGGCTGGGGCTGCAGCCGGGCCGACGTCACCGTCCCCGCGGAGGCCGAGGGCGCCCTCGCCCTGGCCCGGGCGC
Source organism: Streptomyces sp. NRRL B-24484 (assembly GCF_000717715.1). Classification (GTDB taxonomy): domain Bacteria; phylum Actinomycetota; class Actinomycetes; order Streptomycetales; family Streptomycetaceae; genus Kitasatospora. Next base: position 118,164 of record NZ_JOAI01000012.1, on the reverse strand, counting down.
TCGGCTACACCGAGCGGATGCAGAACATGGCCAAGCGGCTCGGCCGGGCGCCGGCCCTGCCGGACGGGCTGACCGTCCGTCCGATCGGTGCGGCGGAGTACCCGCAGTGGCTGGCCGACGCGAGAGCCGGCTACCTGCACGACCTGCGCTCCTCGGGCCTCACCGCGCAGCAGGCCGAGGCCAAGTCGGAGGCCGACCACCGCCAGGTCCTGCCGCAGGGCCCGGACACCCCGGGCGTCGCGCTGCGCCGGCTCGTCGACGGCGAGGGCCGGGTGCTCGGCAGCCTCTGGCTGCACCTGCGCCAGGAGGTCTCGCCGGACGGCCGCCCGCTGGCCTGGGTGATGGTGGTGGAGGTCGGGGAGGAGCACCGCGGCCGCGGCCTCGGCCGCGCCCTGATGCTGGCCGCCGAGCACGAGTGCCTCGCGGCGGGTGTCCACGACCTCGGGCTGAACGTCTTCAGCAGCAACACGGTGGCCGTCGCGCTGTACGCCTCGCTCGGCTACCGGGTGACCCGGCGCACCCTCGGCAAGCCGCTGCTCTGAGCACGGCGGCCGCCCGGGCCCGCCGGGTGCGGGGATCAGCCCCGGTTCTGCTCGATCAGCTCGACGATCCGGGCGCGGAGCCCGGCCTGGCTCTTGCCGCCGTCCAGCCGCTGCCCGGCGATCACGTAGGTCGGGGTGCCGCTGACCCCGATCGCCCGGCCCTCGGCCTGGTCCGCGTCGACCAGCAGGGTGTGCCGCCCGTCGATCAGCGCGGTGTCGACCTCCTCGGCGTCCAGCCCGAGCTCGGCGGCGACGGCCTGCAGCACCTTCTCGCCGTCCCGGCCCAGCTCCTCGGTCCGCTCCAGCAGCGCCTCGACGTACGCCCAGCCCCCGCCCTGCGCGAACGCCTCCTCGGCGGCCTGGGCGGCCGCGTACGCGTGCTTGTTCTTCTCCAGCGGGAAGTGCCGCAGCTCGATCCGGAGCTCGTCGCCGTAGTCGGCGCGCAGGGCCCGGACGTCGTCCAGGGCGGTGCGGCAGTCGGGGCACTGCAGGTCGCACCAGAATTCGAGGCGGGGGAGGGAGGCGTCGGTCATGCCTCCAGTCTTCCATCCGTGCGGGGTGCGCCCGGCCGCTGCGGGCCGCCGGGCGGCGGACCGGTCAGCCCGCGGCCACCGCCTCGGCCTCGGCGGAGCGCTGGCGGGCGCGGTAGGCGGCGACGTGCAGCCGGTTGCCGCAGGTGCGGCTGTCGCAGTAGCGGCGCGACCGGTTGCGGGAGAGGTCGACGAAGACGCGCTCGCAGTCCGGGGCCTCGCAGCGCCGCAGCCGCTCGCGCTCGCCGGCCATCACGATGAAGGCGAGCGCCATGCCGAGCTCGGCCGCGAGGTGGTCGCCGATCGCGGCGTGCGGGGCGAAGTAGTGGATGTGCCAGTCGTGGTGGTCGTGGTTGGTCAGCCGGGGCGTGGTGCCGGCCGCCGTGACCACGGCGTTCACCAGCTCCGCGGCCTCCTCGGTGGAGCGGGCGGAGAACACCTCGCGCAGCCGGCCGCGCAGCAGCTGCACCGAGGCCAGGTCGGTGGCGGTCAGCGAGTCGATCTCGCTGATCTCCTGCTTGACCACGAACGCGTCGAGCGCGGCGGTGTCGGGCAGCTGTTCCGAGCCGCACGCCTCCGGGGCGGTGTTGAGCAGCTCGACCAGAATGCTCAGCGCGCACTCGGTGTCATGGGTGATCAGCACGTGGGGCTCCTCGCGCGGCGGGGGCGCACCGCCCCTCGTCGGTCGTCAACCGCGACTCTACCGGGCTGCGGCGCCCGAGCGAAGGAAAGCGCCCGGCAGGACGGCCGGCCACCCGTGCGGATGGCCGGCCGTTCTGCCGGGCGCCACACCGCCGGGCCGGGCCGGCCCGACGGTGACCCCGAGACCGCCGGTGGTGCGTGGCGGCAGGTGCGACCGTGCCCCCGAGTAGGACGGACGCAGTGGGCGTGGCCGCGCCGAGGCGGGCCCGCCGCGGCGAGGTCAGCTTTCGGCGAGGATGTGGGACAGCTCCCGATCGAGGTCGAAGTGACGGTGTTCGGTGCCGGGCGGCACGGCGGCGTCGGTGCGCTTGAGGAACGACTCGAGCGCTCGTGCCGGGGCTTCCAGCAGGGCTTCTCCTTCCGGAGAGCTCAGGGCGATGCAGACGACCCCCTGACCGTGGCTGCGCGAGGGCCACACCCGCACGTCGCCGGTCCCGGTCGGTCGGTGCAGCCCCTCCGCGAGGAGATCACGGGCGAACACCCACTCGACGGTCTCGTCGGCACCGGTGTGGAAGGTGGCGTGCACGGCATAGGGGTCCGAGGTGTCGTAGCGCAGGCCCGCGGGGACGGGCAGGGAGGACTCGCTGGACACGATGAGGCGCAGGTGCAGCTCGCAGCTGACCGTGGTGTTCATAAGCGCCAGGGCCTTTCGCTCAGTGTGCGCTCGGGGAATCGCACGTCGGCGAACGGACCATCCCACCCGAAAGCCCGGTGTAAACCCCTCTGTCCCGATTCAACGCCGTGTCGTACCCCTTCCGGCGCATTGCGGAATCGCCGACGGCGGGGAGTCGGACCGGGTACCGGCGGGTATCTCCGGTACTTTTCCCGCATGGCTGTACGAAACGACAATCCTGACCGGGTCGAGGACGGGGCACCCATGGCGTCCGACGGTGGCGAGGACGGGAGCGGCGGCGGCGGCCGGGGGGAGGACGGGGGCCGGCCGCTCGGCTCGCGGGCCCCGGCGTTCATCCGGCGCTCGCGGCCGCTGCACCTGAGCTGGCAGGTGGTGGTCTTCCTGGTCGGCCTGGCCGTGGTCGGGCTCGGCGTCGTCCTGCTGCCGCTGCCCGGTCCGGGCTGGGTGGTCATCTTCCTGGGCATGGGCATCTGGGCCACCGAGTTCGTCTGGGCCCAGCTGGTGCTGCGCTGGACGCGGCGCAAGGTCGCCGAGGCGGCCGAGCGGGCGCTGGACCCGAAGGTCCGCCGGCGCAACATCACGCTCACCGTGATCGGCCTGGTGATCATCGGCGCCCTCCTGGGTTGGTACCTGTGGCGGTACGGAGCGGTGCTGCCCTGGGACCTGCACTGACCGGGTGGGTGTTCGGAGCACCCCCGCGGATGGGGTAATGTTTTCCCTGCACCCGGGCGATTAGCTCAGCGGGAGAGCACTTCGTTCACACCGAAGGGGTCACTGGTTCGATCCCAGTATCGCCCACCCGGAATGCAGTACCAGATGTAAGGCCCAGACCATTTCCCGGTCTGGGCCTTATGTTGTTTTCCGATGATTTCCCGAAGGCGTCCGCGGCCTGACGGACATTCACCGGAGCTGCGCCCGGGGCGATCTGGGGGAACGTCGGGCCGGCCCCGGCGGGAACGGATTAGGGCGGCGGGCCGCCGTGGTGGTACTGTTCTTCTCGTTGCCCGGGCGATTAGCTCAGCGGGAGAGCACTTCGTTCACACCGAAGGGGTCACTGGTTCGATCCCAGTATCGCCCACCGAGCAGCAGGCCCCGACCGCCAAGTGCGGCCGGGGCCTATGTCGTTGTCGGCGCCTCTGCCCCGGGGCGGGCCCGCTTCAGGCCGCGGCCTCGCAGCGGTGCTCCGCGGTGAGCGGCCGCCCGCAGCCGCACCGGGCCGGGCGCAGCGGCCAGGCGGTGTCCACCCGCTCCGGCGTGCCCTCCCGGTCGAACCAGTCCTGCAGACCGCGGGCCTGCGCGGCGTGCCAGACCGCCTGCCGGACGTGGAGTTCGGGCACCGGCCGCGCGCCGAGCCGCTCCGGGTGCCGGCCGCCGAGGGCGCGCACCAGGTCGAGCGCGGCGGTCGCGTCCGCCGCGGCCTCGTGGGCCCCGGTCAGCCGCACCCCGTAGTGGGCGCACAGGTCGGTGAGCGTGCGGCGGCCCTTGCGGTAGCGGTCGACGTGCTTGTCCAGCACCCGCGGGTCCAGCACCAGGAGTTCGGTGCCGCCGAGCGCCTCGCCGAGCGAACTGCCGCGGTGCCTGCGCAGCTCGCGGTCGAGCAGGGTGAGGTCGTACGGGGCGTTCATGACCACCAGCGGGACGCCGGCGAGGGACAGCCCTGCGAGGGCCCGGGCTATCTCGGCGACCACCGTGCGCGGCGGGCGGCCGTGCGCGCGGGCGTGCTCGTCGCTGATGCCGTGCACCGCGCGGGCGCCCTCGGGGATCGGAACTCCGGGGTCGGCCAGCCAGGTTGTGGTGTCCGGGGCGAGGCCGGGGGCGGACTGCAGGACGAGCGCCGCGGAGACGATCCGGTCGTGCTCGACGTCCACGCCGGTGGTCTCGGTGTCGAAGGAGGCGATCGGGCCCTCGTACCAGGGTCGGGACTGCTGCATGACTGCCCCTCAAGTGCCGCCGGGCGATTGCCCGGCGCGCCCCCGAGGACCGGGGGCGCACCGTGCTCTGTCCTGGTGATACCGCACTTGACGTCCGCTCAACCGCACCTCGGGGCCGGTCCTCGCCCCCCGGGGCCCGGGACGCGGGCGGCGGGCCGTGCGGGAGGGGCCGGACGGGCCGGCGGGGCGGACGCGGCGCGGGGGAGAGCGCGGTGCGCACCGGAGCCGCCGCTCTCGGTACCATCGACGTGCGCAGCAGAGTGCTGCGGACCACAGATGTCAGGAGAGACCGGTGACCGACGTCCGGATCATCATCAACCGCGAACCCGATCGGGAAGAGCGCGTGGTGACCACGGGCACCACGGCCGCCGAGCTCTTCGCCGACGACCGCTCGATCATCGCCGCCCGCGTCGGCGGCCAGCTGAAGGACCTGGCGTACGCCGTCCAGGACGGCGACGAGGTCGAGCCGGTCGAGATCTCCAGCAAGGACGGCCTCGACATCCTGCGGCACTCCACCGCGCACGTCATGGCGCAGGCCGTGCAGCAGCTCTTCCCGGAGGCCAAGCTCGGCATCGGCCCGCCGGTCAAGGACGGCTTCTACTACGACTTCGACGTCGAGAAGCCCTTCCACCCCGATGACCTCAAGGCCATCGAGAAGAAGATGCAGGAGATCATCAAGCGCGGGCAGAAGTTCTCCCGCCGCGTGGTCTCCGACGACGCCGCCCGCGACGAGCTGTCGGCCGAGCCGTACAAGCTGGAGCTGATCGGCCTCAAGGGCTCCGCCGCGACCGCCGGCGAGGGCGCGGACGTCGAGGTCGGTGCCGGCGAGCTGACCATCTACGACAACCTGGACGCCAAGTCCGGCGAGCAGTGCTGGGGCGACCTCTGCCGCGGCCCGCACCTGCCGAGCACCCGGCACATCCCGGCCTTCAAGCTGATGCGCAACGCGGCCGCCTACTGGCGCGGCAGCGAGAAGAACCCGATGCTGCAGCGCATCTACGGCACCGCCTGGCCGAGCAAGGACGAGCTGAAGGCACACCTCGACTTCCTGGTGGAGGCCGAGAAGCGCGACCACCGCAAGCTCGGCAACGAGCTCGACCTCTTCTCGATCCCGGAGCAGATCGGCTCCGGCCTCGCCGTCTTCCACCCCAAGGGCGGCATCATCCGCCGGGCCATGGAGGACTACTCGCGCCGCCGGCACGAGGAGGAGGGCTACGAGTTCGTCTACACCCCGCACGCCACCAAGGGGAAGCTGTTCGAGACCAGCGGCCACCTGGACTGGTACGCCGACGGCATGTACCCCCCCATGCAGCTCGACGAGGGCGTGGACTACTACCTCAAGCCCATGAACTGCCCGATGCACAACCTGATCTTCGACGCCCGCGGCCGGTCCTACCGCGAACTGCCGCTGCGCATGTTCGAGTTCGGCACGGTGTACCGGTACGAGAAGTCCGGCGTGGTGCACGGCCTGACCCGCGCCCGCGGCTTCACCCAGGACGACGCGCACATCTACTGCACCCGCGAGCAGATGGCGGAGGAGCTCGACTCCACCCTCACCTTCGTGCTCAACCTGCTGCGCGACTACGGTCTGACCGACTTCTACCTGGAGCTCTCCACCAAGGACCCGGAGAAGTACGTCGGCTCGGACGAGACCTGGGAGGAGGCCACCGCCGTCCTCGCCAGCGTGGCCGAGAAGCAGGGCCTGCCGCTCGTCCCGGACCCGGGCGGCGCGGCCTTCTACGGCCCGAAGATCTCCGTCCAGACCAAGGACGCCATCGGCCGCACCTGGCAGATGTCGACCATCCAGCTCGACTTCAACCTGCCGGAGCGCTTCGACCTGGAGTACACCGCGGCGGACGGCTCGCGCCAGCGCCCGGTGATGATCCACCGCGCCCTGTTCGGCTCGATCGAGCGCTTCTTCGCCGTGCTGCTGGAGCACTACGCCGGCGCCATGCCGCCGTGGCTGGCCCCCGTCACCGTGACCGGCATCCCGATCACCGACGAGCACGTGCCGTACCTGCAGGGCGTCGCGGCCGAGCTGAAGAAGCACGGCATCCGGGTCGAGGTCGACACCTCCGACGACCGCATGCAGAAGAAGATCCGCAACGCCCAGAAGCAGAAGGTCCCCTTCATGCTGATCGCGGGCAACGACGACGTCGAGGCGGGCGCGGTGTCCTTCCGCTACCGCGACGGCGAGCAGAAGAACGGCGTGCCGGTCGCCGACGCGGTCGCCGAGATCGTGGACGCGGTGCAGCGCCGCATCCAGGTCTGACCTCGAACGCACCGGGCCGGGGCGGGTCCGAACGGACCCGCCCCGGCCTGTTCGTCTCCCATGTCGGGACGCATATGCTGATCGGCATGACGAGTGAGCCCGAACTGCAGCGGGGCGTGGGGGAGCCGGACGGCTTCCGCCGCCTGTGGACCCCCCATCGGATGGCGTACATCCAGGGGGAGAACAAGCCCACCGGCCCGTCCCCGAACGACGGCTGCCCGTTCTGCAGCATCCCGGGGCTCAGCGACGAGGAGGGGCTGGTCGTGGCCCGCGGCACGTCCGTGTACGCGGTGCTCAACCTGTACCCGTACAACGGCGGCCACCTGATGGTCGTCCCGTACCGGCACGTCGCGGACTACACCGAGCTGGACGCGGCCGAGACCGCCGAGCTCGCCCTGCTCACCAAGCACGCGATGACGGCGCTGCGCACCGCCTCGGGCGCGCACGGCTTCAACATCGGCATGAACCAGGGCGCCGCCGCCGGCGCCGGCATCGCCGCCCACCTGCACCAGCACGTGGTGCCGCGCTGGGGCGGGGACACCAACTTCATGCCGGTGGTCGGCCACACCAAGGTGCTGCCGCAGCTGCTCGCGGACACCCGCAAGATGCTGGCCGACGCCTGGCCGCAGGGCTGAGCCCATCGCACGGACACACAGCAGGGCCGGTGCCGCGGGATCTCCTCGCGGCACCGGCCCTGCGGTGCGTCCGTGTCCGGAAGGGCGGGCGGCTCAGCCGGCGTCGTAGGCGTCGGCCTTGAACGGGCGGACGGCCTGGTTCTCCGAGCGGCTGATGTTGGCGCGGTTGGTGAACCGCTCGACGTCCACGTCGTGCTCGGCGAGGAATTCGACGGTGGTGGTCTGCACCATGTTGAAGATCGGCTGGGCGCTGTAGAGCACCGAGTCGCTCTTGGCCCGGCTGTCCCACGTCCGGTCCGTCCACGCCTGGCGGAGGCAGAACGGCTCCGGCAGGGCCAGCGAGCCGCCGAGCCAGTTCAGCAGCCCGGGGATCTTGTGGAACGGCGCCCGGACGGCCTGCCGGACGACCTCGTCGTCGTCGATCAGCGGGAGGACGATGGTCTTCTCCTCCCAGAACTTGCCGGTCTTCGGGACGCTCTTCTCCTTGGGCTTGGGCTTGGCGGTGAACAGCCCGTTCAGCGGCCCGAGGGCGTGCCCGTACACGGAGACCCGGAGGTTGCGGCCCAGCACGGTGACCTTCACGGTGACGGTGGCGACCACCTGGCCGTTGTGCAGCACCAGCTGCGCGGCCACGTTGGTGTCGGTGTCGGTGCCGATGGTCTGCCGGTTGGCGATCTGCTGGATGCCGAAGTCGCGCATCCGGTAGCCGTCCATCTCCGGGGTGGACGGGCGGCCGATCTCGTCCGCCCCCTCGGGGATGTCCTGCACCACCCAGTGGGCGACCGAGACGTGCGGCATGTCGCCGCCCGGCACCTCGCTGGCGGCGACCGAGCCCAGCCGCTCGGCGATCTTGCGGGCCAGGTCCCAGCGGTGGAAGGTCCGGAAGTCCGCGTGCCCCGCGGCCGGCCGGAGGTCCTCGTTCATCTCCACCGCGACCCAGCGCATGCCCGCGCCGAGCAGGCCCTTGCGGCCCGCGTAGTGGTGGATGTTGGTCTCCTGCTCGGCGGTCAGCCGCTCCAGGCTGGCGCGCAGGTCGGTGGCCTTGCGGTCGAGGTCGTCGCGCGGGACGGCCTGCGGCACGGTGGCCGCGACCACGCCGCCCTCCAGCAGGGACTGCCAGCGGGTCCGCAGGTCGATCGTGCTGCGCAGGCAGATCCGCCGGGCGATGAACCAGCCGACCACCGGGGCCAGCATCATCAGCCGGAAGTACAGCGACCACGGGCCGGCCACCGGGGGCCGGATCGCGAACAGCAGGGCCAGCCCGCAGGCGACCAGCAGCGCCAGCGTGCCGTAGAAGCCCTCCCGGGCCGGATGCGACTTCTTCAGCTGGGCGCGCAACTGGAAGGCGGCCAGCCAGACCAGTGCGCCGGGCAGGAAGAGCAGGCCACAGACCACGGTGACCAGGGCGAGCTGCCGGTCCCGGGCGTGGCGCAGGTCGTTGGCGGCCAGGCAGTGCTCGACCACCATCCGCACGTCGGTGCCGAAGGACGGCACCAGCGGGTTCCGCTTGGCCGGCAGCGTGCGGTCGATCACGGCCCGGCTGAACGCCTCGCCGGCGCTCGGCCGGAACAGCTCGAAGCGGCCGTTCTTCAGCTTGGCGCCGAGCTTCTCCTCCAACTCCCTGAAGGTGCCGTCGCGGTAGGCCGCGGAGGAGAGCGCCGAGGTGACGGCGGTCTGCGGGCCGACGTCCGTGCGGGGTACCTGCGCACCCGGGGTCATGTCGAGCTGGGTCACGGCGGCTGCCCCTCCTCCCCTGGATCCGCCCTTGTCGGCCGCAGGCTATCGCGCCTCCGGCCGGTCGCGGGCAAGATCGTCTGAACCGGCGTCAGCCGCCCGCGGCCGAGCACCGTGCGGGGATCATGCCCACTTCGCGGCCGGTTCGATCCTCCGGGGTGTCACACGGGCCGGCGGCGGCCCGCCGTGCGGGAGGATCGGGCCATGGCCGAACTCATCGCGCACGACCCCGTGCTGGTCTTCGACGGGGACTGCGCCTTCTGCACCAGCTGCGTGACCTGGGCCGAACGCTACCCGCGGGCCTCGCTCTCCTCGGGCGGCTGGCAGGCCGTGCCGTACCAGTTCGCCGACCTCGCGGCCCTGGACGCCGGGGCCGGCGGCCGGGGGCTGGTCACCGAGGAACGGGCCGGCCGGGAGGTGCTGTGGATCACCCCCGGCGGACGGGTGTACGGCGGGGCGCAGGCGGTCGCCCGGCTGCTGATGCGCTCCGGCGGCGCCTGGGCGTACGCGGGCGCTGTGCTGGCGCTTCCCCCGGTGCGGCCGATCGCCGCCGCCGTCTACCGGTGGGTCTCCCGCAACCGCCACCTGCTGCCGGCGGGGACGCCGGCCTGCGCGATGCCGCGGCGGCTGCCCTAGGGGCGCGTGGGGGCACCTCGTGGCCTTCGGCCGAAGGCTGGGAGGTGCCCCCACGCGCCCCTCGTGGCTTCCCTTCCCTACGAGGCGTGTTCGTAGCGGGCGGCGAGGGTGGCGGGCATCGGGGCGTGCCGCAGGTAGCTGCGGGAGAACTGCCCGGTGCCGTGCGAGATCGAACGCAACTCGACGGGGTAGCGGACGAGTTCGAGCTCCGGGACCTCCGCGCGGACGAGGCTCATCCCGGGCCCGCCCGGTTCGGTGCCCAGGACGTGGCCGCGCCGTGCGGACAGGTCGCTGAGCACCGCGCCCTGGTACTCGTCCGGCAGCAGCACCTGCACCTCGTCGACCGGTTCGAGCAGCTGGATGCGCCCGTTGGCGGCCGCCTCGCGCAGCGCCAGTGCGCCCGCGGTCTGGAAGGCCGCGTCGGAGGAGTCCACCGAGTGCGCCTTGCCGTCGGTGAGGGTGACCCGGACGTCGACCATCGGGTAGCCGGCCAGCACCCCGTGCGCGAGCTGGGCACGGACGCCCTTCTCCACCGAGGGGATGAAGTTGCGCGGCACCGCGCCGCCGACCACCTTGTCGACGAACTCGAAACCGCCGCCGGGCAGCGGTTCGACGGTGAGATCGCAGATCGCGTACTGGCCGTGCCCGCCGGACTGCTTGACGTGCCGGCCGTGCCCGCTGGAGCTGGCGGCGAAGGTCTCGCGCAGCGCGACCCTGTAGTCGACGGTGTCCACGTGCACGCCGTAGCGGGTGCGCAGCCGGTCCAGGACGACCGCCTGGTGGGCCTCGCCGGTGCACCAGAGCACGAGTTGGTGGGTGTCCGGGTTCTGCTCGACGCGCAGCGTCGGGTCCTGGGCGGTGAGCCGGCCGAGGGTCTGGGCGAGCTTGTCCTCGTCGGCCTTGCTGTGCGCCTGGACGGCGGCGGGCAGCAGCGCCTCGGGCTGCGGCCACGGCTCCAGCGCCTCGGTGCCCTCGGTGAGGGTGTCGCCGGTGCGGGCGGCGGTCAGCTTGGCGAGGCAGACCAGGTCGCCGGGGAGCGCGTGCGGGACGGGCCGCTGCTGCTTGCCGAACGGGCAGCTCAGGCCGGTGACCTTCTCGTCGGTGCCGCCGGGCACGTGCAGCACGGTGTCCGGCCGCAGCGTCCCGGAGAACACCCGGGCGAGGCTGAGCCGGCCGACGTACGGGTCCTCGCCGGTGTGCACGATCTGGGCGGCGAGCGGGGCGTCCGGGTCGCAGGCGGGCAGGTCGTCGGCGCGGTCGAGCGGGGAGGGGAAGACCGCCGCGATCAGGTCGAGCAGCTCGGCGGCGCCGGGCGCGGCGCCGGTCGGGTCGGTGGGCGGTGCGGTGGCGAGCACCGGGTGCACCGTGCCGGCCAGGAACTCGCGGCGCAGCGCGTCGCCGAGCGAGGCGGTGTCCAGCTCCTCGCCCGCGACCCAGCGCTCCAGCAACGCGTCGTCCTCGCCGGCGATGGCCTCGACCAGGTGGGTGCGGTCCTCGTCGACGGTGGGCAGGTCGCCGGGCTCGCCGTAGGTGCGGCCGGTGAGCAGGTCGACGGAGCCGAGCAGCCGGCCGTCCTTCAGCGCGCTGTCGTGCAGCTGCAGGACGGAGTCCGGGTGGCCCTCGCCGAAGGCGTCCTGGAGGGTGGCGAGCACCTCGTCGAGGTGGACGCGGACGGCGTTGAGGTGGGTGAGGGCGATCGCGGTGGGCAGGTTCCGCAGCCGGACCTCCCGCCACAGGGCGAGGGTGTGCGCGGAGACCGGGTCGGTGGCGGAGACCACCAGGACGGCGGCCTCGGCGGCGCGCAGCGCGGCCTGCAGGTCACCGGCAAAGTCGGCGTAGCCGGGCGCGTCCAGCAGGTTGATCTTGCAGTCCTGCCAGGCCAGCGGCAGGAGCGCGAGCTGGACGGAACGCTGCTGCTGGTGCTCGACGTCCTCGTGGTCGGCGGCGGTGGTGCCGTCCGGGACGGTGCCGGCCCTGGTCAGCGCGCCCGCGGTGAGGGCGAGGGACTCGGCGAGGGTGGTCTTGCCGGCTCCGGTGGCGCCGATGAGGACGACGTTGCGGAGCCGGTCGGGTCGTTCGACGGTGGGGGCCGCGGTGTGGGTGGCTGCTCGGTCCGCCATGGCTGCTCTCCTGCTGTTCGCGGGTGGCTGCGGCGCGCTCGCGCGGGTCACAAGCGGTGCTCACGGCCGGGGCGTCGGTCGCCTCCGTGCCGTGCGTGGTGGGCCGGTCGGGCCGGCGGGCTGCTCGGGGGCGTGGGGCGGCGAGGCCCCGCGATCAGCGTGGATACCATTGTCCAGCCGGGCGGGCCGATCCGCTCGGCCGCCCGGCGGCACAGGGGCCGCGGGCGGAGTCCGGTGAGATCGGAGCGGTCCGGAAGGCCATGCTCAACAAATACGCGCGTGCCTTCTTCACACGTGTTCTGACGCCGTTCGCCGCGATGCTGCTGCGCTGGGGCGTCAGCCCGGACGCCGTGACGCTGATCGGGACGGCCGGGTCGGTGGCGGGCGCCCTGGTGTTCTTCCCCCGCGGGGAGTTCTTCTGGGGCACGATCACCATCACCCTCTTCATCTTCTCCGACCTGGTCGACGGAAACATGGCCCGCCAGGCCGGGCGCTCCTCGAAGTGGGGCGCGTTCCTCGACTCGACGCTGGACCGGGTCGCGGACGCCGCGATCTTCGGCGGTCTGGCGCTCTGGTACGCGGGCACCGGGAACAACGACCTGCTCTGCGCCGTTTCGGTGTTCTGCCTGGCCAGCGGCCAGGTGGTCTCCTACACCAAGGCCCGCGGCGAGAGCCTGGGCTTCCCGGTGAACGTCAACGGCCTGGTCGAGCGGGCCGAGCGGCTGGTGATCAGCCTGGTCGCGGCCGGTGTGGCGGGCCTGCACGCGTTCGGCCTGCCGTACGTGGAGTGGCTGCTGCCGTTCGCCCTCTGGGTGGTCGCGGCGGGCAGCCTGGTGACGGTGATGCAGCGCATCCTGACGGTGCGGCGGGAGGCCCAGGAGGCCGACCGGGAGACGGCGGGAGTCGAGGGGGCGGCGTGAAGGACCGATTGGTCTACTGGCTGTACGCGACCGGCTGGGCGGTGGTGAAGCGGCTGCCCGAGCGGGTGGCCCGTGCGCTGTTCGAGCGGATCGCCGACCGGGTGTGGCGCGGCCGCGGCAAGGGCGTGCTGCAGTTGGAGGCCAACCTGCGCCGGGTGCACCCGGAGGCGGACGAGGCACGGCTGCGCGAGCTGTCCCGGGCCGGGATGCGCTCCTACATGCGGTACTGGATGGAGTCGTTCCGGCTGCCGGCCTGGAGCCTGCCGCGGATCGCCGACGCCATGCGGATCAAGGGCCTGGAGCAGCTGAACGAGGCGATGGCCGCCGGCCGCGGCGCCGTGCTCGCGCTGCCCCACATGGGCAACTGGGACCTCGCCGGCGCCTGGATCGCCTCGGCGGGCGGCTACCCCTTCACCACCGTCGCCGAGCGGCTGAAGCCGGAGCAGCTGTTCGACCGTTTCGTGGCGTACCGCGAGGGCCTCGGCATGGAGGTGCTGCCGCTGACCGGCTCCGACGTGTCGGTGATCGGCACGCTCGCCCGCCGGCTGCGCCAGGGCAAGCTGGTCTGCCTGCTGGGCGACCGAGACCTGTCCGCCGCCGGCCTCCAGGTCGACTTCCTCGGCGAGCCGACCCGGATGCCGGCCGGACCGGCCGCGCTGGCGCTGCGCACCGGCGCGGCGCTCTTCCCGGTGACGCTCTGGTACGACGGCCCGCTGATGCACGCCGAGATCCACCCGGAGATCCCGCCGCCCGCCGAGGGCGAGCAGCGCGAGCGGACCTCCGCCATGGTGCAGGCCCTCGCCGACGTGTGGGCCGAGGGAATCCGGGAGCACGCCGAGGACTGGCACATGCTGCAGAAGCTGTGGCTGTCCGACCTCGGCACCGATCGCGCCGCCGGCGCGGGGCAGGGGGCGCAGCGTTGAGGATCGGCATCGTCTGCCCGTACGACTGGGACGTTCCCGGCGGCGTGCAGTTCCACATCCGCGACCTCGCGGAGCACCTGATCCGGCTGGGCCACGAGGTCTCGGTGCTGGCCCCGGCCGAGGACGAGTCGGCGCTGCCGCCGTACGTCGTCTCGGCGGGCCGGGCCGTCGCCGTGCCCTACAACGGCTCGGTGGCGCGGCTCAGCTTCGGCATCCTGTCGGCCGCCCGGGTGCGGCGCTGGCTGAACGACGGGCGCTTCGACATCCTGCACGTCCACGAGCCCTCCTCGCCGAGCCTGTCGATGCTGGCCGCCTGGTCGGCGTCCGGGCCGATGGTGGGCACCTTCCACACGTCCAACCCGCGGTCGCGGGCGATGATCGCCGCCTCGCCGATCCTGCAGCCGGGGCTGGAGAAGATGTCCGCCCGGATCGCGGTCAGCGAGTACGCCCGGCGCACCCTGGTCGAGCACCTCGGCGGCGACGCGGTGGTCATCCCGAACGGCGTGGACGTCCGCTTCTTCGCCGACGCCAAGCCCGATCCGCGCTGGCGGGGCGGCGTGCTCGCCGGCACCGGCGCCCCGGCGACGATCGGCTTCATCGGCCGGATCAACGAGCCGCGCAAGGGCCTGCCGACACTGCTCGCCGCGCTGCCCCGGATCCTGGAGGAGCGGCCCGGCACCCGGCTGCTGGTCGCCGGCAAGGGCGACCGCGAGGAGGCCGTCGAGGGGCTGGCCCCCGAGGTGCGGGCCCAGGTCGAGTTCCTCGGCATGGTGAGCGACGAGGAGAAGGCCCGGCTGCTGCGCAGCGTGGACCTCTACGTCGCGCCGAACACCGGCGGCGAGAGCTTCGGCATCATCCTGGTCGAGGCGATGTCGGCCGGGGCGCCGGTGCTCGCCAGCGACCTCGACGCCTTCCGGCAGGTGCTGGACGGCGGCGCGGCCGGCGAGCTGTTCCCGGTCGAGGACGCCGATGCGCTGGCCGCGGCCGCGGTGAAGCTGCTCGGCGACCCGGAGCGGCTGCGCGACCTGCGCGAGGCGGCCTCCCGGCACGTCCGCCGGTTCGACTGGGAGACGGTCGGCGCGGACATCCTGTCGGTCTACGAGACGGTCACCGACGGCATGCCGCCGGTGGCCGAGGACGAGCGGGTGGGCTGGCGGGAGCGGTTCGGCCTGGCCGCCCGCGACTGACCCGCACACCCGCAGGCCCGACCGTCGGGCGAGCGCACACACCAGAGGGGGCCCCGTGCCGCAGATCTCCGTCGACTACTCGCCGCGCCTCGGTTTCGACCGCCGGGCCTTCGCCGCCGAGCTGCACCCGCTGGTGGCGGCCGCGATCGACACCACGGTCGAGTCGTGCAAGACCCGCTTCCGCCCGGTCGAGGACACCTTCCTCGGCGACGGCGACCCGGAGCGGGCCATGGTGTACCTGGAACTGAAGATCCTCGCCGGGCGTGCCCCCGAGGCCCGGACGGCGCTGAGCGAGGCCGTGCTGGACCTGCTGAAGCGGCACGTCGGCGGCGGGCGGGTGCACCTGGCCGTCAACGTGGTGGAGCTGGACCGCGACGTCTACCGGGCGGCCGCCCTGTAGCCTGACCGGCCGTGACTACCTGGATCTGGGCCGCCGTCGCGGTCGTGCTCTTCGCGATGTACCTGAGCTGGACGGCCGGCCGGCTGGACCGGCTGCACGCGCGGATCGACGCCGCCCGGGCCTCGCTCGACGCCCAGCTGGTGCGCCGCGCCTCGGTGGCCCAGGAACTGGCCACCTCCTCGCTGCTCGACCCGGCGGCCTCGCTGCTGCTGTACGAGGCCTCGCACGCCGCCCGACAGGCCGAGGACGAGCACCGGGAGGTCGCGGAGAGCGAGCTGAGCCTGGCGCTGCGCGCGGTCTTCGCCGAGCCCGAGCAGGTCGCGGCGCTGCTGGACGCGCCCGGCGGCAAGGAGGCCGTGACGGATCTCACGGCCGCGGTGCGCCGGGTGCCGATGGCGCGGCGGTTCCACAACGACGCCGTCCGGGCGGCCCGTGCGGTGCGCGAGCACCGCCTCGTCCGGTACTTCCGGCTGGCCGGGCGCGCGCCCTTCCCGATGGCGTTCGAGATGGACGACGAGCCCCCGGCGGCGCTCACCCCCGAAGGCGCACCGGCCTGAACGGCTACTGTTTGTCGTACCCGGACGGTCCGGCTGGACTGTATGGCGCATCGGTAAGGGGCGTTCCGGGCCTACGATAAGTCGATAGCACTGGTTCATCTTCGAGTGAGGTCTTACGTGTCCACCACCCCCATCACCGCAGACCAGCCGCAGATCGGCACCGCCCGGGTCAAGCGCGGCATGGCCGAGCAGCTCAAGGGCGGTGTGATCATGGACGTGGTCAACGCCGAGCAGGCGAAGATCGCCGAGGACGCCGGTGCCGTCGCGGTCATGGCCCTGGAGCGCGTGCCCGCCGACATCCGCAAGGACGGCGGCGTGGCCCGGATGTCCGACCCGAACATGATCGAGGAGATCATCTCCGCGGTCTCCATCCCCGTCATGGCCAAGTCCCGCATCGGCCACTTCGTCGAGGCCCAGGTCCTCCAGTCGCTCGGTGTCGACTACATCGACGAGTCCGAGGTCCTCACCCCGGCCGACGAGGTCAACCACTCCGACAAGTGGGCGTTCACCACTCCCTTCGTCTGCGGCGCCACCAACCTCGGCGAGGCCCTGCGCCGCATCGCCGAGGGCGCGGCCATGATCCGCTCCAAGGGCGAGGCCGGCACCGGCAACGTCGTCGAGGCCGTCCGCCACCTGCGCCAGATCAAGAACGAGATCGCCAAGCTGCGCGGCTTCGACAACAACGAGCTGTACGCCGCCGCCAAGGAGCTGCGCGCCCCGTACGAGCTCGTCAAGGAGGTCGCCGAGCTCGGCAAGCTGCCGGTCGTGCTGTTCTCCGCCGGCGGTGTCGCCACCCCGGCCGACGCCGCGCTGATGCGCCAGCTCGGTGCCGAGGGCGTCTTCGTCGGCTCCGGCATCTTCAAGTCCGGCGACCCGGCCAAGCGCGCCGCCGCCATCGTGAAGGCCACCACCTTCTTCGACGACCCGAAGATCATTGCGGACGCCTCCCGCAACCTCGGCGAGGCCATGGTCGGCATCAACTGCGACACCCTGCCGGAGACCGAGCGCTACGCCAACCGCGGCTGGTAACCACCCGCGCCACGCCGGCCCGCCGCACAGCACGTCCGCGCGGCGGGCCGGCGCACGTCCCCCCGCCACGACCGAAGAGGTAACCACCGTGTCCAGCAGCACCCCGACCATCGGCGTCCTGGCCCTCCAGGGCGACGTCCGCGAGCACCTCATCGCGCTGGCCGCCGCCGACGCGGTCGCCCGGCCGGTGCGCCGTGCCGAGGAGCTCGCCGAGGTGGACGCGCTGGTGATCCCCGGCGGTGAGTCCACCACCATGTCCAAGCTGGCGCTGCTGTTCGGCGTGATGGACCCGCTGCGGGCCCGGGTGGCCGACGGCATGCCCGTCTACGGCACCTGCGCCGGCATGATCATGCTGGCCGACAAGATCCTCGACGGGCGGGACGACCAGGAGACCGTCGGCGGCATCGACATGACGGTGCGCCGCAACGCCTTCGGCCGGCAGAACGAGTCCTTCGAGTCGGCCGTCGACTTCCGCGGCCTGGAGGGTACGCCGGTCAACGGCGTGTTCATCCGCGCCCCCTGGGTCGAGTCGGTCGGGGCGGGCGTCGAGGTGCTGGCCGAGGTGCCGGCCGCCGACGGCCCGGACAGCCGGATCGTGGCCGTCCGCCAGGGCCACCTGCTGGCGACCTCGTTCCACCCCGAGCTCACCGGCGACCACCGGGTGCACGAGTACTTCGTGCGCATGGTCGAGGACGCCCGGCGCTGAGTCCCGCGGACGGCGCGCTGACCGTGTGCCACCTCGCGGTGACGACACCGGTAAGATCTCCTCTGTTCATTTCCCTTTGGCGACGTAAAGGAGCTGGCGATGTCCGGCCACTCTAAGTGGGCTACCACCAAGCACAAGAAGGCCGTGATCGACGCCAAGCGCGGCAAGCTCTTCGCCAAGATGATCAAGAACATCGAGGTGGCGGCGCGCACCGGCGGCGGCGACCCGGCCGGCAACCCCACGCTGTACGACGCCATCCAGAAGGCGAAGAAGAGCTCCGTCCCGATCGACAACATCAACCGGGCCGTCAAGCGCGGCTCCGGTGCCGAGGCCGGCGGCGCGGACTACTCGACGATCATGTACGAGGGCTACGGCCCGAACGGCGTGGCCGTCCTCATCGAGTGCCTCACCGACAACCGCAACCGCGCGGCCTCCGACGTCCGCGTCGCGATGACCCGCAACGGCGGCTCGATGGCCGACCCGGGCTCGGTGTCCTACATGTTCACCCGCAAGGGCGTCGTGATCGTCCCCAAGGCCGACGGCGTGGACGAGGACAAGGTGCTCGACGTCGTCCTGGAGGCGGGCGCCGAGGAGGTCAACGACCTCGGCGAGGCCTTCGAGGTGGTCTCCGAGGCCACCGACCTGGTCGCCGTCCGCAGCTCGCTGGTCGACGCCGGCATCGACTACGACTCGGCCGACGCCAACTTCGTGCCCAGCGTGCAGGTCGAGCTGGACGCCGAGGGCGCCCGCAAGATCTTCAAGCTGATCGACGCGCTGGAGGACAGCGACGACGTGCAGAACGTCTTCGCCAACTTCGACGTCTCCGACGAGATCATGGCCGAGCTCGACGCCTGATCACGCCCGTCCCGCCGCCCGGCAGTCCCCGTGACCGCCGGGCGGCGGCGTGTTCGGGTGCGGTGGCGCGGGCGTTGTCGGTGCCGCCCGGTACCCTGCGGAGGGCCGCGGGAGCGGGCCGGGCGACGACACGGAAGACGGGGTGCGGAGTGCGGGTACTGGGCGTGGACCCGGGGCTGACCAGGTGCGGTGTCGGCGTGGTCGACGGCGCCCCCGGCCGGCCGCTGCGGATGGTCGGCGTCGGCGTGGTGCGCACCCCGGTCGACGCGGAGATCGGCGTGCGCCTGCTACAGATAGAGCAGGGCCTGGAGCAGTGGCTGGACGAGCACCGGCCCGACCTGGTCGCCGTCGAGCGGGTCTTCGCCCAGCACAACGTCCGCACCGTGATGGGCACCGCCCAGGCCAGCGCCGTAGCCATGCTCTGCGCCACCCGCCGCGGCATCCCCGTCACCCTGCACACCCCGAGCGAGGTCAAGGCCGCCGTCACCGGCTCGGGCCGGGCCGACAAGGCCCAGGTCACCGCCATGGTGCAGCGCCTGCTCCGGCTGGACGCCCCGCCGAAGCCGGCCGACGCCGCCGACGCCCTCGCCCTCGCCATCTGCCACATCTGGCGGGGCGGCGCCCAGGGCCGCATCGCCGCCGCACTCGCCAAGGCCGCACCGGCGCCCGCCGCGCCCGCGGCCCGACGCCCCGCCGCACGTCAGGAGCACCGCCGATGATCGCCTTCGTCCAGGGCCCGGTGGCCCACATCGCGGCCGGCACGGCCGTCGTCGAGGTCGGCGGGGTCGGCATGGCCGTCCAGTGCACCCCGAACACGCTCGCCGGGCTGCGGCTCGGCGAGACCGCCCGGCTCGCCACCTCGCTGGTGGTGCGCGAGGACTCGCTCACCCTGTTCGGCTTCGCCGACGACGACGAGCGGGCCCTCTTCGAGATCCTGCAGGCCGCCCCCGGCGTCGGCCCGCGGCTGGCCCAGGCGATGCTCGCCGTGCACAGCCCGGACGCGCTGCGCGCCGCGGTCGCCGGCGGCGACGAGAAGGCGCTGATCGCGGTGCCCGGCATCGGCAAGGCGAAGGCCGCCAAGCTGCTGCTGGAGTACAAGGACAAGCTCGGCGCCCCGCACGGCGCCGTCCCCGCGCAGAAGCCGGTCGCCACCGGCCCGGCCCCCTGGCACGAGCAGCTGCACGCGGCCCTGGTCGGTCTCGGCTACGCTCCCCGCGAGGCCGACGAGGCCGTCGCCGCGGTCACCCCGGAGGCCGAGGCGCAGCCGGTGCCGGACGTCGGCGCCCTGCTGCGGGCCGCCCTGCGCGGCCTCAACCGGACGCGCTGACCGGCCGCGACCGGGCCCGCCGGCCGGCCGCGACCGCCGCCGGACCCGTCCGACCGCCGACGCTTTGACCATCTGACGACCAGTCGTCATGTCGACTTTGGAGCCGCTCCCGATGAGCCCGTACGACACCGACCCCGCCGACCGCCCGGCGGCAGACCGGCTGGTGGGGGCGGCCGCCGACGGCGAGGACCAGGCCGTCGAGGCGGCCCTGCGGCCGAAGCTGCTGGAGGAGTTCATCGGCCAGGAGCGCGTCCGCGAGCAGCTCTCCCTGGTGCTCCAGGCCGCCCGCCAGCGCGGCACCGCCCCGGACCACGTGCTGCTCAGCGGCCCGCCCGGGCTCGGCAAGACCACCCTGTCGATGATCATCGCCGCCGAGCTGGGCGCGCCGATCCGGATCACCTCCGGCCCGGCCATCCAGCACGCCGGCGACCTCGCCGCGATCCTCTCCTCGCTCACCGAGGGCGAGGTCCTCTTCCTCGACGAGATCCACCGGATGTCCCGGCCGGCCGAGGAGATGCTCTACATGGCGATGGAGGACTTCCGGGTCGACGTCATCGTCGGCAAGGGACCCGGCGCCACCGCCATCCCGCTGGAGCTGCCGCCGTTCACCCTGGTCGGCGCCACCACCCGGGCCGGCCTGCTGCCGCCCCCGCTGCGCGACCGCTTCGGCTTCACCGGCCACATGGAGTTCTACGCCCCCGCCGAGCTCCAGCAGGTGGTGCACCGCTCCGCCGCCCTGCTGGACGTCCACATCGACCCGGCGGGCGCCGCCGAGATCGCCGGCCGCTCCCGCGGCACCCCGCGCATCGCCAACCGGCTGCTGCGCCGCGTCCGCGACTACGCGCAGGTCAGGCACGACGGCCGGGTCACCCGCGAGATCTCCGCCCAGGCGCTGGACGTGTACGAGGTGGACGCCCGCGGCCTGGACCGGCTGGACCGCGCGGTGCTGGACGCGCTGCTGCGGCTGTTCGGCGGCGGCCCGGTCGGCCTGTCGACCCTCGCCGTCGCGGTGGGGGAGGAGGCCGAGACGGTCGAGGAGGTCGCCGAGCCCTTCCTCGTCCGCGAGGGTCTGCTGGCCCGGACGCCGCGCGGCCGGATCGCGACCGCCGCGGCGTGGCGGCACCTCGGGATGGCCCCGCCCGCACAGGGCGGCGGGGCGAAGACGACCGACCAGGCCGCTTTGTTCCCGGACGGCCTGTAGCCGACAACCGAAAAACGGGAGCATGCCAAGGGTCGCCACTTTCGGCGGCACACTGGCATGCTTGGCGTTGTCCGTACAGTGCGGGTCGCCTAGACTCCGCCGGACCGCCCCTCTCGACCGACGGGCCGACGTATACCAGGCCGCCGGCCGAGGCGGCCCGCAAAGGACCCTGGCTGTGGCTAATCTCATCATCCTCATCCTCCCGATCGTCGCGATCTTCCTGATGTTCCGCTCGCAGAAGAAGCGGCAGCAGCAGGCGGCGTCGATGCAGGCGACCCTCCAGCCGGGCGCCGGCGTGCGGACGATCGGTGGCATGTACGCCCAGGTCAAGGCGGTCAACGACGAGACCGTCGAGCTGGAGGTCGCCCCCGGTGTCGTGGCGCACTACACCAAGGGCGCCATCGCCGCCGTCCTGGAGCCGCTCGAGTACGACGCGATCATCAACGGCCGCCCGGTGGAGGCCGACGAGGAGCCCGTCGAGGCCGAGGGCGTCGAGGACGGCGAGAAGCCGCTGAGCCTCTCCAAGGACGCCGAGGCCGACGCCTCCGAGACCAAGTAGTACGGTCGGGCCCACCCAGGCCGTGCGGCAACCGGCCGCCGGCCCAGATGACCTCAGGGCCGCCCTGCGCCGCCGTCCTCCGTCCCGCCTCACGCCGGACCGGGGCGCGGCCCGCGGCGGCATGGACAGGGAGAAACGAGCAAGGTGGCAACACCCAAGTCGCGCCAGCGCGACGGTTACCCGGGGCGGGCGCTGGCCCTGATCCTGGTGGTCACCGTCGGACTGGTCGCCCTCATGTTCGGGACGGGCGTCAAGACGCCCCGTCTCGGAATCGACCTCGCCGGTGGCACCAGCGTCACCCTGACCGCCAAGTCGGACGACAAGGCCGCGATCAACAAGTCCAACATGGACATCGCGACCGGCATCATCCAGAAGCGCGTCAACGGTATGGGCGTCTCCGAGGCGGAGGTCCAGACCCAGGGCGACAGCAACATCATCGTCAACATCCCCAACGGCGGTGACAAGCAGGCGGCGATCGAGCAGATCGGCACGACTGCCAAGCTCTACTTCCGTCCCGTGGTCGCGCTCGCGCCGACCGGGGTCGACCCCTCGGCGCTGAACACCGGCTCGCCGTCCCCGTCCGGCTCCGCCACCCCGTCCGCGGGTGCCTCGGCGGGCGCCTCGGGCGCCTCCGCGACCCCGTCCGGCAAGGCCTCCACCGCTCCCAGCGCCAGCGCCAGCAAGGCCGGCCGCGCGGTCAGCGACGCGCTGAAGGCCGACCCGTCGGCCTCCGCCTCGCCCTCGGCCACCGCGTCCGGTTCGGCCTCCGCGGCCCCGAGCGGCGGCGCCACCCCGTCCGCGCCGACCAGCATGAGCCCCGAGCAGCTGACCGCGGCCCTCACCCAGGGCACCGTGCCGGCCGACGTCCAGCAGCAGTTCGCCGCGCTGGACTGCTCCAAGCCCGAGCAGCGCAAGGACTACCAGACCGACCCGAAGAAGAACGCGGTCGGCTGCTCCTACGACAAGGAGCAGGGCGTCTGGTACAAGTTCGCGCTCGGCCCGGTCGCCGTGAACGGCTCCGACGTGTCCAAGGCCTCGGCCCTGTTCGACACCCAGCGGGCCGGCGGCTGGCAGGTCGACCTGTCGTTCAACGACAACGGCTCCAAGGCCTTCGCGAGCACCACCGGTGCCCTGGCCACCCAGGCCTCCCCGGCCAACCAGTTCGCCATCGTCCTGGACGGCAAGGTGGTCTCCCACCCCTACGTCAGCCAGTCGATCACCGGCGGCTCGGCCACCATCTCCGGCAGCTTCAGCCAGGAGGACGCCAAGGGCCTGGCCAACGTGCTGAGCTACGGCGCGCTGCCGCTGACCTTCGACATGAGCGACGTCACCACCGTCTCCCCGCAGCTCGGCGGCGACCAGCTGCAGGCCGGCCTGATCGCCGGCGCCATCGGCCTGGCGCTGGTGGTCGTGTACTCGCTCGTCTACTACCGCGGCCTCGGCCTGGTCTCCATCGCCGGTCTGCTCGTCTCGGCGATCCTGACCTACGCGATCATGTGCCTGCTCGGCGGCAGTATCGGCTTCGCGCTGAACCTGCCCGCGGTCTGCGGCGCGATCGTCGCGATCGGTATCACGGCGGACTCCTTCATCGTGTACTTCGAGCGCATCCGCGACGAGGTCCGCGACGGCGCCCCGCTGCGGCCCGCCGTCCAGCGCGCCTGGCCGCGCGCCCGCCGCACCATCCTGGTCTCCGACTTCGTGTCGTTCCTGTGTGCCGCGGTGCTGTACGTCGTCTCGGTCGGCAAGGTCCAGGGCTTCGCGTTCACGCTGGGCCTGACCACGCTGCTCGACATCGTGGTGATCTTCCTGTTCACCAAGCCGCTGATCACCCTGCTGGCACGGCGGAAGTTCTTCGCGAACGGCCACCCGTGGTCCGGTCTCGACCCGAAGCGGCTCGGCGCCCGCCCGCCGATCCGCGGCAGCCGTCGCCGTCCCTCCGCCAACGCCCCCAAGGAGGCCTGACGCCATGTCCCTTCGGAACATCGGCCACCGGCTCTACCAGGGCGAGGTCAGCTTCGACTTCGTCGGCAAGCGCAAGATCTGGTACTCCATCTCGGGCGTCATCGTCCTCGTGGCGGCGATCGGCCTGGCGATGGGCCTGCACCTGGGCATCGAGTTCAAGGGCGGCTCGGTCTACACCGTCCAGAAGCAGGGCCTGACGGTCTCGCAGGCGCAGGACGCCGCCAACCACATCACCGGTGACACCACCGCGCAGGTCCAGAAGACCGGCGACGGCAAGATCCGCATCCAGGTCAGCTCCGAGGAGAAGGTCAGCGGTCCGGCGTTCTCGCAGGAGCTGTCCAAGGAGATCGGCGTCCCGACCAAGGACATCGACGCCCAGGTGATCGGCCCCTCCTGGGGCAAGCAGATCTCCCAGAAGGCGCTGCTCGGCCTGGTCGTCTTCATGGTGCTGGTCACCGCCTACCTGGCCATCGCCTTCGAGTGGCGGATGGCGCTGGCGGCGCTGGTCGCCCTGATCCACGACCTCCTGATCACCATCGGCGTCTACGCCCTGGTCGGCTTCGAGGTCACCCCCGGTACCGTGATCGGCTTCCTGACGATCCTCGGCTACTCGCTCTACGACACGGTCGTCGTCTTCGACACCGTGAAGGAGAACACCCGGGGCATCGCCAAGCAGAACAAGCGCACCTACAGCGAGGCCGCCAACCTGGGCCTCAACCAGACCCTGGTGCGTTCCGTCAACACCACCGTGGTCGCCCTGCTGCCCGTGGCCGCCCTGCTGTTCATCGGCGGCGGCATGCTCGGCGCCGGCACGCTGAACGACATCTCGCTCGCGCTGTTCATCGGTCTGGCGGCCGGCGCGTACTCGTCGATCTGCGTCGCCACCCCGCTGCTCGCGCAGCTGAAGGAGCAGACCCCGGAGATGCGCGCGCTCGCCAAGCGCGTCGCCCAGCGCCGGGCCGCGGACGCCAAGGCCGCCGAGGCCGCGGAGACCGAGCACGAGGACGGCGACGAGGTCGCCGCCGGCGTGGTCGGCCAGCGCAACCAGCCGGTCGCCCGCTCCCGCGGCAAGAACCGCCCGTCCGGCAAGCGCTGACCGGACGACGCAGCACCGCACGGTCCGGCCGGCCCGAGGAGACTCGGGCCGGCCGGACCTTTTCCGTTACCGGGTGTCGCTGCGGGTAAGGTCGAACCGCAGACCGGGCCCCCGCTGCCCGTCCGGCCCGCTGTGCACGTCCGGGCCCGTAGGCCCCCGCCGACCACCCCGAAGGAACCCACGTGACCTCCCCCGACCCCGTCCTCGCAGATCTGCTCACCAGCCGGATCAAGGACGTCCCGGACTACCCGAAGCCCGGCGTGCTGTTCAAGGACATCGCGCCGCTGCTCGCCGACGCCGAGGCCTTCGGTGCGCTCACCCGGGCGCTCGCCGGCCGCGCCGCCGAGCTCGGGGCGACCAAGGTGGTCGGCCTGGAGGCCCGCGGCTTCGTGCTGGCCGCCCCGGCGGCGTTCGCGGCCGGCCTCGGCTTCGTGCCGATCCGCAAGAAGGGCAAGCTGCCCGGCGACGTCTTCGCCCGCTCCTACGACCTCGAGTACGGCTCCGCCACGCTGGAGGTCCAGTGCGACGCCTTCGCGCCGGGCGAGAAGGTGCTGGTGGTCGACGACGTCCTCGCCACCGGCGGCACCCTCGGCGCCTCGCTGGACCTCGTCCGGGAGGCCGGCGCCGAGCTGGCCGGCGTGGTCGTGCTGATGGAGCTCGGCTTCCTCGACGGCCGGGCGCGGCTCGGCGGCCACCTCGCCGGGGCGCCGCTGGACGCCCTCGTCACGGTCTGACCCCGCGGGACCCGGGCGCGGCGGCAGGTCCGCGGGCCGGCCGCCGCGCCCTCGGGTCCCGGTTCCGCGCCGGGCGGCCGACCGGCCGGGCCGCACTCTCGGTACCATGAAGATTCATCCCCTCTCGGTTGCACGACCGACGGGTGCGACCGACGGCGCGACCGCCCGTACGAGGGGGAGGCCCTTGCGCCCCCGAGGAGTGTCCTTGCCCGACGAGGTTGTGCCCACCGCGGAGGCCGCCGCGCCCGAGAGCCGTCCCGCATCCTCCGGGACCGGCCCGGCGCGTCCCGCCCCGCCGCCCGCCCACCGGTCCACCTCCGGCGGCGGCATGCGCGCCCGCCTCGCCCGGCTCGGCGGCCAGCGCAGCAGCGCGGTCAACCCCGTCCTGGAGCCGCTGTTCCGCACCATTCGGGCGAACGACCCGAAGGCCGACCCGGTCCTGCTCAGGGAGATTGAGAAGGCCTACGCGGTCGCCGAGAAGTGGCACCGCGGGCAGAAGCGCAAGAGCGGCGACCCGTACATCACCCACCCGCTCGCGGTGGCGACGATCCTCGCCGAGCTCGGCATGGACGCCCCGACCCTGATGGCGGGCCTGCTGCACGACACCGTCGAGGACACCGACTACGGCCTGGAGACGCTCCGGCAGGACTTCGGCGACTCGGTCGCGCTGCTGGTCGACGGCGTCACCAAGCTGGACCGGGTCAAGTTCGGCGAGGCCGCGCAGGCCGAGACCGTGCGCAAGATGGTCGTCGCGATGGCCAAGGACCCGCGCGTCCTGGTGATCAAGCTCGCCGACCGCCTGCACAACATGCGCACCATGCGCTACCTCAAGCGGGAGAAGCAGGAGAAGAAGGCCCGCGAGACGCTGGAGATCTACGCCCCGCTGGCGCACCGGCTGGGCATGAACACCATCAAGTGGGAGCTGGAGGACCTCGCGTTCGCGATCCTCTACCCCAAGATGTACGACGAGATCGTGCGCCTGGTGGCCGAGCGCGCGCCCAAGCGGGACGAGTACCTGGCCACCGTGATCGACCAGGTGCAGGGCGACCTGCGCGGTGCCCGGATCCAGGCCCAGGTCACCGGCCGGCCGAAGCACTACTACTCGGTCTACCAGAAGATGATCGTGCGGGGCCGCGACTTCGCCGAGATCTACGACCTGGTGGGCATCCGGGTCCTGGTCGACACCGTCCGCGACTGCTACGCGGCGCTGGGCACCATCCACGCGCGGTGGAACCCGGTGCCGGGGCGGTTCAAGGACTACATCGCGATGCCCAAGTTCAACATGTACCAGTCGCTGCACACGACGGTCATCGGGCCCGGCGGCAAGCCGGTCGAGCTGCAGATCCGCACCTTCGACATGCACCGCCGCGCCGAGTACGGCATCGCCGCGCACTGGAAGTACAAGCAGCGCGCGGTGGCCGGCGCCTCCAAGGTCCGCACCGACACCCCGGCGCACGCCCGCAAGCACGACAAGGCCGACGCCGTCAACGAGATGGCCTGGCTGCGGCAGCTGCTCGACTGGCAGAAGGAGACCGAGGACCCGAGCGAGTTCCTGGAGTCGCTGCGCTTCGACCTCTCCAGCAACGAGGTCTTCGTCTTCACCCCCAAGGGCGACGTGATAGCGCTGCCCGCCAAGGCCACCCCGGTGGACTTCGCCTTCGCCGTGCACACCGAGGTCGGCTACCGCTGCATCGGCGCCCGGGTCAACGGCCGCCTGGTGCCGCTGGAGTCCGAGCTGGAGAACGGCGACACCGTCGAGGTCTTCACCTCCAAGGCGGAGAACGCCGGACCCTCCCGGGACTGGCTCACCTTCGTCAAGTCGCCGCGCGCCCGCAACAAGATCCGCGCCTGGTTCTCCAAGGAGCGCCGCGAGGAGGCCATCGAGCACGGCAAGGAGGCCATCGCCCGGGCCATGCGCAAGCAGGGCCTGCCGATCCAGCGCATCCTCACCGGCGACTCCCTGGTCACCCTCGCGCACGAGATGCGCTACCCCGACATCTCCTCGCTCTACGCCGCGATCGGCGAGGGGCACGTCGCGGCGCAGTCCATCGTGCAGAAGCTGGTGCAGGCGCTCGGCGGCGAGGAGGGCGCGACCGAGGACCTCGCCGAGACGGCCACCCCGACGCACCAGAGCCGCTCGCTGCGCCGCCGCGCCAAGGGCGACCCGGGTGTGATCGTCAAGGGCACCGAGGACGTCTGGGTCAAGCTGGCCCGCTGCTGCACCCCGGTGCCGGGCGACCCGATCGTCGGCTTCGTGACCCGTGGCAACGGCGTCTCGATCCACCGGTCGGACTGCGTGAACGTCGAGGCGCTCTCGCAGCAGCCGGAGCGGATGATCGAGGTCGAGTGGGCGGCCACCCAGTCCTCGGTCTTCCTGGTGGCGATCCAGGTCGAGGCGCTGGACCGCTCGCGACTGCTCTCGGACGTCACCCGGGTGCTCTCGGACCAGCACGTCAACATCCTGTCGGCGGCGGTGCAGACCTCCCGCGACCGGGTGGCGATGAGCCGCTTCACCTTCGAGATGGGCGACCCGAAGCACCTCGGCCACGTCCTGAAGGCCGTCCGCGGCGTCGAGGGCGTCTACGACGTCTACCGGGTCACCTCGGCGAAGAAGTAGGGCTCACCCTCAGGGGCAGCAGCCGGGGCGCGGGGAACTGCACGGTTCCCCGCGCCCCTCGGCGTTCACCCTCCTTCGCGGAGGTGCCGGATCTGGCGCTCGGCGAGTTCGGTGGTGCGGCGCATGTGGCGGGCGAGGAAGGCGAGTTCCTCGTCGGTGTACTCGGCGAGCATCGCGGCCCAGCCCTCGCCGAGTTCGCCCCAGAGCTCGCCGACGCGGGCCGCGGCCTCGGGCACCGGCTCGACCAGCACCCGACGGCGGTCCTCCTCGTCGCGCCGCCGGGTGACGTACCCGGCCCGCTCCAGCCGGTCGACCAGACGGGTGGCCGAGCCGCTGGTGAGACCGGTCAGCTCGGCGATCCGGCCGGTGGTGAGCGGTCCCTCCTCCAGGCCCAGCAGGTTGAGGCACTGCACGTCGGTGGGGTGCAGCCCGAGCCGGTCCGCCACCGCCTGGTTGAACAGCGCGTACGAGGCGAGGTAGCGGCGGGAGTCGGCTTCCAGGTCGTCCGGCCGCACGGGCATGGCGTCCCTCCGAGAAAATATCTGCGCGACGCAGAGAAGTCGTCCTACAGTGTCTGCATGACACAGACATCATATGTCGCAGTGGCCGGAGCCACCGGTACCCAGGGCGCCGCCGTGGTCGACGCCCTCCTCGCGCACGGCCTGCCCGTGCGCGCCCTCACCCGCACCCCCGACTCCGCCGCCGCCCGCGCGCTCGCCGCCGCCGGCGCCCGGGTCGTGGCCGCCGACTTCGACGACCGGGAGTCCCTGGACGCCGCGCTCGCCGGAGCCGCCGCCCTCTTCGCCATGTCGACGCCGTTCGGCACGGACCTCGCCACCGAGGTCCGCCAGGGCACCGCCCTGGTCGAGGCCGCCGCCGACGCCCGGGTCGGCCACATCGTCTTCACCTCCGCCGCGCACGCCGACCGCGACACCGGCATCCCGCACTTCGACAGCAAGTACCGGATCGAGCGACGGCTCGCCGGGCTCGGCGTGCCGTGGACCGTCCTCGGCCCGGCCGCCTTCATGGAGAACTACGCGGGGGAGTGGACCCTGCAGGGCCTGCGGGAGGGCAGCTTCGTGCTCCCCATGCCGCCCGAGCGCCCGCTCGCACTCGTCCCCGCCCGCGACATCGGCGCCTTCGCCGCCCTCGCGCTCACCCGTCCCGACGAGTTCGCCGGCCGCCGGATCGACCTCGCGTCCGACGCCCTCACCTGCCCCGGGATCGCCGAGGCGCTCAGCTCCGCCACCGGCCGGCCGATCGGCTTCCGCCGCCTCCCGCTCGCCGAGATCGAGGCGTACTCCGCGGACCTCGCCGCGATGTTCCGCTACTTCACCGAGCCCGGCCTGGACATCGACACCGCGGCGCTCCGCCGCGACTTCCCCGAGGTCGGCTGGCAGGACTTCCACGGCTGGGCGCACGGCCGTACCTGGCCGCTGTGAGCGGCGGCCCCCGGCCGGAGATCCCGTGACCGGAGGACCGGGACGGCCCCCGGGCGGAACGCGGGCACCGTGCGGCCACCGTGCGGCCACCATGCGGAAGGCCCCCGCCGCGGCGGGGGCCTTCCGGTCGTGCACGGGGGAGCGGGGCGTCAGCCGCCGAACTCCTCCAGGCTCTTCAGGGCCTGGTCCAGCAGGGCCTGACGGCCCGCCAGCTCGGACTCCAGCTTGGCGGCCCGGTTCGTGTTACCGGCCGCACGGGCCTTGTCCAGGTCCGCCTGCAGCTTGTCCACGGCCTGCTGCAGCAGACCGGTCATGCCGGCCGCGCGGGCCTTCGCCTCGGGGTTGGTGCGCTTCCACTCGACGTCCTCCGCCTCGCGGACCGCCCGCTCGACGGCGTTCAGCCGGCCGTCCAGCTGACCGCGGGCGGTGCGCGGCACGTGACCGATCGCCTCCCAGCGCTCGTTGACGTCGCGCAGGGCCGCCTTCGCCGCCTTGAGGTCGGTGATCGGCAGGATCGCCTCCGCCTCCAGCAGCAGCGCCTCCTTGAGCTTCTGGTTCTCGCCCTGCTCGGCGTCGCGCTCGCTGAACGCGGCGGACCGGGCCTGGAAGAACACGTCCTGGGCGCCGCGGAACCGCGCCCACAGCTCCTCCTCGGCGTCCCGCTGCGCCCGGCCGGCCGACTTCCACTGCGCCATCAGGTCGCGGTAGCGGGCGGCCGTGTCGCCCCACTCCGTCGAACCGGAGAGCGCCTCGGCCTCGGCGACCAGCTTCTCCTTGGTCTGCCGGGCGTGCTCGCGCTCGTTGTCCAGGGCCGCGAAGTGCGCCTTGCGGTGCTTGGAGAACACCGAGCGGGCGTGCGAGAAGCGGTGCCACAGCTCGTCGTCGCTCTTGCGGTCCAGCCGGGGCAGGCCCTTCCAGGTCTCCACCAGGGCGCGCAGCCGGTCACCGGCCTCCCGCCACTGGGTCGACTCGGCGAGCTGCTCGGCCTCGGCGACCAGCGCCTCCTTGGCCGAGCGCGCCTCCTCCTGGGCCTTCGCCCGGGCCGCGCGCCGCTCGACCTGGCGGGACTCGATCTCGCCGCTCAGCGTCTCGAGGCGCTTGGCGAGCCCCTCCAGGTCACCGACCGCGTGGGCCTCGGCCACCTGGGCCTTGAGGTGGTCCAGGGCGACCTGGGCCTCCTTGGCGGCCAGGTCGGTCTTGCGGACGCGGTGCTCCAGCAGGCCGATCTCGGCCTCCAGCCCCTGGTACTTGCGCTCGAAGTACGCGAGGGCCTCCTCCGGGGAGCCGGCCTGCCAGGAGCCGACGACGCGTTCGCCCTCGGCCGTCCTGACGTACACGGTCCCCTGCTCGTCGACACGGCCCCACGGGTCGCTGCTCACAGCGCCTCCTCCAATGACGTCCCGCCCGCCGCAGGGGCGTCGGAACGTCGTCCACAGTTGAATGTGCGGCGGACCGGTGGAGTCCGCCGTCCTGCCGCCGAATGGTGCCGAGGGTGACGGCCGACGGTCAGGGCACCCTATACAACAGCAACATAGGCGACCAGCGTCGGTGCTGTCCGCATCCGGGCCGGGTGATTTCCCGGCCGATCGCGGTGACCCGCCGGCCGCCGGCCGCCGGGTCACCGCGCCCGGGGATCAACCCTTGGTCGTCGTCACCGAGTTGAGCACCATGTCGGCGACCGGCGCGCCGTCCCCGCCGCCGCCCTGCACGCCGCCCGCGGCGATGTTCTGCAGGACGTCGAGGCCGCCCGTCACCTTGCCGAACGGGGTGTAGCTCGGCGGGAGCTGGGTGTCCTTGTAGACCAGGAAGAACTGGCTGCCGTTGGTGCCCGGGCCCGCGTTCGCCATCGCGACGGTGCCGGCCGGGTAGGTCGCGCCGGTCAGGTTCTCGTCCGCGAACTGGTAGCCGGGGCCGCCGGAGCCGGTGCCGGTCGGGTCGCCGCACTGCAGCACGTAGATGCCCTCGGTGGTGAGCCGGTGGCACTTGGTGTGGTCGAAGTACTTCTCGTTCGACAGGAACGCGAAGGAGTTCACCGTGTGCGGGGCCTTCGCGGCGTCCAGCGCGATGGTGATCTTGCCGCAGCTGGTGTCCAGGGCCATCGTGTACGAGGCCTTGGTGTCCACCGTCATCGCCGGCTCGGTCTTGAACTGCTTGCCGTTCGGGGAGCCCGGGGCGGGCGTGGTGCAGCCCTTGACCGGGGTGGCCGCCGCGGTCGGCGTCGGGGCCGCGGCGCTGTCCTTCGCGGGGCCGTCGTCCGAGGCGCTGAGCGCCCAGGCGCTGCCCGCGATGCCGACCACCAGGACGGCCGCGGCCGCGCCGATCAGCGTGTTGCGCTTGCGTGCCTTGCGCCGGGTCTCGACCCGGCGCTGCATCTGGCGCTCGTACTTCTCGCGGGCGAGCTGCCGCCGCCGCTGTTCGCTGCTGACCACCGGCCGTGTCTCCTGTGAATGCTGATGCGGGGATTGGGGGCGTTCCGGTGCGGATCATCGCATCCGCAGGCGGCCAAGTGTAAGGACCCCGAGCGTAAGTACGAGATCAAACGGCGCCGCCACTGGGCTATCTGGTTCGCTCCCGGTGCCGTGCCGCCGGTAGGCTGCGGTGTGACCGCGCGGTGACACGACCGCCCGCGACCTCCCGACTCGACCGAAGGACTCACGTGTTCGTCGCCGGATTTCCCGCCGGAGCCTGGGGCACCAACTGCTACCTGGTCGCACCGGCCGCCGGCGAGGAGTGCGTGATCGTCGACCCCGGCCACGAGGCCGCGCAGGGCGTGGAGGACCTCGTCCGCGAGCACGGGCTCAAGCCGGTCGCGGTGCTGCTCACCCACGGGCACATCGACCACATCGCCTCCGTGGTCCCGGTCTGCGGCGCCCGCGGCGTCCCGGCGTGGATCCACCCCGAGGACCGCTACATGATGAAGGACCCGGGCCGCGGCCTGGGCCGCGCGCTCGGGCAGCAGATCATGGGCTCGATCACCGTCGGCGAGCCGGACGACGTCCGCGAACTCACCGACGGCAGCGTGCTGGAGCTCGCCGGCCTGGAGCTCACCGTCGACCACGCGCCCGGCCATACCAGGGGGTCGGTGACCTTCAGGACGCCCTCGTCGGACCGGATCCCGCCGGTCCTGTTCTCGGGCGACCTGCTGTTCGCCGGCTCCATCGGGCGCACGGACCTCCCGGGCGGGGACAGCGAAGCGATCATGCGGTCGCTGACCCGGGTGTGCCTGCCCCTCGACGACGAGACCGTGGTCCTGTCCGGCCACGGCTCCCAGACCACCATCGGCCGTGAGCGCGCCACCAACCCGTACCTCCTGCAGGCGGCCGGTGCGCAGGACGCTCCGGCCCACCCGCGACGAGGAATGTGACGGAAGAGACGTTGAGCACCTTCTCCGCCCCCAAGGGCACCTACGACCTGCTGCCCCCGAGCTCCGCGACCTTCCTGGCGATCCGCGAGCGCCTCTCCGCGCCCGCCCGCCTGGCCGGGTACGGCTACATCGAGACGCCGGTCTTCGAGGACGTGAAGCTCTTCTCCCGCGGTGTCGGCGAGTCCACGGACATCGTCACCAAGGAGATGTACACCCTCACCACCAAGGGCGGCGACGAGCTCGCGCTGCGGCCCGAGGGCACCGCCTCCGTCCTGCGCGCCGCCCTCCAGGCCAACCTGCACAAGCAGGGCAACCTGCCGGTCAAGCTCTGGTACTCGGGCTCGTACTACCGCTACGAGCGCGCCCAGAAGGGCCGCTACCGCCAGTTCGCCCAGGTCGGCGCCGAGGCGATCGGCGCGGAGGACCCGGCGCTCGACGCCGAGCTGATCGTCCTCGCCGACGACGCCTTCCGCTCGCTCGGCCTGAGCGACTACACGCTGCTGCTCAACAGCCTCGGCGACAAGCAGTGCCGCCCGGTCTACCGCGCCGCCCTGGTCGAGTTCCTGGCCGGGCTCGACCTCGACGAGGACACCCGCCGCCGCGCGGAGATCAACCCGCTGCGCGTGCTGGACGACAAGCGCGAGTCGGTGCAGGCCCAGCTCGGCGGCGCCCCGATGCTGCGCGACTACCTCTGCGAGGACTGCAAGGCGTACGACGAGAAGGTCCGCGAGCTGCTCACCGCCAACGGCGTGGCCTTCACCGACGACCCCAAGCTCGTTCGCGGCCTGGACTACTACACCCGCACCACCTTCGAGTTCGTGCACAACGGCCTCGGCGCGCAGTCCGCGGTCGGCGGCGGCGGCCGCTACGATGGCCTCTCCGAGATGATCGGCGGCCCCGCGCTGCCGTCCGTCGGCTGGGCCCTCGGGGTGGACCGCACCTACCTCGCCATGGAGGCCGAGGGCGTCGCCCTGGACCTGCCCGCGCCCACCGCCGTCTACGCCGTCGCGCTCGGCGAGGAGGCCAAGAACGTCCTCTTCGCCAAGGTGGTCGAGCTGCGCCGCGCAGGGGTGGCCACCGACCTCGCCTTCGGCGTCAAGAGCATCAAGAACGCCATGAAGTCCGCCGACCGTTCCGGCGCCCGCTTCGCCCTGGTCGCCGGGGACCGAGATCTCGCCGCCGGGGTCGTCCAGCTCAAGGACATGACCACCGGCGAGCAGGTCCCCGTCGCCCTCGAAGCACTCGTATCCACCCTGAAGGAGAAGCAGCTGTGATCCGCACGCACGACGCGGGCACGCTCCGCGCGGAGCACGCCGGAACGACCGTCACCCTGGCCGGCTGGGTCGCCCGCCGCCGCGACCACGGCGGCGTGGCCTTCATCGACCTGCGCGACGCCTCCGGCACCGTGCAGATCGTCGTCCGCGACACCCTTGACGCCGCCGGCGAATCAGTCCACGAGCTCCGCGCCGAGTACTGCGTCAAGGTCGTCGGCGAGGTCCGCGTGCGCCCCGAGGGCAACGAGAACCCCGACATCGCCACCGGCGCCGTCGAGGTCGTCGTCAGCGCGATCGAGGTGCTCTCCGAGGCCGCCCCCGTCCCGTTCCCGGTCGCCGAGTACGAGCCCGGCACGGTCAACGAGGAGGTGCGCCTGCGCTACCGCTACCTGGACCTCCGCCGCGAGGGCCCGGCCCGCGCGCTGCGCCTGCGCTCCAAGGTCAACAACATCATCCGCCGGGTGATGGAGGAGAACGACTACCTCGACATCGAGACGCCGTACCTCACCCGCTCCACCCCCGAGGGCGCCCGCGACTTCCTCGTCCCCGTCCGCCTGCAGCCCGGCCACTGGTACGCCCTGCCGCAGTCGCCCCAGCTGTTCAAGCAGCTGCTGATGGTGGCCGGCATGGAACGCTACTACCAGATCGCCCGCTGCTTCCGCGACGAGGACTTCCGCGCCGACCGCCAGCCGGAGTTCACCCAGCTCGACATCGAGGCCTCGTTCGTCGACCAGGAGGACGTCCTGGCCCTCGGCGAGAAGATCATCGGTGCGATCTGGCGCGACGTCCACGGCTACGAGGTCCCGAACCCGCTGCCGCGGATGACGTACGCGGACGCGATGGCCCGCTACGGCTCCGACAAGCCGGACGTCCGCTTCGGCCAGGAGCTGACCGACCTCACCGCGTACTTCGCCGGCACCGAGTTCCGCGTGTTCCAGGCCCCGTACGTCGGCGCGGTCGTCATGCCCGGCGGCGCCTCGCAGCCGCGCAAGCAGCTCGACGCCTGGCAGGACTGGGCCAAGGCCCGCGGCGCCCGCGGTCTCGCCTACGTCCTCGTCGACGCCGAGACCGGCGAGCTCCGCGGCCCGGTCGCCAAGAACCTCTCCGAGGAGCACCTGGCCGGCCTCGCCGCCGCGGCCGGTGCCAAGCCCGGCGACGCGGTCTTCTTCGCCGCCGGCAAGAAGGCCCCCTCGCAGGAGCTGCTCGGCGCCGCCCGCCTGGAGATCGGCCGCCGCTGCAACCTGATCGACGAGTCCCAGTGGGCCTTCCTCTGGGTCGTCGACTTCCCGATGTTCGAGCCCATCGAGGACGACAAGGGCGAGTTCCAGGGCTGGCACGCGGTGCACCACCCCTTCACCGCGCCCACCGCCGAGTCGCTGGCCACCTTCGACACGGACCCGGGCAGCGCCCTCTCGAACGCCTACGACCTGGTGCTCAACGGCTCCGAGCTGGGCGGCGGTTCGATCCGTATCCACCAGCGGGACGTCCAGAAGCGCGCGTTCGACGCGATCGGCCTCTCCGAGGAGGAGGCGACCTCGCAGTTCGGCTTCCTGCTGGACGCCTTCAACTACGGCCCGCCGCCGCACGGCGGTGTCGCCTTCGGCCTCGACCGCATCGTCACCCTCCTCGGCGGGTACGACACCATCCGTGACGTCATCGCCTTCCCGAAGACGTCCACCGGTGGCGACCCGCTGACCGGTGCCCCGACCCCGATCACCCCCGCGCAGCGCCGCGAGGCCGGGGTCGACGCCAAGCCCAAGTCGGAGACCGAGCCCAAGGCCTGACCCAGGTCGGCTACCCTGTCACGGCCCCGGTCGGTGCATCGCACCGACCGGGGCCGGTCCACAACGGCGTGCGACGACAGAGGAGTGCACCACATGGCCGTCCGTACCAGAGTCGAGCTCCCGTCGGATGCTCCCGCCACCCGGCGGGTGCACATGGCGGCGTTTCCGGGCCCCGACGAGGCCGACCTCGTCGACGCGCTGCGCCGCGACCCGGCCTGGCTGCCCGACCTCTCGGTGGTCGCCGTCGAGGACGAACTGGTCCTGGCCCACGCCCTGCTGACACGCCTTCAGGTCGGTGACGGCTGGGCGGTCGCGCTCGCCCCGGTCGCCGTCGCCCCCGAGTGGCAGCGCAAGGGCATCGGCGCCCAGGTCGTCCGCGCCGCACTGACCGCCGCCGAGGAGGCCGGCGAGCGCCTGGTCGTGGTCCTCGGCGACCCCGGCTACTACTCCCGGTTCGGATTCATGCCGGCCTCCCGCCACGAGGTGACCGGGCCGTACGACGTCCAGGACGACTGCTTCCTCGTCCTGCCGCTGCCCGGTTACGACGGCTCGCCGCGGGGCCTGTGCCGCTACCCCGCCCCGTTCGACGCCGTCTGATCCACCGCGCCCGTGGGCGGCCGCACCCGGCCGCCCACCGCCACCGTCTCCCGGCAGCTGAGCACGAAGGCCTCCGCGGCCGCCGTCGGCGGCCGGTCCGCCGGCCAGTAGAGCCCGGCCCGGCTCGGCCCGAGCCCCCGCACCGGCCGGAACACCACGTCCGGACGGCCCGCCAGCGCGCCGAGCGAGGCCGGCGCGAAGCCGATGCCCTGCCCGCAGGCCACCGCCGCCAGCCACTCGTCCGGGCTGTGCACCACCGCGCCGACCCGCACCGGCCGTCCTCCGCGGGCGTCCGCGCCGACCCAGTGGTCCCGCCAGAAGCCCGCCACCGCCGGCACCGAGACCACCGCCTCCTCCAGCAGGTCCGCCATCGCCAGCTCGCCGCGGCCGGCCAGCCGGTGTCCGGCCGGCAGCACCACCCAGCGCTCGTCCAGGCCGAGCGGTGCGCAGCCGTACCGGCCGTCCGCGGTCGCCCCGCCCTGCTCGCCCTCCTCCGGCGGGGCGTGCCACAGCGCCAGGTCGATCTCCCCGGCGTCCAGTGCCGCCCCCGAGTCGAAGCCGTTGAACTGCCGCAGCCGCACCTGCCAGCCGGGCATCCGCCGGGCGAAGGCCTCCACCGTCGCGAGCCCCACCAGGTGGATCGTGCCGCTCTCGAACCCCACCCGGAGCACCGCGGGCCGGCCGGCCGCCGCCCGGGCCGCGGCCAGCGCGTCCGCCCAGCCGTCCAGCAGCGCCGGCACCCGGGTGGCCAGTTCGTGCGCCGCCGGCGTCGGCGCCATCCCGCTGCGCGACCGCTCGAACAGCCGGACCTCCAACTGCGCCTCCAGCAGCCGGATCCGCTTGGTCAGCGTCGGCTGGGCGACGCCGAGCCGGGACGCCGCGGCGGTGAGCTGTCCCTCCTCGACCACCGCCGCGAACGCCCGCAGCAACCGGGTGTCGATGTCCATGCCCACAGGGTATGGATCACGGAATTGGACCGGGAGGCCGGGGCTGGTGCAGAGTCGGCCGCTCACGGGGGGATCGGTACCGGCGGTGCAGGGGGCTGCCGGTGCCGTCCGCCGTGCCGCTCCCCGCACTCGGCGGTGATCCCCCGTAGCGTGGGTGCCCACCGTGCGGACGGAGGGCACACCTGTGGGGAAGACCGATCGGCTCGCGAAGAAGCCGTACGAGCGCGAGCTGCTGCGTCTCCAGCACGAGCTGGTCCGCCTGCAGGAATGGGTCCGCAGCGAGGGCGTCCGGCTGGTCGTCGTCTTCGAGGGCCGGGACGCCGCCGGCAAGGGCGGCGCGATCAAGCGGGTCACCGAGTACCTCAACCCGCGCATCGCCCGGATCGCCGCCCTGCCCGCCCCGACCGAGCGGCAGCGCGGCCAGTGGTACTTCCAGCGCTACGTCGAACAGCTGCCGGCCGCCGGCGAGATCGTCCTGTTCGACCGCAGCTGGTACAACCGGGCCGGCGTCGAGCACGTCATGGGGTTCTGCACCGAGGGGGAGTACCGGCTCTTCCTGCACCAGACCCCGCTCTTCGAGCAGATGCTGGTCGAGGCCGGCATCCTGCTGCGCAAGTACTGGTTCTCGGTGAGCGACACCGAGCAGGAGAAGCGGTTCCGGGACCGCCTCAGGGACCCGATGCGCCGCTGGAAGCTCTCGCCGATGGACATCGAGTCCATCACCCGCTGGGAGGAGTACTCCCGGGCCAAGGACGTGATGTTCGCGCACACCGACATCCCCGAGTCGCCCTGGTACGTGGTGGAGAGCGACGACAAGCGGCGGTCCCGGGTCAACATGATCGCCCACCTGCTCTCCACCGTCCCGTACCTGGCGATCGAGCCGCCCAAGGTCGAGCTGCCGCCGCGGCCGGCCTCCACCGGCTACCGCCGTCCGCCGCGCGACCTGCAGACCTTCGTCCCGGACCACGCGGCGAAGCTGGCGGACTGACCCGGGCCGCCGGACCGGCTCAGGTCGCCGAACCGGCCGCGGCACCGGTCGCCAGGTCCGGGCCCCAGCGGTCCAGCGCGGCCTGCAGGTCGAGCGGGCCCGGCCGGGCGTCCGACTCGGCGGCCGGCCAGTCCTCGCGCGGGACGCGCCACATGACCTCGAACTCGTTGCCGTCCGGGTCCTTGGCGTAGAAGGACTTGGACACCAGGTGGTCGGTCGAGCCGACCAGCGCCTTCAGCGCGGCGAGTCTCGTCCCGATCTCCGCCAGCTCGCCGAGCGTGCCGACCTCCCAGGCCAGGTGGTACAGGCCGACCCGGCCCTGCTCCGGGCCGGGCGCGTCCTCGCCGATCGCGAACAGGCCGAGGTCGTGGTCGTTCAGCGTGTCCGGCGCCGACAGGAACGCCGCCCGGCCCGGGATCAGGTGGCCCACCGAGAAGCCGAAGACGTCGGTGTAGAAGGCGACCGAGCGGTCGACCTCGCGGATCCACAGCACGGCGTGGTTCAGACGGCGGACGGGCATGGCGCACTCCTTCGGCGACGGGGGGAGCCCCCAGCGTACGCCCTCAGGTTCAAATTCGAACTACCCGGGCCGGGGCGTCGGTCCGCTCGCATACCCTTGCGCCCGTGGACGAACCGGACCTCTTCACCGCCGCAGCCGAGGAACGCCAGGCCAAGGAGCCCGGCCGGGCCCCGCTCGCCGTACGGATGCGCCCGCGCACCCTGGACGAGGTCGCCGGGCAGCGGCGCCTGCTCAAGGACGGCTCCCCGCTGCGCCGCCTGGTCGCCGGCTCCCGCGGCCCCGCCGCCACGAGCTCGGTCATCCTCTGGGGCCCGCCCGGCACCGGCAAGACCACCCTCGCCCACGTGATCAGCCAGGCCGTCGAGGGCCGCTTCGTCGAACTCTCCGCCATCACCGCCGGCGTCAAGGAGGTCCGGGCGGTCATCGACGGCGCCCGCCGCGCCGTCGGCATGACCGGCCGCGAGACCGTGCTCTTCCTCGACGAGATCCACCGCTTCTCCAAGGCCCAGCAGGACTCCCTGCTGCCCGCCGTCGAGAACCGCTGGGTCACCCTGATCGCCGCCACCACCGAGAACCCCTACTTCTCGGTGATCTCCCCGCTGCTCTCCCGCTCGCTGCTGCTCACCCTGGAGTCGCTCACCGACGACGACGTGCGCACCCTGCTGCGCCGCGCGGTGACCGACGAGCGCGGGCTGGGCGCCGCCGTCGCGCTCTCCGCGGAGGCCGAGGACCACCTCGTCCGGCTCGCCGGCGGCGACGCCCGCCGGGCACTCACCACCCTGGAGGCCGCCGCCGGGGCTGCCCTGGAGCAGGGCGCGGCGGAGATCACCCTGGCCGCCACCGAGACCGCCGTCGACCAGGCCGCCGTCCGCTACGACAAGGACGGCGACCAGCACTACGACGTGGCCAGCGCGCTCATCAAGTCGATCCGCGGCAGCGACGTGGACGCCACCCTGCACTACCTGGCCCGGATGATCGAGGCGGGGGAGGACCCCCGGTTCATCGCCCGGCGGCTCATGATCTCCGCCAGCGAGGACGTGGGCCTGGCCGACCCGACCGCGCTCGCCACCGCCGTCGCCGCGGCCCAGGCGGTCGCCATGATCGGCTTCCCGGAGGCCCGGATCATCCTCGCCGAGGCCGCGATCGCGCTGGCGCTCGCGCCCAAGTCCAACGCCGCCTACCTGGCCATCGACGCGGCCCTCGCCGACGTCCGGCAGGGCCTGGCCGGGCCCGTCCCGCCGCACCTGCGGGACGCCCACTACGGCGGCGCCGGCAAGCTCGGCCACGGCAAGGGCTACCAGTACCCGCACGACCTCCCCGAGGGCATCGCCCCCCAGCAGTACGCGCCGGACGCGGTGCACGGCCGGGAGTACTACCGGCCCACCCGGCGCGGAGGCGAGGCCCGCTACGCCGAGACCGTCGAATGGACCAGGTCCCGGCTCAGGGGCGAGTGACCCCGGCGGCCCGGGCCGCTCCGGGGGCTCCCGCGGAGCGGCCCGGGGCGGTCATCCGGGCCGTCGGCCGGGCGGTATACTCGGGCGGAGTGCCGTGTCCCGGGCACGGCGGCGGGTGAGAACCGGCCGACCGTCCGCACCAGCGGGGCACCGGCCACGAGGCCCCTCCTCCGGGAGGGCCTCCAGGAGCGTCGCGCACCGGTTCCGGTGTCGCGGGCAGCCCACCACCCCCGCGGTCGGTGGGCCACTCGTGTGCAAGCACGCACGTGCCCGGCTCGGAGAGCGGCTGACCACCACGGTGGTTTTTCTCCGGGTCGCGAGAAGCGGCCTCCGTCAACACCTGGTGAAGCCGTATTCGCACACCGAAAGAGGTATTGGTTCCATGGCGAACCAGAAGCGCCCCAAGGTCAAGATCGCTCGTGCCCTGGGCGTCCCGCTGACCCCGAAGTCCGTCAAGTACTTCGAGGCCCGCCCGTACCCGCCCGGCCAGCACGGCCGTGGCCGCAAGCAGAACTCTGACTACAAGGTCCGTCTGACCGAGAAGCAGCGTCTGCGCGCGCAGTACGACCTCAGCGAGAAGCAGATGGCCCGCGCCTTCGAGTCGGCCAAGAAGGTCGAGGGCAAGACCGGTGAGGCGCTCGTCGCCCTGCTCGAGGTCCGCCTCGACGCCCTGGTCATGCGTTCGGGCATCGCCCGCACCATCTACCAGGCCCGCCAGATGGTCGTGCACGGCCACATCGAGGTCAACGGCAGCAAGGTCAACAAGCCGTCGTTCCAGATGAAGCCGGGCTACGTCGTCACGGTCAAGGAGAAGTCGAAGGAGAAGGTTCCCTTCCAGGTGGCTCGCGAGGGCGGCAACGCCGGCGAGGGCCAGACCCCGAAGTACCTCGAGGTCAACCTGAAGGCCCTGGCCTTCCGCCTGGACCGCGCGCCGCAGCGCCGCGAGGTCCCGGTCGTCTGCGACGAGCAGCTGGTCGTCGAGTACTACTCGCGCTGACCCGCGAGCGGTACCACTGCAGCACCGAGCCCCCGCAGCCGCACGGCTGCGGGGGCTCACCCCTGTCAGGACCACGGGTACGGCACAAGAGGCAGCCTCACGCACCCCTGAACCGGCCCCGGCGCCCGTCCCTAGCGGGCCGGCACCGGTGAGGGTTCGGCCGGGCACGGGTCCGGGGGGCGGCCGTCCGCGTCGAACGGCGGCTCCGGCAGCCCGCCGCCGCCCAGTGCCCGCCGCACCGCAGCGTCCAGGTCGAGCGCCGCGCCCCGCGCGAACGCGTCCTCGAACTCCTCCTCGGTCAGCCCCGACCGGGCCCGCTCCTCGCCCTCCCGGTGCGGCCCGTTGAAGCTCCGCGACCCGAAGAACGGCGTCCCCACGCCCTGCCACATCCGGTGCGCCGCCCCCTGCAGCACCCGTGCCTCCACCAGGTCCGCCTCCGGACCCTCGGTCTCCAGCACGGCCAGCAGCTCCACTCCCAGCACGATGCCCAGCAGGTCCCGGAACCGGTGGTTGAGCCGCACGCACTCGCGCGCGTACGCCCGGGCCCGCCACAGCTCGCCCGTCGTCCAGCTCGCGTGCGCGTAGGCGTACAGCCCGTAGGCGTAGGCCCACTGCTCGCCGTGCTCCTCGCAGATCTCCCGCACCCGCTCGATCCAGGCCGTGCCCGACTCGGCGTCCCCCTGGAACAGCCGCGCCAGCCCCAGCTCGAACATCGCCATCAGGACGTTGCTGTTCAGCTCGCCCAGCGTGTCGTAGTGCCAGAGCGCCTCCTCGAACAGCTCGGCCGCCCGCACCGGGTCGTCCGCGATCAGCGCCGCGCAGCCCTGCCGGTGCACCGCGTACGCCAGCGCCCGGTCGTCCCCGGTCTCCACCGCCTGCCGCCGGCACTCCTCCAGCGCCGGTGCGGCCCGCACCAGGTCGCCCTGCAGCGTCGCCATGTAGCCCGTCACCCAGAGCGCCTTCGCCCGCGCCCCCGTCGGCTCCGGCGCCAGCGCCAGCGCCCGGTCCAGCCAGTGCCGGCCCTCGCCCAGGTGGCCCGAACCGACCCAGTAGAACCACAGCGTCCCGGCCAGCACCAGCGCCTGCTGCTCCTCGCCCGGCTCGGCCAGGCAGAACTCCAGCGCGGCCCGCAGGTTGGAGTGCGCCAGCCGGGTCCGCTCGGCCGTCTCGGCCTGCCGCGGCCCGAACCACTCCACCTCGCCCCAGGTGGCCACCCCCAGGTACCAGTCCCGGTGCCGGCGCAGCAGCCGCTGCTCCTCGCCGGCCGCGGACAGCCACTGCCCGCCGTACTCGCGCAGCGTGTCGAGCATCCGGAAGCGCACCGCGTCGCCGCCGTCCAGCCGCAGCAGCACGGACTTGTCCACCAGATCGGCGAGCAGGTCCGGCACGCCGTCCGGGTCGATGCCGTCGCCCGCGCAGACGTACTCCGCCGCCTCCAGGTCGAAGCCGCCGGCGAACACCGAGAGCCGGGCCCAGAGCAAACGTTCCTGCGGGGAGCACAGTTCGTGGCTCCAGCCGATCGTGGTGCGCAGCGTCTGGTGCCGCGGCGGCGCGGTGCGGGCGCCACCGGTCAGCAGCCGGAACCGGTCGTCCAGCCGGATCGCGATCTGCTCCACGGAGAGCGCGCGCAGCCGGCCCGCCGCCAGCTCCACGGCCAGCGGGATGCCGTCCAGCCGGCGGCAGAGCAGCGCCACGTCGTCGGCGTTCTCCGCGGTCAGCGCGAAGTCCGGCACCACCGCCGCGGCCCGGTCCGCGAACAGCCGCACCGCGTCCGGCCGCCGGCCGTCCCGCGCCTCCACCGGCAGCGGCGCCAGTGGCAGCAGGTGCTCGCCGTCCACCCGCAGCGACTGCCGGCTGGTCGCGAGGACCCGCAGCCCCGGCGCGCCGCGCAGCAGCACGTCGGCCAGCTCGGCGCAGGCGTCGACCAGGTGCTCGCAGCCGTCCAGCACCAGCAGCATCCGGCGGTCGGCGAGCTGGTCCACCAGCACGTCGAGCGGAGGACGCGCGGTGGAGTCGGTGAACTCCAGCGCCTCCATCACCGCGTGGCCGAGCAGCAGCCCGTCCTGCACCGGACCGATCTCGGCGAGCCGGACGCCGTCCC
Source organism: Streptomyces sp. NRRL B-24484 (assembly GCF_000717715.1). Taxonomy (GTDB): domain Bacteria; phylum Actinomycetota; class Actinomycetes; order Streptomycetales; family Streptomycetaceae; genus Kitasatospora. The sequence continues at coordinate 74,887 of NZ_JOAI01000012.1, read as the reverse complement.
GCAGGTCCCGGCCGGCCGCGGCCGCCGCCCGCAGCGCCAGCCGGGTCTTGCCGACCCCGCCGGGGCCGGTCACGGTGACCAGCCGTGAGACGTCCAGCAGCCGTGCCAGAGCGGCGAGTTCGGAACGGCGGCCGACGAAGCCGGTGAGGTCGGCGGGCAGTCGGCCGCGCGCCGACCGCCTTCGCCCGTCCGCCGCGGGTTCGCTCGACACCGGAGCCCCCATGTCGTCGGTGGGATGGATGTGCGGGCCGGCCGCCCGGCCGCCCGTTCCGATCAACGAGGTGACCGCCGGGTGGGTCACGCCCGCCCGTGCCGTGGTGCCGCACCCCGCGACGCGGCCCCGCCGCCCTTATCCGGTCGGGAAACCGCCCGTGGTCACGATAGGGTTCCCTTCGGAGGAAGCTGCAAGGCGAGGGAGCGCACAAGGTGTCCGTGGGAGAACTGGCCGGCCTGTTGGTGGCCGTGTTCTGGGCGGTTCTCGTGACGCTGCTGGCCGTCGTGCTCGTCCGGCTCTCCAAGGTGCTCAAGGAGGCCACCGTGCTGGTCTCCGCCGTCACCGAACAGGCCGTGCCGCTGCTGGTCGACGCGGGCACCGCCGTCCGCAGCGCCAACGAGCAGCTGGAGCGGGTGGACGAGATCACCGCCAACGTGCAGGACGCCGCCGCCAACGCCAACGCCCTCTCCTCCACCGTCGCCGCCACGATCGGCGGGCCGCTGGTCAAGGTCGCCGCGTTCAGCTACGGCGTCCGCAAGGCCGTCGCCCGCCAGCAGGGCACCGCGGCCGTCCCCGAGCAGGCGGCCGACCGCGACGCGCTGGCCCGGCTGGTCCGGGCCGAGGTCCGCGCGGCCACCGCGCCGCGCAGCGGCGGGCTGCTGGCCCGCGTCCGGCGAGCGGTGAGGGGCTGACACGGTGGTTCGACGCATCTTCTGGATGGCGGTCGGCGCCGGCGCCGCCGTCTGGGCCATGGGCAAGGCCAACGAGGCCGTGCACCGGCTCACCCCGGACAGCATCTCCGGCACCGCCGCCCGCGGCGCCCTGCGGCTCGGCGACGCCGCCAAGCGCTTCGCCCAGGACGTCCAGGCCGGGATGGCCGAGCGCGAGCAGGAGCTCCGCGCCGACCTCGGCCTCGACGGCACCGCCGTGGTCGAGCCGCCGCGCCGCCGCAGCGCGCTGCGCCCCGAGCCCGGCCACCGAGCTATCTCGGCGGCCCCGGGCTCCCCGGCCGCCGCCCTGCCCCCGAAGCGCAGCACCACCACCAAGAGCATTGCCGAGCCCCGCCAGCGCCGAGCGCTGCCGGGCAGCAACCCAACCGGAAGGACCACTGATGGAGTCGGCTGAGATCCGCCGCCGCTGGCTGCGCTTCTTCGAGGAGCGCGGCCACACCGTCGTACCGTCGGCGTCGCTCGTCGCCGACGACCCCACCCTGCTGCTGGTCAACGCCGGCATGGTGCCCTTCAAGCCGTACTTCCTCGGCGAGGTCAAGCCGCAGTACACCCGCGCCACCTCCGTCCAGAAGTGCGTCCGCACGCTGGACATCGAGGAGGTCGGCAAGACCACCCGGCACGGCTCGTTCTTCCAGATGTGCGGCAACTTCTCCTTCGGCGACTACTTCAAGGAAGGAGCCATCAAGTTCGCGTGGGAGCTGCTCACCACGCCCGTCGCGGACGGTGGCTACGGCCTGGAGAAGGAGAAGCTCTGGATCACCGTCTACAAGGACGACGACGAGGCCGAGCAGATCTGGCGCGACGTCATCGGCGTCCCGTCCGAGCGCATCCAGCGCCTCGGCATGAAGGACAACTTCTGGTCGATGGGCGTCCCCGGCCCCTGCGGCCCGTGCTCGGAGATCAACTACGACCGCGGCCCCGCGTACGGCGAGGAGGGCGGCCCGGCCGTCAACGGCGAGCGCTACCTGGAGATCTGGAACCTGGTCTTCATGCAGTACGAGCGCGGCCACGGCGACGGCAAGGACGGCTTCGAGATCCTCGGCGACCTGCCGAGCAAGAACATCGACACCGGCCTCGGCCTGGAGCGCCTCGCCGCCATCCTGCAGGACGTCGACAACCTCTTCGAGATCGACACCAGCCGGATGATCCTCGACCGCGCCGCCGAGCTCACCGGCCACACCTACGGCCGCGACCACAAGTCGGACGTCTCGCTGCGCGTGGTCACCGACCACTTCCGCACCGCCATCATGCTGATCGGCGACGGCGTGACCCCGGGCAACGAGGGCCGCGGCTACGTGCTGCGCCGCATCCTGCGCCGCGCGATCCGCAACATGCGTCTGCTGGGTGCCACCGAGCCGGTGGCCAAGGAGCTCACCGACATCACCGTCAAGGCGATGGCCCCGCAGTACCCGGAGCTGGAGGCCGACCGCAAGCGCATCGAGACGGTCGTCACCTCCGAGGAGACGGCCTTCCTGCAGACGCTGAAGGCCGGCACCAGCCTGCTGGACGCCGCCGTCACCGAGACCAAGCAGTCCGGCGGCGCGGTGCTCTCCGGCGACCAGGCGTTCAAGCTGCACGACACCTACGGCTTCCCGATCGACCTCACCCTGGAGATGGCCGAGGAGCAGGGCCTCCAGGTGGACGAGGCGGGCTTCCGCCGCCTGATGCAGGAGCAGCGGGACCGCGCCAAGGCCGACGCCAAGGCCAAGAAGATGGGCCACGCCGACGTCGCCGCGTACCGCGAGGTCGCCGACAAGTCCGGCGCTTCCGTCTTCACCGGCTACACCGCCACCGAGGGCGAGGCCACCGTCGTCGGCCTGCTGGTGAACGGCGCCCCGGCGCCGGCCGCCACCGAGGGCGACGAGGTCGAGATCATCCTCGACCGCACCCCGTTCTACGCCGAGGGCGGCGGCCAGCTCGCCGACCACGGCCGGATCCGGCTGGACTCCGGCGCGGTCGTCGAGATCCGCGACGTCCAGCAGCCGGTGCCCGGCGTGACCGTGCACTCCGGCGGCGTGCTGTTCGGCGAGGTCGTGCTCGGTGCCTCCGCGTACGCCACCATCGACGTGGAGCGCCGCCGCGCGGTCTCGCGCGCCCACTCGGCCACCCACCTCACCCACCAGGCGCTGCGCGACGCGCTCGGCCCGACGGCCGCCCAGGCCGGCTCCGAGAACGCGCCCGGCCGCTTCCGCTTCGACTTCGGTTCGCCGGCCGCCGTTCCCGGCTCGGTGCTGACCGACGTCGAGCAGAAGATCAACGAGGTGCTCGTCCGCGAACTCGACGTCACCGCCGAGGTCATGACGATGGACGAGGCCCGCAAGCAGGGCGCCATCGCGATGTTCGGCGAGAAGTACGGCGACGCCGTGCGCGTGGTCACCATCGGCGACTTCTCCAAGGAGCTGTGCGGTGGCACGCACGTCGGCAACACCGCCCAGCTGGGCCTGGTGAAGCTGCTCGGCGAGTCCTCGATCGGCTCCGGCGTGCGCCGGGTCGAGGCGCTGGTCGGCGTCGACGCGTACAAGTTCCTGGCGCGCGAGCACACCGTGGTCTCGCAGCTCACCGAGCTGGTCAAGGGCCGCCCGGAGGAGCTGCCGGAGAAGATCTCCGGCATGCTCGCCAAGCTGAAGGACGCCGAGAAGGAGATCGAGCGCTTCCGCGCGGAGAAGGTCCTCGCGGCCGCCGCCGGTCTCGCCGACTCAGCCGAGGACGTCCACGGTGTGGCCCTGGTCTCGGCCCGGGTCGCCGACGGCGTGGGCGCGGACGAGCTGCGCAAGCTGGTGCTGGACGTCCGGGCCCGCCTGGGCTCGCGCCCGGCCGTGGTCGCCGCCTTCACCGTGGCGAACGACCGCCCGCTCACCGTGATCGCCACCAACGAGGACGCCCGCGCCCGCGGTGTGAAGGCCGGCGAGCTGGTCCGCACCGCGGCCAAGACGCTCGGCGGCGGCGGTGGCGGCAAGGACGACGTCGCCCAGGGCGGCGGCTCCAACCCGGCCGCGGTGGACGAGGCGATCGCCGCCGTCCGCGCCCTGGTCGCGGAGCGCGCCTCCTGATGACCGAGGAGCAGCCCGAGAAGGTCTTCCGGCGGGGCCGGCGGATCGCCGTCGACGTGGGTGACGCCCGGATCGGGGTCGCGTCCTGCGACCCCGACGGGCTGATCGCCACGCCGGTGGAGACCGTGCCCGCCGGGGGCCGCTCCCAGGCGCGGCTCAAGGAGATCGTCGGGGAGTACGACGCGATCGAGGTCGTGGTCGGCCTGCCCCGCTCGCTGAGCGGCAAGGAGGGGCCGGCCGCGGCGAAGGTCCGGGCGTACGCCGGGCGGCTGGCGGCGCTGCTGGCGCCGGTCGGTGTCCGGCTGGTGGACGAGCGGATGACCACGGTCACCGCCGCCCAGGGCCTGCGGGCCTCCGGCCGTTCCTCGAAGAAGGGCCGCTCGGTGATCGACCAGGCCGCGGCCGTGGTGATCCTGCAGGCGGCACTGGAGGCCGAACGGGTGAGCGGCCGGGCGCCCGGCGAGAGCGTCGAGCCGACCGGCTGAGCAGTTCGTACTAACGTCCCACAAGGGGTCCGTGCGGAGGTGTCCGCACGGGCCCCTTCGCGTTGTCGCCGTTGTTGGAGCAGCCCGGTACCGCCGGCTGCCGACGGAGGGGCCGTCGTGACCGACCCGTTCACCGCACCCGGCCTGGGGCCGGGCGTCACCCCCGGGCACCTGGGCGCCCCCGCCGAGGAACCCGACGGGCGCCCGCCCGGACAGCCGTACGCGGTGGAGCCGCCGGACCCGGAGAAGGTGCGGTCGGGGGTGGCCTGCTGCCTGAGCGTGCTGGCGCTGTTCGGGGTGGCCTGCGTGCTCGCGGTCGCGGCCTACCTGGTGTGGCCGAAGGCCGAGCCGCCGGCGGCGGACTTCGCGGGCGGCGGCAGCGGGACGGTGGAGGTCTCGGTGGCGCAGGGCGCCAGCCTCACCACGATCGGCCGGTCCCTGGTGAAGAGCGGGGTGGTGGCCAGCACCAAGGCGTTCACCGACGCGGCCGCCAGGCACCCGGCCGGCAACACGATCCAGCCCGGCACCTACACCCTGAAGCTGAAGATGTCGGTCGCGTCGGCGCTCGGCGTGCTGCTCGACCCGGCGAACGCCAACGCCCTCACCGTCCCGGAGGGGCGCCGCGCCGAGCAGGTGTACGCCGCGATCGACGAGCGGCTGCACCTCGCCCCCGGCACCACCAAGGGCATCGCCCAGCAGCACGCGGGCGACCTGGGCCTGCCGGAGTCGGCCAAGGACAACCCCGAGGGCTACCTCTTCCCGTCGACGTACGCCGTCACCGACGACACGACCCCGCTCGCCCTGCTGCAGCAGATGGTCTCCGAGAGCGGGCGGGCGCTGGAGTCCGGCGGTGTGGACGACGCCGCCACCGCATTCGCACAGACCCCGTACGGGATCCTCACCGTGGCCAGCCTGGTCGAGGGCGAGGCCGACAACGCCGAGGACATGGCCAAGGTCGCGCGGGTGATCTACAACCGGTTGGCCAAGAACATGCCGCTGCAGCTGGACTCGTCGATCAACTACGCCCTGGGGCGCTCCACCCTCACCACCACGGACACCGACACCAAGCTGGACTCCCCGTTCAACACGTACCTGCACACCGGACTGCCGCCGACACCGATCTCCAATCCGGGCCGGGAGGCCCTGCGTGCCGCGGCCGATCCCGCCGAGGGTGACTGGCTGTACTTCGTCACCGTGCGTCCCGGCGACACCAGGTTCACGGACAGTTTCGAGCAGCAGCAGAAGAACGTCGCAGAGTTCAACGCCTACCAGGCGCAACAGAGTTCCCCGCCCCCGGGGGACGGTCACTGACGGTGTGCGTGCGGCGGATCGGCAATGCTGCGGTACGGTAACGTCTCCCTCCGGATGATGCCGTAGCACGCCGGTTCGACTCGGCGGTACGCATAAGGGGTTCGATGACTGACCTGGGCGGGGGCTACCGCCCCCAGGGAGAGCAGCCGTGGCACCCGGGCGACCCCGGCCACGGCATCCCGCAGCAGCCGCAGTCCGCCGACCAGACCGGCTCGTGGCAGGTGCAACCCGACGCGTTCGGGCAGCAGCAGTACGGGCAGCAGGGCTACCCGCAGCAGCAACAGCAGGGCTGGCAGCAGCAGCCCTCGTACGGGCAGCAGGGGTACCCGCAGCAGGGCCAGATGCCGCAACAGGGCCAGGCGCCGCAGCAGCAGTACCGGCAGCAGGCCCCGCAGCAGCAGGGCGGTTACGGACAGCAGCAGCAGTACGGGCAGCAGGCCGGCCAGCACACCGGCTCCTGGCAGGTCCCGCAGGGGCTGCAGCAGCAGGGCCAGGCGCCGCAGCAGCAGGGCTACCCGCAGCAGGGCCAGATGCCGCCGCAGCAGATGCGCGGCGGAATGCAGCAGGCCCCGGGGCAGCCCGGTCGGATGCAGCCGGGTCAGATGCCGCCCGGTCAGGCGCAGGGCCAGATGCCGCCGCAGGCACGGGGCCCGCAGGGCTTCCCCCAGCAGGCCGGCCAGCAGCCGGGCCGCCCGCCGCAGCAGGGCTCGCCCGTGCCGCCGCCGCGCCGCTCCGAGGCGCGTCCGTCGGGTCCCGGCCCGGACGGCATCGACTGGGAGGCCGAGGCCGCGGCGCTCGACGGCCCGGCCGAGGCCGAGGCCGAGGAGTGGGAGGAGGACCTCGACGAGTACGCCGAGGAGGACGGCGCCGACGAGGGCTCGTTCTTCGGCGCCGAGGAGGACACCTCCCGCGAGGGCGAGCGCAAGCGCAAGGAGAAGGGCAAGAAGGCCGGCCGCCGCAACCGCGGCGCCTGCCTGGTGGTCGCGCTGGTGCTGCTCGGCGGCATGGGCGGCGCCGGCTGGTGGGGCTACGGCTTCTACCAGGACCACTTCGGCCCGGCACCGGACTACACGGGCGCCGGCACCGGTTCGGTGACCGTCGAGGTCAAGCAGGGCGCCGGCGGTTCGGTCATCGCCGCGTCGCTGTTCAAGGTGGACGTGGTCAAGAGCGCGGACGCCTTCGTCGAGGCCTGCCAGAAGAACCCCAAGTGCGGCACCATCCAGCCGGGCTTCTACACGATGAAGCACAAGTTGCCGGCCGCCGCCGCCGTCACGTTCATGGTGGAGTCGGCGGGCGGCAACGTCCTCGACCTCCCGCAGGGCATGAAGGCCGTCGACGTCTTCGCGATGGTCGACAAGAAGCTGAAGGTCCCGGCGGGCACCACCGCCAAGACCGCCAAGGACGAGGTCAACAACCTCGGCCTGCCCGCCTACGCGCAGGGCAACGTCGAGGGCTTCCTGTTCCCGACCCGCTATCCGCTCAGCGAGGGCATGAAGCCGGTCGACCTGCTCAAGCAGATGGTCGCCAACGCCAACCAGCAGTTCACCGAGCTGGACCTGGAGGGCTCGGCGAAGAAGCTGGGCCTGAAGAGCGGCTACGACGCCCTCATCGAGGCCAGCATCCTGCAGGCCGAGGGCAACAACAGCGAGGACTTCGGCAAGATGGCCCGGGCGATCAGCAACCGCCTGACCACCAACGTCACCCAGCACAAGCTCGGTCTGGACACCACGCTCCAGTACCAGCTGGGCCGCAAGGAGCTCACCAACAAGGAGATCCACGACGGCTCGCTGAAGTACAACACGTACGTGAACGCCGGCCTGCCGCCCACGCCGATCTCCAACCCCGGCCTGGACGCGATCAGGGCGGTGCTCAACCCGCCCCCGGGCGACTGGGTCTTCTGGCTGGCGATCTCGGCCGAGGAGACCAAGTTCGCCGCCACCGGCGCGGAGCACGCGAAGAACACCGAGGACTGGTGCATCTCCCGGGGCAAGACGTTCAACAAGGCGACGGTCACCTGCAACTGAGCCGTGGGCGCGGCCGGTCGGTGCGACCGGCCGCGCCGCGGTGTCAGTACCGCTGGCAGCCGCCGCCGGAGTGCCCGAGGAAGAGCATCGCGTTGCGGGTCTGCGGGCCGTAGACGCCGTCCGGGTAGACGCCCGCGGTGCCCTGCACCCGGCGGAGTGCGGCCTTGGTGGCCGGGCCGAAGACGCCGTCGGCGGCGATGTTCTCGCCGTAGCAGTAGTGCATGGCGCTCTGCAGCACGTCGACGGCCTCGCCCTGGTTGCCCACGCCCAGTACGCAGTCCACCGAGCCGCCGTCGGTGCCCGGGACGAACACCCCCATGTCGGCCACGGCGCGGGTACAGGACGGCAGGGAGGCGGCGCCGGCCGGGGCGGTGCCCAGCCAGAGTCCGGACAGCGCCAGCGCGGCGGCGGCGGCGGTGCGTACGATGCGGGACATCCGGTGCTCCTACGGCCAGGTCGAACAACTGTTTCGACATCGTGCGTCCACGATCCGCCCGGCTCCAGCCGTTCCGGCGGAGGTGGCCGGAACGCCGCGGTCACCTGTCCGGATCCACCGCCCTGTCCTGATCCACCGCCCCGAGGGGACTCACGTGACGACACAGCTGCGGGCCGCCGTACTCGGCTCGCCGATCGCCCATTCGCTGTCTCCGGCGCTGCACCGCGCCGGCTACGCGGCGCTCGGGATGGCGGAGCGCCGGTACGACCGGTTCGAGGTGGACGAGGCCGGGCTGCCGGAGTTCATCGAAAGGATCGATCCCGCCGAGTGGGCCGGTCTGTCGCTCACCATGCCGCTCAAGCGGGCGATCGTCCCGCTGCTGGACGAGGTGAGTCCGACCGCGCTCGCCGTGGACGCGGTGAACACCGTCGTCTTCGGCCGGGACGGCCGGCGCAGCGGCGACAACACCGACGTGCCCGGCCTGGTCAACGCGCTGCGCGAGCGCGGGGTGGAACGGGTCGACTCGGCCGCCGTGCTGGGCGCCGGCGCCACCGCCTCCTCGGCGCTGGCCGCCCTGGCCGAGGTGTGCACCGGCGAGGTCACCGTCCACGTCCGCAGCGCCGAGCGGGCGGCCCTCATGCAGGAGCTCGGCGACCGCCTCGGCCTGCGCGTCCGCACGGCTGCCTGGGAGGACGGCGCCGAGGCGCTGGCGCACCCGCTGACGATCTCCACCACCCCGGCCGGCGCCACCGACGGCTTCGCCGGGGCGCTGCCGGCCGAACCCGGGGTGCTCTTCGACGTGCTGTACCACCCGTGGCCGACCCGGCTGGCGGCGGCCTGCGCCGAGCGCGGCGGCACCGTGCTCGGCGGGCTGGACCTGCTGGTGCACCAGGCGGTGCTCCAGTTCGAGGCCTTCACCGGGGTGAAGCCGGGCCCGCTGACGGCGATGCGCGCCGCCGGCGAGGCGGCGCTCGCGGAGGGCTGAGCACGATACCCGGGGCCGGGTGCCGCAAACCTGTGAGTGTCCATCCGGGTGTCCGCCACGCGGACCACGCGCCGGACCGGCCCCGGGGCATGAAAGGATCGGAGCCGAGTGCGGGCCGGTGGCCTCCTGTCCGAGCACGGGCCCGCCGGACGAAAGCCCCGGTCGGCCCGCGTTGCGCGGGCCGGGCCGCTGACGAAGGAGCTCCGTTGGGTAGGTTGCGCTGGCTGACGGCGGGGGAGTCGCACGGCCCCGCACTGGTCGCGACGCTGGAGGGCCTGCCGGCCGGTGTGCCGGTCACCACCGCGATGGTGGCCGACGCCCTGGCCCGCCGCCGGCTCGGCTACGGCCGCGGGGCCCGGATGAAGTTCGAGCAGGACGAGGTGACCTTCCTCGGCGGCGTCCGGCACGGCCTGACGATGGGCAGCCCGGTCGCGGTCATGGTGGGCAACACCGAGTGGCCGAAGTGGGACCAGGTCATGTCGGCCGACCCGGTCGACCCGGAGATCCTCGCGGGCCTCGCCCGCAACGAGCCGCTGACCCGCCCGCGCCCGGGCCACGCCGACCTCGCCGGCATGCAGAAGTACTCCATCGAGGAGGCCCGCCCGATCCTGGAGCGCGCCTCCGCCCGCGAGACCGCGGCCCGGGTCGCGATCGGCACCGTCGCCCGGTCGTACCTCAAGGAGACCTGCGGCATCGAGCTGGTCTCGCACGTCGTCGAGCTCGGCGCCGCCCGGGCCCCGCTCGGCCTGTACCCGCTGCCCGCCGACGAGGCCGGCCTCGACGCCGATCCGGTGCGCTGCCTGGACGCCGACGCCTCCGAGCGGATGGTCGCCGAGATCGACCAGGCCCACAAGGACGGCGACACCCTCGGCGGCGTCGTCGAGGTGCTGGCCTACGGCGTGCCGGTCGGCCTCGGCTCGCACGTGCACTGGGACCGCCGCCTGGACGCCCGCCTCGCCGCCGCGCTGATGGGCATCCAGGCCATCAAGGGCGTCGAGGTCGGCGACGGCTTCGAGCTGGCCCGGGTGCCCGGCTCCAAGGCGCACGACGAGATCGTCCCGACCGCCCAGGGCGTGCGGCGCACCTCCGGCCGCTCCGGCGGCACCGAGGGCGGCCTGTCCACCGGCGAGCTGCTGCGGGTGCGCGCCGCGATGAAGCCGATCGCCACCGTGCCGCGCGCCCTGCAGACCCTGGACGTGCGCACCGGCGAGGTCGCCAAGGCCCACCACCAGCGCTCGGACGTCTGCGCGGTGCCCGCCGCCGGCATCGTCGCCGAGGCGATGGTCGCCCTGGTGCTGGCCGACGCGGTGGCCGAGAAGTTCGGCGGCGACCACGTCGCCGAGACCCGCCGCAACGTGCAGTCCTACCTCGACCACCTGATCGTCCGATGAGCGGGGGCGCACCGGTCGTCGTCCTGGTCGGCCCGCCCGGGGCCGGCAAGTCGACGGTCGGCCGGCTGCTCGCCGAGCGCCTCGGCGTCGGCTTCCGGGACACCGACGCCGACATCGAGGAGACCGCCGGCAAGCCGATCCCGGAGATCTTCATCGACGAGGGCGAGCCGCACTTCCGCGAACTGGAGGTGCGGGCCGTCCGCACCGCCGCCGGGACCCACCCCGGGGTGCTCGCGCTCGGCGGCGGCGCGGTGATGGCCGACGCCACCCGCGCCCTGCTGGCCGGCCTGCCGGTGGTGTACCTGGAGGTCGCGCTCGGCGACGCGGTCAAGCGGGTCGGCCTGGACGCGCCGCGCCCGCTGCTCGCGGTCAACCCGCGGGCCCGCTGGCGCGAGCTGATGGAGGCCCGCCGCCCCCTCTACCTGGAGGTGGCCAAGGCCGTCGTGGACACCGAGGGCCTCACCCCGGAGCAGGTCGCGGACGCCGTAATGGAAGCACTGGAGCTGAAGCAGGCATGACCGACACCGTCACCATCCACGTCGGCGGCAGCGCCGGCCACGACCCGTACGACGTGCTGGTCGGCCGCCAGCTGCTCGGCGAGCTCGCCCCGCTGATCGGCGGCAAGGCCAAGCGGGTCGCGGTCATCCACCCGGAGGCGCTCTCCGCCACCGGCGAGGCGGTCCGCGAGGACCTCGCCGCCGAGGGCTACGAGGCGATCGCCCTCCAGATCCCCAACGCGGAGGACGCCAAGAGCGCCGAGGTCGCCGCCTACTGCTGGTCGGTGCTCGGCCAGACCGGCTTCACCCGCAGCGACGTCATCGTCGGCCTCGGCGGCGGCGCCACCACCGACCTCGCGGGCTTCGTCGCGGCCACCTGGCTGCGCGGCGTGCGCTGGATCTCCATGCCCACCACCCTGCTCGGCATGGTGGACGCCGCCGTCGGCGGCAAGACCGGCATCAACATCGCCGAGGGCAAGAACATGGTCGGCGCCTTCCACCCGCCGGCCGGCGTGCTCGCCGACCTCGCGACCCTGGAGACGCTCTCCAAGCACGACTACGTCTCCGGCCTCGCCGAGGTGATCAAGGCCGGCTTCATCGCCGACCCGGTCATCCTCGACCTGGTCGAGGCCGACCCGGAGGCCGCCACCGGCCCGGCCGGCCCGCACACCGTGGAGCTGATCCGGCGGGCGATCCAGGTCAAGGCCGACGTGGTCTCCGGCGACCTCAAGGAGGCCGGCCGCCGCGAGATCCTCAACTACGGCCACACCCTCGGCCACGCCATCGAGCGCAACGAGCGCTACAAGTGGCGGCACGGCGCGGCGATCTCCATCGGCATGGTCTTCGCCGCCGAACTCGGCCGCCTCGCCGGACGGCTGGACGACGAGACCGCCGACCGGCACCGCCGGGTGCTCGGCTCGGTCGGCCTGCCGCTCAGCTACCGGGCGGACGCCTGGCCGCGGCTGCTCGACGCCATGAAGATCGACAAGAAGTCCCGCGGCGACCTGCTGCGCTTCGTCGTCCTGGACGGCCTGGCCAAGACCTCCATCCTGGAGGGGCCCGACCCGTCCCTGCTGGTCGCCGCCTACGCGGAGGTGTCCGGATGACCACCCGGGTGCTCGTCCTCAACGGGCCCAACCTCGGCCGGCTCGGCAGCCGCGAACCCGACGTGTACGGCGCGACCTCCTACACCGGTCTCGTCCAGCGCTGCACCGCGCTCGGCGCCGAACTCGGCCTCGACGTCGAGGTCCGGGAGACCAACTCCGAGCTGCAGATGGTCGAGTGGCTGCACCAGGCCGCCGACGCGAAGACCCCGGTCGTGATCAACCCGGGCGCCTTCACGCACTACTCGTACGCGATGCGCGACGCCGCCGCCCAGCGGACGGCGCCGCTCATCGAGGTGCACATCTCCAACCCGTACGCCCGGGAGACCTTCCGGCACAACTCGGTGATCGCCTCGATCGCCTCCGGCACCATCGCCGGCTTCGGCCTCGGCTCCTACGAACTGGCGCTGCGCGCCCTCGCGGAGGAGCTCACCACCCGCTGACGTGCGGTCACACGGCCCGGTGGCGGACTGTGCCCGCCACCGGGCCGACGTGTAGTGTCCCGCTCGGGAGGTGACGATGTCGCAGTACACAGGGGGAGGGCCGATGCCCCCGCGACCCCTCGCGCCGCCGTACCCGGCCCGGCCCGGGGCAGCACCGGGGGTGGCCCGGCCGCCGTACCCGCAACAGCCCGCGGGGCAGCCGCAGCCCGGCGCCGCAGCGCCTCCCGCGGCGCCCGCGGCGAGCGTGCCGCCCGGTGCCACCGGCCACTTCGTCCTGCCGGCCGGTGCGCCCGTCCAACTGCCCGCGCACCCCCCGCAGCAGCAGCTGCCCGCCGGCCCGATAGCCGTGCTGCTGATCGGCCCGGCCGGCGCCGGCAAGACCACCGTCGCCCGGCACTGGGCCGAGCGGCAGCCGATGCCGACCGCCCACATCAGCCTGGACGACGTCCGCGAGTGGGTGCAGTCCGGTTTCGCCAACCCGCAGTCCGGCTGGAACAACGCCTCCGAGGCCCAGTACCGGCTGGCCCGCCGGACCTGCGGCTTCGCCTGCCGCAACTACCTCGCCAACGGCATCTCGTGCATCATCGACGACGCCGTCTTCCCGGACCGCCCGGCGATCGGCCTCGGCGGCTGGAAGCGCCACATCGGCCCCGGCATGATCCCCGTCGTCCTGCTGCCGGGCCTCGACTCCGTCCTCGCCCGCAACGCCCGCCGCAACGGCAACCGCCGGCTCAGCGACGAGGAGGTCGCCCGCATCCACGGCCGGATGGCCGGCTGGCGCACCTCCGGCCTCCCGATCATCGACAACTCCCAGCTCGACGTCCCCACCACGGCCGCCGCCCTGGACCGTGCCATCATGTCCCGCCTCACCGGCAGGCCGTGACCGGTCCTCCCGCCCGCCGCGGGAGCGCCCCGGACGGACTGCTGCCCCACCGGCCGCCGGGCCGACCCGGAGGCCGACCGCGAGGACCACGACGGGGATCGCGCCGCTGCCGAGCGGGCCCGCCGCACGTGCCTCCGGCCGGTCCGCCGAGCCTCCCACCGGCGTCCGGGTGTCACTGCGGGCTGGGATGATGGAGGGGCCGCAACGGACCCGACGAGGAGCTGACGCCCGTGCCCGAGGGCCACATCATCCACCGCCTCGCCCGCGAGAACCAGCGGGTGTTCGCCGACCGACCGGTACGGGTCAGCAGTCCGCAGGGGCGGTTCGCCGAGGGCGCCGCGCGGCTGGACGGCCGCCCGCTCGACGAGGCCGAGGCCCACGGCAAGCACCTCTTCCTCGGCTTCGGCGAGGACTGGCTGCACATCCACCTGGGGCTCTACGGCGGCTTCACCTTCGGCGCGGGCGACGCCCCCGTCCCGGTCGGCGAGGTCCGGCTGCGGATGGCGAACGACGAGGGCTGGGCCGACCTGCGCGGCCCCAACACCTGCGAACTCCTCGACCCCGCCGCGAAGGAGGCCGTCCATGCCCGGCTCGGCCCCGATCCGCTGCGCCCCGACGCCGAGCCGGACGCCGCCTGGCGGCGGATGGCCCGCAGCTCCACCACCGTCGCCGCCCTGCTGATGGACCAGAAGGTGCTGGCCGGCGTCGGCAACGTGTACCGAGCCGAGGTGCTGTTCCGCCTCGGCATCAGCCCGCACCGGGAGGGTCGCAGGGTCGCCCGCGAGGAGTGGGACGCGATCTGGGCCGACCTGGTCGCCCTGATGCACGCGGGCGTCGGTGCGGGCCGGATCGACACCGTCCGCCCGGAGCACACGCCGGAGGCGATGGGCCGGCCGCCGCGGGTCGACGACCACGGCGGCGAGGTGTACGTCTACCGCCGCACCGACATGCCCTGCCTGGTCTGCGGGACACCGGTGCGCACCGAGTCGCTGGCCGCCCGCAACCTCTTCTGGTGCCCCGGCTGCCAGCAGCGCTGAGCGTCGCCCTGCCCGGCCGCCGGCCGGGCAGGGCGACGATCCGTCGGCCGCGTCAGCCGCGCGGCAGCACCAGGGACTGCACCTGGGGCAGCTTGCGCCAGTCGCTGGAGACGATGCTGGCGTGTGCGGCCGCGAGCTGGGTGACCCGGGCCCGGGCCTGGTCGGCGGTCGGGTCGGTGGCGCTGATCGCGGGTGCCACGCTGTGGGCGTCGGTCATCACCAGCAGGTAGTGCCGGGCGTCGTACCAGCCGGTGTCGATGCCGCCGACGTACGCCGAGGCGTCACCGTCGAAGACCACGAACCACGGGCGGATGCTCGTCTCGCCGTAGGCGTTGCGCGGGTCCCCGGAGACGGCGCCGTGCACCACCGGGAAGACCTGGGCCTGCCCCGCCCTGCCGGCCGTGGCGAGGTCGCGCAGGTAGCGGCTGTACTCGACGTCGGTGTGCAGGGTGTCGAAGGGGTTGCCCTCCTCGACGGTGCCGGGGATCACGTCCACCAGGACCCGGCCGGCGAGGGCGTCGCGGCTCGGCCAGTTGCCGGCCTTCGCGGCCTCGTCGAGGTTCGGGTAGCTGCCGCCGCCGGGCTTGGCGAGCAGGTCGGCCGGACGGAAGACCGCGCTGCCCAGGTGGGCGGCTATCAGGGCGTCCAGCTGGGCCGGGCCCATGCCGCGGTTGGCGGCGAACCCGCCCTTGAGCTCCAGCTTGACCACCAGCGGGCCGCTCGACGGGTGCGCGGCGAGCCAGATCCGCAGGTCGTCGAGGCAGTACTCGAGGTTCTTGTTGGTGCCGCCGCTGTACAGCGTCGCCGGGCCGGTGGCGGCGGTGCAGTTGTTGGCGTTGCCGAGCGGGTTGGAGTGGCTGACCTTCCACTCCTTGGTGACGGTGTCCGTCCACGCGTCGAGCTCGATCATGCCGGTGCCGGTGTCCAGGCTCTGCGCGAGGAAGGGGAAGGCGGCCGGGTCGTAGGTGTTGTGGATCCCGACGGCGGTGGCCGAACCGAACGGCAGCCCGCCGCCGGTGGCGGCGCCGGACTGGTGCGCGGGGAGCAGGGTGGCGGCCGCGGCCAGCAGCCCCACGGCGAACGTACGGCGAAGCTTCACGGGTGTCTCCTCGTCAGGAGCCTGGGAACGACGGCCCGGACGGACCGCCTCCGGAAGCATGGGCCACCGGAACGGCTTCGAGGTGACATGACAAGAAAACTTGGCTGAAGCTGACCCCCCGTCGCACTGACAAAACGTCAGGAAGTCCCCATTCCGCGCGGGCCCCATTCCGTGCGGGACCGTCTCGCGCGGCGGGTTCACTCGGTGCGGGGTTCAGTCGGTGCGCCCCAGCACCCCGTGCTCCAGCACCTCGGCCACCGCCGGATCGGTCAGCCGGTACCGCACCACCCGGCCGTCCCGCTCGCCCTCGACCACGCCCGCGGCGCGCAGCAGCCGCAGCGCCTGGGAGACCGCCGGGTCGCGCATCCCGGTGGCCAGCGCCAGATCGGTGACGGCCAGCGGCCCGGTGGTGTGCAGGGCCAGCAGCAGGGCGAGCCGCCCGGGGTCGGCGAGCAGTCCGAACAGCTCCGCCCAGGCCCGGACCCGCCCGGTGTCGCCGATCCCGGCGATCGCCTCGCAGACCCGGTGCCCGTCGATGGTCCGGTGGCCGGCGCGGTCGGCGGGGAGGAGGTGCATGGCGGCATTCTCGCAGGCCCACCGGCCGTGATCTACGACACCTGCGCGGTTGTGCAGGCTTGCAGCTGTCGGTCCGTCACCCCTACGGTGGAGCAGCCGTGGTGCTCGGGAAGACCGGTGCAGGACCTCAGGGTCCGAGTCCGGAGCGGCCCTCGCCACTGTGAACGGGGAGTCAATCCGTACCCCTCGCGGGTCACTGGGCGCAGCGCGCCCGGGAAGGCCGGGTACGGGCACCGTCAGAACCTCCCCGTGAGCCAGGAGACCGGCCACGGCACCTCACGACGTCATTCCACGAGGTGCTGGAGCGTGAACCGCAGATGACCCTGCCCGCAACCGGTACGGCCGCGCCGCCGACCGCCCCCGGCCTGCCCGCCTTCCGCTGGCGCCGGGAGGACACCCTCCGCACGGCCGGCCTGCTGGCGGTGATCCTGGCGATGCACGTGGCGGCCTTCGGCACGCTCTTCCTGCTGGTCGTGCCGGAGCACTACGAGGTCGGCACCCAGGTGTTCGGCGCCGGACTCGGCATCACCGCCTACACCCTGGGCATGCGGCACGCCTTCGACGCCGACCACATCGCGGTGATCGACAACACCACGCGCAAGCTGATGGCGGACGGCCGGCGGCCGGTCTCGGTGGGCTTCTGGTTCGCGCTCGGCCACTCGTCGATGGTGGTGCTGATGGCCGCCCTGGTCGCGGGCGGCGCCCAGCTGGCCGGGGTGCTGATGGACGACGGATCGACCGCCCACCAGGTGCTCGGCACCATCGGCACCACCGCCTCCGGGGCGTTCCTCTACCTGATCGCCGCGCTCAACCTGGCGGCGCTGCTCGGCATCCTGCGGGTCTTCCGGGCGATGCGGGCCGGCACCTACGACGAGGCGGAGCTGGAACGGCAGCTCGACTCCCGCGGTCTGATGAACCGCATCCTCGGCCGGGCCACCCGCTCGATCTCCCGCCCCGGCCAGATGTTCCCGGTCGGCATGGTGCTCGGGCTGGGCTTCGACACCGCCACCGAGGTCACGCTGATGGTGATGGCCGGCTCGGGGGCCGCCGCCGGCCTGCCCTGGTACGCGATCGTCTGCCTGCCGCTGCTGTTCGCCGCCGGGATGAGCCTGTTCGACACCCTCGACGGCACCTTCATGAACTTCGCCTACCAGTGGGCCTTCTCCAACCCCGTCCGCAAGGTCTTCTACAACCTCGCCATCACCGGCCTGTCGATCGCGGTGGCCTTCGTGATCGGTACCATCGAGCTGGTCACGGTGCTGCACGACAAGCTCGGCCTGAGCGACCCGGTGAGCGGCTGGATCGCCGGCCTCAGCCTGGACAACGTCGGCTTCGTCATCGTCGGCCTGTTCGTGGTGGTCTGGGCGGCGGCGATCGGCTACTGGCGGATCGCCCGGGTCGAGAAGCGCTGGGCGCCCGGCCGGGCGGGCTGAGGTGGCCCGCCCGCGGCCGGTCCGACCGGCGGACGGGGCGTCAGCCCGCCGCCAGCAGCAGCGTGCCCGCCACGGCCAGGCCCGCGCCGAGCACCTGGACGCGCCGCAGCCGCTCCTTGAGCAGCCCGCGGGCCATCAGTGCGGTGACCACCGGGTAGAGCGAGGCCAGCACGGCGGCCACGGCCACCGACCCGTGGTGCGAGGCGGCGGCGAAGGCGCCGTTCGCGGCGACGTCGGCCACCCCGACCACGGTCAGCGCGGGCAGGACCTGCCGCAGCGTGCCCGGGGCGCCGGGCACCCGGCCGCCCCGCCCGGCCAGCAGCACGGCGCCGCCGACCGCCACGTTGCAGAGCCGCTGCACGCACAGCACCAGCAGCAGCCCGCCGCCGTCGGAGGCCCGGGCGATCAGGGCCATCACCGTGCCCATCCCGAGGGCGGCCGACAGCGTCAGTGCCAGGACCCGCACCCCGACCGTGCCGCCGCCGCGCCGCGGGCCGCCGGCCAGCGCGACGCCGAGCACGGCGACGGCGATCCCGGCGGCCTGCGCCGGGCCCGGGCGCTCGCCGAGCAGCAGCCCGAGCCCGACCGGCACGGCGACGCCGACGGTGGCCAGCGGGGAGACCACGCCCATGGGGCCGAGAGCCAGGGCGCGGTAGAAGGCGAGCAGCGCGAACGGCCCGACGACGCCCGCCGCGACCGCGTACCAGAGGTCCGCGGACACGGCGCCCGGGCCGCCGGTGGCGAGGACGGCCACCACCAGCAGGACGGCCGCGGCGGCCTGCGAGGCGACCACCACGGTCGGCGCGGGCAGCCGCCGGGTCAGCGAGCCGCCGCCGTAGTCGGCCATGCCCCACAGCAGGCTGGCGGCGAGGGCGAGAAGCTGGGACAGCACAGTGGACTCCGGAGTACGGTCGGGTGGACGCTCGGTGTCCCAGCAGCTTAGGTCAACAGAGTAAACCTTACGAATCAATTCATTGGACTGGAATGCCCGACCCCGATCTGATCACCCAGGCCCTGGCCCGCAACCTCAAGCGGCTGCGCGCCGACCGCGGGCACACCCTCGACGCACTCGCGGCCCGCTCCGGGGTGAGCCGCGGCATGATCGTGCAGATCGAGCAGGGGCGGACCAACCCGAGCGTGGGCACCGTCGTCCGGCTCGCCGACGCCCTGGGCGCCTCGATCGCCCGGCTGCTCGACTACGACGAGACCTCCACCGTCCGGATCGTCCCCGACGCGGAGGCCGTCCAGCTCTGGACGGGCGCCGCGGGCGGCACCGGGGTGCTGCTCAACGGCATCGAGGCGCCCGGCCCGCTGGAGCTCTGGCAGTGGCTGATCCTGCCGGGGGAGGGGCACAACTCGGACCCGCACCCCGTCGGGACGGTGGAGATCGCCCGGGTCGAGGAGGGCGAGCTGACCCTCGCCCTGGACGGCCGGGACCACCGGGTGCCCGCGGGCTCCACCGCCTCCTACGAGGCGTCCGCCGCGCACGCCTACCGCAACGAGGGCGAGGTGCCCGTCCGGCTCACCCTCGTCGTCTCGGTGCCCCCGCCCCCGCCCTCGCGCTGACCCCCCCGCACGCACGGCGGCGCCCCCTCCCCGGGCCGGGGAGGGGGCGCCGCAGGATTCGGGCCGTCAGTCGCGGCCGTACCGCCGCCGGTACTGCTCGATCCGGCCGGCCTGGTCGAGCACGCGGGCGCGCCCGGTCCAGACGGGGTGGCTCGCCGACGAGGTCTCCACGTCGACCACCGGGCGGACGGTGCCGTCCTCCCAGACCACCGTGGACGAGGACGTCAGCGTCGAGCGGGTGAGGAAGGCCAGGTCGCCGGCCTTGTCGCGGAAGACGACCGGACGGTAGGCGGGGTGGATGCCGTTCTTCATGGGGCTGCTCCTTCGGGGGCCGGGGTGGGTCGGTGGGCTGGGGCGGACCGGGGCGTGCGGCCCCGGCTCAGCGCGCTTCGCGGAAGGCCACGTGCTGCCGGGCGACCGGGTCGTACTTGCGCAGCACCAGGCGGTCCGGGTCGTTGCGGCGGTTCTTGCGCGTCACGTAGGTGAATCCGGTGCCGGCGGTCGACGTCAGCCGGACGACCGGGCGCAGTTCGCTGCGGGCCATCTGCTCCTCCTCGGTGGGCTCCGACCCCGGTTCCGGACCCTTGTCCGAAACGGAAGTCGTTTTCGTACGGCTCCAACGCGGGCCCGGGGCTTTCCATTCCCGCACCGTTCGTCCCCTTCCCGTTCCCTCGTCCGCCGACGGCTCGCCGCGCGCGCCCTCCCGCGGGCCGCACCCCCTTTCCGGCCCTTTCCGGGCCGTGCCGTCCGGCTCGCCCGGCTCGACGGGCGCGCGCCGTCCGCAGTTCGTAGGCTCGTGGCATGTCCGATGCGTACGCGGCGCGGCGGGAGCGCCTCAGGGAGCACTGCAGTGCGTCGGGGGTCGACGCGGCCCTGGTCACCCGGGCCTCCAACGTCCGCTACCTCACCGGCTGCCCGCCGTGCGGGGCGAGCCTGCTGGTCACCCGCGAGCGGGCCCTGCTGGCGCTGCCCGACGACCTGCCGCCCGAGGAGGGCGGCGAGCACCTGCTCGGGCCGGACATCGGCCAACTGCTGGTGCCCGCCGACACCGACACCGCGCTGGCCGCCGCCGAGGCCGCCGGCCGACTGCGGGTCCTCGACCTCGCCGTCGAGGAGCACGACCTCACCGTCCGCCGCCACCGCGCGCTCGCCGACGTCGCCGAGGGCGTCCGCCTCGGCGACCTCGGCACCGCGGTCGAGGGGATGCGCGTCGTCAAGGACGAGCACGAGATCGCCGACCTGCGGATCGCCGCCGAGATCGCCGACCAGGCGCTCAGCGAGCTGCTGGAGTCGATCCTGGTCGGCCGCACCGAGCGCCACCTGGCGATGGAGCTGGAGCGCCGCATGATCGACCACGGTGCGGACCGGGCCGCCTTCCCGGTCTCCGTGGGCACCGGCAGCCACTCCGGCCTGGAGGCCCACCAGCCCACCGACCGCCGGGTCGAGGAGGGCGACTTCCTCACCGTCGTGCTCGGCGCCTGCTACCGCGGGTACGGCGTCTCCACCGCGCGGACCTTCGTGATCGGCGCCGCCCCGGCGCCCTGGCAGGTCGAACTCCACCGGCTGGTGTTCCGCGCCCAGCGGGCCGGCCGGGAGGCCCTCGGCCCGGGCGTCCCGGAGTCCGTACCCGATCTGGCGGCCCGTGAGGTGCTGCAGGCCGCGGGCCACACCGACAGCCCGGCGCACCCGGTCGGACACGGCATCGGCCTGGAGATCCGGGAGGCGCCGCGCCTGGGACCCGCCGACATGGGTAAACTGGACAATCGCGTGCCGGTCACCGTCGGCCCGGGGGTGCACCTCCCGGGGCGGGGCGGGGTCCGGATCGAGGACACGCTCGTCGTGCGCCCCCTCGAGGAGGGCGGGCCCGAGCTGCTCACCATCACCACCAAGGAGCTCCTCGCCCTGTAGCCCGCACAGCGGGCGGCAGGAGGCGCAGCCCTTGGTTCCTTGACAGCTATATCAGGAGTTAGTGCGCTCGTGGCTTCTACGAACGATCTCAAGAACGGCATGGTCCTCAAGCTGGAGGGCGGCAAGCTCTGGTCCGTCGTCGAGTTCCAGCACGTGAAGCCCGGCAAGGGCCCCGCCTTCGTGCGCACCAAGCTCAAGGAGGTCCTGACCGGCAAGGTCGTCGAGAAGACCTTCAACGCGGGCATCAAGGTCGAGACCGCCAACGTCGACAAGCGCACCATGCAGTACTCGTACCGCGACGGTGAGCAGTTCATCTTCATGGACATGGACACCTACGACCAGGTGCCGGTCGACGCCAGCACCGTCGGCGACTCCGCCAAGTACCTGCTGGAGGGCTTCGAGGCCCTGGTCGCCCAGAACGACGGCGTCCCGCTGTACGTCGAGCTCCCGGCCGCCGTCGAGCTCACCATCGCCGAGACCGAGCCGGGCGTCCAGGGCGACCGCTCCACCGGCGGCACCAAGCCGGCCACCCTGGAGACCGGCGCCGAGATCCAGGTCCCGCTCTTCGTCACCACCGGTGAGAAGGTCAAGGTCGACACCCGCGACGGCAGCTACCTCGGCCGGGTCAAGTAATCGTGTCCAACGCGCGCACCAAGGCCCGCACCCGGGCCTTCCAGATCCTGTTCGAGGCCGACCACCGGGGGGTCGCGCCCGAGCGCGTGCTCGCCGAGTGGGTGGGCCGGGCACGGGAGGCCAAGCCGGGTGAGACCACCCCGCAGGTCGGCGAGTACACCATGCAGCTGATCGAGGGGTACAGCGAGCACGCCCGCCGGATCGACGAGCTGATCTCGACGTACGCCGTCGGCTGGACGCTCGACCGGATGCCGATCGCGGACCGCAACGTCCTGCGGATCGGTGCTTACGAGCTGATCTGGGAGGACGGCGTCCCGGACGCGGTCGTCCTCGACGAGGCCGTCGAGATCGCCAAGGAGTACTCCACCGACGAGTCCCCGGCGTTCGTCAACGGCATGCTCGCCCGCCTCATGGATCTCAAGCCGCAGATCCGTCGCGCCTGAGACCCGTCGCGCGCGGCACCCGCCGCGCCCGGCGTCCGTCGCGCCCCGGTGGCGCGCTCGCACGGACGGCCCGAGAGGCCGCCGGACCGATCGGTCCGGCGGCCTTCGCGCGTTCCCGGGGGAGGCGTAGGCTACTGGTGAGTAGTGGCCGATGCGAAGGGCGTACCACCGATGACCACCGCGACACGCAGCGAGTTCGACCAGGGCATCGCGCTCACCCCGCACGCCGCGGAGCCCGGCCGCTACGACGCCGAACTCGGTGCGGGCTGGCAGATCGGCGGGGGCGTCAACGGCGGCCTGCTGCTCGCCGTCGCCGGGCACGCCCTCTCCCTCGCCAACGGCGACCACCGCGACCCGTTCTCCATCACCGGCCACTACCTCTCCGCCTCCCGCCCCGGCCCGGCCGCCGTCCGCACCGAGACCGTCCGCCGCGGCCGCACGCTCACCACCGGCACCGCCTCGCTCGTCCAGGACGGCGAGGAGCGGCTCCGCGTGCTCGCCACCTTCGGCGACCTCGACACCCTCGACGGCGAGGTCGCCACCAGTGCCGCACCGCCCGTGATGCCGCTGCCCGACGAGTGCATCGGCGTCGAGCACGCCCCGCCGCAGCTCGTCGAACAGGCCGCGCTGCTGGAGCGGTTCGACCTGCGGCTCGACCCGGCCACCGTGGGCTGGGCCCTCGGGCAGCCGTCCGGCAACGGCCGCATCCAGGGGTGGTTCCGGCTCGCCGACGGACGGCAGCCCGACCCGCTGCTCCTGCTGCTGGTCGCCGACTCGCTGCCGCCCGTCACCTTCGACCTCGGCCGGCCCGGCTGGGCGCCGACCGTCGAACTCACCGTCCACCTCCGGGCGAAGCCGGCGCCCGGCTGGCTCCGCGTCGCGCACGCGACCCGGAACCTGGCCGGCGGTTACTTCGAGGAGGACTGCGAGATCTGGGACGAGACCGGCCGCCTGGTCGCCCAGTCCCGCCAACTCGCCCGCGCCCCCAGGTCCTGACGGGCCGTCGGCCCCGGGGGTACGTGGGCATCCGCCCCCGAGGGGTCGGCCGTGCCCCGGGAGGGCTCGTTGCTTTCAGTTACAGGGCTGTGACAACCGGTGCGTGTGCGGCCCGCGGGGATGGGGAGGAACAGGGGCGACCGACCGCACCACCCGCAGGAGTCGACGATGTCCCGCAACCCCCGGGCCCCCCGGCCCTCCCGCTGCACCGCCAACGCCGCCGCCGGCCGGCCGCACGGCGACGAGGCCTTCGTGACGGGCATCCTGACCAGCGCCGAGGACTTCGAGCGGGCCCGCGCCTGGCACCTCACCGACGCCCGGGACTTCGACGGCTACCTGCTGGACACCGCCGTCCTGCTCGCCGAGGCGCGCCGCACCTACGGCACCGTCCAGGCCCGGATGTTCCACGTCGACGACTTCGCCGACTTCTGCCTGCTGCACCGGCTCGACCCGGCCGAGCCGGCGGCCCGGGACCGCTACCTCGTCAACCCGCCGCTGCAGACCCAACTGCTGCCCTATCAGGGCGAGGAGCTCGTCGGCGACTTCGTGCCGAGGCTGGTCCGCGCGCGGGACAACGGCCTGACGCTGCGCCACGTCGAGCTGCTGCTGGACGGCGGCGCGGACGGCTGCGGCGCGGACGGCGCCCCGGAGGAGGCGGGCGTGCAGGTGCGCCAGGCTCACCAGCGGGGGGCCGAGCTGTTCCGGAGGATGCTGGTCGGCGCAGGGTTCGGCGCGTACCGCTTCCTGTGCGCGGTGGAGGCGCCCGGCGGCAGGCTGGAGGCGGAGGCCCGGATCCTGCACTGGGAGGACGGGGTGGTGCGGATCAACGACGAGGACCTCGACCTGGTCTGCGCGGTGCTCTGCGCGGGCCTCTACCGGGAACTGCCGGGGGCGGCGCTGCTGCACGGCTCGCAGGGGGCGGCCGGCGCCTGCGGCGAGTACCGGCAGGTCGCGTGGGCCTGCCCCCCCGGGGCCCGCGGCGCCCCCCGGGCCGGGGAACGACCCGGGGGGGGGCGGGCGGCCCCGCCCCCCCCCCCCGCCGTGACGTTTCTGCACAGGGGGGAAGGGTCAGCCCGCGTCTTCCTCGCGGACGGCGCGGCGCGCGTCCGGGTTCAGCACGCCCCAGCTGATGAGCTGCTCGGTGAGGATCGACGGCGACTGGTCGTAGATCACGGCGAGGGTGCGGAGGTCGTCCTGGCGGATCGAGAGCACCTTGCCGTTGTAGTCGCCGCGCTGGCTCTGGATGGTGGCCGCGTAGCGCTGCAGCGGGCCGGCCTTCTCCGACGGGACCTGGGTCAGTCTCTCCAGGTCGAGGACCAGGCGCGGCGGCGGCTCGGCCGCACCGCCCGGGGTGCCGCCGGGCAGCAGCTCCTGCACCGGTACGCCGTAGAACTCCGCCAGCTCGGCGAGGCGCTGGACGGTCACGGCGCGGTCGCCGCGCTCGTAGGAGCCGACGACGACAGCCTTCCAGCGACCCTGGGACTTCTCCTCGACGCCGTGCAGGGAGAGACCCTGCTGAGTGCGGATGGCCCGGAGCTTGGCCCCGAGCTGCTTCGCGTAGTCGCTGGACATTGATCTCCCCGGACAATATTGCTTCGCGTGCAGTGAAGAGCCACGAGAGCGCGGGTGGTGACCGCGGACCGTTCGTCCGAACCGGTGGGTACGGCGCCGGTCCCGTAACTCACTGTGAGGTTACGTAGAGTGAGGTAGTCGCGTCAAGCCGAATGGGGCAGTCGTGCGAATAGCGCGGCGGCGGGCCGCCCCGCAGGCCCCGGAATGCGGGCTGACCTGCGAGGACACCAAACGGAACGGCGCCCTCCCGGGCCGTGGTGCCCGCACTGATAGCATGGGCGCGGCCCCGGTGCGCCGGGTGCCAATCCCAGACATCCTTTAAGACCCGTCCCGTGAGGCGGGGAAGGAGGTCCGCTTCGGCATGACCACAGACGGAACCACTGCGCCGCGTCCGCCGCACCAGGTGCTGGACGCCACCGACATCGCCCGGGTCGTCACCCGGATCGCCCACGAGATCGTGGAACGCGCCAAGGGTGCCGAGGACGTCGTCCTCCTCGGCATCCACACCCGCGGTGTCCACCTCGCCCGCCGGCTGCACGCCAGGCTGGTGCAGATCACCGGCCGCGACATCCCGCTCGGCACCCTGGACATCACGATGTACCGGGACGACCTGCGGCTGAAGCCGGCCCGCGCCCTGGAGCACACCGAGATCCCGGCCTCCGGCATCGACGGCAAGCTGGTCGTCCTCGTCGACGACGTGCTCTTCTCCGGCCGCACCATCCGCGCCGCGCTCGACGCCCTCAGCGACATCGGCCGCCCGCGCGCCGTCCAGCTCGCCGTCCTGGTCGACCGCGGCCACCGCGAGCTGCCCATCCGCGCCGACTACGTGGGCAAGAACCTGCCCACCTCGCTGCGCGAGGCCGTCCAGGTGCAGCTCGCCGACAGCGACGGCCGGGACGCCGTCCTCGTCGGCGACCGCGACTACACGGCCCGGTCCACCCAGGCGCTCGCCGCCGACCCGCACCTTCCGGAGTGACCCGCGTGAAGCGCCACCTCGTCTCCACCGCCGACCTCGCCCGCGACGACGCCCTGCTCATCCTGGACACCGCCGAGGAGCTCGCCCAGCTCTCCGGCCGCGCCGTCAAGAAGCTGCCGACCCTGCGCGGCCGCACCGTCGTCAACCTCTTCTTCGAGGACTCGACCCGCACCAAGACGTCCTTCGAGGTCGCCGAGAAGCGGCTCTCCGCGGACGTCATCAACTTCTCCGCCAAGGGCTCCTCGGTCTCCAAGGGCGAGAGCCTCAAGGACACCGCGCTCACCCTGCAGGCCATGGGCGCCGACGCGGTCGTCATCCGGCACCACGCCTCCGGCGCGCCGGCCCGGCTCGCACAGTCCGAGTGGCTGCACGGCAGCGTCATCAACGCCGGCGACGGCACCCACGAGCACCCCACCCAGGCCCTGCTCGACGCCTTCACCATGCGCCGGCACCTCAACCCGGGCCCCGGCCGCGACCTCGCCGGCCGCCGGGTGACGATCGTCGGCGACGTCCTGCACAGCCGGGTCGCCCGCTCCAACGTGCACCTGCTGACCACGCTCGGCGCCGAGGTCACCTTCGTCGCCCCGCCGACCCTGGTGCCGATCGGCATCGAGAACTGGCCCTGCCAGGTCAGCTACGACCTCGACGCCGTGCTGCCGAAGACCGACGCGCTGATGATGCTCCGCGTCCAGCGCGAGCGGATGAACGCCGCCTTCTTCCCCACCGAGCGCGAGTACTCCCGCCGCTACGGCATGGACGGCATCCGGATGGCGCAGCTCCCCGAGCACGCGATCGTGATGCACCCCGGTCCGATGGTCCGCGGCATGGAGATCACCGCCGAGGTCGCCGACTCGCCGCGCTGCACCGTGGTCGAGCAGGTCGCCAACGGCGTCTCCATCCGGATGGCCGTCCTCTACCTGCTGCTCGGCGGCGCGACCCTCGCCGACAGCCCCCGCACCGACTCCTCGGAGACCGCCCAGTGACCAGCTACCTGATCCGCAACGCCCAGATCCTCGGCGGTGCGCCCAAGGACATCCACATCGCCGACGGCGTCGTCCGGGAGATCGGCGAGGGCCTGACCGCCGAGGCGGACGTCGACATCGACGCCCACGGCCTGATCGCCCTGCCCGGCCTGGTCGACCTGCACACCCACCTGCGCGAGCCCGGCCGCGAGGACGCCGAGACCGTCCTCACCGGCACCCAGGCCGCCGCCAAGGGCGGCTACACCGCCGTCCACGCGATGGCCAACACCTTCCCCGTCGCCGACACCGCCGGCGTCGTCGAGCAGGTCTGGCGGCTCGGCCAGGAGTCCGGCTACTGCGACGTCCAGCCGGTCGGCGCCGTCACCGTCGGCCTGGAGGGCAAGAAGCTCGCCGAGCTCGGCGCCATGCACGACTCCGCCGCCGGCGTGCGGGTCTTCTCCGACGACGGCAAGTGCGTCGACGACGCCGTCATCATGCGCCGCGCCCTGGAGTACGTGAAGGCCTTCGACGGCGTCGTCGCCCAGCACGCCCAGGAGCCCCGCCTCACCGAGGGCGCCCAGATGAACGAGGGCCAGGTCTCCGGCGAGCTCGGGCTCGGCGGCTGGCCGGCCGTCGCCGAGGAGTCGGTCATCGCCCGCGACGTGCTGCTCGCCGCGCACGTCGGCTCCCGCCTGCACGTCTGCCACGTCTCCACCGCCGGCTCGGTCGAGATCATCCGCTGGGCCAAGGCCAAGGGCTGGAACGTCACCGCCGAGGTCACCCCGCACCACCTGCTGCTCACCGACGAGCTGGTGCGCACCTACGACCCGGTCTACAAGGTCAACCCGCCGCTGCGCACCGCCACCGACGTGGAGGCGCTGCGCGCCGCGCTCGCCGACGGCACCATCGACGCGGTCGCCACCGACCACGCCCCGCACCCCGCGGAGGACAAGGACTGCGAGTGGGCGGTCGCCGCGATGGGCATGGTCGGCCTGGAGACGGCGCTCTCCGTCGTCCAGCAGACGATGGTGGACACCGGCCTGCTGAACTGGGAGGCGGTCGCGGACCGCATGTCGTACCGCCCGGCGCGGATCGGCCGTCTCACCGGCCAGGGCCGCCCGATCTCGGTGGGTGAGCCGGCGAACCTGGTGCTGTTCGATCCCGCGTACCGTGGTGCCGTGGATCCCGAGAGCTTCGCCACCCGCAGCCGAAACACCCCCTACCGCGGCCTGGACCTGCCCGGACGCGTGCACGCGACCTTCCTGCGCGGCCGCGCGACCGTGCTGGCCGGCGAGCTGGCCGACCGGGACGGGCTGGCGTGACCGGCCTCGCCGCCGAGCAGGCCAGGGTCACCAACTGGCCCGGCTACATCGGCTGGACGGTCGGCCTGCTGATCCTGATCGCCCTGGTCTACTGGCTGATGCGGCAGGGCTGGAACTGGCGCCGGACGCTGCAGTCCGAGCTGCCGCCGCTGCCCGCCGCGCCCGCCGACCCCGGGGCGCCGCTGCTGCAGGCGAAGGGCCGCTACCACGGCTCCACCACGGCCGGGAACTGGCTGGACCGGGTCGTCGTGCACGGCCTCGGCACCCGCAGCCTGGCCGAGCTGACCCTGACCGAGCAGGGACTGCTGGTCCGCCGCCCCGGCGACGAGGACCTGTGGATCCCCGCCGCGGCGCTGACCGGCGCCCGGCGCGACTCGGGCATCGCGGGGAAGGTCGTCCCCGCCGGGCTGCTGGTCGTCACCTGGGACCACCGGGGCACCGCCCTGGACTCGGGCTTCCGGGCCGACCACCCCGACGAGCACACCGCCTGGGTCGAGGCGGTCGAGGCTCTGACCGAACGAACGAAGACGAAGAAGACGGAAGAGGCCGCAACATGACCGCACCTGCCCCCACCACGCCTCGCACCAGGCGGGAGCGAGTGCCCGCCGTGCTCATCCTGGAGGACGGCCGGACGTTCCGCGGCCAGGCGTACGGCGCCGTCGGCGAGACCTTCGGCGAGGCGGTCTTCAACACCGGCATGTCCGGCTACCAGGAGACCCTGACCGACCCGTCGTACCACCGCCAGGTGGTCGTGATGACCGCCCCGCAGATCGGCAACACCGGCTGGAACGACGAGGACGACGAGTCCAAGCAGATCTGGGTCGCCGGGTACGTCGTCCGCGACCCCGCCCGGGTCGCCTCCAACTGGCGCTCCCGCCGCTCGCTGGACGAGGAGCTGGCCAACCAGGGCGTCGTCGGCATCAGCGGTATCGACACCCGGGCGCTCACCCGCCACCTGCGCGAGCGCGGCGCGATGCGCGTCGGCATCTTCTCCGGCGAGGCCCTGGCCGACGAGCAGACCCTGCTCGGCCGGGTGCTGCAGGCGCCCGAGATGAAGGGCGCCGACCTGTGCGCCGAGGTCGCGACCACCGAGCCCTACGTCGTCCCGGCGATCGGCGGGAAGAAGTTCACCGTCGCCGCGCTGGACCTCGGCATCAAGGCGATGACCCCGCAGCGGATGGCCGAGCGCGGCATCGAGGTGCACGTGCTGCCCGCCGACGCCACGATCGAGGACGTCTACGCGGTGAACCCCGACGGCGTCTTCTTCTCCAACGGCCCGGGCGACCCGGCCACCGCCGACCACCAGGTCGAGGTGGCCCGCGGCGTGCTGGAGCGGGGCACCCCGTTCTTCGGCATCTGCTTCGGCAACCAGATCCTCGGCCGCGCCCTGGGCTTCGGCACCTACAAGCTCAAGTACGGCCACCGCGGCATCAACCAGCCGGTGCAGGACCGCACCACCGGCAAGGTCGAGGTCACCGCGCACAACCACGGCTTCGCCGTGAACGCTCCGCTGGACCGGGTCAGCGACACCCCGTTCGGCCGCGTCGAGGTCTCCCACGTCTGCCTGAACGACGACGTGGTCGAGGGCCTGCAGTGCCTGGACACCCCCGCCTTCTCGGTGCAGTACCACCCGGAGGCGGCGGCCGGCCCGCACGACGCCGCGTACCTCTTCGACCGCTTCGTCAACCTGATGGCCGGCGCCCCGGCCCGTACCACCGCTGGGAGCTGACCCGTGCCGAAGCGCACCGACATCAAGTCCGTCCTGGTGATCGGCTCCGGCCCGATCGTCATCGGCCAGGCGGCGGAGTTCGACTACTCCGGCACCCAGGCCTGCCGCGTCCTCAAGTCCGAGGGCCTGCGCGTCGTCCTGGTCAACTCCAACCCGGCGACGATCATGACCGACCCGGAGATCGCCGACGCCACCTACGTCGAGCCGATCACCCCGGAGTTCGTCGAGAAGATCATCGCCAAGGAGCGCCCCGACGCGCTGCTGCCGACCCTCGGCGGCCAGACCGCGCTCAACACCGCGATCTCCCTGCACCAGGCGGGCACCCTCGACAAGTACGGCGTCGAGCTGATCGGCGCCGACGTCGAGGCGATCAACAAGGGCGAGGACCGCGACCTCTTCAAGGGCGTCGTCGAGGCCGTCAACGCCAAGATCGGCCACGGCGAGTCCGCCCGCTCGGTGATCTGCCACTCGATGGACGACGTCCTCAAGGGCGTCGACACCCTCGGCGGCTACCCCGTCGTCGTCCGCCCCTCGTTCACCATGGGCGGCGCCGGCTCCGGCTTCGCCCACGACGAGGAGGAGCTGCGCCGCATCGCCGGCCAGGGCCTCGCCCTCTCGCCGACCACCGAGGTGCTCCTGGAGGAGTCCATCCTCGGCTGGAAGGAGTACGAGCTGGAGCTGATGCGCGACAAGCACGACAACGTCGTGGTCGTCTGCTCCATCGAGAACTTCGACCCGATGGGCGTCCACACCGGCGACTCCATCACCGTCGCCCCGGCGATGACCCTCACCGACCGCGAGTACCAGATCCTCCGCGACATCGGCATCGCCGTCATCCGCGAGGTCGGCGTCGACACCGGCGGCTGCAACATCCAGTTCGCCGTCAACCCGGAGGACGGCCGGGTCATCGTCATCGAGATGAACCCGCGCGTCTCCCGCTCCTCGGCGCTCGCCTCCAAGGCCACCGGCTTCCCGATCGCCAAGATCGCCGCCAAGCTGGCCGTCGGCTACACCCTGGACGAGATCCCCAACGACATCACCGAGCAGACCCCGGCCTCCTTCGAGCCGACGCTCGACTACGTCGTGGTCAAGGTCCCGCGCTTCGCCTTCGAGAAGTTCCCGTCCGCCGACGCCACCCTCACCACCACCATGAAGTCGGTGGGCGAGGCCATGGCGATGGGCCGCAACTTCCCCGAGGCGCTGAACAAGGCGCTGCGCTCGCTGGAGAAGAAGGGCAGCCAGTTCACCTGGGCCGGCCCCCTCGGCGACAAGGCGGAGCTGCTCGCCAAGGCGGTCGTCCCGACCGACGGCCGGATCAACACCGTCATGGAGGCGATCCGGGCCGGCGCCACCCCGGAGGAGGTCTTCGAGTCCACGAAGATCGACCCGTGGTTCGTCGACCAGCTCTTCCTGCTCGACGAGATCGCCGGCGAGCTCGCCGAGGCCGAGAAGCTCACCCCCGAGCTGCTCCGCCACGCCAAGCGGCACGGTTTCTCGGACCAGCAGATCGGCGAGATCCGCGGCCTGCGCCCGGACGTCGTCCGCGAGGTCCGGCACGCCCTCGGCATCCGCCCGGTCTTCAAGACCGTCGACACCTGCGCCGCCGAGTTCGCCGCCCGGACCCCGTACTTCTACTCGTCCTACGACGAGGAGACCGAGGTCGCCCCGCGCACCAAGCCCGCGGTGATCATCCTCGGCTCGGGCCCGAACCGCATCGGCCAGGGCATCGAGTTCGACTACTCCTGCGTGCACGCCTCCTTCGCGCTCGCCGAGGCCGGGTACGAGACCGTGATGGTCAACTGCAACCCGGAGACCGTCTCCACCGACTACGACACCTCCGACCGGCTCTACTTCGAGCCGCTCACCCTGGAGGACGTCCTGGAGATCGTCCACGCCGAGCAGCAGGCCGGCCCGCTCGCCGGCGTCATCGTGCAGCTCGGCGGCCAGACCCCGCTCGGCCTCGCCCAGGCGCTCAAGGACAACAGCGTGCCGATCGTCGGCACCCAGCCCGAGGCGATCGACCTCGCCGAGGAGCGCGGCGCCTTCGGCCGCGTGCTGCGCGACGCCGGCCTGCCCGCCCCCAAGCACGGCACCGCCTTCTCCTTCGACGAGGCCAAGGCCATCGCCGACGAGATCGGCTACCCCGTGCTGGCCCGCCCGTCCTACGTGCTCGGCGGCCGCGGCATGGAGATCGTCTACGACGAGGCCTCGCTCGCGTCCTACCTGGAGCGCCACGCCGGCCTGATCTCCGAGCACCCGGTGCTCATCGACCGCTTCCTCGACGACGCGGTGGAGATCGACGTCGACGCCCTCTACGACGGCACCGAGCTCTACCTCGGCGGCGTCATGGAGCACATCGAGGAGGCCGGCATCCACTCCGGCGACTCCGCCTGCGCGCTGCCCCCGATCACCCTCGGCGGCTACGACATCAAGCGCCTGCGCACCTCCACCGAGGCGATCGCCCGCGGCGTCGGCGTCCGCGGCCTGATCAACATCCAGTTCGCGCTGTCCGGCGACATCCTCTACGTGCTGGAGGCCAACCCGCGCGCCTCCCGCACCGTGCCGTTCACCTCCAAGGCGACCGCCGTGCCGCTGGCCAAGGCCGCCGCCCGGATCTCGCTCGGCTCCACCATCGCCGAGCTCCGCCAGGAGGGCCTGCTGCCGGCCGAGGGCGACGGGGGCACGCTGCCCGCCGACTGCCCGATCTCCGTCAAGGAGGCCGTGCTGCCGTGGTCGCGCTTCCGCGACGTGGCCGGCCGCGGCGTCGACACCGTGCTCGGCCCCGAGATGCGCTCCACCGGCGAGGTCATGGGCATCGACCGGGTCTTCGGCACCGCCTACGCCAAGTCCCAGGCCGGCGCGTACGGCGCCCTGCCCACCAAGGGCAAGGTCTTCGTCTCGGTCGCCAACCGCGACAAGCGCAACCTGGTCTTCCCGGCCCGCGCGCTCGTCGAGCTCGGCTTCGAGCTGCTCGCCACCACCGGCACCGCCGAGGTGCTGCAGCGCGGCGGCATCCCCGCCACCGTGGTGCGCAAGCACAGCGAGGGCGAGGGCCCGAACGGCGAGCGGACCATCGTCCAGCTGATCCACGAGGGCGCCGTCGACCTGATCATCAACACCCCGTACGGCACCGGCGGCCGCCTCGACGGCTACGAGATCCGCACCGCCGCCGTCTCCCGCGGCGTGCCCTGCCTGACCACCGTCCAGGCGATGGGCGCGGCCGTCCAGGGCATCGACGCGCTGCACCGCGGCGACGTCGGCGTCATGTCGCTCCAGGAGCACGCGGCCCTGATCAACGCCGGCCGCAAGTAGTCCGACCACCGTGGGGGGCACCGGAGACCCGGGTGCCCCCCACAGCCCCCCTCCCGCCGCCCGACCACCGCCCCTGCTGGACGGGCTTCGCCCGACGATCCCAACAGGAAGGGCGCTGTGTACAAGCTCCTGTTCGACCTGGTCTTCAAGAAGATGGACCCGGAGAAGGCCCACCACCTCGCCTTCTTCTGGATCCGGCTGGCCGCCTCCGTCCCGGGCCTGCGGCAGCTCGCGAAGGCCGTCCTCGCCCCGCGCGACCCCGCGCTGCGCACCACCGCGCTCGGCCTGGACCTGCCGGGCCCGTTCGGCCTCGGCGCCGGCTTCGACAAGGACGGCATCGGCATCGACGGCCTGTCGATGCTCGGCTTCGACTTCGTCGAGATCGGCACCGTCACCGGTGAGCCGCAGCCGGGCAACCCCGCCCCGCGGCTGTTCCGGCTGATCGAGGACCGCGCCCTGATCAACCGGATGGGCTTCAACAACCAGGGCTCCGCCCGGGTCGCCGCCCGCCTCTCCGGCCGGATCCGCGCCACCGGCACCCCGGTCGTCGGCATCAACATCGGCAAGACCAAGGTGGTCGAGGAGGCCGACGCCACCGAGGACTACCTGAAGTCCACCCGGCGTCTCGCCCCGCACGCCGACTACCTGGTCGTCAACGTCTCCTCGCCGAACACCCCCGGCCTGCGCAACCTCCAGGCCGTGCAGATCCTCGGCCCGCTGCTGTGGGACGTCCGCAAGGCCGCCGACGAGGTCACCACCCACCACGTGCCGCTGCTGGTGAAGATCGCCCCCGACCTCGCCGACGAGGACATCGACGAGATCGCCGACATGGCGCTCACCCTCGGCCTGGACGGCATCATCGCCACCAACACCACCATCGGCCGCGAGGGGCTCGCCACCGACGCCGCCCGGGTCGAGGAGATCGGCATGGGCGGGCTCTCCGGCGCCCCGCTCAAGGCCCGCTCGCTGGAGGTGCTGCAGCGGCTGCGCGCCCGCACCGAGGGCCGCCTCGCGATCGTCTCGGTCGGCGGCATCGAGACCGCCGAGGACGCCTGGCAGCGGATCGTGCACGGCGCCGACCTGGTGCAGGGCTACAGCGCCTTCGTCTACGAGGGCCCGTTCTGGATGCGGCGGGTCCACAAGGGCCTCTCCGCGCGCCTGCGCGCCAGCGGGCACCGGACGATCGCCGACGCCGTCGGCACCGCCAAGGCGTAGCCGCCGGCCGCCGCGGGCGCGGGGAACGGCGCGCGGCGGGAGGATCGTGGCGTGACCTGCGGGCCGCCCGGCGAGTTGCAGGTGTGGACGCGGGACCCCGGGCGCGGACGTGCGCTGCGCGCCGGGGCGTCCCGGATCGATCGAGAGGTGTCGGACATGGCCCATCCGGTGCGGTGGCGGGCGGAGGTGTACGGGTGCACGGCGGAGGGCGCGTACCACCGCCTGGTGCTGGAGGTGCCCGAGGCCGCGTCCCGTGCCCGCCCGGGCCACTTCGCCTCGCTGGCCGGCGACCACGCGGTGGTCCGCGAGGCCGTCCCGATCGCCCGGGCCGACGCCACCACCGGGACCCTGGACCTGCTGGTCGCCGACGGCCCCCGTAGCGGACCGCTCGACCTGATCGCCCCGCTCGGCACGCCCTTCCCCGTCCCCGACGCGCCGGTACGGGCCCTGCTGGTCGGCCACGGCCAGCACGCCGCCCCGCTGCCGGCCCTCGGCGAGCAGCTCAGGGCCCACGGCGGCCAGCTCGGCTACCTGCTCGGCGCACCGACCGCAGCGGCCCTGCACGCCGTCGACGCGGCCCGGGCGCTCACCCAGGACGTGCTGGTGGTGACCGAGGACGGCTCGGCCGGCCTCACCGGCCTGGTCTCCGACCCGGTCGCCCAGGCCGCCCGGGCGATCGACGCCTCGGTCGTCTACGCGGCGGGCCCACCCGACGTCCTCGCGCTCACCGCGGCGGCCGTCGCCGACCTCGGCATCCGCTGCTGGGCCCTGCTCGCCACCGACCTGCCCTGCGGCACCGGCCTGTGCGCCGCCTGCGTCGTCCCGGTGGTCGGCGCCGACGGCGTCAGCCGGTTCGCCCGGGTCTGCACGGAGGGCCCGGTGTTCGACGCCACCCGGGTGCGCTGGGCCGACATCGGGGCGGTGCCGGCCGACCTGGAGGGCGCGTGATGGACCCGCAGGACGTCGATCTCACCGCGCCCTTCGGCCCGCTGACCCTGCCGAACCCGCTCACCACCGCGGCCGGCTGCGCCGGTCCCGTCCGCGAGCTCGCCAAGTTCGTGCCGCTGGACGCGCTGGGCTCGGTCACCACCCGCACGATCATGCCGCGGCCGCGGGCCGGCCACCCCACGCCACGGGCCGCCGCCACCCCCGCCGGGCTGCTCACCGCGCTCGGCCTGCCCGGCCCCGGCATCGACGCCTTCGTCGAGCGGGAACTGCCCTGGCTGGCCGAGCGCGGCGCCCGGGTGGTGGTGTCGATCGCGGGGGAGCGGATCGAGGAGTTCGCCGCGCTGGCCGCCCGGCTCGGCGGCCTGCCCGGCGTGGTCGGCCTGGAACTGAACATCGGCGGGCCCAGCCACGCCGACCTCGGCCTGGTCTTCGCCGCGAACCCGGCGATCTCCTACGACCTCGTCCGTGCGGTGCGCCGGGCCGCCCCCGCCGACCTGCCGGTCTACGCGAAGCTGGCGCCCGACGTGCTGTCGATCACCGACATCGCGGCGGCCTGCGTCCGGGCCGGCGCCGACGGCCTCTCGATGATCAACACCGTGCCCGGGCTGGACATCGACCCGGACACCCTGCGCCCCGCACTGGCGGCCGGGCCCGGCGGGCTCTCGGGACCGGCCGTGCGGCCCGTGGCGCTGCGCTGCGTGCACCTGGTGCACGCGGCGATGCTGGCCGGACGCCTGCCCACCGTGCCGATCCTCGGCATGGGCGGGGTCACCGACGGCCGGGACGCGCTGGCCTTCGCCGCGGCCGGCGCCAGCGGCGTCGCGGTCGGCTCCGCCCTGCTGCACGACCCGACGGCCCCGCTGCGCATCCTCGACGAACTGCGCACCGAGCTCGCCTCCCGCGGCCTCGCCGCCTTCACCGATGCCGTCGGTCTGGCCCACCGCCGGGACTGACCCCACCCCGACCCGCACGACCCGCACGACCCGCACGAGACCGTACGAGACCGTACGACGACCCCGACGACCGGAGGACATCCGTGACCACCCTCGCCCCGTTCGGCGCCCGCCTGCGCCACGCCCTCGACACCCGCGGCCAGCTCTGCGTCGGCATCGACCCGCACGCCTCGCTGCTCGCCGCCTGGGGCCTCGGCGACGACGTCGCCGGCCTGGAGACCTTCTCCCGCACCGTGGTCGAGGCGCTGGCCGACCGGGTCGCCGTGCTCAAGCCGCAGGCCGCCTTCTTCGAGCGGTTCGGCTCGAAGGGCATCGCCGTGCTGGAGCGCTGCACGGCCGACGCCCGCGCCGCCGGCGCGCTGGTCGTGATGGACGCCAAGCGCGGTGACATCGGCTCGACCATGGCCGCCTACGCGGAGACCTTCCTCGCGCCGGGCAGCCCGCTCTTCTCGGACGCCCTCACCGTCAGCCCCTACCTGGGCTTCGGTTCGCTGCAGCCGGCGGTGGACCTGGCCCGTGCCAGCGGCTGCGGCCTGTTCGCCCTGGCGCTGACCTCCAACCCCGAGGGGGCCGAGGTGCAGCGGGCGGTCGCCGCGGACGGCGAGAGCGTGGCCCAGGGCGTCCTGCGCCGGCTCGCGGCGGAGAACGCCGGCGCCGAGCCGCTCGGATCCTTCGGCGCGGTGGTCGGCGCGACCCTCGCCGAGGCCGGCGCGGACCTCGCCATCAACGGCCCGCTGCTCGCCCCCGGCGTGGGTGCGCAGGGCGCCACCGCGGCCGATCTGCCGCGGGTCTTCGGCGACTCCGTGCGCAACGTCGTGCCGAGCGTCAGCCGCGACGTGCTGAAGCACGGACCGTCGGTCGCGGCACTCCGAGAGGCGGCGGAACGATTCGCCCAGGATGTGAGCGGCGTCACAAAGGGCTGACCAATCGTCGCTGAGAGCGGTTGATTTGCCCGGAAAAGTCCTGTGTCCGCCCCGGCTGACCAGGACTTTTCGTGTTCTTTTCCTGACGTGGCGGCCTAAGTTGGGTAGTGTCCGGCGGTAGGTCACCGGAAGGCGGCGGAATTCCGCCGCCACGCAGGTCAGAGCCTGCTCTCCGGAGGCCGGGCACCACCAGTCATAGCTCATCCCTTCCATCCATACCTGAGGTGAACGGCGTGGCTCTTCCGCCCCTTACCCCCGAACAGCGCGCCGCTGCGCTCGCCAAGGCCGCCGAAGCTCGGCGGAAGCGCGCCGACGTGAAGAACAAGCTCAAGCACTCCGGTGCGTCGCTGCACGACGTGATCAAGGCCGGCAAGGCGGACGACGAGGTCATCGGCAAGATGAAGGTCTCCGCCCTGCTCGAGAGCCTGCCCGGCGTCGGCAAGGTGCGCGCCAAGCAGATCATGGAGCGCCTCGGCATCTCCGAGAGCCGTCGTGTGCGCGGTCTCGGTACCAACCAGATCGCCTCCCTGGAGCGGGAGTTCGGCGGCGCGGCCACCTGAGCCGG
The DNA here is from genome assembly GCF_000717715.1 of Streptomyces sp. NRRL B-24484. Taxonomy (GTDB): domain Bacteria; phylum Actinomycetota; class Actinomycetes; order Streptomycetales; family Streptomycetaceae; genus Kitasatospora. Next base: position 37,166 of record NZ_JOAI01000012.1, on the reverse strand, counting down.
GCCCCCTGGTCCCCGGACGGTCCGCGATCCGGGATAATCGGTGCATGAGTGAGCGTCCGCGGCTGACCGTGCTCTCCGGCCCCTCCGGGGTCGGCAAGAGCACGGTCGTCGCTCATATGAGGAAGATGCACCCCGAGGTCTGGCTCTCGGTGTCGGCGACGACCCGCCACCCGAGGCCGGGCGAGAGGGACGGGGTCCAGTACCACTTCGTCGACAACGACCAGTTCGACAAGCTGATCGCCAACGGCGAGCTGCTGGAGTGGGCGGTGTTCGCCGGCAACCGCTACGGCACCCCCCGGCAGGCGGTCCAGGACCGACTCGACCGCGGCGAGCCCGTCCTGCTGGAGATCGACCTGCAGGGCGCCCGGCAGGTGCGCGAGTCGATGCCCGAGGCCCAGCTGGTGTTCCTGGCTCCGCCGAGCTGGGACGAGCTGGTCCGCCGGCTCACCGGCCGCGGCACCGAGCCCCAGCACGTGATCGACCAGCGGCTCGACGCGGCCAAGGTCGAACTGGCGGCCGAGACCGAGTTCGACACGACCCTTGTCAACACCTCCGTCGAGCAGGTAGCGGCCGAACTGCTAGCCTTGCTCGGTGTAGTCTGACCCGATCGGCTCGTCGAGCCGCTCGTCAGACTGTGTGAGACTGACAAATCCACTTTCGGAAGGTTTTCGCGTGTCCTCTTCGATGACCGCGCCCGAGGGCATCATCAACCCGCCGATCGACGAGCTCCTCGAGGCGACCGACTCCAAGTACAGCCTCGTGATCTACGCCGCCAAGCGCGCCCGCCAGATCAACGCGTACTACTCGCAGCTGGGCGAGGGCCTGCTGGAGTACGTCGGCCCGCTGGTCGACACCCACGTGCACGAGAAGCCGCTGTCGATCGCGCTGCGCGAGATCAACGCCGGCATGCTCACCGCCGAGGCGATCGAGGCCGCCTGAGCCTCCCCTGCGCAAGGGCCCGCCGGACTCGTTCCGGCGGGCCCTTCGCTGTGCTCCGGGTCATGGTGCACCCGCCGTCTGATGCGCCGTAGGGTGAGGGCGAGCCCCACCCGGGCGTGGCCGGACAAGGAGATCCACCCCCATGAACGCACCGCGCGTCGTCCTCGGCGTCAGCGGCGGCATCGCCGCCTACAAGGCCTGCGAGCTGCTGCGCCGGTTCACCGAGACCGGCCACCAGGTCACCGTGGTGCCGACCGAAGCCGCGCTGCACTTCGTGGGCGAGGCGACCTGGGCCGCGCTCTCCGGCCGCCCGGCCGCCACCGAGACCTGGGAGAGCGTGCACGAGGTGCCGCACGTGCGGATCGGCCAGAACGCCGACCTGGTCGTCGTCGCCCCGGCCACCGCCGACCTGCTGGCCAAGGCCGCCCACGGGCTGGCCGACGACCTGCTCACCAACACCCTCCTCACCGCCCGCTGCCCCGTGGTGCTGGCCCCCGCGATGCACACCGAGATGTGGGAGCACCCGGCCACCCAGGAGAACGTCGCCACCCTGCGCCGCCGCGGCACCGTCGTGCTGGAGCCCGCCGTCGGCCGGCTCACCGGCAAGGACACCGGCAAGGGCCGGCTGCCCGAGCCGTCCGAGATCTTCGAGGCCTGCCGCCGGGTGCTCGCCCGCGGCGCCGCCGAGCAGGACCTGGCCGGCCGGCACGTGGTGGTCTCCGCCGGCGGCACCCGCGAGCCGCTCGACCCGGTGCGCTTCCTCGGCAACCGATCCTCCGGCAAGCAGGGCTACGCGCTGGCCGCGACCGCCGCCGCCCGCGGCGCCCGGGTCACCCTGCTCTCCGCCAACGTCGAGCTGCCCGACCCCGCCGGGGTGGACGTCGTCCGGGTGTCCACCGCGCTGCAGCTGCGCGAGGCCGCGCACAAGGCGGTGCTGGACGCCGACGCCGTGGTGATGGCCGCCGCGGTCGCCGACTTCCGCCCCGCGGAGTACGCCACCGGCAAGATCAAGAAGGTGGACGGCGCCGATCCGGCACCGGTCGTGCTCGTCCGCAACCCCGACATCCTCGCCGAACTCTCCGCCGAGCGGGCCCGCCCGGGCCAGCTGGTGGTCGGCTTCGCCGCGGAGACCGACGACGTGCTCGCCAACGGCCGGGCCAAGCTCGCCCGCAAGGGCTGCGACCTGCTCGTGGTGAACGAGGTCGGCGACGGCAAGGCGTTCGGCCAGGACACCAACGCGGCCACCGTCCTCGCCGCCGACGGCGGCGAGACCCCGGTGCCGCACGGGCCCAAGGAGGCCCTCGCCGACGCCGTCTGGGACGCCGTCGTCGCCCGTCTCGGCTGACGGGACGGGGTGACGGTCACACGACTGCATCAGTGGGGGAGTGCCCGTTGCGGGTGCTCCCCCGTTACACTCCAGGAATCAAGTCTTTCCGGATGCCCCGACAACCGGGGCATTCAGTCAGCAGCCGCTGCAACCCCAGGGAGCGCTGTGTCTCGCCGCCTGTTCACCTCGGAGTCCGTCACCGAGGGACACCCCGACAAGATCGCTGACCAGATCAGCGACACCATCCTGGACGCCCTCCTCAAGGAGGACCCGAGCTCGCGCGTCGCCGTGGAGACCCTGATCACCACCGGCCTGGTGCACATCGCCGGCGAGGTCACCACCAAGGCCTACGTGCCGATCGCACAGCTCGTCCGCGACAAGATCCTCGAGATCGGCTACGACAGCTCGAAGAAGGGCTTCGACGGCGCCTCCTGCGGCGTCTCGGTCTCGATCGGCTCGCAGTCCCCGGACATCGCCCAGGGTGTGGACACCGCGCACGAGCACCGCGTCGAGGGCGAGGACGACGAGCTCGACAGGCAGGGTGCCGGCGACCAGGGCCTGATGTTCGGCTACGCGTGCGAGGACACGCCGGAGCTGATGCCGCTGCCGATCACCCTCGCGCACCGCCTCTCGCGCCGCCTGTCCGAGGTCCGCAAGAACGGGACCATCCCGTACCTGCGCCCCGACGGCAAGACCCAGGTCACCATCGAGTACGACGGCGACAAGGCCGTCCGGCTCGACACCGTCGTGGTCTCCTCGCAGCACGCGAGCGACATCGACCTGGAGTCGCTGCTCACCCCGGACATCCGCGAGTTCGTCGTGGAGCCGGAGCTGAAGGCGCTGGCCGAGGAAGGCATCAAGCTCGTCACCGAGGGCTACCGCCTGCTGGTCAACCCGACCGGCCGCTTCGAGATCGGCGGCCCGATGGGCGACGCCGGCCTCACCGGCCGCAAGATCATCATCGACACCTACGGCGGCTACGCCCGCCACGGCGGCGGCGCCTTCTCGGGCAAGGACCCGTCCAAGGTCGACCGCTCCGCCGCGTACGCGATGCGCTGGGTGGCGAAGAACATCGTCGCCGCGGGCCTCGCCCGCCGCGCCGAGGTGCAGGTCGCGTACGCGATCGGCAAGGCCGAGCCGGTCGGCCTGTTCGTCGAGACCTTCGGCACCGAGACCGTCCCCGTCCTGGACATCCAGAAGGCCGTGACCGAGGTCTTCGACCTCCGCCCGGCCGCGATCATCCGCGACCTGGACCTGCTGCGGCCGATCTACGCCCAGACCGCCGCGTACGGCCACTTCGGCCGTGAGCTGCCGGACTTCACCTGGGAGCGCACCGACCGCGTCGAGGAGCTGAAGAAGGCCGTCAGCGCCTGACCCACCCTGCTCCGGCAGTCCGCAGGCGGCGGCCACCCCCACGGGGGTGGCCGCCGCCTGCGTCGGTCTGTCGGCGCGATCTGATAGCCATGAGGGCGATGAGCAGCACAGACGGCGCCGGCGAGCAGCTGGCCTTCATCCGGGAGACGGTCCGCCGGTCCAGGCCGAGGGCGGCCCGCGGCACCGAGCTGGCCGCCGAGCTGCCGGTCGCCCGCGTCCTGGTCGACAAGGGCGTGCTCAGCCTCGACCAGTACTTCGACTACGCGGTGCCCGCGGCGATGGCCGAGGACGCCCGGCCCGGCGTCCGGGTCCGCGTCCGCTTCGGCGCCCGGGTGGGCGCCTCCGGCCGACGCGAGGGCGGCGCCCTGCACGACGGGTACGTCGTCGAGCGGCTCGCCTCCTCCGACTACGCCGGCCCGCTCGCCCCGCTCGCCCGGGTGGTCTCGCCCGAGCGCGTCCTCGCCCCGGCCCTGCTGCGGCTCTGCCGCGCCGTCGCGGACCGGTACGCCGGCACCCTCGCCGACGTGCTCCAGCTGGCGATCCCCCCCCGGCACGCCCGCGCCGAGTCCGAGCCCTCGCCCGCCCCGCTGCCCCCGCCGCCGGCACCCGAACCGGGCAGCTGGTCCCGCTACCCGCAGGGCCCGGCCTTCCTCGGCTCGCTCGCCGCCGGCCACGCCCCCCGGGCGGTGTGGACGGCGCTGCCGGGCCCCGACTGGCCGCAGGAGATCGCCCGCGCGGTCGCCGCCGCCCTCGCCGCCGGCCGCGGCGCCCTCGCCGTGCTGCCGGACGGCCGCGCCGTCGCCCGGGTCGACGCCGCGCTCACCGCCCTGCTCGGCCCCGGCCGGCACACCGTGCTCGCCGCCGACGCCGGACCGGAGGAGCGCTACCGGAACTGGCTCGCCGTCAACCGCGGCTCCGTCCGGGCCGTGATCGGCACCCGCGCCGCCGTCTTCGCCCCCGTCCGCAACCTCGGGCTGCTCGCCGTCTGGTCGGACGGCGACTCCAGCCACAGCGACCCCAACGCGCCGTACCCGCACGTCCGCGAGGTCGCCCTGCTGCGGGCCGCCGACGAGGGTGCCGGGGTGCTGCTCGGCGGCCTGTCCACCACCGTCGAGGCGGCGCAGCTGGTCGCCACCGGCTGGGCGCGCCCGCTGACCGCCGACCGGGAGACCGTCCGGTCGCTCGCCCCGCGGATCCGCACCGTCACCGACCACGACCAGGCCCGGGACGCCGCCGCGCAGGCCGCCCGACTGCCCTCGGTCGCCTGGGAGACCGCCCGGGACGCCCTGAACCGCGGGCCCGTCCTCATCCAGGTGCCCCGGCGCGGCTACCTGCCCCGGCTCGCCTGCGACCGCTGCCGCACCCCGGCCCGCTGCCGGCGCTGCGCCGGCCCGCTGGAGGCCGGCGGCGCCGACACCCCGCCGCAGTGCACCTGGTGCGGCACGCCCGAGACGGACTGGCACTGCGTCGAGTGCGGTTCCTTCCGGATGCGGGCCCAGGTGGTCGGCGCCCGCCGTACCGCCGAGGAGCTGGGCAAGGCCTTCCCGCGGGTGCCCGTCCGCACCTCCGGGCGGGACGCGGTGCTCGCCACGGTGCCCGGCACCCCCTCCCTGGTGATCGCCACCCCGGGCGCCGAACCGCTCGCCGAGGGCGGGTACGCCGCCGCCCTGCTGCTCGACGGCTGGGCCCTGCTCAACCGGCCCGACCTGCGGGCCGGCGAGGAGACGCTGAGGCGCTGGCTGACCGCCGCGGCGCTCGTCCGGCCGGCCGGGGCGGGCGGCACCGTCGTGGTCGTCGCCGAGCCGACCGCACGGCCGGTGCAGGCCCTCGTCCGGTGGGACCCGGCCGGGCACGCCGCGAGCGAGCTCGACGAACGGGCCGAACTGCACTTCCCGCCGGTCTCCCGGATGGCCTCGGTGACCGGTGCACCGCAGGCGGTCGCCGACCTGCTCGGGCTCGTCCGGCTGCCCGAGGGGGCCGACGTGCTGGGGCCCGTGCCCGTCCCGGCCGGCCGCGGCGAGGAGCTGGAACGCGCACTGATCCGGGTCGCCCCCGGCCGCGGGGCGGCGCTCGCCTCGGCGCTCAAGGCGGCGCAGATCGCGCGGCTGGCGCTGCGCACGGGGGAACAGGTGCGGATCCGGGTCGACCCGCCGGACATCGGCTGAGGCGGATGTGCCCGCCGGGGCAGGCGCCGGTGGCGGCGTCGTGGGGGAGCCCGGTCGCGGGTCGATGTGTCGACGTATCGACGTCGGCCGAAGCCGGCCCGGGCGGGCGGCTGGAGCGCGCCGTGCCCGGCTCGGCTTCGGGCGCGGGGCGCGGGGAGCGGGTGCGGGCGACCTCCAGGAACGGTGATCACACCGTGACCTGCGGCGGGACGGTGATCACCAGGGTGGGCCCGTGCCGATCAGTGACAGTGAGCCGGGCCGCCAGCGGCCGGCCGACGACCCGTTCGACGTGGGTTTGGACGAGGACTTCGTCCCGGCCGCGCCGCTGAAGAGGGCCCGGTACCGGGCCTGCTGCGGCCGGGTGCGCTGCCGCCCCCGCCGAAGCGGGTGTGGCCGCGGTACGCCGCACTGGCCGCGGCCGCCGCGGTGCTGACCGTCCTGGCCTTCCGGTTCGTCGGGCCGGACGAGGACGGCGAACGGTCGGCCGCCCCGACCGCCGGCGCCACCGCGGCGACCGCCGCGCCCTCTGCCTCCTCCTCCGCCTCCTCCTCCGCTTCTGCCGCCGCCCGGCTCCCGGACCGCCCGCCGGCGCCGCTGGCCGACCTCTTCCCCGCCGAGGTGCGGACGGCCTCCGGCGCGGTGTACACCAGGGTCGTGTCCGAGGACCTCGGGACCTGTCCCGAGCCGACCTGGGTGGGCCCGGACCTCGCGGCCCTGATCGCCGAGGGCAAGGGCTGCCTCGGCCACCAGGTCGCGCTGTACAAGGACGCCCGGAACAACCGGTTCAACCCGGCGGTCTTCACGATGAGGGACCAGGCCGACACCGTGAAGCCGGTCACCCGCCTCGTGGTGGACCACGACTCGTACCAGGTCGGCGCGCAGGTGCCGCCGCCCGGCTCCGGTCTGCCGACGCTCGCCCGGGACAGCGGCCTGGTACAGGCCTTCTCCGGGGTCGGGCGGTCGTCGCCGGGGTCGGGCAGTGGTCCGACGGCCGGGCCGCCGACCACGGGGCCCTGACGGACCTGGTGGAGCCCCTGCTCACGGACGTGACGAACCGGGCCATGGCCTACGAGGTCCGCGGCTGACGGGCCCGCCCCGCGGTCTGCACGTGCCCCGGCGGGGCGGCAGACCGCGGCGCCCGCGGGTAGCCCGGTCGCGGGCGGGTTCAGCGGGTTCAGCGGGTTCAGCGGGTTCAGCGGGCGATGCGGGCGTTCGGCTGGTCGGCCAGGCCGCCCTGCCAGGCCTGCGGCACCGTCCGGGAGAGGGCGCCGGGCAGGGGCGGCTCGACCTGCTCGTGGAGCGGCTCGGGCGCGTGGTCGTCGCGCGGCGTCGCGGGTGCCGGGACGCTGGCCGCCAGCAGCTCGTTGGCGGGTCGGCGCATGCCGTACCGGCGGTGCACCGCCTGCTTGGTGACGCCCAGCGCGGAGCCCACGGAGTCCCAGGAGAAGCCGAGTGCCCGGTCGAACTCGACCGCCGCCGCGACCAGCGTCTCCACGCTCTCGCGCAGCTCCTGCGCCAGCCGGACGGTCGGGGCGGGAGCCCGCCCGTACACGACGAAGCCCGCCGAGGTGCTGGGCCGCCGGGGCCGGTAGACGTTGCCCAACTGGGCGGTCAGGGTGCGCAGCGCGTCCACCTGGCGCCTCACCCGCTCGATGTCCCGCACCAGCAGGTGCAGGCTCGCCCGCGCCCGCGCATCGTGGTTGATCTGCTCGGCCATGGCCTCTGCGCCACCTCTCCGTACGGTCGGCGTGGACCGCGACGCATGCGTCCCGGTCAATTCCACTTGACCAACGCCCGACCCCTGGCCCGGGTAACGCGCCTGGCCGAGAAGGTCGGTGGGGCACGACCGGGACCGGCCGCCGGGCGACCGCGACGGGGCGCCCGCCCGCACCCGCCCCGCCGGACCCGGGCCCGGCCCGCGGCGCCGATTGCATAGACTCTGCAGGTACGCCTCCCTGCCGCCGATGTCCCGAGGAGCCCCCGCAGCCATGGCGATCCAGCCGATCAGGATCTTCGGCGACCCGGTGCTCCGGACGAAGGCCAAGCCGGTGACCACCTTCGACAAGGAGCTGCGCCGCCTGGTGAAGGACCTCACCGACACCATGCTCGACGCTCCCGGTGCCGGCCTGGCCGCCCCCCAACTCGGCATCTCCCTGCGGGTGTTCACCTACAACGTGGACGGCGTGGTGGGCCACCTGATCAACCCCGACCTGTCGCTCACCGACGAGGAGCAGGACGGCCCCGAGGGCTGCCTCTCGCTGCCGGGCCTGCGCTTCGACACCAGGCGCGCACACGGCGTCGTCGCCAAGGGCGTCAACATGTACGGCGACCCGGTGACGATCGAGGGCACCGAGCTGCTCTCCCGGTGCATCCAGCACGAGACCGACCACCTCGACGGCATCGTCTTCATCGACCGCCTCGACCGCGAGGCCCGCAAGGCCGCGCTCAAGGCGATCCGCGAGGCCGACTGGGGCGACGGCCCGGCGCCGACCGCCCGGATTTCCCCGCACTCCACCTTCGGCTCCGCCCGCTGACCACCTCCGCCACCCGCCGGGCCCCGCCCGCGGGGCCGGAGCACGCATTCCGAGAAAGGCACCCATGCGCCTCGTCTTCGCCGGCACCCCCGAGGTCGCCGTCCCCGCCCTGGACGCCCTGCTGGCCTCCGACCGGCACGAGGTGGTCGCCGTGGTCACCCGCCCCGACGCGGTCTCCGGCCGCGGCCGCCGCACGGTCGCCAGCCCGGTCGCCCGGCGTGCCGAGGAGGCCGGCATCGAGGTGCTCCGGCCGGCGAAGCCCAGCGACCCGGACTTCCTCGCCCGGCTCGCCGACCTGGCCCCGGACTGCTGCCCGGTCGTCGCCTACGGCGCCCTGCTGCGCCCGGCCGCCCTGGAGATCCCCCGGTACGGCTGGGTCAACCTGCACTTCTCGCTGCTGCCCGCCTGGCGCGGCGCCGCCCCCGTGCAGCACGCGGTGATGGCCGGGGACGAGGTCACCGGCGCCTCCACCTTCCAGATCGAGGAGGGGCTGGACTCCGGCCCGGTGTACGGCGTCGTCACCGAGGAGATCCGGCCCGCCGACACCAGCGGCGACCTGCTCACCCGGCTCTCGCACTCCGGAGCCCGGCTGCTCGCCGCCACCATGGACGGCATCGAGGACGGCGCCGTGCACGCCGTGCCGCAGCCCGCCGAGGGCGTCACCGTCGCCCCCAAGATCAACGTCGAGGACGCCCGGATCGACTGGACACACCCCGCGCTGCGCGTCGACCGCCTCGTCCGCGGCTGCGCCCCCGCCCCCGGCGCCTGGACGGTCTTCCGCGGCGAACGCCTCAAGCTGGCCGGCCCGGTCACCCTGCTCCCCGGCTCCGCCGAGCTCGCCCCCGGCGAGACGGCCGTCGCCAAGCACAGCGTCCGGGTCGGCACCGGCAGCCACGACATCGAGCTCGGCGAGGTCCAGCCGCAGGGCAAGAAGCAGATGCGCGCGGCAGACTGGGCCCGAGGGGTCCGCATCGAGTCCGGCGAGCGGCTCGGCGACTGAACCCCCGGGCGGCCGGCACCCCGGCCCCGATCCACCCCCACCTTTCGTCCGCAGCACATTCGAGGCACCACGTGACCACGCCCAGCGCCAAGCGCGCCCCCCGCCCGCACCGCCGCCCCAAGAAGGACCCGGCCCGGATCGTCGCCTTCCGCGCCCTGCGCGCCGTCGACGAGCGCGACGCCTACGCCAACCTCGTCCTCCCGCCGCTGCTGCGCGAGGCCGAGCAGAAGGGCATGGAGCGCCGCGACGCCGCCCTCGCCACCGAACTGGTCTACGGCACCCTGCGCCAGCAGGGCACCTACGACGCGATCATCGCCGCCTGCATCGACCGGCCGCTGCGCGAGGTCGACCCGCCGGTGCTCGACGTGCTCGCGCTCGGCGCCCACCAGCTGCTCGCCACCCGCATCCCCAGCCACGCCGCCGTCTCCGCCACCGTCGAACTGGCCCGGGTGGTGCTCGGCGACGGACGGGCCAAGTTCGTCAACGCGGTGCTCCGCCGGATCAGCGCCCAGGACCTCGACGCGTGGATCGAGCAGGTCGCCCCGCCGTACGACCAGGACGCCGAGGACCACCTCGCCCTCGTCCACTCCCACCCGCGCTGGGTGGTCTCCTCGCTCTGGGACGCGCTCGGCCGCTGGCAGCCCGACGCCTCCGGCCGCGCCGCCGTCGAGGACCTGCTGCGCGCCGACAACGACCGCCCCGAGGTCACCCTGGTCGCCCGGCCCGGCCGCGCCACCGTCGACGAACTCCGCGAGGCACTGCCGGAGGCCGCCGAGGGCCGCTGGTCCCCGTACGCGCTGCGGCTCGCCGAGGGCGGCGACCCGGCCGGGGTGACCGCTGTCCGCGAGGGCCGGGCCGGCGTCCAGGACGAGGGCAGCCAGCTGGTCGCCCTCGCGCTCGCCGCGGCGCCGCTCGACGGGCCGGACGGGCTCTGGCTGGACGGCTGCGCCGGCCCCGGCGGCAAGGCCGCGCTGCTCGCCGCGATCGCCGCGGAGCGCGGGGCCGCCCTGGTCGCCTCCGAGAAGCAGCCGCACCGCGCCCGACTGGTCGCCCGCGCACTCGCCGGCAACCCCGGCCCGTACACCGTGATCGCCGCCGACGGCACCCGTCCCGCCTGGGCGCCCGGCACCTTCGACCGCGTCCTGGTCGACGTGCCCTGCTCCGGCCTCGGCGCGCTGCGCCGCCGCCCGGAGGCCCGCTGGCGCCGCCGCCCCGAGGACATCGCCGGCTTCGGCCCGCTCCAGCGGGACCTGCTGCGCGGTGCGATCCGCGCCGCCCGGGTGGGCGGCGTGGTCGGCTACGCCACCTGCTCGCCGCACCTCGCCGAGACCCGCGCGGTGGTCGACGACGTGCTGCGCGGCGAGGGCGGCGTCGAGTGGATCGACGCCCGGCCGCTGCTGCCCGGCCTGCCCGGCCTCGGCGAGGGCCCGGACGTCCAGCTCTGGCCGCACCTGCACGGCACCGACGCGATGTACCTCGCGCTGCTGCGGCGCACCGCCTGATCCCGCGCGGGGGCCGGCGGAATTGATCCACCGCCTGAACGAAAACCTGGACAGCGGCGGCCGGTGTGGCCGAGGGTGGGAATCATGGAGTTCACCCACCTCGGCCGCACCGGCCTCACCGTCTCCCGGCTCTGCCTCGGCACCATGAACTTCGGTCCGCACACCGAGGAGGCCGACGCCCACCGGATCATGGACACCGCCCACGAACTGGGCATCAACTTCTTCGACACCGCCAACGTGTACGGCTGGGGCGAGAACAAGGGTCGCACCGAGGAGATCATCGGCAACTGGTTCGCCCAGGGCGGCGGCCGCCGCGAGCGCACGGTGATCGCGACCAAGCTCTACGGCGACATGGGGGAGTGGCCCAACGAGGGCAAGCTTTCCGCGCTCAACATCCGCCGCGCCGTGGACGCCAGCCTGAAGCGGCTGCGGACCGACCACATCGACCTGTACCAGATGCACCACGTCGACCGGGCCACTCCGTGGGAGGAGATCTGGCAGGCGATGGAGGTGCTGACCGCCCAGGGCAAGATCGTCTACGTCGGGTCCAGCAACTTCGCCGGCTGGCACATCGCCCGTGCCCAGGAGACCGCCCGCGCCCGGAACTTCCTCGGCCTGACCAGCGAGCAGTCGCTCTACAACCTGCTGGAGCGCAGCGTCGAGCTCGAGGTCCTGCCCGCCGCGCAGCACTACGGCCTCGGCCTGATCCCGTGGTCGCCGCTGCACGGCGGCCTGCTCGGCGGCGTCCTGCGCAAGGAGCGCGAGGGGGTCCGCCGGGCCTCCGGCCGGTCCGTCGAGACCCTGGAGAAGCACCGCGAGCAGATCGCGGCGTACGAGGACCTCGCCGCCGAACTCGGCCACGAGCCCGGCGACGTGGCGCTGGCCTGGCTGCTCTCCCGCGAGGGCGTCACCGCGCCGATCGTCGGCCCGCGCACCCTGGACCAGCTGCACGCCGCCAACCGTGCGCTGGACGTGTCCCTCGACGCCAAGACCCTGGAGCGCCTGGACGAGATCTTCCCCGGCCACCGCACCGCACCGGAGGACTACGCCTGGTAGAACAGGTGTCCTGCCCGGGCGGCCGAGCCCGGGCAGGACACGGGGGAGGGGCGGCGTCATGGAGGCGCAGGAGCGCGCGGTGCCGAAGTCGGTCTGGGTGGTGGTAGGAGTGTTCGCCGCGTTCTGGGCGGTCGTCCTGGGCGGGTGCACGCTGGTCGTCCAGCGGGACGAGGCGCGCGCGGAGGACCGGTACACCTCGACCGACTGGTTCGACGAGGTGTTCCCCCGGCTCGGGCCGGCCGTCTCCGGCACCTGGCGGTCCACCGACGGGCCGCGCGACCTGGTGCCCTCGCCGGACCCGGGGCTGGCCGGCTTCTTCCGGCTGCCGCCCGGCCGGATCGCCGAACTGACGGCGGGTCGGGAGTGCGCGCCGGTGGCGGCGCCGGACCTCACCGGCTACTGGCAGAAGGAACTCGCCGGGAAGGGGCCCGAGGGCGCGTCCTGGATCGGCTGCCCCTCGCTCGACGCCGAACTGGCCCCGCAGGCCCCGGCTCACGCGTCCTTCTGGCTCGACCGGGCGTCCGACACCGTCTACGTCTCCGGCATCGACCTCTAGGCCCCCTCCGGCCGGGCCCGCGGGTGCCGGGGCGGTCTTCGCTGCGCGAGTTATTGACGGTCAATCTAATACGGTCTACGGTCCTGGCAGACCCCACCCGAGCGACCGAGGAGCCGACCCTCATGGCGACCACCGCGCGCAAGGCCACCGCAGCCGTCCCGGAGGAGCGCGACGTGCAGCGCCGGCGCACCGCCGAGCGCCTCCTCGCCTCCTCCGCCAAGCTCTCCTTCGATCCGCTGAAGGACGTCGACTGGGACAGCAGCCCCGTCCCCGGCGCCTACTACGTCGCCCCGCACCGGATCTCCCTCTACGGCACCGAACTCTGGGAGCGCCTCGACGAGGAGCAGCGGATCGAGCTCAGCAAGCACGAGGTGGCCGCCGTCGCCAGCGTCGGCATCTGGTTCGAGGAGATCCTCATGCAGATGCTGCTGCGGCACGCCTTCGACCGGGACCCGACCAGCGCGCACGTCCAGTACGCGCTGACCGAGATCGCCGACGAGTGCCGGCACTCGGTGATGTTCGCCCGCATGATCGCGTGGATGGGCGCGCCCGCGTACGGCCCGGGCCGGCTCGCCCACGAGCTCGGCCGGGTGTTCAAGGCGATCTCCACGCACAGCCAGACCTTCGGCGGGACGATGTACGTCGAGGAGATCCTGGACGCCTTCCAGCGCGAGATGATGGCCGACGAGTCGCTGCAGCCGCTCTCCCGGCAGGTGGCCCGGATCCACGTCATCGAGGAGTCCCGGCACATCACGTACGCCCGCGAGGAGCTCGTCCGCAAGGACCTCGGGCCCGTCCGCCGCCGCGTCGAGCAGCTGCTGATGGGGATCGTCATCCACGTCGCCACCACCCACCTGATCAACCCGCGGGTGTACGCCGCGGTCGGCATCGACCCGAAGGAGGGGCGGCGGGCCGCGAAGCGCAACCCGAACTGGCGGGTCGCCAAGACCGAGATGGCCGCCAAGGTGGTCGGCGTGCTCGACCGCGCCGGGCTGGTCGGCCGCACCAACCGCTGGCTGCTGCGCGGCGCCGGCGTCCTCTGAGCGGGGGCGGGTCGCGGGCGGGTAGCGGGTGAGCGGCGGGTGGGCCGTGGGTGGGCCGCCGGTGGTCCGTGACCGGGTGGGGCGCACCCGCACGGCCCGGGCGGGCCGGGCGGCGTGCGCGTCCGGGCCCCACCGGCGAGGCGAGCCGTCCCGCCGTGCGTCAGAATGATCATTGTGCAGCCGATCAGCCACCCGGTTCCCTACTACGCGCAGTGGGAATCCCCCGAGCTCGTCCCCGACCTCCTGGCCGGCACCGTCCTCGCCGAGGACGATCCGCGCTGGGAGGAGTCGGGCGCACCGGACCGGGACGAGTACGCGTACTGGTCCTGGCGCGCCTGCGGCATGGCCTGCCTGCGGATGGCGCTGGACCACTGGTGGGGCGTCGCCCCGCCGATCGTGCGGCTCGCCGAGGAGAGCCGCGAGGCCGGCGCCTACGTCCGCCACCCCGACGGGCGGCTGGACGGCCTCGTGCACGCGCCCTTCGCCGCCTACGTCCGCGAGCGGTGGGGCCTGTTCGCGGACGCCCGCGCCCCAATGCCCGCCGCGGAGCTGCGCGGCCACCTCGACGCCGGCCGGCTGCCGATGATCTCCGTCCACCCGTCGATCCGCACCCTGGAGCCGGCCCCGCCCCGCGCCGGCGGCCACCTGGTGCTCGCCGTCGGCGCGGACGACCGGGCCCTGCTGATCCACAACCCGTCCGGCTTCCCCGACGAGTCCCAGCAGTACGCCCGGGTGCCCTGGGCGGACCTGGACCGCTTCTACGCGGGCCGCGGCATCGTCCTCGGCCCGCCCACCCCGCGCCGGGCCGAATAGCCCCGGACGGGTCGTCAGCCGTCCGGTCGCCACCACGGCCAGCCGGCCGCCGGTGGCCACCACCGCCGGTGGCCACCGACGGCGGCCCCGGCGACCGTGTCGCGAAACCGCGAGCGGCCCACCCCTCCGTCTTGGTCCAATACGGAACATGACTGCACAGCACCAGAACGCCGAGTTGTTCCGTTCGCTCCACGACGCCGCCGCCCCGCTGGCCCTCGCCAACGCCTGGGACGCCGCGAGCGCCCGCCTGGTCGAGGCGGCCGGCGCCAGGGCCGTCGCCACCACCAGCGCCGGCGTCGCCTGGGGACTCGGCGCCGCGGACGGCAACCACCTCGACCGCGACCAGGCCGTCGCCCTGATCGGCCGGGTGGTGGCCGCCGTGTCCGTCCCGGTGACGGCCGACATCGAGAGCGGCTTCGGCGCCACCCCGGCCGAGGTCGCCGACACCGTCGCCCGGGTCGTCGCCGCCGGCGCCGTCGGCATCAACATCGAGGACGCCCGGACGGACGGCGGCACCGGCCTGCGGCCCACCGCCGAGCAGGCCGAGCGGATCGCCGCCGCCCGCCGCGCCGCCGACGGGGCCGGGATCCCGCTCTACATCAACGCCCGCGTGGACACCTACCTCCGCGCCGTCGGGACGGAGGAGACCCGGCTCAAGGAGACGCTGGAGCGCGCCGAGGCCTACCTGGCGGCCGGCGCCACCGGCATCTTCGTCCCCGGCGTCACCGACCCCGCGGTCGTCGCCGCCCTGACCGCGGGCATCGACGCCCCCGTCAACATCCTCGCCGGCCCCGGCGCCCCGTCCGTGGCGGAGCTGTCCGAGCTCGGGGTCGCCCGGGTCAGCCTCGGCTCCTCGGTCGCCGAGGCCGCCTACGCGGTGGTCCGCAAGGTCGCCGCCGAACTGACCGCGACCGGCACCTACGGCGGCCTCGCCGACGCCCTCTCCTACGGCGAGCTCAACAGCCTGATGAAGGGCTGAGCCCGCAGCCGCGCCGCCGTGGGCACTTCGGCCCACGGCGGCGCGGCGGCGCGGACGGGTGCCCGGCGTGGCGGGCACCCGTCCGACGGGTGGCGCACGAACGCACCGGGCGCCGGAGTCTGAGATCATCCGGGTGCCTGCTCCGGGAGCACGCCCGTGCCCCCGTACGGCGCAGGGCCCGGCGCAGGCGACGTCCGAGGCCGGCCGGAACGGATCCGCACGGCCGCGACCGCGCCCGGGAGACCGCCGTGACCAGTGCCGAACCGCTGCCCGACGCGCCGCTGCTCCGGGCCGACGCCGTGGACGTCGTGCGCGACGGCCGTTACCTCCTGCGGGACGTCTCGCTCACCGTCGAGGCCGGCCAGCACTGGGCCCTGCTCGGTGCCAACGGCGCAGGCAAGTCCACCCTGCTCGCGCTGCTCGGCGCGGTCTCCCACCCCACCCACGGCGAGGTGCACGTCCTCGGCCGGCGGCTCGGACGGGTCGACATCCGGGCACTGCGCACCCACCTCGGCCACGTCAACCCGCGCCACCCGCTGCGCTCACCGCTGCCCGTCCGCACGGTGGTGCTGACCGGTCTCACCAACAGCATCGAACCCGAGCCCCGCTGGCGGCCCACCGCCGAGCAGGCCGCGCACGCCGAACACCTGCTGGACACCATGGGCATGGCGCACCGCGCCGACGACCCCTGGACGACCCTCTCCCAGGGCGAACGCGGCCGCGCCCTGATCGCCCGCGCGCTGATGCCGCAGCCCCGGCTGCTGCTGCTCGACGAGCCCGCCACCGGACTCGACCTCACCGCCCGCGAACTCCTGCTCGGCAGCCTCGACCTGATGCGCCGCCGCCACCCCGGCCTCGCCACCGTGCTGGTCACCCACCACCTGGAGGAACTGCCCGAGACCACCACCCACGCGCTGCTGCTGCGCGAGGGCGGCTGCGTCGCGGCCGGCCCGGTCGACGAGGTCGTCACCACCGAGCTGATCAGCGACTGCTTCGGACACCCCATCAGCATCGCCCGGCACGACGGCCGGTGGACGGCCCGCGCCGCCCGCACCACCCCGACCGACCTCTGACCCGACCGACCTCCGACCCGACCGACCTCCGACCCGGCTGCCGCCCGGCCCGCCGCGGTCGCGGTTCAGCCCGCCGTCGGCAGACCGATCGGGTTGGCCCGGGGCAGCTCCGCCCGGCAGGCCGTGGCGATCGGGCGCAGCGCCGCCGCCAGTTCGTCCAGCTCGGCCCGGTGGAAGCCGTCCCAGACCCGGGCGGCCGCCAGGTCGGTGGCGGCCTCCAGCGCGCGGTGCCGGGAGCGGCCCTCCGCGGTGACCGTCCCGTCCCCGTGCAGCCAGCCGCGTCCGGCCAGCCGGCCCGCGGCGGCGTCCCACTGCCCGTCCGTCCAGCCGCGGTGCGGCTGCAGCACCTCGCGGCGGGTGTCCAGGGCGCAGCGCAGCACCAGCGCCTCGCAGCCGTCCAGGCCCTCGGCGACCAGGGCGGCGACGTGGCCGTCACCGCGGTGCTCGCGCAGCACCGTCGTCGCCTGCCAGAGCCGGCCCAGCCGGTCCGCCGGCCGCGGCAACGCCGCGTTGGCGGCGGCCAGCACCCGGCCGCCGCAGTCCAGCCCGTCGACCGCGCGCTCCAGCAACTCCGCCGAGCGTCCGACCAGATCAGGCTTCACCGCCCCCAGCACCCGCTCCAGGGCGGCCCGCGCCCCGGCCAGGCGCGCCTCCAACGCGGCCTCCGGCGAGGCCCGGTGCCAGATGTCGGGCAGCGCCCGCTCCACCATCGACGGCGCGAAGTTGAAGAACGCGGCGACCACCGGGGCCGCGTCCACCGGGCCGAGCGGGGCCGCCCGGCCGCCGAAGTAGCCGCGCCAGTAGCCGCGCAGACCGACCGACTCGTAGGCGACCCGGCCCTCCGGGGCGAAGTAGGTGAGGGCGTGCACCGGCTCGAAGAGCCACCACAGGGCACGGGCGGGACGGACGTGTTCGGCCACGGACCGACAGCCTC
Organism: Streptomyces sp. NRRL B-24484; assembly: GCF_000717715.1. Taxonomy (GTDB): domain Bacteria; phylum Actinomycetota; class Actinomycetes; order Streptomycetales; family Streptomycetaceae; genus Kitasatospora. The sequence continues at coordinate 19,871 of NZ_JOAI01000012.1, read as the reverse complement.
TCCGGAACCCGGCGGTTCCTGGTGCGGGCCGGGGCGCGCACCGTACCGGCGCCTCCCCGGGCGGATCTGCGGGCGGTCGGGCGGACCCGCCGGGGCCGACCTGTGACGCGGGTCACCCGCGGGTCGCGGCTTTCCCTCCGGCCGCCGCTTCACGCGATGATGGGAGGGAGCGGCCGCAGACGACCGCCCGCACCGAGCTGTGAAGGTACCCGGATATGGCGCAGATCAACCCCAGCATCCTCTCCGCCGACTTCGCCCGCCTGGCGGACGAGGCCGAGGCCGTCCGCGGTGCGGACTGGCTGCACGTGGACGTGATGGACAACCACTTCGTCCCCAACCTCACGCTGGGCGTGCCGATCGTCGAGTCCCTCGCCAAGGCCACCGACACCCCGCTCGACTGCCACCTGATGATCGAGCAGCCCGACCGCTGGGCCCCGCAGTACGTCGAGGCCGGCGCCGGCTCGGTCACCTTCCACGTCGAGGCCGCCGCCGCGCCCGTCCGGCTCGCCCGGGAGATCCGCGCCAAGGGCGCCCGCGCCTCGATGGCCCTGCGTCCCGCCACCCCGATCGAGCCCTACGAGGACCTGCTGCCCGAGCTCGACATGATCCTCATCATGACCGTGGAGCCGGGCTTCGGCGGCCAGGCCTTCCTGGACATCATGCTGCCCAAGATCCGCCGCACCCGGGAGCTGATCTCCAAGCACGGCCTCGACCTGTGGCTGCAGGTCGACGGCGGTGTCGCCCCGTCCACCATCGAGCGCTGCGCCGAGGCCGGGGCCGACGTCTTCGTCGCCGGCTCCGCCGTCTACAGCGCCGACGACCCGGCCGAGGCCGTACGCGCCCTGCGTGCCCAGGCCGACGCCGCGACCGCCGGCGCCCACTGGGCCTGCCGCCACTGAGGCGGGAGCGGCCGTCCGCGCCGCCCTCCTCCTCCGCAGGGTCTCGGCCGGCCGGAACTGACGGCCCGTAGAGTAGAGGCCCAAGATCGATCGGGGGAGGGGCCTTGGAGGCGAGCGGCGAGGAACGCACGGCCGGAGCGGCTGCGGCGGTCGGGAGGATCCCGGAACAGTCCCGGGGGGCGGAGCGGCCGCGTGGGCCGGGGCGGGCCGCACCCGCCGGTGCCCCGCCGGACGGCGGCCCGGACGGTGCCGAGCCGTCCGCGGGGCAACCGGAGACCGGCACGGGCCGGCGCGGATTCCTGCGGGCCCTGCTGGTCGCCGGCATCGGCGCCGCCGCGGTCGGCGGCGCGATGGTCGAGGACGTGCTGCCCGGCGGGGCCCGGCTCCGCCGCGCGATCGGCATGACCGGCCCGGACGGCACCGTCCCGGCCGTCGAACCCGGCCCCGTCCGCACCGACCAGCTCGCCTCCAAGGCGCGCGGCCGCCGCATCGAGCTGACCGTAATCTCCCCGCCCGGCACCGCGCCCCGCGCCGACCTGCCGGTCTGCCTCGCCCTGCACGGCCGCGGCGGCTCCGCGGCGGCGCTCGTCGACCTCGGGCTGCCGCAGTTCCTGGCCGCCGCGACCGCCAAGGGCGTGCCGCCCTTCCACCTCGTCGCGGTGGACGGCGGCGAAGCCACCTACTGGCACCGCCGCACCCCCGGGGACGACCCGATGGCCATGCTGCTCGACGAAGTCCCCGGGTGGCTCGCCGCCCGCGGCCTGGCCGCCCCCACCGGCGTGCTCGGCATCTCCATGGGCGGCTCCGGCGCCCTCCAGTACGCCCGCGCCCGCGACGGCGGACTCGCCGCCGCCGCGCTGCTCAGCCCCGCCCTCTTCACCTCCTGGGACGACGCCCGGCCCGTCGACGCGTACCAGGACGAGGCCGACTGGGTGGCGCACGAGCCGCTGCGCCACCTCGACCGGCCGCTCACCCGCCGGCTGGCCGTCTGGTGCGGCACCGAGGACCCGTTCTGCCCCGCCGCCCGCCGGCTCGCCGACCGGGCCGCGGAGACGCACTTCCCGCGCGGCGCGCACACGGACGGCTTCTGGCGCCGCGTCCTCCCCGACGCGACGGCCTTCCTCGGCCAGGCCCTCGCCCGCCGGACCTGACCCGGGGCCGCCCCGGCCCACCCGTGCCGCCCGCGGCTCGCCCGTCCCGCACCTGCCGGGCCGCGACCGGGCACGGGGGGATACTCGCGGCATGAGCAACCTCGACGTCCGCCCCGCCGCCTCCCGCTGCGGCGGCGAGGCCTCCGACGGTCCGGTGAAGCAGCTGGTGGCCGGCCGCGAGGTGCCGCTGGGCGAGTCGACCGTGGCTACGGGCCGGACGACATCGCCGACGAGCCCGGCATGCAGGTCCCGCCGCACCCGCACATGGGCCTGCAGACGGTGAGCTGGCTGCACGAGGGCGAGGTGCTGCACCGTGACAGCCTCGGCAGCCTGCAGGCCGTCCGGCCGTACGAACTCGGGCTGATGACCTCGGGCCGGGCGATCTCGCACTCCGAGGAGTCGCCGCGCGAGCACGCCCGGCTGCTGCACGGCGCCCAGCTCTGGGTCGCTCTGCCCGACGCCCACCGCCACACCGCCCCCGCCTTCGAACACCACCCGGAGCTGCCGGAGGTCACCGCGGGCGGGCTGCGAGCACGGGTCGTCCTCGGGACGCTGGACGGTGCCACCTCCCCGGGCACCATCTACAGCGCCCTGGCCGGCGCCGACCTCGCCCTCCGCGAGGGCGCCGCCCACCGGCTGCCGCTGGAGCCCGGTTTCGAGTACGCGGTGCTGTCGATGACCGGCAGCGTCGACGTGGACGGCGTCCGGGTCGAGCCGGGCTCGATCCTCTACCTCGGCTGCGGGCGCCGCGAACTGCCGCTGCTCGCCCGCACCGACGCCGCCCTGCTGCTCCTCGGCGGCGAGCCCTTCGAGGAACAGCTCGTCATGTGGTGGAACTTCGTCGGCCGATCCGGTGACGAGATCGCCCAGGCACGGAAGGACTGGGAGGAGGGTGTTCGATTCGGCGAGGTGCACGGCTACGACGGTGCTCGCCTGCGGGCTCCGGCGCTGCCGGCGCTGCCTCTGAAGCCTCGGGGGCGTACACGCTGACCTGTGGAAATGATGGCTGACACGTGAGGGAGAGGACATCATCGGCCGAATCGTTAGAGGTGTCTCTCCTGTCCGGAGTCGAGAGCCGGCTCGCCCTGTTCTCGAGCGCGGGGAGGCACCGTCCCCAGCTGTGCCGAGTCTCGCGTTCGGACTCGTGCGGCAGGGTGTGGTCGGATCGGTGCCGACTTTTTGCTGACCTTTCCGACGAACCGTCAGTTGAGCTCACTCTGGCTGGCGCAGACGTCGGGAGGTCTGGTTGGGCGCTGCTTGTCAGTCCTGCCGCCGGCTCTACGCCGCCACCTCCGAGATGGTCCACCTCATCGGCTGGGATGGACCAGGACGCCGGCCACCAGAACCTCGCCGAGGACTACTGCAACCACGCCTACGTCCTCGCCGGCGAAGCGGGCGACCCCAAACTCGCCTGCACCGCCCTGCGCGGTCGCGCCATCCGCGTCATCGACCTGCACCGCCCCGCGCCCTCGCCGTCCGCCTCGCCGAACAGTGCCTCGAACAAGCCTGCGGCCTCGGCGCCAAAGCCCTTGCGTACTACGAGACCATCCCTGCCGACGCCGCCGCCCTCGACGGCAACCGCCACCTCGCCTGCAGTACATCGCCGCCTCCCAGACCCACGGCTGCGCCGCGCCGCCAGTGCACCGCACACGGCCGGGCGGCCTCGGCCGGCCGGGCGCGCAGACTCGCGCCGCCGCGCACCGCGTCGGGGGAGGCCGCCGGAACGCGTGCGCGCCTTCCCGGCCCGGGCGGCGGTCGGTCGTACGGTCGTTCTGCCGAGGCGATGTCCACCCCGTCCCCCGTGGCCCCAGGCCCGGTCGTACTCCCCCTGGCGGCTGGGCCATCCCCGGCTATGGCACACGAGTGTGCGGTTCACCGAGTACCTGCACAGCGAGGGCATCGGGTCATCGGTCGGGCGCGTCGGGGACGCGTACGACAACGTGCTGATGGGAACCATCAACGGCCGCCACAAGGCCGAGTGCATCCGCACCAAGGCCTTCCACGACGGCCCCTGGAAGACGATCTCGGACGTTGAGTACGCCACCAGGGCTCGCTGGGCGGGTCGGAGCCTGCATCGGCGGTCATCCTCCCGGGTGACGATCGGCATCGTGACCCACTCGACGAGAGCATGCGGCAGGTCCGGTGCAGGCAGGATAGGTGACCAACGAGGCTCCCTGGGTGGTTGCTTGAGACGTGAGACATCTCGCTCTATCGCCCGGGAGCCTCGTTCGTTCTGCCCTCACGCCGACCGGCCAGCCGCCACCCGATCGGTGCCCGCCCTGAAAGGCGCGGTCAGCTGGACGCGATGACTACACCGTTCGTGCGAGCGATGAACTCGCCGGGTGAGGCGCTCCCAGCCTCATCGACCAGCCGTTGGAACTCGGCGATGCCATCGACGATCTTGCCGCGGACCTCGAAAACCCAGTCCGTGACGGGCTCTTCGTTCATCGCGGCCGCGAGACTGTTCATTAGCTTGCCCCGAACGGGAATCCTGTCGTCGGATCCCGGGATCGGGTGCGCTGACGTGTAAGTCACTGACCAGTTGTTGATTGCCATGTCATCGCACGATAGTGGATATGCTCGGCCGGGATGGGCGGTTTACTTCAGAAGCCACTATCTTGCCGAACTTGATCGCTGAGTTCCTCCGCTCGAAATCGAAGCTAAATTTCACCGCACAGGCGAGCTTGCGCACCCAGCTGGCCTGCGGTGATGCAAAACTATGCAATTTGAGAATCTGGGGATCGGCAAATTAAGAATGTCTGGTGTGTCTTGCGGCAAGGATTGTGGCAGTATGGCTGCGACTGGTGGGCTCGCGTGTTGAGGTGTCGCGTATTCGTCAGAGGGGATGTGGTGAAGTTCCCCTCGGATGTTGGACGGTGCACTGCGGCTCGCGGTGCTGCGCCCCGTTCTCCTTCTCTCGTCCACCACGGCGATCTGGGACCGCTTGCGATGCACGTCGATCCCGACGTGGACAGACATTGCCGGGCCTCCTTTTGACCGCCGGCACCCGTTCACCGGGGACGGCCTCACGCTCCGGGCGAGCTCGTAAAATCGCATGAGCCGGCTCCGCCCGCGCTCGATGACCTGACTGAGCAGCCCGGTTCCCGCACCACGGTGATGGCACCGGCCTGGGCCGGATGCCGGATGGGTGCATCCGTCCCGACGCTGCGGTTCAGCGGGTAGACCAGACCGCCTCCGCTCCCTTGGGATGCGGCGGGCCGGGGCGTTGGGCGGCCGTGTGCGGCTGGCGGGTCCCGGCGAGCAGGTCCGTCGGCTGCTGGAGCTGACAGGGCTGGACATGGTGGTCGAGGTGTTCGCCGACGCGAGGGAGGCGTGCCGTGCATCCGGCTTCTGACGGGCCCGGCGCACGAGGCCCTTCCGCGGGCCGGGATTCGGGGGCTTCTGGAGCGCAGGGCCATCCAGGAACGGATGCCGTCGCATCCACCTCCGACAGCGCCGTCGCGGGTGGTGCGCTGCTGGCCGCGCTCTTCGAGGCGGTGGAAGCCGGGGTGTACGCCGTGGACGCGGCTGGCCTGGTGATCGCATGCAATCCGTGGGCGGAGCGGCTGCTGGGCTATGCGCCGGGGACGCTGATCGGCGTGGACGCACACCGCACCCTGCACCCGGCAGACACCGGCGCGGGCAGTGTGCCGGCCCAGCGCCCGATCCTCACCGACATCGCGCAGGGCAGGCGGGTCAGCGGCGACCGCGCCGTCCTCGCGCGCGCCGACGGCACCGTCATGCCCGGTGTGGTGGACCGCGGCGCGGCTTCTCAGCGCCCCGGCAGCGTACCGCCGCTGGTCTCCGGGACGCCGGTCCGGCCCGGGCGTGGTCATGCCGGCAGCGTGGGCCGGTGCTCAGGGTGTGGCCGTGCGGTTCGGCCTGCGCCGGCGGTGGGGATGCGCAGGGCGAGGAGGGCGATGTCGTCGGTGGCGTCGGGGGCGAGGCCGGTGAGGAGTTCGTCGCAAAGGGTGTCGGGGGTCTCGCGGGAGAGGGCGGCGGCGTGCTGGCGCAGCCGGGCCAGGCCGCGGTCGAGGTTTTCGCCGCGGCGTTCGATCAGGCCGTCGGTGTAGAGCAGGACGGTGGACAGCGGCGGCAGCGGATCAGTGGCGCTGGGGCGTGGCAGGGCGGTGTCGACGCCGAGGAGGACGCCGGCGCCGCCTTCGAGGAAGCGGGTGTCGCCGTCGCGGGTGACCAGCAGCGGCGGCGGGTGGCCGGCGCCGGCGTGGTCGAGCTGCCACGGCCCACCCGTCGGCCCTTGGACGATGGCATAGACGCAGGAGGCGGTCGTGCCGGGGTAGAGGGCGTGCTGGGCGAGGTCGAGGCGGTGCAGGATCCGGCCGGGCGGTTCCCGGCGGTCGCAGGCGATGCCGCGGAGCATGTTGCGCAGCTGGCTCATGGTGACGGCCGCATGCAGGTCGTGGCCGGTGACGTCGCCGATGATCAGTGCGGTCCGCCCGGCGGGGAGAACGAAGGCGTCGTACCAGTCGCCGCCGACCTCGGCGGTGCCGTGCGCGGGCGCGTACCGTGCGGCCAGGGTGAGGTGGTTCGGTTGGGGGACGGCGGGGAGCAGGGAGCGCTGGAGGCGTTCGGCGATGTGCTCGGTTTCCCGGTGCAGGCGGGCGTTGTCGATCGCGAGGGCGATGCGGTGGGCGATGTCCTCGACCAGTGGCAGGTCAGATTCCGTGAGCGGGGGCCGGTTACCGGCGCGGGCGACGGTCACGGCGCCGAGGACCTCCCGGCGGGAGCGCAGCGGCGCGATCACCGCGCACGCGGCCTCGTGCTGTGCCAGGGCGCGGTCCTCGGCGGCGTCCCACGGATCGTGCCGGAGCACGGGGCGCAGATCGGCCTCGGCGAGCAGCAGCGGGCCGGCGCCGCGCAGCACCCGGGCGAGCGGGCCGGTCGCGGCCTCCGGCGGCCGCGTCACGGTTGCCGACCGCCCGTCGTCCCGCGGCGGGGTGCCGCGGCGGGAGGCGGTGATCCGTTCCAGGCGCCCGTCGTCGGCGAGCAGGTCGATCGCGCACCAGTCGCCCAGGCGCTGCGCGAGAATCCGGCAGGCCCGCTCCAGCCCGGCCCGCGCATCCAGGGTGCCGGCCAGCGCCGAACTGATGTGCGCGAGCGCGGTCAGCCGGTCGAGCGCCTGCTGCAGCGCCTCGTCCACGTCATATTCATCCACATATGCACCCTGCCCCACAGCGGCCGCAAGGACCCGGACCGCCGTCGCAACACGACGCTGCGCCGCTGTAGCGGCGGATCCGCTTGTGGGCGAGCAGTTCGCCCTTCTCGTCGAGCGGACGTGCGCGGCTGCACCGTCGTTTCGGGTTGGGGCGGATGGGGAGACGCTGGACGGTCGCCTGCCCCCGATGACGCGCCCGAGTCGCGCTCGGTCCCCGTCGTCGGGAAGTGACGGGACATCATGACGTCCCCGCGTGCCGTGGTGGATCAGGCCCCTCGGCCGCGTCGCGTGTGTCCGGCGCTCGCCGGGAACCTGGTGGCGCGCCCGGAGCATCGCTCCCCGTCGTGGGCAAGGGCCCTCGCACCGTCGTGTGTGCCCCTGGACGCGGTGCCCGATCGGGAAGGGGGCACGGGCCGAAGGGATGACTTCATGAACAACACCACCAAGGTCGCTCTGGGCGCCGCCGTCGCCGGCGGATACGTGCTCGGACGCACGAAGAAGGGGCGGCTCGCCTTCGCCGTCGCGACGTACATCGCCGGAAGGCGGTTCGGCCTCGATCCGAAGCAGCTCGCCACCGAAGGGCTCAAGAAGCTGGGTGAGGTTCCGCAGGTCGCGGAGCTCAGCGAGCAGGTCAAGGGGGAGCTCCTGGAGACGGGCAAGAAGGCATTGGTCGCTGTGGCCAACCGGCGTGTCGGCGAGTTCGCCGAATCCCTGCACGAGCGCACGAGCCGGAGGACGAGGAAGAGCCCGAGGAGCCGGAGGACGAGGAAGAGCCCGAGGAGCCGGAGGACGAGGAAGAGCCCGAGGAGCCGGAGGAGCCGCGGCAGAAGAGGGCTGCGGGGCGTCGCGCAGCCACGAGCGGCGCCGGGCGTGCCTCGCGGCCGGCCCCCAGGGCCGAGCCCGAGCCGTCGCCCGAACGCAAGCCTGCGAAGAAGGCCCCGGCCAGGAAGGCGCCTGCGAAGAGCGCCTCCGCCGCCGGAGGTTCAAAGGGTCGCGCGGCGCCGGCCAAGAAGACTGCGGTCAAGAAGGCGGCCCCGGCTGCCAAGAAGGCGCCGGCGAAGACCGCTCCCGCCGCCAAGCGTTCGGCGAGCCGCACCAGATCGGCGAAGGCCCCGGCCAAGAAGACTGCGGGCCCGAAGGCAGACGCCCCGGCCAGGAAGAGTGCGGCGAAGAAGACCGCATCCAGCAGGTCCTCCACACGCTCCACCGGCAGGAGGTAGGCCATGGCCACGACGGAACGTGAGTCGCGCGAGAAGTCCCCGGAAGAGTCGTCCGAAAAATCGGGTTTCGACAAGTTGCGTGAGGAGGCCGTCCACTTTCTCGGGGCCCAGGTGGAGCACTTGGTCGAGAAGGCCGGCGACAAGGTCTCCGACCTGACGGGGCAGCTCGGGGAGGTCGCCGAGAACGGCGGAGTGCTGCCGAAGGTCGGTGCCCGTGTCCTGCAGGGTGACTCGCCGATCAAGGCCTTCCTCGGTGAGAAGGCGAAGAGCGTCAAGGACAACGTCGTCGACAAGGTCAAGGGGGCGTTCGGCGGGGGCGGCAAGCCCGGGCGGAAGTCCGGCAAGAAGCCGATGAACATGATCGAGACCCTCGACGTCGGGGTGCCCGTGCGTACCGCGTACGACCACTGGACCAAGTACGAGGACTTCAGTGGTTTTGCCAAGGGAGTGCAGAGCGTCTCCCAGGGCGACGAGGTCACCACCGACTGGAAGGTCAAGGTCGGGCCGTCGAAGCGGAGTTTCAAGGCCACCGTCCAGGAGCAGGTGCCGGACGAGCGCATCGTGTGGACTTCGCAGGGTGCCAAGGGCAGCACCCGCGGCGCTGTGAGCTTCCACGAGATCACTCCCACGCTGACCCGCATCGTCCTCGTCGTCGAGTACTACCCCGCGGGCTTCTTCGAGAAGACCGGGAACATCTGGCGCGCCCAGGGCCGCCGCCTGCGGCTGGACTTCAAGAACTTCCAGCGCTACGTCTCCCTGACCAACGACGAGGCCGAGGGCTGGCGCGGCGAGATCCGCGACGGCGAGGTCGTCAAGACCCATGACGAGGCCATGGAAGAGGAGGAGGCCGCCCGGGAGCGGGAGGACCAGGAAGGCGAGGACCAGGAGTACGAGGACGAGGACGAGGACGAGCCTGCAGAGGGTGACACCGAGGACGAGTACGACGACGAGGACGAGCCTGCAGAGGGTGACACCGAGGACGAGTACGACGACGAGGACGAACCCACGGAGGGTGACACCGAGGACGAGTACGACGACGAGGCGGAGTACGAAGAGGACGCTCCGGAGGACGAGGACGAGGACGAGTACGAGGACTTCGAACCGGATGAGGAGGAGGACGACGACCGCGCCCGCCGCTGACCGTCGAACAATCCTCCCATTCCCACCGGCGAGTTACGGCGCCGCCTTCCGATGGCGGAGGGGGCGGCCGGGCGAAGGGCCCGGCCGCCCCTCAATCGTGCCGCTCCTGCGACGGGAGCCGGGGGGATGGATCCGTCCGATCTGGGCCACGCATGCTGAGGTTGTGCGCGCCCGACCAGTGGTTGCTGGATCCGCTATAAGGGCAACGCCGCTACGCCGCGCTGGGCGGCGGCTGGCGTGCGACAGGGCCGAGGCTCGATGCCGCGGTCGGGACCGCCACCGCCGGCCTGGTCTCCGTTACGGGCTCCGCAACCCGTACCGGGTAAAAGTGCGCGATTGACCACCACTCCGGCGTCCGCAGCGACCATGTCTACAGTCCAGGGCCTTGACCGTGCCGACCGGTGGGGCATCTGTGCCGGCGAATGGCCCCGCCTTGTTCGGCCTGGGCGCTGCGCTCGTCTCGGCGATGGGATGCGGGTGTTGCAGCGCGCCGGACCGCTGTCCTCAACCGGCCGGTCGGCGCCGGTGGCTTGGCGGGAGTGCCGCGGCCTCGGCCGTGAGCGGCCCGGCGGCACGGTCGGAACCGACTGTGCCGCCGGGCCTGGGGGAGGGACGGGGGTGCGTCTCAGTAGTAGTGGGGGCGGCTGCCGACCTGGTGGCCGACCGCGCCCATGATCCACAGGATCAGGCCGATGACGACCAGGACGGCGCCGATGGTCCACAGGAAGCCGATGCCGGCGACGAGTCCGATGACGAGGAGGATGGCTCCGAGAATGATCACGATGGTCTCCGTTGCAGGTTCCCCCCTCGTGGTTCTCCGTCAGTGCGGGGAAGGTGCTTTGCCTTTCCTGTTCTCGTTCTCCGTTCCAGAGGGTTTGCGTCTGCCGGCCCCGGTCGTGGTCCGCGGAGTCCGGTGTTTGTGTCCGGCGCTCGTCGGCGTTCCGGGCCGGGGGGTGAGGGTGGTGGTCAGGCCGGTGAGGAGGATGTCGAGGCCGCGCTCGAGTTCGGCGGCGCCGTCGTAGGTGGCGAGGGCGGTGGCGAGGGAGCGCAGGAGGGGGAATTCGCCGAGCGGCAGGCGGTGGAGTCCCAGGCGCAGCAGGTCGTCGGTCTCCTCGGGGTTGTCGATGAGTTCCTGGAGTTCGTTGAGGACGTGGCCGTGCAGGAACCCGAACAGGGCGCGGTAGATGTGCAGCGCGTCGGGGCCGTCGAAGCCGGCCCGGGTGAGCAGGGCTAGAACGGCTTCGAGCGGGCGGAGCGTGCCCCGGGGGCGCAGGGCCAGCGGGGTTGCCAGGGGCCGGGTGACCAGGAGCGGTACGACGTTGGGGTGCTCGAGGGCGAGCCGTCGGTAGTCGCGGGCGACTGCGCGCAGTTGGGCCGCCCAGTCGGGGTCGGTGGAATCGACCGTGAGTTGGCCGAGGACCGTCTCGGCGACGCCGTCGAGCAGGGCGGCCTTGTTGGCGGCGTAGCGGTAGAGGCTCATCGGGTCGTGGTCGAGGGCGCGGGCCAGGCGGCGCATGGACAGTTTCTCCACGCCATCGCAGTCGATGATCTCCAGCGCGCAGGCGAGCATTCGCTCGCGGCTCAGCTTTCCGTCCGTGTGTCGAGCGTGTTCCCGGACGGCCGGGTCGGCCGGGGTCTGGGGCATGTCGGTCCTCCTGTCGCTCGTGGTAACCGCCGACGAACTTAAAGTTCGTAGACCTACGGTGTAGCTATAAGTCTACGCCCGGAGTTAGCTGTAGGTATATAACGTAGACCTTCGGGAGTCGTCATGATCTTTGTTCTTCTCGGACTTCTTGTTCTGGTGGCCGCGGCCGTTGTCGCAGTCGCCGGAATATTCACCAACACCGGCGCTGCACACGAACTCACGAATGCGTTCTCGGTGTTCGGACACCACATGACCGGCTCCACCGGCACGCTCTTCCTCTTCGGCATCATCGTCGGGGCGGCGGGCATGCTCGGACTCGGACTCCTGTTGACCGGCGCGCGCCGTTCCTCACGTCGCGGCAGCGAGGCACGCCACGGACTGCGCGACTCCCGCCGTGAGACGGCGGCCGTCGCCGAGAGCCGCGACGACCTGGTCGACCAGCGCGATGCCGCCCTCGCGGAGGCGACCTCGGCCGCCGGCCGGGACCGGGACGGCATCGCCGGCGAACGCGACGCCCTCGCCGCGCAGCGCGACGACCTCGCCCGGCAGCGGGACGAGTTGATGAGTGATCAGCGCCGCGCCTTCCGCGAGCAGACGGCCGGCACCCGCGTGGCCCCGATGCCCTCGGAGTCGGCCGGCACCCGCGTGGCCCCGATGCCCTCGGAGGGCGACGGCAACCCGCGCGCGGACGACGAGCCGGAGCCCGACGGGCAGCACGGGCTGCACCTGTTCGGGCACAGTTCCGCCCCCCGCTGAGGCAGGTGGCAACTGCCACCACGTCACGACACGCGAGAAGGAGATCAGCCATGGGTATCGGCAAGAAAACCGCCCACAAGGCCGAGGAAGTCAAGGGCATGGCGAAGAAGGCCGCCGGCGCCGCCACCGGCAACCGCAGCCTGGAGGCCGAGGGGCGCGCCGAGCAGATGAAGGGCGACGCCAAGCAGGCCGGCGCCAAGGCGAAGGACGTCTTCAAACACTGACCGCCCGGCCACTGGGCCGTACAGCGGTCCGCCACCGGGCCGGGTGCGCGGCAATCCCCGAGCGGCACCGCCGCCGAGGTGTCCGCACCTGGCCCCAGATCCAGCCACCCCACCATCCGGCGTCAATGACCGTTTGGCTCCGAGCGAAGAGCCCCCGCCGACGCGTGACGCCAACCGCCCTACGGCGGCCGACACAACCCAGCAGGTGATGATCATGACCGCGAAGAAGTCCCACCCGGCGATGGCAGAGGGCCAGGCCAGCGGTTCGCCGGAGCGGACCAGCACGGCTGGTCCCCCGACATCGACGCCGAGCACCAGGAGCCCAACGACAGCGCCCACCGCTCGTTCCACCCCGGGACCTACGCCCCCAAGCCCGGACCCGGCCGTGAGAAGGCCGCCGAGAAGGAGCAGGGCGTCCCCGGCGACACCGTCGAGGGCGTGAGCCGCCGCGGTGAGAAGCAGGGCCCCGGGAAGCACACCTACGACATGGGCCGGCAGGGCCCTTCGGGCCGCCCCAGCGGCGGCCGCACCGAGAAGGCCCACACCGGCGTCGACCCCCAGGAACCCGACGGCCCGACCTCGGGCCACTGACCGGGCAGGCGCCACACGGAAGCTGTCCGGCGGACATCCGATGGACGAGGTGAGGGACGGTCTTGAGCGATTAGATGGGCCCGATGGGTTCGGATCGGAACGGCACCCGGAGGCGGCGTCCGCACGGAGTGTGCGGGACCGGGCCGGCGGGGGCCCGGGGTCGTTGCCGACAACGCGGCCGAGGGTGCGGGCACGGTCAAGTTACAGGCGTCGCAGGTGGCCGGTGAGGTGGGTCGCAGCGCGTGACCTGCTGGGCGAGGCCCGCGGGCAGCCGCAGGACCCGGTCCGCGCGCAGACCGGTGGGCTCGCGGAGAATGTGCGGCAACCGGCGTTCGAGCTGCGGGACATGGCCGGTCGAGGGAAGCCGGATTCCACGCCAGCGCGGCGGTCGCTCAGATCGCGGACCGGAGTCACAGGGTGGCCGACCGCCTTGACCGGCGGGGCCCCGGCTGAACTTCCACAGGGTTCGTTCTCCGGGCAGTTGTCCCGGGCTACGGACCGGTCCCCGGGCCGTGGGAGGCGGAACCCGCAGGGGTGGTGTGCTGGTGTTCCCTGACGGCGACCCGGGCGAGGTTGCCGAGCAGTCGGCGGTTGCGCAGGTGCAGCAGGAGCTCGCTCGGTGGTCCCTGGAAACGCGCTCCGGGGCCGGTCAGGGGGTGTTCGTCGAGGAGGACCAGGGTGTTGTCGCCCCAGGGGACGAGTGTGAACGCGATGCGGGCGGCGCCGAACGGGTCGGCCTTCGCTTCGAGTTCCAGGCGGATGCCGGGCTCGCAGATCCGCACCACGCAGCTGTCGTCGACGGTGAGCGGGCCGAGGCCGGCCCGGAAGTGCAGTGCGGCGCCGACGGCGGGCCAGCCGGGGTCGACGTGGTCGATGTCCTGGGTGCCGACGACCCACTCGGCGTAGCGGCGGCCGTCCGCCAGGACGTCCCAGACCGCTTGTGGTGGGCATTCCACGAACTGCTGGCGCCGTGCCATGCGGTTCCTCCTGGGTGCTTGTCGCTGTGCCGGACCGGGGGCCCGGCATGTTCGGTCGGGTGGCTGTCAGTTCGGCTGCTCGCGTCGGCCCGACAGCAGCCGCTGGGCTGCGGCGAGACCGGGCGAGAGCACGCGGCCGGCCAGGAGCCGCTGCGAGCGCAGGGCCGCGCGGGCGGCGTTTGCTCCGCAGGCACCGTGGACACCGCCCCCGGGGTGGGCGGACGACGAAGCCAGGTAGAGCCCGGTCACGGGAGTTTCGGGGCGTCCGGTGCCCGGCACGGGCCGGAAGACGAGCTGCTGGTGGAGCGCGGTGGTGCCGCCGTTGATGGCGCCGCCGACGAGGCTCGGATCCAGGGACTGCAGAAGGGGCGGGGTGAGGATGCGCCGGGCGGCGATCCGGGTCCTGAATCCCGGTGCGAAGCGCTCCACCTGCTGTTCGATGCGCTCCGCCATCGCCTCCGCCTCCCGGGGGTCCCATCGGCCGGTGATGGCGTCGGGGCCCAGATCGTCCGTGATCGTCTGGGGCACGTGGGTGTAGGCCCAGGCGGATTCGGTTCCGGCCGGGGACCGTGCAGGATCGGCGGTGGTCATCTGTCCGAGGAGCAGGAACGGCCGTCGGGGGAGCCGGCCGGTGGTCAACTGCTGCGCGTAGTCGCTCAGCTCGTCCATGTCGGCGCCCACGTGCACGGTCCCGGCAGCGGCGGCTGCGGGCGCCGTCCAGGGGATGGGGCCGTCCAGAGCCCAGTCGATCTTGACGGTGGAGAAGTCCCACTGGAAGCGCCGCAGGTCCGCCGGCATCCGGGGCGGGAGGTGCTCCCACCCCACCAGGGCGCCGTAGAGGGCGGGGGCGGGGACGTCCGCGAGGACCGCGCGACGGGCCGGGTGCGCCTGGCCGTCGGCGGTGCGAACCCCCAGTGCGCGGCCGCCGCGTACGACGACCTCTACCACGGGGGCGTTGCAGTGGACGCGTCCCCCCAGGGCTTCGAGGCGGCGTACCAGCGCGCCCGTCAGGGCGGCGGCGCCGCCCACCGGAACGGGCCACCCGACCTGCTGGCCGAGCATGGCCATCAGCCAGCCGAACGCCGTACTGCCGACGCTCTCGGGCATCAGGTCGGCGTGCAGGACACACCCGGCGAGCAGCAGACCGGCGCCGGGTTCGGTGAACTCCTCCTGCGCGAGGCGGCGCACCGGCAAGGTCAGGAAGCGCAGCGCCCGCAGTCCGCCCGCGGCGCGCAGCCGCGCGGCCATCGCGGCACCCGACCGCACCGGCGGGAAGGGGGTGAACAGCGTGCGCACCAGGTGGGGGTCCAGGTCGTCCCACAGCCGGGAGAGCCGCTGCCAGGCCTCGGCATCCGCGCCGCCGAACGCGCTCGCCAGGCTCGCGCATGTCGCGGCGGCACCCCGGTGCAGGGTGGCACAGCGTCCGTCGGGCATCGGGTGGGCCAGCACGGTGGGTGCGTGGCTCCAGCGCAGTCCGTGACGCTCGAGGTCCAAGGCCCCGATGGCGGGGGAGGCCGCGGCGAGGGGGTAGAACGAGCTGAACACGTCGTGGACGTAGTCGGGGTGAACACCCCGGTCGCTGCGGACGGCGCCGCCGGGTTCCGGCTGGCCTTCCAGAACGTCGACCTGCCAGCCGGCGTCGGCCAGGATGTTGGCCGCCACCAGCCCGTTGGGGCCGGCACCGACGACGATGGCATCAGGCATGAGCCTCCTTGCATCCGTCCCCCGTCCAGCACGCTACCCGGCGCGTTGCGGTGCAGCCTGCCGGAGGACGGGCACTGCCGCCGCACACAGTCGACCGACCGGACCGGGCCAGCGCCGCCGGGCGTTAGGCATCAGTCGGAACTGGTTTGCGGCATGCCGAAATGCCGGTCACCGGAATGGCTGATGCGCGTGCTTCTACCTGGCGTCGGGGTGGGGGATCCGGTCGGTGTCGAACTGCCCGCTCGCGATCTCCCCGGCCAGTTCCGCGAGTCGGAGCCGGTGCGCCCGGGCGTAGGTGCGGAAGGCGGTGAACGCGTCGTCCAGGGGGAGTTGCCAGCGTTCGGAGAGGACGCCTTTGGCCTGTTCGACGGCGATTCGGCTGGTCAGCGCGGACTGGAGCTGGCCGCGTTCGGTTTCGCTGTCCTCGAGGGTGCGCTGCTGGAGGATGGCGACGGTGGCGACGTCCGCGAGTGCCTGGGCGAGCAGGATGTCGTCGGCGCTCAGCCGCCCGGGTGTGCTCTGGAAGAGGCCCAGGGTGCCGATCACGCGCCCGCGCCGGCGCATGGGGATCGCGTTGGCGGCCACGAATCCGACCTCCCGGGCCTGGGTGGCGAAGGCCTGCCACTCCGAGGCGACCTTCAGATCGGTGAGGTCGATGCCGACGCGTGCGGTGCCGGTGCGGTGGCAGTCCACGCACGGGCCCTGGTCGTGCTGGAGGGCGAAGAGCTCCAGCACGTGCGTGCGCTCGTCGGAGGCCGCGATGGTCATGAGCCGGTCCCGCTGGTCGGCGAGCAGAATTCCCGCCGCATCGACATCGAGGAGTTCCACGCAGCGCTCACACAGCTGCTGCAGGAACTCGATGACGCCGAAGTCGCCGGTCAGCGAGTTGGCGACCTCCACGAACACCTCGGTCAGTCGTTGCACACGCGTCATGAAATCGGTCTTTCTCTGCGCTTTGGATCAGACCTCCCTCTCATTTTCGCCCAGCCGGAGGCGGCGGTCGACGATGTCCCGGGAGATGTCGCCGACCGGTCGCCCGGACGCGTAGGCGTGGGCGCGAAGCCGGACCAGGGCCTCGGACAGCGGGACACCGAGCTGGACGCTGAGCATGCCGGTCGCCTGGTGGACGACGGCCCGCAGGAGCGCCGGCGGGTCCTCCTCTGGCGCGCCGGCGCCGTGGTCCGGGACGGCCAGGCAGAGCGAGGTGATCGCCGCGGCGAGGACGAGGGCGTCGTCGGTCTGTGCTCCGGTGAGCGGTCCGCGGGTGCGGCGCACTGCGGTGAGGGTGCCGACCCGGATGGCGCCGACGCCGAGGGGGAAGCAGAAGACCGTCAGGACGGGCAGCGCCGCCGACTCGGCGGCCAGCATCGGCCAGCGCTCGGCGCGGGTCCCGCTCAGGTCGGGGACCAGGACGGGCCGGCCGCGGACGGCGGCCTCACCGCTCGGGCCCGACCCGAGCACGTATTCGAGGTCCTCGAAACGGCGTGCGAGAGCGCCGGGGCGCCACAGGGGCTCGCGTCTGCCGGTATCGGTGGTGAGGAGCGAGACGGCGAGGCAGTCCACGCCGAGAGCGCGCCGCCCCGCCTCCCGGAGGGCGTCGAGCTCAAGGGTGCCGGCCCGTCGTCGGAGCCGGGGCAGGGTGCGGGCCATCAGGTCGCTGATCATGACCGCTCACGACGCGTACCCGGCCGCGGCACTCGGCGCGTGGCCGGGCACCGAGGGGGGCGGGCCCGGTGCCGGGATCAGGTAGGCGGTGGTGTCGGCGAGGTCCAGCAGGTGGGCCACCGGCGCGGATGGGCGTCGCGCCGTCAGGATGCCTCCGCTCAAGGCAGCCCGGCGGGCCGCCGTCGCCGAGAGCAGGGTGAGGCCGCAGACGTCGCAGAAGGTGACGTCCCGGGTGTCGATGTCGATGGTGCTGATCCCAGCGCTCAGGCAGCGGTGGAGCGCCTCGCGCAGCGGCGCCAGGGAGCCGAGGTCGAGCTCGCCGGCCAC
This sequence comes from Streptomyces sp. NRRL B-24484, assembly GCF_000717715.1. GTDB lineage: Bacteria > Actinomycetota > Actinomycetes > Streptomycetales > Streptomycetaceae > Kitasatospora. Next base: position 2,396 of record NZ_JOAI01000012.1, on the reverse strand, counting down.
GTGGACGGTGGCACGCCGGGCGGGCACGGAACGCAGAACGGTGACGCGGAGGGCCGGAGCGGGGGTGGGCATGGTACGGCTCCAAGTGATCAGGACAGCCGTCGGGTTTCGAGCCGGCCGGCCACGGGCCAGCGGACGTCGCGCACCCAGCCGAGGCGCTCCAACAGGCGGATGACGGCGGCCGTCGGGTCGATCTGCCCGCGGTCGACACCGTGGCGCGCGCAGGTGGGATCGGCGTGGTGGAGGTTGTGCCAGCTCTCGCCGAAGGACAGCAGTGCGAGGGGCCACAGGTTCGTTGCCCGGTCGTGGCGGCGGGTACGGAAGGGGCGCCGTCCGATCATGTGGCACAGCGAGTTCACGCTCCACGTCACGTGCTGCAGCAGGGCGACCCGGACGAGGCCGGCCCACACCAGGGCGGTGAGTGCGCCGTGCCAACTCCCGCTGACGGCCCAGCCGAGCCCGAGGGGCAGCGCCAGGGAGAGCACGCACAGGGCGGGGAACGCCCGGGAGACGGCTCGCAGGTCCGCATCGGCGAGGAGGTCCGGTGCGTAGCGGGCGGGCGGGGTGACGTCGGCGGTGAACAGCCAGCCGACGTGGGCATGGACCAGACCGCGCAGCTCACCGGCGAGGCTGGTGCCGAACCGGAACGGGGAGTGCGGATCGCCGGGACGGTCGGTGAAGGCGTGGTGCCGGCGGTGGGTGGCGACCCAGGTGATCACGTCACCCTGGAAGCTCATCGACCCGGCGATCGCCATCGCGATCTTCACCGGGCGGTTGGGTGTGAAACTGCCGTGCGTGAGTCCGCGGTGGAAGCCGAGTGTCACGCCGAGGCAGGTGAGGCAGTAGAACGCGGCGGCGAGGATCAGATCGGTCGGGCCGACGAGACTGCCCCACAGCCATCCGACGGCGATCACGAGCGCGATGAACGGGAACGCCACCACGACGGTGGTGGCAGCCAGTTGCCATCGGGGGACGCGGTGCCGGTCGGCGGGGTCGACACGAGGGAACGGCGAGACCCCGTCGTACGGCGCGGGGGCGCCCCGGCCGAGTGCCGTACCAGTGTCAGTTTCCGGCGGTGACGCCGTGCGGCGATCCGTGAGGGCCATCCCGACTCCTTCGCCTGCGATGCGGCGCATCCGGGGTCTGGGGCGGCAGATCCAACCCGACCGACTCTCGGGCCCGGGGGGGCATGCGGTCGTGGTCTCAAACGACAGCTACCCACATTCAGGCATCCCACACGGACCTCGCACGGGGAGGCGAGGCAGCGCCGGGCCCGGCCCCCGAAGACAGAGTTCCGGCGATCGGCTTGGCGTGCCGCCAGGCCTCGTCGACGAGCAGGACGGCGCGGGAGTCCAGCGTGGACTGCCCGCCCGCAACGGTGCCGGACTTGGCGTCCCGGGCCCCGCGGTCGTCCGCACCCGGTGCGGGCACGCCGGCCACCAGCAGCGCATCGAACTCGACGAACCGCGCGGCGGCATAGGTCCGCCGGACGGTGAGGTCCTCGGCCAGGGGAGCACCGGTGGGGGCGATGACCAGCGGAAGAAGTCCGGCGTCGAGGGCTTCTTCCCCGCAGCAGCCGGACGGTCGAGGGGCCGCGGGTGGCGCCGGTCAAGATGCCGATGCCGGCCGGGATGGCAGACGCCTACGTCTTCCTCGCCTCGCAGGAAGCGAGCTACATCACCGCCGAGATCATCAACGCCTCCGGCGGCACCCCACTCCCATCAGACCGGCGGTCACGTGGGCACGGGCTACGGCAACGACACCTGCGCCCGCGCTAAGGCCGGCGCGCAGGCTTGTCGTCGGCGCCGGCGGCGGGCGGCAGGCCCTTCTCGGCCCGCAGGGCCTCGAGCTGTTCGCGCAGGAGCCGGTTCTCCTCCTCCAGCGGCTCCCGACTCCCGGCCCGGGAGGACAGGGAGGGGTCGTGCTCCCACCAGTCGATGCCCATCTCCTTGGCCTTGTCCACGGAGGCGATCAGCAGACGCAGCTCGATGGTGAGCAGTTCGATGTCGAGGAGGTTGATCTGGATGTCTCCGGCGATGACGATGCCCTTGTCCAGCACGCGTTCCAGGATGTCGGCGAGGCTGGCCGAGGACTGCCCCCTGGTGGTCGCCGAGAAGGACGGAGGCAGGGCACCGCGGGTCCTCGGTGTGGTCCACCTCAAGGACGTGGTGAAGGCGGGCATGCGGGAGCGCTTCGAGGAGCTGCGCCGCATGGGCATCAGGACGGTCATGATCACCGGCGACAATCCGCTGACCGCCCGGGCGATCGCCGAGGAGGCGGGCGTGGACGACTTCCTCGCCGAGGCCACCCCCGAGGACAAGATGGCGCTGATCAAGAAGGAGCAGGCCGGCGGCAAGCTCGTCGCGATGACCGGCGACGGCACCAACGACGCCCCC
>NZ_JOAI01000011.1 GCF_000717715.1 Streptomyces sp. NRRL B-24484 | reverse complement strand
GCGACCACTTCACGTCCAGGTCGCCCACCTTCGGCAGGGACAGCTTCCCGCCCGGCGTGATCTTCCACCGGGCGTTCGCGGTGAACCGGAGTGCCTGCCCGGTGTCCTTGCGTGACTTGAAGCGCGGCGCGCCCATGCGCGGGCGCTTCCCCTTGAGGCCGTCGAAGAAGTTCCGGTACGCGGTGTCCAGGTCCCGCAGGGACTGCTGCAACACGACGGCCGACACCTCGCCGAGCCACGCCCGCTGCGGGGTCTTCTTCGCCTCGGTGATCAGCGCCTTCGACAGGTCACCCGTCTTCGGGAACGGCAACCCGGCGGCGCGGGCTTCCTCGCGGGCGCGCAGCGCATCGTTGTACACCGTCCGCACACACCCGAACGCACGCGCCAGCGCCGAGCGCTGACCGACCGTCGGATAGACGCGGAAGGAGTACCTGAGCTGCACAACGGCACCGTACCAGTTGGTTTATGACCGGGTATCAGAACATTCGCACTGGCAGACACTGCGTCTTCCTCCTGCATACGCATTTGGTTTCCGTGACGAAGTACCGGCACAAGGTATTCGCCGACCGGCACCTGACCCGGCTCGAAGAGATCATGCGGAGCGTCTGCGCCGACTTCGAGGTCGAACTGGTCGAGTTCAACGGCGAGAACAACCACGTCCACCTGCTCGTGAACTTCCCGCCCAAGGTCGCCCTGTCCAAGCTGGTCAACAGCCTCAAGGGCGTCAGCTCCCGCCGCATGCGCCAGGAGTTTCCCGACCTGGTCAAGCACTACTGGCAGGCGCAGCGCCTCTGGTCCGGCTCGCACTTCGCCGGCTCCGTCGGCGGCCCCCCTGCCGGCGGTCCACCAGTACATCGAGCAGCAGAACCGCCCGACCTGAACACCCGCGGTGGGCACCGTCCACAGTGCGGGAGAGCGCCCACCGCTGACGTCAGAGCAGGGCTCGGAATCGCCTCACCACCGGACTGAAGCCCGGTGCACTGCAATTAGTCCCGGTAGCCATGCGTTCCCCCGGTGTCCTCGAAGGGGCCAGGCTACGGGAGCCCCGGTGCCGGCCGGCCCGTCGGGCGTCCGGTGTCCCGACCTGTTCACGATCACGCCGGCCAGGCCGTCCACCCGGGTTCCGCGCCTTCCGCCCGCCCGGCGCCGGACCCGCGTAGCGTCGTCGGCAGGCAGGCAGGCACGCGACGGCAGACGGGGAGGCACGATGGGTGGCGCACCGGACGGGTGGCGCAGGACGGGCCGGGAGGTGCTGCACACCGGGCCGTTCGTCCGGCTGCTGGCGGACACCGTGCAGGGGCCGGACGCTCCGCCGTTCCGCTACGAGCACGTCGAAGTGGCGGACGCGGTACGGACGGTGGCGGTCGACGACGAGCAGCGGCTGCTGCTGGTCGAGGACGACTTCTACCTGACCGGGCGCCGGATGCCGCACCTGCCGGGCGGCGGCGTGGAGGCGGGCGAGACGCCGGAGGCCGCGGCCCGAAGGGAGTTGGAGGAGGAGACGGGGCTGCGGGCGGCCCGGTGGCGGCCGCTCGGGGCGATCCACCCGCTGCCGTCGAGCACCTCCGCCGTCACCCACCTGTTCCTGGCGACGGGGCTGTCCGCGGGCACGATGGCCAGGGACGACACGGAGGCAGGGATGACGGTGCACCGCTGCACCCTGGCCGAGGCGCTCGCCCGGGTGAGCTCGGGGGAGATCACCGAGGCGGGCAGCGTGACCGCGATCCTGCTCGCCGACCGGCTGAACGCCGCCGACGGCTGATCCGCCCGGTCAGACCCCGGGGCGGTGGGCGAGCAGGACGAGTTCGCGGTCGACGGCGGCGAGCAGCCGCCCCTCCGGCAGCAGGGCGAGCGCGGCCGCCCGGCCGGGCAGCCGGAGGTCCGGTCCGAGCGGGGAGCGGGTGGTCAGGTCGGTGAGCCGTACCGTGCCGTCGTCGCCGCCGGAGGCCAGCACCGGCCGGCCGGCCCACTCCCCCGCGGCGAGCGCCCCGAACATGCCCCGGTGCGGGGCCGGAGCGGGGACGAGTCCGGTGCCCGCGGTGACGTCCCACAGCCGGATCGTTCCGGCCCAGTCCCCGGTCGCCGCGACGGCCCGGCCGCGCACGGCGGCGAGGGCGAGGGCGTTCACCGCCGACGTCGGCGCGGCGGGGAGCCGGGCGAGCAGGCGACCGTCCGTCAGGTCGTGCACCAGCACGTCGAGGTCCCAGCTCTGGTCGACGTCCATGCCGCTGGAGGTGGCGGCGAGCGGACGACCGTCGACGACCGCCACCGCGACCGCACGGACGCCGTGGTCGTGACCGGTCAGGACGGGGCCGGTGGCGCACCGGTCGGCCAGGTCCCAGAGCCTGGTGCCGCCGTCCTCGTGGCCGGTGACCGCGACCGGCCGGCCGCCGAGGTCGTGGACCGCCACCGAGACGGCGTCGTCGACCGGGAGGTGCCACAGGCAGGCGCCGGTCTCCGGGTCCCGGACGAACCGCGGGTCGTAGTCGCCGACGGTCAGCACGACCGGGCGCCCGGCGACCACCGCCGTCGCCAGGGTGGTGTACCGGCCCGTCTCGAACGCCCCGAGCGGTCGCCCGTCCGCCGCGTCCCACCACCGGACCCGGCCGTCCTGACCCGAGGTCGCTGCCATCGGCCGGCCGCCGACGAGCACCACGGCAACGGCGTTCACCGGTGCCCCGTGACCGCCTCCGTCCACCGCCCCGACCGTCCCGGCGAATCCGCCGCCGACCGGTCCGGTGGCCCACTCCGCAACCCACCCCATCGCGTCCCCCTCCTGTCGCAGCGTCCATGATCCCCCGCCCGGCGGGGCCGGGTGCCCCCGGTGCCCGAACGGTCCGGCAATCCCTTGGACCCGGACCCGTCCGGTGTGATCCACTACGCGCCGGCCCCGCACGGAACACGTCCGGGCGGGGGCCGAGTACCCGGGGAGGGGTCATGACTGCGGAGGCGAACAACGGTACTGACGAGGCGTCCGGAGGCGGCACGGCAGGGCCGGCCGCCGGGGACGACGCCCGGTCGGCCGCGCTGGCCTCGTTCCTCCGGCGGCCGGTGGAGGCGGACCCGAAGGCCCGGCCGGCCTGGAGCCGGCTGGCCGTCGCCTCCGCGGTGGTGGGCCTGATCGGGCCGCTGTGGCCGGCCGGCCTGGTCGCGGGAGCGGTGGCGCTGCTGCGGCTGCGCGGCACCGAGCGCAGCGGCCGCGCCCTCGCGGTGGCGGGCATCGTGCTGAGCACGGTCTGGGCGGCGATGTACCTGGTGGTCGACGGCGGGGGGTCCGACAGTGACCAGGTCCGGACGGTCAGCGGCTACGACCTCCGGGCGGGCGACTGCTTCGGCCTGCAGTCCGCCGACGCCGGGCTGGCCCGTGAGGTCACGGCCGTGCCGTGCGCCGGGACCCACCACGGCGAGGTCCTCGGCCTCGTCGACCTCGGGGAGGCGGTGGCCGGCGGCACGGCCGACCAGGAGGCGAAGGCCCGGACGGACTGCGGTGCGCTGGTGCGCAGTTCCGTCGCCGCCGGGCGGCGGCTGCCCGCGACGGCCGGGGTCGACGTCCTGCTGCCGCAGGGCAACACCACGGTGGTGCGGACGAAGACGCAGGCGGTGTGCGCGGTGGTGGACCCCGGCGCCGGCTGGACGGGGTCGCTCCGCCAACCGTCCGACCCGTCCGACGGATCCGACGGCTGACCGACCCGACCGCCCGCCCGCACGCCCCCGGATTCGTCCGACACCTCCCGCCGCGCACGGCGGAGCGCCGGACGAGCCCTGGTCGATCACCCGGCCGCGGCGGCGCGGCGCCGTGCGGATCACCAATGGCCCGCCCTCCGCGGCGGGCCGGAGGATGGCAGCGCCTCACGGACGTGAGGCCGGATCAGATCCGTGCCACCGGGCCGCCGCAGAGGCGGCCCCGGGAAGGGAAGTGCCGATGGTCAGGGGATTCCTGCGACGTTCCGCCGCGGGCAAGGCCTTGGGGGCGGCGGCCGTCCTCGCCGTGCTGCTGCCGACGGCGGCGTCCGCCGACACGGTCGCCGCCACCGTGCGGACCCCCGGCGCGAGTTCCGGGCCCGCCGCGACCTTCTCCGAGATCTCCACCCACGGGGACTGCACGACCGGGCCGGTGTCCGGCGGCGACACCGATCCCAACACGGGTCTGCCCGATCCCGGCAGCGGCGGGCCCGGCGGCAACGGCGCCCGCGGCGGCAACGGCGGCGGAGGTGGCGGCGGCGGCTGGTACGGCGGTGCGGGCGGCTCCGGCGGCGGCAACCCGGGCAACCTGTACGGCGCGGGCGGTGGCGGTGGCAGCAGTTACGCCGCACCGGCCGCGGGCGGCGCCGTGCTGCTGCCGGGCGTCAACCACGGCAACGGCCGGGCCGCGGTCTCGTTCCGGTACCGCGCCTCGACGACCCTCACCCCGGACAAGGCCGTCCCGCTGTTCGGGCACCCCGTCACCCTGACCGCCGAGGTCGGGTCCAACGGGCCGGGCACCCCGTCCGGGACGGTCACCTTCCTGGAGGGCCCGACCGAGCTGGCCACCGTCCCGCTGGCGGCGGGCCGCGCCCGGTTCACCACGGCGGCCCTGCAGCCCGGGGCGCACACCGTCACCGCCCGCTACGACGGCGATCCGTCCTTCGCGCCGGACGGAACGGCGACCGCCGGGCTCACCGTCGGATTCAGCGGCCCCTGCCTCACGGGCGCCCGCACCGGACCGCTGACGGTGGCACCCGGCCAGTCGCTCTGCCTGGCCGCCGGTGCGCGGCAGACCGGCCCGGTCACCGTCCGGCCCGGCGGGGCGCTGGCGGTCTCCGGCGCCGAACTCACCGGACCGCTCACCGCGGACGGCGCCCTGGCCCTCACCGTCTGCGGCACCGGCCTCACCGGACGGGTGGCGATCACCGGCACCACCGGGCCGGTGCTGTTCGGCGCGGACCGCGACCCGGCCGCGGCGACGGGCTGCGGCGGCAACGCGCTCACCGGGCCGCTGACGCTCGACGCCAACACCGGCGGCCTCCGCGCCGTGGCCAACACCCTGGCCGGCCCGGTCCGGATCACCGACAACGCGGGTGGCGCCGGACCGGCCTTCGAGGCGAACGCCGTCTCCGGCCCGCTGCACTGCGAGGGCAACCTCCCCGCGCCGTCCACCGCCGGCACCACCACGACGGGCCCGCGCACCGGCCAGTGCCGGCCCTGACCGGACCTGCACGTGCGAGAGCGGTCACCGGCCTGCGCCGGTGACCGCTCCGCGGGTGCTCAGCACTGTGGGCGACGGCCGTGGTTCGCTCCGCGCCTGGCACGTGCCTTCTTCTTGCGACGCCGTTTCGACGACATGGACTGCTCCTCTCACCGCCGGCCCCCGTCCCACCGTTCCACACCGTGCCCGGATCGGCCTGCGGGCGCGCACCGGGCCCCGGCCCGGGTCAGCGGCGCAGGCTGCGCCCGTCCGGCAGGTACGCGACCACCCCGAGGACGTTGCCGAGCAGGCAGGTCGCCGTCCACGTCCGCGCCGGCCGGCGGCGCGCGTCGGGGTGGCGGGAGATGTCGACCAGGCAGGTGACGGCCGGGACGAGTACCGCGCGTCAGGACCCGCCGCGGGAGGTCAGGGCGTCCGGTCCGCCGCGGCCGCGGGCCGGTCCGCCTCGGGGAGCCAGTCGCGGCCGGGCCGGTACTCCAGCCAGCGGCGCCGTCGCCCGGCCGCGGTGAAGGCGTCGAGCAGGGCCGGCACGCCCGGGTGCGGCCGGTCCCGGTGCCAGACGAGGGACCAGGCGTAGAGCGGTGTCGGGTCGACGAGGGGCACGACCGCGGTGCCCGTGACGGGCCCGAGCGGGAGTTCCGCGGGCAGCAGGGCGAAGCCGTCCCCACCGGCCCGGACCCGCGCCAGCAGGTGGTCCGGGCCGAGGTTCGCCCCGCCCGGTTCCACCGGGATGCCGAACCGCGCGGCGAAGGCGCCCAGGAAGTCCAGCCGGCCGGCCGCGGCGGGCAGCAGCAGGCGCAGTCCGGCGAGGTCGGCGGGGCGCAGCCGCCGGGCGGAGGCCAGCGGGTGACGGGCCGGGAGCACCGCGTCGACCGGCTCGTACCGGACGGGGCGGTGGGCGAGCGAGCGGTGCAGGCCGTCGTCGAGCGGGTGGAACCGGCCGAACCCGGCGTCGGTCTCGCCGCGCAGCAGGGCGGCCGCGACGCCGGGCAGGTCCCGTCCCGGGCCGACCTCGGCGGGCGGGCCGGCCCCGTCGTCGAGGACCGCCCGGACGGTGCGCAGCGGCTCGAACAGGTGCCCCCAGAGGTCGACCCGGACGGGGCTCCCGCCGTGCCGGACTGCGTCGACCGCGGCGCTGCCGGCCGCCAGCGCGGCCCGGGCCGGGTCGAGGAAGCGGAGCCCGGCGGGGGTGAGGCCGACCTGGGTGCCGGTGCGGTCGAACAGTCGGGTGCCGAGGGTGTCCTCCAGTCGGGCGATGCGTTTGGAGAGGCCCTGCTGGGTGAGGGCGAGCGCCCGGGCCGCCCGCCCGAAGTGCAGGTGGTCGGCGGCGGCGACGAAGGCCCGTACCTGCGCCAGGTCGAGATCCACGGTGATCATTCTCGCCGACGGCCGGCACCGGGTGGACACCGGCCGCGGTGTCCGGGGCCGACACGCCCTCCGTGTGCGACCCACCCGGTCGAGTGACAATCCCGGCTTCCGCACCGGGGCCTGTTGCAGTCTCGGCGGGAACGCCCGTTCCTCGGGCGCCGAGCCGCGGCCGGGCGGCCGCACCACGGAGGGCCTCATGGCGAACATCCCGGACGACCTGAAGTACACCAAGGACCACGAGTGGGTGCGCGAACTCGGCAACGGCCGGGTGCGGGTCGGCATCACCGACCACGCCCAGAAGCAGCTCGGCGACCTGGTGTTCGTCGAGCTCCCGTCGGTCGGGCGGGCCCTGGACACCGGCGAGCCCTTCGGCACCGTCGAGTCCGTGAAATCCGTCTCCGACGTCTTCGCACCGCTGGCGGGCAAGGTCGTCGGCAGGAACGAGGACCTGGAGGGCGACCCCGAACTGGTCAACACCGACCCCTACGACGAGGGCTGGCTGGTCGAGATCGAGCTAGCCAAGGGCGCCGACCTCAAGGGCATGCTGTCCGCCGCCGCCTACCGTGACTGGATCACCGAGGGCATGTAGCAGCGGACGGAGCGGGGCCGCGCCCCTCTCCCGAAGGCCCGCGGCCGCCGTCAGCCGGAGCGGCGGTGGCCGCGGGCCGCGCGGGCGTGCGCGTCGGCCAGCAGCGACCGGGCGAGGTCGGCGGTGGCGGGGCCGGGGTTGAGGATGCAGACCCAGCCCTGGACGGCGTAGGCGGGGTGCGGCAGCAACCGGTCGGTGGCGGTGTGGTCGTAGGCGTCCTGCCGCTCCTGGTGGGCGGCGGGCGGGTGGCCGATCAGCTCCTCGAAGGCGGCCTTGCCGACGGAGACGTTCAACCGGAAGACGCCGGGGCGGTCGAGCTCGGACGCGGTGTCGAAGCCCGCGTAGTCCTTGGTCACCAGGGTCGCGAACGGCATCCGGCGCGGGGAGTCGCCGTCCGGGTCGTGGAAGAAGAAGGTGTCGCCCCAGGCGGCCTCGGGGGCGCCCCCGGCCGCATCGGCGGTGACGGCGACGACGCCGGGCAGGCTCCGGACGTACGCGGTGATCCCGTTCTCGGTGGTCAGATCCATGGCTTCAAGTCTTCCATTGAAGTGCTTGTTGGCAGTTGGCACCGGATGTGCGGCTCCCACACGGGGCCGACCGGCCGTTAACCTTCAAATCGGCTGGAAGGTCGGAGGAGGAGGGGCCGGTGGCGGAGCAGCGGGGGTCGGGACACCGCCCGGTGGACATGGCGCGGGCCGCCGGGATCTCCACCCAGCAGATCCGCAACTACGCGGACGCCGGGATCCTGCCGCCCGCCCCGCGGACCGCCGCCGGGTACCGGCGCTTCGACGGCACCCATCTCGACGCGCTGCTGGCCTACCGGGCCCTGGCCCGGGGGTGCGGCCCGCAGCAGGCCCGGGCGGTGATGCTGGCGGTGCACGCCGGGGAGCGGTCCGATGCGCTCGCCCTGCTGGACGCCGCCCACGCCGGGCTGCACGGCGAACGGCAGGCCCTGGCCGCCACCGGCGCCGCCCTGGAGGCGCTCGCGGACCGGTCGCCGGGGCGGCCGCAGCGGCCGTCGGCCCGCCTGCGGGTCGGGGAGGTCGCCGCGCTGCTCGGGGTCCGGACGTCCGCCGTGCGCACCTGGGAGGCGGCCGGCCTGCTGGCCCCCGGGCGCGAGCGCGGCACCGGCTACCGCAGCTTCGACGCGGCCGACGTCCGGGACGCACGGGTCACCGCGGTCCTGCGGCGGGCGCACTACCGGCTGCCGCAGATCAAGTCCGTCCTGGACGACCTGCGCCGCACCGGCAGCACCGAGGCCCTGCAGACGGTGATCGCCCACCGCCGCACCGCCCTCGACGACCGCACCACGGCCCTGCTGGAAGCAGCCCTGCACCTCTCCCGCTGCCTCGCCCTCCGATGACCCGACAGCTCCGGATGCCCTGCGGGTCCTGTGGGGCCCCGCCGGGCCGGCTGCGGCCCCGCCGGAGGCGGCCGGGCATCGACGGTCAGTGCCCGGGCGGCCGGGGCGGGACGCAGAACCGGCCGAGGACGGCGGCGGCGAGGTAGGCGGCGGCGCCGACGGCCATGGCGGTGCGCAGGCCCGCGCCGTAGGTCGCCGCGGTGGCGAGCAGGGTGCCGCCGAGGGCGACGCCCGCCGCGCTGCCGATCTGGCGGGTGGTGTTGAAGAGGGCGGAGGCGGTGCCCGCGTACGCGGCGGGGGCTGCGGTCATCGCGGTGGTGGTCGTGCCGGTGAGGGCGAAGGAGGTGCCGAAGCCCGCGGCCATCATCGGCAGGACGAGCACCGGGTAGGCCGGGTCCGGCCCGGCGGCGGCCCAGACCGCGAGGCCCGCCGCCGCCACGAGCAGCCCGGCGACGACCAGCGGCCGGTGGCCGGTGCGGCGGGCCAGCCGGCCGGAGAGGGCGGAGGCGAACATGGTCATCGCGACCGCGGGGAAGAGCGCGGCGCCGGTGCGCAGCGCGCTCCACCCGCGCTCGTGCTGGAAGTCCAGGCTGGCCGTGAACACCATGCCGTAGAAGGCGAAGTTGAAGAGCAGTCCGATCACCGCGGCGCCGCTCAGCGCGCGCGACCGCAGCAGCCGCGGCGGCAGGACGGGTGAGCGGGCCCAGCGCTCGCGGGCCGCGAAGGCGGCCGCGGAGAGCACCGCCAGGCCCGCGGCGGCCAGCACGGCCGGGTCGGACCAACCGCGCCGGCCCGCTTCGTTGAGGGCGGCGGTGAGGAGGGCGACCGCGGCCACGACGGCGCACTGGGCGGGCCAGTCCACCGGACGGGCGGGGTTGCGCGGCGAGGCGGCGACGTGCCGCAGGGTCAGGACGAGGCAGACTGCGCCGACCGGCAGGTTGATCAGGAAGACCCAGCGCCAGCCGACCGAGCTCACCAGGACGCCGCCGAGCAGCGGCCCGGCGGAGGCGGCGATGCCGGCCATGGATCCCCAGAGGCCGAAGGCGCGCGAGCGGGCGGCGGCGCCGGGGTAGGACTGCTGGAGCAGGGCGAGCGAGCCGGGCACGATGAGCGCGGCACCGAGGCCCTCGACCAGGCGGGCGGTGACCAGGACGGGGGCGCTCCCGGCGAGCGCGCAGGCGGCCGAGGCCAGGGTGAAGACGGTGACGCCCGCGCAGAAGACCCGGCGGTTGCCGAGCCGGTCGCCGAGCGCGCCGCCGGTGAGCAGCAGTCCCGCGAAGACGAGGGTGTACCCGTCGGTGATCCACTGGATGCCGGTGAGCGAGGCGCCCAGCTCCCGGCCGATCGCCGGGACGGCGACGTTGATGATCGTCACGTCGAGGATGACCATGAAGTACCCGGTGCACACCGCGAGGAGCGGGGCCCAGGAGCGCGGGCCCGCGGCGCCGTCCCCCGTGCCGGGCTGCGCGCCCTGCTGCCGCGGCCCGCCGCCGGGCTTCTCCGTACCCGTCACGCGCGACTCTTCCGGCCTCGGGCCACCTGGACGCGAGCCACCCTACGGGACGCCGGGCCGGTCGGCCGGGAGGCGGCGCCGGGCCCGTTGTAGAGCGGCGTACGCGCCGCTACGCTGCCGGTATGAAGCAGCTGAACGTCCGACTCGACGACGAGGCCCACGAGGCGCTGGAGCAGCGCGCGGAGGCGGCGGGGATGAGCCTGCCGGAGTACGCGCGGCGGATCCTGGCGGAGGAGGCCGACGAGCGGCGCGAGCGGTTCCTGACCGCGGCGGCGCACTTCTCGCAGGCCTGGGGTTCGGCGTTCGAGGCCGAGTTCGGCCCGTACCCGCAGCAGCAGGGGACGGCCGGCGGGGCGGGGAGGGCGAGCGCCGCGTGATGCTGCGGATCGACCGGGCGTGGCTGCTCGACGTCGCGCACCAGTTCCTGCCCGCGGACCCGGACGTGACGGACTACGGGTCGCTGGCGGCCGCCGTCGCACGGCACGTGGACGAGGTGATGGAGGTCCCGGTCTACGGGGGTCTGCACCAGCGGGCGGCGGCGCTGATGCACCAGCTGGTCCGGGTGCCGGCCCTGCAGTTCGGCAACGAGCACTTCGCGGCGGTGGTCGCGGCCTCGTACCTCAGCGCGTCCGGGGTGATCGTCACCGCGGAGCCGAAACAGGCGGCGGAGCTGGCGGCGCGGCTGCGCGACGGGACGGCGGGCGTCCGGGAGTGCGCGGACGCGATCCGCGGCTGGTACCGCTGAGCCGGTCCCGCACGGCGCGGGGCGCGGCCCGGCCGCCGGGCCGGAACGTCAGCCCTCCTTGTGGGCCTTGAGCTTGCGCCAGACGGTGCCGAGGGCCGCCAGGTCCTGCTGGTCGAGGACGTCGGTGAAGACGGGCGCCAGGCAGGCCCGCCGGGTGGCGTCGGCCTCGGCGAACAGTTCGCGGCCCTGCGGGGTGAGGGCCACCTCGACGGAGCGGGCGTCCCGGGCGGACGGGGTGCGGGAGACCAGGCCGCGGGCCTGGAGCGCGTCGAGCACCCGGGAGACCTGGCTGCGGCTGAGCATGGTGCTGTTGCCGAGGACGGAGGCGGCGACGGGCTCCGTGCTGTTGGCGAGCCAGAGCATCACCTCGAACCAGGAGACCGGCAGGTCGTGGGCCTTGGTGAGGGCGCGGTCGACGCGCTCGGTCAGTGTGGTGCCGGCCCAGACCAGGCCGTAGAAGGCGTGGTCGGCCTCGGACATCTCCGCCGGGGTGAGCTTCCTGGTCGCCATGGGCGCGATTCTATCGTGCGTGCGTGCACACGCACCTACTTGCGTGTGTGTGCACGCAATGCTTATGGTGTGTGTGCACACACCGAAGGGTCGACGCGGCTCCCCGCCCGTCCCCGCTCCGGAAGGAACCCACCATGTCCTCCTCCAAGGTCGTCCTGATCACCGGCACCTCCTCCGGCATCGGCCTCGCCGCCGCGGTCGCCGCCGCCCGGGCCGGCTGGCGGACGGTCGCCACCCTGCGCGACCCGGACCGTGCCGACGCGCTGCGCAAGGCCGCCGCCGAGGCCGGTGTCGAGCTGGACGTCCGCCGGCTCGACGTGGTCGACGAGGCTTCGGTCGCCGCCGCGATCGACGGGGTGATCGCCGACCACGGCCGCCTCGACGCCGTCGTCAACAACGCGGGCGCCGGACACCTCGGCACCCTGGAGAACGAGACCGTGGCGGACGTCCGCGCCGTCATGGAGGTCAACTTCTTCGGCGTCCTCAACGTCTCCAAGGCCGCCCTCCCCCACCTGCGGGCCACCGGCGGCCGGCTGATCACCGTCACCAGTGTCGGCGGTGTCGTCGGCCAGCCGTTCAACGAGGCGTACTGCGCCGCCAAGTTCGCGGTCGAGGGCTACATGGAGAGCCTCGCCCCGGTGGCCGCCTCGGTCGGCGTCGGCGTGAGCGTGGTCGAACCGGGCGCCGTGGCCACCGAGTTCGTCAACAACATCGGCCTCGACCTGGAGGCCGAGGTCGCCGCGGCCGGTCCCTACGCCCCCGCCCTCGGCGCCTACCTCGGCCGCACCGTCGCGCAGTTCCTCAACGGCGCACAGACCCCGGACGAGGCCGCGGGTGCGGTCCTCGAGGCGCTGACCGCCGAGCGTCCGGCCTTCCGCCTGCAGACCTCCGACTGGGCCCGCGGCTTCACCGGCACCAAGCTGACCGACCTGGACGGCTCCGCGGTGCTCGGCATGACCGGCAGCTGGGTGGGCTGACCCGCCCCGCCCCGCCCCGCCCCGATCCGCCGCAGCGGCGGGCCGCCCCCGGAACGGGGTGGCCCGCCGCTGCGGCACGCCGGCGCTGCAGAAGGGAGGCGGGGCCGCTCAGGCCCAGGGCAGCCCGGCGCGGGTCCGCCAGTACACCTCGGCGGGCTCGGCCAGCACCGCCAGTCCGGCCAGGTCGGCGGGCCCGAGGGCGAGCGCGGCGGCGGAGAGGTTGGACTCCAGCTGTCCCGCGGTGGCCGCGCCCGACAGCACCAGGTCGGCCCAGGGCTGTGCGGCGGCGGCCGCCAGCGCGAGGGCGTCGCAGGTGGCGCCGGTGCGCACGGCGAGCGCCCGCAGCGCGGCGGTGTCGGGGCCGGTCGCGTTCCGGTCGGCGAGGCGGCCGTTGGCCATGCCCTCCTTCACCACCACCAGCCAGCCGGCCGCGTGCGCCTCGGCGAGCGCCGGCGCCGCCGAGGTCTCCAGCAGGTTCCAGGTCGACTGGACGGCGGCGAACAGCGGCCGGCCCTCGAACTCCACCGCCAGCGCCGCCCGCACGGCCTCGCCCTGGGCCGGTCCGCTGGTGGACAGCCCCACCCGGACGCCCTCCGCCGCGAGCCCCGCCAGCCGCTCGTGCAGCACCGGGTCGGTCAGCGCCGGGCTGTCCGGAGTCACCGAGTGGACGAGGTACACGTCCGGCAGGCCGCCGAGGGACTCCCGGGTCTCCTTCACCTGCCGGTCGAACACCGCGACCGCGTGCTCCTTCACCTCGTGCACCGGCACGCCCGAGGCGTGCCAGTCGGCGGTGTAGGTGTAGCCCCACTTGCTGCCCACCACCGCCCCGGCCGCCGCCTCCGGACGGGCGGCCAGCCACTCGCCGAGGAACTCCTCCGCCCGGCCGTAGGAGCGGGCCGTGTCGAAGTACCGCACCCCGGCCGCGAAGGCGGCGTCCAGCAGCGCGTGCGTGCGCTCCCGCAGCGCACCGACGGTGCGCTCGGCCGGCAGGTCGAGGTCCCGCCCGAGGGTGATGTAGCCGGGCCGGCCGACGGCGGCCGTGCCGAGGCCGTACCGGGCGATCGACGGGCCGGCGGGTCCGGTGGCGGCTGCGGCCGGCATGGCGGCGTCCTCTCGGTCGTTCGGGCAGGCCGGGGCCGGTGCGCCCCGCCCGCACCAGCACCCTACCGACCGCGTCCCGACGACGGCCCGGCGGGCGCGGCGGCCCCGCGGCACGGACCCGGTCCCGCGCACGCACCGTCCGCCGCCCACCCGGAACGCCTCACCCGCCGGCCCCCGCACACCCGAGCGAAAAGTCCGTCAGATCGCGTGCGACCCCGCCGCCGGTCGAGGCGTCTTGTCAGGGTGACAGCAGATCGGCCGAACAGGTACAGCCCGGGGGAAGCAGATGCACGAGGTAGTCGACTTCGACGAGTTCGCGTCCACACGAGCGCGAAGGCTCTTCCAGGTCGCGTACCTGATGTGCGGTGACTTCCACCAGGCACAGGACCTCGTCCAGGTCACCTTCGCGAAGCTCTACGCCTCCTGGGGCCGGCTCGGGCGCAGCGTCCCGGACTCCGGCCTCGACGCGTACGCCCGCAAGGTGCTGCTGCGGACCTACCTGTCGCAGCGCCGGCTCCGCCGCTCCGGGGAGATCCCCACCGGGTCGGTGCCGGACCTGCCGGACGGCCGCGAGGGCGGCCGGACGGCCGAGCTGCGGCTGACGCTGCTGGCGGCGCTGCGCCAACTGCCCCCGCGCAACCGGGCGGCCGTGGTGCTGCGCTACCTGGAGGACCAGAGCCTCGAATCGGTGGCGGAGACGCTCGGCTGCAGCGTCGGCGCCGTCAAGGGGCTGAACACGCGCGGCCTGGCCAAGCTGCGCGAACTGCTGGGCGAGGAACGCGAACTGCTGTTCCGGCACTGAGGAACGAGCGAGAGCACGAGGAGTGCGAGATGGGTCTTGAGGACGACCTGAACGGGATGTTCGCCGAGAGCGTCCACGAACTGAGCCCACCCGTCGGCGAGATGGTGGCCGAGGGCAAGCGGGCCGGCCGGCGGCGGCTGCGCACCCGGCGGATGCTGCAGGCGGCCGGCGCCGCGGCGGTGGCGGCGGCCGTGGTGACGGCGGTCGCGGTGGCGGTGCCCCGGCCCGACGGAGCCCGCGTGGCCGGACCGTCGTCCGGTGGCACGGCGCAGCCGCCGACGGCGGGCGCCTCCGCGGCGGGCCCGGCCACGGCGAGTCCGTCCACCGGCAAAGGGGCCGCGGGTGCGGAACCCGGCAAGGGCGCGGTGTCACCGGGCACGAGCCCGGCGGCCGAACCGGGAACGGCGGACCTGACCTGGCAGGCGATGACGAAGATCCTGTCGGACCTGCTGCCGCCGGGCGCCCGGCTGGGCAACCTGAACCCGTTCGGCGTGAAGTTCAACACCAAGCCGGACGAGCGCTACGTGGAGCTGGAGTACGACGACGGCCACGGGGCCTCGACGGTCATGCTGACCGTGAGTCGGGGCCGGGCGCCGAGCCCGGTCACCTGCGAGAACTGGCACGGCGGCTCCGACGAGGGCACCCGGAAGCCCGGCTACGAGAAGCCGCTGTGCAAGACCGAGGACCTGCCGGACGGCGGCCGGGTGCGGATGTTCGTCACCGGCACCGACATGGTGGGCCTGTACGACGAGATGGTCGAGCTGACCCGGCCCGACGGCGTCACCGTCCAGGTGGTGGCCGCGAACGCCACGCTCGACCAGTACACGGGCCAGAAGGGGGTGCCGATCACGGTCACCCGCGACCGGCCGCCGCTGGGCCTCGACGGCTGGAAGGCGCTGGTGCAGAGCCCGCGCTGGCAGCTGAGGGTGCCGCAGTCGGTGGTGGACGCCGGCCGTGCCTTCGCCAAGACCGTCAGCCGCTTCCCGTGCCCGGACGACGTCAAGCCGGCCGACTGCAGGATCGACTGATCCGGCCGGTCCGCCGCGCCGGCGCCCGCAGCGGACCTCGCCCCTGACGCACCGCCCCGGCGCCTCCGCCCGGATCGCCCTCGCCCTCCTCTCCCCGCCCTCCCCGTGTCAGCGCGGTGCGAGGACGGCGACGTGCGGCCCGTACGCCACCGCCGGCCGTCCGTCCGGGGCGGCGGCGAGCGCCTGCACGGGCTCGGGCAGCAGGTGGTCGGCGGCCACCGCACGGCCGGTGACCGGATCGAGGAACCGCACCGCCCGGTCCTCGCGGACGGCCGCCACGGGCCGGCGGCCCGCCGCGCCGACCAGCACCGCCGTTGCCGCGGACGGCGCCGCCGCGATCTCCGCACGGCCGATCGCCGCCATCTCCGCGAGGTCCCACAGCCGCAGGGTGCCGTCGCGCGCCGTGCTCGCGGCGACCGGGGTTCCGTCGAGCTCCGCGACGGACACCGAGGTCACCCAGTCGGTGTGGCCGGTGAGCGGTTCGCCGATCGGGCGGCCCGTGGTGAGGTCCCGCACCCGCACCGTCCGGTCCCGGCTGCCGGTGACGGCGACGGGGCGTCCGCCCAGCAGGGCGGTGGCGACGGCGGTGACGCGGCCGGTGTGTCCGGTGAGCGGTTCGTGGACGGGCTCACCGGTGGTCAGGTCCCGTACGGCGACGGTGCGGTCGCCGCCGGCGGTGACGGAGGTGAGCCGGTCGGTGCGTCCGGACGGCCGGGCGTGCAGGTGCTGCCCGGTCGCCGCGTCCCGGACCCGGACGGTGGTGTCGCGGCCCGCCGACACCACCACCGGGCGGCCGTCGAACACGGCGACGGCCACCGCCTTCACCGGGCCGTCGTGGCCGGTGAGGGTCTGCCGCAGCCGCGGATCCGCGGTGGGAGTGTCGGCCCGGACCGCGTACCACTCCGGCAGCCGACCCCCACTCACCCCGCCCGCGCCGCCCGCACCACCCGCCGTCGTACCGTCCGCCCCGTGTCGTTCACGCCCGGCACCGTAGCCGCCGCCATCCACAACCCGTGCGGGCGGGACACCCGGGCTCAGCCCCAGGTCATGACGTACTCGTGCTCGAACGCGGTGTAGCCGGTCCGGCCGAAGGCGGCCGCCATGGGTGTGTTGCCGACGTCGGTGGAGGCCCGGATCACCTCGGCGCCGGCCGCGGCCAGCACCCGGGTGCCCTCCGCGAGGAGCTCCTCGGCCAGGCCCCGGCCGCGGTGGCCTGGCAGCACGCCCAGGTAGGCGATGATCGGCCGGTAGGCGTTGCGGGCCGCGACCACCAGGCCCACCGGCTCGCCGGTCCGGGCCGATTCGGCGACCCGCCACCACGCCCGCGGGGTGGTGTACTGCGCGAACTCCTCGTCGTACTGCTGTTGCGCGGCCTCCCGGGCCGTCATCCGGCTCAGGTCGTCGCGGCTGTACGCGTCCAGGGTGCCGGCGAGGATCCCGGTGCAGAGGTCGACCACCTCCGCCTCGCCGGCGGCGGGCCGGATGCGCAGCCGGCCGGTGGGGTCCGGCACGGGGGTGCCGGCGCGCCACTCCAGGCGCAGCCGTTCCACGAACGGGACGGCGCCGAGCCGTTCGACGACCGAGAGCGGGCCGTCGACGACGGCGCGCACCGCAGGGTCCTCGCGCCAGCCGGCCGGCAGGAAGCGGGTGTACTTCGGCGGGACGGTGCCCTCGGGCACGACCGCGGCCAGGGCGCGCCGCAGCAGGGCCTCCGCGGTGGCCCGGTGACCGGGCACGTGGTCGAGCACGTCCAGCAGCAGCGGCTCGGTGCTGCCGGGCGGACACCACCAGCCGGCCCGGGCGAGCAGCCGCCCGTCGGCGTCCAGCGCCGTCCAGAGCAGCTCGGGGCGTCGCCGACCGGCGGCGAGGTCGCCGGCGATCTCGTGGTTGAACGCGTACGGCAGCCGGTTGAACAGCTCGACCTCGTCCGGCCCGGTGATCGGGCGCAGCACGGTGCCGCCGGGGGTGGAAGGGACAGGTGGTGCGGGTACTGCGGTCAAGGCACGCTCCGTGAGGTGGTGCGCCCGGCCGCTCCGGTCAGCGCTGCTGCGCCGCCCGGGAGGGTCCGTGCGCGGTCGTCCTGCTGGTCATCGCCGGCCCTCCTCTCCTCCGACATCGGTGGCGTTCCGTCAGCCCGGAGTTCTACCCGGCCGGAGCGAGGGGCGCAAACGATTTTCCGGGCGCCGCGTCTGCTATCATGAACGCGTCGCCTTCGGCCCCCGCACAACGGGTGGGTCCGGAGGCTTTTTTCATGCCTTCCGACACTCTCGCACCTCCCGCATCCACCCCGACCGGCTACCGCGCGCTGCTCCGCACCGGGCAGTTCGCCGCCCTGTTCACGAGCTTCGCCCTGACCGTGGCCGCGAACGCGCTCGCCGGCCTCGCCCTCGGCACCCTCGTCGGCCGGCGGACCGGCTCGCCGTTCCTCACGGCGGTGAGCATGTACGGCGCCACCTTCGCGACCGTCCTGGGTGCGCTGACCCTGATGTCGGTCGCCGACGGGCGCCGTCCGCGCCGGACCCTGCTGGTGCTGCACGGCGTGGCGCTGGCGGGCACGGCCGCGCAGGCGGTGCCCGGTCTGCCCCTGGTCGGCCGGTTCGGCGTGCTCGTGGTGCTCGGCTTCGTCCAGTCGCTGGGGACGGCCACCCGGATGGGGCTGCTGGCCGCGGCCGTGCCCGCCGCCGGGTACGCGCCGGCCCGTTCGCTGATGAACATCGCCTCCGGCGGCCTGACCGTCCTCGGCACCGCCGGGGGCGCGGCGCTGCTGCAGCAGCTGGATCCGCAGCGGGTGCTCGCCGTGGCGGCCGGGCTGAGCGCGCTGTCGCTGCTGGTGGTGGCGGTCGGTGTCCGGGAGCGGCCGATCGGTCCGGTCCGGCGGCCGGGCCTGCGCAGCACGTGGGCGACCCATGCCCTGCTCTTCGCCGATCCGGGCCGCCGGGCGCTGCTGCTGAACCTGTGGGTGCCGAACGGGCTGGTGGTCGGCTGCGAGGCACTGTTCGTGCCGTTCGCCGCGGACCGCGCCGGTGTCCTGCTGGCGGCCGTCTCGGCGGGCATGATGTGCGGCGACCTGGTGGTGGGCCGGCTCGTCCCGGCCGGGCTGCGCCGCCGTCTGGCGTTCCCGCTGCGGCTGCTGCTCGCCGTGCCGTTCCTGCTGTTCGCGCTCCGCCCGCCGACGGCCGTGCTGGTGGCAGCCGTGTTCGCGGCGGGCGCCGGGTTCGCGGCGACCCTGCCGCTGCAGGAGCAGTTGCTGGCGCTGACGCCCGGGCGGGTCCGCGGCCAGGTGCAGGGGGTGGAGTCGGCCGGGCGGACGACCTGGCAGGGCGTCGGCGCCGCACTCGCCGGCGGGCTCGCCCAGCTGCTCGGCACCGGGACGGCGATCACCGTGCTGGCCGCCCTCTCCGTCGCGGTCACGGTGCTCTCCCGGCCGGCCGTCGCCCGCGCGGGCCGCGGCGCGGCCGAGAGCGTGTCGTAGCGGCCGCGGGGGCACCGCCCGCGGCGAGGATGGGCCGGACCGACCAGGGAGGACGCCGTGCAGGCCAGGAAACTGCGGAAATTCGAGGCGCGCGCCGCGGACCGGCTCGTCTTCTTCTCGGACGCGGTGGTGGCGATCGCCATCACCCTGCTCGCGCTCGAACTTCCGGTGCCGGAGGGCGCGACGGTCGCCGCCTTCCGGTCGGCCGTCCGCGAGGACCTCGACCACTACACGGCCTTCCTCATCAGCTTCGTCGCGATCGCCGCCGCCTGGGGCCAGCACAACCGGGCCTTCCGGTACACCGAGCGCACCGACGAACGGCTGCGCACCGTCAACGCCTGCTGGCTGCTCACGATCGTGCTCAACCCCTTCGCCACCAAACTGCTCACCACCGAGGGGGACGACACCGACACCGTCGGCCTGCGGTTCGGCTTCTACGCCCTGCTGCAGTTCCTGGCGCACGCCTCGGTGATCGCGATGGAGCGCCGGATGACCGCACAGCAGCTGCGCGACCCGGACGTCCCGCCCGAGATGATCGAGGCCGGGGACCCGGTGCTGTACGGGCTGCTGCTGGGCTTCGGCCTGTCCGTCCCGCTGTTCTTCGCGACGCAGTACGCCTGGGTCCTGTGGATCGTCGTCCCCGTGACGGCCGGCCGGATCTCCCGGCACCGCACCCGGAAGGCCACCGCCGACTGACGGGGGCGGCCGGTCCGCCGGCGGGACAGCCGCGAGGGGACGACCCGTGTACGCCGCAAGGTGGAGGTCGGGCGGCTCCGGGATTGGTCTCCGGATGTACGCGGGAGCGACCTCGGAGCGATGCGGCGGCGGGCCGCGCCCGGCCAGCATGGCCGGGTGATCGAGGACATGACGTGGTTTCGGATGACCGGTCCTGAGCTCCTGGCGGTGCTGGGGGCGGTGGCGCTGGTGCTGGTGCGGTGGCTGCCGCCGGGTGCCCGGCGGGTGACGGCGGCGGCCGGCGGGGTCGCCGTCCTGGCCGGCGGAGCAACAGCGGCGCTGACCGGCGGGCTGCGCTGGCAGCTGGCGCCGGTCCTCGCCGCGGCCCTCCTGGTCGGGCCGTTCGCGGTCGCCCCGCTGCTGCCGCGGCGGTCGGGCCGCGCACCGCGCCGGGCCCGACGGTGGCTGGCGGTGCCGGCCTCGGCGGCCTGCCTCCTGCTGGTCGCGGCGGGCCCGGCGGCGACCTGGGCGTTCCCGGTGCCGGACTTCCCCCGGCCGACCGGCCCGTACCCGGTGGGCACCCGGGTCGTGGAGTGGACGGACGGGCAGCGCCCGGAGCCGGCCACCGCCGACCCGGACGACCGCCGCACCGTCGTCGTCCAGCTCTGGTACCCGGCCGCGCCCGGACCCGGGGCGGCCCGGGCGCACTACCTGGGGCGGACGGAGCAGGAGTCCCGGACGGTCGCCGACGCCCTGGCCGGGTACGCCGGGCTGCCCGGCCTCCTGCTGGACGGCCCGGCCCGCGCCCGGACCCGGTCCGTTCCGGACGCCGCGGTGGCGGTCGACGGCGGGCGGTTCCCGGTGGTGCTGTTCTCGCCCGGCCTGGGCGGGGTGCGCGGCCAGAACACCGCCTTGGCGGAGGAACTGGCTAGCCACGGCTACGTGGTGGCCGGCCTCGACCACCCCTACGACTCGGCCGCGGTGGTGCTGGCCGACGGCCGGACGGTCCCCACCCGGGTGGCGTCCACCGGCGACCGGGCCGAGGACGAGCGGCGGGCGGTCGGCTGGAAGGAGGTCCGTGCCGCCGATCTCGGCTTCGTCCTCGGCCGGCTGCAGCGGATCGGACGCGGGCAGGACGCCGACCCGCTGGCCGGCCGACTCGACACCGCACGGGTCGCGGCGGCCGGCCACTCGCTCGGCGGGGCCGCCGCACTGCTGGCCGCCCGCCGGGACGCGGGCTTCGCCGCCGCGATCGACCTGGACGGCAACCCGCACGACCCCGCCCCGCAGCCCCTCCACCGCCCGGTCCTCGCCCTCACCCAGGAGATCGGGCCGCAGACCGACCCGGACTACCTGCCCGCCCTGCAGAAGGTCCTCGATCTCGACACGGCCGACTCCTACCGGCTCACCGTGCCGGGTACGGCGCACCTCACCTTCACCGACGCCCCGCTCTACCTGCCGCCGTTCCCTTCACTGGTCGGCACCCTCGACCGCACCGACGGCCCCCGGCTGACGGCGGCCGCGTGCCTGGCCTTCCTGGACACCGTCCTCCGCGACCGACCGGGCGACCCGGCGGCGGCCCTGGCCCCGCTCGGCGAACTCACCGTCCACCACGGGCAGGACCACGGCTGACCACCCGGCCGCGCGACGGACGGCCCGTCACGCGCACCCCCCGGCAGCACCGTTCGCCGACCTCGGGGTGCCTCGTGGGGCCCGGGGAACTGCGCGATCCGGATGCAGGCCACCGCACGGACCAGGGACGACGGACGGGCCCGGCCCGGAGCCCCGTCGGGGCGGCCAGGACGGGGTTCGCCGCGCTCGTCGAGGAGCTCCTCGGCCACGTCGGGGCCGGTACGAAGGTCGCCGAGCCGCGACCTGCCCCGGCCGGCGGAGCGGACGGCCGCCCGGGTCGACCACTTCGAACGGGCCCGGCGGGCCCGCTGACGCCCGTGGGCGCGCCGGTCCGGAAATGGGGCGACCGGCGCACCGCCGTCCTGGCATCCTGGGCGTGTGGAGAGAGCGGAGATCCGGATCGAGTTCGTCCCCGAGCTGCACGTCTTCGTGAACGTGCGCAGGCGGGCGGGCCGGTCGGCGGTGACCACCGACGGCAGTTCGACCCTCGGGCACGTCGTGGAGTCGCTCGGCGTGCCGCTCACCGAGGTGGGCGGCCTGGTCGTGGACGGGGCGGCCGCGGACGCCTCCCACGTGCCCGCGCCGGGTGAGCAGGTCTCCGTCCTCGCCGTCGCCCGGCCGCAGCGGCTGCCCGGGCCGCCGCGCTTCCTGCTCGACGTCCACCTGGGCACCCTGGCCCGGCGGCTGCGGCTGCTCGGGGTGGACGCCGCCTACGAGAGCACCGACATCGGCGATCCGGCGCTGGCGGCCCGGTCCGCCGACGAGCAGCGCGTGCTGCTCTCCCGGGACCGCGGGCTGCTGCACCGCCGGGAGCTCTGGGCCGGCGCCTACGTGTACAGCCACCGCCCGGCCGACCAACTGCGGGACGTGCTCTCCCGGTTCGCTCCCCCGCTGGCCCCCTGGACGCGCTGCACCGCCTGCAACGGGACGCTGCGCGAGGTCGCCAAGACCTCCGTCCGCGAGCACCTGGAGGACGGCACCGAGCGCTCGTTCGACGTCTTCGCCCAGTGCACGGCCTGCGAGCAGGTGTACTGGCGCGGCGCCCACCACGAGCAGCTGAGCGGCATCGTCGCCGAGGCGGTGGCGGAGTTCGGCGGCGACCCCGACGGCCCCGCGGCGCCGGCCGCGCCGGACGGCCCGCTGCACACCTCGGTCGCCGCGCAGCGCCGCCGCCCGGACCGGGCCGCGGCAGGCCCGACCCCGGTCTGAGACCGGCCTGAGACCGGCCCGGAGCCGGGCCGCCACCGCCCGGCAGCGGACGGTCCGTCAGGCCGGTGGCAGGCAGGCGTCCCGCAGGCGGTGCAGCGTGGTGCGCATGCCGGCCCGGTTGCGTTCGGCGCGCTGCGCGGCGGGGGTGCCGCTGAAGATCAGGCCGAGCGTCTCGGCCGTGGCGGCGCCCGCCCCTCCGCGGCGGTGGTCGATCCAGTACTCGGTGACCAGCGTGCCGTCGCCCTGCGGTTCGAGCCGGTAGCCCCAGCGGGCCACCGGCAGGCCGAAGGTGGTGACGTCGAAGGCGAATTCGCGGTCGGGGTCGGCGACGACGATCCGGCAGGTGGTGAACCAGACCCAGGCGGCCCGCCGGTTGAAGCCGACGAAGCGCCGGCCCCGCTGCCAGACGCCCACCACCTCGGGGCTGAACTCCCTCATCCGGCGCACGTCGGCGAGCAGCGCGTACACCGCGTCCGGTGGGACGGCGGGGAACTCCAGCGACTCCTCGACGGTCCAGATCCGTTCGGCGCTCATCGGCCGGTCTCCTCCCCTGCGACGGACGGGAGGCGCCCGCGCCCCCGCGACCAGCACGATACGCGCGAGTGCCGGGCCGCGGCACCGGGCCCCGCGGCCGGACCCGGGCGCACGGACGCGTGGCCCGGCCACAGCACGAACGGGCGGAGCGGTCAGGCGGGTTCGACGCAGAAGAGCGCCCTGCGGGCGGCCCCGGCCGTCAACCCCGGGCAGCCGGTGACTCGGACGACGGCCTGCTCCCCCGGCAGCAGGGTCAGCAGCCCGCGGTCGGCCTCGGCCGCCGGGTCGAGCCGGTCCGCCTGGAGCAGCAGGTCGCGGACGAGTGTGCGGGCGGTGACCACCACTTCCGCCGTGTCGCCGCCGCCCTCGACGGAGCGCACCGCGACGTCGAAGTCCGGCCGCAGGTAGCCGAACAGCCGGTCGGTGACGGCGAAGTGCACGGCCCGCAGCCCGTCGGCATCGACGGCCAGGTACTCCTTCGCCGAGCCCTCGGACGGGGCGAGGGCGGGCGGCACGGTGAGCCGGGTGATCGAACCGGGTGCGACGGTGGCCTCGGCCGCCGTGTCGGCGGTGAGGGTGCCGTCGGCGGTGAGGCGGCGCAGGCGCAGCGCGGGCGTCCACGGTTCGGCGGCCTGGTTGACGAGCACGATCTCGAGGGCACCGTCCGCGGCGGGCTGCACGGTGAGCAGGCGGTCGGCGTAGAGGCGGCGCAGCTCGTACCAGAGCGGCTTGCGCCGGCCGTCGCCGTCGACGGCGGCCCAGGAGGAGACCGGCCAGCAGTCGTTGAGCTGCCAGACGACGGTGCCCGCGCAGCGCGGCCAGTGGGAGCGCCAGTGCTCGATGCCGGTGGCGATCGCACGGGCCTGGACGAGCTGGGCGAGGTAGTGCCAGCGGTCGAAGTCGGCCGGCGGGTCGAAGTGCCGTGCGATGCCGCGGTCGAGCTTGTCGTTGCCGTCCTCGGCCTTCTGGTGGTGCAGCATGCCGGGCGAGTCGGGCGCGAGTTCCTCACCGGGCAGGGCGCGCCGGAGCGTGGCGAGGGCGGGGGGTGCCTGCCAGCCGAACTCGGCGACGAACCGGGGGACGCTGCCGCGGTACTCGCTGTAGTCACGGCGGTTCCACACCTCCCAGGAGTGGTGGGTGCCGTGGTCGGGGTCGTTGGGGTGGTGGTCCCAGGAGCCGGACCAGGGGCTGCCGGCGCTGTAGGGGCGGGTGGGGTCGAGCTCGGCGACGATGCGGGGCAGCAGGCCGAGGTAGTAGCCCTCGCCCCAGGAGTCGCCGGCGAGTTCGGGCTCCCAGCCCCAGTCGCGGAAGCCCCAGAGGTTCTCGTTGTTGCCGTTCCACAGGACGAGCGAGGGGTGGGGCGCCAGTCGGGTGACGTTGTCCCGGGCCTCGGCCTCGATCTCGCCGCGCAGCGGCTGCTCCTCGGGGTAGGCGGCGCAGGCGAAGAGGAAGTCCTGCCAGACCATCAGACCGAGTTCGTCGCAGATGTCGTAGAAGGCCTCGTCCTCGTAGATGCCGCCGCCCCAGACCCGGACGAGGTCGACGTTGGCCTCGGCGGCCTGGGTGAGGCGGGTGCGGTAGCGCTCGGGGGTGACGCGGGTGACGAGGGTGTCGTCGGGGATCCAGTTGGCGCCGCGGACGAAGAGGCGTGCGCCGTTGACGACGAGGGTGAAGCCGGTGCCGTGTTCGTCGGTGCTGCGGTCGAGTTCGACGGTGCGGAAGCCGATCCGCCGCTGCCAGGTGTCCAGTGTCCCGCTGCCGTCGGCGAGGGTGACGTCCAGGTCGTACAGGGGTTGGTCGCCGCGGCCGCGGGGCCACCACAGCGCGGCGTCGGGGACGTCGAGGACGAGGATGCCGGTGTCGCCGTCGAGGACGGTCTCCGTGGTGCGTCCGGCGGCGGTGGCGCGGACGGTGAGCGGGCGTCCGGCGCCGGTGGCGGTGCGCTCGACGGCGAGGTGGAGCTCGACCCGGCCGGTGCTGCCGTGCACGGTGACCAGTGGGCGCACCTCGGCCAGGCGGGCGGTGGACCAGTGTTCGAGCCGGGCGGGCCGCCAGATGCCGGAGGTCGGCAGGGTGGGGCCCCAGTCCCAGCCGAAGCTGCTGGCCATCTTGCGGATGTACTGGAACGGCTCCGGATAGACGTTGGGGCGGGCGCCGGTGGCGGCGCGGACCTCTTCCGCCTCCTGGTAGGGGCTGGTGAACCGGACGGCGAGGTCGCCGGTGAGGCCGGTGGTGTCGAACCGGTACGTGCGGTGCATGTTGCGGGTACGGCCGAGTTCGGTGCCGGCCAGGGTGATCCGGGCGGCGGTGTCCAGCCCCTCGAAGACCAGGTCGGTGCGCTCGTGGCTGCTGCCGTGGTCGAGCCGGGTGGAGTACGTCCAGTCGCGGCGGCCGATCCAGGCGGCGTCCTTCTCGTTGGTGTGGAGGTACGGGTCGGCGAGCAGCCCTGCGTTCAGCAGGTCGGTGTGGACGCAGCCCGGGACCTGGGCGGGGAGGAGTCCGTCGTCGTGGTGCAGGCTCCAGCCCCGGTCGAGCTGGGTGACGTCCTTCATGTGCGGCTCCTGTTCGCTTGGCCGGGCAGGGGGGTGACTGCCGCGGGTGCGGTGCGGCGGCTGTGGTGCGAGCAACCGTAGCCCGGCCGTTCGGTTCTGTCTATAAACCGGTTCAGTTTGTTCATTGCGGCGATGATATCCATCATGAGCTGGCATATTGCCAAGCCGACCCCGGCCCGCCTCACAGGATTGCGCGATCATTCACCATGTTAACTTTACCGGTTTGGTGCAATCGTCCGCCGACCGCTCACCCGGCCGGCACGCGCTGCGCCGCGGCCCACTTCGCGTTGAGCTCGGCGAAGCAGCCGTCGCGGTCGCCGGGTACGGCACCGCGTGCGATGTCGATCAGCCTGCGGCGGTAGTCGGGGGTGTCGAGGCCGATGCCGGCGGCCCTGTCGATCCTGCTGACGTCGGCCGTCCGGTCCTGGGTCTGCGCGACGATCCGCACACCGCGCTCGTCGAAGGGCTCCAGGGCGGCCGGCAGCGGCGTGCCCTTGACCGTGGAGATCACCTGTTCGTCCTGCGCGCTGCCCGAGCGGGTGAGGAACCAGTCGATCCAGGCCCGCGCCGCGTCCTGGTGCCGGGAGTGCTTGTTGACGGCGAACTTGTAGTCGGGCTCGACGACCGCGCAGTGGTGGCTGTTCTTCTGCACCGGGAAGGGCATGAAGCCGATCTCGGCGGGATCGTGCCCGGCGGCCCCGGCGGCCGCCTGCATCTGCGGCACGGCCCATGACCCCAGGAGCATCGCACCGATCCGCCCGCCGCCCATGAGCGCCTTGGAGGTCTCCCAGTCGGTGGCGGTGGGGTCGCCCTCGGAGAGCTTCTGGTGCACCACGTCGTAGAGCAGTCCGTCGATCGCGTTCAGGTCCTGGCCCGCACTCCACGGCCGGGCGGTGTCGGCCAGCTGGTCCTTGGCGGTGTTGCTGCAGCTCGGGGCGCCGATCAGGTCCGTCCACTGGCGCAGCGGCCAGCCGTCCTTGTAGTTGGTGTAGTACGGGACGGCCCCGGTGCGGTCCTTGATCGCCTTGAGATCGGCGAGGAAGTCCGCGGCGCTCCGCGGCCACTCGGTGATCCCGGCCTGCTCCCAGACCGCCTTGTTGTAGACGAGCCCGGTGGCCATGCCAATGCCGGCGACGCCGTAGACCCTGCCGCCGACATCGGCGTACTCGGTGAAGTCGAAGCTCTGGGCGAGGTCGGTCGCGGAGCCGAGCGGTGCGAAGTAGGCCGGGAACTGGCCCACCGACAGGCTGTTCGGGATCAGCAGCACATCGCCGTACGTCCCCGCCTTCATCCGGAGGGTCGCCTCACCTTCGTAATCGGTGAGCCCCTCGAACCTCACGGTGACGCCGGGGTACTCCTTGCGGAAGGCATCGGCGTACCGCTTGAAGGTGCCGTCCTTGATCCGGTCGGTCCGGTTGGTCAGCACGGTGATCTCGCCGGAGACCGCGGCCGGGTCGGACGGCGCGATCGGAGAGGTCGGGCCGACGGCGCCCTGGCCGCCACAGGCCGTCAGCACCGCGGCGGTCGCGGCCCAGACGGCTGTCCATCGTCTTCGCATGTCGGGTGGTTCCTCTGCACGGGGTCGTTCGGAGCACGGAGGGGACGGCGCCGCGCAGCGGCCGGCGGACCGGACGCGGCGCCGTCCCGTGCGGGGGACGGATCAGATCGCGGGGACCTGGACCCAGAAGCGGGTGTCGTTGCCGAGGTTGGCGGAGTCCGCGTCGAGCTGTGCCTTGATCCAGTACACGGCGGCCTTGTACGCGGCGATGTCGGCCGTGTTCGGGCTGGACAGGCCGGAGGCGCCGTTGCGGTGGCCCGCGAACCAGGCGTCCAGGCCGTAGTGGCTCTGACTCTGGTGCAGGCAGGAGACGTCCTGGCCGAGGCTGCTGTTGAGCGCGGCGCCGTTGTCGTACTGCCCGGCACCCTGCCCGCCGAACTGGGCACAGGCGGACCGCAGCATCAGCCAGTTCTGCTTGAAGATGCCGAAGTTGGCGGCGTCACCGCTCTTGTTGTCGCCGTAGGGGTAGGCGGTGTCCATCCGTTCGGTCTCCAGCATGGCCACCGCGAGGTCGAGGCTGCTGCCGCCCGCGTTCCGGACCTGCTGCTTGCGGCTGCCGAGGCCGCCGACGGTGTACGAGCCGCAGGTCGCCCCGGACGGGCAGGCCGAACTGCCGGAGCCGGAACCGGAACCGGAACCGGTGCGGACCACGCAGGACCGGTTGTTCTCCCAGCCCCAGCCGTCCCCGTCCGGGTCGCTCGCGCTCCCGTTGGCGCAGTACGGGTACCCGTTCGGCGCCGTCTCGGCGGCGGCGGTCGGGGCGAGCGCGAGGGTGAGCGCGGCGAGGGTGCCGACGGCACTGCCGAGCAGCGATGCGGTGCGCCTCATGGGGGTGTCCTCTCTCTCCTGTGTGCACGGGTGGTGGGGCCCCGGCCCGCAGCCGCCGCACGCGGCGGACGGCGGCTGGCCGGAGCACGCGGAGTCAGAAGGTGATGCAGGCCTGGCCGTTGAGGCGGAAGTCCGCCGGTGCGCCGTTGGTGCCCGGGACGGAGGAGGCGCTGAAGCCGAAGTTGACGCTCGCGCCCGGTGCGACGATCGTGTTGTAGCCGGAGGGGTTGGTGGCGACGACCTGCTTGCCGCTCTGCGTCCAGCCGGCGTTCCACATCTGGGTGATCCGCTGGTCGCCGGGGAAGGCGAAGGCCAGCTGCCAGCCGTCGACGGCAGTCGTGCCGGTGTTCTTCACCGTCACGTCGCCGTTGAAGCTGGTGCCCCAGTCCGAGAGGCCGTAGTGGACCGAGCACGGGCCGACCGCCGGAGAGCCGGTGGCACTGGGACTCGCGGAACCGGAGGGCGGGACCGAGGCCGACGCGGACGGCGACGGCGACGGCGACGGCGACGAGGAGGAGGAGGGCGTTGCGGACGGCACGGCCAGCCCGCTCTTGGCGGCCATCCGATCGGAGTGGGCACGGAAGACCGCGAGCTCGGCCGCCCCGGCCATGACGCCGAACTTCCCGTCGACGTTGTGGTCCTCGTACCACCAGAAGGCGCTGCCGTCACCGCCGGCCGCCTCGAAGTCCGCGTAGATCGCACTCCACCAGGTGGAACGGTCGACGTTGTGCACGTTGAACTCACCCATGAAGAAGGGCTTTCCGACCAGGTTGTGAGAGTCGGAGATCCACGACCGGATCAGCGCCTTGGTCTGGTCGATCGTCAGATTCGCCCAGGACTCCGTCGGGTACGGGTGCGCCGAGGTGTAGTCGATGTACGGCGACTGCTGCACCTGCACGAACGGGTTGCCCTCGTCTCCGCCGAAGCCGTACGAGGTGCCGTGTCCCTCGAGGCCGACGCCGACCATGTGGTTGGTGTCGATCCCCTTCACGAAGGCGCCCATCTCGTCGACCCAGGCGCGCAGCGTGGTGCCGAGGACGCTCTCGGCGGCGCTCTGCCCCTCGTAGCGGGGTTCGTTCATCAGGTCCCACGCGAAGATCGTGGGATCGTCCTTGTACTTCACGCCGCTGTAGTGGTTGGTGCGGTTCAGGGCGTAACCGACGTAGTTCTTGTACGAGGTGAAGCAGCCGGGGCAGCGGCTCCGGTCGAAGAAGGCCGCACGGCCGGGCTGGCCGCCGGACAGGCCCTCCCAGCGGAGCCTGGTGTCGATGCCGCCGTACGCCTCCCAGTAGTTCTCGAACACCGGGACCAGCCTGAGGTTGTGCGCCTTGGCGGAGACGAGGATGTAGTCGAAGAGCGCGAACTGCTGCTCGTCGTAGACGCCCTTGCTCGTCTCGAAGCCGTGCCAGCTCTCGTGGTTGAACATCCACAGCCGGACGACGTCCACCTTGTCGGCCTGCAGGTTCGCGAAGTGGGCGTCGATCCGGGCCTTGTCCATGAACTGGCTCTCGGTGTCCCCGGACGCGGCGCCGTAGGCGAACATGTCGTAGGTGTTGGTGCCGGCGAAGTAGTACTCCTTGCCGTTCAGGCAGAAGTGGATGCCGCAGCGGGTGGCGAAGGCCTCGGCCGCGCCGGTGCTGCCGTCGGCAGCGGAGGCGGTCGCCCTGAGGCCGGCGAGGCCGGCCAGGGCGAGGACGCCGGCGAGCAGCAGCGCCAGGCGCCGCAGGCGGCCGGCGCCGGGGTGGGGGTGATGGTGCACGCGCTTCCCTTTCGTCCCGGGGTGGGATGGGTGATGGGGCGTGGACCCGGCGGCGCGTCGCGCTCGGAGGACGCGGGAGCTGCCGGGGCGGTGCGGGCCGCACCGCAGGGCGCGAGGACGCCGGGGTGCGGACGGGGCGGCGGTGCGGACGGGGTGTTGGGGCGTCCGTCCGCACCGCGTCAGGGGCTGCGCCGGGCGTGCCGCGGCCGGCCGCGAGGTGCCGGAACGGCTCGGTTCGGCACGGCACGGCCGTTCGACGGCACGGAGTGGGTGCGACGGCGCAGGGGCGGGGCGGGACGGTGCGGAGGGGCCCGGGCGAGAGGTAGCCGCCCGCGGTCGCACCGTGCTGCAATTAACCGCTTAACTGACAGCCACCGTATGGTCCGCATCACAGCTGTGTCAACAGTAGGTTAACCGGTTTCCGAACTTGGCCGAGCATTCGGCCCGGGGCGGCAGACACCGCCGGTGCCCGCCGTAGTAGCTTGAGGGGGGTACAGCGGCTTCATCGGTTCAGAAGGGTCTCGTGGATCAGGTGTCCCAGCAGCAGAGTCCTCCGGCACGGCGACCCACCATCAGCGACATCGCCCGGATCGTCGGGGTGTCCAAGGTGTCGGTCTCCAACGCGCTGAACGGGCAGCCCGGCGTCTCCGAGGCGACCCGGCAGCGGATCGTCGCCGTCGCCGAGGAGATCGGCTTCGTCCGCAACAGCGCCGCCCGGGCGCTCAGCGGGGCGAAGGCCGCCGCGGTGGGCCTGGCGCTGTGCAGGCCGGCGCGCATGCTCGGCACCGAGCCCTTCTTCATGGAGCTCATCGGCGGGATCGAGAACGTGCTGTCTGACGCGTCCTATTCGCTGGCGCTCCAGGTCGTGTCGGACCACGAGCGCGGCCTCGAGGCCTACCGCCGCTGGTGGGGCGAACGGCACATCGACGGCGCGATCCTGGTCGACCTGCGCGAGGACGACGACCGGATCCCCGCCCTGGAGCAGATGGGCCTGCCGACGGTGGTGATCGGCCACCCCTCCGGCTCCGGCTCGCTGACCCCCGTCTGGTCCGACGACGCCGCCGCCGTCCGGGAGACGGTGGAGTACCTGGCTGCCCTCGGCCACCGCCGGATCGGCCGGGTGGCGGGCCTGCCGGGCCTGGTGCACACCTCGATCCGCGACCGCGCCTTCGCCGCGGTCTGCACCGGGCTGGGCGTGGAGGCCGTGCCCACCGTGCACACCGACTACACCGGAGAGGACGGCGCCCGCGCGACCCGGCGCCTGCTGCTCTCCCCCGCGCGCCCCACGGCGGTGCTGTACGACAACGACATCACCGCGGTCGCCGGGCTCTCGGTCGCCCAGGAGATGGGCCTTCAGGTCCCCCGTGACCTGTCGATCGTCGCCTGGGACGACTCGCCGCTGGTCCAGGTGGTACGTCCGGCCCTCACCGCGCTCACCCGCGACATCCACGCCTACGGCGCGCATGCGGCGCGCACCCTGCTCGCGCTGATCGCCGGGCAGTCGGACGGCGGGTACGAGGACCTCGCCCCGCGGCTCACCCCGCGCGGCAGCACGGCTGCACCGCCGGCCTGACCGGGCCCGGGGCCAGGTGGCCGGTGTCCGCCCGGCTCGGGCCGGCTCAGGCCGGGCGGGGCGGCGGCGCGGTGGTGCCGCGCGGCACCAGGACGGGGGCCCCGAAGACCCGGGACGGCGCGTGCCCGCTGTCCAGCAGTTCGAGCAGGCAGCGGGCGACCTCGGCACCGAAGGCGAACGGGTCGTGGCTGAGCGCGGAGAGCGCGGGCCAGGTGATCCGGCACAGGTCGGAGTCGTCCCACGCGACCAGGGACACGTCCGTCGGCACGCGGAGTCCCATCTCGGCGGCCACCGCGACACCGGCCACCGCCATGATGTCGTTGTCGTAGAGGATCGCCGTCGGCCGGTCGCCGGCAGCGAGCAGTGCCCGCGTCGCCCGGGCCCCGCCGTGCGCGGACAGGTCGGTGTGGACGGCGGGCGCACCCGCCAGGTCCAACTCCGCCGCGGTGGCCTCGAAGGCCTGCGCCCGCTGGATGCTGCGGCCCAGCGACGCGGGTCCGCGGACGTGGGCGATCCGGCGGTGGCCGAGGGCGGCCAGGTAGCGGACGGCCTCGGCCGTCGCAGCGGCATCGTCACCGGAGACCGCCGGGAAGGGCCCGCTGAACTCGGGCGGGGCCACCGCCACCACCGGCATGCCCAGGTGGTGCACCGCCTCGATCCGCGGATCGTCCGCCGAAACCCCGATCAGGACCGAGCCGTTGACCCGCCCGGACTGCCACCACTGGCGGTACAGCGCGATCTCCGCCTCCCGGGAGGCGGCGATGTGCAGCAGCAGGGAGCAGGACCGCTCGGTCAGCACGCTCTCGATGCCGCCGATCAGCGCCATGTGCACGGAGTCCAGGCCGGTGCCGACCGTGTCGCGCGCGATCGCCATCCCGATGGTGTGCACCTGCGCACCGCGGGCGAGCGAGCGGGCCGCGAGATTGGGCGACCACCCGAGCTCCTGCGCCGCCTCGACGATCCGGCGGCGGGTCTCCGCCGAGACACCGGGCCGGTCGTTGAGCGCGAGCGAGACCGCCCCCGCCGACACCCCGGCGCGGGCGGCGACGTCCCGGATCGTCACCCGGTGTCCCATGACGCATCCCTCTCCGTCGACCCGATGGGCGGCCGCGGGCGCGGCACGCACCGCCCATCCTGTCAGGTCGGCGGCTCCGATCGGGACGCGGCGTCCGCCGCCGGGTGCCGGACCGGCACGGATCGGGGCGACGGGTCAGTCGGAACCGCTCATCGCCCGGGCGTGTGCGGCGAACAGCCGAGCGGTGGTGCCGGTCGGGTTGGCGGGGTCGTTGTTCCACATCACGCGGTGGCCGTCGTAGTCGGGGTAGAAGGAGCCGTCGTCGACGCGGGAGGTGAGCAGCCAGAACTGGTCGCCGGCGCCGCCGCCGCTGCGGACGGCATCGGTCCAGGCGGCGTAGGCGCGGTCGCGGGCGGCGGTGTCGGGGATGTCGCGTCCGGCGTCGATCTGCAGCCCGAACTCCTCGACGACGACGGGCTTGCCGATGGCGCGCCCGTCCCGGAGGTGGTCCTCGATCCAGCGGGTGCCCCAGGCCGTGGCGTCGGTGCCCGGCTTGGAGCCGCTGGTCTCGCCCCAGTTCTGCGGGTAGACGTGGACGGTGCCGTAGTCGACGGCGGGCAGTGCGGTGAGCTTCCGCCAGTCCGCGCCCTCGTAGTCGGAGTACGGGTAGTCGGCGTGGCCGGCCTCGCCGTAGAAGCCCTCGTCCCCGACGGCCAGCAGTTGGCGGGGCGCGAGCTTCTTGACGTGCTCGCTCATCTCCGCGGCCCAGGCGAGCAGGGTGCGGCCGCTCTTGTCGCTGCGGCAGCGCGGCTCGTTGGCGAGCTCGAAGGCCATGATCGTCGGGTCCTCGCAGTAGCGCAGCCCGGTGTGGGGGTTGCGGTGCCGGACGAGGTGCTCGGCCCACGCGCGGTAGCAGGCCCGGATGCCGGGGTCGGTGTAGAAGCGGTCGTGGTGGGTGCCGTCCCCGTAGGAGTCGTCGGGCAGGCCGAGGAACCACTGGACGTACTGCTGCATGCCGCCGTAGTCGGGCCAGTTGTTGACCAGCGGCAGGACGAGGCGCAGGCCGAGCTGTCCGGCCTTGTGGACGGCGTAGTCGAGGGAGTCGAGCGCGGTGTCGTCGTAGGCGTAGGGCTTGGACTGCAGCGGTCGGTACGAGTGGCCGGCGCCGTCGGCGAAGGCCCAGGCGCGGATGACGCCGAGGCCCATGGCGGCTGCGTCGTTCAGCACCGCGTCGATCATGTAGTGGGACTGCTGGTGCAGGTAGTAGCAGTTGGTGCCGGCAAAGCGGAACGGCTTTCCACCGAGGCGGAGTTCGCCGCGCCGGGCGGTGACGAAGCCCCGGTCGGCGCGGCGGGCGGGGGTGTCGGCGGCTGCGGCGGGGGTGGCGAGGGCCGCCGCGGAGGTGGCGGCGAGGCCGGCGGCGGCCGCGGCGCCCAGCAGGGTGCGGCGGCTGGGGCGGGTGGTGCCGGACAGGGTCATGGTGGTCCTCGATGGGCGGGGCGCAGACTGCGCCGGTCGGGTTGGGGGTGGTGCCGGCAGTAAGCGGTGGAGCGGAGGGTCAGGCGGGCACGCGGGCGCGGTAGAGCGTGGCGTGCCCGTCGAGCCGGACGGCGGTGGCGGCCGGGAGGTAGGCACTGCTGCCCCGGTGGAGAGCGAGCGCGGGGCCGTCCGGCTGGCCGAGGCGGGCGGTGCCGCCGGTGCAGAGCAGGATCTGCGGGCCGTGGTCGCGGAGGTCGGCGGTACCGGCGAGGTCGAGCCGCGAGAGGGCGAACTCGGCGGCGGGGGCCGGGTAGTGGGTCTCGCCGCGGGTGTCGCTGCGGGGTGACAGCACGTCCGGCTCGGTGGGCCGGAAGTCGACGACGGCGGCGAGCGCGTCGGTGTCGACGTGCTTGGGGGTCAGACCGCAGCGCAGCACGTTGTCGGAGTTGGCCATGATCTCGACGCCGGTGCCGTGCAGGTAGGCGTGCGGGACGCGGGCGTCCAGGTGGATCGCCTGACCCGGCCGCAGGTGGACGTGGTTGAGCAGCAGGGCGGCGACCAGGCCGGGGTCGCCGGGGTAGTCGCGGGCGGCGGCCGCGTAGGCGGCGTAGGCGCGGGTGTGCGGGCCGGGTCGCTCGGCGGCGCGGGCCAGCGCGGTGGTGAGTTCGGTGGCGGCGCCGGTGGCACGGGCCCGGCCGGGGCCGAGTGCCTCGGTGAGGACGGTGCGCAGCGCGGTGGCCGGGTCGCCCGTGCGCAGCACGTCCAGCCAGGGGCGGAGTGCGGGGACGTGCAGCGGGGCGAGCAGTCCGGCGGTGGCGGCAGGGTGGCGGAAGCCGCACAGGGCGTCGAAGTCGTCCAGGGCGCAGAGCATTTCGGGCTTGTGGTGGCGGTCCCGGTAGAGCCGGTGCGGGGCGTCGAGCGGGATTCCGGCGGCCTCCTCGGCGGCGTACCCGGCCTCCGCCTGGGCGGCGGTCGGGTGGACCTGGACGGAGAGGGCGTGCTCGGCGGCGAGGACCTTCAGCAGGAAGGGGAGGCGGGCGCCGAAGCGGCCGGCGGTGGCGGCGCCGAGTTCGCGCCCGGGGTCGCGGGCGATGACGTCGGTCAGGTCTTCGGAGTCGGTGCCGCGGTGCAGCCGCGAGGGGGCCTGGGGGTGGGCGCCGAGCCAGAGTTCGGCCTGCGGCTGCCCGGTGGGCGGGGTGCCGAGAAGTGCGGGGACGGCGGTGGTGGAGCCCCAGGCGTAGGGGCGGATCCGGTTGGTGAGCAGGCCGGCGGCGGGGCGGTGCTCGGTCATGGGTGCTCCGGTTCGGGTGGTCCGGTCCGCCCCCGCCACTCCTGACCCTCAACAGGGAGGCGGGGGCGGACCGGGGTCTGGTGGCGGCGGCTCAGGCGGCGCGGGGCGGCGCGCTGCTGCCGCGCGGGACGAGGACGGGGGTCGGTGCGGGGCCCGGGGTCACGGGCCTGCGGTCGATCAGGTCGTAGAGGCTGCGGACGACCTGGACTCCGAAGCCGTGCACGTCGTGGCTCATCGCCGAGAGCGGCGGGTGGGTGAGACGGCACAGCTGGGAGTCGTCCCAGGCGATCAGGCTGAGGTCGCCGGGGATGTGCAGGCCGAGTTCGCGGGCGACGGCGGCGCCGGCGACGGCCATGATGTCGTTGTCGTAGATGATCGCGGTGGGCTGGTGCGCGGCGGATGCGAGCAGGTCGCGGGTGGCGCGGGCACCGGCCCGGCCGGAGAAGTCGGTGGGCAGGCTGCGGGCCGGTTCGAGTCCGAGGTCGGCGGCGGTCCTCTCCAGGGCGCGGGTGCGGATGGCGGTGTGGCCGAGGGCGGGATCACCGCCGACCCGGGCGATCCGGCGGTGGCCGAGCAGGGCGAGGTAGCGGACGGCCTCCTCGACGGCGGCGGCGTCGTCCGTCCAGACGGCGGCGGCGCGTCCGTCGGTGAGGCCGGGGTGGCCGGCGGCGACGGCGGGCATGCCGAGTCGGGCGAGGGCGGGGATCCGGGGGTCGTCCTCGGTGAGGTCGACGAGGACGCAGCCGGCGACGCGGCGGTCCTTCCACCAGGCGCGGTGGACGGCGGTCTCCTGGTCGCGGTCGTGGACGAGCCGCAGCAGCAGCGAGCCGGACCGCTCGGCGATGACGCCGGCGATGCCGGAGATGAACTCCGTGTAGAAGGGTTCGAGGCCGAGTTGGCGGGCGGGCCGGGCGATGACCAGGCCGACGGTGCCGTCGGCCGGGGTGGCGCGGGCGAGGCGGTGCGCTGCGGTGTGCGGGGTCCAGCCGAGTTCGGTGGCAGCCGCACGGATCCGCTCGCGGGTCGGTGCGGAGAGCCCGGGCCGGTCGTTGAAGGCCAGCGAGACGGCGCCGGCGGAGACGCCGGCCCGGGCGGCGACGTCGCGGATGGTGATGCGCGGGCTCATCGCTCGTCGCTCCTGGATCCGGGGCGCGGCACCGCGGCGCGGGTGCGGTGCCGCGCCGGTCACTTGGTCGATCCGGCGGCGAAGCCGCTGTAGATGAACCGCTGGAGGGCGAGGAACACCACCAGGGTGGGGAGGATGACGAGGACGGTGCCGGCGGAGATCGTCTCCCAGTGCGCTCCGAACGGCCCCTTGAAGCGGAAGAGCGACGTGGAAACGGTGCCGAGTTCGGAGTCCGGCATGTAGAGGAAGGGGATGTAGAAGTCGTTGTAGACGGTGATGCCCTTGATGATGACGACCGTGGCGATGGCCGGCTTCAGCATCGGCAGGATGATCCGCCGGTAGACGGTGAAGCTGTTGGCGCCGTCGAGCCGGGCGGCCTCGTCGAGGGAGACCGGGATCGAGCGGATGAACTGCAGGAAGACGTAGATGGAGACGATGTCGGTGCCGAGGTAGAGCAGGATCGGCGCCCAGCGGGTGTTGAACGCGCCGAGGTCGTTGACGATCTGGAAGGTGGCGACCTGGGTGGTGACGCCGGGCACGAGCGTGGCCACCAGGAAGAGCCCCATGACGAGCTTCTTGAGCCGGAACTCGAACCGGTCGACGGCGTACGCCGTCATCGAGCCGATGAGCACCGTGCCGGCGGTCGACACCACGAGGATGACCGTGGTGTTGAGGAAGGCCTGGAGCATCCGGCCCTCGTCGAACGCCGTCAGGTAGTTCCCGAGGTTGAGCCAGTTGTCGGGCGGTGTCAGGGGGCCGGTGGCCTGGGCCTCCGCGCTGTCCTTCAGCGAGGTGAAGAGGATGACCACCATCGGCACGAGGACGATCGCACTGGCGATCACCAGCGAGAGGTACTTGGCGGTGCCGCCGGCGGTGATCCGGGGCGTCCGGCGGATCCGGCCGGTCCGGGGCGCAGCGGCGGTGTCGGGAGTGGTCACGAGAGTTCAACCCTCTCCTCCGGCACCAGGCGGCGCTGGATCCAGGTGACGAGCAGGATGACGGCGAGCAGGACGACGGCGCTCGCGGAGGCGAGGCCGACCTTGTCGAACCTGAAGGCGAGCTTGACGGTCTGGATGACGAAGGTCTCGCTGCCGTTGGCGCCGCCGGTCATGATGTACGGGATCTCGAAGACGGCGAGCGAGCCGGAGATCGCGAGGATCGCGCTGAGGCTGATGATCGGTTTGATGCTGGGGGCGATGATGTGCCGGAACTGCTGCCAGCGGTTGGCGCCGTCGAGGGCGGCCGCCTCGTAGAGGTGGCCGGGGATCGACTGGATCGCGCCGAGGAACAGCACCATGTTGAGGCCCGTGTAGCGCCAGACGGAGACGCCGGCGAGCGACTTGTTGACGAGGTCGGGGTCGCCGAGCCACATATGCCTGCCGTGGTGGCCGAGCAGCTGCAGCACGGAGTCGAGGGTGCCGCCGGGCTGGAAGAAGTACAGGAAGACGAAGCCGATCGCGACGCCGTTCACCAGGTAGGGGAAGAACAGGATCCCCTTGAACAGGTTGCGGAACTTCGTGTTGAAGCTGAGCACGGTGGCGAAGTAGAGCGCGGCCGCGATCTGCACGAAGGACGCCGCGAGGTAGACACCGCTGACCAGGAAGACCTTGAACAGCTCGGGTCGGGTGAAGAGCTGGACGTAGTTGTCCGCGCCGACGTTCTCCTTGGTGGGGCTGAGGCCGTCCCAGTCGGTGAGGCTGTAGCCGAGCATGTCGGCGATCGGCAGGTAGGTGAACGTCACCAGGAGGGCGAGCGGGACGAGCAGGTAGAGCCAGGGGGTGAACCACCAGTGCCTGCGGGCGGTTCGCCGGTGCAGCGCCGGCTTCGTCGGTGCAGCGGGCCCGGCCGGGGCGGCCGCGGCCGGCCCCTGCTTCCTGTCCTTCTGCAGTGCAGTCATCATCGTTCCTTCGTTGAGCACGACGCCCGGAGTGCGGCGCGGCGGGGCCCGCCGGCTGGGGAGGTGACGGGCGCTCGCCGCGCCGCCGGTCCGGGGTGGGTCAGCCGGCGACCGTCTTCTGGGCCTCGGACCACTTCTTGTTCAGGTCCGCGAAGTAGCTGTTCTTGTCGCCCTGGGCCGCGCCGCGGGCGACGTCGATCAGCTTCTGCCGGTAGTCCGGGCTGGTCAGGCCGATCTCGGACGCCTTGTCGATCTTGCTGATGGCGGCGGCATTGTCCTGCTTCTGGCCGAGGAGCAGGGTGACGCCCTTGTCCTCGAAGGGCTTCAGCACGGTCGGCATGGCGCTGCCCTTGACGGAGGAGACGGCCTGCTCGGCCGCGGCGCTGCCGGACTTGTTGATGTACCAGTCGATCCAGGCGCGGGCGGCCTCCTTGTTCTTGGAGTGCACGTTGACCGCGTACTTGTAGTCGGGCTGCAGGATCGTGCAGAGCTTGCCGCCGGTCGCCTGCGGGAACGGCAGGAAGCCGATGTCGTCCGGGTTCTGACCGGCCTTCTTGGCGGCCTCCTGCATCTGCGGGATCGCCCAGGAGCCCAGCACCATGCTGCCGACCTTGCCGGTGGCGAGCAGGTTCTTGGAGTTCTCCCAGTTGGTGGTGGTCGGGTCGTCCTCGCTGAGCTTCTCGTGGACGATGTCGTAGAGCAGCCCGTCGATGGCGTTGAGGTCCTGGCCGGCGGCCCACGGCTGGGCGGTCGTGGCCAGCGCGTCCTTGCCCGCCTGGTTGCAGTTCGGCGCGCCGATGCTGTCGGTCCACTTCTGGATCGGCCAGGCGTCCTTGTAGTTGGTGTAGTACGGGGTCGCCCCGGTCTTCTCCTTGATCGCCTTCAGGTCGGCGATGAACTCCGCGGAGGTCTTCGGCCAGTCGGCGATGCCGGCCTTCTGCCAGAGCGCCTTGTTGTAGACGAAGCCGGTGGCGGTGCCGTAGTTGGGCAGGCCGTAGACCTTGCCCTTGACGGTGGTGTACTCGGTCCAGTTGTACTTCTGCGACAGCTCGGAGGCGTCGCCGAGCGGGGCGAAGAAGTTGGCGTACTGGTTGATCGACACGTTGTCCGGGATGAGCAGCACGTCACCGTAGTTCTCGGTGTTCATGCGGATCTTGGTCTCACCCTCGTAGTCGGTGAGGCCCTCGAACTTGACCTTGACGTTCGGGTAGAGCTTGGCGAACTCGGCGGCGTACTTGTCCAGCGAGCCGTCCTTGATCTGGTCCGTGCGGTTGGTCAGGACCGTGATCGCGCCCGAGACCTTGGCCGGGTCCGAACCCGCGGTGGCCGCGGAGGAGGAACTCCCGCCGCCCTCGCTGCTACAGGCCGTGAGCACAACCATGGCCGCGGCCGCGGCGGCCACCCATCCTCTTCGCATCTTCGTCCGTCCTTCGCGCTGATCGTCCTGGTGGTCGGGGAGCAGCCGCCGGAGCCGACGCGGCGACCTGTCTCGGCTGCTGGCTGCTTAACGTAGACGTCACTTTCCGGCCTGTCCATAGACCGGTCAAGATTGATATTCAGGGCTTCTGTTAACAAGCAGCACCTAATTTACTAAACGATTGCCTAACCTAATGACGATTCAGTCTCGTCCGGGGACCGTCGGGCGGTCGGCCTGGACATCGTTGTCATCGGCGCTCCAGAATCGAGCGGACCGACCCGGCGCAGCCCTGCCCGAGCGCCGGACGTTCCCCCGTCACACCCGCGGAGACGTCACGATGAGTTACAACAAGGCCCTCGCGGTCGACGACCGGCGCACCATCGCCAAGCCCCTGCTGGCAGCACTGGACATCGGCGGGACCAAGATCGCCGGCGGCCTGGTCGACGCGGACGGCACCCTGCTGCACCACGTCCAGCTGCCCACTCCCGCCAGGGGCAGCGCCCGGGAGATGCGGGACGCGGTGGAGTCGGTCCTCGACGCCCTCGCGGTCCACCCGCTGTGGGCCTGCGTCCGCGCGGTGGGCATCGGCAGCGCCGGCCCCGTCGACACCCGGGCGGGCACCGTCAGCCCCGTCAACATCCCCTCCTGGCGGGCCTTCCCGCTCCACGCGGAGGTCACCGCGCACCGTGCGGTCGACGGTCTGCCGGTCGTCCTCGGCGGTGACGCCATCGCCATGACCGCGGCCGAGCACTGGCGCGGCGCAGCCCGCCCGTACCGCAACTCCCTGTGCCTGGTGGTCTCCACCGGCGTCGGAGCCGGGCTCGTCCTCGACGGCCGCCTGCACACCGGCCCGAGCGGCAACGCCGGCCACCTCGGCCACATCAGCGTCGACTTCGCCGGGCGCCCGTGTCCCTGTGGCTCACGCGGCTGTCTGGAAGGACTCGCCAGCGGCACCGCCATCTCCCGGACGGCCGTCGACAGCGGCTGGCGTGCACCGCACGGTGACACGTCGGCCGCCGCCGTCGCGACCGCCGCTCGGCTCGGCGATCCGCTCGCCCTCCGCGCCTACGACCGCGCGGCCCGCGCCCTCGCCGCCGGCATCGCCGCCACCGCGGCCCTGGTCGAGATCGACGCCGCCGTCGTCGGCGGCGGCGTCTCCCAGGCCGGCGACATCCTCTTCGAACCGCTCCGCCGCCACCTCGCCGCGTACGCCACCCTCCCCTTCGCCGCCCACGTCGTTCTCGCCCCCGCCGCCCTCGGCACCGACGCCGGCCTGATCGGCGCCGCCGCACTCGCCCTCCCCGCCCTCGCCGCCGCCGTGCACTGATCAGGGCAAGCCACACCAGGGACGCGTGGGGGCACACCTCCCGGCCGAAGGCTGGGGGAGAACTGCGCAGCCCGGGACGGGTCACGGTGACGCGATCGGGCCGAGCCCTGGTTCGCACGGTGAGCCGCATCCGGGTTGCGCAGTTCCCCGCGCCCCCAACCTGACTCGGCCCGATCCGTCCCTGAGCCGCAGCGGGCTGCACGGTGCCGGGGGGTGGCACAGACTGAGGGTGGATCCCGTCGCAGTGGGGCGGGCGGTCCGGCCGTGCGGGGCGGCCCCGGCGGGATTGGAGCAGCCGTGCTTCTGGGACTCGCCACCGCGCTCGCGGCGGCCGTGTGCTTCGGCTTCGCGTGCGTGTTCCAGGCCCGCGGCGCGCGGGCCGCGCCGACCGCCGACCGGGTGCGCCCGGGCCTGCTCGTCCGGCTGGCCCGTTCGGGCCCGTTCCTGCTGGGCACCGGTCTGGACATCGCCGGCTTCGCGCTGAGCATCGTCGCGCTTCGCACCATGCCCCTCTTCTTCGTCCAGGCGGTGACCAACGCCGGTCTCGCCGTCACGGCGGGCGCCGCGGTCTGGCTGCTGGGCGCCCGGCTGCACCGCAGCGACCTGGCCGGCATCGCGGCCGTCGTCGCGGGGCTCACCCTGCTGGCCTTCGCCTCCGGCCCGGACGGCCGCAACCACGCCGGGCCGGCGTTCCACGCGGCGCTGCTGGCCACGGCGGTCGTCATGCTGCTGCTCACCGTCCTGCTGGCCCGGCGCCGGGGCGGCGCGGCGGCCGTGGCCCTGGGCGTGCTCAGCGGTGTCGGCTTCGGCATCACCAGTCTGGCGGTGCGGGTCCTGGACGTGTCGGGCATCGGTGCGGTGCTCGCCGATCCGGCGACGTACGCGCTGGTCCTCGGCGGGCTCGGCGGCTATCTGGCCTTCGCGCTGGCGCTGCAGCGCGGCAGTGTGACGGCGGCGACCGCCGCGGGGACCGTCGCGGAGACCTTCGGCCCGGCGCTGGTCGGTGTGCTGGCCCTCGGCGACCAGGCCCGGCCGGGCGCCGGCTGGGCCGCGCTGGCCGGCTTCACCGCCGCGGTCGCGGGCACCGTCGTCCTCGCCCGGTTCGGCGACGTCGAGGCGCCGCCGGACGCGCCCCGCCCACCGCCGACCGGTGCACCACCCGGCGATGCGGCGCCGACCCACGCACCCGTCACCAACGCACCACCCGCTCCCGCTCCGTCCACCGACGCGACCGGCGCACCGGCCCCCGCCCCCCTCCCCCGCACCGCAGACAGGTGACCCAGGTGAGCATCGACGACAGCACCGAGACCCGCACCGCCGCGACGACGGCCGCCGACGGACGCGCCGTGCGCCCGGTCCGGCCGGTCGCCCTGATCACCGGCGCGTCCTCCGGGATCGGCGCGGCCACCGCCGACCGGCTGCACGCCATGGGGTGGTCGCTGCTGCTGTCCGGCACCGACGCC
This sequence comes from Streptomyces sp. NRRL B-24484, assembly GCF_000717715.1. Taxonomy (GTDB): domain Bacteria; phylum Actinomycetota; class Actinomycetes; order Streptomycetales; family Streptomycetaceae; genus Kitasatospora. The sequence goes on along the minus strand of NZ_JOAI01000011.1, from coordinate 128,200 downwards.
CCCCGGCTGCACACCGTCGCGGCCCGGACGGGCGGCCGGGTCCTCGCCGAGGACCTCAACGGTGCCGGTGGGCCGCAGCGGCTCGCCGAGCGGGCGCTGGCCACGGCCGGGCGGGTGGACGCGCTGGTGGCCAGTGCGGGGATCGGCTGGCGCGGGCCGTTCGCCGGGATGCCGCCGGAGGTCCTCGACGAGATGGTGACGGTGGACCTCGCCGCGCCGCTGCAGCTGTCCCGGGCACTGCTGCCCGGCATGCTGGAGCGCGGCCACGGCCGGATCGTGCTGCTCGGGTCGATGGCCGGCCAGGTCGGCGTGGGCGGCGAGGCCGCGTACGCCGCGGTGAAGGGCGGGCTGTCGCTGTTCGCCGAGAGCCTCTGGTACGAGCTGCGCGGCACCGGGGTCGGGGTCCGGATCATCCTGCCGGGCGCCGTCGACACGCCGTTCTTCGCCCGCCGCGGCACGCCGTTCCACCGCACCCGACCCCGGCCGCTGCCGCCGGAGTCCATCGCTGACTCGATCGCCCGGACCATCACCGGCAACCGCAGCCGGGTGTTCGCCCCGCACTGGCTGGCCCTGCCGGCCCGGCTGCACGGCGTCGCCCCGGGCGTGTTCCGGCGGTTGGCGGACCGGTTCGCGTGAGGGGCCCGGCCCGCTGGGCGGCCGCGGCCGGCGCCGCGGCGGCCGGTGTCGAGGTGCTGCACCTGGCGCCGGCGGTGACCCGGCTGCCGCCGGTCGGCCGGCTCGTGGCCCGGCGCACCGCGGGCCACGGTGCGCCCGGCCACGTCGCGCTGACCTTCGACGACGGACCGGACCCGGAGAGCACGCCGGACTTCCTGGCGGCGCTGGACGCGCTCGGGGTGCGGGCGACGTTCTTCGTCCTCGGCAGCATGCTGGAGCGTTCCCCGGAGCTCGGCCGCGAGCTCGTCCGGCGCGGCCACGAGGTCGGCGTGCACGGCTGGCACCACCGGCGTCCGCTGTACCCGCGGCCCGGGCGGGACCTCGCCGAACTGCGGGCCACCGCCGCGGCCGTCACCGAGCTGTGCGGGGTCCCTCCCCGCTGGTACCGGCCGCCGTACGGGGTGCTGAGTTCGGGCCTCGCCGCGGCCGCGCACCGGCTGGGCCTGCGGACGGTGCTGTGGACGGCCTGCGGTCGGGACTGGACCGCCCGCGCCTCGCCGGACTCGGTGTACCGCGCGCTCCGGCCCGGACTGCGCGGCGGGGCGACGGTGCTGCTGCACGACTCCGACTGCACCTCCGCGCCGGGCTCCTGGCGGTCCGCGCTCGGCGCGCTGCCGGCCGTCGCCGGCCGGTGCACCGCCCTCGGCCTGGCCCTGGGCCCGCTGCGCGACCACGGCCTCGCCACCCGAACCGCCTGAGCGGCACGGGCCTCCCGGGCCGCACAGGACCGGTCGGCGGCCTCAGGCGGCGGTCGTCAGTCCGACCCGGGCCAGTGCGGCCTCGAAGGCGGTGCGCCAGGCGTCCGGCGTGGCGCTGGGCGAGGGGGCGGGGGCCGGGCGGCGGAGGGCGGCGAGGGCGTTGCGGGCGATCTCGTCGGGGCGGGCGGAGGTGACGTCGGCGTGGCCGAGCTCCAGTTCGTGCTGGAGGTTGTCGCGGCCGTGGCCCTGGACGGTGTCGAGCAGCAGCAGGCGGCGGCCGAGCGCCCGGGCCTCGCTGCAGGTGTCGCCGGAGCTGGTGACGACCAGGTCTGCGGCGGCCATCAGGGCGGGGATGCGGTCCGTCCAGCCGAAGGCGTGCACCCGGGGCTGCCGTTCCGCGGCGGCGCGCAGCCGGCGCTCCAGGGCGGGGTTGCGGCCGGCCACCGCCAGGACGTGCGGTCCGGCGTCGGCGATCGCCGAGGCGGTGCTCGCGAGCGGGCCGAGGCCCCAGGAGCCGGACATCAGCAGCACGCACGGCGCGTCGTCGGGGACGCCGAGTCCGGCGCGGGCCTCGGCGCGCCCGGGCGCCCGGTAGAACGGCTCGCGCAGCGGCGGCGGCACCACGGCGGTCGGCGCGTCGGGCCGGTAGCGGCGGACGGCGCAGGCCGCGACCTCGGAGGTGACCAGGAAGAGGTCGGTGCCGTCCTGGACCCAGAGGCGGTGCGGGGTGACGTCGGTGCAGAACACGAAGTGCCGCATCCCGGGCCGTCCGGCGCGCAGGTCGTTGACGGCGGAGGTGGCGGTGGCGAAGACGGACACCACCAGGTCGGGGCGGTGCCGGTCGAGCAGCACCCGGACCTGTCGGGTGAGCCGGGCGCGGGCGGCGGAGTCGGCGAGCAGCGCGAGCCGGCTGCCGGGGCGCAGGGCGGCGAAGTGGAAGGCGTCGTAGAGGCCCGGCAGGTCGTGCATGCGGCGGAAGACGGCTTCGCCGGCCCGGCCGGCGGTGCTGCCGAGGAGCGCCATGGCGTCGACGGTGGTGGTGGTCCAGCCGCCGGCGCGCAGGGTGTCGGCGCAGGCCTCGGCCATGACGTCGTGGCCCTGGCCGATCGATCCGGAGATCAGCAGTGCGGTGGGCACGGGCGGCTCCGGCCGGTTCAGCGGCCGGGCCGCGGGGGTGCGGGCGGGTCGTCCTGGGCGCGGTGCCAGTCGACGTACCGGCTGACGCCGTCGGTGAAGCTGGTCTGCGGGGACCAGCCGAGCAGCCGCTTGGCGCGGGCGGCGGAGATCCGGCGCGGGGTGTAGTCGGCGGGGCGGGCCTCGATGTGCTCGATGGCGACGGGGCCGAGCAGGCGGTCGACGGTGTCGGCGATCTGGCGGATCGAGACGGCGGTGGGGCCCTCCAGGGCGAAGGTCTCGTCCTGGGCGTCCGGCGAGAGGGCGTGCACGTGCGCGTCGGCGAGGTCCTCGACGTAGACGAAGTTGCGGGTCTGGCGGCCGTCGCCGGCGATGGTGATGGGTTCGTTCCGCAGGGCGGCCTTCACGAACCGGGCGACGACGAGTTCGTCGCGCATCCGCGGCCCGTAGGGGATGCCGTAGCGGAGGATGGTGAAGTGGTGGCCGTAGAGCTCGCGGTAGCTGTGCACGAGCATCTCGGCGGCGAGCTTGCTGGCCACGTAGAGGTGGCCGCTGCGTTCGAGGTCGACGGGGACGTGTTCGTCGAGTTCGCCGCCGTCGGGCCCGGGTTCGGCCTGGGCGGCGCCGTAGACCCAGACGGTGCTGGCGAGGACGGTGCGGCTGAGCCCGGCGAGGCGGGCGGCCTCCAGGACGGTGGCGGTGCCGTCGATGTTGACCCGGACGGCGCGGACGGGGTCGGCGGCGACCTTCTCGACGTCGGCCATGGCGGCGAGGTGGAAGACCACCTCGGCGCCGTTGAGGGCGGCGGTGAGGGCGGGCAGGTCGAGGACGTCGACGCGGGCGTGCTCGGCGGCGGGGTTGAGGTACTGGTCGGTGGTGTCCAGTACGAGCACGTCGTGGCCGGCGGTGACCAGCCGGTCGACGACGTGCGAACCGATGAATCCGCAGCCTCCGGTGACGGCTACGCGCATGGTGCCTCCTCCTTCATCGGGCCAGACGGCGGTGGACGGCCGTGACGGCCTCGATCACTCGGGTGGTCTCGTCCTCGGTCATGTCGGAGTGGACGGGCAGGCAGATCTGGCGGGCGCAGACGTCCTCGGAGACGGGCAGCGGCGGTCCCTGGTAGGGGCCGAAGACCGGCTGGCGGTGCAGCGGCAGGTCGTAGACCTCGCCCGCGAGGCGGACGCCGAAGCCGTCGTGGACCTCGCGCTTGAAGCGGGCGCGGTCGGTGCCGGGCGGCAGCAGCACGATGTACTTGTAGATGTTGCTGCGGCAGCCGGGGGGTTCCGGCAGCACGTCGAGGCCGGGGACGGCGGCGAGGGCGGCGTCGTAGCGGCGGGCGGCCTCGCGGCGGGCCTCGACGAACTCCTTGAGGCGGCGCAGGTGGATGGTGCCGACGGCGGCGTTGAGTTCGCCGAGCCGCCAGGCGTAGCCCTGCCGGACGTGGTGGTTGGTGGTGAAGGAGCCCTTGCCCTGGTCGCGGTAGATCCGGGCCTCGTCGCGGACCTCGGCGGAGCCGGTGAGGATCATGCCGCCCTCGCCACTGGTGACGACCTTCGTCGGGTAGAAGGAGAAGGCCCCGCCGAGTCCGAAGCTGCCGGCGGCGCGGCCGTCGTAGCTGCTGCCGTGGGCGTGGGCGGCGTCCTCGACCAGGGCGATGCCGCGGGCGTCGCACAGGACGCGCAGGGCGTCCGCCTCGGGGGTGATCAGGCCGCCGATGTGGACGAGGACGACGGCGGCGGTGTCCGGGGTGAGGGCGGCCTCCAGCGTGGCGGGGCTGAGGGCGAGGGTGGCGGGGTCGACGTCGGCCATCACCGGGTTGCCGCCCGCGTGCAGGACGGCGGCGCCGGTGGCGTAGAAGGTGACGGCGGGGACGACGACGTCGCGGCCGCGGACGCCGACGGTGCGCAGCAGGACCTCGAGGGCGGCGGTGCCGCTGGAGACGGCGACCGCGTGGGCGGCCCCGTGCTCGGCCGCGAAGGCCTCCTCGAACCGCTCCGTCCACGGGCCGAGGGTCAGCGCGCCGGTGGCGAGGATCTCCTCGACCGCTTCGGCTGCCGCCGCCCGGTCGGCCTCGTCGAACACGATGCGAGCCGCGGGTACCCCCACGTGACACCTCCAGCAGCCGGACGGGTAGCAGCCTGCCCGTCTTGGTCAGGGCATCTCAGGCTAAATCCGGCAGAGCGGACAGGAGCGACCGGAGCGCAGCGGGCGGGGCGCGGCACACGGCCGGTGGTCGGGCGGACACCCGGCGCGGCGCGCGGTCCGGCCGCCCGTGACGGGGCGATCAAGGTCCGGGCCGACGGTTCGCCCACCCGGGTGGCCCGGGGGACGGCGCCGGGCGCGCCGCGGCTCGGGCGGCCCGGTCGGGCTCGGGCATCGACGGGGTCGCGTCGGCGAGGTCGCGTCGGCGGACGAGGAGTGCGGCGCGGGCGGCCGACCGGTGGGCGCGGCGCACGCGGCCCGACGCCGTCCTCCGGGCATCGACCGCGGGGCGGCACCCCCGGACGGGCGGGCCCGCCCGGGGGTGGCGACGCGGTGACGGTCGGGGACTCCGGTCAGGCGAAGCAGCGCAGCGGGGCGCCGCCGTTGCAGGTGATCATGTCGCGGAGCACCGGCGGGATCTCCAGGCGCTCGCCGCGGACGCCGCCGGAGAGGTCGTGGTAGGCGCGGTGCAGGTTGGCGACCAGGCGCTCCGACTCCGGCAGGTCGGCGAACTCGCCGAGGTCGGCGTCCCGGGCGACCTCCAGCGGGGTCAGTCCGGCGGCGCGGCCCTCGCGTGCGAGCTGCAGGACGAGACGCAGGTAGCGCAGGTTGGTGGCGATGACGGAGGCGTCCTGGACGGGGCCGTGGCCGCTGACGACCACTGCCGGGTCGAGGGCGGCGAGCTGCTCCAGGGTCTCGATGCCGCCGGTCACCGAGCCCATCATCACGAACGGCGTCGTTCCGCTGAAGGTGAGGTCGCCGGCGAACAGCACCCGGGTGTCGGGCAGCCAGACCACCAGGTCGCCGGTGGTGTGGGCCGGGCCGTAGTGGACGAGCTCCACCGGGCGGTCGTCGAGGTGGAGGGTGAGCCGGTCGCTGAAGGTCAGGTCGGGCTCCATCGGCCGTACCGCGCCCCACTGCACCTCGGGCCAGATGACGGGCAGGTTGAGCCCGTCGAGCAGGTTGGCCGCGCGCGCCTCCTCGTGGGCGATGACGGTGGCCTGCGGGGTGAACAGGCTGGCGCCGTAGTGGTGGTCGCCGTGGTGGTGGGTGATGACGACCCGGGTGACCGGGTGCGGGGTGAGCTCCGCGACCGCGGCCTTCAGGGCCAGCGCGCGGCGCTCGGTGGCGGTGCAGTCGACCAGGGTGGTGGAGCGGCGCCCGGCGAGGACGCCGGCGTTGCTGATGCACCATCCGCTGAGCGACTGGAGGTAGACGTGGACGCCGTCCTCGATCTCGACGAGGCGTGCGGTGTCCTGGAACAGGTCGTGCGGTGCGTGCGGCATGGGCCCCCCGGCTGGCGCGGCCGCCGCTGCGGGTCGGCACGGCGGCGATCAAACGTTGACCGGCCATTCTGTCCGTGCCGACACTGCATCAAGCTATGATCTGCATCACAGATTTACAGATCATGTTTCTTATCGGTCGATCTCGAAATCGGCCCACTGGATGCCGGTGAACTCCACCGCCAGGCCGGAGGCCCGGCGCCCGGCGTCCCGGAAGTACGCCTCCTGCAGGCCCTCCGCGAGGATGTCGGCCTGCTGCGCCTCGTCCGCCCCGGCGTCGCGGGCCGCGAACAGCCGCCGGGCGACCTCCCCCGGCAGGTGCTGGGTGATCTGCCGCAGCCGGGGGTCGTCGGTGGAACCGGCCGCCGAGGCGAAGCCGAACCGGGCGCTGGTGTGCAGCATGAACCCGCCCGACTCCGCCGCACGCCGCACCCGGGCCCGCACCCGCGGCTGCCAACCCGCGCGCACCGCCTGCTCGATGGCCTGCAGCGCAGCCGGCTTCGGCCGGACGTGCGGATCCTTCAGCCAGCGCTGCACGGTGCGCTGCGAGACGCCGAGCTGCTGCGCGACCTGCCGGGTGGAGCCCTTCGCCGCCCGCACCAGGAAGCGCACCCGGGCCGCCGTGGACTGCGGGACGGGCCGGGTGTGCAGCACCCGCTCCAGCCCCTCGTCGATCTCCCCCACGCCGCTCCCCTCCGTCTCGGATCCGAACCCTGCCGCCCCTGCCGCGGACTACTCGCCGTCGGCCACCGCGTCCGTGCCCGCCTTGATGTGGCGCGCCGGATTGATCCCCTCGGCGACCAGCGCCAGCACCTCGGGCATCTGCCGCACGCCCTCGGACTTCACGTGCCCCGGGCTGGCTCCGAGCCGGAGCACGCCCGGCACCGGCCGGCCGTCCGGCCCGTACGGCAGCACGTCCAGCGCGGACGGGCCGGCGGCCGGGTAGACGGCGCAGTCGGACAGCACACCGATCGGGTGGCGGCCGGTCGCCTCCGCGGTGCGCCGCAGCTTGCGGTGGAAGTTGACCCGGGCGGTCGCGATGACGGCCGCCCGGACGTCCGGCCGCCAGGTCGGGCGTTCCAGCGCCGCCCAGCGCATGCCCGGCCGGTAGCCGTGCCCGCGCGGGCGCTCGCGGAGCTTGCCGATACCGCCCTTCGCGGTCTGCTTGACCGCCGCCAGCACGGCGAGGTCGACGGGGTCGCCGTCCGTGCCGAGCGCGGCCATCGCGTCCAGGAAGGCCTGCGGGTCCTGATCGGCGAGGTCCAGCGGAACGCCGAGCCGCTGCATGACGGCGACGTACGCGTCGCGCAACCGCTTGTGCCACGGGTCGAGGTACGGGCCCGACACGTGCCGCAGCCAGCCCTCCGCCGGCCGGACGTCGGCGCCGAGCTCCACCGCGTAGGCCACCGTCGGGGTGGCGTACCAGGCCGGGCCGGTCGGCGGCTCGCCGGTCGGGGTGAAGGGGTTGGGCAGCCGCGGGTCCAGGGCGAGGCCGGAGAGGTCGACCAGCCAGCAGCCCGGCAGCTCCCGGTCGAAGACCGGGTTCAGCTCGTGGACTGGCTCGGACAGACCGACCGACAGCCGCCCGGCCGCCGACAGGAAGGCGGTGTTGACGTCCAGGCCGACGGCGTACGGGGCACCCCGCTCGTCCGCGCCGATCCGGTCGAGCGGCCGGAACCAGTCCCAGGCCTCCTCGTCGAGGACGTGCTCGGGTCCGGGCGCACGGCCCTCGGCGACCGGGTGCTCGTCCGGGGCCCCCGGCGGCGCCGGGTCGACCGCCTCGGTCAGCGAACCGGGCACCGGCCCCGACGTCCACCCGGCGTCGGTGCGCACCGCCTGGGTCGGCGGGCGCAGCGCCGTCATCAGCTCCAGACCGGAGACGGCGGTGGAGCCGCGGGGGGTGAGGACCTCCGCCGCGTACCGGCCGAGCAGCCGGGCCAGCCCCGCCGCGGTGGTGTCCGCCGGAACGGCCCAGCCGCCGGTGGCCAGGGCGCCCCACAGCGGCACGCACAGCTGCACGCACTCGCGGCGGCCGCCCTCCGGCGTGCGGTAGATCCGGGCCCACGGGCCGAGGCCGCGCTGCGTCAGCAGCCAGCCTTCCTTGGCCAGGGCCTTGACGACGCGGTGGGTCTCCGGCAGCCGGTTGCCGCGTGCGTCGAAGTCGCCCTTGGCCCGACCGGCCGGCGGCAGGCCGAGGTCGGTGGCTGCGGCATCGGTGAGAACGACCAGCGGGTCGCCGTCCTTGCCGTGCCGGTGCAGCCGCGGCGAGCCGAGGCCGGCACCGAGGGCCCAGGCCACCAGGTCGGGCAGGGTGCGCGCCGGGACGTCCACGGTGCTGCCGTCCACCAGGACGGCCAGCAGGCCCTTGCCGGTGGGCGTGCTGTCGACCACGGCGAGCGGGCCCGCGGGGAAGCGGGCGGCCGCGGCCCGCTCCCAGTCGGCCGGGGCCTGCGCGGCAGCGGGCCGGGCGGCGGGCGGGCGCTTCGCGGCGGACGGACGCTGCCCGGCGGGCCGGACCTGCGGGGCGGACCGGACCTGCGGGGCGGGCCGGACCTGCGGGGCGCGGCGCGGGGTGGGATGCGGCGCGGCCTCCGGGACGGAGGGCTGCACCGGGGCCGCCGCCGGAGTGGACCAGCCGCCCATGTGGATCGGCCGACCGCCCGAGCGGTACGGCGTCGGACGCCCGCACCGCACGCACGCCGCCGGAGGCTCCAGGACCAGCTCGCCCGAGGGGAGCTGATCCAACGTCAACGCCTGCGCGTGCCCGGCGGGCAGCCCACTGACGGGTGCCGTCGCCGGGGCAGCAGCAGGCTCAGGCTGCATCGCGGGCTGCTCGGGCCCGGGCGCCGAGGCCGGTGCGGCGTCCCCGGGCCCGAGCCTGGACCGGACAGCGGCAGGCCCGGACGGAACGGGCACTTCGGTCCCGAGTGCACCGAGCTCCGAGGTAGGGGCATCCCCGTGCCCGGGCGGGGCGGCCGTGGGGGGCTCGGCGGGGCCCAGGCGGGCGGACATGCCCTCAAGCAGGCGGGCGTACGCGGCGCGGCTCTCGCCCTGCGGGTCCCGCTGTCCGGACTCCCAGGCGGCGAAGGTGCCTGCGCTCACGCCGAGGGCCTTGGCCGTCTCGGCCTTGTTCAGTCCGTAGCCGAGGCGCAGCCGCAGGCGCTCCGCCGGGTCGGGCAGGGTAACGGCGCGGCGCGGCCCCGCGCCGAGCAGCACGTCGATGGGGTCGGGTGCCTCCGTCACGGCGTCTCCTGCGGGGCGTGGTGGGTGGCCGCCGCGGCGGCGGGCGGTGCGGCGTCGAGGAACTCGCGCAGGGCGGTGCCCGCGAGGATGCGGGCGGGGTTGCGGCCGGGCGGCAGCGGCAGCCGCTGCCCGAGGGCCCACCGGAAGCGTGCGGCGGGTGCCAGGTCGAAGCGGTAGCGGCCGGTCGCCGGGTCGTCCGCGGCTGCGCGGATCTCGAACGCGCCCACGCAGACGCCGCCGTCGACGAAGGCCAGCAGGAAGTCCCCGTGCTCGGCGACGGTCTGGGCCGCGAACCGCCAGCCGCGGCCCGCCGCCTGCTCGACCGTGTCGCCGCCGCGCAGCGACTGCCGGACGTCCACCGCCAGCATCCACCCTCCCGCCCGCACGTCCGAAGGTCCCGGACGGCCCCACTATATGCGGTGATCAACTGCCTTTATCGCCGGAACAAACCCGCGTCTGTCCCCAGAACCGGCGGACCGCGACCGCCGCGGCCCGTCGGCGCGGGACAGGTCAGCGCGGGGCGTCTCCGGCGGCCGTCTGTGCCACCAGGTCGCCGACCCGGTCGAGGAGGGCGCGCACCTCGGCCGGGGGCAGCGGGCGGGCCTCGGCGCGGGGCCGGTCGTAGCTGTCCAGGGCCGCGTCGATCAGCGCTCGGAAGGCCGGCTCGGCGGCGGCGGTCTCCTGTGCGGCGCGGCGCTTGGGCAGCCAGCGGCCGGTGCGGCAGTACGCGGCCGCGCGGCAGCCGTTGAGCACCCGGTTGTCCGGGAGGTGGCCCTCGCCCTCGGCGTGTTCGCGGACGGCGGCCGCGAGCGCGGCGAGGACGTCGGCCCGGGTCGGGGCGGCGATCACCTCCGGTGCCGGCCGGCCGAGCAGTGCCAGGCCCGACTGGTGGGCGACGGCGCGGTCGACGACGTACCAGAAGGCCGTCGCCCCCGCCGGGTCGAAGCTCGCCCGCTCGGGCAGCAGCGGGCCGGTGTTGAGGTCGAGCAGGTACCCGGCCCGCCCGGCCGGGCCGCCCGCGACGTCGGTGCCGTAGACGACCAGTTCTAGCCCGGTCGCCGGGCAGGGCAGGGCCGGGTGGGCCAGTTCCGCGGCGAGTTCGCGGAGCGCGCCGGCGGGCAGCGCGGGATCGACGACCACGGCGACGTCCACGTCGCTGCGCCCGTGCCGGTAGTCCCCGAGCGCGACCGAGCCGACCGCGTAGACCCCGGTCAGCCGCGGCCCGCACACCGCGCGGGTGCGGCGGACCAGTTCGTCGAGGTAGGGCTGCAGCTCGGCGGGGACGCGCCGGCCGTCCGAAGGATCCGTCATGCGGCCAGTCTGCCCCGCCGGAGCGGCGGGGCGGGGCGGAGCGGCGGGGCGGCCGTGGCCCGGCGGGGATGCCGCCGGGCCACGGTGCGTCAGGACGCGCCGGCCTCGGCGGCGAGCCGGTCGCCGAGGGCGGCGAGGACCCGGGCCGCGTCGGGCAGGCCGGCCCGTTCGCAGCGGCGGATGCCGTCGGCGAGTCGCGCGCGGGCGGCCTCGGTGCGGCCGAGGCTGCGGCCCTCGATCAGGGCGGCCATCCGCAGGGCCTCGGCGCGCGGCTCCTCGCCGTCCGTGCCGCCTGCCTCGTGGGCGGCGACGGCCGCCTCCGCGGCGGCCAGGCCCTCCTCGGCCCGGTCGGTGAAGGCGTAGCAGCGGGCCCGCTCGTAGTGGCCGAGGCCGCGCTGGTACCAGGCGGTGACGGGGTGGCCGTCGGCCTCGGCACCGGTGACGACCTCGTCGGCCTCGTCGAGCCGGGCCAGCGCCTCGTCCAGGCCGTCCTCGCCGCGGGCCTGCACGGTGAGCCGGGCCAGCTGCTGCAGCATGTCGCAGACCTGGTCGGCGCGGGGTGCGGCGGCGTGCGCGGCGAGGGCGCGGGTGCGGGCGGTGTCGGCGGCCTCCCAGCGGCCGGCCTCGGCGAGGGCGACGGTGGCCTCGCAGGCGACCATGGTGTGGATGTCCCGGCCGTCCTCCCAGCCGGCGGACCGGTCGGCGAGCAGCAGGTAGTGCTCGGCGGCCTCGCGGTACTCCTCCAGGCCGAGCAGGCCGCGGGCCAGGTCGAGCCGGACCTGGGCGCGCGCCCGCTCGTCGAAGCCGTCCGTGTCCGTCTCCAGCAGCAGCGACTCCAGGACGGCGACCGCGTCGCCGGGCCGCCCGCTGTCGCGCAGCACCGAGGCGAGGTGCATCCGGGCGCTCGCCGCGTCCTCGGCCTTGCCGGCGCGGTCGAAGCGGTCGGCGGCCTCGGTGAGCGCGCGGACGGCGCCGGCCGGGTCGCCGGTGTGCTCGCAGGCGTGGCCGAGCATCGCGTAGGTCGGGCCGTAGGGGAAGGAGGTGTCGCGCCAGCGGACGGCCTCGGCGATCGCCCGCTGCAGGACCCCGGCCGCGCGGGCGTGCTCACCGGTCATCAGCTCGATCTGGCCGAGCAGGCCGAGCGGGCGGGGGGTGCGCCAGGGCAGCCCGTCCTGTTCCAACTGCTCGATCGAGGCCTCCAGTCCGGCGCGCGCCTCGGCCATCCGGCCCTGCCGGGCGGCGACGTCGGCGGCGTACTGGCGGGCGGTGGCGATGCGCAGCGGCAGACCGAGCCCGGTGCTCGCGGTGCGGTAGGAGTCGAGCAGCCCCTCGAAGCGGGCGGCCACCTCCCCGGACGGTTCCGGCAGGGCGGCGACCAGCTCCTGGTAGGCGGCGAAGGTGAGGCTGTGCAGCACGGCCAGCCGGTCCTCGGCGGCGTCCTTGCCCTGCTCCTCCCCGGCCCGGGCGGCCCGGGCGGCGAAGGCGTCGGCGTGGTCCAGCGCCTCGTCGAGGGCGGGCCAGTCGGGGCGGGCGCCGTCCTCGTCCTCGCCGAGGTGGGCGACGGCGGCCCGGGTGCGCATGACCAGGGCCCGGCCCGGCAGTCCGGCGCTCTCGTACAGCTCGGCGGCGGTGAGGAGTTCGGTGCGGGCCGTCCGCCAGTCGTCGGCCTCGAAGGCCTGCTGGGCGCGGCGGTCGGCGAGGTTGCCCCGCACCCGTTCGGCGGGCCCGAGTTCCGGGTGGTCGGGGTGGACGTGGCCCTCTGCGTCGACGGCGGCGGCGATCCGGTCCCACAGCGCGTCGGCGTCGGGGTGGTCGACCCGGTCGAGTTCCCGGGCGCGCAGGACGAGTTCGGCGAAGTCCTCGGGCACGGGCGCCGTTTCGGGCCGGACCACCGGGGCGGCGGCCGGCACGGGCACCTGCCCGGCGGCCCGCACGCCGAGCGCGAGCGGCCGGTCGAGCAGCGGGGTGCGGGCGAGGCGGGCCCGGCGGCCGTCGCCGACCGCGGTGGTGCCGTTGCGGGCGTCGAAGCGGGCGGCCGACTGCTCGGCTTCGGCCGCGACGTGGGCGTGCAGCGTGTCGACCGTCCAGTTCCGCCCGGCGGGGCCGGCGGCGGGCAGCTCGCCGTGGCCGAGCGCGGCGAGGCGGGCGGTGAGGATCTCGACGCCGACGAGGAAGCCCAGCCGGGCGTACGGGTCGCCGTGCCCGTCGAACAGGCCGCGGTTCTCGGCGAGGATCTCCAGACCGCGCGGTTCGTTGCCCGAGAGCGCGCAGAACTCCAGGTGCAGGCCGATCTGGCTCGCCGTGCCGGACTTGCCGCGGGCACCGCGGTAGCCGACCAGGTGGCTGGAGCGGGCCTCGTCGAGCCGGCCCTCGCGCAGCAGCGGCAACAGCGCCCAGGCGTGGCTGGTCCACGGCTCCTCGGAGCAGGTGCTGTCGCCGCCGAGCACCGGCTGCCACTCCCGCAGGGCGCGGGCGTCGTCGCCGCGGGCGGCGTGGTGGCGGGCCCGGGCGCGGATCTCGCAGGCGGTGCAGTCGCTCATCTGCGAGCGCGGCCGGGTCGCCCACAGGTCGAAGGCGTCGTCGGCGGCGTCACCGGTGTGCGCCGCGAGGTGGTACCGCTGCGCGTAGTACGGCTGCAGGCCGTGGTCTGCGGCGGTGTAGCGGCTGCGCATCTCGTCGTGCCAGCGCCGGATCGCGTCCAGCGGCACGTCCGGGGTGGAGAGCAGCGCGGACGCGACCCACTTGAACCGCCAGAACACCTGGAGGCGGGCCCACTCGTTGAAGTCGTCGGGGTGGGTGTCCCAGAGCTTGAGGATCCGGGCGAAGACGACGGGGGCCTTGCGGGGCTCGCCGTCGTACTCGTAGGCCTCCATCAGGTCCATCAGGGCGAGCACCTGGAGTTCGCGGTGGTCGGGGAACTGCTCGGCGGCCTCGGCGAGTTCCTCGGCGGTGACGGTGCGCGAACGGCCGTAGGGGCGGGCGTCGTTGGCGCGCAGCGCCTCGGTGAGCGCCTCGGGGGTGTCCGTCATCAGGACTCCTTCTGCGGGTCGGCGGCGTCGCGGCCGAGCATGGCGTGGTCGAGCAGGCCGAGGAACGACCGGTTGAGCAGGGCGCTCTCGCCCGCGGTCAGCGGGCGGCGGGTGAGCAGCACGGCCTGCCCGTAGAGGGCCTCGGCGGCGATCACCGCGAGCTCCTTGCCGGGGATGGTGGCGGCGCGCCGCACCAGCGGGTTGAGGTGGTTGAGGACGAGCTGCGCCCGCGGCACCTCGGCGCGCAGCGAGCCGAGGATGTCCGCCCACAGGCCGTCGGCCTCGTCGGCGAGGCGGGCCCGGGTGCGCTCGTGCCGGGCCTCGCGGTTGTCGAGCAGCAGGGCGGGCGCGCTGGCGGGGTGGAAGCTGCGCAGTGCGACGTCGCAGTCGAAGCGGCCGACGACCTCGCGGGCGGTGGCGAGGAAGGCGGCGGCGGCGAGTTCGGCGGACGGGTCGACGGTGTCCAGGTGGGCGGTGACGGTGCCCGGGTCGAGGTCGGCGACGGAGGTGCCGGGCCGGATCTCGGGCAGCCGGTGCACGAGGTCGCTGTCGTAGGTGTAGCCGCCGTTGACGACGCCGAGGCCGGCGGCGCCGGCGATCGGCGCGACCTGGCGGAACTCCTCGACGGTGCGGGCGACCAGGATCACCGGGTGGGCGCGGGCGAACTCGTCGAGGGTGACGTTGCCGTCTGTGGTCTCGAAGGGCAGCCAGGGCAGCAGCATCCGCAGCAGCTCGTCGTCGTAGCGGGCGAGCGCCTTGACGGCCAGGTGGTGGACGCCGATGAAGCGGTGCAGGAGGGCCGGGTCGCTGGCGGACAGGCCGGTCAGCCAGTCGCGGATCCGGGCGCCGCAGGCCTCGCGGACGGCGGCGAGCGTCTCGTCGGCGTACAGGCCCTCGCGGGAGGCGGTGGGGCGCAGGCCGTCCGCGTCGACGACGCAGCGGACGAAGAACGCCCAGTCCGGCAGCAGGTCGTCGGCCTGGTCGGAGACCAGCATGCCCTTGAGGTGGACCCGGTGGCCCGCCCGGCGCGAGGGCGGCGCGGCGTCGGGCAGCACGTAGGCGGCGCCGCGCAGTCCGACCAGCGGCAGGTCGAGCTCGATGGTGTCGAGCGGGGTGAAGTCGAAGGTGTCCCGGCAGTAGGCGTTCAGCGCCTCGCGGCGGGCGAGCGGGGAGCCGTGCCGGACGTCCCAGGGTGCGGGGGCGTCGATCCGGGTGGCGGTGCCGCGGGCGTCGGTGACGGTGACCTCGTGGCGCAGCAGGCTGCCGTAGTGGCGGGCGAGTTCGACGACCTGGTCGTGGCGGGTCCAGCGGGCGGCGTCGGGGCGCGGGGTGAGGTGCACGGTGGTGCCGGGCTCGGGCTTCGCCGACGCGGGCAGGGTGGTGATGGTGTAGCGGCCGTCGGAGTGGCCGCGCCACTCGACGACGGGCGCGTCCGGGCTCTTGGCGGAGCGGCTGACGACGGTGATCTCGTCGGCGACCACGAAGCAGGCGAGCAGGCCGATGCCGAACTGGCCGATGAAGTCGCTGCGGGCCGCCGCCAGGCCGGAGTTGTCGAGGCCGCCGTCGGCGGTGCGCTTGGAGCTGCGGCCGATGGTGGCGAGGAAGGTGTGCACGTCGGCCTCGGTGAGTCCGATGCCGGTGTCGGTGACGGTCAGGTCGCCGTCGGCCCGGACGGTGATCCGGGCGGGGGCGTCCGGGTCCGCGGCACGGCGGGCGGAGATCGCGTCGACCGCGTTCTGCAGCAGCTCGCGCAGGTAGACGCGGGGGCTGGAGTAGAGGTGGTGGGAGAGCAGGTCGACCAGGCCGCGCAGGTCGACCTGGAAGGTGTGGGCGGTCGGGGCGGCGCCGGGGGCTGCGGTGTTCGGGTCGCGGGGAGTGCTGTCGGTTGACACCGGATCGGGGCTCTTTCGGTTCGGCGGCGAGGGGGACGGCTGCGGGGCGGTGCGGCGGCCCGGCGCGCTGTCGGGCAGCGGGGGTGCCGGACGGCCGGGTCGGGACGTCAGCCCCCGGCGCGGGCGGCGGCGGTGCGGCAGGTCCGGAAGGCCTCGACGGGGTCGGCGTCGAGGTACGCCCAGGGGAACTCCGTCACCGTGTCGCCGAGCTCGCGGAACAGCACGTTCGCCGTGACCGGCTGACCCGCCAGCGAGAACGCCATCGCGAAGGTGTTGAACGCGCCGGGCCAGCCGCGCCCCCGGACGTACGCCGGGTGCAGCACGGAACGCTTGGCGGCCTCGTACAGTTCGTCCCTGACGGCCTGCCGGGTGATGTACGCACGGTCCTCGCCGCTGTCGAGGTCGAGCCAGTGCTCGATGTGGGCCAGGGCGACGAGTTCGCCGAGCGGGCTGCCCTCCGGTGCGGCAAGCGTGGCCGTCCGGGCGAAGTCGTGCATCTCCTCGTGGGAGCCGCCCCACTTGCGGCAGAGCTGCTGCAGCCGCTGCCGGTGCGAGCCGAGGTGGTCGGGGCGGCGGCGCAGCGCGGCCTCGAAGCGGTACCGGGCGGCGTCCGGGCCGAGGGAGGCGCCGCGGGCGCTGATCTGCAGGAAGTACCAGGGGGCGAGCCAGCCCGGCTCGCGCTCGGCGACGTCGTACAGCTGCTCCTCGGCCTTCTCCAGCCGCTCGCCGAACACCTGCCACTGCTCGCGGCCGACGTGCTGGGCGCGGGCTCCGGTGCGGGCCTCCCAGGCCCAGGAGATCTGGCGGGCGCCGGCGAGCAGCAGCGGCAGGGCGGAGTCCGGTTCGGCGGCGACCGCCGCGGCCAGCCAGGTCTCACTGCCGGCGGTCTCGGCGAGCTGGGCGATCAGCCACGTCCGGTCCGCCTCGTCCGCGACGGCGTCGAGGCCGGCGCGGACCGCCGGCCAGTCACCGGCGGCGGCCCGGGCCTGCAGGCCGCGGAGTTCCTCGTCGCCGTGCGCCGGGTCCACCGCGAGTGCGGCTCCCCCGCCGCGGGACCGGCGTCCCAGCAGCCGTCCGAGAATCGACATGGCGGCAGCCCCCTCCGTGCCGCCGGCCCCGTCCGGCCGCGGCACACGTTCGTGTCCACAGGTGCTTCTGCACAGGTGAGTGGGCCGTGTACGACGATCACTCGAACGGAGTACATATCACGGGGAAGCGACAGCAGGGCAGTCCATTCCCGTGCCGACCGCGGCAGTCCGCCCCGCGGTCGAACCCGCCGCAGGGCCTTGCCCGAGTTTCGGCGTGCGTCGAATCGGGGTGCGTCGAGGCGGGGTGCGCCCAATCGGGTTGCGGCGGTGGATCGTTCAGCGGCCGGACGGTCGGCGGCGGCCGCGGTGCCACAGGGCGGCGAGTCGGCCGCCCCTGCGACGGGGCCGGCCGGGTTGCGGGCGGATGCGTTCCGCGAGCGGCCCGGAGTCGCCCCGGGGCGTGCCGGGCAGCGCGGTCGGCGCCCGGCGCTCCGCCTGCGCGAGGATCTCGATGTGGGTGTCCCGCCCGCTCGGGTGGTACGCCTCCTCGTACGCGGCGACGGCCGCACGGACGGCGGCGCCGGCCAGCCCTCGGCGGCGCACGAGGACGGCGAGCCCGCCGAAGCACCCCATCAGCACGGCCAGTACGGCCAGGGTCAGCAGGTACGGGACGAAGGCGGCCACGGGCCGACCCTACCCGGGGAGCACCGCGTCCCGGTGCCCCTCGGGTCGGTCGCGCAGGGACTCGGCCGGCCGGACGACCTCCCGGGTCCGTTCGGCGGTGAGCCGCCGCACGGCCCACAACAGCTCGGCCACCCCGGCCGCCGCCGGGTCCGGGACGGGCCGCGGATCGGTCGGCGGAGCGCCCGTCAACGCCGCCAGGTCGCCGGCGGGCACGTCCGGCACGGCACCGAAGTCGGCCAGCAGGTCGGGGGTCAGCGGGGCGCGGCCGCGGCCCGCACTGCCGTAGGTCGCGGCCGACCAGTAGCGGCCGGTGGCCGTCAGGAGGACCTTCGCCGTCGCGGACCGTCCGAGGTTCCGGTTCCGGACCGTCCGCATGAGCACCGCCCCGGGCCGGCCGGGTAGTCCTCGAACGCCGCCGGCGCGGGCACGGCCGCCGCCGCTCCGGACCGCTCCTGCGGCAGTAATGCCGCGAACCGGCGCAGCACCTCCCGCTGCGGGGGCGGCAGCGCCGTGGCACGGGCGACCGGCCCGGGCAGGAGTGGTCCGGCCGACTGGTCGACCGGCGCGAGGTCGCCCGGCACGGCGACGCCCGCCGCGGCGAAGAGATCAGCCGCGTGCAGCCCCGGGACGGACGCGAGCCGTCGCACCAGGGCCGGTTCCGGTGCCGTGTCATGACGCGGCATCAGGTGATCGGCGCCGACCGCACGGGCCAGTGAACGGAACTCCGGCTCCCGTGCGTCGGCCAGCCGGTGCAGCAGCGCGCCCGAGCCGCCGCCTCCTTGGTGACGGCTCATCGGTCGCGTCAGTCCTCCGGCTCCCACGCCTGGAGCAGGTCGAGGACGCGCGAGTCGCCGTCGACCTTCAGGGAGTCCACCGGGAGGCGGCCGTAGAGGACGAGGACCAGCTCGCCGGCCGTGCCCAGGGCTGCGACGGTGGGCACGTCCGCGTCCCCGCCCGCTCCGGCCGTGCCGGACGCCGGGAGACGCTCGGCCCGTGCGCCGTCGGCGGAGAGCACGAGGCGCCAGGACCGGCCCTCCGTCGTGCGGTAGTCGACGGTGGCGGGCTCGTACGGCCAGGCGCTGGTCGTCGTGCAGCAGGTGGCCAGGAACTCGTCGACACCGTCGAGTGCGGCGGCCGCCGGCAGCGGCTCCGGCTGGCCCGCGGTGGTCTGGGCGTCGTAGGTGTGCACCAGGGCTTCCTGGACCTGGTGCCGGGCGACGGCGCCGGAGTCCTGCGGCGAGGCGGACGCACCCCACCACGTCCAGCAAGCGCGGTCCGGTCCGGCCTCGCGCAGTGCGCCGAGCAGGAGTCCGGTCGACTCGGCCGACCAGGCCAGCAGGGCTCCGAGCCCCCGGGGCACCGCCGGGGCTGGCTCCGGGGCGGCCGGGGGGACGTCGGCGGGCCCGGCGGCAACGACGGCCGCCCAGAAGCGGTGCACCCCGCCGAGGTGCTCCACCAGGTCGGACAGGGTCCACTCCGGACAGGTCGGCACCTGCGAGTCGAGGCCCGGAGCTGCGGCGACCGCGGCACGGAACGCGGCGGACCGTTCGTCGATCAGCTGCAGCAGGGCGGGGAATTCCAGCATCGTCGTCACGCCGACTGTCTATCATCCGTGATCCGGCGACTGCACAGGGTTATTCGGAGTACGGAACATGATGCCGTGGCGGGCCGAGCGACCGTCAGCCGACGCTCGGGGCCGGGGGTTCCCACGGCCGGATCCAGGGGTCGGGCCAGGCCTCGGCCGCGGCGAGCAGCGGGTCGAAGGTCGCGCCGTCGATGCCCTCGCGGATGACGTCGGCGTGGCCGCCGTGCCGCGCCGTCTCCTCGATCAGGTGCAGCAGGACCCAGCGGACCGACCACTCCGTGACCTCCGCGGGAATCCAGGGAGCACCCTCGGGCACCGGAACGGCCTGCCCGAGGTCCGGAACACCGGCGATCGCCTCGTCCGTCCGCTCGGCCGCCTCGGCGTACGCGGCCAGGACCTCGGCGAGGGTCTCGTCCGGGCCGAGCCGGAACTCGTCGCCGTCCGGCCCGTCCGCCTCCGGCCCGTCCGCCGCTCGGGGCGCGTCGCGGTGCCGCCGGAGGACGAGGTCGGTCCAGTAGGCCTCGCACCGTGCGGCGTGCTTGATCAGACCGCCGATGCTGAGCTCGCTGGCGGAGGACGCCGTGCGGGCCTGTTCCTCGGTCAGGCCGTGGGCGGTGACCCTCAGCGAGCGCCGCTGGTGGGCGAGGTAGGCGGTCAGCGCCGCGCGCTCGTCGGCGACGGGCGGAACGACTCTCGGCATGGCGGGCCCCTCTCGCTTTGCAAATTCTTGCAGCAAGTTTCGGCCGGACTCTACTGCCTCGCGTGGCCGACGTACACGGGCACCGAACCGGAGGCCTTGCAGCCCCCTGCTCCCGACACCGAATCAGCAGTACAAGGAGCAGAACGCGCAGCCCGCGGCCCACCACCGCTCTTGCGCAAAGGTATGAAGTTCTTTTCACCGAGGGGTTGACCGACCCTTCCCCCGGGCGAGAGGGTCGGCTCCATGCCCGCACACGTACCGCCGATCGCCGACGAACGCGAAGGCCTGCTCGCCTACCTCGCCCAGCAGCGCCAGACCCTGCGCGCCACCGCCCACGGGCTGACGGACGACCAGGCGAGGATGACGCCCACCGCCAGCGAACTGAGCATCGGCGGCCTCATCAAGCACGCCGCACGGTGCGAGGCCGGTTGGACCGATCTCATCCTCCAGCGGCAGCGCGGCCCACAACGGACGGCCGACGAGAGCGACTCCGCCGAGTTCGCGCTCACCGCGGAGGAGACGCTCGCAGCCGTGCTGGACCAGTACGAGACCGCGGCGCAGGAGACGGACGCGGTGATCGCCGGGATCCCCGATCTCGGCCGGGCCGTGCCCGTCCCCCAGGGGCTGCCCTGGTTCCCCGCCGACGTGAAGAACTGGTCCGTCCGCTGGGTGCTGCTGCACCTGATCGAGGAGACCTCCCGGCACGGCGGTCACGCCGACATCATCCGCGAGACCATCGACGGCGCCACCCTGTTCCCCCTGCTGGCCGCCGCCGAACAATGGCCCGACCCGTGGTTCCAGCCCTGGCAGGCCCCGACCGGCTGAACCCCCTGGGCCGCTGCCTGGTCCTCGCAGGACCAGGCTGCGACTACCGCGGCCCCGACACAATGGGCGGCATGAGCACTGCGACCGGCCTCAACGAATTCCTGCGCAGCCGGCGGGCCCGCCTGCGACCGCAGGACGTCGCCCTGCCCGAGTACGGCGGTGCCCGCCGTGTCGCGGGCCTGCGCCGGGAGGAGATCGCGCAACTCGCCGGCGTCAGCGTGGACTACTACACGCGGATGGAACAGGGCCGGGTGCCCAACCCGTCGGCCGGGGTGCTCGACTCCCTCGCCCGCGCACTGCGGCTGGACGAGGACGAGACCCGGCACCTGCACCAGTTGGCCCGGCCGCGCCGGCGCACCGCACCGGCGTCCGGCGCCGCGCCGCAGCTCGTCCGGCCGATGCTGCGCCGACTGCTCGACGGGCTCGACGACTTCCCCGCCCTGGTGATGGGCCGCCGGATGGACGTCCTCGCCTGGAACCCGGCCGCGCTCGCCCTGCTCGGGGACTACGGCGCGCTCGACCCGGCCGAGCGGAACATCGCGCGGATCACCTTCCTCGCCCCGTCGTCCCGCGACCTGTTCGCGGACTGGGCCGACTGCGCCCGGGAGAACGTCGCCTACCTCCACCTGGAGGCGGGACGGCACCCCGACGACCCGGTGCTCGCCCGGATGATCGGCGAACTGTCCATGCGCAGCGCGGACTTCCGCCGGATGTGGGCGGAACACCCCGTCCGGGACAAGACCTCCGGGACGAAGCGGTTCCACCACCCGCTGGTGGGCGAGGTGGAGTTGGCGTACGAGACGCTGCGCGCCGCCGACGACCCGGACCAGGCCCTGATCACCTACGCCGCCGAACCCGGCTCGGCGTCGGAGGACGCCCTGCGCATGCTGCTCGCCTGGTCGGCCCCGGCACCTCGCTGAGCCGGGACGGCGGCCCCGACGAAAGCCCTGTGCCCACCGCCCTCTGACCGACGATCCGGCAGCTCGCCCCCGTCAGGGGACGGCGTGTCCGGATCATTGGCTGTGTCGTTCCGGAGGGCCCGGGAGATCGGGGACGTCCGGGGCCGCGGCCGGTTCGAGGGCGCGGCGCGGGGTCGGACGTTCCTACGCGGCGGGATCCCTGATCCGCCAGGCCGCCTGGCCGACGGCCAGGACGCCGCGGGCGGGGAGCGGCACCTCGCCGATGCGGGGGTTGCGGTGCAGCCGGACCGGTCGGCCGAGGTCGGTGCCGTCGAGAACGGCCCGGGAGTCGGCGACGTAGTACATCCGCGCGGGCATCAGGGTGCCGGTGTGCCCGCTGGGCATCACGCCGGTCATCCGGACGCTGCCCAGTCCGAGCGCGCGGGCCATCAGCTCCCGGCTCCGCGCCAGCGCTCCGGAGCGCCGGGTCGCGAGCGGCAGCACCGAGCCGACGGCGTTCATCAGGGCGAGGACGGGCGTGGAGCGGGCGGTGAGGGACCAGTCCGGGGAGGGCGCGTCCATCGTCACGCGCAGTGAGGCCGGCCCCGTCCAGGTGAGCCGGATCCGGGCGGGTCCGGTGTGCTCGCAGGCCGGTCCGAAGTACCGCGGGCAGGCGGTGTCCGGACGCGGCCCGTCGACGTGGATGGACCACCGGCCGTCCGGGGTGCGGTGCCACACCGTCCGGTAGGGGCCGAAGGAGCTCTCCGGGAAGGCCCGTAGCGCCAGCACGTGCCCGGACGAGAGGGGCAGGCCGAACACGCCCCAGCCCTTGGCGTACTCGTGGCCCGGCCAGGGCGCGTCTCCGCGGGCCTCCGGCAGGCCGGACAGCTCCGACGCCAGGTCGATCACGACGGTCACCTCGCTCGGGCCGTTCCGCCCGTCAGGTCCAGGATGCCGCCGCACCGCCCCGGGCACCGCCCGGAACCTCCCGGCACCGTCCGACACCGGCCGGGGCGAGCGGTGGCGTCAGGCCGGTGCGGGATGCCAGGGGGCGTCCGGCCGCGTCGGCGTCGGGTCCGCGGCGAGCCGCAGGGCGTACACGTCGCGGCCGGCGTCGTCGGGGACGGGGCCGAGGTAGCTGTGCCCGGTGAGGTGGCACCAGGCGGGCAGGTCGAGCGGGGCGGCCGGGTCGGTGGCGACGACGTGGACGGTCGTCCCCGCCGGGGCGTCGGCGATGCGGCGTCGCAGGTGCAGCAGCAGGGTGACGCAGAGCATGCCGGTGCCGTCCACGAGGACCGGCCCGCGCCCGGCCGCGGGAACGGCGGTCATGCGGCGCCCGCCTCGACGGGCAGGGCGGCGAGGCGCCATTCGAGCATGCCGTCGGCCAGCCGCTTCGCGCTGCGGCCGCGGGCGGCCAGCAGGCGGACCGCGTCGTGGGACAGCACGCAGTTGCTGCCCCGGCAGTAGGCCACGACCTCGGTGTCGGCGGGCAGCTCGGCGAGGCGCGCCTCCAGCTCGTCGAGGGGGACGGAGACGGCACCGGGGATGTGGCCGGCGGCGAACTCCTCGGCGGGGCGGACGTCGATCACCGTGGCGGTGCCGGCCCTGACCCGCTCCAGCAGCTGCTCGCGGGTGAGGTGGTCGGTGTCGTCGGGGCCGAGGTAGGCGGCGCGGGCCCGTTCGGTGGCGGCGAGGTGGGTGCGGGCGACCTGCTGCAGCAGCGCGTACAGGGCGGCGACGTCGTCGCCGGCGAGCCGGTAGTGGATGCGCACCCCGTCCCGGCGGGTGGCGACCAGGCCGGCGTGCTTGAGGGTCTGCAGGTGCGCGGAGGCGGTGGTCAGGCCGAGGCCGGCGGCCTTGGCGAGCGCGTCGACGCTGCGCTCGCCCTGGGCGAGCAGGTCGAGCAGCTCCAGCCGCTTGCCGTTGGACAGCGCCTTGCCGGTGGTGGCGAGCGCGTCGAACAGGGCGGCCTTGCGGGTGGGGTCTCCCATGGATTCCTCCATAAATCCATGGAATATTGTAGGAGTAGCTGCGGGTGGAGCGCCACTCGCCGCACCTCACCGCGACGCCGGAGTACGCCATGGGCTTCGCCGACGGACACCTGACACCCCAGACCCCGCTCGGAGACCGCGCCGACCGGCGGCCGGAGGACGGCTCGTGACGACCACCCGTTCCAGCACGACGCCCGCCCCCGCACCCGGCGGGATCCGGCTGGGCCTGCGCGCCAACCTCGCCCAGTTCTCCCTGCTCGTCGCGGTCAACGCCCTGGTCGGCGGCATGCTCGGCCAGGAGCGCACCGTCCTGCCGCTGCTGGCCGACCGGACGTTCCACCTCTCCGCCTACACCGCGGCGCTGACGTACATCGTCGCGTTCGGCGCGACGAAGGCCGTCACGAACTTCTTCGCCGGCACCCTCTCCGACCGGTACGGGCGCAAGCCCGTCCTGGTCGCCGGTTGGATCGTGGCGCTGCCGGTGCCGCTGCTGCTGATCTGGGCGCCGTCCTGGGGCTGGGTGGTCTTCGCGAACGTGCTGCTCGGCGTCAACCAGGGGCTCACCTGGTCGACCACCGTCATCATGAAGATCGACCTGGTCGGACCGGCCCGCCGCGGTCTCGCGATGGGCTTCAACGAGGCCGCCGGGTACCTCGCCCTCGCGGGCACGGCGATGGCCACCGGCGCGGTCGCCGCCCACGCGGGGCTGCGGCCGCAGCCGTTCTTCCTCGGGATCGCCTACGCCGCCCTCGGTCTCGGCCTCTCGGCCCTCGCCGTCCGGGAGACCCGCGACCACGCTCGCGCCGAAGCCGCCCTCCACCCCGCCCCGGCCGATCCCCACCACCACGCCGAGCTGACCACCGGCCAGATCGCCCGCACCACCAGCCTCACCGACAGGGCCCTCTCGTCCGCCAGCTGGGCGGGCATGGTCAACAACCTCAACGACGCGCTCGCCTGGGGCGTCTTCCCCCTGCTGTTCGCCGCGCACGGCCTGTCGATCGGGCAGATCGGCCTGCTCGCCGCCCTCTACCCGGCCGTCTGGGGGCTCGGCCAGGTCCTCACCGGCTGGTGGTCCGACCGCATCGGCCGCAAGCACCTCATCACCGCCGGCATGCTCCTGCAGTCCGCCGCGATCGCCATGGTCGCCGCCGGCACCGGCTTCTCCGTCTGGGCATTCGCGCAGATCCTGCTCGGCGCCGGCACCGCCCTGGTCTACCCGACCCTGCTCGCCGTCGTCGGCGACGTCGCCCACCCCGCCTGGCGCGCCCGCGCCGTCGGCGTCTACCGGCTGTGGCGCGACGGCGGCTTCGCCGTCGGGGCCCTCCTCGCCGGAGCCCTCGCCGACGCCCGGGGCCTCACCACCGCCGTCTGGGCCGTCGCCGCACTCACCGCCGCCGCCGGCCTCATGGTCGCGGTCCGGATGTACGAGACCCACCCCCGCAGCTGACCCCGGCCGACCTGCCCGGCGCCCCCGGCGCGCGTGACAGGCGCGCCCGGCGGTTCACGGCCGGGGCGGGGCGTACGTTCACTCGATCCGGAGGCCGGGAACGGGCCGCCCCGGCCTGCGCGGCGCGGCAGCCCGGCAGCCCGGCGGTCAGCGGACCTGTCCGGCCGCCGCCGCCAGGAAGGCGTCGACCGCTGCCTCGAACTCCCGCTCCATGCGGACGACTTCGCGCCGGTCGGCCGCCCTGTGCAGGCCCGCCGTGGCATCGAGCACCGCGCCGGCGAGCCGGCACACCTCCGCATCGTCGGTGACCAGCCGGAGGCGGAAGCGGGCGGTCTCGGCGAGGGCACCGAGCCGGTCGGCCTCGGTCTGTGCGGACCGGTGGGCCTGTTCGTCCCGCGGTTCGTCACGGCGGCGGAACCAGGCGGTGATCAGGCCGCGCTTCAACTCGTTGGCAGCGGCGGCGAACTCGCTGGAGGCGGCCAGCCGTTCCTGGCGCAGCCGCTCGGTGCGGGCGGCCGTCTCGCCCTGCCGGGCGGCGCGGCGCTGGAAGAGGTGGGTGGTGACGGAGCCGACGAGTGTGCCCAGGACGGCGACCAGGCCAGCGAAGAGGGTGTCCACACAGGCGAGTCGACCACACGGGCGGCCGAGCTGCGAGCCCCCGGACCCGGTCGCCCGCCGGAACTCGCCACCGGGGTGGGCGCGTTGTGACGGGCCCGCGCGTGGGGGCGGCGCCCGGTGCGGGTGACCTCGTCCGGGCCGGCCGGCGGGCCGCGCCTGCCGCAGGCGGCCTCAGAGGCCGCGGGCGATGGCGGCGAGCACGGTCTCGACGGCGAACCCGACCTCCCCGGCGGGGAGTTCGTGGAGCGGGCCGTCGACCAGCAGGTCGGAGAGGCCGTGCACGGCGGACCACGCCGCGTACTCGGCGCCGGGCCGCCGCTCGGGCGGCAGTTCCCCGACCTCGACGAGTTCGTCGAGGCGGGCGGCGAGCAGGGTGTAGGGGTCGGTGCGGGACGCGTCCGGATCCCCGAGGACGTGCTTGGCGCCGTGCGCGGCGGCGCCGGAGAAGGCGGTGCGGAACCAGCCGTGCTCGGTGAGCGCGAAGTCGACGTAGGCCCGGCCGATGGCGGCCAGCCTGGCCCAGGCCCGCGGCACGGGGTCGTCCTCGGCGACCTCGGCCGTGCGCCGGACCATCAGCAGGCCCAGCCGTTCCATGCAGCGGACCGCGACGGCGGCCAGCAGGTCCTGGTGGTCGGCGAAGTGCCGGTAGGCCGCGTTGTGCGAGACGCCGGCCTCCCGGCTGACGGCGCGCAGCACCACGGCCGAGGGACCGCCGGTGCGGGCGAGGGCCACCCCGGCGTCGATCAGCGCCTCGCGCAGATTCCCGTGGTGGTATGTCCGATTCTCCAAGGTTTCACCGCCTTTCCGGCTAGATGTTGACATTGTCCACTTCGGGGTGGAAGCGTGTCAATCACCGCATGTTGTCGCTGTCAACATGCACGGCGGATGGAGCTGCTGATGCCCGCCCTCACCCCTCACCGACGCCTCCTCGTCCTCGCCACGGTCTGCCTCGCGGCGTTCGCGATCAACCTCGACACGACGATCGTGAACGTCGCCCTGCCCGACCTGAGCCGCGAGCTGGACGCCACCACCCGTGACCTGCAGTGGGTGGTCGACGGCTACAACCTCGCCTTCGCCGCACTGGTGCTCAGCGCGGGCTCGCTCGGCGACCGGTTCGGCCGCCGGCCCGCCCTGCTGGCCGGCCTCGCCGGGTTCGCCGCGACGAGCGCCGTCGGCAGTGCCGTCGGGTCGCCGGGCGCCCTGGTGGCGGTCCGGTTCGCCATGGGCGCGTGCGCCGCGCTCATCTTCCCGACCACGCTGTCGATCATCACCAACACCTTCCCCGACCGCCGGTCCCGTGCGAAGGCGGTCGGCGTGTGGGGTGCCGTCACCGGCCTCGGCGTCGCGGTCGGCCCGGTGGTCGGCGGGCTGCTGCTGGCGCACTTCGGCTGGCCGTCGGTCTTCCTGGCGCTGGTGCCGGTCGCCCTCCTGGCGCTGGTCGCCACCTGGGTCTGGGTACCCGAGTCCAGCGATCCGGGTTCGGCGCGCCTGGACCCGCCCGGGCTGGCCGCGTCCTCGGCCGCGATCGGCATCCTGGTCTACACGATCATCGAGGCGCCGGAGCGCGGCGGGGGCGCGCCCGCCACGCTGGCCGGGTTCGCCGCCACCGCCGTGCTCACCGCGGCCTTCGTACGGATCGAACGCGGCCGCGCCCACCCGATGATCGACCTGTCGCTCTTCCGCACCCCGGCCTTCTCGGCCGCCAGCGGCTCGGTGACGCTCGCCTTCTTCGCCCTCTTCGGCTTCATCTTCCTGGTGACCCAGTACTTCCAGTTCATCCGCGGGTACGGCACCCTCTCCACCGGCGTCCGCATCCTGCCGGTCGCCCTGACCATCGCCGTCGGCTCGCTGGGCGGCGTCGCCCTGGTCGCCCGGCTGGGCACCCGCGCGGTGGTCACCGCCGGCCTCGTCCTGCTGGGTGTCTCCTTCGCCTGGATCGCCGCCTCGCCGGCCTTCGTCCCGTACGAGCGGATCGTCGGCCAGATGGTGCTCATCGGCCTCGGACTCGGCCTCACCACGGCACCGGCCACCGAGTCGATCCTCAGCGTGCTGCCGCCGGCCAAGGCCGGGGTCGGCTCCGCGGTCAACGACGCCACCCGTGAGGCGGGCGGCACCCTCGGCGTGGCCGTCCTGGGTTCGGTGTTCACCTCGCTCTACGCGAGCCGGCTCGCCGACACCGCCTTCGCCGGACTGCCGTCCCGGACGGCCGCGGCGGCCGAGGGCTCGGTCGCGTCCGCTCTCGGCACGGCCTCGGGCCTCGGCCGGGCCGACCTGCTGACCGCCGTCCAGACCTCCTTCATGGACGCCTTCCACCTGGCCTGCCTGGTGGCGGCCGGCATCTGCGCGATCGGCGCGATCGGGGCCGGGCTGGCACTCCCCGGCCGGCTGCCGGCCCGACCCGGCGGGTCGGACGGCGACCGGCACGACCGGCACGACCGGCACGACCGGCACGACGCCACCGACGCCACCGACGCCACCGACGGGATCACGCCCACCACCGGCGCCGCGGTCGCCACGGCCACTACCGCCACCACGGCCACCGAGGAGCCCGGCGCGCCGCACCGCAGCACCGTCCGGACGAGACGGCAGGCCGCCTGACCACGACCGTCGGCACCTGCGACGCGCCGCCCGCGTGCGGAAGGAACGGACCGGCCGGAAGGCTCGGCTCCCCCCTTCCCGCCGGGCGGCCGCAGTGGCAAGATCAAGTGGCGTGACCCGAGTCCGCGCGGCCGACGCCGCGCTCTGCCCGGCGTGCTCGTCCCCGGTGGCCGACGACCCGCGCTTCACCACCTGGTGCCCGTCCTGCGAGTGGAACCTCGACCCCTCCCCCGCACCCGGCCCGGCCGCCTCGGACCGCGAACAGCGGCGCGCCGACCGCCGCCGGCGCCGGGACGAGGCCGCGCGCCGCACCGTCCGGACCCGGGTCGAGCGGGTGTACGCGGCGGTCGCGGCCGACCGCTCCGCCGTCCGCGACCCGGCCTGGCTCGGTGCCAACGCCCTCGCCGGCGCCGTCCACCTCACCACCCTCTGCCTGGCCGCCTGCGCGCTGGGCCTGCTCGTCGCGGCACCCACCTGGCCGCTGCGGGTGCTCGGCCTGTTCGTCGCCGCGCTCGTCCACTCCCTCCGCCCCCGGCTGGGACGGCTGCCGCGCAACACCGTGCGGCTGTACCGCGGCGACGCCCCCGAGCTCTTCGCCCTGACCGACCGGGTGGCCGAGGCGCTCGGCGGCAGGCCGGTGGACGTCGTGCTGGTGACCGCCGAGTTCAACGCGGGCTTCGGCCGGATCGGCCTGCGGCGGCGCAACGTGCTGCGGCTCGGACTCCCGCTGTGGGCCGTGCTCGCCCCCGGCCGGCGGCTCGCCCTGCTCGGCCACGAACTCGGGCACCAGGTCAACGGCGACAGCCGCCGCGGCCTGTGGCTGCGGTCCGCGCTGGCCGCCCTGGACGAGTGGGAGGAACTCACCAGGCCCGCCCTCTACCGGCAGTCCTTCGGCACCTTCGTCGAACTGGCCGCCTCGGCCGCCCTCCAACTGCTGCTGCGCCCCGTGAACCTCGCGGCCCGGGCCCTGCTGGGGCTGCTCGAACGGCTCACGCTGCGCACCGGCCAGGCCGCCGAGTACCGTGCCGACCGGCTCGCCGCCGACCTCGCGGGGACGGAGGCCGGCCTCGGGCTGCTGCGGACCCTCATGCTGCGGGCGACGGTCGACACCACCCTGCTGCGGATGCGCGCCGAACGGGGCCGCCGGGCCCGCCGCACCGGCACGGGCACGGGCACCCACACCGGCGCCGCCGCGGTGCCCGCCACCGGGCCGTGGGAGGAGCTCGCCGCCCAGCTCACGGACGTACCGGCGCTCGAACGGGAGCGGCGGCTACGGCTCTCCGCACGCGAGTTCGGCACCGTCGACCGCTCGCACCCGCCGACCCACCTGCGGCTCGCCATGCTCGAAGCGCTGCCGCCGACCGCAGCCCGGCTGCAGGCCGACGTCGCGGACTGGGCCGCGATCGACGCCGAACTCGCACCGGCCGCCCGACAGGTCGCGGCCGACCTGGAACTCGGCCACTGACCCCGGCGGGGTGTCTCCTGCGCTCGGCGGACCGGCCGCTCAGTGGGCAGGCGGGTCAGCGGGCGGGACGCGGGTAACGGCGACCGGCCCGCATCGCGGCGCGGACCTCGGCCGCCCGACGGACCTGCTCCTCGGGTTCGAGGCGGCGGCCGACGGGCTCGTCGTCCGGGGCCACGTCGATGACGGTGTTGTTCGGCCTGCACCACGGGCACACCCGCGACTCGTCCGGCAGCCAGCCGTCCTCGCAGCCGAGCGGGCAGGTCGGTGCGGCCACCAGGTCGAGGGCGATGTCGTCGGCGCGCCGCAGCAGCTCCGGACCGGTGAGCTGCGCGTACCGCTCCCACCAGCGGCGCTCGATGCGGTCCCGCAGCCGGCCCGCGTGGGTGCCCTCGGCGAGCTGGCGGGCGATCTCCTGGCGCACGGTGTGCGGCAGGCCGCCCCGCTGGTCGAGGGCACGCATCAGCGGGCCCGGCACGGCGGCCGCGGCCCACACGGCCGGATCCTGGCCGTGGGCCGGGAAGGCGCTGCTCATGGCTGTCCTCCGGCATCGGTCGGTTCGGTCCCAGTCAATCCCGCCGGGGCTGCGCAGCGCAACGCCGCCCTCACGGGCGCACCCGGACCGTGCAGGAGGTCCGCCGCACCGGGCCCGCCGCTGCCGAGCGGGCACCGGGCCGCCGGATCGGCCCGAGGAGCGGACCCGCGGCGGCCTCGCCATGAACCCCTCGGGTGCTCGCCGCCGCGCCGCTCCCGGCAGGGCGGAGAGAAACACTCGGATGCGGACCGGCGGACGGCCGGTGCGCGGCAGCACCGGTCCGCGCCCCCGCCGCGCAGCGCACGCCGGCCCTGGTGGGGAGGAGGTACGGGTCCGCACGTCCCGCCCGGCGGGTTCGAGCGTGGCGGGCGGCACCCCGTGGGCAGGCTCCGACCGACGACCGTCCGCCGTACGCAAGGGAGCGCCCTCCTGTGACCCCACCCGTCCCCAGCCCCTCCGCCATCGAACTCTCCGGCTCCGCGCCCGGCGTGCACGTGGAGGGCCTGATCCGTGACGACCGCGGCCGTCTCCTGCTCGTCCGTCCGAGCCCCGGCGGCGGCGACGGCGACGGCGACGGCGACGGCTGGGAGCTGCCCGGTGGTCCGGTCGGGGACGAGGAACCCGCTCGCGCTCTGCTCCGCACCCTGCCGGTGGGGTTCGGCCGGTCCGCCGAGGCGGGTCGGTTGCTGGCCGTGGACACCGTGTCGGCGCAGCCACCGGGGCGGACCCTCCTGGTCTTCGTCCACGCCGTCCACGCTCCTCACGGCATCGGGGCCGCCGGGGCCGCCGGCGGCAGCGGTGACCGGCCGACGGGGGCGGCCACGGTTGCGTTCCACCCCGAGGAGGAGGCGCTCGGGCTGCTCCGGCCCCCGGCGGCACGGCGGCTCGCGGCGGCGATCGGCGCCGAGCGCGGTGCGCACACGGCGGTGCTGCGCGACGGCCTCCGGACCCCGATGGGACCGCGCGACCACTACGCCCAGCTGCCGGCGCCGATGGCGGCGGCCACCGCCCTGGTCACGGACACCGCGGGGCGGGTGCTCGTCCTGCACCCCGGCTACAAGGAGGGCCTGGAGCTGCCGGGCGGGATGGTCGAAGCGCACGAGGCACCGGCCGGGGCCGCCGCACGGGAGCTGATGGAGGAGCTGGCCCTCGACGTCCCCGTCGGGCGGCTGCTCGTGGTGGACACCGCGCCGGCGTCCGCGACCAGGCACGGCCGGGCGCTGAACTGCTTCGTCTTCGACACCCCCGCGCTGACTCCGCGGCAGGCCGAGGAACTGGTCTTCGCCGACGGAGAGATCCTGGCCGCGAGCTGGCTGCCGCCCGAGGAGGCCGTCCGCCGGCTGCCGTCCCACCTCGGCGCCCGGGTCTCCGCCGCTCTGCGGGCCCGGGAGGGCGGCACCGTCGTCCACCTCGTAGCGGGTCGGCCCGCCCCCTCGGTGTGACGGGCGCGGCTCAGCTCCGCGCGGGCGGGAGCGGCAGGCGGGTGCGGAACACGGTGCTGCCCGGGGACGGGGCGAGCGCGAGGTCGCCGCCGTGGTGGCGGGCGATGTCGCGGGCTATCGGCAGTCCGAGGCCTGCGCCGCCGTGGTCACGGCTGCGGGCGTCGTCGAGCCGGGTGAACCGTTCGAAGATGCGCTCGCGGTCCTCGGCGGCGACCTCGCAGCCGTCGTTGGCGACCTCCAGGACGGCCGATCCGGTGCCCGGCTCGCGGTGCAGGCGGACGGTGACCTCCCGGTCGGCGTGCCGTTGGGCGTTGTCGAGCAGGTTGGTCAGCAGCCGTCCCAGCCACAGTCTGCTGCCGGCCACGTGGATGCCGTCCTGCAGGTCGAGCCGGACGGGGTGCGGGTCGCCGGCCCGGGCGCGCACCGTGTCGGCGACCAGCTCGGCGAGGTCGACCGGGTCGGACGGACCGAGGGAGGCCTCGGCGCGGTCGGGGCCGCCGGAGTCGAGCCTGGCGAGCAGCAGGAGGTCGGTGGCGAGGGCCTGCAGCCGGTCGGTGTCCTCCAGGGCGCCTTCGAGCAGCGCCGTGCGCACCTCGGGATCGGGGTGGGCCAGCGCGACCTCCAGCTGGGTGCGCAGGACGGCCAGCGGGCTGCGCAGTTCGTGCGACGCGTCCGCGATGAAGCGGCGCTGGCGTGCGCCGGCGGCCTCCAGCCGCGCCAGCATGGCGTTCATGGTGCCGGCTAGCAGGGCGATCTCGTCGTCCGCGGCCGGGACGGGCACCCGGAGGTCGAGCTGCCGGTCGCCGATGGCCGCGACGCCGGCCCGGATCGCCTCCACCGGGGCCAGCGCGCGGCCCGTGGTCCGCCAGGTCAGCACGCCGACGGTGAGCAGCAGCAGCGGGCAGAGCACCAGGAGGGCGGCGGCGGCGACGTGCTGGGCGGTGTCGACGGTGCGCAGCGAGGAGCCGACCCGGACGGTGACCGGGCCGGAGGGCGTGGTGGCGGTGACGGTGGCGACCCGCTGCCGGTGCTCCTCGCCGAACGGACGCAGGTCGAAGGTGGTGTGACCGTCGGGACCGCCGACGGGGGCCACCGCCGGGCGGCCCGCCAGGTTCTGGCTGGCCGCCACCACCCGGCCGGTCCGGTCGACGACCTGGACGAAGTCGGCGCCGTGGTCGAGCGGCAGCAGCGGGGTGAGCTGCGCGTCGGCGGCCTGCCGGGCGACGGCGATCGCCTGCTCGCGGGCGCCGCTCTCGACGCTGCGTTCGAGGTTGGCGTGGAGCAGGCCGAGGAGGGCGGTGGAGGCGACGAGCAGGGCGGCGCCGACGGTGGTGCAGGCGGCGAGGGTGGTCCGGGCGCGCACCGAGCGCGGGGTGAGGCGCCGCAGCAGGCGGGCGGTCCGGCCACAGGGACGGGTCAGGGTCCGGGTCCGAGCGCGGAGGCCGGATCGGAGGCGGGGTCGGGCGCCCGTGGGCGTCGGCTCGGTGGTCGTCGGCTCGGTGGTCGTCGGCTCAGCCACCGTCGGCCGCCAGCCGGTACCCGGCACCCCGTACGGTCTGCAGGGCGGCCCGCCCGAAGGGGGTGTCGATCTTGCGGCGCAGCGCGCTGATGTGGACCTCGACGATGTTCGGGTCGCCGTCCGGTCCGGACTCCCAGACCTCGTCCAGAATCTCCCGCTTGGTCACGACCTCGCCGGCCCGCCGGGCGAGGTGGTCGAGTACGGCGAACTCGCGGGCGGTGAGCCGGACCGGGGTGCCGGACCGGGTGCAGGTGCGGCCGGCGGCGTCGACGACGAGGTCCCCGAGGACGGTCGCGCGGGGTGCCCGGCTGCCGATGCGGCGGGCGAGCGCGCGCAGCCGCGCCACCAGGACGACGTAGGAGAACGGCTTGGACAGGAAGTCGTCCGCGCCGGTGTCGAGCGCCTCGGCCTCGTCCCACTCGCCGTCCTTGGCGGTCAGCATGAGGATGCCCGCGTCGTGGCCGGCGGCCCGCAGCAGCGAGCAGACCCGGTAGCCGTTGAGGCCGGGCAGCATGATGTCCAGCACGATCACGTCGTACGGCTGCTCGGAGGCGCGGGCGAGGCCCGTGACGCCGTCGTGGGCGACGTCCACCGTGAATCCCTCGGCCGTCAGACCGTGCCGCAGGGCGGCGGCCAGCCGCCGTTCGTCCTCCACCACCAGTACCCGCATGCGCTACAGGGTGACAGGTGCTCCCGGGCGGTCCCTGAAGGGGTCTTCAGGTTCTTCAGCCCCGCTTCAGGAACGGTGCCGCATGCTGGCCGCCGCCGCACCGGCCGGGCCTGCGCCCGGCGGTCCGGTGCGGCGTTCCGTGCGGAGACGAGCGAGGAGGAGGGACGGCCGATGAGCGAGCCTGTGGGTCCGGCGGAGCCGGGCGCGAAGACCGGCGAGGCGTCGGGGGCGGTCAGCCCCGGTGGGCGGCGGAGGACGGTCGGACGGTGGGTGCGCGGGCGGACGGCCCGTTGGGTCGGGGTCGGCGCGGCCGTGGTCGTGCTGGGCGGCGTCGCGGCGGCGGCCGTCCACCACGCGGAGGAGCACCGCGGTTCCCGGGTCGCCCTCCGGGACGGCGAGCCCTTCGGGCCGGGCGGCTTCAAGCACCGGGTCGTCCGCGGTGAGGACGGCGAGCGGCGCGTGGTGATCGAGCAGCGGGCGGGCGTCCCGGCGGAGGCCGGTCCGTCGGGCGGCAGGGCGATACCGCGGCTCGCTCCCGCTCCGCTGCCCGAGCTCGCCGCGGCCGACGCGGTGACCAAGGCCGCCGCAGCCGTGCCGGGCGGCAAGGTCGAGTCGCTCCGCCCGGCGGACCGCCAGGGCGGCGGCCGCAGCTGGCAGGCCGTGGTGGTCGGCACGGACGGCGTCCGGCACCTGGTCACCGTGGACGGCACCAGCGGCACCGTCACCGGCAACACCGTCGTGGACGGCGCGGCCGGCTGACCCGGGGGCCGAACGGCCCGCCCACCCGGTGCGGCGGCCTCCTCCCCACAGGCCGCCGCACCGCACCGTCACATCCACAGGACCGCGCACCCCGTCGCCGCGCCGAGCCGGTGCCCGCAGGGGCCGCACGGACTCCCACGGACGGCCGCCGCAGGCGGTCACCGCATCCCGCCGTGGCGTCCCGTCCACCGGACCCAGGTACCTGGCCCCGGTGGACGGGTCAGCCGCGGAAGGCTTCCGGGCGGTCCGGGGAGGCCTCGGAGAGGGCCTTCTCGACCTCGGCCACGCCGCCGCGCAGCCCGTACACCGGGGTGTCGGGCTGCTGGCGCCAGGACTCGTCGAGGGTGCCGGCGTCGACGGTGTCGAAGCCCAGTTCGTCGATGAGGTCGCGGACGACCTGCTTGGCCGCCGGGTCGTCGCCGGCCACCGGCAGGGCGATGCGCTCCGGGTCGCCCTGGGGCCGCGGGCGGTCCAGCAGGTCCTGGGCGTAGGTGCCGTTGAACGCCTTGACGACGGGGCGGCCGAGCTGCTCGCTCGTCCAGCGGCTCTCCGTCAGGCCGTCCTCGATCCCGGCGATCCGGCCGTCCCGCTGCTGCGGGTAGTAGTTGCCGGTGTCGATCACCACGAGGCCGTCGTCGGCGCCGTCGAACAGCCCGGACGGCAGATCCGGCACGCGCTTCAGCGGGACGGTCACCACGACCACCTGCGCGCCGAGCGCGGCCTCCGACGCCGCGACCGGCGTCGCCCCGGTCTCCTCGGCCAGCGCCGCCAACGACTCGGGGCCGCGCGAGTTCGCCACCCGTACCTCGTGGCCGAGGGCCGTGAGCCGGCGGGTGAGGTTGCCGCCGATGTTCCCGGCCCCGATGATCCCGATCTTCATGACATCCTCCTCGGTACGCCGACGGCCCTGCGGCCGCCGTGGTACCCGAACCCGCCGGATCCCCCGGCTATTTCCCGGTACCGGCTCCGGACCGGCAATTCACCCGGTGGAGTGATGTTCTGACGACCGCTCATCCGGGGGGCCGGGCCGCCGTCAGCAGGGCAGCGCGGCGAAGCGGTCGGCGTCCCGGTCGTACGTCTCGACGGTCCCGGAGGCGATGTCGTAGACCCAGCCGTGCAGGGTCAGGGCCTGCCGGTCCAGTGCCTCGGCGACGGCCGGGTGGGTGCGCAGCCGGGCGAGCTGGGTGGCCACGTTGGCCCGCACCAGGGCGGCGACCCGGTGCTCGACCGGGGCGTCCGCGACACCCGGGTCCGGCTCGTCGGCGACGCCCGCGCCGTGCCGCAGCCAGGCCGCCACCGAGGGCAGGCGGTCGAGGCCGTCACCGGTGACGAGCGCGGTCATCGCCCCGCAGCCGGAGTGCCCGCAGACCACGACGTCGCTCACGCCCAGCACGCCGACCGCGTACTCGATACTGGCGGCGACCGCGTCCGCTCCGGCCGGGTGAGGCGGCACCAGGTTACCGGCCGTCCGGACGACGAAGAGCTCCCCCGGCTCGCTCTGGGTGATCAGTTCGGGCACCACCCGGCTGTCCGAGCAGCCGATGAACAGCGTGCCGGGGCGGTGCCGGGCGGCCAGGTCGGCGAAGAGCGCGGCCCGCGGGGGGAAGGCCTCGCGCCGGAAGCGCCGCAGCCCGTCGGTGAGTTCCTGCATGCCGTCGACTCTGCCCGACCAGCGGGTATAGCGTCCAAGTCGGAGATGCCATGACTCCCATTGGTCGCATCTATGATCGGCCCCATGGAACTGCGCCATCTGCGCTATCTGCTGGCCGTGGCGGAGCACGGGAGCTTCACCCGGGCCGCCGAGGCGCTGCACCTCTCGCAGCCGACCCTCTCCCAGCAGGTGAGGCAGCTCGAACGGTCGCTGGGCGTCGAACTGCTCGACCGCACCGGCCGCCGGGTGCGGCCGACCGACGCCGGGGAGGCGTACCTGCGGCACGCCCGGCTGGCGCTGCGCGAACTCGCGGCCGCCGAACGGGCGGTGCAGGACGTGCAGGACCTCTCGCGGGGCGCGCTGCGGCTGGCCACCACCCCGACCTTCAGCGCCTACCTGACGGGCCCGCTGGTCGCGGACTTCCACGCCGCGCACCCCGGGATCACCCTGGACGTCCGGGAGGTGCCGCAGGACCGGATCGAGGCCGAGCTGGTCGAGGACGCGCTCGACCTGGGCATCGCCTTCGGCGGCGGCCACCGCGCCGGGATCGCCACGCAGCCGCTCTTCCCGGAGGCTCTGGTGCTGGTGGTCGGCCCGACGCACCCGCTGGCCGGACGGCGGGAGCCGGTGCCCGCGGCCGCCCTGGCCGAGCACCCGCTCGCCCTGCTCAGCGGCAGTTTCGCCACCCGGCGGCACCTGGACGCCTACGCGGCGGAGCACGGTCTGCGGCTGCGGGCCGCGGTGGAGGCCGCCTCGATCGCGGTGATCGCGGACCTGGTCGCGGCCGGCACCCTCGCCAGCGTGCTGCCGGACCGGGCCGTCCGGCAGTGCCCGGGCCTGTCCGAGGTGCCCACCGATCCGCCGCTGCCCTCCCGGACGGTCGTCCTGCTGCACCGCGAGAGCGCCTACCGCAGCGCCGCGGTCCGCGCCTTCACGGCGGCCGCGCTCGCGCACGTGCCGAGCGGGGGCGGCCCGGCCCGCTGAGGACGGCGACCGGGACCGGCGTGCATGATCGGGCCGGGCCGGGGCAGCCGGAGCGGTGCACAGTCCGTCACCGTGAGAGGAGAACGCGCATGCTCGCCGTCGTCCTGGTCCTGCTGCTCGCGCTACTGCTGTTCGGCCTGGGGTTCGCGCTCAAGGCGCTGTGGTGGATCGCCGTCCTCGTCCTGGCGGTGTGGCTGGTCGGGTTCATCGCCCGTGGCACGACGACCGGTGGTTCGCGGGCCCGCTGGTACCGCTGGTAGGCCCGTTCCGCCCCTGTTCCGGGCCGGTCGCCGAGGAGTCGGCGACCGGCCCGGTGCCGTGCGCGCGGCCGGTCACGTGTGCGCCGGGCCGGCGGGACGGTGTCAGCAGACCTGGATGCCGATCAGACAGGTGTCGTCGTCGGTGTCGGCACTGCTGTGGGTCAGCAGGTGGTCGAGGTGGCGCTCCAGCGGGGCCGGGTCCCGCGCGTCGCGGGCCGCGCCGAAGGCCCGCTCGGTGAGCGCGACCAGGCCGTCGAGCGACTCCTGCAGGGTGCGGTCCTTCCGCTCGATCAGGCCGTCGGTGTACATCATCAGGGTGTCGCCGGCCTCCAGTTGGATGGTGCCCTCCTCGTAGTCCGCGTCCGCGAGGGCGCCGAGCAGGATGCCGCCGAGCGGCTGGACGGTGGCGGCCCGGCCGCCGCGCAGCAGCACCGGCGGCAGGTGCCCGGCGCGGGCCCAGCTCAGGGTCCGGTCGGCGGGGTTGTACAGCGCGCAGACGGCGGTGGCCGTGACGTGGTCGGTCAGGTGGTGGGTCACGTTGTTGAGCCAGCCGAGCAGTTGGGCCGGTCCGGAGCCGGTGGCGGCGAGGCCGCGCAGGGCGTTGCGCAGCGCGACCATGCCGGTGGCGGCCTCGATGCCGTGGCCGGCGACGTCGCCGACGCAGAGCAGGATCCGCTTGCTGGGCAGCGTGACGGCGTCGTACCAGTCGCCGCCGACCATGTGGTCCTTCTCGGCGGGGCGGTAGCGGACGGCGATGCGCAGCCCGGTGAGGTCCAGCGGGCCGCGGCCCACCGGCATGATGGCGTGCTGGAGTTGCAGCGCGAGCCGGTTGCGGGCGGCCGCCTGCTCCTCGGTGTGCGCCAGCTGTTCGCGGGTGGCGGCGAGCGCGACCTCCGTCCAGTGCTGGGCGGAGACGTCCTGGTAGGCGCCGCGGACCGCGGTCAGCCGGGACCACTGGTCCAGCACGGGTTCGGCGACGATCCGGATGTGCCGGACGACGCCGTCGGACCGGTTGAGCCGGAAGGCGGTGTCGGCCGGCCGGCGGTGGTGCAGCAGGGTGCGCAGGAAACGGCCGATGACCTGCCGGTCGTCGGGGTGGCAGTGGCCGGCCAGTTGGTCGAGGGTCACCGGCGGCGCCGTCGGCGGCAGCCCGTACAGGTCGTAGACCGTCTCGTTCCAGGTGGCGGTGCCCGTCCGCAGGTCCTCCTCGAAACCGCCGATGCGGCCGAGGCGTTGGGCGTGCTGGAGCAGGCTGGCGACCCGGCTCGACTCGTCCCGGGTGCGCCACACGCAGACCACGTGGTCGCCGTGGCGGCTGAGCGCGGCCTCGGCGGCGGTGGTGAGCGGCACGTCGTCGATCAGCGCGGTCAGGCCGAGGTTCGCCGAGCGGAACGGCTCGCCGGTGGCGTGGACGTGCTCGACGAGCTGGAACAGCCCGCCGGGCTCGGCGCTGAGCGGGTACGCCTCCAGCAGGGTGGCGCCGGCGACCGCGGCGGCCGGGCGGCCCGCGAAGTCGACGAAGCGGCCGTTCACGTGGCTGATCAGGAAGTCGGCGACGGCGCCGCGGTCGTCGAGCAGCGGCTTGAGCAGCAGTCCGGGGTCGTGCAGGCCGTCCACGAGGTCGAGGAGTTCGCGCAGTCGGGCGTCGGCGGCCGGGATCAGCGCGCCGGGCGGGATCTCCGGAGCGGACTCCAGGGCGCGGGCGCAGAGTTCCGCCAGCGCCTCGAACTGGCGCAGCACGGCGGGGGGTTGCTCCGCGGTGCGGGCGGCCCAGCAGATCTCCAGGACACAGGTGAGCCGGCCGCCGATGCCGGCCGGCACGGCGATCCGGGTGCCGGTGAGCTGGCGGCGGCCGATGCCGGGAGGCCCGGAGGCGACGGACTCGAACCGGACCAGGTCGCGGGCGGTGAGCGCGGAGCGCGCCGGGGTCGGGACGCCGGGCGGGACGTAGTGCCAGCGGGCGGCCTCCTCGGCGGTGAACCCTGCCGAGCCGGCGAGCCGGAGCGAACCGTCCGGGTGGGCCTCCCAGATGACCGCGGCGCCGGCGTCCAGCGGCGCGAGGGCGTGGTCGAGCACCGACCGGGCGACCGTGTGGATGTCGTCGGCGGCCATGGCCGCGGCCTCCGCGGTGCGCAGCCGCAGCGCCGGGGAGACCGGCTCGGCGGGGGTGTGCCGGCCGGTTCCGTGCGGGGCCGGTCCGCCGGCGGCGACGAAGTCCCGCGCGGTGGCCGCGATGCCGTCCCGTGCGGCCTGGTTGATGATGTCCGCGGCCAGCTCCAGCACGGTGACGTTCGCCCGCTCGGCCAGGGCGGCGAGCTGGGCCTCGGCCTCGGCCGGCCCACAGGTGAGCCGGCCGATCAGGATGCCCTTGGCGAGGTCGATCAGGGCGCGTCCGTCGGCGGCGGCCTGGGCCTCGCGGACCTCCCGGCGCAGCCGTTCGACGGTGGAGGCGAGCCGGCCGAGCACGCCCGGTGCGGCCTGCGGGCCACCCCGCTCCGCCGACCCGTCCGCCGGCGACGGCCCGCCCGCGGGCGAGGCTGCGAGCGCGGGCGACGGGCCGGAGGCGGGGACGGGGCCGGAGGTCCGGCGCGGCACGGGGACGAGCGACTCGGCGGCCGCGACCGCCTCCGGGAGCGTGTCGGCGGGATGTTCGGCGGACGCGTCGGCGGGCGGCCCGGGCGCGGGGAGTTCGGCGGTCATGCCCGGGCCTCCGCGACGCCGCTGTCGAGGCTGCGCCGGATGCACGCGACCAGGTCGCGGGCGTCGACCGGCTTGGTGACGTAGTCGGTGGCGCCGGAGGCGAGGCTCTTCTCCCGGTCGCCCGGCATGGCCTTGGCGGTGACCGCGATGATCGGCAGGTCGGCGTGGGCGGGCATGGCGCGGATCGCGCCGGTCGCGGTGTAGCCGTCCATCTCCGGCATCATGACGTCCATCAGGATCAGGTCGACGCCGGGGTGCCGGGTGAGGGTCTCGATGCCGGCCCGTCCGTTCTCCGCCTGCAGCACCGTCATGCCGTGCAGTTCGAGGATGCCGGTGATGGCGTACAGGTTGCGGTCGTCGTCGTCGACGACCAGGACCGTCCGTCCGGCCAGGCTGCCGTCCACGTCCTGCGGGACGGGTCCGGTGCCCTCCTCGCCGCGGACCAGCGGCAGGACGTCGCCGGGGCGGTCGGCGCTCAGGTGCAGGGCGATGCGTTCGCGGAGTTCGTCGAGGCTGGAGAGCATGTCGACCGGCGGCTGTGCGGGCCGGGCGGCGAGCGCCTCCTCGTGGCCTCCGGTGCGGCGGCCGCTGTGGGCGAGGACGGGGACGCCGTGCAGGGCCGGGTCGCGGCCCATCGAGGCGAGGAGGGCCGCGGCGGCGCCGTCGGGCAGGTCGAGATCCAGCACCACGCAGTGGAAGGCCTGGTCGGCGAGGAGGGCGGCGGCCTCCTGGGCGCCGGCGGCCGCGACGATCTCGACCGGGCCGCGCGGGTCGCCCGGGTCGGCGTGCGCGGCCAGGTCGGCGGCGGCGCTCTCGGCGACCATGGACAGCAGTCCGTGCGGGCGCTCCTCGATGACCAGCAGCCGCTTGCGCAGCACCGGCGCCGGAGCGGTGGGCGCGGGGCCGGTCCGTTCCTGGGGGCCGGCCTGCGGGACGGCGTCCGCCGGGCGCGGCTCCACGGCGTCGGGGTGCTCGGCGGGGAGGTACAGGGTGAAGGTGCTGCCGCGGCCCTGGGTGCTCTCGGCGGTGATGGCGCCGCCGAGCAGGTAGGCGATCTCGCGGCTGATGGAGAGCCCGAGGCCGGTGCCGCCGTACTTGCGGCTGGTGGTGCCGTCGGCCTGCTGGAAGGCGCCGAAGACGCTGTCCAGGTGCTGCGGGGCGATGCCGATGCCGGTGTCGGTGACGTGGAAGGCCAGCACCGGTCCGCCGTGCCGGGCCAGGCCGGGCACGTCCTCCGCGGAGGCGGGCTCGATCCGCAGCTCGATGCCGCCGCGCTCGGTGAACTTGACGGCGTTGGAGAGCAGGTTGCGCAGCACCTGGCGGAGCCGGTAGTCGTCGGTGAGCAGGGTGCCGGGCACGCCGGACGCGGTGGTGATCCGGAAGTCCAGGCTCTTCTGCCCGGTGAGCGGCCGGAAGGTGGCCTCCACGTACTCCAGCAGCTTGGTGAGCGGGATGCGTTCCGGGCTGATGTCCATCTTGCCGGCCTCGACCTTGGAGAGGTCGAGGATGTCGTTGATGAGCTGCAGCAGGTCGGAGCCGGCGGAGTGGATGATGCCCGCGTACTCGACCTGCTTGGCCGTGAGGTTCCGGGTCGGGTTCTGGGCGAGCAGCTGGGCGAGGATGAGCAGGCTGTTGAGCGGGGTGCGCAGCTCGTGGCTCATGTTCGCCAGGAACTCGGACTTGTACTTGGAGGCCAGCGAGAGCTGGTGGGCGCGGTCCTCCAGCTCCTGGCGGGCCTGCTCGAT
Organism: Streptomyces sp. NRRL B-24484; assembly: GCF_000717715.1. GTDB lineage: Bacteria > Actinomycetota > Actinomycetes > Streptomycetales > Streptomycetaceae > Kitasatospora. The sequence continues at coordinate 86,628 of NZ_JOAI01000011.1, read as the reverse complement.
CTCCAGGTTCTTGGTCTCGATGTCGCGGTTCTGCGCGGCCAGCAGGGCCGCCTTCTCCTCCAGTTCGGCGTTGGAGGACTGCAACTCCTCCTGGCGGGACTGGAGTTCGCGGGAGCGGGTCTGGAGTTCGGCGGTCAGCCGCTGGGACTCGCCGAGCAGTTCGTCGGTGCGGGCGTTGGCGAGGATGGTGTTGACGTTGACGCCGATGGTCTCCATCAGCTGGTCGAGCAGGCCGCGGTGGACGGCGGTGAAACCGTGCACGGTGGCGAGTTCGATGGCGCCGAGCACCTGGTCCTCGGCCAGGATCGGGAAGACCACCAGCTCCAGCGGGGTGGTGCTGCCGAGGCCCGAGGAGACGGTGACGTAGTCGCCCGGCAGCCGGTCGACCACGATCATGCGCTTGCTGCGGGCGGCCTGGCCGACGAAGGACTCGCCGAGGCGGAAGCGGGCGGGTGCCTGTCCGGGGCGGTGCGCGTAGGAGCCGACCAGGGCGAGTTCGGTGCCCTCGGGGGTCTCCTCGGCGAGGTAGAAGGCGCCGTACTGGGCACCGACCAGCGGGGTGAGTTCGTCCATCACGACCTCGGCGACCACCGCGAGGTCGCGGCGGCCCTGCATCAGGCCGGAGATGCGGGCCAGGTTGGTCTTCAGCCAGTCCTGTTCCTCGTTGGCCCGGGTGGTCTCGCGCAGGGACTCCACCATGAAGTTGATGTTGTCCTTGAGGTCGGCGACCTCGCCGGAGGCGTCGACGGTGATGGACCGGGTCAGGTCGCCGGCCGCCACCGCGCTGGCGACCTCGGCGATCGCCCGGACCTGCCGGGTCAGGTTGCCGGCCAGGCCGTTGACGTTCTCGGTGAGGCGCTTCCAGGTGCCGGAGACGCCCTCGACCTCGGCCTGGCCGCCGAGCGTACCCTCGGTGCCCACCTCCCGCGCCACGCGGGTGACCTCGGCGGCGAACGCCGAGAGCTGGTCGACCATGGTGTTGATGGTGGTCTTGAGCTCCAGGATCTCGCCGCGCGCGTCGACGTCGATCTTGCGGGTCAGGTCGCCCTTCGCCACCGCGGTGGTGACCTGGGCGATGTTGCGCACCTGGCTGGTCAGGTTGTGCGCCATGAAGTTGACGTTGTCGGTGAGGTCCTTCCAGGTGCCGGCGACGTTCGGCACCCGGGCCTGCCCGCCGAGCGTGCCCTCGGTGCCCACCTCGCGGGCCACCCGGGTCACCTCGTCCGCGAACGCGGAGAGCGTGTCGACCATGGTGTTGATCACGCCGGCGAGCGCCGCGACCTCGCCCTTCGCCTCGACGGTGATCTTCTGGCTGAGGTCGCCGCGGGCGACGGCCGTGGCCACCTGCGCGATCGAACGGACCTGCCCGGTCAGGTTGGACGCCATCACGTTGACGTTGTCCGTCAGGTCCTTCCACGTGCCGCTCGCACCGCGGACGGTGGCCTGACCGCCGAGATTGCCCTCGGTGCCCACCTCGCGGGCCACCCGGGTCACCTCGTCCGCGAACGCCGAGAGCTGGTCGACCATCGTGTTGATGGTCTCCTTCAGCTCCAGGATCTCGCCCCGCGCATCGACCCGGATCTTCTGGCTCAGGTCGCCCCGGGCGACGGCGGTCGTCACCTCGGCGATCGACCGGACCTGCGCGGTCAGGTTGTCCGCCATGACGTTCACCGACTCGGTGAGGTCCCGCCAGGTGCCCGAGACGTCACGGACGTCCGCCTGACCGCCGAGCCGCCCCTCGGTGCCCACCTCGCGGGCCACCCGGGTCACCTCCCCGGCGAAGGAGGAGAGCTGGTCGACCATCGTGTTGATGGTCTCCTTCAGCTCCAGGATCTCGCCGCGGGCCGTCACGGTGATCTTCTGCGACAGGTCGCCCTTGGCTACCGCCGTCGCCACCTGGGCGATCGACCGGACCTGGCCGGTCAGGTTGCCGGCCATCGAGTTCACCGACACGGTGAGGTCGCGCCAGGTGCCGGCCACACCGGGCACCTGGGCCTGGCCGCCGAGGATGCCCTCGGTGCCCACCTCCCGCGCCACCCGGGTCACCTCGTCCGCGAACGCCGAGAGCTGGTCGACCATCGTGTTGACGGTGTTCTTGAGCTCCAGGATCTCGCCGCGCGCATCGACGGTGATCTTCTGCGAGAGGTCACCCTTGGCGACCGCCGTGGTGACCTGGGCGATGTTGCGGACCTGGTCGGTCAGGTTGCCGGCCATGAAGTTGACCGAGTCCGTCAGGTCGCGCCAGGTGCCGGCGACGCCCGGCACCTGGGCCTGGCCGCCGAGCCGGCCCTCGCTGCCGACCTCACGCGCGACCCGGGTCACCTCGTCGGCGAACGACGACAGTTGGTCGACCATCGTGTTGACGGTGTTCTTGAGCTCCAGGATCTCGCCGCGGGCCGCGACGTCGATCTTCTGCGAGAGGTCGCCCTTGGCTACCGCCGTCGCCACCTGCGCGATGTCGCGGACCTGGGTGGTCAGGTTGCCGGCCATGGCGTTGACCGAGTCCGTCAGGTCCTTCCAGGTGCCCGACACCCCCGGCACCTCGGCCTGACCGCCGAGCTGCCCCTCGGTGCCCACCTCGCGCGCCACCCGGGTCACTTCCGAGGTGAACAGCGACAGTTGGTCGACCATGCCGTTGAAGACGCCGGCGATCTCGCCGAGCAGTCCGTCCGCGTCGTCCGGCAGCCGGGTGCCGAAGTCGCCGTCCCGGACGGCCGTCAGACCGGCCAGCAGATTGCGGAGGTCGGGCTCGCCGACCGTGCCCGGCGGGTTGGGCCCCCGAGGGCCGGCCCCCGGTGGGAGGATCCCGTTCACCGTCCGGCCCGCCTGCGTCTCCGTCACGGCCACGATCCCCTCGTCACGGCCGAGTTGCCCCGGCGGTGATGGAGCCGCGCACGGTCCCGGGCGCGACCGCCGGCCGCGCGGGCGGCCGGGCCGCAGGCGACACTACCCTACGCCGCGTACGCACAAGCCCTGCTCGGCGGCCCGGTCGACGACCGCCCGGACGGCGGCCGGCGCGGCCCGGACGGACCGGTGGAGGGCGAATCGGCGCGCGGACGTGTGGTACGAATCCATGCGGGTGATACGCATCCCCACGGAAGGCGATGGACGGCACGGCGGCACCGCGCAGGGCCGCGGCGGGAGGGCAGCGCACATGGGCACCGGCGACACCGACCTGGCGACCGGATCGGCGGCGGACGCCGGCGTCCGCATCGCCGTGGCAGCGGCCTTCGACGGTGCGCTCGTCTGCACCGTCGAGGGCGACCTGGACCTGGACGGCGCCCGCGCCGTCCGCCCCGACCTGGAGGCGGCACTGGACGCGGCGGCCACCGACCTGTGCGTGGACCTGTCCGGGGTCGGCTTCTGCGACTCCTCCGGGCTCAACCTGCTGCTCCGGCTGCGGACCCGCGCCCAGGCGCGGGGTGTGCGGCTGGTGCTCTCCTCGCTGCCGCCGCAGATGAGGCGCCTGCTGGACATGACCGGCGCCGACACCGTCTTCGCCGTACTCGGCTCCGCCGCGGAGTTCCGGGCCGGAGGCAGCGGGCGACGACCGTGACGGCGGCCACCGGCAGCAGCAGCCGCGAGGGGACGACGGTGGACGGGCTGGACGCCGTCGCCGCCCGCACGACGATCGCCCTCGGCGGCGGACCGACCCGCGCCGGGCGGCAGTTCGCCGAGGCGACGCTCGCCTCCTGGGGTGTGGCCCCGGTCGGCGTCGCCGCCGACAACGTCCGTCTGGTCGTGGCGGAACTGCTCGCCAACGCCGTCCAGCACGCGGGTGGCCCGGTGGAGATGACGCTCTCGGCGGCAGGTGCGGCCGTCCGGATCGAGGTGGTCGACGGTGGCGCGGCGCTGCCGCTGTCGCGGCCACCGCACGACGCGGCACGGCCGAGCGGCCACGGACTCTTCATCGTCGAACGCCTCAGCACCTCCTGGGGCGTGGCCGCGCACCCCACGGGCAAGACGGTCTGGGCCGTGCTCCCCCTGCCGGGATCCACCCCGACACCGGCCTGAGCCGTCACGGACCCCGCCCGACCGGATCCCGCGGACCCTGCGTGGCACCCCTGAGGGCGCCGTCCGGCCTGGTGGGGTCAGGCGGTGGCGGTGAGGTCGTCCGCGCGTGGGGCGGGGCGGACGGAGGCGCGGCGTTCCCGGGGGCGGGGGGCTTCGGCGGGCTCGCCGGCGTCAGGGTCCTCGGGGCGGGTGTGTCCGGTGCCGAGGGCGGCGAGGTCGTCGATCAGCGCCCCGAGGGCGCCGAGCACGGCGCGGTCGTGCCGCGGTGTCCCGGGCTTGTCCTCGGGCACGCGGTGAGGGTGGTGCGGGAACGCCATCGCTCCTCCTCGGTCGGGGCCGGACGGGGCCGGACGGGGGTGTCCGTCGACCCGCGGGGCCGTCAGTGTGACGGATGCGGCCGCCCGCCGCTCTCCGGGTCCTCCGTCCGGGTGGTGTCCGCCGGTCCGTCGTGGGCGGCCGGTTCCTCGCCGGCCAGGCCCAGGGCGTCCAGCAGCAGGCGGCGGTCGTCCCCGTCGCGGGCGTGTTCGGTCACCACCGCGCGGACCCGGTCGAGGGTCTCGGGTTTCAGGGCGCCGGCGGGTTCGACGTTCTCGCCGAGCATGGCGAGGTCGCGGTCGGCATGGGCCATGGCAGGCTCCCTTCGCCGTGTGGGGCGCAGAACCATACAGGCTACTGCGCCCGGCCGGGGCGGGACGTGTGCGGCCCGCCTCCCGTTTCGTCCACGAAGCGGGAATCTCCGCCTGCCCGGCCCGGCCCCCCGCAAACCCCGCGGTGTGCGGCCCCCGCCGCGGCCGGGGTGCCCCCGCCCTGCGGGTGCACCGCGGCGCGCGGACGGTGCTCAGTACGGCAGCGGCCGGCCCGACGGGGTCCGCAGATCGAGCGGAGGCCGCGGCTTGCCCCGGACGGGGCGTGACACCACCTTGATCCTGATCATCACCGTCACCTCCTCGGTCACCGGCACGGCGGGACCTCCGCCCACCTGCGCCGTTCCTCACGCGTACCGGATCTCTGCCCCGTCCCGGGCCCGGTCAACCACGGTGTGCGGGGCGAGTCGTCAGGGACCGGACAGGGGGTCGGTTCCCACCGGGGCGGCCGGCGGGACCACCTGACGCCGCGCCACGGAACGGCCTGCGCCGGCGGTGCGCACCGCGGTCCGCGGTGGCGCGCCGCCGGCGTCCCGGACGGATGGTCAGTGCGGCGGCAGCGGGGGCTTGGCGGCCGTGTGGAGCCAGGCGTCGAAGAGCGGGCCGAGCCTGCGGTGCGAGATCTTCTCCGCGAGGCGGAGCAGGTCGCCGGTGTCCACGGTGCCGTACCGGTACGTGCGGGCCCAGGTGCGGAGCAGTTCGAAGAAGTCGTGGTCGCCGATGGTGGTGCGCAGGGCGTGCAGGGTCATCGCGCCGCGGACGTAGACGGCGTCGAAGTTGAACATCTCGTCGCGGCCGGGGTCGCCGGTCTTCAGGCTCCAGAACGGGTCGCCGGCGGGCGTCTCGTAGTAGGTGTCGAAGACCTGCTGTGCGGTCGGGCCGCCGTGGTCCTCCTGCCAGAGCCACTCGGTGTAGGCGGCGAAGCCCTCGTTGAGCCAGATGTCGCGCCAGGTGGAGGGGGTGACGCTGTCGCCGTACCACTGGTGGGCGATCTCGTGGACGACGGTGAGTTCGTCGGTGCCGCCGTCGTAGACCGGGCGGCTCTGGGTCTCCAGCGCGTAGCCGACGTCGATCCGGTCCACGATGCCGCCGGTCGAGTCGAACGGGTACGCGCCGAAGCGTTTCTTCTCCCAGGCGACCGCCTGGGCGGTGGTCCGGTGCAGCAGGGCGTCGTCGCCGAGGGCGGGGTCGACGGCGGTGATGTTGAGCAGGCCGTCGTCGGTGCTGCGGGTGACCCGGAAGTCGCCGATCGCAACCATCGACAGGTAGCCGGCCATCGGCTTGCGCATCTGCCAGGTGACGGTGGTGCGGCCGTCCCGGGTCTCCGGCGGGCCGGCCGGTTCGCCGTTGGCGAGGGCGGTGACCCCGGTCGGGGTGGTGATCCGGAAGGTGTAGGTGGCCTTGTCGCGCAGGTCGTCGTTGAGCGGGTACCAGGTGCGGGCGCCGTCCGGCTCGTTGAGGGCGACGGCGCCGTCCGGGGTGCTGAGCCAGCCGTAGTCGCCGAGCGCCGGGTCGGAGATCCGCTCGGGGGTGCCCCGGTAGCGGACGACGACGGTGAACGGCGCGCCGGGACGGATCGGACGGGCGGGGGCGACCGTCAGCTTCTGGCCGTCGCGCCGGTGGGCGGCGGGCCGGCCGTCGACCAGGACCTGCAGGACGGCGGGCCCCGAGTAGTCCAGGCGGAAGGAGGACAGCGGGCGGTCGGCGGTCGCGGTGATGGTGGCCCGGGCGTCGAGCAGGTGGTTCGCCGGGGTGAAGTCGAGGTCGAGGTCGTAGTGGCGGACGTCGTACCCCTGGTTGCCGCTGAGCGGGAAGTACGGGTCCGGCGGGGTGGGCACTGCGCCGGCGGGGGCGGCGGCACCGGCGGGCGCACCGGCGAGGAGCAGCAGGACGGCGGCGGTGCAGGCCGCCGCCGTGGCCCGGGTTCGTCTCGTCATTCGCCCCATGCTCGGACAGCCGCTCGTACGGGCGCCGCCGCCGCGCCGGTGGGGGCTGCGGGGTCCTCCGGACGGCGGGCGCGGGGCGGGCCGGGGCGGCGCACCGGCTCGTCCGGTCCGGGCGGCGCGCCCGGGGCCGGGGCTCAGGCCGCCGGCCGGCTGGGGTGCCGCTCGGCCGCGTCGAGCCAGTCGAGGTACCAGCGGGCGAAGGTGACGGGTCGGCCGGCGCCGTCGAGGAGCGGGGCGAGGTCGAGTTCGTCGGCGCGGCCGTCGGACCACATGCGGCCGCGTTCGGGGCCGCTGACGACCAGCCACTCGCGCCGGCCGCAGCCGAGGTGGCAGAGGACGATCGCGCCGACCGTGCGGTCCGCGGCCCACAGCAGCGCGCGCCCGCGGCGGTGCCACTCCGCCACGGCGGTGTCGTACTCGTCCTCGTCCGTGAAGGACTCCTCGTCCGGTCGCTCGGCCTCCAGTGCGGCGAGGGCGTCCGGGTCGGGGCCGGTGGCGGGGAAGGGTTCGGCGGCCCGGTCGAGGTCGGACAGGTCGGCGCCCTCGCCGGACCAGGCCCACCGGCCCCCGGTGCGGCCGACCGGGAACACCCCGTACGCGGGGCCGGCGCCGCCCGCGCCGACCTCCAGCAGGAAGGTGCGGTACTCCTCGGGCAGTGCCGTGCCGAGCCAGTCCTGCAGGGCCTCGACCTCCGCCGGTGCGAGGACGGGGTCGAGACGGAACCGGTGTGAGGCCGCACCGAAGGGTCCGGGTGCTCCGTCCAGCGCCTCGACCCGTTCCCGGACGCCCGCCCACATCTCGTCGGCCATGCCCGGCAGGGTAGGGCCTCACACCGACGGGTGGGTGTCCGCGGGCTCGGTGATCCAGCCGCCGGCCAGCACCAGGCCGGTCGGCCGGTGCACGGCGAGGAAGGCGAACGGCCGGTCGACGCAGGCCCGGGCGACGGTGACCCGGTGCAGGACGGACGGGGGTGCGGGCATACCGCGGCTCATACCGACGGCGGTGACGGCGGCGGCTTCGAAGCCGCGCGCGCCGAAGACGGCGGTGGCCCGCTGCTTGGCCTGGGTGACCCGCAGCGGCGGGGTGCGGCAGATCCCCGGGAAGGAGTCCTGGTCCCGGGCCGCCGCGAGGCCGAAGGTCTCCGCCCGTTCGAGCAGGTCGTGGGTGGTGTCGACGGTGAAGGCCGCGGTGGTGAGGTCCAGCCGGTTCCCGGGGGTGGTGCTGTCCCAGGTGTCGATCGTCAGGCCCGGCCACTGTCCGCCGGTCGGCAGCCCGGCCGCCGGGATGCGCCGGGCGCGGCCGTCCAGCAGGGCCACGCCCGCCGCGAGGACCTCGCCGAGCGGGGCGTCCTCGGCGCCGAGCAGCAGGTGGACGTCGGTCTCGGCGGTGCCGGGCAGGCGCACCTCGGTGACCGGGCCCGCGGCGGTCTCGGCGACGGCCAGGTGGTCGAACAGCTCGGTGCTGTCGAGCCCGAGTGCGGCGATCGCGCGGCCGGCCCACGGGCCGGAGCCGGAGTGCCGCCAGGTCTCCCCGAAGGCGTGGCGCCAGCGGGTGCGGACGGCCACGGCACTGGCCAGCACGAGCAGCAGGCCGGGGCCGACGTCCAGGGGCATGGACCGGACGAGGCCGCCGGTGTGCTTCCGGGCCCACCGGTCGAGAACGAGCCTGTCGATCGCGGGCACGCCCTTGAGGGTGCCGCGGGTGTGCCCGCCGACCTCGGCCAGCCAGGCCGGTTCGGGCCGGATGCCGCCGGCGGTCCACAGGCCGACGGCGGCGCCGGCGCCGGGCACGTCGCGCAGCAGGGCGAGGAGTTCCCGTCCGCGCCGGGCGGCCTCCTCGGCGGGCAGGCCGAGCGCCTCCTCCAGTTCCTTGCGGGCGGCGCCGTCCGCGCCGGCGGCCAGGAAGCCGAGCAGCGGCCAGACGCCGACGGCCGTGAACACCGTGCTGCGGCCGGTGCCGCCGAGTCCGTGCGCCCAGCGCTCCGCGAGCGCGTTGACGATCCGTGCCGTGTCCGCCGCAGTCTCCACGACCGCCCCCTGTCCGCCGAACCGATCGGTCAGCCGATGGTAGGGGCGCGCGGCGCCTTGCGGTGACCGTTTCCCCTGCCCGGTCCGGTGGGTGACGAACCGTCAGCCCCAGACGGTGCCGAGGATGGTGCGGCCCTCGGCGCCGGCCGGGTCGAGGAAGCGCGGCACGCCGCCGTCGCCGATCCGCACCGGCATCGCCCGGACGCCCTTCACGATCCGCCCCCAGTGCACGAGTTCGACAACGACGGCCTGCTGGACCTGTTCGGAGAAGGTCATGTCGAAGACGAAGTTGCCGAGGCCGTGCACGATCGGGCGGCCGCGGTAGATCTCGACGGGCTGCACCCAGTGCTGGTGCATGCCGACCACCGCGTCGGCCCCGGCGTCGATCAGCCGGTGGCCGACGGTGTACTGCTCGGCGACCGGCCGGTGCGAGTACTCCCGGCCCCAGTGCGGGACGACGACCAGCACGTCGGCGGCGGGGCGGGCGGCACGGACGGACGCCTCCAGCGCCGCGAGGTCGCCCTCGGAGAGCGGGCCGGTGATCGGCGGCATCCGCTGCCACACCACCCCGGGCGTGGCCGGGCCCGCCTCCGGGGACTCGCCGACCGCGCAGAACGCCAGGACGGCGAAGCGCAGCCCGCCCGCCGTCGCCAGGGCCGGCTCGCGGGCGGCCGCGATGTCCGCACCGGCGCCGGTGGTGGCGAAGCCCTCGCCGCGGGCGATCGCCACCGTCCGGACGAGGGCGTCCGGGCCGTAGTCGCCCAGGTGGTTGTTGCCGAGGGTGAGGACGTCGTAGCCGGCGCGGCGGGGGCCGGCGAGGGCGCGCGGGTCGGCACCGAAGGAGTCGCCGCCGTGCGTGGCCCGGCCCTCCTTGGAGAGGGTGCACTCCAGGTTCCCGACGGTCAGCCCGGCGGCGGCCAGCCGTTCCGCGGTCTGCGAGAACGGGCGCTCCCAGTCGCCGGACGCCGCCATGCCCGCGCCGACCCGGCGGCCGAGCATCAGGTCACCGGTCCACAGGCTGGTGACCACCGGGTCGGGGGCGGTCACGGCGTCCACCGCTGCGGTGACGGGGTAGCCGGCCGGGGCGGTCAGCGGGTCCACGCCGTCCACCGGCACGACGGCGGTGCCGGGCACCACCGCGTCCGCCGTCACCACCGCGACGACGTCCTTGGCCGCGGCCGCCGCGCCCACCGCGCCCGGCCCGCGCACCACCCGCAGTCCCTGCCAGCTGTCGGCGCCGCCCGCGTGCACGGCCTCCAGTTCGGCCCGGGTCGCGCTGCGGCCGATCGCCGTCGCGGGGTGCACGGCCAGCACCACGGGCAGCCGGACACCGCCCTCCGACCGCAGCGCCTCGGCCGCGGTCGCGGCGCTCCGGCGGGGTCGGCCGGCCGGCGTGCTGCTGCACGCGGCGAGCACTCCGCCGGCGGCGCCCAGCAGCACGGCGCGGCGGGAGACGAGCGGCGTCACCGGATGCCCCCGGGAACGCCGCCGTGCTGACGGGCCACCCTCACCACGCTACGCCGCACCGCCCGCCCCGCACGGCGGCCGGATGCGCCTGCCCCGGCCGCTCCCCCGCGCCACGCGGCCGCCGTCCGGCCGGCCGGGGCGCGACGGCCGATCGCGACGACCGCATCCCGAGTTGGCCGAACATGCCGGAGCGGGCACCGTGCGGCGGTACGGCGCCGAAACCGTCGCTGACCAGCGGACATGTTCTGACGGTCCGTCACGGGACGCTCCCTGCAGGCCCGGTGGTACGTTTGCGGAGCGACCTGCTCTTCCCCGGAACACCCCTCGCTGTTCGCCCGTTGGCCGCCTGGACGTGCGGTGCGCTCGCTTGGCTTGCCCCCGACATCGGGCGGACCACGGGAGGGGCGCGGGTATGGCGGGGCGGATCGGCCGGCAGGACACGGCGGGCACACGGGCGGGGCGGGCCGGGCGGTTGGTGGCGGCCGCGGCACTGCTCCCGGCGCTGCTCGACCTGACCGGGTGCGCGGGCGGCGCCGGTGCCGCGGAGGGCGCCGGGGTGACCGTGCTGACCATGGCCCCGTCCGGCACCGGCGCCGCCGACCGGTCGGGCAGTACCGCCCTGGCCGAGGCGATCGGACGGTCCGTCAGCGCCTCGGGCGGTTTCGGCGGCCGTCGGCTGCACGTGCTCACCTGCAACGAGCAGGACACCGCCGAGGGCGCGACCGCCTGTGCCCGGCAGGCCGTGGACGCCCACGCCGTCGCGGTGATCGGCTCGTACAGCCGGCACGCCGAGGACTTCATGCCGGCCCTGGAGTCGGCGGGCATCCCCTACCTGGGCGGCTACGGGCTGTCGGGGCCGGAGTTCTCCAGCCCGCTCTCCTATCCGGTGGCGGGCGGGACACCGGCGCTGATCGCGGGCAGCGGCCGTCAACTGGTCGCGGCGGGCTGCCGGTCGATCGCGCTGGTGCGGCCCGACAACCGGACGGGCGACACCCTCACCCGCTACCTGTCCGGGGCGCTGCGGCCGGCCGGCGTGCCGCTCACCGACGTGAAGGCCGCGGAGAAGGCACCGGACTTCGCCGCGCTCGCCCGGGCCGCCGTCGGCGGGGACCACAAGGACGCCTGCGTGACCACGGCGCTCGGCGTCGAGCAGACCCGGGGGCTGCTGGACGCCTACCGCAGGCTCGCCCCGGCCCGGACCAGGCTCGGGGCGGTGCTCGGCGGCGTCCAGCAGTCGGTGGTGGACGCCACCGGGGGCAAGGCGGGCCCGCTGGAGGGCGCCCTGGTGACCGGCTGGTACCCGCCGGAGTCCTCCGCGGTCTGGGACGAGCTGCGGCACACCCTGCAGGGCACGCCGGCCGGCTCGCCGGTGGACGCCTCCGACCTGGGGGTGCAGACCACCTGGGTCGCCTACCAGGTCTTCTTCCAGGCGGCCGACCGGCTGGCCTCGGCCGGCCTGCCGCTGACCGCGAAGACGCTGCGCAACCAGCTCGACAGCGGGGACTCGCTGGACACCGGCGGTGTCACCCCGCCGCTGGACTGGGGCATGGGGAGCATGCTGCCGAGCGCCGAGTCGCCGCGGCTGACGAACACCTGGGTGACCTTCCAGCAGGTCGAGAACGGCCGGCTGGCCCAGCAGCAGAGCGGGTTCGTCGACGTCCGCTGGGTGCTCACCGGCAAGCGCGCCCCGCAGTGACGGCCGGGTGGCCGGGCCGAAACGGATCGGGCGGCCGTCAGAGGTCCGCCGCCCGGTGGGTCGGGCGGCCGTCGACGACGGTCAGCCGCACCGGGAGCGCGGCGAGGTCGCCGTCGGCCACGGTGAGCGGGTCCTCGGCGAGGACGGTGAGGTCGGCGCGCCGCCCGACGGCGAGCCGCCCGACCAGGTGCTCCTCCCCGGCGGCCCAGGCGGGCTTGAGGGTGTACCCCTGGAGCGCCTGCAGCGCGGTGAGCGCCTGCTCACGTCCGTCTGCTCGTGCACTACCCGCCGAAGGTTGCCCTGTCCCGGCTGGTCGGCTCACTCAAGGGTGTCTCCGCCCGCAGGCTCCGCCAGGAGTTCCCGAGCCACATCCACAAGTACCTGTGGGGCGAACACTTCTGGTCCCCCAGCCACTTCGCCGCCTCCTGCGGCGGCGCGCCGCTGAGCATCGTCAAGGAGTACACCGAGAACCAGAAGCGACCCGACTGACCGTCCAGCTTTCCGGAGCGATGCTGCGGCGCTCCGCGCCGCAGCACGAAGGATGCGATTCCTCCCAGCCGTAGACGGCCGGGGTTCCTCGCAAGATCACGCTGAAACGGCCGCGCGCCCGGTGTCCTCTCGCCACCGGGCGCGCGGCAGATCGGGTGCCGGGACGGCGTGGCCCGGGGGCCATGCCGTCCCGGCGAGCGGTCACCGGTGGTGCGGCAGCCGGAAGGAGTTGAAGAAGTCCCTGCCGGGGGTGCCGACGCCGGTGGCCGTGTCGTAGCCCTTGGCCGCCGACAGGCCGTAGTCGGCCGCGATCTTGTACAGCCGGACCTTCAGCGCGCCGCCGACCAGGCCGAGGTCGACCACGTTGCCGAACTTGTTGTGCACCGCGGCGTCGTTGACGTCGTGGAAGGCGCCGCCGGCGGCCCGGTCGTAGATCGCCGGGTTGGCGAAGCCGATCGCCCGGCCGCCGCGGGCCTGCACCGCGTCGGCGAGCATCGCCGCGTACTCCGGCGCGGAGACCGAGGTGCCGCCGTAGCCGCCCTCGCTGTAGGCGCCGTCGTTGGTGTAGCCGACCAGGGTGGCGGCGACCAGGTCGCCGCTCATCGCGACGTCCGGGGTGGCGCGCAGCGGGGTCGCGGACGTGGTGCCGTCGGCCGCGGTCTTGGCGATCCGGTCCGGCACGACGCCCTGCTGGTACCACGGCTGGGCGAAGTCCTTGGAGACGCCGCCGCCACCGCCGAAGTAGAACTTGCCGGGGAAGGGCGTCCAGGACTTCTGGTCGTCGGACAGGACGGACCGCTGGTCGCCCATCGAGACCTCGTGGCCGTAGTGGCCGGCCTTGTCGGCGAGTTCGAGCGCCGTACCGCCGACCGAGGTGACCCACGGCGAGGAGGACGGCCAGTCGGTCTGCGCCTGGGTGGTGTCGGCCTGGCAGTTGACGCCGGTGGCCGCGGCGCCCGGCGAGCTGTCGCCGCAGTCGCCGGAGGAGAAGGTGAAGCCGATGCCGGTCACCGCGGCGCGCTGGAACAGCTGGTTGTCGGCGGCGACCACCGCGGGGTCGAGGTCCCCGCCGGTGCCGTGCATGATCTCGCCCCAGGAGTTGGAGACCACGTCGGCCAGGTGCCCGTCGACGACCTTGGCCATGGCGTCGTAGAGGTCCTGGTCGTAGCAGGAGTTGCCGCCGACGTAGACCACCTGGGCGTCCGGCGCGAGGCCGTGCGCCATCTCGACGTCGAGCGCCTCCTCGCCGGCCCAGCCGGCCGGGCCGCCGCACTCGTCCTGGTGGGTCCACTTGTCCGGGGTGACGAACTCGCGGTACTGCCCGGCCGCGAACGGCTTGTCGCCGTGCAGCGTGGAGAAGTGGTTGGCGTCCTGCTCCATGCTGGCGAGGCCGTACGCGTCGATGATCGCGATCCGGGCGCCCTTGCCGGACACCTTGGCGTCGGTCACGCCGTACGCCTTGCGCAGCTGGCTCGGCACGTAGGAGCAGGGGGCGAAGGGCTCGTTCTTCTCGTAGCCGTCCGGCGCGCCCTTGGCGGTCTTCGAGCCGTAGCCGTCCTCGGAGCAGGTCGGCACGGTCGGCAGGGTCGCCGGCGCCTTCTTGGCCGGGGCGGCCAGCTGGGCGGACTTGGCGCCGGCCTGGGCACGGGCCTCGGCCTCGCGCACGGAGACGGCGTGCGAGGTGTTCTTGTGCAGGGCGTCGCTGAGGCCGCTGACGGCGAGCACCGCGCCGGCCGCCGAGGCCGGGACGACGGCGTCCTTCGCGGCGGCCCGGTGCAGGCCCTCCTCCGTCCGGTAGGTGCGGAAGCCGGTGCCGAAGGCCTTGGCGAGGGCGCCGGTGGTGCCGGAGACCTGGACGTAGTGCGCGGTGGTGGCGTCGACCTTGAGGCCCGCGCCGGTCACCCAGTCGGTGACCGCCTTGACCTGCGCGGCGGTGGCGCCGAACCGGGTCTCGGCCTGCGCGTCGGAGAGGAACGCCCCGTACGCCGGCGAGTTCGGGTCGGAGACCGCCTTGGCCAGGGCCGCGAGGCCGGCCTGGTCCTGGCCCGTGAGGTAGATCCGGGCGGAGGCCGGGGCGGAGTCGGGTACGGCTCCGGCGTCGGCCTGCGCGGTGGCCCACTCCGGGTGGGTGCCGGGGAGCGGCTTGGCGGACTGCTCACCGGTCGGCGTGGCAGCGCCGGCCGGGGCGACCGCCCCGAGGGTTCCCAGGATCAGTGCGGCGGTGGCCGGTACGGCGATCCTGGAGATCCGGTTGCGTGCTATGGGCACGTCTGTCCCCCACTTCGGGAAGATGATGGAGCGTCGGTGTCGCTCAACGAGGGCGTGGCAGAGCGGGCCGGCGGAGGAAGTCCCCGGCCTGCGTCGATGGTTGACTGCCGTGAGCCATCTATTCCGATGATCACCTGGATCTCAAGGGACGGTCGGAAAGATTTACCCGTGCATGACCAGTCGCGGAGGAACCCATGGCCTGGCCGCCCGCGGCCGCACCGAACGTCAACCGGCACGGGCAGGACACCCGATGACGTCCGCTCAGCTCGGTGCGGGCGTCCGGGGTGCCGCGGCCGCCCCTCGCCGGCCCGTCCGACCAGGCGGCTCGTCCGCGGCGAGCGGCCGCACCTGCCGGGTCCGGCGCCGTTTCGCGTGTAGTGTCCGGGCCGACCCGTAGTCCCATCCGTGAGGACGCCGAAGCCGTGCCAGTCGACACCGACCGCGCCGGGAAGCCGGCAGCCGCCGCCGGGCGGCCGGTGGGGTGCGCCCGGTGACCGGCGCGGCGCTGGCGGCCCTGGCCGCGGACTCCGGCACCACCGAGTCGGTGGGCTTCCCCGCACTCTTCCTGCTGGTGGCGCTCGGGTCGCTCGTCCCGGTCTTCCCGACCAGTGTCCTGGTCAGCGCGACCGCCGCGGCCGCCGTGCACAGCTCGGCCGTGCCCCGCGACCTGTTGCTGGTGGTCGTCTGCGCCGGCCTCGGCGCGTGGTGCGGGGACGTCACCCTCTACCGACTCGCCGGCCGGGCGGGCGGACGGCTGGAGGCGCGGATCCGGCCGAAGTTCGACCAGCCGCGGGTCCAGGAGGCCGAGCGCAGGCTGGACGAGCACGGCCGGGCCGTCCTGGTGCCGTCCCGGCTCGTCCCCGGCGGACGGATCTTCATGATCGCGGCCTGCCTGCTCTCCGGCTGGCCGGTCCGCCGCTTCGCCGTGGCCGAGGCACCGGCCGCCCTGCTGTGGGCCGCCGCGTACGCCCTGATCGGCGCCCTCGGCGGCGCCCTCTTCGAGCAGACCTGGATGGGCGTCCTGGCCGCCGTCGGCCTCGTCCTGCTGGTGGGCGGCGCCACCCTGCTCTGGCGCCGCCGGCGCCGGGGCCGCACGCAGCACCCCACCGTGCCGGGCATCGACCCGCCGGCCTCGGCGAACGGCACTCGGGGCACCGACGGTTCGGACGACGAGGACCGCGAGGACCGCGAGGACGGCGACCGGTGACCTTCCGGCAGCCGCAGGCCAGGGGCGGTCGGGCGCCTGACGCCCGCTCAACCGAAAACGGTTGCCAGCCGGTGCGTATGCGTGGCAAGGTGTGAGCCGCGCTCCGCACGGGAGCGCCGCACTCACTCCGAGGGAATGAAGTCCATGGTCACGGCGCCCCTCAGCGGCCGCCGTCGGTACTGAGCACCTGCCTGTTGCGCAGCCTCACGTACCACGTCCGTCTCACGGCGGCCCCACGCGCGGTGCACCGCACCGCATGCCACCGTCCTCCGCGACGGTGGTGCCGGCTCCGTCCGGCCCGACAACCAGTGCTGCCCGCCGTCGCTGCGGGCGAGCGCCCACCCTTGTCTTGACGTGAGGTCATCATCACCGTGGACACCCCTGTCCAGAGCTTCGCCGTTGCCAACCTGCGCCGCCGCCCCGAGGTCGTCGAGACCGGCGGTTTCGTCGCGGGCTTCGACCCCGGCACCACCAGCCCCTACATCAACTACGCGACCCCGCTGCCCGGCGCCGAGCCGACCGCGGACGACGTGGCCGGTCTGGTCGCGGCCTTCCGCGAGCGCGGCCTCAAGCCCCGGCTCGAATTCGCGCCGGACTCCGCACCGCTCGTGGAGGCGGCACTGCTCGCGGCCGGCTTCACCGTGGAGGCCGAGCACGAGTACCTGGTCTGCACCCCCGCCACCCTGACCCCGCCCCGGCACGGCGACACGCCCGCGCCGACGGTCGAGGCACCCGCCGGCGACGCCGACTTCACGGCGATCGACGCGGCCCTGTCCGAGGCCTTCGCCGGCGAGTTCACCTCCTCCCCGGAGGGCGCGGCACGCCTGCGCCGGACCGAGGACGGCGGCGGCGCCGTCCGCTTCGTCCGCTCCCCGGACGGCGGCTGCGCCGGCGGCGCGATCTGCTCGGCCCCGGCCGTCGGCACCTCGGAGCTGGCCGGCGTCGGCACCCGGCCCGACTTCCGCGGCCGCGGCATCGCGGCGGCGGTCACCGCCGAGCTGGCCGGCACGATGTTCGACCGCGGCGCCTCGTCCGTCTGGCTGGAGTACTCCGGCGACGGCTCCCGCCGCGTCTACGAGCGGGTCGGCTTCCGCCCGCAGGGCCGCCGCCTCTACATCGCGTTGGAGGACTGACCGGCGACGCCGCGGCGCGGCCGGCCTCCCGAGCGGGGGCCGGCCGTGCCGCGGTGCTGGTCACTCCGACGGCGGACCGGACGGAACGGCCGCCCGGCCCCACCCGATACTTCCTGTACTGCACCCGCACCCGCACCCGGAGGTTGCCGTGGCGTCGGAGGTCCCGGCCGAGGCGGCCGCCCGCTACGTGGGGGTGATCGGCCCGGCCGGAGCGAGCCCCGGGGAGTGCGACCTCGCCCGCCGGGTCGGCGAACTGCTGGCCGGGCGCGGCGCGGTGCTGCTCTGCGGCGGGCTGGGCGGGGTGATGGAGGCGGCCGCGGCCGGGGCCCGCGCCCGCGGCGGCCTCACCGTCGGACTGCTGCCGGGCGCCGACCGCACCGACGCGAACCCCCATCTGACGGTGGCCCTCGCCACCGGCCTCGGCGAGCTGCGCAACGGGCTGCTCGTACGGGCCTGCGACGCCCTGATCGCGGTCGGCGGCAGCTGGGGCACGCTCAGCGAGATCGCGCTCGCCCTGCGCACCGGCACGCCGGTCGTGTCCCTGGCGGGATGGGCGCTCCCGGACGCGCCGGCCGAGACCGGTCCCCTCCCGGCGGCCACCCCGGAGGAGGCGGTCGCCCTGGCGCTGACGCTGCGGCACGGCCGCGCCGACGGTGGGCCGCACCGGGCCTGACCTGCGGTCCGGCCATCGGCACCGCACGGGGCGGGCCGTGCCCGTACGGCCACCCCGTCCCCCGGTGTGCCGTTCCCCGAGCCCCCGGGGTGCGCCGGGGTCGCGCTGTCGGGCGGTCAGACGCCGCCCGCGGCGGCGTGCCGCTCGGCCTGGCGCAGCACGTCCGCGGCGGCGCCGAGCCGCTCGGCCGCGG
The DNA here is from genome assembly GCF_000717715.1 of Streptomyces sp. NRRL B-24484. GTDB lineage: Bacteria > Actinomycetota > Actinomycetes > Streptomycetales > Streptomycetaceae > Kitasatospora. Next base: position 68,871 of record NZ_JOAI01000011.1, on the reverse strand, counting down.
TGCGCAGCGAGGCTCTGCCGTCGGGGGTGTGCATCCGGTCGGGGAAGGTGCCGGCCACGTCCCGGAGCGCCTCGACGGCTGCGGCCAGCGCGCCCAGCAGGTGCGGCTGGTCCGCGAGCGGCACCGGCTCGCGGTGGGTGCGGGCCTTGGCGAGCGCGGTGTCCCGGGCCTGCTTCTCGACCGACTTCAGTGCGTCGACGATCCCTGCCAGGGCGCTGTCCATGCCGTCTCCCTCCGGTGCGGGCGGCCCCGACCGGCCGTCCTCCCCTCCGTGGTACCCGTCCGCCCGGACGCCGTGGGGCCTCGACACGCCGGGTTCCGGTGCGGCGCCCCGCCGCTGGCGCGGGATGCGGCAGGATCGGCGGCATGACCGAACAGCCGCAGGGCGACCTCCCCCGGAACATCGGTGCTCCCGCCACCCGCGCGCTGCTCGGCGCCGGCTACACGCGGCTCGACGAGCTGGCCGGGGTGCCCGTCGGCGAGCTGAAGAAGCTCCACGGCATGGGCCCGAAGGCCCTGGAACGGCTGCAGGCGGCCCTGACGGAGCGCGGCAAGTCGCTCGGCTGACCCCGCACCGGCCCGCACCTGCGCGCTTCCGCCCGAGCCGGTGCGCGGAGCGCCGCGCGGCTCTGGTTCGATCGGGGCCGGAGTCGTCGGTGGTCCGCCCCGGTCCGGCCCCGGGGCACCGTCGGGTGCACCGGGCGGTCGTCCCGGGCGCGGTGAGGTGTCGGTGAGGAGCGGAAGCGGAACATGTCGTCGTCCGAGGTGTTGTCGGTCGGCCTGCTGGTGGTGGTGCTGGTCTGCGCGGTGGTCCGGCCGTTCGGCTGGCCGGAGGCGGTGGTGGCGGTGCCCGCCGCGGCCGTCGCGGTCGGCACGGGCGCGCTCTCGCTGGACTACGCCCGTGAGGAGGCGGCGCGCCTCGGCCCGGTGATCGGGTTCCTCGCGGCGGTGCTGGTGCTCGCCCGGCTCTGTGCCGACGAGGGGCTGTTCCGGGCCTGCGGGGCCTGGATGGCGCGGACGGCCGCCGGACGGCCGCGCCGCCTGCTGGTCCAGGTGTTCGCGGTCGCCTCGGCGATCACGGCGGTGCTCAGCCTGGACGCGACCGTCGTCCTGCTGACCCCGGTGGTGTTCGCCACCGCGGCCCGGCTCGGTGCCCGGCCCAAACCCCACGTCTACGCCTGCACCCACCTCTCGAACACCGCCTCGCTGCTGCTGCCGGTGTCCAACCTGACCAACCTCCTCGCCTTCGCCGCGAGCGGCCTCGGCTTCGTCCGCTTCGGCGCGTTGATGCTGCTGCCCTGGCTGGTGGCGATCGGTGTCGAGTACGTGGTGCTGCGGCGCTTCTTCGCCGCCGACCTCGATGCCGGCGCCGAGGCCGAGGCCGGCCGGGAGGTGCCGCGGATGCCGCGGTTCGCCCTGGTCACCGTCGCCTGCACCCTGGTCGGCTTCGTGCCCGCCTCGGCCCTCGGGGTGGACCCGGCCTGGGTGGCCTGCGCCGGGGCGCTCGTCCTCGCCGCGCATGCGCTGTCCCGGCGGCGGACCACCGTGCTCACCGTGGTGCGGGCGACCAGCGTGCCGTTCCTCGCCTTCGTGCTGTCGCTCGGCCTGGTGGTGCGGGCCGTGGTCGACAACGGCCTGGCCGACGCGCTCGGGCACCTGGTGCCCTCGGGCCAGGGGTTCGCCGCCCTGCTCGGGACCGCCGTGCTGGCGGCCGTACTGGCCAACGTGATCAACAACCTGCCGGCGGTGCTGGTGCTGCTGCCGCTCACCGCGCCGTCCGGGGCCGGGGCGGTGCTGGCCGTCCTGCTGGGCGTCAACATCGGGCCCAACCTGACCTACGCGGGCTCCCTGGCGACCCTGCTCTGGCGGCGGATCGTGCACGCCCACGACGGGGAGGTCGGCCTCGGCGAGTTCACCCGGCTCGGGCTGCTCACCGTGCCTGCTTCCCTGCTCCTGTCGGTCGTGGCACTGTGGGGCTCCCTGCAGGTCGTCGGAGGATGAGGCCGTGGCGGTCGTGGTGTGGGTGGCCGAGGGCACGTGGCGTGCCTGCGTCGACGCGGCCCGGCTGCACGCCCCGCCGGACGCGGAGATCGTGCTGCTGCACGTGAGCGACCGCGACGTGCCCGGGGCGGCGCACGGCGCCTTCGCCGGGCTGATGGGCCGTCGGCATCCGCGCGGCAACCGTGCCGACGGCTGGGGCAGCGACCCGGGCAGCACGATGGAGGAACTGGCGGACGCGGCGGGGCACGGACTGCTGGCGGCAGCGGCCGAGCGTCTGGGGCGCGCCTGCCGGCCGGTCGAGCGGGCCGGACGGACCGATCGGGAGGTGGTGGCCGCCGCGGAGGGCGCCGACCTGCTGGTGCTGGCCCGCGACGGGGACCGCACCCGGCTCGGACCGCGGAGCCTCGGACCGGCCACCCGCTTCGTGGTGGACCACGCTCCGTGCCCGGTGCTGCTGGTCTGGCCCGGCTCGGCGCCGGGGACGGCGACCCTCCCTCCGGAACCGGGCGCGAAGCCGGAGCCGGGTCCCGAGCGGGGCGCGTAGCCCGAGCCCGGTGCGGGACGAGCGGTGGCGGCGGTCCGGCCCCGGCTCCGCGGCGGGTACGACCCGGACTCCGCGGCACGCGCTGCTCGGACGACGCCTGTTCGGCCGTGCTCGGTGGCCGTGACCGGCGGACGGGGCCATCCTGAAGGTCGAGCGCCCCGCCGTGAACCCCCGAGCACGGCGGGGCGCGCTGCGCTGTGCGGCGGCCCCGGACCGCCACGCCGTCAGAGCGGGGCGACGGCCGCGAGCGGCGCGGCGGCGCTGAGCGCGGCGAGCCGTTCGGCCTCCGGCGAGCCCGGCTCCGCGGTGTAGACGACCAGCAGCAGGGCCGGGTCACCGGGCAGCGCCAGCGTCTCGTAGCCGAGGTCCAGCAGGCCGGCCGACGGGTGCCGCAGCAGTTTGCGTCCGTGGGTCTTCTCGGCCACCGCGTGCCCGTCCCAGAGCCGGCGGAACTCCGGGCTCCGTTCGGACAGTTCCTCGACGAACGCGGCGGCCCGCCGGTCCGCGGGGTGGCGGGCCGCGTCCAGCCGCAGGTAGGCGACGGTCTCGGCGGCGACCTCCGCCCAGGCCGGGTAGAAGGTGCGGGCACGGGGGTCGAGGAAGGCGTGCCGGGCCATGTTGCGCTCCGCCTCGGGGACGGCCGACAGGCCGAGCAGGGCGTCCGCCGGGGCGTTCCAGGCCAGCACGTCCATGCACCGGCCGAGCACGAAGGCCGGGCCGGCCAGCATGTCGAGCACCAGCCGCACCCCCGCACGGATTTCCGCCGGGGCCGGGGCGGCGGAGTCCTGGCGGGGCGGCCGGGCCAGCCGGTGGAGGTGGGCCCGCTCGGTGGCGTCCAGTCGGAGCACCCGGGCCACCGCGTCCAGCACCTCGGGCGAGGTTCCGCCGCCGCGGCCCTGCTCCAGCCGCACGTAGTAGTCCACGCTGACCCCGGCCAGCTGCGCCACCTCCTCGCGGCGCAGCCCGGGCACGCGCCGCCGCCGCCCGTACTCGGGGAGTCCCAGCGACTCCGGCCGGATCATGGCACGGCGGGCGCGGAGGAAGCCGCCGAGCTGGTCGCGATCACCGTTCTTCATGCTCCGACCCTACGGACCGTCCGGCCGCGCCGGGGGTGGTCCTGGCAGACCCAGGAAAACCACGGCCCTGGGTGGCCGCGTCCGGGCCCGGCAGGCTCGGGGACATCAACGAAACGACGGCGGGACGACCGCCGCTGATCCCCTCCCAGGAGCCCACCGTGTCCTACCCCTACCCCTACCCCTCCCTCTCCGGCCGTGTCGGCGTCGTCACCGGTGCCGCGAGCGGCATGGGCGCCGCCACCGCGAAGCTGCTCGCCGCGAACGGTGCCGCGGTGGCGCTGCTGTCCCGCCGCGAGGACCGGCTGAAGGAGCTGGCCGCGGAGATCGGGGCCGCCGGGGGCCGGGCGCTCGCCGTGCCGGCCGACGTCACCGACCAGCGGTCGGTGGACGGGGCCGCCGGGCTGGTCGCGGCCGAGCTCGGCCGGGTCGACCTGCTGGTCGCCGCGGCCGGCGTGATGCTGCCCAACCCGGTGGACGACGGCCGGATCGACGAGTGGACCCGGATGATCGACACCAACGTCACCGGTGTGCTGCGGGTGGTCCGGGCCTTCACCGGCGACCTGGTGGCGGCCGCCGCCGAGGGCCGCACCGCGGACCTGGTGGCCGTCTCCTCGATCGCCTCCCACGTGTCCTTCCCCAACTACGCGGTCTACAGCGCCACCAAGGCGGCGCTCACCCACCTGGCGACCTCGCTGCGCAGCGAGTTCGGCCCGCGCGACGTCCGGGTCTCGACGGTGGAGCCGGGGCTCACCGACACCGAGCTGGGGACGCACATCGACAACCCGTCGCTGGGCCCTGACGGTCAGCTCGGCGCCATGTTCGACGCGATCGGCCCGCTCTCCGCCGAGGAGATCGCCGACGTGATCGGATTCACCGTCAGCCGTCCGCGGCACGTGAACCTCCGCCACCTGGTGGTGCTGCCGACCCGTCAGGCCTGAGCGGTCCCGGCGGCCGCCCGGTGATCACGGCGGGGTAGGGTCGGGGGATGACTGGGGACTGGCGTTCGGACCGGATCGGCAGCGCCCTGCGCGGCGAGAACCCCTCGGTGCTGCGGCGCCTCGGGGCGGGCTTCGCGGTGATCGGGGACGTGCAGTTCCTGCCGGGGTACTCGCTGCTCCTGACGGACGAGCCGGGCGTGCAGCGGCTGTCGGAGCTGCCGCGCGGGCGGCGGATCGCCTTCCTCTCCGACATGGAGCGGCTCGGCGAGGCCGTCGAACTGGCCTGCCGCCGCCTCGACCCCGCCTTCCGCCGGGTGAACCTGGAGATCCTCGGCAACACCGACGGCTACCTGCACGCCCACGTCTGGCCGCGGTACGAGTGGGAGCCGGCCGACCTCGTCCGGATGCCGGTCTGGCTCCACCCCGAGGAGAGCTGGACGGGTGCGGACAGCGCCCTCGGCCCGCGGCACGACCCGCTCCGCGCCGCCATCGCCGGCGAACTGGACCGGCTGGCCGCCGAGGACGCCGACGGCTGCTGAGCTGCTGAGCTCCCGGACCTCTGGCGGTGGGCCGACGGGCTCACTGCGTGCCGAGGGCCATCCACTTGCCGGGGTTCTCCAGGGGCACGAAACCCACCTTGGCGTACACCTCGTGGGCGTCGGCGGTGGCCAGCATGATGCGGCGCAGCCCGAACGGGGCCAAGTGGTCGCGGACGGCGGCGGTCAGGGCGGTGCCGAGGCCCCGGCCGCGCGCGTCCGGGGCGACGTAGACGTCGCAGAGCCAGCCGAAGGTGGCGCCGTCCGTCACCACCCGGGCGTAGCCCACCTGGGCACCCGAAGCACTCTCGTACACACCGAAGTTGAGCGAGCCGTCGATCGCCCGCTCCTGCTTCTCCCGGGCTCGGCCGCGCGCCCAGTAGGCGTCCTCCGACAGCCATCGGTGGACCAGCGCCCGGTCCAGGCGCTCGGGGTCGGTGGACAGTTCGTAACCGGTGGGCAGATCGGTGCTCATGGCCCGCATCCAAGCAGCCCGGGCCGCCCGCGGGCCACCGGATTCTCCGCGGATACCCGGCCGGTCCGGTCGGGGTCGTGGTCCTTCGGCCAGTGGTCCCCCGGTCAGGCGGGCGGGACCTCGCCCGAGCCGCGGACGATCAGCCGGGTGGGCAGTTCGATGCGCCGCGGTGGGGAGGTGTCGTGCCCGAGCCGGTCGAAGAGGAGCCGGGCCGCCGTCCGGCCGAGGGCCTCCGGGTCCTGCGCGACGACGGTCAGCCCGGGGCTGAGCAGTGCGGCGAGCTCCAGGTCGTCGAAGCCGACCACGGCCGGACGGACGGGGAGCCCGGCCAGCGCCTGCAGGGCGGCGAGGGTGACCCGGTTGTTGGCGGTGAACAGGGCGGTGACCGGCTCGGCCCCGGACGGGCCCGGACCACCGCTCCCCTCCGGCTCGCAGGCGAGCAGACGGCGGACCGCCCGGCCGACCGTCGCGGGGTCGGTCGGGCCGGTCGCGATCCAGCGCTCGTCGACCGGCAGCCCGGCCGCCCGCATCGCCTCCCGGTAGCCGCGCAGCCGCTCCGCGCTGGTGTGGATGTGCGGCAGGTCGCCGACGAACCCGATCCGGCGGTGCCCGTGCGCGATCAGGTGGGCGGTGCCCGCGCGGGCGCCGCCGGTGTTGTCGCTGAGCACGGCGTCGGCCTCGATCCCGATGCCCGGGCGGTCGAGGAAGACCACCGCCAGGCCGGAGGCGGCCTCCGGCAGCAGGTAGCCGTGGTCGCCGCCGGCGGGGACCACGACCAGCCCGTCGACCCGGCGGGCGCACAGCGCCAGTGCCAACTCCCGTTCGCGGTCGGCGTCCTCGGCGCTGGAGCCGGTGAACAGCAGGCAGCCGTGCTCGCGGGCGACGGCCTCCACCGCACGGGAGAGCGCCGAGGAGAACGGGTCGCCGATGTCCTCCAGCACCAGGCCGACGCTGGCGGTGGTGCCGGTGCGCAGCAGCCGGGCGCTGTCGTTGCGCCGGAAGCCGAGTTCGTCGATCACGGCCTGCACCCGGGCGGCCATCGCGGGGCTGACCCCGGACTCGTCGTTGACCACCCGGGAGACGGTCTTCAGTCCGACGCCCGCCGCGGCCGCGACGTCCTTCATGGTGGGCCTGGTGGCAGGTCGGCTGCTCATGACCACGCAGCATACGGACCCGTACGGTCCCCGGGCGGGACGACCCGCACCTCGGCGCTGGACAACGTTGTCAAGGTCGGCCAGAATCGACCCTCGTACCGTCGCACCTGCCCCGGAGCACCCCATGAGCAGCACCAGGACGGCCGACCGGGCCGCACCCGGGACCGACGTCCCCGCCCTCGGCACTGACCTCGTCGCCGCCCTCGACATCGGCGGGACGAAGATCGCCGGAGGCCTCGTCGACCCCTCCGGCCGGCTGCTGCACCAGGTCCAGCGGCCCACGCCGGCGCGCGAGGACGCGGGCACCGTCCTCGGCGCCGTCCACCGCGTCCTCGACGAGCTCTCCGCCCACCCGCTCTGGGGTGCGGCACGGTCCCTCGGCATCGGCAGTGCGGGGCCCGTGGACACCTCCGCGGGCACCGTCAGCCCGGTCAACATCGCCGCCTGGCGCGGGTTCCCGATCGTCGCCGAGGTGGGTGCGCACCCGGCCGTCCGCGGGCTGCCCGTGGTGCTCGGCGGCGACGCGGTGGCGATGACGGCGGCCGAACACCGCTACGGCGCCGCCCGCCCGTACACCGACGCGCTCTGCCTGGTCGTCTCCACCGGCGTCGGCGCGGGCCTGGTCCTGGGCGGCAGCGTCCACCACGGCCGGACCGGCAACGCCGGCCACCTCGGCCACATCTCCGTCGACCTGGACGGCGACCCCTGCCCGTGCGGCTCCCGCGGCTGCCTCGAAATCCTGGCCAGCGGCACCGCCATCGCCGCCCGGGCCGCCCGGGACGGCTGGCGTCCGGCCGGGTCCGACGCCTCCGCGTCCGCCGTCGCGGAGTCCGCGCGGCTGGGCGATCCGGTCGCGCTCGCGGCGTTCGACCGCGCCGCGCGGGCGCTGGCCGCGGGCATCGCCGCGACCGCCACCCTGGTGGAGATCGAGGCGGCGGTGATCGGCGGCGGCGTCGCCAGGGCCGGGGACGTCCTCTTCGACCCGCTCCGCCGCCACCTGCACACCTACGCCGCCCTCCCCTTCGCCGCCGGGCTGACGGTGCTGCCCGCCCGTCTCGGCACAGACGCCGGACTCGTCGGCGCCGCCGCGCTGGCCCTGGACGAGCTGTCCCCCGCCTGAGCCGACCGGCAGGGCTGTCGAGCCGGCCGCCGTGCGGCGGACCGCCCGCGCCACACTGGGTCGCACCGCCGCTCGACGGTTCCGCGGCCCGACCGCGAGGGACGACATGGGCCACGACTTCCACATCAGCCGCGCACAGGACCGGACCCTGAGCCACGAGGACCAGATCGATGTCGGGGAGTGGGAGGAGGTGGCCGCCCGGTGCCCGCTGATCGAGGAGCGCGGGCCCCTGGAGGTGGAAGGACATCGGCTTCCAGAAGACCTACTCGGTGCCCGGGGAGACGGCGGTCTTCTCCTGGCGGCACGGACTGGTCGACATCAGGGGCTACTTCGGTGACCGGAGCACGGAGGCCGCCGAAGTGCTCGCGGAAGCCCTCGGCGCGCGCGTGCTCGGCGACGACGACTGGGCCTCCTTTCGGCTCCTGCAGGGCGCACCACCCGCGTAGTCGCCGTGGGAGCAGCCGTCGTCAGGGCCGGTCGAGGAGGGTGCGGAGGCGGTGGGACTGGCGTTCCGCGGTGCCGGGCGGGTTGCGGGGGTGGTCCGGGTCGTCCATGGCCAGCATCAGGAGCCACACCAGGGCGAGCAGTCGGCGGCAGTCGGCCAGTCGGGCGGCCTCGGCCGGTGCCAGGTCGAAGTGGCTGAGGAAGACGGGCACGTCCAGGCCGCCGTCCAGCCAGGCCGAGACGTGCTCGGTGATCTCGGCGAGTTCGTGGGCGCGGTCGCTGCGTCCGGACTCCTCGAAGTCGACGGCCCGTACCCGGGTGCCGTCCCAGAGGTAGTTCGCGAGGTTGCCGTCACCGGGGCCGAACACCGCGGGCGGCCGGTCGGGCTGCTGCTCCCCCTCCGGGTCCGGGGTGTCCAGCGGGTCCGGGGTGCCCAGCGGGTCCGGGGTGTCGCTCAGGTCCGAGGTGTCGAGCCAGGCCGAGCCGGCGCGCAGGGCCGCCGCCACGGCGGGGGACGCGTGCGCCGGCAGCCCGGCCGCCTGCCAGGTGCGGATGCGGGTCAGGAGTTCGGCCGGGCGTCCGGGGCGCACCGGTACCTGCGCCAACTGCTCGGCGGGGACGCAGTGGTGGAGCTCGGCCACGGCCTCGGCGAGGGCCGCTGTCCGGCGGGCGTCGAGCACCGTACCGCGCAGCGGTCGGCCGGGGAGTCGGGACATCACGATGCGTGGGCCGCCCGGCCCGGAGTCCACGTGCAGCGGGGTGGGGGCGAGTCCGGGTGCGTGGACGGCGAGGAGTTCGAGCGCCCGCCACTCCCGGACGTGCCGGTGGCCGTCACCGGGCGGGAAGGTCTTGGTGACGGTGTCGGCGGCGAGGTCGATCCCGTGAGTGTTCCACCGTCCGGCCATCGGGGTGGCGGAGCGTGCCGTCGGCGGGATCACGGACGGGCCGTTGCGAGGAGGCGGCGCAGGGCGGCGTGCGCGGGCGGGCCCCAGGTGGGCTTGCCTCCGGGGCCGCCCCGGAGGCCGGCCTCGCCGATGAGGAGGCCGCCGAAGGCACGCAGCAGCGCCCAGCCGCGGGCGCGGCGCCGGGTCGCCGGGTCCGCGGCGGGCCGGTAGGCGCGGTGGAAGCGGTCGAGGGTGCCGTCGGGCAGCAGGGTCCAGGCGGCGGCGAGGTCACAGGCCGGGTCGCCCGCGCAGAGGTCGCCGAAGTCGATGACGCCGCAGAGGGTGCCGTCGTCGGTGAGGACGTTGGCCGCGTGCAGGTCGCCGTGGATCCACCGGGCGGGGCCCGTCCACGCGGGTGCGGCGACGGCGTCCGCCCAGACCGCCCGGACGGCGTCCGGGTCGTCGACCAGTCCGAGCCGGACGGTCTCGGCGAGGCCGCCCTCGAAGTGGCCGAGGCGGTCGGTGAGCGGCCCGCCCCGGTCGCGGCCGGCCGGGGCGTCCGCGGGCGCCGGCCGGTGGAGGGCGGTCAGGAAGGCGGCCAGTGCGTCCGCCGCCTCCGCACCGCGCGTGACGGGCGCACGGTCCGCCGGTGTCCCGGGCACCCAGGTGGTGACGAGCCAGGGCCGCGGGAACCGCTCGGACGGCGCACCGAGGCGCTGCGGGACGGGTGTCGGGAGCGGCAGGTGCGGGGCGAGCGCGGGCAGCCAGGCGTACTCCTTGCGGAGCAGCTCGTCGGCGGACTCGGTCGCCCACGGCAGTCGGACGGCGAGGTCCTCGCCGAGCCGCCAGAGCTGGTTGTCCCAGCCGCGCGCACCGAGCCTGACCGGTCGGTCGGCGAGGTCGGGGTGCTGATCACGGATCAGGTGCCCGACCAGCTCGGCGGTGATCTCGGTCTCGGTGTGCGTCATGCGGAGCAACGCTACTGCGGGACGGTCCCGGTGCGCTGCCCGTCGCAGTGCGGCCCGTCCCCGGACGGCTCCACCGTCGGCTCGGCGCCGGCCACCAGCACCTCTCCGGTGCCCGGCCGGAGGAGCCGGTGGTCGAACTCCCCCTCCTCGGGTCGGTCCGGAAGACCGGGAAGGTCTCCAGGCACGGGGAGGGGCGTCCCGTCCGTCCACCAGGGATCGGGCGCGCGGATGTGGGGGCGGGTGCTGTGCGGCCGCCTTCCGTGGCGGCCCGGCGGCGGCTAGGGTTCGGACACGACGCGTCGTCCGCGTGGCGGTGGGACATGCCCGGTGTGCCCGGCTCACGTTGACGTCGGGGGCCGTGCGCGGCCCGTCGTCGCGTGCCGCCCTCGATGGTGCGGCGCAGCGATTCCTTCCCTGCCCGAGCCGTCGGCGTGCTGGTGTGCGTCCGGTGCCTGGCCCTGTCGTCGGCAAGCCGGGGGATCTCCGTGCCGTTCGTGTTCTCCTCCATGTCCGACGCCGGTCGGCGGGTTCCGTCGGGCCTGTGGCGGGACGCCGACTTCCGCAGGCTGTGGATCGGCCAGACCGTCTCCCAACTCGGCGAGCACACGGGCCTGGTGGTGCTGCCGCTGGTGGCCGTGCTGATGCTCGACGCGGGAGCCGGCGAGGTGGGCGTGCTGCGCGCCGTGGGACAGGCGCCGGCGCTGCTGCTCTCGCTCTTCGCGGGCGCGTGGGTGGACGGGTGGCGGACCCGTACGACGATGGTGCTCGCGGACGCCGGTCGGGCCGTGGCCATGGGCGCCGTGGCCGTGGCGGGCCCGGTCGGCCGGCTCGGGCTGCCCGCGCTGCTGGTGCTCGCCTTCGCCGTCGGGGCGCTGTCCGTGTTCTTCGACGTGGCGTACCAGGCGTCCCTGGTACGGCTGGTGGCACGCGACCGGCTGGTGCAGGGCAACAGCGCGCTGGAGGGCAGCCGGTCCGCGGCGCAGATCGGCGGCCCGGCGCTCGGTGGTGCGCTGGTGTCGCTGCTGTCGGCGTCGTTCGCCGCCGCCTTCGGCGCACTGTTCTTCACGCTGTCGTTCCTGTCGATCCGGCGGATCCGCCGCGCCGAGTCCGTCCCGGAGCGCGCCGCGGGCCCGCCGCGGGTCCGGCGGCGGATCGTCGAGGGCGTGCGTTTCGTCGCCCGTGACGCCGTGCTGCGGGCGGTGTGCCTGGCCTCGGCCGCCTTCCAGTTCTCCTTCGCGGCCACGATGACCGTCTACCTGCTGTTCCTGCCAAGGGTGTTGCACCTGCCGGGACTGGCCGTCGGCTGTGCGCTCGCGGCCGCCGGGCCGGGCGCGCTGCTGGGCTCGCTGCTGGCCTCCCGGCTGCCGCGCCGGTTCGGCCACGGCAGGGTGCTCCTGTGCGCGGCGGTCCTCGGCGACGGCGCGTTCCTGTGCGTGCCCGCGCTGCACGGCTCCGCCGCGGTGACCGTGCCGGTGCTCCTCGCGGCCGGCTTCGTGTTCGGGTGCGGGGGCCAGTTGGTGTCGGTCACGGTCATGGCCGTCCGGCAGTCCGTCACTCCGGACGGGATGCAGGGCCGCGCGGCCGCGATGATCACCTTCGTCGGCATGGGGTCGGCCCCGCTCGGTTCGCTGCTCGGCGGTGTCCTCGCGGAGGAGTGCGGGCTGCGCGGCGGTCTCCTGCTGGCGGCCGCGGGCATGCTGCTGTCGCCGGTGGTGATGGTGCTGTCGCCGCTAGCCCGGCTGGGGCGGGAGCTCCCGGTCCGGGATCGGGACCCGGCACCGGCGGGGCCGGTCCCGGGTCCGCCGGTCCGGTCGGCCCGGCGCGGGCGTTGAGTTCGGCCCGCCGGGCCGGCACGGGCGCCGGGTTCAGTCCGCCGGGGCGAGGAGGGCGAGGAGTCGGCGGGCGAAGGCGGTGGGCTGTTCGACGGCGCCGAGGTGGCCGCCGGGGAACTCGGCGAGCTCGCGGTGGAGGAGGGCGGCGAGGCGGGAGGCGGGCCCGTACAGCGGGAGTTGGTGGCGCGAGTCGCGTCCCGCGGCGGGCACGAGCCGGTCGGCGACCGGGCGCAGCGCGGCCAGGTCGGGCGGGGTGGTGGCGAAGGGGTGGAGCATCCGGTCGAGGAAGACGGGCAGGTTGGCGTGCATGCGCGGCGCCATCTCCTGGATCTCCGGCGGCAGTTCGGTGGCCTCCTCGGCGACGGCCTCCGCCGTCCGCCCGGGGTCGTCCGCGGGCCGTGCGCCCCCGAGGCCCTCGCTGAAGCGGGCCATGGCGGCGGCGATGCCCTCCGTCCGGTGGGTGTCGCGGACGTCGGCGAAGAACGCCCTGTGCGGGGCCGGGTCGTCGAGGAGTTCCAGCAGGGGCGGCTCGTGGGCGACGACGCGGCGCACCCGGTCGGGGTGCCGGGCGAGCAGGTCGACGGCGACGATCGCGCCCGAGCTGCAGCCGAGCACGTCGGCCGTGCCGTCGGGCGAGAGGTGTTCGATGAGGCGGCGGGCGTCGTCGCTCCAGACGTCCACCCGCTGGTCGGTGAGCGGTCCGTCGAGGGGGCTGCGGGAGAGGCCGCGCGGGTCGTAGGAGACGACGGTGTAGCGGGCGGTGAGGGCGGCGTGCATGCCCGCGTACATCCCGGCGTCGCCGGCGCCGCCGGGGACGAGCAGCAGGAACGGGCCGCTGCCGCGGACCTCGTGGTGGAGGGTGGCGCCGGGGACGGCGAGGGTGCCCGTGCGGACGGTGGTGGCGGTGGTCATCGGGGGCTCCGGTCGGGTCGGGCGGGCCAGTTCTCGAGCAGGACGTGGAGGGCGTCGAGCGAGCGGTCCCAGGATTCCTGGACGGTGCGGGGGTGGCCGAAGCCGCCGCCGAGTTCGAGGTGGACGTAGCCGTGGAAGGCGGCGCGCAGCAGCCGGGCGGCGTCGGTGAGGTCGGGCTCGGCGAGGCCGTAGGCGCGGAGCATGCCGTAGGTGAGCTCGGCGCTGCGGCGGACGACGGCCGAGTCGGTGATCTCCTCGGGGGTGAACTGCAGTTGGGTGGCGGCGTAGCGGCCCGGGTGGGCGAGGGCGAACTGCCGGTAGGCGTCGGCGAAGGCGACCAGGGCGTCCCTGCCGGCCCGGCCGGCCACGGCGGCGGCGATGCGTTCGGTCATCTCCGCGCCGCCGAGCATCGCGATCCGGACGCGCAGCTCCCGCAGGTTCGTGACGTGGGAGTAGAGGCTGGCGTCCTTGACGCCGAAGTGCCGGGCGAGCGCGGAGACGGTGACGCGGTCGAGTCCGACCTCGTCGGCCATCTCCGCGGCCGCCTCGGTGAGCTTCGCCGCGGTGATTCCCGCACGTGCCATGGCCCGGCCACCCTCCCTAGGATCTCTAGGTTTCAAGCTAGCATCCCGAGGAAGCGGGCGGCGGGCATTTTCTCCGGGCGCGGATCAGTCCACCCGGCGCAGCTCGGGGAAGCGCTCGGTGGGCCGGTCGAGCAGCCCGCCGTCCCGGTGGCGCAGGGTCCGGTCGAAGAAGGCGGCGGTGCAGGCCCGCGCGGCGGCGACGGCCCGTTCGGGGTCGACCGTGCCGATCAGGTCGGCGGCGGTGCCGGGCGGCAGGTCCAGCTGCCGGGCGAGCTGCGGCACCATCGCCTCCAGGTCGGTGTAGCTGCCGTGCGCCGCGCCGGTCAGGGTGAGGTCGCGGTGCCAGCCGGTGCTGTGCTGCCAGAGCGCACCCCAGGACGGGTTGCTGCGGTGGTCGTCGCCCTCGCTGCCCATCAGCAGGAAGGGCCGGTCGAGTCCGTCGGTGGCGACGGTGGAGGGGTTCGCCGGGTCGTGGTCGTCCCCGACGTAGCCGAGGACGCCGTCCAGGTTCTCGCCGGCCCGGATCCGGGGGTCGTCGTGCATCGCCTGCAGGGCGGTGAAGCCGCCGGCCGACTGGCCGAACATGCCGGTGCGGCCCGGGTCGAGCACCGCGCCGAGGCCCTGCGGCAGCGGCCGGTGCTCGGCGTCGGGGTTGCGGCCGGCGGCGAGTTCGCCGACCCCGTCCAGCACGAGGCGGGTGTCGGCGACCCGGACGTCGACGAGCTTGCGCAGCAGCGCGGTGAGCTTCGCCTCCGCCTTCGCCGGGTCCGGGTCCTGGACGGCGGCGATCTCGGCGTCCATCCGGCTCGCCGCCACCCGTCCGCCGGGGAACTCGACGGCCGGCGCCTCGTAGGTGTGGTCGACCGTCACCACGACGTACCCGCGCGAGGCGAGGTCGTCGACCAGGGTGGTGCCGAAGGCGGCGGGGTCGCCGCCGCCGGGCGAGTACAGCACCACCGGACGCCGCCCGCCGCGGAGCTCCACGGGGGCGCCCTCGTGCGCGTGGGTGCGGGTCCGCGCCCAGGCCACCCGGTCCATCGGCAGGCCGACGCCGTTGCGGTACATCGTCTCGAAGACGGCGGCGGCCGCGGCGGGCAGCTGCGGGGCGGTCGGGTACGGCCCGGTGTCCCGGGCCGGGTAGCGGACGGTCGCCATCACCTCGCGCGGGCCGGACCCGGTCCACGGATCCGTCCTGGCCGGGTCGACCAGGTGCAGCGACACGGTGCCGACCGGGTACGGGCCGCTCGGCGCGGGCAGCACCAGTCGTGCGCGGGCCGGTGGGCCGGGTGCGTCGGCCGCGGCGGCCGGACCGAGGGCGGCCGCGCCGGCGGTGGCGGTCAGCACGACGAGCGCGGCGGCCCGCAGCAGGGGCCGGCGGGCCGTGGTGGCCGCCGGCGCGGCGGACGGGCGGGCGGGCGAAGTACTCAGGGTCATGGCGAGGGCTCCCGTCGGTTCGGAACGGTCCAGTACCTGGCGGCACGGAAAGGTCGTACACCTGCCGCCCCCTCAGGCTGCCCCGTGCGGCGACTCCATGGCACCCCGTACTCCCCCGGATGCGGGGTGGGGCCAGCCCCAGGAGGCGCGGCATCGGCGCGGCGCGGGGGGACCCGTGCGGTCACCCCGGGCGTGCGCGGCGGCCGTCCGGCGGATCACATCCCCGTGATCAGCGGGCCGTGGAGTCGGCGTCGGAGGCCGGGGCGGGGCGGCGGCGGAAGGTCTCGGCGAGAGCGGTGTTCAGCACGATCACGGCGGCCAGGACACCGGCCGCGGCGGGGTGGCCGAGGCCGTACAGGGCGGCTGCGCTGCCGCCGAGGACCAGCGCCTTCACCACCAGCACCCCTGGCAAGAGCAGCGGGTGGCGGGCCTTGGGCGCGGCGAACAGACCCCACAGGACGGCGGCCGCCGTGGGCAGCCCGAGGCCGAGCAGCACCCGGCCGACGGCGCCGCCGCCCTCCGCGAAGCCCCACCGGCCGAGCAGCACCAGGGCCGCCAACTCCAGCAGGAACGCGAGCACTTCGTTCGCAGCGAACCAGGGCCGGCCGGCCAGGCCGGCCGTCACGTCGGCCGGTCTCCCCTGCGGTTCCCGCACCATGCCCGACTCCCCCGCCCCGTGTCCGTGCCGTCCGCCGGACGAAAGCCCCAGCATGGCACGCGGGCACACCTTCCCGGTACGGCCGACGTGGTGACACACCGTCATGCACGGGTGCGGGCGGATGATCGGCAGGGCTTGCGGACATCGCGTGAAGGCCGGCGCCGCCCCGCGGGGTGGCGGGGAGGATCGGCCGCGGACCTCGGCGCAGCGTCGCGCCGGCGGCGGACGGAGGTGTGCGCGTGGCGATGGGTGTCTCGGTGAGCAGTCCGCCCCACCCTCATCTCGGCCGGGCGGTCCGCGACCGGCGGGACGGCCGCTGCGGCACCATCTCCGGCCAGTTGGTCGAACGGGACACCGAGACCGGGCGTCTGCTGCGCCGCCGGATCTTCGTCCGCCCGCTCGGCGGCGGGATCGAGTGGGAGGCCGCGCCCGCGGACCTGGAGCCGGCCTGAGCCGGCCGCGGTGCCGCAACGGGTGTGGCAGGATGCGTCGGTGATCACCGACCCGCCCGTGCCCGACACCGTGCCCGCCGGCCGGATGGCCGCCGGGGTCCAGCCGGTGCTGGACGTCTCCGTCGGGCTCGAACTGCGGCCGTGGCGCCCCGAGGACGCCGATGCGCTGGTCGCCGCCGGCCGGGACGCCGCGATCCGGCAGTGGAACCTGCTCACGGTGCCCACGGCTCAGGACGCCCGGCGCCGGATCGCCCGCATGCACGAGCGCTGGCGGGCCGAGGAGGCCGCGATCTGGGCGATGGCCCGCCCCGGCGGCGAGGTCCTCGGACTGCTCGGCTGGAAGGACGTCGACCTGGCGGCGGGCAGCGCCGAGATCGTCTACTGGGTGCTGCCGCACGCCCGCGGCGGCGGCCTGGTCGTCGATGCGGTGCGCCGGGCCGGGCGCTGGGCACTGGACGAACTCGGCCTGCACCGGCTGACCCTGTGCCACTCGACCGCCAATCCGGCCTCCTGCCGCGTCGCCGAGAAGGCCGGTTACACCTTCGAGGGCACCATGCGCAGTGCGCTCCGCCACGCCGACGGCCGGCACGACCAGCACCTGCACGCGCTGGTCGCGGGCGATCTCTGACGGACGATCAGGAGGTAGTGCGGTGTTCACCGTTCCCGGGACCGTCCGGACGCCCCGGCTGACGCTGCTGCCACTGCGGGCCGCCCACGCCGAGGAGATGGCGGACGTCCTCGGCGATCCTGCGCTGCACGCCTTCATCGGCGGCCGGCCGCTCGGCCCCGACGAACTCCGCAGCCGGTACGAGCGGCTGGTCGCCGGCTCGCCCGATCCCGGCGAGGTCTGGGCGAACTGGGTGGTCCGGCTGGACGTGGCCGGCCGGCTGACCGGGACGGTCCAGGCGACGGTGACCGCCGACGGCGACGGCCGGCTCACCGCGGAGATCGCCTGGGTGGTCGGCACCGGATGGCAGCGCCGCGGCATCGCGACCGAGGCGGCGCAGGGCCTGGTCTCCGCACTCGCCGCCGCCGGGGTGGACCGGTTCGTCGCCCACGTCCACCCCGAACACCGGGCCTCCGCGGCCGTCGCCGCCGCGGCGGGGCTCACGCCCACCGACCGGCTCCAGGACGGCGAGATCAGGTGGGAGTCGGGCTGACCGTCCCGTCCCCGACGTCCCAGGGGGTGTGGCGGCCGCGCTGTGGAGGGCGCCCGTCGGCCGCCGGGCGGCGCCGGTCACACGAAGCCGAACCGGAACCGGCCGAGCCGGACGGCGTACCCCGTGCGGCGTCGGCGCCCCGCTCGCCGAGGTCGTCCCGGGGGCGGGGTGGGTGGCACCGGCCTTCCGCCCGGGAGGGGACCTGACACACCCCGGGGAGCCGGATCAGCCCCGCGGGGTGCCGAGGCGGCCCTCCAGTTGGAGGAGGAGTTCGGCGAGGCCCGCGCCGAGGAGACGGCGGGTCGGCTCGTCCAGACCGGCGAGGACGGCGCGCTCGTGGGCGAGTTGCTGGGGCATCAGGCGGTCGACGAGCTCGCGGCCCTCGTCGGTGAGCCGGACGTGGCCGATCCGCCGGTCGCGGGTGTCGGTGCGGCGCTCGACCAGGCCGCGGTCCTGCAGGGCGCGCAGGCGCTTGGTGACGGCGGCACCGGAGGCGAAGGTCTCCCGGGCGAGTTCGCCGGCGGTGAGGTCGCGGCCGGTGCGGCGGACGGCGCCGAGCAGGTCGAACTCGCCGCGGGTGAGGCCGGCGGAGCGCAGCGGGGCGTCCTCGGCCTGCTGCAGCAGGGCGGCGCAGCGGTTGATCCGGCCGACGAGTTCCATCGGCTCGGTGTCGAGGTCGGGGTGGACGGCCCGCCACTGCCGCCGGACCGCCGCGACCACGTCGTTCGCACCGCTGTCCTGGTTCACGCCGCTCCGCTCTCCGGGGCGGGGTGGAGGCCGCCCCGCCGCTGGGCCGTCCCCGCGAGCGTACGGTGTCCGTCCTCCTCGGCGGCGCGCAGTGCCCGTTCGGGCAGGGTGCGACGGCGCCATTCGCCGGCCGCGGTGTCCCGGGCCTCGCGCAGGTCGGCGAGGCTGTGGGCGAGCCGTCGGGAGGCGGCGTGCACGGCGGCGGGTCCGGCGGCCGGGTCGGCGAGGGCGCGTTCGGCGTCGGCGCGGGCGCGGCCGGCGGCGTGGAGGGCGTGCCGGACGCGGTCGGCGGTGCGGTGGTTGGTGACGGCGAGTGCGGCGGCGAAGCCCACGGCGGCGCCGATCAGGGTGTCGAGGACACGGTCGCCGATGAGCCGTCCGGCCGGGTGGTCGCCGGTGAACTCGACCAGCAGCAGTGCCATCGGGGTGACCGCGACGGTGCCGAGCCAGTAGTTGCGGGTGACGAGTGCCTCCGCGGCGAAGTTGAGGACGAGCAGGCAGAGCACCAGGGCGATCGGCCCGGTGCGGATCAGCGGGACGGCCGCGGCGAAGACCGCGACGCCGAGCAGGTTGCCGAGGGTGCGCTGCAGGGTGCGGTTCCAGGTCAGCGCGATGTTGGCCTGGGTGATGGACGCGGCGGTGACGATCGCCCAGTACGGCCGGTCGACGCCGAGCCACAGGGTGGCGTACCCGGCGAGGGCGCAGCCGAGCAGTGTGCGCAGGGCGGCCGGGGCGTGCGCCGCTCCGGGCGCCAGGCTGCGCAGCAGCGAGGGTCGGGGCGGTGCCGGCGCGGTGTCGTGGGTGTCCGCCTCGGGCAGGTCGAGGGCGGTGGGACTGCCGGGGACGGGGCCGTGGGCGCGTACCGCGGCCGCCCAGGTGTGCAGTTGTTCGCCGGTGGGGCCGTGGCCGGCGAGGGCGGCTTCGGCCCGGTGGAGCAGGCCGGCCAGTGCCCGGCGGTCGGGGGTGGTGGTGCCGGTGAGGTGGAGGCTGTGGCGGGCGGCCCGGAGGGCGGCGTCGGCGGTGTGCCGGGTCCGTGCGCCGGGGGCGTCCGCGTGGGCCGCGACGGCGGTCAGGGCCCGGGCGGTGGCGCGGCGTTCGGGCCCGTCGGTGCGGCGCAGGGCGGGTGCCATGGCCACCAGCCAGGCGAAGGCGCCGGCGGCGAGCGCGAGGGCGAGGTGGCCGGGGATCTGCCCCGGCTGCTGCGGGGCGAACAGCGCGCCGGCGGCGACGAAGGTGAAGATCACGTGGCCGGGCGGCCCGATCTCGGCGGCGTCGGCCAGCGCCTTCTGCACGGCGGCGAGCGCGGCACCGACGGCGACCAGCACGAGCGGGGAGTCGGTGAGCGAGGCGGCCGTCAGGGCGACGGCGACGCCGGCGAGCATGCCGAGCACCACCCGGGCGAGGGTGGCGGCGCGGCGCGCGTACGGCAGGTCGTGGCCGTAGAGCGCGCACAGTGAGCCGGCCATGGTGTAGGCGGCGAGGTCGAGGCGGCCGAGGGCGCAGAGGACGAGGTTGGGCAGGACGGAGGCAGCGGCGACGCTCAGCGCCGGCTTGAACCACCGGTCGGACGGGCGGCCGAGGCGCAGCGCCTCGCGCACCGGGAGGCTGCGGAGGCGGAGTCCGGGAGTAACGGTTGCAGAACCCACCCATTAAGGGTAACAGGTATTACACCAGTAAAATGATGTGCGGCTCACGGCACTGCCGCGGGCGGCCCGGTCTCCGGAAATTCCGTGGACGCGGCGGCGGAGGCGGTGCGCAGACTGGTCGCCATGACCGCATTCGATGCCAAGGCCGATCTGCACCTGTACCTGCAGGACGCGCGCGACGCCCTGCTCTGGAAGCTCGACGGGCTGTCGGAGTACGACGTCCGGCGCCCGTTGACACCGTCCGGCACCAATCTGCTCGGGCTGGTGAAGCACGTGACCGCCGCGGAGGCGGTGTACTTCGGCGAGACCTTCGGGCGGCCCTTCGAGGCGGCGCCGCTGTGGATCGCCGGGCGGGCCGAGCCCAACGCCGACCTGTGGGCGACCGCGGAGGAGACCCGCGAGGAGATCGTCGGGCTGTACCGGCGGGTGTGGGCGCACTCGGACGAGACCGTCCGCACCCTGCCCCTCGACGCGGTCGGCCGGGTCGGCTGGGGGCAGCGCGCCGAGGTGACCCTGCACCGCATCCTCGTCCACGCGATCGCCGAGACCGACCGCCACGCCGGGCACGCCGACATCGTCCGCGAACTCGTCGACGGCGGCCGCGGCCTGCGGGCGGCCGACGGCAACCTGCCGGAGGGCGACGAGTCCTGGTGGCAGGACCACCACGACCGCGTGGAACGGGCCGCACGCGAGGCCGCCGGCGTGCCCGGCGCGGAGGCCGGCACGGGTGGGCCCGCACGCTGACGTGTCGCGGGTCCGCCGCCGGACCGCTCCGCGGGAGCGGTGCGTGGGGGCCGTGGGTGGGGGTGGTGCGTGGGGGCGGTGCGGGAGCAGTGCGGGGGCGGTTCAGGCGCCGAGGGCGTGCAGGGCCGGCAGCCCCAGCGGGCCGAGCCAGCCGGCCAGTGCCGAGATCGGTCTGATCAGGGCGGCGCCGGCACCGACGAAGGCGCCGGCCGAGGCGAGCACGCGGGTCGTCCGGGTCAGCCGCCCCGCCACCGCCGCACGGTCCGGCTCCGGCCGGGCCACCTCCGCGTCCAGGGAGTCCAGTTCGGACCGGACCTCGGGCGCGACCGCCGGTGGCAGCTGCGCCCGGTCGACGGCCGCGCGGAGCTCGCCGACCAGGGCGCGCACGTCCTGCCCGTCCGCCGTGAGGTGGCCGGACTGCCCGCCGTGGACGGTCTGATCACCGGCGACGTTGTTGACGACGCCGCCCTGCTGGTTGCCGATGTTGAAGACCATCACGGTCCCTTCGCCGTGGACCCGCCCCGCCTCATCTCGGCGACGGCCGGTCCGGGTTCAGCCGGCGGTCCTCCTCCCGCTCGTAGCGACGCTGCCGGAACACGGTCGCGGCCACCACGGCGGCGCCGAGGACGAACAGCACCGTGCCGACGATCCCGACCGCGAGGCTGATCCCGTCGATCGCCACGCCCCCGGCCCTCGGGTCGAGCACGTTCTGCTCCGAGTTCAGCCACGACCGGAAGGCGAAGCCGAGGACGGCGAGCAGCAGCCCCACCAGGGCCGCACGCCGGGCCGTCCTCCGGGTCGCCCGGAGCCTGCGGAAGTAGGCCTTGCGCCGGGCGGCCAGGATGCGGTCGTCCTGCATCAGGTAGTTGTACTGGTTCCCGCCGACGTTGCTGAGGTTCCCCGTCGCCCACTGCTCGGCCACGTCGAAGCGCGGCTCCGTCCCGGGGTACGGCGTCTCCGGCGCGGGCGACCCCGGCGGGGATCCCGCCGGAGGAGATGTGACCCGAGGAGGTGCGGCCGCCGGGGGGTCGTCGGGCTGGGGTGCGGGCGTGCCGTCCGGGGGCGGCCCGGCGACCGCAGTGGCGGCCTCCACGCCCGGTTCCTCGTAGTGCACTTCCAGCGGGCCGAAGTCGAGGACGTCACCGCTGTGCAGTTCCTGCTGCCCCCGGACCAGGTGACCGTTCACCCGGGTGCCGCTGGTGGACGCGAGGTCCTCCACGGTGGTGTGCCCGTCGGCCCACGACACCAGCGCGTGGCGTCGGCTGATCTTCGGATGGATCAGCTGGAGCCGGCAGGCGGTGTCCCGGCCGACCAGCAGCGGTTCCAGGTCGAGCACGTGCACCTGGCCGCGGATCCGGTCCGGGCTGTCGACGACGAGACGGGGTAAGGTCTGGTCCCGTGAAGGCGGGTTCATTGCACGACCTCCTGCCGGGTCCGTCCGGCGAACCGGTGAACCGCCGGCGGCGGTGACGGTTCCCGCCGCCCCACGGCTCGGGTGCCTTCCCTTCCAGTAAAGGCCAGTCCGCTCCGCAGCACAGCCCGGAGGGTGCCGCCGACCGTGCACGCGGCCCACCTGGCCGACGGCCCGCGGCCCCGGAGTCACCGGCCGAAGGTGTCGATGGACTCGATCTGCCAGCGGCCGTCCCGCCGGACGGCCTCCACCGCGAACATCGCCGCCGCGTAGCTCGCCCCGGTCGGACTCCCCTCGGCGGTGGAGGTGTTGCTCTGGTCTGCGTGGAGCAGCAGCCGGGCCCGGTCGCCGTCCAGCCGTTCCACGCCGCTGTCGGTGACGGTGGTGGTGAGCACCAGCTTGCGCCGGGCCGCCTGTGCCCGGACCTGGCCGAGCAGCGTGCCGTACTGCTCGACCGCCTTGCCGGTGAGCAGGGTCTTCGCCGCCGCGTCGGTGCGGGCCGGGTCGGCGAAGCTGTACGAGAACAGCCGGTTGACCGCGTCGGTGACGGCGCCGCGGACCTCGCTGGTGCGGGCGGCGTCGGTGAGCGCGGTGTTGTGCGCCCGGCCGTCGGCACGCAGGTCGGCGGCACGGAGCCCGGCGGCACCGGCCAGACCGGCACAGACCGCGGCCGCCGCCAGCAGCACCGCCCACGGGCGGATCCCCCGCAGGCGGCGCGCCCGCCGTTCGGGGGCGGTCGCGGGCCCGGCCGGCTCGGGCAGGGTGGCGGTGGTGCCGCCGCGCTGCGGCCCGGCCGGTACGGGGGCGGGCCGGGCGGTGGCCGGCCGGGCGGTGGCGAGCCTGCGTCGGCGGTTGATCAGGTGACGGGTGGTCGACACGGTCGGTCGTCCTCTCGCGGGGCTGGAGCAGGGGGGACTTGGCGGGACCTCGTGGCCGGTCAGCGGCTCGGTGATGCCGTCGGTGCGGACGGCGGTGCCGGAGCCAGCCGGGGCGGCGCAGTGGGCCGCGGTGTTGAACTGCGGTGCGGGGCCGGTGTCGAGGCCGTTGCGGCGGGGGGTTGCGCGGTAGCCGTCGGTGCACGGCAGCGGGGAGAAGAAGGTGACGGCGACGCCGAGGTGGGCTCCGTCGGCGTCGACGGCGGTGGAGCCGGCGGCGGCCACCGCCGGGAGCCGGACGAGGAGTTCCTCGATGCCGTGCTGCCGGGTGACGCCCAGTTCGGCGGTGGTGAGCAGGTTGGCGAGGACGACGCTGAGGCCGGGGTCGAGGTCGTCGGTGAGCCGGGTGACCTGGACGGCGGTCTGCGGGGCGGTGGCGAGGACGGTCCGCAGGTCGGCGTCGGAGTCCCGGAGCTGCCGGGCGAGCCGGTCGGCGCCGGTGGCGAAGTCGCGGATGGCGGCGGTCTCGTCGGCCTGGGTGCCGAGGACGGTCTGCGCGTCGACGACCAGCCGCTCGGTGGCGGGGAGCGCCGTGCGGGCGGCGCTGACGAAGCGGCTGCCGCTGTCCAACAGGGCCTGCAGGTTGCCGCCCTGGCCGTCGAGGGCGGCGCCGAGTTCGTCGACCACGGTGCGCAGCGACTGGAGCGGTACGGAGGAGACCAGGCCGTCGACGCGGCCGAGCACGTCGGTGACGGGCGCGGGGGTGCTGGTGTCGGCCCGGGCGACGACCGAGCCGTCGCTGAGCCAGGGGCCGGTGTCGGTGGTGGGGCGCAGGTCGAGGTACTGCTCGCCGACGGCGGACAGGTCGGCGACGACGGCGGTCAGCCGGGCCGGGATGCGGGGGGCGGAGTCGTCGATCCGCAGGTCGGCCTCGACGCCGTCGGCGGTGAGGCGCAGGGCACCGACGCGTCCCACGGGCACGCCGCGGTAGGTGACTTCGGCGTGTTCGAAGAGTCCGCCGGTGCGGTCGAGCCGGACGGTGACGGTGTAGTGGTCGCGGAGGCCGACGTAGTGGCCGAGGTCGGCGTGCTGGACGGCGATCCGGCCGAGGACGGAGACGGCCAGGAAGGCGAGGTTCTTCAGCCGGGTGGCGGTGGTCGGCATCACTGGCCTCGGGTGGTGGTCGGCAGCGGGAGGGGCGGCGCGGCGGCACCGTCGGCGGGGTCCGTGGGGTCGCCGGGCGGCGGGTCGGCGGGGAAGCTGCTGTCGGCGGAGGTGAGTTCGGGGACGATGCGGGTGCCGGGCGGTGCGGTGAGGCGGAGGTAGACGTTGAGGTAGTCGGGGAACTGCGCAATTCGGGAGCGGTGCTCCTGACGAATCCGGCTCACCCCCGGTCCGCACGGCGGCCCGCATCCGAATTGCGAAGCTCTCCCGGCCTTCGGCCGGGAGGTGCCCCCACGCGCCCTTGGTGGTGCACCCGTGTGGCCGTCGTTCCGGCCGCGGTGCGGGTCAGTCCGCGGCGGTGCCGGGGCCGGTCCGCCGGTGGCCGGTGACCTTGGAGGCGGGGAGGCGGCCCGCGCGGGAGGTGCCGGCCAGGGCGTCCCCGTCCACCGTGACGTCGAACGTCAGGTTGAGGCGGAACGGCCGGGTGACGGACTGCCGCCAGCTGAGCCGATCGCCGTCCAGGGTGACGGCGTCGAGCGGGACCTCCTCCTCCGCGCCGCGGGCGGTGCCGGCCAGGCGGCCGTCCCGCCGGTGGAGTTCGATCACTGCGGCGATCCTGCCGACGGGCGTGGCGATGGCGAGGTCCCAGGTGCCTTCGACGGGCGTGACGGTCATGGTGGTGTGCTCCTCGTTCAGCGTGTCGTGGCGGGTTCGGTCAGAAGGCGGCCGGGGCTGGGCCCTCGCTCCGCCAGACCGTGCCCCGGCGCTCGTGGGCGAACAACTCCTCGACGGCGCGGGCGATCTGCGGTCCGACCTCGCGCTCCAGCAGGTACAGCGCGAGGTCGAGGCCGGAGGTGACACCGGCGCCGCTCACCAGGTCGCCGTCGTCGACGACCCGGGCGCGGACGGCGTGCACGCCGGTGGCGTCCAGCAGGTCGAGGCCCAGGTGATGGGTGGTGGCGCAGCGGCCCTCCAGCAGTCCGGCCATGGCGAGGACGAGCGAACCGCCGCACACCGTCGCGACCGTCGTCCGCGGGTTGTCGACGGCCCGGGCCAGCAGGCCGGGCAGGGCGGTGCTCAGGGTCCGCCCGAGCAGCACCGGGATCGGCTCGTCGCCTCCGCCAGGCGCATCGGCGGTCTCCTCGGTCTCGGCGATCCGGCCGGAGGCTCCGGGGACGAGGACGAGACCGGGCCGGTCCGGGTCGAGCGCGGCGGTGGCGCGCAGCGCCAGCCCACCCGTCCCGCCGACCACCTCGCGGGGGCCCTCGGCGGAGACGAGTTCGACCGTCACCGCCCCGGCCGACGCCGTCCCGCCGGCGTGCAGCACTTCGTAGGGGGCGACGACGTCGAGCGGGTCGAAACCGTCGAAGAGCACGATCTGGGCATGCATGGGCGTCCTTCAGCAGGTGGGAGGGGTGGTGGCGCGGCCGGCGACGACTCGACGCTATCCACGGGCGGCGGCGCGCCACAGGAGCCCGGGCGACAGCTTTCAACGGGATAGCGACACCGCCGTGCCACCGCGCGGACCAGCGGGAACGGGGTGGCGGACGGCCTGCGGCGGGCGGGTAGATTGCCGACCGTGCACACCGTCGCCGTCCTCGCGCTCCCCCGGGTGGTCCCCTTCGACCTGGCGATCCCGGTGGAGGTCTTCGGCCGGGCCCGGCTGCCCGGCGGCGGTCCCGGCTACCGGGTGCTGGTCTGCGCGGAGGAGGCGGAGACCGACGCCGGGTCGTTCGCGCTGCGGGCGCCCTGGGGTCTGGCGGAGCTCGCCTCGGCCGACACCGTGGTGGTGCCGGGCACCGACGACCCGCATCCGGCCCTGACGCCCGCCGTCCTGGCCGCGCTGCGGGAGGCGGCGGCGCGCGGCGCCCGGATCGCGTCGATCTGCTCGGGCACCTTCGTCCTGGCGGCCGCCGGGCTGCTGGACGGGCTGCGCGCCACCACCCACTGGGCCGCGGCGGCCCGGCTGGCGGCCGACCATCCGGCGGTCACGGTCGACCCGGACGTGCTCTACGTGGACAACGGGCAGGTCCTGACCAGCGCGGGCGCGGCCGCCGGGCTGGACCTCTGTCTGCACATGGTCCGGCGCGACCACGGTTCCGCGGTGGCGGCGGAGGCCGCGCGGCTCTCCGTCGTCCCGCTCGAACGCGAGGGCGGGCAGGCGCAGTTCATCCCGCTCGACCACGATCCGGCGCCGGGCGGGGCCGCGCTGGAGCCGCTGCTCGACTGGCTGCGGCAGAACCTCGACCGGGAGCTCACCCTCGACGGGATCGCCGCCCGTGCGGGCGTCAGCACCCGAACGCTGATCCGCCGGTTCCGGGAGCAGACCGGCACCACCCCGCTGCAGTGGCTGCACGTGGCCCGGATCCGCCGGGCGCAGCACCTGCTGGAGACCACCCCGCACCCGGTCGAGCGGATCGGCGCCCAGGTCGGCTTCGGCTCGGCCACCGCCTTCCGCGACCGGTTCAAGCGGAGCACCGGGATGAGTCCGCGGACCTACCGGAGCACCGTCCGCCCGCGGCTCCCTCACCCGTCGGAGGCCCCGGGAAGGGAGAGGCCCGAGTAGTCGGCGGGCGCCTCGTCGACGGTCACCGCGTCGGCGCCGTCCGGCAGGTCGGCGCGGGTGGTGAGCCGTCCGGCGGCGGCCCTGCGGAGCAGCCGGGTGCGCTCGCGGGCGGCCCAGCGGCGGACGCGGTCCGGGTCCAGCGGGGTGCCGTGGCCGACGTGCAGCCGGGCCGGGTCGCGGGCGAGCATCGCGTCCAGGCTGTCGAGGTTGCCGAGCGGGTCGTCGTGGAACGGCGGGTTGGCCGGCCGGCCGGGGATCAGGCCCATGAAGGAGTTGGCGACCAGGTCGCCCGCCACCAGGTCGCCGTGGTCGGTGAGCACGGAGACCGAGCCTGCGGTGTGGCCGGGCGTGGGCACCGCCCGGGCGGCGATGCCGAACTCGTCCAGCGCCGTCTCGCCGCGCAGCAGGACCTGCGGTTCGAAGGGTTCGGCACGGACGTGGAGCGGGCGGCCGCGGCTCATCAGGCGGCCCATCGGCCCGGTGGGCAGGTACGGCTCGCGGACCCGCCCGCTGCGGTACGGGCCCAGGTCGGCCGCGTGGGCGGCGATCGGCGCGCCGGTGAGGCGGTGCAGTTCGGCCGCGGAGCCGAAGTGGTCGATGTGGCCGTGGGTGATGACGATCAGCGCGAGGTCGCCCGGGTCGACGCCGAGCCGCTCCAGGTGCCGGCGGATCTGCTCGCCGCTGCCGGGGATCCCGGCGTCGACGAGCACCGGGCGCCGCCCGGTGAGCAGGTAGGCGTTGACGGCGTGCCGGCCGAGCACGGGGATGGGGGTGACGGTGGTACGGGACACGGGTGTTCTCCAGGGGAGGGTGCGGCGGCCGGCGCCGTGTGCGGGCAGGCCGAGGAGGCCCTGCGCGAGGTCGCGGGGGCAGGAGGGCGAGGTCGCGGGGGCAGGAGGGCGAGGTCGCGGGGGCAGGAGGGGGAGCCGGTCAGCGGAAGCGGCGGCGGTAGTCCGCGGGGGTGGTGTTGAGGCCGCGGCGGAACGCGCGGTGCAGGGTCTCGACGGAGCCCAGGCCGCTGGTGCGGGCGACGTCGGCGAGGGCGCGGTCGCTCTCCTCCAGCAGCCGGCGGGCCCGCTCCAGCCGGGTGCCCTCGACGTAGGCGGCGGGGGTGCGGCCGGTGTGCCGGGCGAACAGCCGGGAGAAGTGCCGCACGCTGAGCCCGGCCCGCGCGGCCAGCGCCTCGGTGGAGAGGTCCGCGGCGGGCTGTTCGGCGATCACCCGCAGCAGCGGGCCGAACCGGTCGTCGGGCGGTGGCGGGGCGGACAGCGGAACGCTGAACTGGCTCTGCCCGCCGGGCCGTTTGACGTACATCACCATGGTGCGGGCGGTGGCCAGGGCGAGCGCCTGGCCGTGGTCCTCGGCGACCATGGCGAGGGCGAGGTCCATGCCGGCGGTGATGCCGGCGCAGGTCCAGAGGTGGCCGGAGCGGACGAAGATCGGGTCGGCGTCGACCTCGGTCTCCGGGTGTTCGGCGGCGAGTTGGGCGGCGGTGAGCCAGTGCGTGGTCGCGGGCCGGCCGGCCAGCAGACCGGCCGCGGCGAGCAGGTGGGCGCCGGCGCAGATGCCGCCGATCCGGGCCGCCCGGCCGGCGGTGGCGCGCAGCCAGTCGGTGACGACGGGGTCGACCCGGGCGACCGGCGGGCCGTCGGCGGTGTCGACGGCGCCCGCGACCAGCAGGGTGTCGATGCCGCCGCCGAGTTGGTCGAGCGTCAGGTCGGCGTGCAGCCGGACGCCGCTGGAGGTGCTGACCGGTCCGGGTTCGGCCGCGGCGATCTCCACCCGGTAGCCGGGCCGGGTGCCGGCGAGGAGGCGGGTGGCGACGGAGAACACCTCGGCCGGCCCTGCGGCGTCGAGGATCTCGATGCCGGGGAACACGGTGACCACCACGCGGTGCGGTTGGGACATGCCCCGATCCTCGCCGGGTGGGGGCGGTGGCTGCAATGACGGGTCTCTGGCGGATCCGGCCATCCACGTCCGGCTCGGGCCACCGGGCGACGGCGGGCGGAGGGCAGCGGAGGGCGGAGGGCAGCGGGCAGCGGCGGGCGGCGGTGCGCCGGTCAGCGGGCGGCGGTGCGCCGGGCAGCGGGCGGCGGTGCGCCGGGCAGCGGGCGGCGGTGCGCCGGGCAGCGGGCGGCGGTGCGCCGGTCAGCGCAGCGACCACACCTGGTTCACCGTCGCACCGGCGGGCCGACCGGCGGGGCGAGCGCAGGGGCGGCGTGCCGGCCGCGGCGGTTCCGGGCCGGTCCGCCGCGGTCCGCGGGCGGGCGATCTATCCTCGGGGGCATGCGCATCCGACCGATGACCGGGGACACGGCGGCCGGCGGGGCCGAGCCCCCCGCGGACGGGCTGCGGCCGCCCGGCGGGCCGGCGACGGCCGACGGCCTGCGGGAGGTCGGGCGGCTGCTCGCCGACGGCGGGGTGGCCGTGCTCAGCGGCGCCGGGCTGTCCACCGAGTCGGGCATCCCCGACTACCGCGGGGAGACCGGGCGGGCCCGGCCGCGCACGCCGATGACGTACCAGGAGTTCACCGCGAGCGAGGACGGCCGGCGGCGGTACTGGGCGCGCAGCCACGTCGGCTGGCGGTCCATCGCCGGTGCACTGCCCAATGCGGGCCACCGCGCGGTCGAGGAGCTGCGCCGCTCCGGCCGCGTCACGGGCGTGATCACGCAGAACGTGGACGGGCTGCACCGGGCGGCCGGCACGGTCGACGCCGTCGAGCTGCACGGCGCCCTCGACCGCGTGGTCTGCCTGGACTGCCGCCGGACGAGCACCCGCCGCGAGCTGGACCGCCGCCTGACCGAGCTGAACACCGGCTTCCGGGACACCGGCTCGCGGATCAACCCGGACGGCGACGTCGAGCTGCCCGACGAGCTGGTGCACGCCTTCCGCGTCGCCCCGTGCGCGGCCTGCGGCGGCGTGCTCAAGCCGGACGTGGTGTTCTTCGGCGAGGGCGTCCCCAAGCCACGCGTCCAGCAGTGCTACGACCTGGTCGACGCGGCGCGGGCGCTGCTCGTCCTCGGCTCCTCGCTGACCGTCCTGTCCGGGCTGCGGTTCGTCCGCCACGCTGCCCGCACCGGCAAGCCGGTCGCGATCGTCAACCAGGGCCCCACCCGGGGCGACGAGTTCGCGGCCGTCCGGGTGGCGGCACCGCTCGGCGAGACCCTGTCCGGCCTCGCGGCACACCACGGCGACCCGCCCACCGCACCCTGAGCGCGGCGGCGGACGACGGTCCGTCCCCGCGGCCGGACAGGCCCTATCATCACCGCCATGTCGACACCTGAGCGGGACGGGCCCGACGGGCCGCGGACGTCGCCCGGTTGGCGCGCCACCGTCCTCGACCACGTCGCGGCGGTCGGCCGGCCGCCGTACGACACGGGGCCGCGTGCGGACGGGCCGCTGGTCCGGCGGGACGGGCTGAGCGTCCACGGCGCGCGGGGCGAGGTGCGCTGCACCGACGACACCGGCCGGACCCGCTGGGTGCACCGCTGCGAGGCCCGCCCCAACGCGGCGTACGTCTCGCAGGGCCGGGTGCTCGTCACCACGGACTCGCTCGCCTACACCCCGTGGGGCTTCCTCGGCCCGGCCCTGCTGCTCGACCTGGCGGACGGCCGGCCGATCGCCGAACTCCGCGGCGAGCGCGGCGCGGTGCTGCGCGGCGGCCGGTTCTTCCTGGGTCTGGAGGGCTACGACCACTTCGACACCCGGGAGTACGACCGGGACGGCACCGAGGTCGACGCGTGGCGCAGCTACGGGCACTTCGTCACCGGCAGCGGGATCCGGGTGGTGGAGCAGGACCGCCGTGTCCCGACCCGCAGCCGGGTCGTCCGGCTCCTCCCCGGCGGGGTCGTGGAGGCGGGCCCGGCGCTCACCGATCCGACGGTGCCGCGGCCGGTGGTGCTGGAGGACGGCACCGTGCTGGTGATCGACGACGGGGTGGTGCGGGCCGTCGGCCGCGGGCTGGAGCACACGGTGCTGGCCGAGTTGACGACCGTCCCCGCGGACGACCGGCACCGGTACATCAGCGCCCTGCGCCGCGAGGGCGAGCGCCTCACCGCGATCGTCGCCGAGCGCGACCCCGTCGACCACCGGCGGCACACCGTGCACACCTGGACGCTGGCCCTGCACGCCCCGGCCTGAGCCGGGAGCGCGTCGGCCGGGCCGGCCGGGCCCGTCAGGCCGGCGTGTCCAGGCCGGTGAGCAGGGCGGCCACGTCCAGGCCCACGGCGAGGTAGTCCTCGAAGACGCGGTTGTGCAGGGCCCACGGGGAGCGCTGCCGCCGGACGAGCCGGACGGCCGCCGCGGGCTCCGTCCCGAGCTCGACCAGGGCCTGGGCGACGACGAGGCCGGAGCGGTTGTAGCCGGAGTGGCACCGGACGAGGACGGTGCGGCCGTGGCGGACGGCCTGCGCGCCGGCCCGGGCGAGGTGCTGGACGTCCGCGAGCTGTCCGGCGGTCAGCGGGGCGTCGGGGAGCTCGGCGACCAGGTGCTCGACGCCGGGCGCCGGCCCGTGGCCCGGGGCGGCGTACAGGCTCACCACCAGGTCGAACTCGGCGCCGACCGCGGCGAGCTGCAACTCCCCCGCGGCGTCCGTCCAGTAGTGCCCGCCCATCCACAGGCCGGGAACGATCTCGTCCCACGGCGACTGCGGCCCCGGGACCTCGCGGTCCTTCTGACGTGTCCTCACCCGTACCCCTCTCCGGCGGTCCAACGGCCGTCGCCCGCGGCGCGTTCCCGAGGGGTGACGGTGCCGGTGACGGGTGCGGGCGGCAGGGGCCCCGGCACCCCCGGGTCCCCTGCCGCCCTCCCCCCTGGCCGTCCGCCGGGCGGTGCCGCCCGGCTCCGGTGTCCCGCCGGAGTCCGGTTTCCGGGCGGCGCCCGGTGGGCGGCCGTGCCGCGGGGCGCCGGGCGGCGTCCCGCGGCACGGTCCCGGTTCTCAGATGCGCTGCCAGAGCGCCGGGACGATCGGCGGCTCCCAGCCGGTCTGGGCCTGGTGGCCCTGCAGGCAGACGTAGCCCAGTCCGGCGTAGGTGACGGTGTCGCCGGCCCGGTAGACCGTGCCGGCCGCCCAGGTGCCGGTGCCGGGCCCGCTGCCGACCACCAGGGAGTAGGTGGTGCTGTGGGTGGCCGGGCCGCTGCCGGTGACGGTGATCGAGTACGTGCCGGCCGCGGTGCCGGCGGCCGCCGAGACGGTCATCACCGCCGAGGCGCCGGACTGCACGGACGACGGGCTGAAGCTCACCGTGACGCCGCTCGGCAGGCCGGTGGCGGTCAGCGCGACCGTGCGGGCGCTGCCGGCGGTGACGGCGGTGGCGACGGTGGCGGTGGTGGTGCCGCCGGCCTCCACGTTGCCGCTTCCCGGGTCCACCGCGAGCGAGAAGTCGTCACCGGGGACCGTTCCGCCGACCGAGGTCTTCCACAGCGCGGAGGCGACGCCGTCGGCGCTGCGGTCGAGCGCGGTGGCGCTGATGTTGCCGGTGGTGTCGCAGGACTGGTGGTAGCAGGAGTCGTACGCCCGGTTCGCGGTGCCGCCCCACTTGGCGGCCTGGGCGGCCGTCTTGACCGCGCTGGCGCCGGCCGCGTAGCCGGAGGTCGGGATGCCGGCCTGCTGGAAGGAGTAGTCGTCGGAGCGGCCCTGGCCCTCGGTGTTCTCCTCGGGCTGCAGCCCCAGCGAGTCCCAGTACGCCTTCAGCGGGGCGGCGGCGACCGAGGTGAGGTTGTTGACGAAGTAGCCGGCGTTGGGCGAGCCGACCATGTCGAAGTTGTAGTACGCCCTGATCGCCGCACGCTGGGTCGGACTCAGCTGGGAGACGTAGTGGCTGGAGCCCTGCAGGCCCTGCTCCTCGCCCGTCCACCAGGCGAACCGTACGTGTCGGGTGAGGGTCGGGTTCTGCTGGGCGAGCACCAGGGCGTTCTCCAGCAGGACGGCGGAGCCGGAGCCGTTGTCGTTGATGCCGGGCCCGGCGGCGACGCTGTCCAGGTGGGCGCCGAACATGGTGACCTGGTCGGCGGGGCCGCCCGGCCAGTCGGCGATCAGGTTGGTGGAGGTGTAGGTGCAGCCGGTGCAGGTCTGCTCGGTGACGGTGTAGCCCGCCGCCTGCAGCTTGCCCTTGAGGTAGGCGACGGACTGGCTGTGTCCGGCGCTGCCGGCCCGGCGGTTGCCGCCGTTCTGGCTGGCGACGGTGTTCAGCTGGGCCAGGTGGGCCTGCACCTTGGCGACGTCGATGTCGGGTGCGCCGCCGCCGGGGTTGCCGCCGCCGCCCACGGTGAGCGTGTACTGCGCGGTGTGCACGGCGGTGCCGGTGCCGGTGACGGTCAGGGTGTACGTTCCGGCCGGCGCGGAGGCCGTGGCGGAGACGGTCATGGTGGCGGAGGAACCCGCCTGCACGGAGCCCGGGTTGAAGCCGACCGTGACGCCGCTCGGCGCGCCGGAGGCACTGAGGCCCACCGTCTGCGCGCTGCCCGAGGTCACCGCGGTGGCGACCGTGGCCGTGGTGGAGCCGCCGGGCTGGACACTGCCGGAGGCCGGGCCGACGGAGAGCGAGAAGTCGTTGGTGCCGGAGGGCGTGCAGGTCGGGTCGCCGCTCTGCGCGGGCACGCTGACGGCGTCCCAGGCGGCCTTGGTGCGGGTGAAGAAGGTACAGCCCGGGTCGAGGTTCTTGGCCGCGGTCAGGGTGGCCGTCCGGTACCGCTTGTAGGTCATGCCGCTGGTCTTGAGCAGCATGCCGCCGTAGAAGATCCGGCCGGCGTCGCGGATGCCGATGCCGGTGACGGACGAGCTGTTGCAGGTCGGGCTGGACGGCTTGCCGCCACCGGGGTTGGACCCCTCGGCGAGCAGGTAGAACCAGTGGTTCAGCGGGCCGGCCGCCGCGTGCTCCTCGGTGTTCGGGATCGACGCCGAGTAGCAGTTGGGGTTGCCGCCCACCTGCGAGGGGTTGTACATCACCCGGATGGGCCCGCTGCCGACCAGGTTGATCGTCTCGCCGACGGTGTAGTCCGGGGAGTCGTACGGAGCGGGTTCGTTGGCGTACGCCTCGGTGAGCGCGCCCATGATGTCGCCGGTGCCCTCGCCGAGGCCGGCCTCGTTGTTGGCGCCGCCGGGCGTGTACTGGTCGATGCCGTGGCCGAACTCGTGGCCGACCACGTCCATCGAGGCGATCCACTCGTTGGCCTGGTTGTGGCCGATCGAGATCGACGAGCCGTCCCAGTAGGCGTTGACGTCGTTCAGGCCGACCTTGACCGGCCAGCTGCCGCCGTTGCCGTTGTGGCCGTTGCGGCCCAGCCAGTCCCGCAGCATGTCCCACTCCTTCTGCGCCGCGAACATCACGTCGGCGCAGCCGGTCTCCTTGCTGGTCGGGCTGCCGGTGCCCCAGGAGTCGGTGGATTTGGTGAACACCTGGCCGGTGCTGTAGTCGGCGCAGCTCAGACCTGGCCGGTTCGGGTCGCGCAGTGCGTACGAGCCACCGGAGTTGGTGGTGCTGATGGTGACGGGGGCGGGGCCGTTCCAGCGGCTGTTGGCGGTGCCGGCGCGGACGTCGTCCCGGCTGTCGAGGACGGTGCCGGTGCGGGCGTCGACGAAGACGTGCAGCCGGCTGGGGGCGGTCGCCGTCCGGCCGGTGAGCACGGACTCCCAGGCCAGCCGGGCCCGGCCGTCGGTGACCTTGACGACCAGGCGGGCCGGTTCGGCGCCGTCGACGGCGGGGAGCCGGGTGCGGGCCGTCCGCTCGGCCTCGGTGGCGCTCACCGCGGGGGTGGTGGTGGGCACGCCGATCGCGCCGGGTGCGGCGTTCTGCTGGCCGCGGATCCGGCCCTGGCCGTCGGCGAGCACCACGGCGTCGCCGCCGACCACCGGCAGCCCGCGGTAACCGCGTTCGTACGCCACGGAGTAGAGGCCGCCGAGCCAGGGGGTGACGGCGTGCCGCTCGTAGCTCTCGCCGGGCCCCTTGGCGAGGGTGTCCAGGCCGGCCGCGGCCGCGCGGTCGGCGGCGGAGACGGCGGCGGCCAGGGCGTTCGGCGGGGCGGGGTCGGCCGCCGGGCCGGGACGTGCGGCGGCCGGGCCCACCGCGGTGGCGGTGAGCAGGCCGGCCAGGACGGCCAGGGTCGTCCCGGCCGTCAGCAATCTGCGGTTCATCGAGGCTCCTCGAAGGTGGGGGTCCTCGACCGCGGACACAGGTGCGTGCGGTGCCGCCGGCGGTGGCCGGCGGTCCGCGCCGCGGGCCGTTGTCGGGGGGACGGCCTGCGGTGGTCCGCGCTCGGGTGCCGGAACCCTCACACGCCGTCATGCCCCGGTCAACGGATCCGGCCGTGCCGCACGGGAGTTGGCAAACTCCGTCAAGCGGCCTCCCCTCCACGGCGGTTGGGCCGGAATTGGTTGAGACCACGTCATGGACGGAGGCCTGAACCTCCAGTACCGTCCTGGTGTCCGGAGGGGCCGGGGAGCTCGACGCGCCCCGCGAGGGATCCCGCAGGGGGAGGACAGCCCGTGGACGACGGCCGCACCTCCGGCGACGAGAACCCGTCCGGCCGGTACCCCTCGGCCCAGGACCCGACCGTCGAGTCCTGGCGGGAGTTCGGCGCCCGCCTGCGGCGGCTGCGGCGCGCCGCGGGACTCACCCAGGCCCAACTCGGCGCCGCCGTGGGCTACGACCACACCGCGGTCAGCCGGCTGGAGCGCGGCAGCCGCCGCACCGCGCCACGGCTCGCCGACCGGCTCGACGAACTCCTCGGCGCGGGCGGCGAACTGGGCGCGGCCTGCCGTCGCACCCACGAGCGCGAGCCGGCCGGCCCGCCGCTGCCGCGGGCGCTCGTCCGACCGCCGCTGCCGCACGGGCCGCCGCCGCACACATGGCCGTCGGACGGCACACCCCTCCTCCTCACCGGGCCGCCGCCGGAGCGCCTACCCGACTACGGCCTGCTCTGCCCGCTGCACGGCGCCGCCGGCTGCGTCCTGCCGCCCGCGGGCGACATGGCGGTGCTGCAGGCGGCGTTCTGTGCGGCGGGCCCCGGCTCACCGCCACCGGACACCGACACCGTGCACGCGCTCACCGGCCTGCTCGCCGCACACCTGCGGGCCGGTGAACAGGCCGTCCGGGCGGGCGCGGCGGAGACGGTGGAGCACGTGCTGCGGGCCGTCCTCGCCCGGCTGGCGGCCGGCCCGGCCGCCCGGGGCAGACCGCTGGCCCGGCTCGCCGCCGAGTACGCGCACGCCGCCGGGGTGCTGCGCATGCAGCAGGGCCGCCGGGCCACCGCCATGGCCTGCTTCGACCGGGCGCTCACCTGGTCCGAACTGGCCGGCGACCCGGCGACCCAGGTGGCCGCCCTGAGCGACATGAGCACCCTGGCCCGCCTCGACGGCGACGCCGACGCGGCGCTCGGGTACGCCCGCGCGATCGGCCGGGCCGCACCGGACCGCCACTGGGCCGGTGCGATGGGCCGGATCGGCCGGGCCAGGGCGCACGCGCTGACCGGGGACGTCCGCGGGACGGTCCGGCACATCGCCCGGGCCCGGCTGCACCTCGACCACGTCGGCGAACCCGACGAGGCGGACGCCGCCTGGCTCTCCATCGCGTCCATGCGGCTGCGGGTGGAGGCCGGGGCGGCGGCCGCCCTGCGGGACGTCGCCGCCGCCGTCGGGGATCCCCGGCCCGCCCGGCACGCCGCCGCTGCGGCCACCGCCGCCCTGGCCATGCTCGGGCCGGACCAACTCCCCTCCTCACGCCTCCTCTTCACCGTCCGGCTGGCCGACTGCCACCTCTGTGCCGGCGACCCGGACGCGGCCCTCGCCCTGCTCTCCCCCGCCCTGGCCGACACCCCCGCCCTCCCGGCCCTCGTCCGCCACGAACTCCGCGGCCTGCGCGACCGCCTGGACACCCTGCCGCCCCGCACCCGGGACCCCGACCTGCTCGCCGCCACCCGGCCCCTCACCGGCTCCTGAGCACAGCCCTGCCGGCTGCGCCGGGTCTCGCGGGAAGCGCGTTCGGGCGGTCCCGGCGTGGCGGGCGGGGTGCGTGGGCCGTCCGGCGTGCACGGTGGGGGCAGTGCGCACAGGACGGAGCTGCCGATGCCCGACGAAGCCTCCCGGACGACGACCGCCCCGGCGGCGGCCCGGGAACGCCGGCCCGGGCCGGGTTCCTGCGCGGGGCGCTGTACGCGGTGCCCGCGCCGGTATTCGGCCACGACGACCCCGGGCAGGCGGCGGCGCTCGCCCCGGGCGTCCTCCCGGCCGCCGCCGTGGGGCTGCTGCTGCTCCTGCAGTCCGGTCCGGCGCAGGCGGAGGGCCGCACGGCGGAGCGGGTCGGCGCGACCCTGCTCGGGGTGGCGATCGCCTACGTCTTCGGCCCGTGGCGGCCCGCCCGCCGCTCCCGGCCCCGGACCGAACGGGGCTGAGGCGCCGAGCGGCCCGTTCACCTCAGGCGGAGGACTCGGCCGCGAGCCGGTGCAGGCCCTTGCGGTCGTAGTAGCTGGTCATCGCCCAGCCGAGCAGCAGGGCGAGCACCGTGCCGACCCCGATCATGATCCAGGCGCGGGCCAGGCCGGCGTCCGCCCGGGCGTCGAAGTAGAGGATCGCCCGTACGCCGTCGCTCAGCTGCCGCATCGGTTCGAACCTGGCCAGGAAGCGGTAGAAGTCCGGCAGCGCCTGCAGCGGGATCGTCGCCCCGGAGGACGGCAGGGCCAGCACGATGAACACGAACATGCTGACCAGCTGCCCGATGCCGCCGAAGGTGGCGTTGATCGCCTGCACTCCGAGGCCGACGGCGGCGCTGGCGCAGAAGGAGAAGACGAAGAGCAGCGGCAGGTGCGAGGCGTCCATGCCGAGGATCGAGACGGTGGCCAGCATGATGACGGCCGAGGTGAGCAGCGAGATCCCGACGCTCATCACCGACTTGACCACCCAGGTGCGGCGGCGGGTGATCGGGACGGTGCGCCGGCGGGTGTGCCACGGGCCGAGTTCGTTGTCGGTGTAGCCGAGTCCGACGTCGACGCCGTTGCCGATGACGTTGCCGCCGAGGAAGCCGGCGAGCACCAGCAGCAGGGTGTAGTAGAAGGCGCTGAGGCCGAGGCCGCTGTGCGGGCCGATCGGGTGGCCGACCCGGGTCTCGACGGTGATCGGGTCGGCCAGCAGCAGCGCGGACGGGTTGGAGACCTGGGTGCCCTGCTGGGCGGCGCGCTGCGCGGCGGTGGCGGTGAGCTGTTTGCCGAGGTCGAGCGAGGCGCGGTGCGCAGCGTCGGTGGCGATCGACGCGGCGAAGGAGGAGGCGAGGCTGCCCGAGCCCGGGTTGGTGAGGACGACGGCGGTGGGGCGCGCGGGCGAGCCGGTCGGCGGCTGGCCGAGCCCGGCGACGGCCGCGGTGAAGTCCTCGGGGATCGTCAGCGCGCCGTACAGCTGGTTGGAGGCGAGCTTCTGCTGCGCCTCGGCGGGGCTGAGCACCTGCCAGTTGACCCGCTCGTCGGGGTCGGGTGCGGCGGCGACGGCGGCCGTGATGCTCGCACCGAGGTTCTGCTGCTTGCCGTCGACGGTGGCGCCCTTGTCGGCGCTGACCAGGCCGACCGGCACCCGGTGCAGGTCGATCCGGGGGTTGAGGATGCCGCCCATGTAGAGCAGGGAGAGCAGCAGCGCGACGACGCCGGTCAGCGCGGTCGGGAGGATCCAGATCCGGGGGTTGCGCAGCACCTGGAGCGCGGTCGCACCGGTGCCGGACGGGCGTGGCGGGGGCGGCGGGGAGGGTTCCGCGGGCGGCTCGGCCGCGCCGGGCGGGGTGGGCGGTGTCATGGGTGCCTCCTGCGCTCGTCCCGCCGTCGCCGTCCGGGCCGGCGCCTCCGGGACGGTCCCGCTCCGGCCGAGGCCGGGGCTGCGGCCGAGCCGCGGCCCGTGCCGGGTGCGCCGGGCCGCCGGGCGGGTCCGTCCGGAACGACCGTACGCGGCCGGGGGCGCATTGCCGCCGACCGCCGACCGGTGGTGCCGGCGTGTCACCCGACCGGACCGCGCCGCCGGGGGCCGCCCGGGTGCCCCGGCCGCGGCGCGGGACGGATATTCGATTCCCTCCGCCGGGCGGGTGATTGTCCGACGCCGCGAATGGAACTGAAACGTACGCGCACGATATCGATGGGGCGATCCCGCGGACAAATGCGGGACCGGATTCGACAGAAGGACGATTCATGCGAACCCTCCTGGCCTCCCTCGCCGCCGCCGGCACCGTTCTGGCGCTCACCGGCGCCGCCCCGGCACCACGGGCGGCGACCGGCACGGTGACGGTGTTCTCCACCGAGCTCCAGCCGCTGGACGTGTACACCGATCCGTCCGGCTGCAACCAACTGCCCGCCCTGGCACATGTGCTGGCGAACCAGACGGACGGGCCGGTGAAGGTCTACGGCAACCCCTTCTGCCTCGGGCCGAGCGTGACCGTCCGGCCCGGCTACGGCACCCACGTCCCGGGTGGCGCGGGGAGTTTCTCGGCCTGATTCCCGCCACGGGTGGTCCGCGGACGAACACACCGCGGACCACCCGTTCCTGCGCTCATCACAGGAATGCATCCGAACGGAATCCATATGCCATCATGAGTCCGCCGACTCACCGTCCGCCACGGCGGATTGGCGCGCCGTCAGCGCGGTCGGCCCGTATCTCCGGCCCCCGCGGCACTTGCGTCCCGGGTCCAGGCCGCCGTTGAGAGGACAGCGATCCCGTGGAGCACGCCGCCGCACCGGCCGTCCCCGAATCACCGCCGATCGCCTGGCGGGCCTACGCCCGGCTGGCCAAACTCGACATCTACGACTACTACTTGAGCGTCCCGCTGGTCGCCGCCATGGTGCTGCCGGGGGGCTCCGCCGCGACCGCCGCGACGACCCTCGCCGTCCTGCTGCTCTTCCTCGGCGGCGAGATCGCGATGAGTGCCGCGATGTGCACCTTCGACGACGTCACCGGCTACCGGGACGGCAGCGACGCGGTCAACTACGGCCCGGACGCGCCCGCCCGCCGGCTGGCCCGCAAGCCGCTGATCGCGGGCACCCTCACCGAGCCGCAGGCGATCCGCTTCGGCTGGCTCTCCACCGCCGCCTGCGCCCTCTGCTGGCTGGCCGCGCCGGCCCTGGCCCCGGCACGCCCGCCCTGGGCCGTGGCCGGGGTGCTCGCCCTGACGGTCTTCGGCTTCCAGTACTCGTGGTGGCTGCGGATCAGCTACAACGGCTTCCAGGAGTTCTTCCTCGCCGCGCTGGGCTGGCTGTTCGTCCTGCCGCTGTACGGGCTGCTGACCGGCCGCTTCGACGGGTTCGTCGCCGTGCAGGCGCTGGTGTTCGGCCTCGGCCCCGCGCTGTTCGGCGTCTACTCCAACACCAACGACATCCCGGGCGACCGCGCGGTCGGCCGCCGGACCGCCGCCGTGCTCCTGCCGCCGCGCGGCAACGCCCTCTTCGTGGCGGGCTGTTCGGCCCTGGAGGCGGTGCTGGTGGTCGGCTCGGCCGTGGCGGGCGTGGCGCCCTGGTGGTTCCCGGCGGTGATGGCGCCGGTGCTCGTGCTGCGGGTCCGCCAGTGGTACCAGGGCTTCGTCGCGGGCGAGATCCTGCTCGCCCGGCGGCTCGGCATCCGCCTCCACCGGCTGAGCTGCGCCCTGCTGGTCGCCGTGGACCTGGCCGCCGCCGGCCCGCTCACCGGGGGTCTGTCGTGACCGCCCTGGTGAGGCCCCTGCCGCTGGACCTCGGCCCGCTGTTCGAGGTGCTGGCCGAGCGACGGTCGCCGGTCCGGGTCGAACTCGGCCGCCCGCTCGACCTCGCCCCCGAGGGCGGCACCAGCTGGACGACGGAGCGGCTCGCCGACCTCGTCCGGGAGACCGCCGCCGGCCTGGCCGCCGCCGGCGCGCGGCCCGGCGACCGGGTCGCCGTGGTGAAGCGCAACCACTGGGACTACGTGCTGCTCGCCTGCGCCGCCGCCCGGATCGGCGCGGTGCCCGCACTGCTCTCCGACCGGGTGCCGCCGGACGGCCTGGCCGTCCTGCTGCAACGGCTGGAGCCCGCCGTCCTGGTGACCCAGCGGGACGTACTGGGCACCGTCGGGTCGGCCGGCCACGACCTCACCCGGCTGGCCCGCCGCACCGTCTGCCTGGACGGGCCGGCCGAGGGCGCCCTGATCCCGGACGACCTGCGCGGCCACCCCGTGCCCGCCGTCCACCGCCGCCCCGACGACGCGCCGCTGACCGTCCACCACACCTCGGGCACCACCGGCGTGCCCAAGCTGGTGGTGCACTCCACCCGTACCCTGATCCGCCGGCTGGCCGCCTTCGAAGCGCGCCGCTGGCCGGTGCTCTCCGCCCGCCGCCCGGACACCGTCGCCAGCGCCATCTCCTTCGCCCACGGCCGCGCGGTCACCTGGACGGCCAGCGCCTTCTGGCGGGCGCCCGGCACCTTCGCGATCCTGCCGGACTCCGACCCGTCGACCGCCGCCGCGCTGCTGCGCAGCCACCCGCCGACGATCCTGGAGGCGCTGCCGTCCACCTACGTCCGCTGGCAGCAGCTGGCGGCCGGGCCGCAGAACCCGTTCCGCGACGTGCGGTTGTACATCTCGACCTTCGACGCGGTGCACCCGCCGACCGTCCGTACCTTCCTGGCCGCCTCCGAACGGCGCCGCCCGCTGTGGATGCAGGGCTGGGGGCAGACCGAGACCGGGCCGCTCACCTTCCGCTTCCTCACCCGCGGGGCGCTGGCGGACAGCGAGCAGCGCCACCCGACCACCCGGGACCTCGGCCGGCCGCTGCCCGGCTGGGTGCGGCTCAAGGTGGTCGACCCCGCCACCATGGCGCCCGTGCGGCGCGGCGAACCCGGCCTGGTGCTGACCCGGACGGGCGCCCGCTGCCTCGGCTACCTGGGCGAGCCGGAGCGGTGGGAGGCGAAGGCGTCCGGGCCGTGGTTCAACACCGGCGACCTCGGCGTCCGCACCCGGGACGGGCGGCTGCTGCTGCTCGACCGCGAGGTGGACATGGTCCCCGGGCTGAGCTGCGTCGAGGTCGAGGACGTGCTGCACGACCGGCTGCCGGAGGTCGAGGAGGCGGTGCTGCTCGCCGTCGCCGGGGGCCGCCCGCTGCCGGTGCTGGTCACCGGCAGCGGCGGACTCGACGGCGAACGCTGGCGGCGGGCCGTCCACGACCTGCCGCCGCTCGCCGAGCCGGTGGTGCTCGGCTGGGACGCCGTGCCGCGCACCGGCACCGGGAAGGTCCGGCGGCACGAGCTGCGCGAGCGGCTCCTCGCCGGTGCGGCGGCCTTCGGCAGCGGGCGGTGGACATGAGCGCCGCCGAGGGCACGCCCGAGCTGGACGTCGCCGTGGTCGGCGCCGGGATCGCCGGGCTCGCCGCCGCCCACCACCTGGCCGCCGCCGGGCGCGCGGTGCGGGTCTTCGAGGGCACCGGGCGGGTCGGCGGACGGATGGCCTCCACCCGCGTGGACGGCTACCTGGTCGACGAGGGCGCCGAGACCATCGCCGGGGCCGGGTACGAGGCCACCTGGGAGCTGATCCGGGCGGTCGGCATCCCCGAGTCCGACGTCCCGGTCGTCGAGAGCGGCTTCGCCCTCTGGCGGCACGGCCGCGCCCATGCTCATCTCGGCCACCCCAGGGGGCTGGTGACCGGCGCCGGGCTGTCCTGGCGCGGCCGGCTCGCCTGGCTCCGGTTCACCGCCGAACTGGCCCTGCGCTGGCGCGGCTTCGACCCGGACCACCCGGAGACCGCACCCAGCGGCGAGCTGACGCTCGGTCAGTACTGTGCGGGCGGCCGCGAGGAACTGCTCGACGGGATGCTCCAGCCGCTGGCGAGCCACTGCTTCGGCTGGCGGCCCGACTCCTCGGCGATCGGGCCGATGGTGGCCACCCTGCTCTCGGTCGGCGGCGCCGGTGCGCGCTGGATGACCTACCGGGACGGCATGGACACCCTGGCCCGCTCGCTCGCCGACCGGCTGGACGTGGCCCTCGGGGCCCGGGTGACCGCCGTCCGGCCGGAGGGCGGCGGGGTGCTGCTGGAGTTCGCCGACGGCTCGCGGTGCACCGCCCGGCAGGCGGTACTGGCCGTGCCGGCCCCCGTCGCACTCGCCCTGCACCCCGGACTCCCGCCCGAGGAGCGCGGGTTCGTGGCAGCGAGCAGCTACGCGCCGATGCTCAAGGTGGCCTGCCTGCTGGACCGGCCGCTGCCCGGCCCGACCCGCAGCCCCAGCTATGCGATCTCCGTCCCGGCCGGCGAGAGCCTGGTCTGCACCGGGATCGTCCTCGACCACCTCAAGGCCCGCGGCCGGGCGCCCGAGGGCCGCGGCCTGGCGAACGTCTTCGTCTCGCCGTGGACGAGCCCGGAGCTGCTGGAGGAGCCGGACGAGCGGGTGGTGGAGATCGCCTGCGCGGAGGCCGAGCGCTTCCTCCCGGGCCTGCGGGCGGCCACCGTCCGCACCCTGGTGCACCGGTACCGCCACGGCCTGCCGCAGGCGCCGCCCGCCGCCGTCCGGGAGCGGGCCGCCTTCCTGGCCAGGCCCACGCGTGCGATCGAGTACGCCGGGGACTGGGTGATGCTCCGGCCGAGCAGCGAGGGCGCCGTCCGCTCCGGCCGGCTCGCCGCCCGGCGGGTGCTCGCCCACGCGGCCGACCGACCCGTCCCCGTGTCCTAGGGCGGGTGCTCAGCGGCACACGGATGCCGCACAGGGGGGCACGTGGGGGCACCGCCCGGCCGTCACCGGAGGCCCCCGCGCGCGCCCGTACGCGTAACCCGCGCGCCTCTGGACAAACGCCCGGGCATCGCCCGAACGCCGCAGTACCGCACGCCCGCACGCCCGCACAGCCCGCGATGCCCGCACAGCCCGCACGCCCCGGCCGACCAGTGTCCGCCGGTCACCGACGGACCGGAGAGAGACCGATGACCCTCGCCCCCGCCTACCTCTTCGACAACACCGGCAGCCACGCCGCCGAACAGCACCGCTGCCTGGCGGCCTGGCTCGACCCGATCAGCATCGAGCGGCTGGTCGCCGTCGGCGTCCGCCCCGGCATGGACTGTCTGGACGTCGGTGCCGGCGCCGGCAGCATCGCCCTCTGGCTGGCCGACCGGGTCGGCCCCGCCGGGCGGGTGCTCGCCACCGACCTGGCGCCGCTGCCCGTGCCGGCCCGTCCCAACCTGGAGGTCCATCGCCACGACATCGTCCACGACGCGCTGCCCGACGGCGCGTTCGACCTGATCCACGCCCGGCTGGTCCTCTCCCACCTGCCCGAGCGGGAGGCCGTGCTCCGCCGGCTGCTCGCCGCACTGCGGCCCGGCGGAGTGCTGCACCTGCTGGAGTT
Source organism: Streptomyces sp. NRRL B-24484 (assembly GCF_000717715.1). Classification (GTDB taxonomy): domain Bacteria; phylum Actinomycetota; class Actinomycetes; order Streptomycetales; family Streptomycetaceae; genus Kitasatospora. The sequence goes on along the minus strand of NZ_JOAI01000011.1, from coordinate 25,256 downwards.
CGACGCCGAGTACGCGCCCGTGCTGCTCGCACCGAACGCCCGCGCCAAGGAGCTGTTCGAACGGTTCCAGCGCGCCAAGCTGCAGGCGTTCCGCGAGCGCGGCTCGCACCAGGGCTGGGGCCGCGAGTGCGCCGCCGCCCTGCGGCGGGCCGGCTTCGCCGGTGTGGAGGCCGTCCCGTACGTCACCGCGCTGACCCCGGGCTCGCCCGGTCTGCAGCTGCAGATCCACAACACCCGCCACCTGCGCGAGCCGCTGCTGCGCGCCGGGCTGACCGAGGACGAACTCGCCGAGCTGCGGGAGATCCTGGTGCACCCGGACTTCCGGGCCTGCTCCAACCTGGTGCACACCGTCCACGGCCGCCGCCCGTGAGCACGGCCGCCGGCACACTCGCCGCCGCACCGCCCCGGGTCGCCCTCGGCCTGGCCGCCGCGCACCTGCGGGCGCTCGGCCACCGCCCCGGGCGGCACCCCGACGGCACCCTCGGTCTGGCGGCCGGCCCGCACCGGATCGGCTGCCGGATCTCCTGGGCCGGGCCCGTCGCGCTGCCGCTGCACGGCGAGGCGGACGTCCAGGCCGCCTGCGGCCTGATGCACGTGCACGGCCGCCGGTACGGCCGGCCCCTGCCGCTGGGCGTGGACTTCGCCTCCGCGGCCGCCGGGGTGCTCGCCGCCACGGGCGCCCTGGCCGCACTGCGGGCCGCCCGACTGGGCGCGCCGCACTCCATGGTGGAGGTGTCGGTCGCACAGGCGGCGCTGCTCGCGGTCGGCCAGTACCTGGCGGCGGCAACCGCCGACGAGGGCCCCGAGGACGAGGAGCGGGCCGGGCCGGGCGGGCCGCCGTTCACCTCGCTGGACGGGGTGCGGTTCGAGCTGGAGGCGTTGGAGCCCGACGGCTGGCAGCGGTTCTGGGCCGCCCTGGGCGCGGACCGCCGGGCGGTCGCCCGGGCCTGGCGGCCGTTCCAGCTGCGCTACGCCACCGCCGTCTGCCCGCTGCCGGCGGACCTGGGCGCGGCCGCCGCCACCCTGCCGTACCGGCGGCTCGCCGCGCTGGCCACCGAGTGCGGGGTCACCGTCACCGCGGTCGCCGCAGGGCCCGCACCCGGTACCGGTTCGGCGGTGCCGTGGCGGATCACCCCGGGCGGGGCGACCGCCGGAGCCGGGCGGCCGCCGGAGCCGGGCCGCGGCCCGCTGGACGGCGTGACGGTGGTGGAGGTGGCCCGCCGGGTGCAGGGTCCGCTCGCCGGGCACGTCCTGCGGCTGCTGGGCGCCCGGGTGGTGCGGGTGGAGCCGCCGGGCGGCGACCCGCTGCGCGGCGTGCCGCCGATGGCGGGCCCGGTCTCGGCCAGGTTCGCGGCGCTCAACCGGCGGAAGGAGGTGCTGGAGGCCGACCTGCGCAGCCCGGCGGGCCGGGCCGCCGTCCGCGGCGCGGTGGCCGCGGCGGACGTGCTGCTGCACAGCCTCGCCCCCGCCAAGGTGCCCGCCCTCGGCCTGGACGCGGAGTCGCTGGCCGCCGTCCGCCCCGGGCTCGTCCATGTGCAGGCCTCCGGCAGCGGAACGGAACGCGGCCCGGGCCTGCCGCTCGGCACCGACTACCCCGTCCAGGCGTACTCCGGCCTCGCCGCCCTGGTCACCCCGCCGGGGGAGCCGGTGCGGCCGTCCCTGCTGACGCTGTGCGACGTGCTGGGCGGGCTGCTCTGCGCCGAGGGTGCGGCGGCCGCGCTGGAGGCCCGCGAACGGACCGGCCGGGCGCAGCGGGTGGAGTCCTCGCTGCTGTCCGCGGCCGGGCTGCTGTGCCGCACCGGCCGCAGCGACGGCCCGGCGCCGTCGGTGCCGGTCTGCACCGATCTCGCCGTACTGGCCGCCGATCCGCGCCTGGCTCCCGCCCTGGACGGGGCCGGGTGCACGCTCGTCCGCCCGCCGTGGGCCTTCCGCCCGTGACCGCCGCCCGTCCCCGCTCTCTCCGAGGAGTGCCCCGTATGACCACCGACCGGACGCCGTGGATCTCGGCCAACGGCATCGCCTTCCCCGACCAGGTCCCGGCGGAGCTGCGGCGGGCCTGGGTGGCGGCCGGCCTCTGCCCCGACCGGGGGCTGCACGCGCTGTTCGCGGCGCGGGTCGCGGCGCACCCGGAGCGGACCGCGGTGGTGGACGGCCGGGGGGCGCTCTCCTACCGGGAGTTGGACGACCTGGTGCGCGGACTCGCGGCGGCGCTGGCGGCTCGCGGGGTGGGCGCGGGCTCCGTGGTGGCCACCCGGCTGCCCGCCGACCGGCGCGCCCTGGCGGCGGATCTCGCGGTCGCGGCGCTCGGCGCGGTGGTGCTGCCCTGCCTGCCGGGCCACGGGCGCCGGGACTTGACCGCCCTGCTCGGCACCTCCCGGGCGGACACCGTGCTGACCGTGGCCGAACTGCCCTCGGGCGGGCGCCCGCTGGAGCTGCTCACCGACCTGCGCGGTGAACTGCCCCACCTGCAGCGGGTCCTGGACGTCGAGGCGCTGCCGCTGCCGCTCCGCCGCGAGGTGCCGCCGGTCGCGGTGGACCCGGAGGCGCCGGCCAGGATCCTGGTCTCCTCCGGCTCCGAGGCGGCGCCGAAGATGATCGCCTACTCGCACAACGCGCTGGCGGGCGGCCGCGGCCGGTACGTCGAGGAGGCGCTGCGGACGGCGGACGGCGCGCCGCCCCGGGTGCTGCTGCTGGTCTCCCCGGCGACGGCGTACGGCTCGCTGGCGGTGGTGGCGCTGGTGCGCTGCGGGGCGACGGTGCTGCTGCACGACGGCTTCGACCCGGCCGGGGCCTTGCGGGCGGTCTCCCGGCTGCGGCCGACACACCTGGCGGCCGTCCCCACCATGCTGCGCCGGATGGCCGAGCAGCCGGCGGAGCCGGCGGAGGACCTCTCCTCGCTGCAGGCGGTGGTGTCGAGTTCGGCGATGCTCACCCCGGCGGTGCTGCGCGGGGCGCTGGCCCGGTTCGGGCGGCCGCTGGTCAACGTGTACGGGTCGAGCGACGGCATGAACTGCCACACCCGCTGGACGGATCCGGACGGCGACGTGCAGCGGGTGGGCCGCCCCGACCCGGCGGTGACGGCGATCCGGGTGTGCGGTCCGGACGGACGTCCGCTCCCGGCCGGGCGGCCGGGCGAGATCCAGGCCCGCGGCCCGATGAGCCCGCTCTGCCACGTCGGCGCGCCCGAACTCGACGCCCGGCAGCGGGTGGACGGCGGCTGGGTGCGGGCCGGCGACCTCGGGGTGCTGGAGGCGGACGGGCGGCTGCGGGTGGTGTCGCGGATCAAGCAGACGGTGAACCGCGGCGGGGTGTCGATCGGCACCGCCGAGGTCGAAGGGCTGCTGGACGGCCATCCGTCGGTGGCCGAGGCGGTGTGCGTGCCGGTGTCCGATCCGGACCTGGGCGAGCGGATGTGCGCCTGCGTCGTGCCGCGGGCGACGGCGGTCGGCCTCGCCCTGGCCGACCTGACCGGATTCCTGGCGGAGGACTGCGGGTTGGAGCGGTACAAGCTGCCGGAGCACCTGCTGCTGCTGGAACGGCTCCCGGTCGGCAGCACCGGGAAGCCGGACCGGCGGGCGCTCGCCGTGCTGGCGGCCGCGGCCCGGCTCCCCGTCGCCGCTCAGCGGACGGGCGCCGCCAGGGCGGCGAAGGCGCAGACCGCGTCGGCCACCGCCTCGACCTGAACATCCGTCAGATGCGGGTAGACCGGGATCGCCAGGCTCTGCCGGGCCGCCCGCTCCGCGTTCGGCCAGCGCCGCCCCGCGGGTGCGCAGTGCGCGAAGGCCGGCTGGTGCGGCAGCGCCAGCGGGTAGTACACGTGGCTGTCCACCCCGTGTGCGGCGAGGTGCTGCTTGAGCTCGTCCCGGCGCTCGGCGAGCAGCGAGTAGACGTAGTAGCAGCGGCCGTCGGTGCCGGGCGGCGGCGGGGTGACGCCGTGCTCGGCGAGCGGGGTGAAGCGCTCGGTGTAGTAGGCGGCGATCTCCGCGCGGCGGGCGATCCGGCGGGCGAGGCCGGGCAGCCGGCGGATCTGGAAGGCCGCGAGCACCTCGTCGAAGCGGCTGTTCAGGCCGATCCGGTGGTGCCGGAAGCGGTGCACGCCGTCCTGGCCGTGGTTGCGCAGCATCCTTACGGTGCGGCCGAGTTCGGGATTGCGCGTGACGATCGCACCGCCCTCGCCGGGGCCGCCGAAGGACTTCACCTGGACGAAGGAGTACACCCCCGCGTCGCCCCAGGTGCCGGCCGGCCGGCCGTCGAGGACGGCGCCCTGGGCGACGGCCGAGTCCTCCAGCAGCCGCAGCCCGTACCGGTCGGCGAGGACGCGCAGCCGCGGCATGTCGGCCATCACCGAGAACATGTGGGCGGGCATCAGCACCCTCGTCCGCCCGGTGAGGAGCGCCTCGGCGCCGTCCGGGTCCATGACCAGGGTGACGGGGTCGATGTCGGCGAACACCGGGACGGCGCCGAGGCCGAGGACGGTGTTGGCGAGCGGGGCGCAGCCGTACGCCGGGACGACCACGTCGTCGCCGGGCCCGATGTCCATCGCCATCAGGACGAGGGTGAGGGCGGTGGTGCCGCTGCCGCAGGCGACCACGTCGGCGGCGCCCAGCCCGGCCTTCAGCAGGCCCTCGAAGCGGGCGGTGCGCTCGCCGAGGATGAACTTCTGGGCGGGGTCGGTGGCGACCTCGTGGACGACGTCGAGGAGCAGCTCGCGGTCCGCCTCGAAGAGGTCGGGCGGGAAGAACGGGATCATGGCTGCCTTCCGTGGTGGAAGTCGCGGACGAGGTCGCAGACCCGGTCCAGGTCGTCGTCGGTGAGGTCCGGGTGGAGCGGCAGGGCGAGGGCGCGTTCGCAGGCGGCCTCGGCGTGCGGGAAGTCGCCGGGCCGGTGGCCGAGTGCGGCGAAGCAGGGCTGCAGGTGCAGCGGGGTCGGGTAGTACGTCTCGGTCTGCACGCCGTGGCGGGCGAGGTGGGCGGCGAGGGCGTCGCGGCGCTCGGTCTCGATCAGGTAGACGTACCAGACCGGGTCGGTGGGCACGCCGCGGTCGACGGTGGTCGGCAGCCGGTGGAGGCCGGGGGTGCCGGCGAGGCGTTCGGTGTAGCCGGCCGCGAGGGCGGCGCGGCGGGCGATGTCCCGTTCGGCACGGGTGAGTTTGGCGAGCAGGACGGCGGCCTGGACGTCGTCCATCTTGCTGTTGACGCCGAGCAGGTCCGTGGGCCGGTTGATCGCCGGGAAGTCGTCCGTGCTGGGCCCGGAGCGGCCGTGGTGGCGCATCGCGGAGACCGCCTCGGCGATGCCGGGGTCGTCGGTGAGGACGGCGCCGGCGTCGCCGATCGCGCCGAGGGTCTTGGTCGGGAAGAACGAGAGCACGCCGCCGGCGCCGTGCAGTCCGGCGTGGACGCCGTCCCAGCGCATCCCGAAGGCCTCGGCACTGTCCTCGACGACGGTCAGCCCGCGGCGGGCGGCGACGTCCAGGATGCCGCGCAGGTCGGCGAGTTGGTGGAAGAGGTGGACGGGCATGACCGCCGTGGTGCGGTCGGTGGCGACGGCCTCGGCGCTCGCCGGGTCGAGCCCGTAGGTGACCGGGTCGATGTCGGCGAAGACCGGGCGGCCGCCGGCCAGCACCACCGAGGAGGCGGAGGCCACGAAGGTGTAGGCGGGCACCACGACCTCGTCCCCGGCCCGCAGTCCGGCGGCCCGCAGCAGCAGCACGAGGGCGTCGGTGCCGCTGTTGACCCCGATCACGTGCCGGGCGCCCGTCCAGGCGGCGAGGGCCGCCTCGAGTTCGGCGACCTTCGGGCCGTGGGAGTACTTGCCCCGGTCCATGAGTTCGCCGAGATGGCGCCGGGTGGTCGGCCAGAGGGACTCGAAACTCTCCGCCTGCGTGAAGAAGGAGACCCCGGAGTGTTCACCCATGAAACTCTCATCAGATCGTACGGACATGAACCCGGAACACCGGGGCGCACGGCAGGAAATCTACGCCACTGCCTGTGACGACCTCCTGACCTGGCAGCGCACTTCACTCCTTCGAATGGCCTTCTGTGAAGATTATTTGACGCTCGGTCAAATGCACTGTCCGTGTGCTGATTGAATGTCCGCGACGCACTGCACCGGACCGGAAGGAATGGCGGCTCACCATGGCGGACGGATTCCGCACACTGCTCGTCGGCATGGGGCGCGCCGGCCTCGGCCTGCACCTGCCGGTGCTCCGCAGACTCCGCGCGGGCGCGGACACCGCCCGACTGTTCGCCGCGGCACCGGTGCTCGCCGCCGACCCCCACCGCAGCCATCCGGCCGCCGCCGACCTTCGGCCGGTGACCCTCGCGGACGCCGCCCGGCTGCTCGACCCGGCCGACTGCGTGGTGCACCTGTGCACACCGCCCACCGGCCGGGTCGCGGTGCTGGACGGGCTCGGCAGGCTCGGCTTCCGCAGGATCCTGGTCGAGAAGCCGCTGGCCGCCGACGGCCGCGGGCTGGACGAGCTGCTCGCCGTCCGCGACCGCCACGGGCTGGACCTGGTGGTGGTCGCCCAGTGGCTCGGCAGCCGGCTCACCGACCGGCTGCGCACCGTGCTCGCCACCGGCGCGTACGGGCCGCTGCGCACCGTCCACGTCGTCCAGCGCAAGCCGCGCTTCTCCCGGACGCTGGCCGCCGACGGCCACCCGACCGCCTTCGACATCGAACTGCCGCACTCGCTCGGCCTCTGCCTCGCCCTGGCCGGGCCCGGCGAGGTGACCGGCGCCGGCGGGACGGACATGGTGGTCGACGGCCGGGTGCTGCCCCGGCTCGGCACCGCCTGGCTCACGGTCGAGCACCGCTCCGGGGTCTGGACGCGGATCCGCTCCGACATGACCTCCCCCGTGCGCGAGCGCCGGGTCACCCTCGAACTCGCCGGCGGCACCCTGATCGGGCACTACCCCGGCAGCGAGGCCGACGCCTACGCCCAGCTGATCACCATCGACCGGGACGGCGAGACCACCGAGCTGCTGCACGACGACTCGCTGACCGCCTTCGTCCGCCGCGCCTACCGGTACTTCGCCGCCGGGGGCGGCGGACCGCACCCCGACCTCGCGGTCAACACCGAGGTGGTCCGGCTGCTCGACCGGGCCAAGGCCGTCGCGCAGCCCGCCGCCGCCCCGGCCCGGGCGGCCGCCCGATGAGCGCCCCCGCCGCGGCACCGCGGATCCGCTTCGCCGGCATCGGCGACGAGGCCGCCACCGACCTGACCGGCCAACTCGCCGCCCTGGACCGGCTCGGCTGGTCCCAGCTGGAGCTGCGCACGGTCGACGGCCAGTGGCTCGCCGACCTCCCCGAGGACGCCGTCCGGCGGATCGCCGACCGGATCACCGACCACGGGGTCCGGGTCGTCGGCGCGGCCTCCCGGATCGGCAACTGGGCGGGCACCGTCGCCGATCCCTTCGACGAGGACCTCGACGAGCTCACCGCCCTCGGGCCGCGCTGCGCGGCGCTCGGCACCCGGTTCGTCCGGGTGATGTCGTACCCCAACGCGGGCCTGCCGGAGGCCGAGTGGCGCCGCCGGGTGCTGGAGCGGCTCCGTGCCCTCGCCGAGCTCGCCGGCGCCCTCGGCCTCGTCCTGCTGCACGAGAACTGCAGCGGCTGGGCGGGCAGTTCGGCCGAGCGGATGCTCGACCTGGTCACCACCGTGGACAGCCCGGCGCTGCGGCTGCTCCTCGACACCGGCAACGGCGTCCCGTACGGCTACGACAGCCACCTGATGTTGCTGGAGGTCGCCGACCACGTGGCCCACGTGCACGTCAAGGACGCCGTCGGCGGCTCGGAGCGGACGCGGTACGTGCCGCCCGGCGAGGGCGGCGCCCGGGTCGCGGACAGCCTGCGGCTGCTGCTGGAGCGCGGCTGGAGCGGCACCTGGTCGCTGGAGCCGCATCTGCAGGTCCGGCCGCACGAGGGCCGCACCGCCGCGGACGGCGGCGCGGACAGCGGCTTCGTCCGCGCGGGGCGCGCCCTGGCCCGGCTGGTCGAGCAGCAGGTGCTGCCGTCCGCCCCGGGCTGGCGCGCGGTGCCGGGCGGCCTGCGGTGCATCCCCGCGGCGGCGCTCCCGGCCGGCCGCCGGGGCGCCCCCGCCACCCTGCCGGGCGGCTCGCCGGACACCTCCGCGCCCCTGCCCCACGGGGCGGTCGGCCGATGAGCGAGGACCGCCTGCTGCCCGCCGACCACGCCCTGCTGCTGGACCTGCTGGAGCTGCCCACCGCCGGTCCGCTGGAGACCGGGCCGGGCGCCCCGCCGCCCCGGCTGGCCGAGGCCCAGCTGCACTACGCCTGCGCCGCCGCCCGGATCGGCCTGGAGACCGTGCAGCACGGTCCCGCCCGGGCCGCCGACCTGGACCGGCCCGACATCCCGCTCACCGTCCGGCGGGCCGCCGCACAGGACGGCTTCCTCGCCTGCCAGCCCAACCTGGTGCTGCGGCTCGGCCCGCCGCTGCCGCTCGCCCGCACCGTGATGTTCAACGTCCACCTGGACACCGTCGCCGGCCACGGGCCGGTCTCCTTCGACGGCCGGCGCTTCCTCGGCCGCGGCGCGATCGACGCCAAGGGCCCGGCGGTCGCGCTGCTCGCCGGCATCCGCGCCGCCCGGGCCGCCGAACCGCTGGTCGGCACCGCGACGGGCGTGCTGGTGCAGGCCGTCTCCGGCGAGGAGGGCGGCGCGATGGGCACCTTCGGCACCCGGGTCCTGGTCGAGGCGGGCCACGTCGGCGCGCTCAACGTCTTCTGCGAGCCCACCGGCCTGCGCTACCTGCCCCGGGCCACCGCCGCCGCCACCGCCCGGCTGCGGGTCCGCGGCGAGGACGCCGTCGACGACCGTCCCGGCGACGGCCACAACGCCACCGTGCTGCTCGGCTACCTCGCCCAGCACCTGGCCCGTGAGCTCGGCACCGCCACCGCGCCCCGGGAGCGGGTCTGCATCGCCGGGATCGGCACCGGGCCGCTGCACAACCGGGTCTACGGCCGCGGCGAGCTGCTGCTCAACATCCCCTACCAGGACGCCGGTTCGGGCCGGCGGGCGGAGGCCGCGGTGGAGACCGCCGTCCGCTCGGGGCTGGACGCCTTCCGCCGCGAGTTCGCCGACGTGCCGGAGTTCGTCCGGACGGCGGCCGACTGCGCCGAGGTCACCGGGCTGGACTGGCTGAAGCGCGGCCTGCCGACCCTGGACGGCGCCCACCCGGAGCTGGAGTCGCTGCTGCAGGGCGCCGGGATCGACCGCTGGCCGGCCCACGAGCCGGCCTTCACCTGCGACGCCATCTGGGCGGCCGGCCTGCCGGACGCCTTCACCGTCGTCCTCGGCCCGGGCGGCCTCGGCAGCAACCGGGCGCACGCCGAGGGCGAGTTCGCCGACCTCGACCAGTTGGACGGCTTCGCCGCGGCCGTCGCCCGGCTGCTCGTCGCCTTCGCCCGCCGCTGAGCCGCGCCCCGGCGGTGCCCGCCCGTCCACCACCGACACCAGGAGCAAGTCCGTGACCCCTGCGGCGTCCGCGCCCGCCCCGACCGCCGTCCGCGTCCCGTACCCCGACCTGATCCGGTTCACCACCGAGGTGTTCGCCGCCCACGGCCTGCCGGCCGACCGGGCGCTGGCCTCCGCCGAGGCGCTCTGCCACGGCGACGCCGCCGGCCTGACCTCGCACGGCCTGACCAACCTCTCCCGGCTCTACCTGCCGCTGCTCGCCGAGGGGCGGGCCGACCCCGCCGCCGAACCGCGGGTGCTGGCGGACCGCGGCGCCGCCGTACTGGTCGACGCGGGCCGCGCCCTCGGCCTGTGGCAGGCCGGCGCCGCGATGGACCTGGCCGCCGACCGGGCCGAGCAGTACGGCATCGGCCTGGTGTCCGTCCGTCGCGCCACCCACGTCGGCTGCGCCGGGCACCACGCGGCCCGGGTCTGCGGGCGGGGCATGATCGGGCTGCTCGCGACCAACTGCGGCCGCCAGCGGATCGCCCGGCCGCCGGGCGGCGCGGTGGCGCTGCTCGGCACCAACCCGTGGAGCGTCGCCGCGCCGGCCGGTGGACTCCCGCCCTACGTCCTCGACATGAGCACCACCGCGGTGCCGACCGGGCGGATCCGGGCGGCCGCCCGCGCGGGTGAGGCGGTCCCCCCGGGATGGCTGGCGGACGAGGCGGGCCGCCCGGTGACCGATCCCGGCGCCTTCGACCGCGGTGACGCCCATCTGCTCTGGCTGGGCGCCGGCTCGGGCGGCGAGTTCAAGGGCTTCGGACTCGGCCTGATGGTCGAGGTGCTCGCCGCCCTGCTGCCCGGTGCCGGCCTCGGCCCCGAGCCGGAGGCCCTGGACGGCGACGGCGGCCCGACCGGGCGGGACGACGACATCGGCCTGTTCGCGCTGGCGATCGCGCCCGCCGCCCTGCGCGACGGCGCGCAGGCCGGGCTGGACGCGCACACCCTCTTCTCCACCGTGCTCGCCTGCCCGCCCGCCGACGGCGCCGGCCCGGTCGCCTACCCGGGCTGGCACGAGGCCCGGCGCACGGCCGAGGCGCACCGCGACGGGGTGCCGCTGCCGCCCGCTCTGCTCGGCGAACTCGCGGACATCGCCGACCGGTTCGGCGTCCGCCCGGTGGCCACCGGGGCCGGCGCGGAGGACGGGACCGGCCGGGACGCCGGCCTCGGTGCGGAGGTCGCGCGGTGAGCGGGCTGCGGATCGGCCTGGTCGGCCTCGGGGTGATCTCCCGGTTCTACCTGGCGGCGCTCGACCGGGTGCCGGACGTCCGGCTCGCCGCCGTCTGCGACCTCGACCGCGAGCTGCTGCGCCCCTTCGCCGGACGGGTCGGCTGCCACACCGACCACCGGGCGATGCTCGCCGCGGGCGGCCTGGACGCGGTGGTCGTCACCGTGCCGAACGACCTGCACACCGCGATCTGCCGGGACGTGCTGCGCGCCGGGCTGCCGGTCTGCGTCGAGAAGCCGCTCGCCCTGCGGGCCCCGGAGGGCGAGGAGTTGGCCGCGATCGCGGCGCAGCGGCAGGTGCCGCTGTTCACCGCCTTCCACCGCCGGTACAACGCCGCGGTCGCCGGCCTGCGGGCCCGGATCCCGGACGTGGTGCCGCTCCGTTCGGTGACCGTCCGCTACCTGGAGCGGATCGAGGAGCACGTCGGCCGGGACCGCTGGTACCTGGACCCGGAGCGCTGCGGCGGCGGCTGCGTGGCCGACAACGGCCCGAACGCCTACGACCTGGTGCGGCTGCTGGCCGGTCCGATGCGGCTGGAGTCCGCCGACGTCGTCCGGGACGCGCAGGGCGTCGACCGGCAGGCGGTGCTCGCTCTGGCCGGCGCCGACGGGGTGACCGCCCGGATCGAGCTGGACTGGTCCTTCCTCGGCGAGTGCAAGGACGTGGCGGTGGAGTTGGCGGACGGCACGGTGCTGGGGGCGGACATGCTGGCCGGGCACCCCGGGTTCAAGCAGTCGCTCTGGCACGAGTACGAGGGGGTGCTGGCGGAGTTCGCGGCGGTGGTCCTCGGCGGGCCGTGCGCCGCCGGCCCGGGGCGCGGGCCCGACGGACTGGACGCCCTGCGGGTGGTCGAGGCCGCCTACCGGGCCGAGCGGGTGGAGGCGCGGTGACGCACGAGAACGGGCCGAAGCGTACGGTCACCGGCACGCTGGTGAAGGTGCTGCTGCACAGCCGTGAGGACCGCGGGATGAGCCTGGAGCCGTTCGCCAGCCGGTGCGTCCGGCGGGGCGAGGTGCACGAGTTGGTGACCACCGATCAGCGGGAGACCGCCGCGGGCGCCCGGATCGACCGGGTCGGCTTCCTCGGCTTCGCGGAGATCGGGGCGGCCGGGGTGCTGGACCGCGGTGACGAGGTGTTCGTCGGGGAGCACCGGGTGGGCACGGTGCTCGGCTTCGACGCCTGCCACTTCCCCAACCACTACAACGTGCTGATCGCCGCGGACCACCTGCTGACCGGCGCGAAGCTGGACCTCCGGCCGGAACTCCCCGTCCGGTTCGTCCCGGCCGGCTCCTGACGCACCGCGAGCCCGGGAGCCCCGGACGGCATGCCGCGGCCCGGGCCGGGGGCGCCGTCCCGGCCCGGGCAGCGGTGCGGGTCAGCGGCCGAGCAGCGGCACGTCGATGTCGCCCAGGTGGTAGGCGCGGACGGCCTGGACGAGCTCCTCGACGGAGAGCTGGCCGTCGCCGTTGGCGTCGATCTGGGCGAAGGCCTCGAGCGGGTTCACGTCCTGGACGCCGATCGCGTCCAGCCAGCTCTTGAACTCGGCCGGGTTGACCTGGCCGTCGCCGTCCACGTCGACCAGCTCGACGATCGCCTGGATGGTCGGCGTGACGACCCGGCCGAAGCCCGCGCCGCCGTTCTCGAGGACGTGCTCCTCGGCGATGTGGTTGAACTGCTCCGGGGTGAGCGCGCCGGTCTGCTCGTCGATGCCGGCCTTGTCGGCGAAGAAGGCCCACATGCCGAGGTAGGCATCCGTCAGGGCACGGGCGGCCGGGGTGCCGGGGGCCTCGCCGAAGGCCTGGAGGATGCGCTGGGCCTCGGCGTCCCAGTCGGCGCGGTCGATCCGGCCGTCGCCGTTCACGTCCCAGAGGTCGAAGCGCTTCTGGGCACGGTCGAGCTGCACGGAAGTGGTCATCTCGGAAGTCTCCAAGGGGTGTCTCGCACGGGCTGCCGGGCCCAGGGACAGGGCCGGCGGTGGCGCCCGGCTGATCTGTGGAGTGACGGCACGCGATCGGTGCGGCCACGGAACGTCACACTACCGGCACGGCGGGTGACGGATCGCACACGTACCGCCAACCGGGTGAGCACGAAACTTCGTTGACGGCCCATCTCCCCCGCGCGGGCCCGAACCACTGATGGCGGACCCGAATCGGCGACACGGTCAACCCGTCCGCGGAGCCCTGCCCGACCGGGTGATCACTGACGCTCCGACAGCACGGCGGCACCGTCCGGCGCTTACGCTCGGTGCGTGACCGACACACTCGCCCCACTGCCCCTGATCGGGCTCGCGCCGCAGGCCTTCGCCGCCGTGAACGCGCTGCACGGCGCCGTCGAGGAGGCGGCCGCGGCCGCCGGCCTGGAGCCGATCCTGCTGGAACTCGTCCGCCTCCGCTGCTCGCAGATCAACGGCTGCGTGTACTGCGTGGACCTGCACACCACCGCCGCCCGCCGGGCGGGCGAGAAGGACGACCGGCTGGCCCAGTTGGTGGTCTGGCGGGAGTCCGAGCTGTTCACGGAGCGCGAGCGGGCGGCGCTGGCGCTGGCCGAGGCGGTGACGCTGGTGCACGACCGCACAGCCGGCCGCGACCTCCACCGCGCCGCACGGGCCGTGCTCACCGAGTCGGAGGCGGCCTTGGTCGCCTGGGCGGCGACGGTGGTGAACGCCTACAACCGGATCGCGATCACCTCCCGGCCGGTCGCCGCCGCGGGAGTCTGACGGTGGAGGTCTGGCTGCTCAACAACCTCTCCACCTTCGCCCTCGGCGCCGTCGTGGTCGGCGGCATCGTCGTGCTCGCCGTACTGGGCAGCGTCCTGACCCGGCGCCGCTACCCGCAGACGGCGAGCGGCGACCACAACGACATGGTGGGCGTGGTGCTCAGCATGTTCGGCGCCATCTACGGCGTGATCCTGGCCTTCGTCATCGTGACCCTGTGGACGCAGTTGGAGAACGCGGAGAACGTGGTCGCCTCGGAGGCCACCGCCGCCGCCCAGATCGTCCGGGACGCGCAGGCCTTCCCCGCCGACGACCGCGACCGGGTGAACCGCGCCGTCGACGGCTACGTGCACGCCGTGGTGGAGCAGCAGTGGCCGCTGATGCGGACGGGCCAGGGCGACTACAACCGCACCGCCGTCAAGCTGGAGGCGGTCTACCAGTCGCTGCAGGCCTACCAGCCGGTCTCGCACTCCGAGCAGACCTTCTACGACCAGGCGGTGGACAGCGCCGGCCAGGTCGCCGGCCAGCGCCGGGCCAGGATCACCCAGAGCGGACAGCAACTGCCGATGCTGCTGCAGATCCTGGTGTACGGCGGCGCGGTGGTGATCCTGCCGCTCACCTTCCTCTACGGCATCCGCAGCCGCCGCATCCAACTGCTGTTCGTCGGCTCGGTGGCGGCGCTGATCGGCTTCAGCCTGCTGCTGGTGCTCGTCCTCGACCGGCCGTTCGCCGGGGAGTTGAGCGTCAGCCCGAGCCCGTTCAAGGAGGGCGCGCTCTCCAGGTTCTGGGAGGGCCCGGCCACCTCCGGCCCCGGCGTGGCGGAGGCACCGGCGCCGAAGTGACCGCTGCGCGACCGCTCAGGCGTCCGGCCCCTGCGCCCGCAGGCGCCGGACGTTCTCCAGCGAGTCGCGCAACTCGTCCAGCCACGACTCGGAGTGCTTCTGGACGAGGCGGACGCACCAGGCGAGCGCCTCGCTCCGGCTGCGCGCCACGCCGGCCTCGACGAGGGTGTCCAGCACCTGCCGCTCGGGCTGCCGCAGCCGGGTCATCACCGGCGCCGAGACCGTGGTGAACAGCCCGCGGACGCCCTCGCACTCGGCGCCCCAGGACACCTTGCGGCCGTACCGCCGCTCGGCCTCCCGCGCGACGGCCATCCGCGCCTCCCGGGTCCGCTCGCGGAACTCCGTGATCCGCCCCTCGACCGCCGCCTCCCGCTCGGCGTCCGACACCCCGTCCGCCAGCTCCGGCGGCGGAATCCGCCCGATCACCGTGATCTCCTCCCGGTCCACGGTGATCTCGACCAACTCGCTGTACAGCCCGTCCGGCAGCCGGCCGGTGAACCAGCCGCGCAGGGCCTCCTGCTCCGACGTAATCATGTAATCATCATTACTCCGCACACGGCCCGTCGCAAGGGTCCGGCGCCGCCGCGTCGCCCAGCAGACCGGCGAGCGCCGCGCCGAGGCCGAGCAGCGGCCCGACGGGAACGTCCTCGGTGAACACGGCCCCCGGGCCGCCCACCCCGAAGGCGTTCGCCGCCGCCCGCGGAATCGCCGGCGCCCATCCCTCCAGGCGCCGGTTCACCCCCGCCACGAGACGGAGCACCACGGCGGCCCGCCCCGGGTCGGCGCCCAGATGCCCGTCCAGACCCCAGGGCACGCAGCCCACGAACCCCACCGCCGCGCCCTCCTCCCACTCGGCGCGGGCCGACTCCAGCCAGCCGGGGCGGTCCACCACCCGGCCCGCCTCCTGCGCCAGCAGGTGCAGCCACACCTCGGCCGGCCCGTCGGCCGCCCAGAACCCGCACCCGCCGTACTCGATCCACGAACGTCCCATGGCCGGAGCCAACCACAACCGCGGGGCAGCGGATCCGGCGCCCGCTCAAGTCACCCTGATGGCACTGTGAGGACCGGCCGTTGCCGGCCGGTCCTCCTCCGGAGTGCTCAACGCCCGTGCGCGGACCGGGCCGTGGACGGGATCAGCCCAGGCCGTGGACCCGCTTGTACTCCAGGGCGTAGGCGAGCTTGCCGGGCTTCGCGTCGGAGTACGGCTTGCTCAGCTTGTCGAACTCGCCCTTGGTGGCGGCCTTGCCCGCGTTCCACTGGTCCAGCGCGCCGAGGTCGGCGGCGTCGAAGCCGCTGTCGACGACCGCGTCCTTCGGCAGCGCCGTCATCGCCAGGGTCAGGCCCTTCACCGTGGCGAGGTAGCCGGCGAGGTCGTTCGGGTTCCAGTCGGACAGGTCGACCGGCGCGGTGTCGCGGACCCAGCTGCCCCAGTAGAACTCCTGGAACGGCAGGTCGTTCTGGGTGTAGCCGATGTCGCGGCCGAAGTAGAGCAGCCCGCGGTACGCGTCGTCGCTGAAGTTGGCCAGCCCGACGCCGGTCGGCAGCTTGTTGACCGCGACCGGGGCGCCCGCCGGGTCGCGCAGGTACACCCACTTGTGCGCCTGCATCTCGTCCCAGAACGCCTGGCGGGTGAGGTTGCTGTAGTTGGCCAGCACCCGCAGCCGGACGTGCAGGTCGGCACCGCCGTCGGGGGTCTCGTAGAACGACGTGAGCGTGTGGTGCCCGTCGGTGAGGAACGGCTCGCCGTGCGGCCCGATCACGACCGTCTTCATCGGCGCGATGCTGTCCGCCGTCTCGGCGCCGACGGGGAGCTGGCAGGTGAAGGAGGACGGGTCGTCCAGGCGCGCGCCGGGCTGCACGGTCGCGGCGTCGATGCGGCCGTCGGCCTCGCACCAATCACTGAACTTCTTGTTGATCGCGTCCTTGCCGAGCGTGTAGCGGCCCAGCTTGTAGTACACCTCGTCGTAGCCCAGCGAGGGCTGGGTCGGGTGCACGTCGCCGATGCGGACGTCGAGCAGCTCGCCGGGCTCGGCGCACAGGTACTGCGCGAACGGCGCGGAGCGGTTGTCGTGGTGGCAGAACGAGGGCCGGGTACCCGGCGCGCCGGGGGCCGCCTGCGCGGCCGGCGCGGCCACGACGACCGCGACGACGGCTGCGCCGAGCGCCGCGGTACGGCGGGACGGGGGTCTGACTCTCATGGCACTCCTCGCGTCGGGGCGGATCCGTCCGCGAGCGTGGCAGCGGCCGGCCAACGGGCGCCGTCGCAGCTACGACGGCACGGAGAACCCGGGGCAACGATCGGGGTGCCCCCCGCCATCGGCGGTCGGGCCCGTGCGGGGGCTCGACGGCGGCCGGAGGAGTGATCCACAGTGCCGCCCTGCCCCGCGCCCCGTTGAACGTGGTGTCGGCCCGCCCCGCCCCTTGGAGCCCCCATGACGTCCGCGCCCCCGTCGCCCTCCCCGTCGCCCTCCCCCTCCTCCTCCCCCACCGGCATCCGCAGTCCGCTGCGCCGCAGCCTCGGCGAGTGGCGGATCGGGCTGGTGACCTGGCGGTTGCTCGTCCTGCAGACCGCCCATCCCGCCGTCGCGGCGGGCATGGCACGGTACTCGACCTACCGCTCGCACCCGTGGCGGCGCATCGAGCACACCGTGGACAGCGGTGCGCGGCTGTTCTCCGCCGGGCCGGAGGAGCGCCGGCTCGAAGTGGACCGGCTGGCCCGCACCCATCGCAGGATCCACGGCAGCGACGACGCCGGGCGCCCGTACACGGCTGAGGACCCGGAGGTCCGCGCATGGGTGATGGTGACGCTCTACGAGACCGTCACGGCCATGCACGAGCTGTCCGGCACGCGGCTCACTCCCATCGAACTCGACGATCTCTACGCCGAGTTCAGGGACATCTGCGCAGCGCTGGGCATCCCCGCCGAGGTCCTCCCGCCGACCGCCGCGGACGTGCCCGCCTACGTGGAGCGGGGCATCCGCGAGGTCCTCGAGTACGGCGACCAGGTGCGGTACCTGCTGTTCGAGATCCTCCGCGAGGCACCGGCCCCGCGCAGGCTCGGACGGCTGCGGCCCGCCTGGCCGCTGCTCCGGGTCGTGGCGGCGCGCCTGCTGTACAGCCTCACCATGGCCGATCTGCCACCGGCCTGGCACGAGACCTTCGGCACCCGCAGGACGCACTCCGCCGCCACACTCTCCTGGGTGCTGCACCACGGCATGCGACACGTCATGACCCGGCTCCCCGACCACCTGCGCCACCGGCATCGCTCCACTGCCGGCGGGCGACCGGACCCCCGGCGTGCCGCGACCCGTCCGCCGTCCCGGCCCCGCCTCGCCGACTCCCGACGAGCCCGTCTGGAGACCTTCTTCCACCAGGTGCTCGACCAGACCGGCGACGGACGGGTCGACTCCGCCGACCTCCAGGCCATGGTCCACGCCGTCTGCTGGCAGCTCGAACTCCCCACCGAGCAGGAGGACGTGCTCTACGCCGCGTTCGAGACCTGGTGGAGCCACCTCCGCTCGGCCATGGACGCCGACGGCGACGGCGCCGTGGACCGCGCCGAGTTCGTCTCCGCGATGCTCGACGGCGTCGACCGGGACCCGGCCTACCTGGACGCCGGTCTGGTGCCCGCGATGCGCGCCCTGTTCCGCGCCGCCGACACCGACGGCACCGGCCACCTCTGCGCGGACGAGTACCGCGTCCTGTTCGGCGGATCGCGCGTCCACCCGGCCGAACTCAACGACGGCTTCCGCCGGCTGGATACCGACGGCGACGGCCGGATCAGCGAGAAGGAGTTCGTCACCGCCTTCACCGACTTCTTCACCGCCCGGACGGACACCGTCGCGGGCGCGGCCCTCCTCGGCCGCCCCTGACCTCCGGGCGGCATCGGCACATCATGTGACGGATCGTCATAGTTTCCACACCCGAAGCCCGTTGCGGGCGACGGTCAACAGTCGGCCGTCCCCCAGGTCGTGCAGGGCCGCGATCCGGCCGCCGAGCCGGTGCCGCTCGGACACCTCACCCCCGGCCCGCAGGCGGAACAGGGTGCCGTCCTCGGACGCGACCACGACGCCCCCTCCCGCCCGGACCACCCCCTCGGCCGTCGGCCGCCCCACCGCGGTCCGCCACCGGCGCGCCCCGTCCAGCGGATCGACCGCGACGTACTCGCCGCCGGACCGCGTTTCGCGCAGCCACAGCAGGCCGCCGACGGCCAACGGCGCCCCACCGAGCAGCGGCCCCTCGTGGGTCGCCAACGGTTCGTCCCGTCCCCGCCCGCGACGGAGCACGACGACCGCGTCCTCCCCGCAGCGGACTGCGCAGCGGTCCGCATCGAGCACGGTGAACACCGCCCGGCCGTCCGCACCCGCCAGCGGCCGGGAGAGCTGCCAGGCCTCCAGCTCCCGCCCGTCCTGCGGGTCGATCAGCCACGCCCTCGTCCCGCTGCCCAGCACCAGACCCCCGGACCAGGCGGCCGGCCGTTCCGTCTCCACGGTCGTCGCGATCCGTCGGCGCAGCCGACCGTCCGTCAGGTCGATGGCCGTCAGCGGCGTGTACCCGCGCCACCCGCCGGCCAGCACCACACCGCCCGCGACGGCCACGTTCCCGGTCCAGGCCGGCACCTCCGCACGCCAGAACACCTCGCACGTCGTCAGGCCGATGCACGACAGCACCGGCCTGTCCTGCGGCAGCACCAGCACCCGGTCCCCCGTGACGACCACCGCACGCGGCCACGTCCCCACCGGCAGGTCCCACGCCACCGCGCCGTCCACCGCATCCAGGCAGACCAGGCGCGTGCGCCGCTCGTGCACGACGACCCGACCGCCCGCGACGACCACCGCCGAGTGGGTTCCGCGCTGGTGCAGCACCCGTTCCCACAGTCCCTCGACCACCGCGACCCCTCCGGTCCCCACGCCACCCCGCCGAGCGGCGAACCGAGCAGCATACGGCCGCGTCACCGCCCTACCCGGCGGGCGGTCACCTCCACCGTCGGCGCACGGCCCCGCCGTACACCCGCCGCACCGTGCACGGCGCCGGGGCCCGGGACGCCCCGTCCGCGGCGTGGGCGTGCAGCGCCAGACTCACCAGTGTCATCAGCACGTCCGAGTCGGCCTGGCACTCGACGCCCACCGTGACCCACGCGCAGTTCTCCGGCACCCGGACCCCGGCCACCTGCCGCAGCTCCTGCGCGAACCTCCCGATCGCCCACCGGGTCAGGTGCACGTCCACCCCGGCGCCCTCGTGCACGTGGACGATCTCGCACCGTCCGGCCGACAACGCCACCCCGCCACCACAACTCGCGGTCCCACACACCAGATGCGTCCACTCGTCGAACCACTCCACGACCGAGTCCAATGACATGGACCCATCATTCACACGGACGGCCGCCCCCAACCGGCCCTCTTCCGGCCACCGCGCGAACGCCGCACCCCCGCTGAGCGCCACAAGAGGCCACACAGCCAGGCAAAACGCAACGTCGACAGGGCCCGCGGAAGCAGCTACCTTCACCTGGTCCCCAGCAATCGCCCACGGCCGCACGGGAGTTCCTCCAGCCTGGCCCGCCCGCGCCGCGCCGACTCGGTCACGCCCCGGGCGCCCGCCACCGAACCGCGTCCACAGCAGACGCCCCCGAACCAAGGGAGAAACCCATGCCCCGACTTGCGCTCTACACCTTCGGCGTCCTGAAGTCGCCTCTCGCCGACCCCGGGCCTCTCACCCGCGAGTTCTACGACGCCGGCGAGGCCGTCTACCGGACGATCAGTCAGCACCCCGGATACCTCGCACGCGCCGAACCGGCGGACACTGAACGGGGCGTGCTCTTCGATGCGGACTGGGGCGCCTGGGGCGAGTTCACGGTACCGACCTGGTACGGCAAGGGCCGTACCGCAGAAACGACGGCCCTGGCCGTGACCCTCTCGCTCTGGACCGACCTGCGCCCCGCCTTCGACGCCGTCTACACCGGCCTGCACCGCACGGCCCTGAACCGGCGTCACGACTGGTTCGAGAGGTTCGGCCACCCGGGCCACGTGGCCTGGTGGGTCTCCGACGACGCGATACCCACCTGGCAGGACGGCGTCTCCCGGCTGGAACACCTCCACCGCCACGGCACCGCAGCGCACGCCTTCACCTTCCACCACCCGTTCACCCCGGACGGAACCCCGACCAGGATCCAGGGCACCCGCGAAGAAGCCTGAACGACCGGACTCGCGGTCCAACGCCTCGGCCGAAGGACGGCGGACGCGCGCCTCCGACTCGACCTCCGGCGCGGTACGGCCTTCCACGGTCACGGCGGGTGGCCGCGCGGCCCCGCCGCGCCGGAGTGGCGTCGACGGGGACCGGGGGTGGGGTTGCCGGTGGGGCGTCAGAGGTCGAAGGTCGCGGCGACGGGCGAGTGGTCGGAGGGCTGGTCGTGCGACGCGGCCGGCCGGGCCTCGGTGACGCTCGGGAGCTTCTCGTTGCCGGTCGACACCGTCCGGAACTTGGCGAGCAGCGAGTGGCTGATCATGATGTGGTCGATCAGCTCGTGCTGGCCCTCGAAGATCCGGGAGTAGCCGCCCTGTTCGAGGATCCGCGGGGCGAGGTTCCAGAGCCGCATCGCGTCGCCCTGGTCCGGGTGGTCGAAGCCTCCGGTGCCGAACTGGGAGCCGGGCGGCCCGTAGAGGATCTGCGTGGTGGCGGCCTTCCAGTCGTCGTTGAAGTCACCGAGCACGATCACGTCCCGGTTCTTGCCGTCGCCCCGGAGCAGGTCGTCGGCCAGGCCGCGCATGGTGACGGCCTCGGCGCCGCGGCGGAACAGCGCGTAGGCGGCGTACCGGGCGCGCAGGCCTTCGTCGTGGGTGCTGTGCTGGTTGCCGGGGAAGGTCAGCAGCTTCGACTTGAGGTGGCAGACGGCGACGTGCACGCTCTGCCCGGGGGCGGGCTCGACGCGGACGGCGAGGCCACCGCGGCCCATCTCCCGGATGGGGGCACCGTCGTCCTCGACCTGCACGGCGCCGAGACGGTCGGGGAAGGCGATCCGCTGCTGCACGTCGAGGAGCGGCCAGCGGCTGATCACGCCGACGCGGATGCCGCGCTGGTCCGGGTGGGTCGAGACGGCGGAGTGCCAGGTGCCCGGCAGCTTCGCCACGAGGTCGTCCACGGCCTCCTGGCTGCCGACCTCCTGCACGCCGAGCAGGTCCGGCGCGATCTCCGAGACGACTCCGGCAAGGGCTTCGACCTTGGCCTCGTAGGTCGCCTCGTCCTTCGCGGCGCACCTGTTCGGGTCGGGCGGGCTGCCGGCCGACGGGGGTCGGCAGAAGTTCTCCACGTTCCAGGTTCCTATGGTGATCACGGCTGTCTCCTTCGCCGTTCACCGGGCTGCACGCAGCCCGTCAGGTGCCGACGCGGCATCGGTGCGCGTCGGCGGGTTTCTGCAGGGACTCGAAGTCGGGGTGCCCGTCGGCCCCTCGCCCGCCCCGCCCGCGCGACGAGGAGCTCCTGCTCCCGGCCGTACGGGCAGCGCAGGCGTTCTCCGGCCGACCGCGGTCCACCCGGGGCTCGGGGTCCAGGCCGCGGCAGGGCTCCCCGGCCGTCACCATCGCAGGGGCGAAGGTGGCCTCGCGCGACCGATGTGGGAGGTCGTCGTACGACCGGGCCATGGGGAACACGTCTCCCGGAGAACACCCCGGAAGATCGGACGGGTCGACAGCGGCGGCCGCGACGCCGCACCGGCTTCGGGGCGTGCTGTCCGCCGCGCTCGACCCGGGGCTGCCGGACCGGCGACAGGGCGCCCTCGGCGCTGCGCGCAGGGAGGAGCGGGCCTCATGTGTCCGCCGTTCCATTCTCCTCCGCGCACCGGACCGCACAACCGCACTCACAGCCCGTGACCAACAACCATCACACACCTCGCCTAGCGTGACGCTACGTCACGGCTCGCCGGCACGTCAGTGCATCTCAGTGCATCGGCCCACGGCGACGAGCCCACCGGCCGCGCACCGCTGCCGGGCCGCTGCCGTGACGCGCGTCACGGCCGGGGCTCCGCGGGCCGGTCCTGCGCGATCATGAGCGGATGGACGCACGCTTCCTCGGCATCACCGACCTGGTCGAAGTCCCCTCCGTGGCGGTCGTGATCGACGTCATGCGCGCCTACACGGTGGCCGCCTGGGCCTTCGACCGGGGGGCGGAGAAGATCGTCCTCGCCGGGTCGCTGGACGACGCCCTGGCCCTCAAGGCCCGCCACCCGGAGTGGGCGGCGCTCAAGGACGGCCCGCCGGCGCCCGGGTTCGACCTGGTCAACTCCCCGGGTCTGCTGCGCTCCGCCGACCTCCGCGGCCGGACGGTCGTGCAGAAGACCACGGCCGGAACGGTGGGCGCACTCGCGGTGAAGGACGCCTCGCTGGTGCTGTGCGCCGGGTTCGTGGTGGCGGAGGCGACGGCTGGGCTCCTGCGCACGCGGGGCGACGAGGACGTGACGTTCGTGGTCACCGGAGAGGACGGGCGGGCCGACGAGGACCTGGCGTGTGCCGAGTACATCGCCCGACGGGCCACCGGGACGGCCACGGATCCGGCCGGCTTCCTCGGCCGCGCCGCAGCCTCCCGCGCCGCCGAGGAGTTGGCGCAGGGCGTGCGCGAGGGTGCCCATCCCGATGACGTCGCCCTCTGTCTGGAACTCGACCGCTTCCCCTTCGCCATGGTGGCGACCCAGGATGACTCGCTCATGGTCCTCCGCCGGTGCCCGGTGCCTCCGCGGATCTGATCACCGACCGGCCAACTTCCTCTGCAGTCATCCCTCTTGGTGCCCCGATCCGTCCAAAGCAAGGTCGACACGACCGGTCGAGTGGGAGACTCGGCCGGAACGTGACGACCTGAGGAGTTCCACGCATGGCAACAGGCGCCCCCGACAACGCGGAGCCGGCACCCGCCGTACCCGGGCAGCGGGTCCTCGACCTCCTGGACAAGGCGATCGACTTCCAGAGCCCGCTGGTGCGCAAGAACATCGCCCGGGCCCGCCAGCGGAACCCGGAGGCGACGCCGGCGGAGGTGATCCGCACGCTGGAGCGGATGTACGTCAGCGCCCTGACCGGGACGGGTGCGGCGGTCGGCGGAGCCGCGGCCGCACCGGGCGTCGGCACCGGCGTCGCGCTGGCGATGTCGGCGGGCGAGGCCCTCTCGTCCCTGGAGCTGAGTGCCCTCTTCGCGCTCTCGGTCGCCGAGGTCCACGGCGTCCCCATCGACGAGCTCGAGCGCCGCCGGACGATCGTCATGGGCATCATGCTCGGCGGCAGCGGCTCGGCCACCATCAGCAAGGTCGCCGAACGGACGGGCCAGCACTGGGGACGGCAGATCGTCACCAAGGTGCCCGTCGAGACGCTGCGTCAGATCAACCGGATCCTCGGGCGGAACTTCATCACGAAGTACGGGACCAAGCAGGGAATCATCGTCCTCGGCCGGGTCGCCCCCTTCGGCATCGGAGCCGTGATCGGCGGCGGTGCCAACGCCGCCCTCGCCACCCTCAGCGTGCGGGCCGCCCGTCGCGCCTTCGGCCCGCCCCCGACGTCCTGGCCGTGGACGGCCGACGACACCCCGCCCCCTCCGCCGGAGGATTCGGTGCCCGCCCAGCACCGCGCCACACCCGACGAGCCCGCCACCAAGGAACTCGCACCTCGCGAGCACACACCCTGAGCTCGATCGTCAGCCTCGTCCCCCTTCGGGGCAGTCGGCTTCGACCCATGTCGCGATCAGGTCGTCGCAGGTGACGACGACGGTCACGGGCCCGAAGGCCATCTCGTGGACGCAGCCCCGGGCGTGGGGAAGGATCTCGTCCAGGATCAGCGTGCCGAGGTCGTCCCAGGTCGCGGGCCCGTCCGAGGTCCCGATCCGGACTCCGGTAACCCCGGTGCAGCGGATGACCAGGTCCTCGTCGTGCTTCCAGCAGTTGTGGCGGAGGTGGAGCTCGAAGTCCCGGCCTCCGCCCCCCGACATCGACCTGGTGGAACGCCAAGTCCTTCACGCAGCGTCGTCCGACGAACTCGTAGTGGCTCGGGTCGGTGGCGAATGCCCTGGCGCCCGGGGGCAGGCTCGCACTCATGGCAGGAAGCAGCCCGAGGTAGCGGCGGGGGTCGAGGACCCCGGTCAGTTCGCCGACCCGGCGTCGAGATCGACATACTTCACGCGTGCTCCTGCAGCGTTTCGGTGGCCGGCCGTTGGGCTCACCGGGCCCGGCACCGGCATGTCGACGGCCACGACGAGGCGACGGTCGGCGCCGATCGCGGCCTGGTGATGCGTCAGCCCAGAATGGTGTCACGAGCAAGAGGACGGAAGCACGGAACGGGCTCGCCTTCCTGACGTGCGCGGTCGAGGCGGCACGCCTGATCGGGCTCGGCCCTTGGACCGCACCAGCAGGAGGAACCGGTGTCACACCCGCAACCGCTCAGCCCCGAGGAGGTTCTCGCCGAGGCGAAGAAGCAGCTGAGCCTCCCGCGCATCGTCGTGATCTGCGGCTCCACCCGCTTCATGACCGAGATGGCCGAGGCCGATCTGCGGGAGACCGAAGCCGGAAGGATCGTCGTCAAGCCGGGTTGCGACATGAAGTCGCCGCACGAACTCTGGTCCGATCCTGTCGAGGCCGAGGCGCTGAAGGCTCGACTCGACGATCTGCACCGAGCGAAGATCCGGCTCGCTGATGAGGCGCTCGTCGTCGGCGACTACATCGGAGACAGCACCCGAGCCGAAATCGCCTACGCCCGGTCACTGGGCAAGCCCGTACGGTTCACGCACCCCGAAGTCGGCCCCGACGCCTGACCGCCCACCCCCACACACCCTCCGCAGGCACCCCTTGGAATTGATCACCTAGGGTGCCTCCGTGAACCGTGACGATCTCGAATGGCAGTTGAGGAACTTCGGCGGCGTGCCGCCCCGCATCGTGGACGAGATCCTCGAACGGGGCGGTCCGGAGCCGTTGGTCGAGGCGGCGCGGGCTCGGGGCGACTGGTTCTGCGCGGAGGGTGCGGTGCGCGGGCTG